>CAVQBO010000013.1:0-12259 GCA_963710695.1 uncultured Alphaproteobacteria bacterium | reverse complement strand
TAGGCTCGACCTTCGCGGAAGCCGTCTTCCGGCGATTCATCGTAATCCGCCAGCGGCAATGTGAAACTGAGGATCGCGCCGCCATCGGGATTGGGCTCTCCCCATAGCTCGCCGTAATGCGCCTCCACGATCGAGCGGGAGATCGTCAGACCGACGCCCATCCCATGCGCTTTGTTGCTCATGAAGGGCTCGAACAGATGTTTCTTGCCGTCTTCCAGGAAGCCGGCGCCGGTGTCGACGATATCGGTGCGGATCATGCCGTCTTCGGTCAATGATGTTGCAATGGTCAGTTGGCGTTTTGTCGAGGCGCTCATCGCCTCGATGGCGTTCCGCTTCAGATTGACGATGACTTGCTGGATCTGGATTTTGTCGGCGAGAACGCGATCGTCCTTCGCGTCCAAATTGAGCACCGTTTGAGCATTTATCGCCTTCGCGATCGCATTGGTGAGTTCGCATGCCTCCGCGATCAGATCATGCAGGTGGTGAACGGTTTTGTCCGGCTCGCCGCGCGAGACGAATTGGCGCATGTGTTTAAGGATCGTCGCGGCTCGGACCGCCTGGACCGCGGCCTTCCCCAAGGTGTTTTCCACATTCTCCGGGCGCAGCTCTGGCGGCATTTTTAGCGAGCGTTGAGCCGCGGAGAGGTAAGTTATGACCGCGCTGAGCGGCTGATTGATTTCATGCGCCAGCGCGGTCGCCATGCCTCCCATGGCGTTCAGGCGGTCCGCGTGCAGCGCTTGCATTCTTTGCTCGATTTTGCGCGATTCGGTCAGATTGCGCACGAAACCGACCGTGAGGCGTTGGCCATCGAGCGGAATCTCGCTCATCGCGTATTCTATTGGGAACAGCGAGCCGTCTTTATGTCGTCCCTCGGCTTCGTGGGTGCGTCCGCCAAATTTTTTCTTCCAGATTCGCATTACTCTGGCGGGGGCGCGATCCCGTTTAACGCGCCTTGTCGCGGGCGCCAGCGCGCCGATATTCTTGCCCATCACTTCGGACGCCGCATAGCCAAACATTCGCAACGCCGCGGAATTGGCGAATAATATGGTTCCGGTCTCGTCGAGCGTCAGAATCCCGTCGTTGACGCCTTCGACGGTGGCCCGCAGCCGCGCCTCGCTTTCCCGCAGAGACCGCGCCGCCCGGCGGCGCGCGTAGCTCGTGAAGACCTCCCAACGGCCGCGCTCTCGGATGAGCGCGAAATCATGGTTGGAGATGGCGTCGAAAATTTCGCGCATGCCGAACTTTTCCGAGCTATAGGAGCAGATCGCGAGCATGCGGTTGCAGGCGATGATAGGGTCGAGCCTGGCCTCGTACTCAATGAACGGCTTAAACTCGTCCGCCGCTAGCCAATAGGTGTCGCCAGTAAGCCGCAAGCCATCGAATCCGCGCCCCAACGCCGCTTCGAGTTTGTTCAACCATCCCGCGTGCGCGCGGTTGCCGTCGAACCTGCCGAGGTAAGTGTACCAATCGCGGTGATCGAGAATTTCAATTTGCCCGTTGGCGAGAAATGCGTCCAACCGCGGCACGGCGCGATGCAGCGCCGCCTTCGCCGCGGCGATCCCAAGCGGCTCCGCGGTGATCCAGAGGCAGAATTCGTTCGATTTCAAGCCTTCGCTGAAAAAAGGCGTCAATATATCCAATAAGTCGGCCTGGGTGCTGTAAACTTGACAGATGTGCGTTCCCCAGGGAACGTCCTCGACGCCGGCGATCCCCAATTTCCGTAGTGGTTGTTCTTGTGTCACGCCGATACGGTCCCGAGATTGTGGCGCGTCCAGAATATTCATACGCGGCTTCCCATTGGAGGGACGGGTCTCACTCTATCATACAGATTCGAGACGCCAAATTTTCGCGCTTAGCTCGCGCTCGTTGGCGCGCGCGGCGGCCCTCATCCGACCCCGCTTCGCGGGGCCACCTTCTCCCACCAGTGGGAGAAGGGAGCACGGCCGTTTGATTCGAATTCAATAAGCTAAATTAATAGGGCGCTCCTTCTCCCGCCCGCGGGAGAAGGTGGCCCTTGCGTAGCAAGGGTCGGATGAGGGCTCTCCGCTAGCCCTTCCGCCGCGCGCTGATCGGCTCCTGGAAGCTCAAAGCCGTGTCCCAGGGGAAGTAGATCCAGGTCTCCTGCGCGACCTCGTGCACGTAAGTGTCGACCTGGGGCAGCCCCTCCGACTTGGCGTAGACGGTGGCGAAATGCGCGCCGGGCAGCAGCGCCCGCACGATCTTCGCCGTGGCGCCGGTGTCGACGAGATCGTCGACGATCAGCACCTCGGGGGCGGGGCGCGCCAGCAGCTCCTCCGACAGCGACTTCAGCACGGCGATTTCGCCGCGCGTCGTCTCCTCGTGATAGCTCGCGACGCAAATCGTATCGATGACCCTGATGCCGAGTTCGCGCGCGACGACGCCCGCCGGAATGAGCCCGCCGCGCGTCACCGCCGCTATCGCCGAAAAGCCGCCGATCGCCGCTAGTCGATGCGCCAGCGTGCGCGTGTCGGCGTGGAAGCGATCCCAGGAAACGGCGAGGATTTTTTGCATGGCCTTGGCCTTTACACCTTCGCGCCGTTGTCGGTCAGCCTCGAAATCATTTCTCGCGTGGCCGCCGCCGCCGCGCCGAGCTTTGAAGCGTCGCGCGCGCGCAGCACGATCTGGTTGCGCACGCCGGCGCTGGAAAATTGCGGATAGGAGCCGATGCTCACCTCCTCGAAGCGCGCCGCCAGCGCCGCGAGGTCCTTGGCGTAGCGCCCCTCGGGAATGGCGTCGGCCTCGATGGTTTCGACCAGCACGCGCGCGCCGGTTCGCAGTCTCGGCGCCGCGGCGTCGAGCATGGTCCGCATGATCATCGGCACGCCGGCCATGACGATCACATTGCCGATCATGAAGCCCGGCGCCTTGGACACGCTGTTCTCGATGAGGTCCGCGCCCAGGGGAATGCGCGCCATGCGGCGGCGCGCCTCGTTGAGCTGATCCGGCCTGATGCGCTCCAGCAGCATGTTTATCGCGCGCGGGTCTTCCTCTATGCCGACGCCGAAGGCGCGGGCGATGGCGTCGGCGGTGATGTCGTCATGCGTCGGGCCGATGCCGCCGGTGGTGAAGACATAAGCATAGCGCGCGCGCAAGGCGTTCACCGCCGCGACGATCTCGGCCTCGACATCGGGAACGACGCGAATCTCGCGCGTGTCGACGCCGATATCGGCGAGATATTTGGCGATGTAATGGCTGTTCTGGTCCTGCGTGCGGCCCGAGAGAATCTCGTCGCCAATGACGAGAATCGCCGCCGTGACCGCCTCCGCCTCGCCCGCCATCCCGCCGCTCCTTCTTCACCCGATCATAGGCCGTGTGGAATGGGGGGCAAGAGGGATCGGAGCACAGGCGCCATCGCGGCTCAAATATCCGCTCACAGCTTTATCCTAGCGCCTATGCGACAGGTCCGCTCATCGCGAGAACCGGCCTTCGCGCGAGCCGGCAACGCGAAAGTTCACCATCCGTCCAAATTGGCGTGTAAAAAATTGCAAACCTTGCGCTGCGTCACGGGTTGGCGCGCACGCCGTCGTGGATCGGGATGGCGGCTAATCCTTCGCCGACTTTCAGGTCGCCAAGGGTGCGAAATTGCAAGGTGAGCAAAAAGGTTTGATTGCGGCTTCCTTGCCCGGTGACCGCTTCCGGTTGATAAAACGATGAATATTTCACGGTGGCGGTCAGGCATTCGTCGTGATAGCCCGCGCCAAAGCCAATCTGCGCGATCGAGAATACGGGCGCCGTGCCGGTGAGATGGCTCCCGGTCAACGGGTTGGTGACCGTGAGCGCCTCATATGTCGACAGCGCGTTATAGAGATAGCGGCTCATGTCGAAGGTGACATTGGCGTTCACGAAGTAGTTTTTCGTGATGTCGTATTTGCCGTCGGCGGTGAGGCCCTGCCGGCGCACGTCGAAGCCGATCACCGGCTGCGCGGCGTAATTGGCGTATTGGAGGTTCAGGGTTAGCGGGTCGAGTTTCCAGGAGGCCCCGAGATCGAGCCGGCGCGCCTCCAGCGAATCCTTGTCGAACCGGCCCTTGGCGACAAAGGTGATTTTCGAGTTGGGCGCGAAAGCGAAACGCGCCACGAAATCGGAGGCGCGCGTGTCGAGACCCGAGGAGAGCCCGACATTGGCGGCGTCGGCGGTCGAGTAGGAGTTCATGCCGGCGAGCTGAATCGACTGTCCGAGCAAGGCGTTGGCGAACGCCCCGTTGAAAAAGGTCATGCTCGCCTGTCCGCCGTAATTGAGGCGCGTGCCCGTTTCATAGCGGTCGTAGCCGGAAAATTTGCTCCATTCGAACAGGTTGGTGTCGTCGAACACAAGACTCTGCGCGTCCATGTTGACGAGCGAGGGGACCGAGGACTGGTTGGGCCGCGCCACCACCTGCCCGATCGGCTCGATCACCAGGCTTCCTAATTCGCCGACGCGCGCCAGCAACGGATAACGCCACTCCATGCCAAAGCCCGGCAAGGCCTGGCCTCGAGCCACCTGGTCGGACTTCAAGAACAGGTTCTGCGCGCCATTGGGAATGGGCTGCGCGGCGTTGTTGTAGGCCTCGAAAGAGCCGGTCTGATTGTAATCGAGATAGGAGCCGAAGAACCGCGCGAAGGCGAAGGGCGTCCACACGCCGCCGATCGGATCGATGAATTTTTCCTTCCAGGCGGCGCTCGCCGTCGCATGTTGATAGTCGCCGCCGACGCCGCGCAACAGACAGGTGCTCCTGTAGGGGTCGGAGGCCGGCGAATAGATCTGGCAGACGGTGTAGAGGCCGTAGAGCGCGTCGAGCGTGCGCGGCTGGACCGATTCGTAATTGGCGATGCTGGCCGAGGTGCTGGTGAAATTCGCGTCGACCTCGATCTGGCCGCCAAGGCCGAACGTCTTGGCCGGATCTATGTCGAAAACGCGGTTGTAGTCGGTGATCGGGTGGGTGATCGGCTGCTGCTTTTGCACGTCGTTGGGCGACAACGCCTGGAAATAGAAGCCGCGCATGTCGAAATAGCTGCGATCGCCCTGCCCCGTCAGATAGGCCGTCGAGGAGGACTCGCGGAAGAAATAATCATCGTTCAGGCCGATGTAGCGCTTGTAATCTTGCAAAAAGTAGCGGTCCGACAGGGCCGTCACGTCCCAGCCGTATTTCCACTCGTCGTTGATCGTGAATTGCCCGGTGCTGCGCGCCTCGCCTCGCCAGGTCCGATCGCCCGCCCCCGCCGGCGGGGGCGCGAACGCGCCGGGATCCCCGACATGCGCGCCCTCGAGATGGATCATGTAATTGCCGGTCTCGAAACGCTGGCGGAACTCGCCGGTGAGAAACGGCCCCTGCTGCGTGAAATAGGTCGGCGTGATCGTCAGATCCGCGTCGGGCGAGATCGCCCAGAAAAACGGAAGGCCGACGCCCACGCCCAGCGTGCTGACGCCATAGTTCAGCTCGGGGACCAAAAAGCCGGTCTGCCGCTTCTTGGTGGGGTCGGGCCCGGACAGGAACGGAAAATAGGCGATCGGCATTCCCAGCAGCTCGAAAGTCGCGTCTTCGTAATAGATGACCTTCTCGACCTCGTCGCGAATGATCCTCTTGGCGTTGAGCTGCCACATGCGCGGCTTGGTCGGATCGTCCTTGCAGGCTTCGCAGGCGGTGTAGGAGCCCTTGTCGAACACCATGGACTCGCCGCTGGTCTCCTCGCCGCGAGGCGCGCTGAAATGGGTGTTGTCGGGCGTGTCGGCCTGCAGGCTCTCGATAAATCCGTTCTTGAAATCGTCAGTGAAATCAAACATCTCGGCATGGATCACCGATCCATCCGTTTCGATCAGCGTCGCGTGCCCCTGCGCGAAAACACGCGCGGTCTTGCGATCATAGACCACATGGTCCGCCCGCAGGAAACGGCCATTGTAATAAATCCGCACGTCGCCATTGGCCGTGACCGTGTCGTTGTTCTCGTCGTTGACGAGTTCCCTGGCCTCGACCACCATTCGCGCCGGCGGCGCATTGTCTTGCGCCGCGTTGTCTTGCGGCGCGGCCCATGCCGGCGGCGTCGAGGCGATCGGCGCCGCGAGCAGCGCCAGGCCCAATCCAAGGATGGATAGGGCCAAGCGGCTGGGGCGGGCGCGATTGGGGCGGGCGCCCACGCTTGGCGCGGGCGCGGGCGCCGTCGCGATGGAAGGCGCGACGCGCATCAGGCGAGGATCGCGCGCTGCGTCGTCGATGCGGCGGGGGTCCATCGGTCTCGCCTCGAACAGTCTCGCCTCGAACAGTCTTGCCTCGAACACCTTGCCTCGAACAGTCTCGCCTCGAAGCCATCGGCGTCGACATCGCGTCGTCCCGGGCGGCGATTCGCTCGACGCGGAGCCATTCGCCCCGGCAAATCGACGAGGGGAATTCCTTATCCAGCGCGGCCGTCGCCCAATCGTGTCGCATATGTCCTTACTCTACCCGTTTCCGATCAATGGAAGCCCATGGAAGATCGACGCCCATGAAGATCGACGCCGATGACAACAACGAACGCGGCTCCCGCCTCCTAATCCGACATATGGAACACGCCCCATTTATACGGCATTCGCCGGCTATTCAAACAATCAGCGAGTTTTATGTTTTTTTATTCGTTCACGGCCGAACGCGGCGCGACAAGGCTGCGGCGCGACAAGCCTCCCGATAATGATCGCCCTCCCATTGGGCCGCCAAGGACTCCGCGACGGTCGACGGCGGTCATGAATTTTAAGATTTCCCTAGAGCAAGCCCTGATCGAAAAAGTTGATAGGACCTTTTCGATCAGAGCTTGCTCCAACATTTTGATTTTGAGCGATTTCTTATCCTTCGAACGATTCCGTTCGAAGGACAGGCGCTCTGGCGGCTTTTGGCGTGAAACCCTAACCCGGAAAGCCCGAAATCGCAATCTCGCCCCGGTTCGGGAACCAGCCTCCCTGGTCCAAAACGGCACGGCGTTGAACCCCGTCCCGACACATGCGATAGCTTCGCGCGCGCGATTTGCTTCAATCGGGTTCGCGAGGGGGCGTGCATGCTGGCGTTCGAATTGAGTTCCATCCGCGGTCCGATGGCCGTCGTCGGCATGGTCGTCGGCTTGGCGCTCTGCTTGTCGGCCTGCGAAGTTCGTCCGCTCTATGGACCAACGACGATGGGCGTCCCGCTCGCCGACGAGCTCAAAGCCATCGAGATCCCGCCCATTCCCGATCGGGTCGGCCATTACGTCAGAAACGAGCTGATCTTCGCCTTCAACGGGACCGGTTCGCAGACGACGCCGGCGCGCTACAGACTTGACGTGAAACTCAAGGAGCACGTGCAGTCGCCGATCATCGACACGGTCACGGGACGCGCGACTTCCGCCACCGTCTTCATGGACGCGGAGTATAGATTGACGGCGCTCGCCACCAGGAAAGAAGTGACGTCGGGAACGCTGATGCAGATCGCGAGCTACGACAGGTTCAGCAACCGCCTGTCCAATGTGCGCGCGGCGCGCGACAGCGAAATCCGCGACGCCAAGACCATCGCCGACGAGATCAAAAACAAGATTTCGATGGAGCTCGCCTTCCGCGACCCGTCGAAGGACAAGGAGCCGACCTGCCGCTCCTGCCGCCGCCGCCAAACGCCGCCAGCGCCGCGCAAGGAGAGCCGGGCGGCAAATAAACGCTGTTTTTTCAAGGGAAAAGCCCGTGTTTTGCGTCTCTCGCGAGAGCGCGGGACACGAAACCGCCGTCGATTTGACGCCGCCGGCGCGACTTGGTTTATACTCGCGCCGCCTGTGCTCGCGCCCCAATATGGCGCGAGCCGCCGAGGCTGGCCCAACGAAAGGATATGCTCCTGCCCTATCATTCAGCTTCCCGGACGGCCGTCCCCGCCCGCGCCGCGTCGTCTGATTTCATCATTCGCTGCTCCGGCGTCGGCAAGGCGTTTCAGCTCTATCGTCATCAGAACGATCAGTTGAAGCAGATCGTCCTCGGCCTTTGGAAGAAGTTCTACACGGAGAAATGGGTTCTCACCGACGTGAACTTCGACATCGCCAAGGGCGAGCGCGTCGGCATCGTCGGCCACAATGGCGCGGGCAAGACGACGCTGCTGCAAATGCTGTGCGGCATCACGCAGCCGACCAAGGGCTTCTTCGACGTGCGCGGGCGCATAGCGCCGATCCTCGCGCTCGGATCGGCTTTCGACGGCCTGCTGACGGGTCAGGAGAACGCCCGCATCGGCGCCGCCATCCTCGGCTTGACGCGCAAGCAGATCGACCGCCGCATGGCGTCGATCGCCGCCTTCGCCGACATCGGCTCGGCGTTCGAACAGCCCATGCGCACATATTCCAGCGGCATGGTGGCGCGCGTCGCCTTCGCCATCTGCGCGCACGCCGACGCCGACATCCTCATCATCGACGAGGCCCTGTCGGTCGGCGACGAGCCCTTTCAGGAGAAATGCGAGGATTATCTCGTCGAATTCGCCAGGACCGGCACGATTTTGATCGTCTCCCACAGTCTCGATTATCTCGAGACCCTGTGCGACCGCATTCTCTGGCTGGACAATGGCGTCATACGCGAATCGGGAGATCCCGCGACCGTCATCGCGCGCTACCGCGAAGACATGCACCCCGCGGACACGCACCCCGCAAGCGACCCCGTTCAGCCCGGCGCGTGATCGCCGCGCCGCGCGCGATCAGGAAGGGCGTGGTCCCTTCCCCGCCTCCGCCCGCCCAAAGTCCGGCGCCGCCGTGTCCTGGCCCTGTTCCACGATGCCCTTGCGGATCGCCCGCGTGCGCGTGAAGAGGTCGAACAGGCCCTGGCCGTCGCCTTGCTCGATCATGCCTTGAAGCGATTTCAGGTCGGCGTTGAAGCGGCCGAGCATGTCGAGCACGGCGTCTTTATTATGCAGGAACACGTCGCGCCACATGGTCGGGTCGGAGGCGGCGATGCGGGTGAAGTCGCGAAAGCCCGAGGCCGAGAATTTGATCACCTCGGACTGCGTGACGGTTTCGAGATGCGCCGCCGTTCCCACGATGTTGAAGGCGATCAGATGCGGCAGATGGCTCGTCACCGCCAGCGCGAGATCGTGATGCTCCGGCGTCGTCGCCTCGACCCTGGCGCCGAGCCGCTTCCAGAATTCGGCTGTTACCTCCACCATGCCGGCGTCGGTATCGGGCGTCGGCGTCAGCAGGCACCAGCGGTTCTCGAACAGCGTCGAAAAGCCTGAGTCCGGGCCGGAATATTCGGTGCCGGCGAGCGGATGCGCCGGCACGAAATGCACGCCCGGCGGCACATGCGGCGCGACCTGCGCTGTGACCGAGCCCTTGACCGAGCCGACATCGGAGAGAATGGCGCCGCGCTCCAGATAGGGCGCGCAGGTCCGCGCCACCGCGCCAATCGAGCCGACGGGAACGCAGAGGATGACGAGATCGGCGCCCGCTAGCGCGCTCCGTAAATCGCCGCTGGCGTCGTCCGCGATCCCGAGTTCGCGCACGCGCGCGAGAACCTGCGGCGAAGCGTCATAGGCGGCGATTTCTCGCACGGCGTTTTTCGCGCGAGCGGCGCGGGCGATCGACGAGCCGATCAGGCCAAGGCCGATCAGGCAGAGCTTTTTGAACAGCGGCCGGGCTGATGGCGGGCGTGGTCGCTCATCCGCGCCCCACGAACTCGGCCAGAGCGGCGACGACGCGCTCATTGGCCTCTCGCGAACCGACCGTCAGGCGCAAAAATTCCGGCATGCCATAGGCGGTGATGGCGCGCAGCACGAGGCCCCGCTCGGTGAGGAATTTGTCGGCGTCGGCGGCGCGGCGGCCGTCCTCGATCTGGGAAGCGGATCGCCAGGAAATTGCCGACGCTCGGCAGAACCTCCAGCCCCAGCGCGGCGATGTTTTGCGCGAGCCAGGGCAGCTGCTCCGCGTTATGGGCGATGGCCGCCCCAAGATGCGCCTTGTCCTCGAGCGCGGCGATTCCGGCCGCCGAGGCGACGCTCGACACGTTGAACGGCGAGCGGATGCGGTTCAGCGCGTCGATGATTTCAGCGGGGCCGTAGCCCCAGCCGAGCCGCAGTCCGGCGAGACCGTAAATCTTCGAGAAGGTGCGGGTCATCACCACATTGTCGCGCTGCGTCGCGAGGGCGACGCCGGCCTCGTATTCCGTCGTCGTCACATATTCGGCGTAAGCCGCGTCGAGCACCAGGATCGCATTTTTCGGCAGCGCGTCGGCGAGGCGCGTGACTTCGCTCGAAGGCAGATAGGTTCCCGTCGGATTGTTCGGATTGGCGAGAAAGACCATTTTGGTTTTCGCCGTCACGGCGGCGAGCAGCGCGTCGACATTGGCGGTGTAATTCGTCTCGGGCGCGACGATGGGCGTTCCGCCGGCGGCGAGCGTGACGATGCGATATTCGAGAAAGCCATATTGGCTGTAAATCGCCTCGTCGCCCGGCCCGATGAAGGCCAGCGCCAGCAGCTCCAGAATCTGGTCCGAGCCCGCGCCGGCGATGATGCGCGCGGGGTCGAGGCCGTGCGCCGCGCCGATCGCCGCGCGCAGCAGTTTTGAGGAGCCTTGCGGATATTCGGCGGCGTGCTCGATGCTCCGGCGCGCGGCGTCGATCGCGCGCGGCGAGGGGCCGAGCGGCGTCTCATTGGCCGAGAGCTTGAACACGCGCGCGCCGTCCCGCGCCGCGCCCGCGCTCTTGCCGGGAACATAGATGTCGATGGCCAGCACGTTTTCGCGCGGGGCGGGTTTGGTCATAAGTGGATTTCCTTGGCTTAACTCTTCGGCGCGAACACGCCGGCGCGGGCTTCGTTCATCTCGAAGCGCGTCGCGTGGCCGCCGATGGCGTCGACGGCGGGCGCCTCGACGCCGCAGGCCTTCAACTCGTCGCAGCAATCGCCCGGCGCCGGTCTCGGTGGGCGAGTTCTTGGCGGGCGCGGCGACCAGCAGCGCATGGCCGCCGCTTTCATAGGGCGGCTGAAGGACGCCGTCCTTAACGGACGGGCTATGGGCGCGCTGGCGAGAATCTCGCCCTCCGCCGCCGCGACCGCCGCCGGCACGTCATGCGCCCAGCGCGGCAGCGACACCGAATAGAGCGCGATGTCCTGCGCGTAAAAATCGGCGGCGGGCTTGGCTACGACGAACACCGGCAGTCCCGCCGGATGATCGGGCCGCTCGACGAACGGCAGCCGCGCGATGATCTTGGGCGCGCGCTCGCCTACGAGACGCAGCCACCAGGCGCCGTCGCCGGAGCCCCCGAGCGAACGCAGCACGCCGAGATCGCCCGATGAGGCGCTCACCGCGTCGATGACCGCGACCGCGCCGTGATGCGGGACATAAGGCACGGTGAAGCCGAAATGAAAGCGGGCGCTGTCGCGCATCTGCGCGTCGCCGCCGGAATCGTCGGCGTGGACGGAATAGGGAGCCTGCACGAAGGTGAAGGTCGAAACGATGACGCGCCAGATGCCCTCCACCGCGTCGAGCGGCAGCAGGCCGCGGTGGCGCTCGACCAGCGCGCGCATCATCTGCGCCTCGCGGTCGGGCCGGAAGGCGCAACCGCCGCCAGGCCCGCCACATTGCGCCCGCTTGACCTCGATCAGCCGGTCGATGATCTCGCCGCGCTGCATCAAAAGGCGGTGCATGGCAAGATCGATGCGGTCGATCTCGCCGCGCAATTCGCCGAGCGCGTCGGTCGGGGTTTTGGACAAGGCGTCGTTTTGCATGGCGGGCTCGCGGTTTCGCGCCTGTCTTAGGGCAGCGCGGCGCCGCGCGCAATCGCGGGCGTTTCGAACCTGACCGCCGTTACTCGAACTTCGTCTGAAACGCGACGATCGCGCGGGCGAGCGGCGCGCGCGGCAAATAGCAAAAAGTGTTGGTGGCGACCGCGGCCTCCTGGCAATGCGGATGGTCGGTGATCCACTCGTAGCCGAGCCGGTCCATGCAGGCCTTGATGTTGTCGGGGATCACCTGGCCGGGCTTGCCGCGCTCCAGCGGGAAGGCGGTCTCCACTTCCATTCGCAGTCGGTCACGTCGAGGCGCAGCCCGGCGAAATAGCGGCCGGCGCCGCTGCTGGTGAGAAACATCGCCTCGGTGGCGAAGAGAAAGGCGAGCCCGGCCGCGAAGGCGACCTTGGCCCGCAACTGGGTCTTGAAGAAGTTGAGGTCGAGAAAGGACAAAAACCCGAGCGCGACCAACGCGCCGCCAAGCAGCAGCGTGATCGGCGCGAAGAATGACGCCAAGACGTTGTCCATGGCCCTCCCTCGGAGCGGACGCGCCCGAAAAAATGCAGCTTAAAATGCAA
>CAVQBO010000012.1:0-65845 GCA_963710695.1 uncultured Alphaproteobacteria bacterium | reverse complement strand
CCGCCGTGTCCTGGCCCTGTTCCACGATGCCCTTGCGGATCGCCCGCGTGCGCGTGAAGAGGTCGAACAGGCCCTGGCCGTCGCCTTGCTCGATCATGCCTTGAAGCGATTTCAGGTCGGCGTTGAAGCGGCCGAGCATGTCGAGCACGGCGTCTTTATTATGCAGGAACACGTCGCGCCACATGGTCGGGTCGGAGGCGGCGATGCGGGTGAAGTCGCGAAAGCCCGAGGCCGAGAATTTGATCACCTCGGACTGCGTGACGGTTTCGAGATGCGCCGCCGTTCCCACGATGTTGAAGGCGATCAGATGCGGCAGATGGCTCGTCACCGCCAGCGCGAGATCGTGATGCTCCGGCGTCGTCGCCTCGACCCTGGCGCCGAGCCGCTTCCAGAATTCGGCTGTTACCTCCACCATGCCGGCGTCGGTATCGGGCGTCGGCGTCAGCAGGCACCAGCGGTTCTCGAACAGCGTCGAAAAGCCTGAGTCCGGGCCGGAATATTCGGTGCCGGCGAGCGGATGCGCCGGCACGAAATGCACGCCCGGCGGCACATGCGGCGCGACCTGCGCTGTGACCGAGCCCTTGACCGAGCCGACATCGGAGAGAATGGCGCCGCGCTCCAGATAGGGCGCGCAGGTCCGCGCCACCGCGCCAATCGCGCCGACGGGAACGCAGAGGATGACGAGATCGGCGCCCGCCAGCGCGCTCCGTAAATCGCCGCTGGCGTCGTCCGCGATCCCGAGTTCGCGCACGCGCGCGAGAACCTGTGGCGAAGCGTCATAGGCGGCGATTTCTCGCACGGCGTTTTTCGCGCGAGCGGCGCGCGCGATCGACGAGCCGATCAGGCCAAGGCCGATCAGGCAGAGCTTTTTGAACAGCGGCGCGGCGTGGTCGCTCATCCGCGCCCCACGAACTCGGCCAGAGCAGCGACGACGCGCTCATTGGCCTCTCGCGAACCGACCGTCAGGCGCAAAAATTCCGGCATGCCATAGGCGGTGACGGCGCGCAGCACGAGGCCCCGCTCGGTGAGGAATTTGTCGGCGTCGGCGGCGCGGCGGCCGTCCTGATCGGGGAAGCGGATCGCCAGGAAATTGCCGACGCTCGGCAAAACCTCCAGCCCCAGCGCGGCGATGTTTTGGGCGAGCCAAGGCAGCCACTCCGCGTTATGGGCGATCGCCGCCCCAAGATGCGCCTTGTCCTCGAGCGCGGCGATTCCGGCCGCCGAGGCGACGCTCGACACGTTGAACGGCGAGCGGATGCGGTTCAGCGCGTCGATGATTTCAGCGGGGCCGTAGCCCCAGCCGAGCCGCAGTCCGGCGAGGCCGTAAATCTTCGAGAAGGTGCGGGTCATCACCACATTGTCGCGCTGCGTCGCGAGCGCGACGCCGGCCTCGTATTCCGTCGTCGTCACATATTCGGCGTAAGCCGCGTCGAGCACCAGGATCGCATTTTTCGGCAGCGCGTCGGCGAGGCGCGTGACTTCGCTCGAAGGCAGATAGGTTCCCGTCGGATTGTTCGGATTGGCGAGAAAGACCATTTTGGTTTTCGCCGTCACGGCGGCGAGCAGCGCGTCGACATTGGCGGTGTAATTCGTCTCGGGCGCGACGATGGGCGTTCCGCCGGCGGCGAGCGTGACGATGCGATATTCGAGAAAGCCGTATTGGCTGTAAATCGCCTCGTCGCCCGGCCCGATGATAGGCCAGCGCCAGCAGCTCCAAAATCTGGTCCGAGCCCGCGCCGGCGATGATGCGCGCGGGGTCGAGGCCGTGCGCCGCGCCGATCGCCGCGCGCAGCAGTTTTGAGGAGCCTTGCGGATATTCGGCGGCGTGCTCGAGGCTCCGGCGCGCGGCGTCGATCGCGCGCGGCGAGGGGCCGAGCGGCGTCTCATTGGCCGAGAGCTTGAACACGCGCGCGCCGTCCCGCGCCGCGCCCGCGCTCTTGCCGGGAACATAGATGTCGATGGCCAGCACGTTTTCGCGCGGGGCGGGTTTGGTCATAAGTGGATTTCCTTGGGCTTAACTCTTCGGCGCGAACACGCCGGCGCGGGCTTCGTTCATCTCGAAGCGCGTCGCGTGGCCGCCGATGGCGTCGACGGCGGGCGCCTCGACGCCGCAGGCCTTCAACTCGTCCAACAATCGACCGGCGCCGGTCTCGGTGGGCGAGTTCTTGGCGGGCGCGGCGACCAGCAGGGCGTGGCCGCCGCTTTCATAGGGCGGCTGAAGGACGCCCGTCCTTAACGGACGGGCTATGGGCGCGCTGGCGAGAATCTCGCCCTCCGCCGCCGCGACCGCCGCCGGCACGTCATGCGCCCAGCGCGGCAGCGACACCGAATAGAGCGCGATGTCCTGCGCGTAAAAATCGGCGGCGGGCTTGGCTACGACGAAGACCGGCAGTCCCGCCGGATGATCGGGCCGCTCGACGAACGGCAGCCGCGCGATGATTTTTGGCGCGCGCTCGCCTACCAGGCGGAGCCACCAGGCGCCGTCGCCGGAGCCCCCGAGCGAACGCAGCACGCCGAGATCGCCCGATGAGGCGCTCACCGCGTCGATGACCGCGACCGCGCCGTGATGCGGGACATAAGGCACGGTGAAGCCGAAATGAAAGCGGGCGCTGTCGCGCATCTGCGCGTCGCCGCCGGAATCGTCGGCGTGGACGGAATAGGGAGCCTGCACGAAGGTGAAGGTCGAAACGATGACGCGCCAGATGCCCTCCACCGCGTCGAGCGGCAGCAGGCCGCGGTGGCGCTCGACCAGCGCGCGCATCATCTGCGCCTCGCGGTCGGGCCGGAAGGCGCTGCCGCCGCCAGGCCCGCCACATTGCGCCCGCTTGACCTCGATCAGCCGGTCGATGATCTCGCCGCGCTGCATCAAAAGGCGGTGCATGGCAAGATCGATGCGGTCGATCTCGCCGCGCAATTCGCCGAGCGCGTCGGTCGGGGTTTTGGACAAGGCGTCGTTTTGCATGGCGGGCTCGCGGTTTCGCGCCTGTCTTAGGGCAGCGCGGCGCCGCGCGCAATCGCGGGCGTTTCGAACCTAACCGCCGTTACTCGAACTTCGTCTGAAACCCGACGATCGCGCGGGCGAGGGGCGCTCGCGGCAAATAGCAGAAGGTGTTGGTGGCGACCGCGGCCTCCTGGCAATGCGGATGCTCGGTGATCCACTCGTAGCCGAGCCGGTCCATGCAGGCCTTGATGTTGTCGGGGATCACCGGGCCGCGCTTGCCGCGCTCCAGCGGGAAGGCGGTTTCCACTTCCATCTCGCAGTCGGTCACGTCGAGGCGCAGCCCGGAGAAATAGCGGCCGGCGCCGGTGCTGGTGAGAAACATCGCCTCGGTGGCGAAGAGAAAGGCGAGCCCGGCCGCGAGGGCGATCTTGGCCCGCAACTGGGTCTTGAAGAAGTTGAGGTCGAGAAAGGACAAAAACCCGAGCGCGACCAACGCGCCGCCAAGCAGCAGCGTGATCGGCGCGAAGAATGCCGCCAAGCCCTCGTTCATGGCCCTCCCTCGGAGCGGACGCGCCCGAAAAAATGCAGCTTAAAATGCAATAAGGAGAGGCGCAAGCCGGCGTACGCGAATCTTTCTCCCGTGGAACGGGAGAAAGCGGCCCCAGGTATTTGCGCTGGCGCGCGGCGCGCATTTACGCTGGCGCGCGGCGCGGCGATCTTCTATTGCGATGGTCATGCTGACCACCCGCGCCCCGGCCAAAATCAACCTCACGCTGCATGTGCTGGGACGCCGCGCGAGCGACGGCTATCACGAATTGGAAAGCCTCGTCGCCTTCACCGGCGCCGGCGACGCGCTGTCGCTGGAGCCGGGCGCCGCGCTTTCGCTCGAAGTCGTCGGCCCCACGGCGCAAGCGGCGGGCGCGGGGCCGGACAATCTCGTGCTCCGCGCCGCCCGCGAGTTTTCCGCACGGGTTCCGGGTCTTGCCCTCGGCGCGTTCCGCCTGACCAAGCTGCTGCCGGTCGCCGCCGGCATTGGCGGCGGCTCGTCCGACGCCGCCGCGGCGCTGCGGCTGCTGGCCCGCGCCAACGAACTTGGCGAGGGCGATCCGCGCCTGATGGACGCCGCGCGCGCGACCGGCTCCGACGTGCCGGTCTGCCTTGACCCTCGTGCGAAGTTCATGCGCGGCGCGGGAGAGGATGTGAGCGCGCCGCTGGGTCTCCCGCCCCTGCCCGCCGTGCTGATCAATCCCGGCGTCGCGGTCGAGACCAGGCCCGTGTTCCAGCGGCTCGGCCTTTCCCCCGGCGAGCGCGCCGACGATTCCGCCCATCCCGCGATAGAGCCCGGCATGGAGCGCGAGGCGCTGTGGCGCGCGCTGGCCAGGGGCCGCAACGATCTCGAACATGCGGCGGCGATCGAGGCGCCGGTCATCGGCGACGTGCTGGCGGTGCTGGGCGGCGCGAAGGGCTCCAGACTCGCGCGCATGTCGGGGTCGGGGGCGACCTGCTACGGCCTGTTCACGACGCCGCGCGCCGCCGTGAAAGCCGCCCGCGCGATAAGGGCCGCGCATCCGGGCTGGTGGATCAAACCGGCGGTGCTGCGGTGAGGAGGAAGAGATGAGCGCCCACAACCGCCGACCGCCCGCCGGCAAGCAGCGACGCGAAAGCGGCGCCCGGCCCACCGAGGCCGCGCTGATCTATGGCGCCCATGCCGTGCGCGAGGCGCTGACCGCCGGCAAGCGCAAGCTCGTGGCGCTCTACGCCACCGCCAACGCGATCGCGCGCATCGAGGACGCGGCGAAGGCGGCGGGGCTTAAGCCGCAACTCGTCGAGGCGCGCGAATTGACGCGGCGGCTGGGCGAGGAGGCCGTGCATCAGGGGCTGCTGCTGGAGGCCGGCCCCCTGCCCGAGCGCGACCTCTCCGATGTCGCGGCGACGGGCGGGCTGATCCTGCTGCTCGACCAGATCACCGACCCGCATAACGTGGGCGCGATTCTTCGCACGGCCGCCGCGTTCGCCGTGGAGGCGATCGTCGTCACCGAGCGCCACAGCCCGCAATTTTCCGGCGTGCTGGCCAAGGCCGCGTCGGGCGGGCTGGAGCATGTCGAGATCGTCAGCGTCGTCAATCTCGCGCGCGCGATGGAAGAACTCGCCGACCACAACTACACGATCCTCGGCCTCGACTCGGAAGGCGCGGACACGCTGGAGACGGTCCCGCTGCAAGCGCCCGTGGCGCTGGCGCTCGGCGCGGAAGGCAAGGGCCTGCGCCGCCTGACGCGCGAACGCTGCGTCGCCGTCGCCCGCCTCGACACCCCCGGCGCGATCAAGAGCCTCAACGTCTCCAACGCCTGCGCGGTGGCGCTGAGCGTGTTGAGGAGGAGGCTGGGATGACGGGGCGCGTCCTTCTCCCACACGTGGGAGAAGGGAGGGTCGCTGAAAACGCAAAAAAGCCCCGCCAGCCCAAGGGCCAGCGGGGCGAACACAAAACGCGAAACCAATACTACCGCACCGCGCTCTTGAGCCAGGGCGGGACGCCGTTGCTCAAAAGATAGAGCGCCGCGGCGCCGACGCCGCCGAATAATATCCGCAGCGCCCAGATCACGCCGACAAGCTGCTGCCGTTCGGCGTTGATGGCGTCCATTTTGTGGCTCAATGCGCGCAGCTGCGCGTCGATGCGCGCCTCGCGCTCGCTTTGCGCGATTTGCGCCGCGTGGTCGCGTTCGATGCGCGCCTTTTCGATCTCGTCGAGACGCGCGCCAATCGCGCCGATGTCGCGGTAACAGTCTGGCGTCGGCATTTCGCGCGCTCCGCTAGGGCTTGGAGGCGGGCGCCAGCGGCCCCGGCCTGTCCGATGAGAACGCGCTGATCAGCGGCGCGACGGCGAGCACGAACACGCCGACGATGAAGGCGTCGGTCTGCTGGATCGCATGGGTCGCGGCGGCGGGCACGTAATCCGGCAAAGCCAGCGTGCCCTTGGCGATGGCGTCGAGCACGGCGACGGCGCCGCTGATGACGAGGCCCGTGGTCGGATCGATGGTGGGAAGTTTCATTGCTGGCCCTCTCGTTAAAAAGGCCTCGCGCGAAAATTTTTCGCGCGAGGTTTGGATGGGTTAGAGCCCGGCCTTGCCGATGGCCGAACCGACCGCGCCTTGCGCCGGCAGCTTGCTCTGGATCGCGCTGTTGACGTTGCCGATCGTCGTCTGAACATTGCTGTTCAACGTCGCCAGATCGGCGCCGACACTGCCCGTGGGCACAAAGAACAGGCCGTTGTTCCCGCCAAGAAAATTGGTGTGATAGGCGAGACCGACGCGCACGCTTTCCTCGGTGAAGCGCTTCGTTCCCATGAACTGCGACTGCTGCGCGGAAATCGCCGCCGGCGTCGCGCCATAGAGCAGACCGGCGCCCGACACGGTGTGCGAGCCCCAATCGGCGTGGTCGTATTCGAGCTTCGCGCTCCATCCCGGAATGAACATCCATTCGACGCCGCCCTTGGCGTGCCATCCGGCGAAGCTCGGTCCCTGCGTTCCATAGCCGCTCGCGACGGCCTGCGGCGATCCCGCGTAAACGGAGGAATCCGTCTTCAGCAGCGACGGCCCGCCGCCGATATAGGCCTGCATTTGCGGCGTCAGCAGCCAGCCGATTTTGGCGGTTCCATCGACGCGCGTGGTCCAGCCCGCGCCGAGCTGCGCGACGGAAGGCGTGACCCCGAGCCCCGGCGTCGCGAAAGTCACGGCGCGCGTATCGCCACCCACCGGCAGATCGAGCGAAGCCTCGGCGCCGAGCACCCAGCTTCCCGCCTGATAATTGGCGCCGATGTTCGGGCTGAAGACGAAAGCGCGATTGTTGAGAGCAGCGCTCGCGCCGGACGCATAGGCGTAAGGCTGAAACGTGGTTCCAACACCGCTGTTGTACGCCTCCAGATTCATGTTCGGCGAAGAGTTGAAGGCGTAGCCGCCGGAAACGCCGAAGTAGAGTCCGGTCCAGGAAGTCGCGGGAACGACCAGCGGCGCCGGCGCGACTTTCGCGGAGGGCAAATCGGCCGCGCGAGCATTGATCGGGGCGAACGCCGCCAGCGCGCCAAGAATGATTCCAAGCGCGAGACAGGCGATGTCGGAGTTGGCGAAACGCCAGATTGAAGCGTGGTTTTCCTTGGTCATGGGATGTCCTTGGTTGAAAAAAACCGCCGGCCTTTGAGGGGTCGGCGGCGATGGTCGTTAGCGGCTGAAGTTGTTGGTGGGCGCCGTCGGGAAAAGCAGCGCGGCGTTTCACGATGCGTGGATCGCCCGCGCGTTGGCGAAATATTGGGCTTGATCGAGGGCCATCAGACTTCAACCCCCGCGACGCCGTGCTCTTGCATGTCGACGTAAGGATCGTAGTTATCAGCCGGATAGAAATCGCCCGGCGAAGAGTTCCGCTTGACGAAACACCGGCACGCGCTGCACGTGATCGTTGTCATGAAAGGAATGCCGACACTTCGGCGTTCCCCAATCGCCGCCCCAGATCAGACCGTGCTTTCTGCCAAGCGCCTGCAACAGCGCGTAATCGGCCTTCCAGTCGACGGCGCCCGATGGCCCGGTGATGCCGAGATCGCAGGCGACGCCATAGCCGTGACAACCGACGTTGCGCAGCTCGGTCGCGTGTTGATTGAACAGTTGCAACTGACGGCGCGAAGAGCGGAAGGTCTCCAGCACGACGAGATGGTGGTCATGCGTAGCGGCGTCGGCGATCAGCTTTGCTACCGCCGCGCGCGTGCCGGGCTCCAGCAACTCGGTCGATTTTTGAATGTCGATCGAATGAAACGCCGGCGATTTGGCCAGCACGTCGGAATAGAACGAGGCCATGACGGCTCCTTTCCGTGTGAGTAATTTGTGGGGATGGCGGCGAGCGTGGAGCGCCCCTTAGCGTCGGCGGCCGCAGGTCTTGTTTTCGCTTTGCTGGTCGCAATAGTCGCGCACGAGGCTGAGAAAATCGGCGCGGCGCATTGGCATTCCAAGAAAGGTCGCCTGGACGCAGGCGAGCCAGATATTGTGATCGAGCCGCCAGCGTGAAATCACGAAGGAGCGCCAGCGCGCGAGCTCGGCGTGGTCTTGCGGAATCGGCATGACGCGCCCCGCCGCTAAAACACGCGGAGCCAGCGCAACACGACGCCAGCGCTCGCCGCGGTCAGCATGAAATAGCCGAATTGAATCGCGACGCGCGCGGCGAGCGCGCGGCGCGGACGCCGCCAGGTCGAACGATTGGCGATGTCGACCGGACGCGGCTTTTCCGGTTCGCGCAGCGCCCAATCGTGAATCAGCAATATCGCCAGGGCGCAAGCGGCGAATAGGCACAAGCCCCCGGTCTCGTATGCGTTGCAAGAGATCATCGCTTGCATCTCCGAGGGGCCAGCGCCCGCGCGACGACCGCCGCGACGGCGAGCGGCGGGCCGAGAAGCGCGAGCCCCGCCGTCATGCGTTGGGCGATCGCATGACGGTGGAGAATCGCGGGTTTACTGGAGCAAGTTCCGCGAAAGTTGACAGACTTTTGCGATTAGAACTTGCTCCAGCATTTTGATTTTGCGCGATTTCTTATCGTTCGAACGATTCCGTTCGAACGGAAAGCGCGCTAATGTTTGAAGATCGGCAGCAGCGCCTGGATCGTCGCCGCCGAAATGCCTGGGTTTTTATCGAGCGCGAGTTGATCCTCGCTGATCGGCGCGAGGTCGATTTCGAGAACTTGCGCGCCGATCTTTTCGGCCTCGGCTTCGAGCGCCTTGCGCGCCTCGGCGTCGAGTTCGCCGCCAGTCGGCGCGATTTTGTCGCGCGCGGCCTTGAGCGCCCTTTGCGCCGGGCCGATCGCGTCGGAAATACGCGAGGCGTCGACCGCGAGGGCTATTCGCGCCGCCGGTGAAAAGGCGAAGGCGCGATGCAGGATCACGTCCTTGCCGTCGTTCTTGGCGGGCTCGTCGAAGCCCTTGTCGAGCAGGCCAATGCCGAACGAAACGGATGCCGCCTGATTGACCGTGAGCTTCATGGGCTCCGCGAGCGCCGCGCCCGCGAGGGCGAACGTCGCGGCGATGATATAGACCGTGAGCTTCATTTGTTATCTCCATACTTTCGAACATTTGGACTTGGCTTCGGCGTCCGTTCGTCGCGCGGCGCCCGCGTCGTAACACTGGTTATGGATCGCGAGATGCGCGGCTAGAATCGCCTTGGCGGCCACGCAAGCCGCGCTGTTCGGGTCGGAGCCGGCTGCGTGCAGTCGTCCATGTATGTGCCGGGGCAAAGCATAGGGTCTTTCGCGCATTGCGGGTGATGCGCGCGGCTTGAGGCCGAGGCGTCGAGGCAGAATGTCTCGCCGGACGGAAGCGAGATGGCGTCCTTGCATTCGCCCGCGAGCGCGGGCGCGGCGAGGAAGAGCGAAATAATCGCGATCGAGATTTTCATGATGGTTGTTCCTTAGTCCACGACCCAATTCGAGCCGTTGTAGAGGACGGCGACGCCGTAGGAGCCCGTGCCGGTCACTGTCGCGCCAAACGTGTTTGTGTTGGAGTTGGTGATGAACACGCGCTGGCCGGCGGTCGGCGACGCCGGCAGCGTCGCATAGGCCAACGGCGCCAAAATCTCGCTCGTTAATTTCAGCGTGCCGGAGAAATCTTGTCGTGTTCCACCAGAGCCGACGCACACCATCGGAATGGAACTTGTAGCCGCCGCGCACTGCCAAAGCGCTGACCATGACGGCCCAAAAACACCCGACCCGTTAGCGAACCCGTATCCATTAGTTGACGCTAACTCAAGACCGGAGCCGGTGAATCCAACTTCTTGAGTGGTGCCGATAAGCCACACAAGACCGGAGCCGCCATTCGCCGAGCCAAACGACGACGTAGGGCCGCTATTTGGCGCGAACGTCAATTGAGCGATGTTGTTGCCGCCGCGAAGGATCGTGACGCCGCTCGCGCCGTCGATTGTCATTTCATCGGCTAGAGTGTTTTGCGCGGCGGCTTGCGTTAGGGTTTGCGTGCCCGATCCAGCGCTTCCGGCGACTATCGCGGTTCCTCCTGGCGTCGCCGCGACGGTGGCGGCCGACGAAGACCCTCCCGAGAGGATGTAGTAGGTGACGCCCGTTGAAAAGTTCGTCGGCAGTGCGCCGGTCGTGGTGAAAGCGACTGGCGTTCCCGCCGTGGTCGGCAGACCTGTTCCGGCTATCGTCGAGGAACTATTAGTGAACGTAACCGTGAAGGTCGAAGACGACCCTGCGAGCGCGGTTTGAAAGTGAAGCAAACCGCCGAGGCCCGTTCCAGTTCCCGCCGAGGCTTTGAAATAGGTATCGACGCCAGCGGTGTTCGATGTTCCCGCGAGGACGTTTTGAAACTTGATGGTTTGCGCCACGGGAGCCGCCGCGTCCGCGCCGCCGAATTGGAAAGTCGCCGCCGCCGGCCAACCAAGAAACGTATCCATCGCGGCATAGGTCGATGAGCGGCCCATCAATAGTTGATGGTTGTTGCCGTCGATCGACAGGCTGTAATTGCCTTGCCAATCCAGCGCGTCGAAATTGCGCGTGCCGGGCACGTTGCCGGAATTACGCGCCTGTATGCACGGCCCGGTGATGTCGCCGTAGCACAAAATCATTGATGGATCGGACGACGGGGCGATCCAATAGATATAAGGCGGCGTGTTTTGCCCGTAGTGGCCGTTGACGTTGATATACGCCGCCGTTTGATAGCTGCCGTTACTGCCGAATGAAGTCACTTCCTGCTGAGCGTTGCTCACGACAATGAACATATCTATGAAGTCGCCGTGGCCAGCGGAAAATCCGCCTGTATTATTGGTGTTGATTAGGTTGATTAGCGCGAAACTATATTTTAGTGCCGTCCATCGTCAGCAACAGGCCGCCATTGTTGCCGGGTTGCAGGTAATTGCCGGAATCGGGCGAATGAAAGATGTAGGGGGTCAGCAGCGACGCCACGGTGATGTTGGGAGCGCCGGGGATCAAGATGTCCGCGCGCGCGGGAGGCGCGGCGCACAGCAGCGCCAGCGCGAGAAGGATTTTCTTTCGCATCAGAAGGTCTCCATAACGCCGATGGTTTGAGTTCCGTTGGCCGCGATTCCGTAGATCGCGGCCTGCGTGTTGATTGTCGCCGAAGCGCCGGCGGGAAGCGGCATTCCCGTCGTCGTGGTGACGCCGCTGGCGCCGAAATAGACCGTGGCCGAGCCCGCGTTGTAGAGCGTCGCGGCGATGCGGCCGGTCCCGGCGACGCCCGCGCGCGCCGCCACGATTTGCGTGGCCGCGGTTCCGATCGAGGCCTGCGACGCGGCGAAGGCCGCGGAGCCGACCGGGTTATTGTTGACGCCGACATTGCCGACCGTGTTCGATCCCGCGGCGAGCGCCGGCAGAGAGGCGATGCTCACCGCCTGCGTCGCCGGTTGGAGACCGCGACGCTCTGCCCGGACCAGTTCACGGCAAGCGTCGGCGCGGTGCCGATGTTGAAGGTCGGCGTCGCCGCGAAGGCCGGCAATGCGCCGCCGAGCGTCCAGGTGACGCCTGTTCCCGGCGCGACATAAAAGGGCACGGCGGCGGTGATTTTATTGCCGTTGCCGTCCTCGATGACGATGCCTTCGGTGATGGACCCGTCTGGGTTTTGCCATTGCATGCTTAAATCTCCTGGTTGGACGCGCGTTTGCGATCGCGGCGGAGGCTGGCGCGTCGAAATCGCTCGAGGTGTGGAACTGTTCGCGGCGCTAGAGCGGCGCTTTATGCCGTCGCGACGTTCGGCAGCAGATAGTGGATCGTCATGCGCACCGTGCCGCCGGTGAAACTTCCGCCCGCGGCCGTGTAGAGCACGGAGGTCGCGGCGTAGAAGGGATTGGGGCCGATCAGCCCAAGATTGGCGGAGCCCGCGCTCACGCCGAGCGAAGCGCCGAATTGCGAGGCGTTGCCGGCGACGCCGCAACTATATGAGGTCGCGCCGGTGATCGCCGTGACGACCCGGTTCGAGACCGCGAGCACGATCGCCCCATTCGGAATCTGCGCGGTCGAACTCGTCGTCGCCCCCGCGAGCGTCACGAGCTGCTCCAGACAGCCAAGCGTTATGCCGCCGCCATGCGCCGCCTGCGCGAGCAATGTCGCGGCGCTGATCGTCAACACCTCCGACAGCTTCGCCGCCGCGAAGCCGCCGGCGGTGGCGCCGTCCTGCACGACGAGGCGGTTGTTGGTGGTGTCGACGACAACCTCGCCCTGCGCGCCGGTGAAGGCGGCGACATTGGCGGCTGTGTCGCGCCGCAATTGAACCTGTGTGCTCATAAGAGCGCGCTCCTTGTGGGGGATGGAAGCAACAATCGTCATTGCGAGGAACGAAGTGACGAAGCAATCAGAAGGAGTCACGCGCAACTCCGCCGATTGCTTCGCTTCGCTCGCAATGAAGGAATTGGCGCCGCTTGCCGTTCCGGCAAAAGAAAGCCCGCCGGTGCGCTCAGCGACGGCGGGCGATGTCTCGCGGCTGTTTGGGCGGATGCGGCGCGGTCATATCAGACACATCCGCGCCCATCTTCGCCTCTTTTTGCCGGCGATGCGCCGGTCAAAAGGGAGACTCGGGAATGGACGGGTTCATCCCGCGCGATTGCTCTGTGTTTGGGAGCCCGCTCGAACTTTTTGAACGCGGCGTCGGGAATAAATCGAACCGATCGCTGGTCTCCTTTGTGTCCCTGCTTAGGGGAATGAATTCTCAAAGGAGGAACCCATGAGCACGTTATTCGTTCAAACGGTGACGTTCCTGGTCTCATTGACCGCATTCGCCTTCCTACTGGATGGCTGCTTGCAGCTTATGCTGGAGTAAGAGCAAGTGCGGCAAGCCTACCTCGCGGCTGCTCTTGCCGTCTTATCAAGCGCGGAGTCGAGCAAACGTCTCGACGACCTGGAAACCGCGCTCTGTGCGCTCGATCCGCGCGACGCCTCATTTTCGAGTCGCGGCGGCTTGCCGACGATCCGGTGACGCTCGAGTTCGGCGTCTCGCGGGAGCGTGCACGATACTACAAAGATACGCCACCGTCGCATTAATAACACGCGTCATCTTTCTAGGCGGGCGATTTACTCTAAATCGCGGGAGATGCGTTGCTCGCATACGTCTCCGGCATTTGATCGCGAGGGAGGAAGCCAATGGAATCTCAGCTGACCAAACGCGGACGGGGGCGTGAATTGGCCGTTGTGTTGCACGGCCCCCACGGCTCGCCGAACGAAATGCAAGGGGTTTCGAAGGCAATCGGGGAGCGATCCGAGGATCTCGACATCCTCGCGCCTATTTTGCCTTACGGCGGCTTTTTCGGTCTGTTCAGGACAACTCCGATCGAGCAAATCGTTCGCGGCGTCGTCGAAGAAATTGACAAGGCGCTCGCCAATCGCGAGCGGCGAAGCGACGGCGGCGCTTACGAGCGTCTCCTCTTGGTCGGTTATAGTGCTAGCGCCGTAATCGCGCGCAAGATTGCCATAGTCGCGCATGGGGAGACCGCCGATGCCCCTTTCGTAAAGGAGTTGAGGGGGCTCGAAAGAACATGGGCGGGAAGCGTCGAGCGGATTATTTTGTTGGCGGGAATGAGTTGGGGATGGGCGCCCGAAATCGCGCGCGATTGGTTTCAGTCGGCATTCTGGACGCTCGGTTCTTGGTACTGCGCGATTGTCGCGATGCTCCGCCTGCCCGTCCCGACTTTGTATGCGATGCGGCAAGGCCAGCCGTTCATTGTCCAAACGCGTCTCGAATGGTTGGCCCTGACGAGATCAAACCGGCTCGTGGAAAAGCGCGCGGCGCGCGCTCATGAATTGCGCCGTCGAGGGGGGCGCTTCTCCACTTGCGAGCCCGCGCCACCGATTTTCGTGGTTCAGATCCTGGGCGCTATCGATGATCTGGTTTCGCCGGACGACGCGGTCGATATTATCGCCCACAAGGGCGACAACGCCTCCTTTGTTCTGCTTGAGACGCCAGACACCACGCATCACGGCGCCATAAAAATGCGGAAACCGGAAGGAGATCAGCGCAAGATGTTGGAGGACGCGATCGGCGGTTTGACGCCGGGCGGCAAATCCCTCGCGGACGTTTGTCGAGAATTCACTCTGACGGATCAGGCGCGGTTCCTGTTGCTGGCGAAAGCCGCCGGCGACAGCCACGACGATCTCGAAAAAATCGCGGTCGCTCACACTCACATGGCTGATACGCTGCCCGCCACGCCAGACGACAAGGTTCCCGACGTCGTTTTCGTGATCCATGGCATCCGCGACAAAGGGTTCTGGACTCACAAGATCGCGCGCGCCGTCAAACAGGAGGCTGAGCGCGAGCAGCGCGTGTTTCGCTCCTTCACGGGGACCTATGGCTATTTCGCGATATTCCCTTTCCTCGCGCCGTGGGTCCGCCATTGGAAGACGGGTTGGCTCATGGATCATTACGTATTGATGCGCGCTCTCTATCCCGCGGCGAGATTCTCTTATGTGGGGCACTCGAACGGCACCTATCTCCTGGGGCACGCCCTGCTGCACTATCCGGCGGCGAAGTTCCATCATGTCGTTTTCGCGGGGAGCGTCGTGCGTTGCGACTATCCCTGGAGCGCGCTCTTACCCGACAAATCAGAACACCGGCCCGGACAGGTGGACAAGATTCTCAATTATGTCGCCACCGAGGATTGGGTCGTCGCCATTTTCGCGAAAGCGTTTCAAACACTCGCGACGTTGTTCGACATTGGTAGCGCCGGATACGACGGTTTCGACGAACATCGACAGGAGACGCGCCATCCGGACCTGCACGAAGCCAAATTCGTCGTCGGAACGCATGAAGCTGGCATTCGCGAAGCCCATTGGAACGATATTGCGCGCTTCATCGTGAAGGGCGAGCCGCCGACCAATGAGGCGCCCCGTGAGGCGCCGCCCGAATGGAAAGGCGTTCAGCCCAGGCTGCTGCGCCTAACGAGTTCCGGGTCGCCGGCGCTCCTGGTCGTGTGGGCGATCTTGGGCGCCTTTTTCGTGTGGTCGCTCGTGACGATCGCATCGGCGGCTTGGCTCCCGGTGCTTTATTGCGCCGCTGTTTATCTCTTCGTCACACGATTCTGATTTGCGCGATGGAGGATTGGATGCGATCCGTTTTTGGCCGATCTCAGTACGTCGCACCCTTGAACCAGGGCAAGAGTTGGGGTTTCAAGTCGTGGATTGTCCGATTCTTCGACGGGGCCGACGAGCCCGTTTGCGCGTTAAGCAGGATAGCTTGCCTGGGGCCGCGGGTCGGCTATTGCAGAGGCATATACATGGCAATCTACCCGCGAAGCCGCGGCTCGCATCAAAGTCGGCAAGACCGCGCTCCACATGGCGCTCAATGCAAATGCGGACGGCCTCGATGCGGCAAAATAGCCCATTCTCGTACCGTTCACGCAAGCCGGCGGCTCGAGTTTCCATGCGCTGTCAGATGTTAAAGTCGCGCCGCGTAAAAATCGAATAGAGTTCAATTCCGTGGCGCGCGAGATTCTGCCGCGCGCCTTCCTCGCGGTCGATCACCACCAACGCCTTGCGGGCGATGCTGCTGGGATGCTCCATGTACATCCCCTCCATCGACTTGATGATCGAATTGCCTGATGTCGCCACGTCGTCGATCAGCAGCGCTTCCTCGCCTTCGGAGACGAAGCCGTCGATGCGCTCCAGCGCGCCATGCGCCTTGGCTTCCTTGCGCACGAAAAAAGCGTCGACGGGAAACGCCTTGATGAAGCTCATCACCGACACGGCGGAAACCATCGGCACCGCCCCGACCGCGAGGCCGCCGACGCAACGCAAACCATGGTCCCGCATGAAATCGACGATGACATCGCCGAGAATCTTCGCGCCCTCGGGCAGCATCGTCGTCTGCCGCAACTGGAACAAATAGCTGCTCTTGCCGCCCGAAGAGAGCGTGAAATCGCCTCTTTTGAGCGAGTGCAGCTCGATCAATTCGCGCAGCCGCGCCCAACGCGCGTCCGAGCGCTCGATAACCGCGAAATCGGCGCGCGTTGGGGCGGAGTCGTTCATGGGTTTTGACCTCGTGGGCGAGTGTATGGATCGCGCGACGCCGTAACAGTTTTTGGGCGGACGGGCAATGTCACGAAGTCACATTCCCCAGATCGACCCTCGCGGAAACCGCGCCCGACGCCGTGCCCCAATCGTCAAAAACCCCAACCGGCGCGCTGGCGAGCCCCCAGTCCTGATCCTGTCCAAGCTCCAGCGATGTCGTGACCGGGCCGACCACGCCCGCGCCGCTCGGGACATAGGTGTAAACCGCGCAGGTCGACAAATCCTCGAGGCCGCCGCCGAAGACGTTAAAGCTCTGGAACTTGAGATAGACCGTCTGGCCGATGAAATTGGCGGGGAGCGCATATCGCGCCACCGCGCCGTCGAGCCGCGCGAAGGGCGCCGTTGTGGAATGCGCCGCCGCCGTCGTTCCATACATGCCGCGCGGAAGGCCGGCGAGATTGTATTTATAGGCCGCTGTCAGCGTCGCGCTGGCGAAGCCTAAGAGTTCGCCGTCGACGAGACAAAGCGTCTGCCCGGCCTGCGCCGCCGCCTGCGTCGCCGTCGTCAGCGCGCCGGCGCTTTCCGTCAGATCGACGCTCAGCGCATCCGCCGTGTCGTAGCCCGTCGCCATCGGCAGCGGCGCGGTCAGAAAACCCTGGCGCAGCGGCGCGGTGATCGTCGTGATTTTCTGGAAGGTGAGATTGTCGAGCGAAGCCCAGACCAGCGCGCCGCCCCAATTGGGATCGGCGGCGCCGCTCGCCCCGCCCGAGGCGCCGAGCCAGATCTCGGCGGTGTTGCCGGTCAGCCCCGGCGGCGGCTCGAAGATCAGCGGCGTGTTGACGGAATCGGCGACCACGCCGGCGTTGATCGAGCCGCCGCCGCTGGCGCCGGTTGGATTGGCGGCCGGCGTCGCGACGCCTTGCGGCATTTCCTCCGCCGTCACGCTCAACTTGCCGCTGTCGTCTTCCTCGATGCTGACGATGCGGACGGGATAGTTGCTCAAACCGAGATTGGCGTCGGTTAAACTCACAATGTCCATCGGATCGAGCAGGCAGAACTCCCAGGACAGCGCGAATTTGAAACTGGCGCGCACATAGAGCCCGCGTTGCAGAATCGTCTGCGCCACCACCGACGCGACATTGAGGTCGCATATCTCATGCGCGGTGATCGTCGATCCCACGCGCAGGCCATATTGTTCGATCATCGCCTGATCGCGCGCCGACACCGGCGTCGCCTGATATTCCGGCAGGCCCTGCGGCGCCAATATATTCGACGGGCCCAATGGCCCCGTGCTGATCCCGGTGCGGTTGAGCGCCTCGATCCATTGCATGTTCGGCAGCGTGAAGGGATCGACGCGCGAGACCTTGATCGGATCGTCGCCCGGCGTGTAGACGAGATCGGCGTCGGTGAGCGCATAGGCCGGCGTCATGTTGGGAACGAAGGTCGCGCCATTGCCGGTGACGCTCTCGTCGCCATAGGGAATGAAGCGCAGCCGGTCGCCCGACCACACCGCCGCGACGTTCAGCAATTGCAGCCATCGCGTCAACACGCTCGACGCCGTTTCGGTCTGGTTGAGCGTCGGACTGAAGCACAGCCCCATCGCGCGGCAATAATTTTGCAGCGACGCGCCGCTCGAACCATAAAGCGTCGTCGCGTCGATATTGGCGCCGGGAAAGCCGACGCCATATTGCGGATTAAGCAGAAAATCGGCGACCACTTGCGCCGGATCGGCGTCGAGTCCGTTCGCGCCCGTGCCATAGAGCGGACCCTGAACCTCGAGGTTCAGCGTGCCGATGCTGGCCGAGGCGCCGAGCCCGAAATTCGCCGCGCAGACATAGGCCGTGCCGGGATAGGCGAGGCTTTGGCTCGGATAATTCGCGGCGAGATAGCCCCAGGGCGCTTGGGCAGGCGCGCCGTCGAACAGCGTGAGTCCGAGCGATGAAAGCCCCGAGCCGCCGCCCGATACAACGCCGTCCGTCGTCGTGAATTGCGCGCCATAAGTCGATTGGCTCTGCCAGACTTGATTGACGCCGACGATCGGCCCCTCGCACAGCGCCATCATCAGATCGGCGGAATAATTCCACCCGGAAAAACTCCAGGTGACCCCGCCCCCGCCGCCGCCGAAGATCGAGCCCTTGCCCGCCGATTGCTGCGGCGTATACACCGGGACCGCCCGGAAATTGGCGTAAAAGAAGATGTTCACGGCGAGCTTGCTCATTCCCCACACGAGAGGAATCGGCAGCGTGTTGGTCGCGGTTTGCAGTTGCAGCCCGGTATAGGCCGGCCAGATCGCGGCGGTCTGCGGCGAGGCCTTTTTCGCGGCGAGAAAGCTCATCGGGGTCCATCCAAGACGCTGGCGTAAAGCGCCGTCGCGACGCGCTCGGCCATCATGGCGTTGCGCTCCACGGCTTCTTCGAGAACGACCCGCGACGGCAGCGAGGCGTGAATGATCGTCAACGGATCGAGACGGGAAATCAGCCCGCCATGACTGTAGGAGCGTCCGACGCGAAACAGCATCACGTCGCCGATTCGCGGAGTCGTCACCCTGCGCGCGCGCGGCAGCACGAGGTTGAGGTAACGCTCTTCATCGCGGTGCATGTGCCAGTCATGCGTATAGGGGCGCGGATCGAACGGCTCCACCAGCCCAAGATCGACGAAGACGCGCACCAGCAGCATCCCGCAATCGACGCCGACGCCCTTGATGTCGGCGCAATTGTGATAAGGCGTGCCGATCCACGACCGCGCCTCGGCGATGATTTTTTCACGCATGTGACACTCCGAACGAGACGAATCCTTCTCCCACTTGTGGGAGAAGGTGGCCCTTGCGAAGCAAGGGTCGGATGAGGGTCCACGCGAATGAGTCAGCCAAGCCGCGGCGTCCCTCATCCGACCCCGCTTCGCGGGGCCACCTTCTCCCGTAAACGGGAGAAGGAAATGCGCGCCTCACATCGCCATCTGCGGCGGCGGAACAAACGGAAACGCGCGGAAATTCGCGAGGTTGTCGAACTTCGTCCCGCACGTGCCCATCGTATGGTCGCAGCCCTGATAGACGGTGAGCGCGTCGCCCGCCGCGGGTGGCTCCGGCAACGGATACATCAGCGTCAGCGACGTTCCCGCCACGACATATTTGACCGTCGCGACGACGCCCGCGTTGGCGCCTGAGCTGAAAACGATCTTGCCTTGCAGATGCGCCGCGAGCGCGCCGGAAAAATTGATGAGGCTCGTCGTCGACGACGCGCCGACGACGCCGTTGGTTGAAAATGCCCCCGCCGGCAGGCCGCAGCCGAGATCGAACAGCGTGTGCAGACAGGTCGGCGCGAAGATGTTGCGGGGCATGTCGATGTCGAGCAGCACAAGCTCGTTGGCGACGGTGAGCTTCGCCTTGGTGCGGCCCACTTCGTCCACCGTCGAGACGCGGCCGTAGAACAGCGTCACGCCATCGACCAGCGTCCCCCCGAGAAAATCGGAAAAGAACACGCGGTCGCGCTGGACCATCGCGCCGTCGAAGGCGCCGTCGCGCAATGCGACGAGAAACGCCGCGCCGCTCGTCAGATCGCCGGGCCTCGCGGCGATGGTGATCTCCTGGCGGTCGACGTTGAGCCCGGTCGCGGCGCGATATTTTAGGCCGGAGACCAGCGGGCCATTGGCGAGAAACCGATTGCCCGCGTAAACGATGGGAACGTCGGCGTTGGTGTAGGTCAGCGTCGCGCCGCCCGTCAGCGCGAATGTGTAGCAATCCGCGAAGGCGATTTGAATGTCGGGGCTTGCGCGCGCGGCGGTCAGGAAATCGATGAGCGTCGAGGAAGCCGTCTTCATTGCCGCGTGCTCCGAAATTTGACGCTCTTCGCCGCCCAGAGATTTTGCATGAAGTTCTCGAAATCCTGACTGTCTTCGAGAAAGCGGCACACGAAGGCATAGGCGAAGGAGGCCGTGATTGACGCGCCGCTCAAAGGCGGGGCGCTGAAGGAAAGCAGGTTCGGCGCGATCAGCGACCAATTGGAGACGGCGACGCCATTGACCGCGACGCTCGTCACGCCGGTGACGTAAAAATCCGAGTCCAATCCCGCGCCGATCGAGCGAACGAATGTGAATTGCATCGTCGCGCCGTCGCCGGTCGCTATCGTCTGATTGGTCGCGGCGTTGTCGTTCGGATCGACATAGAGAAACGCGCCGTACGAGCCGCCGCATTGCAGATATAGCCCCATCACCGCCTGCAAGGATTGCGCGCCGAGACCGGGGTTGCACGCGGCGTCCGAAGCGAGCGCCTCGAAGCCGACCTCGAATTCATACAGCCCCTGATACAGCGCGGTGCGAACCGTGCGCCCGGAGTCATGCTCGGCGACATTGGTCGCGGTGATCGGACTCTTGGTCGCGAAGGTCTGGCCGGCAAGAGTGGGGAATATGGGAAGAGTCATGCGGCCTCACATTCATCAGCGCTCTCCCTTCTCCCACTTGTGGGAGAAGGTGGCCTTGCGAAGCGAGGGTCGGATGAGGGTTGCTGGGAGGATTCCAACCAAGTCGCGGCTTCCCTCATCCGACCCCACTGCGTGCGGGCCACCTTCTCCCGCAGGCGGGAGAAGGAAGAAGCGGCCTCACAGTTTCACCGTCACCAGCTTCACGCTCTTTAAGCGAAACAAGTTGTAGGCGAATTGCTCGAAGTCGAGCGCGTCCTCGTTGAAGCGGCACAGCCACAAGGCCGCGCCGTCCACATTGACGCTCGCGCCGATCGCCGGCGCGCTGGCGAGCGTCAGGCTCGGCTCGTAGCCGGACGAGAGACTCCATGCGCCAGGCGCCAGCGCCGCGCCGTTTACGCGCACGGCCGACAGGCTCGACACGCCCGCGAGCGGCTCGGTGAACGCCCCGGTCGCGCGCTGCATTGGAAACACTGTCGTCGCGCCGTCGCCGGTTCCGATCATTTGGTTCGTCAGCGCGGAGAGCCCCGGCGGCGCGAGCCAGAAGGGTTGCGCCTGTCCCTGCGCGCTCTCGAAGAAGCCGAGGATGTTTTGCAGTTCTTGCGTCGCCGCGTCGCCGCGCAAAAAATCATAGGTCAGTTCGATCTCGTAAAGCGGCCAGCGCATCTTCATGCGCCGCGAGGATTTGCCCGAGGCGCGCCCATGCTCCAGCGTCGCGAACCGCGGCGTCACCTTGCTCGACCAGCCCTGCCCGATCAAAGTCGGAAAGCTCGCGAACGGGCCGAAGCTCGGCGCGCTCGAAGGCGCTTGCGGCGGCAGCGACGGCAGCTTGCCGTTGAGCCAATGGCCGTTCGCCCAATCCGCGCCGTCCGACCAAATATCGGTGCGCAGCGGAAATTCAGGCAAAGGCCGCGCGTCCCAGCACCACGCGAACATCAGATCATCGGCGATCATCGGCACGCCGGCGGAGGATGTTTCATTATTGCCGGGCGCCGTCCAATATTGCCAAAAGGCTTGCAGCGCGGTCAGCGCCAGCGTCGCGTCGATCAGCGGCGCGGTTTTGGCGGCGTTCCAGATCGACCAGAACGGCGTTCCGCCGGAGATCGAAGCGGGATCATAAAACACGTTCTCTTCGTTGCTGCATCGGTCGGAAGTCGGAAAGCCATATTCGAGAAAGCCGACGCTTTTCGATTGTGGAACCCATTGCGTGTGGGGACCATGCGGAACGGTCCCCGCGCCGTCGCCGGCGTCATAGACGGCTTGATGCGTGTTGTTCCACCACCAGCGTATCTGCTTGAAGGCGAGCAGCTCCTGGCCGGCGTAATAGGGATTGCGCGCCTGCGCCAGCCGGTCGCCTTGCGGCGCGGTCACATATTGCAGCGTTCCATTGGGATCGAGCGTCATCGAGGATGTGTAGTCGCCATACCAGTAATGAAATTTCTCGCCGCCCTCGATGTTGGCGGTCAGATAGTCGATCCGATGAACATCCGGCGCGCCGGTGAGGCCAAAGCCGAGCGTCGTCGGACTGGCGAGCGGCCAGGAAGCAGGCGCGCGGCAGACGCCAGTTTCGCGCGTCGAGACCGCCGTCGCCCGTGGTCCAGTCCGACAGCGGCATGTAATTGTCGATCGACACGAAATCGATGTTGGATGACGCGAACAGCGTGTCGAGATGCGGGAAGATTCCCGTCACGCCCGCGTGCTGCGCGCCCATCCATTGCGACCAATCGGCGGAATAGGTGATGAGGTTTTCGCGCGCCGCGAGATTCTTGGTGAAGCCCGCCGCGTCGAACACCGAGCGGCAATCATTGGCGAGCGTGACGAGTCCGGCGACGAAGGGATAATCCCACACCGCGTTTCCGCTTCCGTCCATCGTGCCGGCGGGCGTCCAGGCGGGGCCGCGTATCGCCTCGAGCCCGCGCAGCTCGGAGCCGAACACGAAGAGATTGACGCCGCCCGCGAGCGCCGCGAGATTGGCGTAATGCAGCACGAAGCGGCGATAGGTGAAGTCGAGCACATTGCCCGAATAATGCACGGTGAGATTGGTCGCGTCGCGCGTGAACTGCGAGGTCGCGGCGGTTCCCAGAAAATTATTCACCACCGTCGTCGCGGCGCTGGAGACATCGGGCGAATAGGTCACGAGGCCGCGCCAGGGCTTGCCGGTCACGTCCATGTTCATCATCAGATAGAGCGCGACCTTGAAGCCGCGATTCTTTAGCTCCGCGATGCAGCGCACGACCGATTGATCGGAGGGCGTGCCGCCGTAAACCGCGTGAACGCCGTCGGGCCGGCTGATCGGAATGAGCCCGCTCGTGGCGAGCGTCACGTCGGAGACGCGCCAGGAGTCCGTTCCGCCCGCCGTCGGCTCGAAGGCGCCGACCGCGCCGTCAAGCAGATAGGTCGTCGCCGGATAGACCTGGCAGGCCGAGGCGTCGAGCGAATTCCCCAGCCATTGCACGACCAGCGCGACGCTCGTGCAATTGGGCAACGTCGCCTGCAACTGATCGAGCGCGTACATCACGTCGGTGCGCGTTCCGCCGGGCGCGTGATAGGTGTTGATCGGCAGAAAGGTCGAAGAGCCCGGCGGCTCGCCGCTATACGCCACGGTGTCGTAGACGAACTCGCCCGACGCGGGGATGAGGTTAATCGCGGAGAGATAGGGGAAGGTCATGCGGGCCTCGATTGGTCGTCAGAGACGCGGGGCGAGGAAGCAAAGGACGCGGCATGCCGCGTCCGGCCTCGGAAACGCGCATGCGGACGCAATCCGCCGCGCGCCTTGCGAAAACGAGCGGCGAGTTGTCAGTCAGTTCGCTATGAATCCCAGCCATTTCAAGGGCAAGTCGCCATAGCCGTGCGCGAGTGTTCCAAAGAATATGAGCGCGACGCCAATCACCCGTTCGGCTATGACATCGTGCACGACGCCAGGGCGCGCGACCTTGTGCGCTTCTCTCTGTTGCTTGAGCAAATGCGCGGGCGAGTGGCCCGCGAGAGGCTGGGCGGCAAGCGGACGGCTTGCCGCTTCGACCAAACCCTCGGGCATCTGACGATCAACGGCGTCTTTAAATCCGGTGCGAAAGAACGGTTGCGCCGTCACGATGACGCCTAAAGCGGTCAAGGCGGCGCCGAACCGCGACCCGATCGCCGGATCGAGAGTCGCCGCGAACCAAACGCAATGACCCACGCTCACCACGATAAAAATCGCCAGATAGACGACCCAAAGCCACCAATGTCGTGTCACGTTTGCGTTTCCTCAAAAGAAAAGTAAATGTCCCGTCGCGGAGTGTTCGAGCGCCGGCGGCGGATGCAGCATAGCGCGCGGGGATATGGCGGGGATAGAAGCGGAAACTACTCACATGCGCCGCCCGCGCCAATCGAGCGGCGACCGTTCAAGAGGCGAGCGCGAATTGCCGGCTCACGTCGGATTCAATCCCCGCACGCCAAGGTGCAACCCGTCCTGCACATGGCGGCCGACCGCCTTCATGATCTCGCGGCCATTGCCCTGCAAGAAGCTCGCGACGCCCTGCGCGTCGAGCGCGTGGACGTGGAAATTCACCGGCGCGTGAACGCTCGGCGCGGCGTCGCTTCGCGCGCCGCCATTGTTGACGAGATTGCGGAACGCCTCGCCCTGACTCGCGGTCATCACCAGTTCGTTCTTGTGCACCATCGCGAGCTGGTCTTGCGGAATGTTCCAGGCGCCGATGTCGAAGGAGGCGATGCTGGCCGCGCCCGCCACGGTCGCCTGCGCCGCCGCCGCCGGACCCGCCGCCGCCGGCCCCAGCAGCGGCGCCATGAAGCCGAACACGCCGGCGAAAGCCTCGGCTGACGACGCCATGATGCTCTTGATCACCGCCGCCGCCTTGCCGGCGATGTCGGCGACGCTTCCCGCCGCCTCGCTCGCCGTGCGTTCGGAAACGCCGAGCTGCGTCGCCGCCGTCATCGCCTGTTCGCCCATCACATGCGTCGCGATGTTCTTGGCTATGTTCATCGCGAAACTGGCGACCCATTGCGTGCCCATATTGACGAAATATTGCGTCGCCTGCACCGCCATCTGGCGCACGCCTTCGCGAAAGGTCGTGGTGTGCTGCAACAGCCCCATGATGCTGGAGCTCATCGAAGAGCCCATTTTGCTCGCGAGACCCTGCCAGATTTTGTCCTGCTCCTCGGCGGCCTGATAGGCGAGTTGCAGCATCTGCTTTTGATGCGTCGCTTCGAGCGTCGCGATCTTGCTCAGCGCCTGCTCCTTTTGCTTGACGCTTTGATCGGCGAGCCCCGCCTCCTGCTCCAGCAAGGCGCGTTGCGCCTCGTATTCCTCCTGCGTCGCGGCCCTCACGAGCGCGATCTTTTCGCCCTCGCTGATGTTCTTGAGCTTCGCCTCGCCGTCGAAGATCGTCTTCTTGATCGCCAGCGACTCTTGCAGCGCCTTGATCTCGTCGTCGATGCGCGTCTTGGCGGCGCCGGCGTCGTCGCCGAGCGCGCCCAAGGCGGCGGAAGCCGGCCGCAGCGCGCCGGTCAGGCCGTCGCCGATGGCGACCGACATGCGCGAAAAGGCCGTCGTCGCCGGCGCGGTTTTCTGCGCGGCGTCGCTGACGCTTTCCGAGAGCTTTTTGAGGTCCGGCGTCACCGAGCCGACGGCGCCGCGCACATTGGCGAGACCGTCCTCCAAATCGTCGGTGTCGGCGCTAAAGCGGATCGTCACATCGTCGGCCATGTACGGTTTTTCCCTGATTTGAGCCGCGCCCGAACTGGCGCGAATTTTATGTTCTCTGTTTGGACTTTTGCAACCATAGGGCTGTATTCATGCGCTGACGCAATGATTCGCCAAACCACGGGGATCGCGCATATGCCATTATTATTGCTGTTAATCGTCCTATTCGCGAGCCCGGCTCGCTCACAATCCATGCGTGTATACCTCTTGCATAATCCGGCCGTGACGCAGGAGACCATCGGGACGACGATCTGCGTTCCCGGCTGGACCAGGGGCGCGCGGCCGTCGTCGTCCTATGCGCGGCGCGTGAAGATCGCGCTGGTGCGCGAAATGGAGATTCCGCGGGATATGCTCGGCGATTTCGAGCTCGATCACCGCGTTCCCCTGAGCCTCGGCGGCGCGCCTTACGACCCCGCCAATCTGGAGCTGCAGCCCTGGGACGAGGCGGGCGAAAAGGACCGCAAGGAAGCCTGCCTCGCCCGCGCGGTGTGCGACGGCCGCCTCGCGCTGGACGAGGCGCGGCGGCGCATTTGGTCGGATTGGCGGAGCGTCGGCGCGGGCTGCGATTGACGCTGGGAAGCGACGGCTGGCCTTTCGCCGCGGCCGAACAATATTTACCCTCTTGATGCGTCCGCTCGTTCTCGAATTTCGGAGACGATTGATATGAGCCCTTATCCAATCCTCGTGCTGGTCGGCAGCCTTCGCCGCGACTCATACAACCGCAAGCTGGCGAACGCCCTCGCCAAACTTGCGCCGCCGGAGTTTTCCCTCCACCAGGCGCAAATCGGCGATCTGCCGCTCTACGATCAGGACGACGACGCCAACCAGGCCGCGTCGGTAAAGCGGCTCAAGGGCGAGATCAGCGCCGCCAAGGGCGTTCTGTTCGTGACGCCGGAATATAATCGCTCGGTTCCCGGCGTGCTCAAAAACGCGATCGACAATGCGTCGCGTCCCTATGGCGCCAACGCCTTCGCGGGCAAGCCCGCCGGCGTCATCGGCGTCTCGGTCGGCGCGATCGGCACGGCGATGGCGCAGCAGCATTTGCGCAACATCCTCGCCTATCTCGACGCGCCGACGCTCGGCCAGCCCGAAGCCTTCATCCAGGCGAAGGAGGGCCTGTTCGACGCGGATGGCGAGATCGGCCCCGCCAACCGGCAGTTCGTGCAGACCTGGATGGACAGCTATGTCGCCTGGGTGAAGAAGCACGCGGGTTGAGGCGGCGGCGCGACCGAGACGTGCGCGGCGGGCGGCGATATGCTATTAAAGCGTGCCGCAGCTGTTTCGCGGAAAGGTTGAGCGATAACCATGACCCAGATGCAATCCGAGGTTTTCGAGGCGTTTCGTTCGATTGATGTGCCAGAAGACAAGGCGCTTAAAGCAGCCGCCGCGCTCAGCAAGCGTGACGACGACGTGACCTCGGTGCGTAGTGAATTAACCGTCATCAAGTGGATGATGGGCTTTGTTCTCGCTTTTCAGGTCGCGATTTTCGTCAAGCTGTTCTTTCGCTGACCGTGCCGGATCAAAGCCGCTTCGCAATCGAGATTGCGGCTGCTGAATTGGATCGCCGGATTAAATCTCGCCTCACGATGGCGACGCTATTAGCCTACGCATGACTATGCGCGGGGACATCTGAGCGAACGGCCGACGGGCCGCCCCCTAAATCCTCCCCTCCGGAAACATCGCCTTCAACGTCGCCATCGCATCCCTTGGCGGCGGCGCCGGCTTGAACACCCCCAGCCCCACCGCGATCGCGCGCACCAGCACATGCGTCGGCGGGAACTCGCGCCAATAGCCTTGGCGCGCGAACAGGCGCGGGAAGGTCAGGCTCGCTTCCAGCGCGTCGTCCCATCGCTCGCCCGAACATTGGCAGTAATGCGCGATCAGCCGGTCGAAGAATTTTGGGGAGCCGTCGCAGGCTTCGCCGTCTCCCCCAATGTTTCCCCCAAACCGTCTCCCGAAGCATCGGCCGGCCGGAAGAAGCCGGTCTGGCGCGTGACGACGCCGAGCGCCGCGACGAGTTCCGGCGTCGAGGCCGGCAAATCGAGAAACATCTCGCGCGACAGTTCGGGATAGGCGCGCGTCAACGCGGCGTGAACGACGGCGATGATCGCGTCGTAATTTTCCTCGGAGAGCCGCGCCATCGCCGCGGGCTGGCCGCTCTGCATTTCCTGCAGCACGGGCATGAGCCGCATCAGGGCCGGCACGACGACGCGCGCCTGGCGCATCGCCAGCACGGGCACGAACCATTCGCGCCCGGCCAGAGTCACCACCGGCGCGCCGGCGCAATTGATGTTGGGATCGGGATTCATGGGAGCGCCTTAAATCGCGGTGTTCAATTGGCCGATGTTGTTCGACGCATTGGCGAAGGCTTCGAAATCCATTTCGGGAATCGTGAAGTCTTCGAGCTTGCTCGCCAGCGTGAGTTTCGACGAGATGCAGCTGTAAAGCCGCAGCGACCATTGCGCGCCGGCGACATTGGGGTTGGTCTGGTAAAAGTCGATCTGAAAGGTCGGCGCCACGCCCATCAGCCTGTTGGTGATCACCGCCTTCGAGCCCGCGACGGATTGCGTATAGCTGTAAGTGATCAGCACGGCCTTGCCGGCGTCGGCGGAGCTGAACGTATAGACGCCGCTGGCGACGCTATATTGCCCGGCGGCCGGGCTGCTGGCGACGGGCGTCAGCTGCAGTCCGCTCGACGCATAGGCGACGCCGAGATTCTCGTCGAAATTCGCGGCGTTGGCCACCGTCGCGGTGTAGGGCGAGGCGGCGCCGACAGTCGCGCCTTCGTTATAGGACCAGAGCGTCTGGCCCGTCGCCGGCGTATTGCCGAAGAAAATCGTGTTGAGGATGGGACCGTCGATATTGGCGAATTTCGCCTTGCCCGAGATCTTGCCGGCGCCGCGCGCCACCGCGACCGGAAACTGATATTGCCCCATCAGCGACTTGACCGAAAAGGAAAAGTCGACCGACACATCCTGCAAGGTTCCAAATTGCAAGGGACCGGCGGAAGTCGTGCCGATCAGGACGCCGGAGCCGAAGGCGAGCGAAGTGTTGTTGGACATGCGTTTGGTTCCTTAACGTTCATGGCGTCTTCCCACGGAAGGTGTAGCGAAGTCATGGGGCCGCGATCCTTCTCTGCCCACTGCTCCCGTGGGAGAAGGGAGAGCGCGTCTCAAAGCGCCAGTATCTTCAACGGAACCCACAGCAGGCCGTCGCCGTCGAGGTCGCCGGGGTCTTTCAAAACCGCGCCGTCGACGCGGCAATGCGAGACGAGGCCGCCGAGCGTCTGGCGGTTGTTCGCCATCGGCGACGCCAGCAGCGCGGCGTCCAGCGCGTCCATGATCGTGTTGAGCGCGCTCGCGGGAATGGTGTTTCTGTCGCTGGCGTCGATGTAGATGAAGAGATCGACGCTCAGCGTGGTCTTGCTCGGCAGCGCCTCGCTCTGATAGTTCGGCTGCTCGCGATGTTCGCTGACGAACAGCGCCGGGCGCTGCGATTTCGGCACGTCGGCCCAGAGTTTCAAACGCCGCGACACCGAGACGAATTCCGTCTGGCCATTGACCGGCGACGCGAACACGACGCCTTCCAACAAGGCGACCAGCGCCGCCATGACCGCTTCACGCGCGACATTCATGTGTCCAACCCTTCGCTGACGGCCTCATTCAACGCGCGCGCGATTTCGTCTTGCATGTCGTCCAGCGCGGAGCGCATGAAACTACGCTCGGGCAGGTTCATGTGACGCGAAAAGGCGCGCACAAAAATCGTCTTCGGGGCGATCGCCTTGCCGAAGGCCTCCCGGATCGCGCGGGCGTGCGCGGCGACCGTCTCGTCGCCGTCAAAGCCGTATTCCTGCGCGAAGGCGTATTTGACGCCCGCCGAAAAAACGCTCGCCCCGTCGTCGTCGACGCTTGATCCTATCGACCCCTGCAACGCGCCGGAGCGCGCGCGCAAAACCTCGCCGCCGAGCTTGTCGTTCTTGATCTTGTCGACCAGTCGATCGGCGAGATCGGCGATCTTGTCCTTGAGCGCCGCGCGGATCGCGGCGGGCATGGCGTCAAAGCGCGCGGCGAGTTCCGCCGCGCCTTCGATGTCTATGTCGAGCATGGATCACACAACCGTCATTGCGAGGAACCATAGGGCGTTTGAAGGACGCCCGTCCAGGGACGAGCTATGGTGACGAAGCAATCCAGAATCACGCGCGGCCCCTGGATTGCTTCGCCTTCGGCTCGCAATGACGGGGTTGGAATCGTCGCGGCGACGACCGCAATTCAATTCGCGATGATCCTGCGGAAATTCATCAGCGACTGCGCGACGAAATCGGGCGTCGCCTTGTTCTGATAGGCGACCGTCTCCTGGCCGCCGAGACTCTTGCTCGTCATGCCGATGCGGTCCTTGTATTTGTAACGGTCGGCGACCCATTCGAGCGCGCATTGTTCGAGATCGGCGGGGATATAGCCATAGGACAACGCGACCGCGGCGCCCGCGTCCGCCGCGGCGAATGTGTAAACGCCCGCGCTGACCGAATATTGCCCCTGCGCCGGCGCGCTCGAAACCGCGCTCATCGCCGCGCCGCCGGCGTAAGCGACGCCGGTGTCCGCGGCCCATCCGCCGTAAGGCGCGAGCGCGTCGATCGTGAAAGGCGCGCTCGAAGGAATCGCCTGCGCCTCGCCGACGATCTCATAGCCGGCGCGATAGGAGACGACGACGTTCTGGCGGCCCTTGCGAAACACATGCGGCCCGCGCAAAAACAATTGCTGCATCGCGCCGGGCGGCGCGTCGTCGCTTTGCTCCAGCACATAGCCATGCGTCGGATGGACATTCGCGACCATCATCGGCGCGGGCGGAATCGCCTTGCCGTCGACGACGACGGAATAGACCGCGCCAATCGGCCAGTTGCGCAGCAAAAGCTGATCGCGCCCCGTGCCGTCGTAAGCCTCGGTCACGTCGGTCGGCAGCACGAAGGAACGGTTGATGTAGTTGTATATGCCCCGGCTGATCTGCGAGATCAGCGCGGCGAGCAGCGCGTCGTCGTCGTCCGTCGTGACGCCGAGCCAGTTCTTCACAGCGCCAAGCGCGACGAGATCGCCGGTGGTCATGGGTGGATGCTCCGTTGTTACTTTGCGCGGGCTCCCTTCTCCCACTTGTGGGAGAAGGTGGCCCTTGCGCCGAAGGCGTGACGGATGAGGGTCGCCGCGACTTGGTTGAAACTTCCCGAGAGCCCTCATCCGACCCGCGCTACGCGGGGCCACCTTCTCCCGCGGGCGGGAGAGAGGAAGTCGTTCGTCACCCGTTCGCGATGTTGGAAATCACCGCGAGCGACGGCGGAAAATAGTGCTGCAACACTTCGTCCGCATAGACGCCATACTCATAGCGGCGCGTGCGCAGCGGCCATTCGATCTGGTAGTAATCGCGGCGCGTTCTGATCTGGAACACATTGCCGACGCCCGACAGCGGATAGGGAATGCTGCGCGCGGTCATCAGAATCGTTCCCGCCGGCAAATTCGGATGCACGCGGATGTCCAGCGTCGAGCCGCCGCTCATCGAGAAGCGGTTGAGATAGGTCCGCACCATCACGCCGCCGCCGATCGCGTCCTGCGCGGCGTTGAAGATGAAGCGCTGCGCCGAATTGACGGCGCCGGCGAGAATCTTCTTCGAGATGTTCAGCGCCTCCTGGCTGTTGACCCAGATGGTGTCGGGCGAGAGACGATAATTGTCCCACATGGATTTCAGCGCCGCGTCGATCTCGACGACGCCGCCCGCGCCATCCGCCGTCAGCGGCGTTCCCACGCCGGCCGTCCCGCTCGCCTGCGACGCGACATAGGCGCCGGAACCCGGCTTCAGCGCGATGGTGAGCAGCCCGTCGAAGACGAGCGCATTGTTCGACCAGTCGGCGCCGGGAAGCGAGGCCGCCGTTTGCGTTCCGGCGGCGGTCGCCGAAATGCTCACCGAATTGACGGACGTGATCGCGCCCAGAACTTCCGAGCCCGCCGCGCCCCAGAACCAGGCGTAGCCGAGCGCGCCGCGCACCGTCGCGACGACGGCCGCGACGACGCCCGACGGTCCGGTGACGGCGACCGTGGCGTTCGTCGATTTCTGCGCCGCGCCGCCGCCGAAAATATCGGTGGAGCCGTCGGCGTTGGTTCGCGTGATCTGCGACTGCACGCCGTTGAGCACCGAGCCGTTGATGAAGCCGTCGAGCGACAGCGCGACGCAAATCACCGACAGCGTGCCGGAGGCGAGCGATCCGCCGCTGGCGGAAGCGGTCAAGGTCGGGGTCGGCGTCTGCCCAAGCGCGAGCGAATTATTGCCGCCGAGGATCAGCGCCTCTTCGCCGATCATCGTCGCCTGAAGCCCGCGCAGGCCCGCCTGCGCCCGCACGTCGTCGAAGCCGACGCCGGCGTATTCGGCTTCGAAGTCGACCGAGGTTTCAAGGCCGATGCCCTTATAGGAGGCGAAGTAATCGGCTGTCGTCACGGCCTGCACGCCGGCGCGGTTGCCGCCGGAAACGCCGAGCCGCAGCCCATTGGTGTTGATGCCGGTGATGGCGCGCCAATTGGCCTGAATGCCGCCGCGGCCGGAGACGCGCGGCGTCTCGTTGCGGAGCGGCGTGAGCACGGGCGCGAGGAACTTCGCGCCGGGTTCGAGATCGTAAAAGGCGAGGCCGTCGGTCGCGCTGGTCGGCTGCGAAAAAGTGCTCTTTTCGAGCCCGAAGGCGAGCAGGCGCGGATCGCCCTGCGGCAGGCTCTGCGATTTGCGAATGGCTTCGAGAACTTCATGCGTGGTGTGTTGGATGGTCATGTGTGGAGTCCCGATGTGGGGTGGACGCGCCGTCCCCGGCGCGGGTGTTGGTGGGGCGCATCCCTTCTCCCGCCTGCGGGAGAAGGGCGAGCGATCGGGCGTGGCGCCCGCGATTGTTCCCCGTTCGCGTCGCTTTATATGAGCAAGAGCGCCCATCGCGGCGCGCGAGCGAGAGGGTGCGAGATGCGCGACCTGATTGTGATTGGCTATCCCGACGCGAAGGCCGCCGAAGCGGCGCGCGATGCGCTGCTGGCGCTGCCGCGCGAAGAAATCTTTCGTATATCCGACGTCGTCGTCGCCGCGCGCGACAAGAAGGGCGCGATAAAACTCAGCAATATCGTTCGCTCCGAGGCCTTGAACCTCGGAACGGGCACGATGTCGGGACTGCTCATCGGACTGCTTTTTCTGCATCCGATTTTCGGCATTCTCGCGGGCGCCGCGGCGGGCGCGGTCGGCGAGGGCTTGAGGGACGCCGGCGTCAGCGAGGAGTTCGTTAGGGAACTCGACGATGTGCTGAGGCCGGGCCGAGCGGCCTTGCTATTGGAGCGCAACCTCACGACGGAACACGAATTCGACGATCACGTCGTCGCGAAGCTCGCCGCTTCCGGCGGACGCTTGCTCAAGACAAGCCTCAAGGCTTCGCTCGAACATAAGCTTCAGCTAGCCCTTGAGGATAGCGCGACATCGCGCGCGATGGACGAAGCGAGCGCCCGGCGCTCCACCGCGGCCGCCGGGCTAGGCCGTCCTTATCGCAGCGCTCGCGGCTGGCTCTGCGCCACCTTGATCAGCAGCGCCGCGCGTTGCTCGCCGGTCATCGCCGCGAGCGTCGCCGCGAGGTCTTCGACGCGCGCCTCCGCGCCCTTCTCCACCGCGCGCGTGCCGGCGAGCATCGGCGGCGGCAGCGGCTGGCGGGCGAGTTCCTCGACGCGCTGGCCGAGCTTTTCGAGACGCGGCGCGAGTTCGGCGAGCAAAGCCTTTTGCGCGTCGCGCTCCAGCCGCGCCGCCTCCAGCGTCTCGGCGATCTTGGCGAGATCGCGCGGCGAAGCGGCTTGCTCCAGAACATCGGAGGGCTGTTCGTCGTCTTCGTCGTCCTCGGAGATTTCCGCGACGATAAAATCCTTCAACCTGACGATGGCGTCTTGCAGCGCGGCGATCTGCCCTTCGTCGTCCTCGCCCTCGGCGATTTCCGCCGCCAGCACGTCGAACACGATTTGCAAGGCGGCGATGGCGCGGCCGGCGTCGAACGCTTCTTGTCCGAGACATTTGCGCAGACGCTCAAGAGCCTGCGTCCTCGGCGCCGGCGCGGCCTTGCCCAGATCGTTCTCCATTCGCTCCAGCGCGCCCAGCATGGACGCGGAACTCGGCGAGCAGAGTCTGGTGCGCCAGCGCCTCGGCTTTCTTCTTGAAGGTCTTGCCGTCGCCGGCCATCCACACCTGCTCGACGGCGTTGTCGAAACTCGCGAACTTCATCGTCTCGACCGCGCCATCGGCCTTGATCATCGCGAATGTCGCGCTCGGCAGGCAGGGCAGATCGACCAGCGAAATCTCGCAAGGACTCGCGGTGTAGCGCATGAGGTCCGGGTCGTTCTCGTCGGGCCAGCGCTTCACATAGCCGCCGCCTTGCGAAAATCCGGTGTAGACGCCCGCTTCGACCTTGGCCCATTCGGCGTCGTCGATAATCTTCGCGCAGACTTCGATCTGCTTGTCGTCGTCGTTGAAGTGGATCGCCTCGACGCGCCCCGCCGCGACCTTGCCGTGCATGGCGCGCAGATTGCCGAGGCTCTTGCCGCCGCTGGCCTTGCGGAACTCGTCCGACCACTTTTGGTAATAGGGCTTGGTGCTGGCGTAATCGCAGACTTCATTGCCGCGATCCGGCGTCTCGGCGGTGACGACGCCGTAAACAAGCCGCTTGCCCGCGTCGATCTTGGTCAGCGGAATGAACATCTGCAACTGCGTCATCTGTGCGCGTCCTTAAAGAAAAAGGCCCGCGCGAGGCGAGCCTTGTTGGTTTGGGTGTGCGGTTGAGCGTTGCGAGAAAGCGCCGACTGGATTGCTTCGTCGCTCACGCTCCTCGCAATGACGAACTCTCAACGGTTGTTCTGAAGAGCGCCCGTCTCGCGGGCGCGGCGCGCGAGTTCCGGTTCGACGAGGCCGTGCCTGATGAGCCAGATGATCGCGCGGCTCCAGGACTCGTCGGTCTCGCCGCGATAATCCGTTTGCGATACGTTCATCAATTCGCCGGTGCGGGCGTCGCGGATGCGAAATTCGAGGTTTTGCTCCATCACGCTGATCTTGCGGAAGAAGCCGAGGAAGGACATATCGGCGCCGAGCGCGCGGGCGATGTCGGCCTCGCAGCCGTTGCATTTGCGCAGCCAATGCGCCTTCAGATTCTCGTCGCTGGACGCGCTGGTGTCGACGAGTTCGAACAGGCCGGATTTCGCGAGTTGCTCGCGCGCCAGCGCGGTGACGCGCCGCAGCCGCGCGGTCTCCTCCGCGCTCTCGCCGGCCAGTGGGCCGCCGGCGCTGAAATCGTCGAGTTCGAGATCGAACACCGCGAGCTTGATCGGCTTGGCGGTCGGCTTGACATCCTCGGCGCGGCCAAGGCCCGCGTAAAACGCCAAGGCGCAACAAAAGCAGGCGGCGAACAAGAGCCGCGCCGTCGCTCTCAAGGATTGTTTCATCTCAAAGGCTCCCCATCGCGCGAACGCCGTGGGTTCATTTATAGCGCGCCCCCCGCGCCTTCGCCCGGGACGCGCTCCCGCCGCCGCCTGGGCAAATCGCCCGTCGTCACCAGTCAGCACATTCGCCGCCGGGTCCGCCACCGGCGCCTCGCGAAGTTTCATCCGCGTTTCGCCAGCGCGTAGAATCCCCGCGCCGACTGATCTGATCGGGCGTCCAGCTCTCGGGCACGCCGATCAGGCTCTCGGGGATGTTGCCTTCGGTGAAATGCGACAGCGTGAACATCTGGCGCTTCAGCGCGATGTTCGCTGTCATCACGATCTGCTCGACCGGGCTGAACCCGTAAACGCGATTGGCGCGCGGATTGCGCGGCGCGTAGATGATGTCGCGCGCGGCGTAATCGACCGCCGGATAGCCTTTCAGGATTTGCTGATAGGCGACGGGATGGACCAGCGCGCCATTGTCGAAAAAGGGTTGCGGCGTGCGGCCCCAGTCGTCGATCACCCGCTTGATCGTCGCGCCGTCGAGCGGATGCAGCGCGACGAGAGAAAGCGTCTTGCGCCGTAAATTCCAACCAGGATTTCCGCTTAACGACAGCGATCGACGGAAGCCGAGATTTCGACTAGCGCGTCACGCCGGGGAGCCACAGCATTTCGCCGATTTCTTTAAGTTCCCCGTCGATTTTCGGGTCGGACAAGACCGAGGCGTCCTCGCCGAGCTTCAACAACACGCCGGCGCGATAGGGGACGGCTTTTTCCGTTTTCGCGAAGACATCCGCAACTTTAGGCTCTCTCGTATAGTTAAGCCACCCAATCGTATAATTAGGTTGCGAAGAAATTCTGAGATTCTGGTGGCTTCCGTAAACAGTGCATTTCTTTAGGATCGCAGTTGTCGATGAAATAGTCAAATATACGGTAAACAACGGCCGGGTCCGACCATGCCGCATTGACCTGGTTTTGTTCAAAAAACGGAATTCTAATGACATAAACCCCATTGTCGCGAGATGCGTTATTCTTCAATCCGGAAGCATCAAGACTGACAGAAACACGGCTTTTGTATTCTTTTGCCGAGGGAGCATTGGTGAAAGTTTCTCCAAATCCGTACGGAGAATAGGAATCTGGCGTAAGCTTCCAATTGTCCGGATCGTTCTCATTGTAATATCGAACGTCGTCATAACTCTGCAGCGCGCGCATCACCACTTCGTCGAAGTCGGAGAGATCCGCCGCGATGGGCATGTCGCCGGTTTCCTTCGTGCATCCGCTGACTTCGAACGGACGCCGCCAAGGCGAGATCGTCTCAAGATCGAGCATGATCTTCTTCGCGCGCTGGATCGATTGCCGCGCCGTCATCGCCGGGCCAAAACCCACGGCATGAATGATCATCGCATCCGGAAATGGAAAGCTCATTGCTTGCTCCTAGGGACGAAAGACTCGATGGCGACGCCCGTGATACGGTTTCCATTGAGAATATTCCGCACCTCCTCAGCCTTCTCCGGCGAGGCGATCTTCCACACGATATTCGTTCCCTTCGCCGCGTCGATCTGGCTCTGGGCTTGCTCAGCCACCGAACGGGATGAAAATCCTTCATCTATCGGCCATTTGTTCCAGTATTTGGCGTCGGTCAATGTATTCGTCGCCGGATCGTAACCGTCGAAACTTGTGACGCCTGTCGGGGCGTCCGAATGAAGGTTTTGGCGACGCCGCCGGGGACAAACTTCGCCCGCCGCCGCGCCGCGAGATCGTCGGTGAAGTAGGCGAGTGCGATCGACGAGAGAAAAAATTTCGACTACCGCGTCACGCCGGCCGAGGAGAGCATTTTGGCGATTTCGATAAGTTCGGCGTCGATTTTCGGGTCGGACAAGACCGAAGCGTCGTCGCCGAGCTTCAACAATACCCCGGCGCGATAGGGGACCGCCTTTTCCGTTTTCGTGAGTAGTCCCGCTACCTTGGGATCTCTTGTATAGTTCAGCCATCCCAATATATTATCACCTTGTAACGTCCGAACTCTGCGTCTTTGCCCGCGTCCGAAAACAATACAATTTAGTGGATCATAGTTATCAATGAAATAGTCGAAGATACGGTGAACGACGGCCGGGTCAGACCATGCCGCATTGACTTGATCATGTTCAAAAGACGGAATTCCAATAACGTAGATTCCATTGTCACGAGATACGTGATCCCCTACTCCAGAAGCTTGAAGGCTGACAGAGACACGGTTTTTGTATTCTCCTGCAGACGGGGCATTTGTAAACGTTTCTCCAAATCCATAAGGAGATAAAAAGTCGAGGGCAAGCTTCCAGTTGTCCGGATCATTTTCATTGTAATATCGAACATCGTCATAACTCCGCAGTGCGCGCATCACCACTTCGTCGAAGTCGGAAAGATCCGCCGCGATGGGCATGTCGCCGGTTTCCTTCGTGCATCCGCTGACTTCGAACGGACGCCGCCAAGGCGAAATCGTCTCGAGATCGAGCATGATCGTTTTCGCGCGTTGGATCGATTGCCGCGCCGTCATCGCCGGGCCAAAACCGGAGGCTTGAATGATCAGCCTGTCAGAAAACGTAGTGCTCATTTCTCGCTCCTATTGTCCGAGAAATTCTATAGTGATGCCAAAGATACGTTTCTCATCCAAAATATCCTGCACGTTCGCAGCCTTCTCTGGCGAGGCGATTCTCCAGACTATGTTCGTTCCCTTCGCCGCGTCGATCTGGCTCTGGGCTTGCTTAACCACCGAATCAGATGAAAATCCCTCATCTATCGGCCATTTGTTCCAGTATTTAGCGTCGATCAATGTATTCGTCGCCGGATCGTACCCGTCGAAACTCGTGACGCCTGTCGGGGCCTTGGGATTCGGCACATTATAGACCGTCCCTTGCGGGGCGCCAGTCGCCTTCTGTTGATAGGCGGCCTCCTCGGGCGCCAGTCCTTCGTTGACCTTCGTCCACGTGCCAGGCCCGCCGTCCGAGGCGCCGGTCTGGTAGCTTGGTTGTCTCGGCGTTTGGCCGCCGGCGTCGTCTTGCCGTCGAGCCCCCTCCGGATCATCTGGATCCGGCGCCGGCGCGCCTGCCGCCGCGACGGGCTCTTTCGGTGCTTCCACCGCCGCGGGCGGCTCACTCGAAGAGGACCAGTGGTTGTAAGCGTAATAGGCCAGCGCGCCGAGGCCGAGCGCCGTGGCGGCAGCGGCGGTGGCGGGGTTCGCCGAGCAGGGCTTGCGCGGCGGGACCCGCCGTTTCCAGCGCCGTCCCCGCGGCGGCGAGGCCGCCAGGAATCGCGGCGGCGATGTTCGCGGCAAGGTCGGGGGCGATCGCCGCCGCCGACCCTTCAACAAAAGGGCCGGAGGAGTCGCCTCCCGCGACGTTGCGACTGTCCCGCGCCGACGCGGCCCGAACGCGCGACGCCTTCGCCTCGCCGCCTCCGGACCCGAACCGCCCATGCTAGTGGCCTGAGTTACTGGAACTGAGGGTAAAGCCGTTTCAGTTTAACGCGGGCGTCGTCGGTTGTGAATTGCCAGTCGGCCTTGACGTGGCGCCTGTTGCGATTGTCCTGCCAAACGGCAACCTCCTCGATGAGCGTCGACTTATCAGGAACGCGGCGGTTGAGGCATTGGGTCGCCAGAACGCCGAGTTCGGACTCCGCCATGTCGAGCCAACTGCCGTGCTTTGGCGTGTAATGCCATTCGAACCGCTCGCTCAGCCGTCGCGCTTCAGCGGCGGGGAAGGCCGCGTAAAGCGACGCCGGCGTGTGCGTCGAGAGATTGTCCTGCACCAGCACGATCTTCGCCGCGCCGGGGAAATGCGTGTCGGACAAGTCCTTGAGCACGTGGGCGTAATCGATTGCGGCGTGACGGTCGGTCACTTTCACATGCCGCCAGCCTTCCAGCGGCGCGAACATCATGAACAGATGGGCCACGCCATTGCGTTCATATTCGTAATCGTGACGCGCCTTGCGGCCGGGCGCGGCGGGAATGGGAGCGCGCGTCTCGACGATCATTTGCTTGGAGGTCTCGTCGAGACATACCACCGGGCGCGACGGATCATGCGGTCGTTGGTAGACTTCCAGCACATCTTCCATGTTGGCGACAAAGCCCGCGCTGGCCTGCGGCGCGATCACCCATTGCTGTTTGAGATGCGGCTTGAGAACGTTTTTTTGAGCGTCCGCCCGATCGTATTGTCGCTGGCTTTCTCGACGATGTTCAGTTCGACGACTTTCTCTTCGAGCAGGCTCAGCGTCCATTTGGCGTAGCCCGCCGGAGCAGGCCCGCAGGCCAGCGCGATCAATTTTGCTTGCGCGGCGCCGTCGAAAATCCGGGGCGGCGCGGAGTTCGGATTATATTTGCGGGTCAGCACCGCCTCGAAGCCTTCCTCCACCAATTGCCGTCGCGTCCGCTCGACGTTGGCGACGCTGGTGTCCAGAGCCTCGGCGATCTTGCCGTCGCTCCAGCCTTCGCCAGCTTCCGAGACATCCGCCTTCAAGAGGATGCGCGCCTTCGTTAGCAACTGCGCCAAGCGCTTGCCCGAGCGGATCAACGATGCAAGCTGCTCGCGTTCCTCCGCGCTCAGCCGCACGACGTATTTCTTGACGCCAATCTCTATCCCGGCCACGAATCACCTCCATCGCTGCTGCGAAGCGACAGAGATTCAGAACCCGCCTTCAAAATCAATGACGGGAGCTACTAGTCGCGGGGTTGATCCGGGTTGTAGTCCTTCGCGAGTTCCGCCGAGCCCTGTCCCACGGGCGTCGGCGCGGCGCCCGTCACCGTCAGCACATTCGCCGCCGGGTCCGCCACCGGCGCCTCGCCCAGTTTCACCCGCGCTTCGTTGCGGGTCAGAATCCCCGCGCCGACGTAACTCGTCAGCACTTGCGCCTGCTGGCCCGCGTCGATTTGCGCGTCCTCGCCCCAGGCGAATTCGATGTCCTCTTCGCCAAAATCCTCGATCAACACGCCGTCGATCAGCCGCTTCACCCATTTCAGGACCGGCCAAAGCCCTTCCTCCTCGGCCATCTCCTTTTGCGTCTCGCCGGTCGAGCGATTGGTCTGATTGACGAAGGCCTGATGCGAGACGCTGAACGCGTAACAGACGATGCGCGCCAGCCATTCGTCGAACACGCCCTTGAGCTCCGGCTCCTTCGTCTGAATGAAGGTTTTCGCCACGCCGCCGGGCACGAATTTCGCCCGCCGCCGCGCCGCGAGATCGCCGGTGAAATAGGCGTCCCAATAGTCCTGAAAATTCTTGATCTGGTCGGGCGTCCAGCTCTCGGGCACGCCGATCAGGCTCTCGGGGATGTTGCCTTCGGTGAAATGCGACAGCGTGAACATCTGGCGCTTTAAGCGCGATGTTCGCGGTCATCACGATCTGCTCGACCGGGCTGAATCCGTAGACGCGATTGGCGCGCGGATTGCGCGGCGCGTAGATGATGTCGCGCGCGGCGTAATCGACCGCCGGATAGCCCTTCAATATTTGCTGATAGGCGACGGGATGGACCAGCGCGCCATTGTCGTGAAAGGGCTGCGGCGTGCGGCCCCAATCGTCGATCACCCGCTTGATCGTCGCGCCGTCGAGCGGATGCAGCGCGACCAATTCGCCGCCGCGCGCGCGCTGGCGCCAAAGTGTCGGCGCGTCGATGACGAACAGGTCTTCGAGCAGCATGCGCAGCCAGATCGCGAAGCAATGCTGACCGTCGGGCCGCTCGAAAAACCGCGTGAGCTGGTTTATGCGCGCGCCGCCCGGCCCGGTCGCGCCGCGGCGCGGGCGCAGCGACCACGACATGCGCTCGACCTGATCCTTGCGCGTCTCGATGACGAGCCGCAGCAGATCATAGGTCTCGGCAAGCGCGCGAAGATCCTCGAAGCCGATCGGCTCATAGGCGCGCGCGCCCGAGACGATGTTGTAGCCCGACGGAAAATCCATCTGCCGCCCGGCGACGTCGGGCGGCGCGATTGGGCTGAGCGGCGCCAGCGGCCCGAACCAGCCGGAAGGACTGGTCGCGCCGGTCGACGACATGAATTGCGCCTGTCCATAAGCGATGGACAGCGCCTGCGGCGCCAGCGACCATGAAGGGCGCCCGGCCTGCGTATCGCGCGCGGCCATGGGTTAAGCTCCCGCGCGAAAAAGACGCGCGGTCGTGAAGACGTGCGGCATGATGGGGCTCTTTGGGTTTTTGTGGGATTGTTGGGGCGCGCTTCCTTCTCCCACTCGTGGGAGAAGGTGGCCTCGCGAAGCGAGGTCGGATGAGGGTTCGTGGGAAGGATTCAGCCAAGCCGCGGCGGCCCTCATCCGTCATGCTCCGCATGACACCTTCTCCCGTAAACGGGAGAAGGGAGCGCCCTCGTGTGAAGATTACTGCCTGTGTAGGAAAACTATGTGCGTCCCGAAGGCCAGGGCAGCGCGTTTAGCGGCGCCATCGCGGCGGCCATGTCCTGCGCGGCTTTGAGATGCGCGGGATTGTCCACGTCGAAGCTTTCCGTCGTCGCCGACATCAACAGCCCGCCGTTCGGCAAATGCTCGGAGAGAACCGTCGACGGCGGCGTGATTTTTCGCGCGAGCCAGGGACAGAGATATTGAATCCAGACCGCCGGAAAACGCGAGGCGCTCTCATTTAGCTGAATCAGTTGCTGGGAATAGGCGCCGGCTCTAACGGGATCCCAGGCGTCCACGATGGCCAGCAGCGCGGGACGAAAAACCCGATAGCCGACGACGTTTGGATCGAGCGTGGCCTTGTTGGAGGATGTCGTCAATGTCACGGCATTCGGGAAAGGCGAGCAGGCGGTCCCGCCCGCATTGCACCTTACCGCAAAGAAACGTTCTCGCGGCGTGTCGCGGGTGACGGCGCCGAACGAATAGCCATAGACCGGCGTCGGCTCTCCCCAATCGTTCCGCGCGAATCCCGCCGCGATTTCCTCGGCGTAGCGGTCCCGGACCTTTTCGAACTCCATCAATCGCCTTCTGCCGCAAGTCCAAAGGCTGAAGACGGGATCGATCTCCTTCAAGGCGTCGATCATCCGCAGGAAGCGCCCGGCGAGTTCGTCGGGCGTCTCGGCGCGCGCTTCCCAACTGGCTCGGATGTAATAATCCTTGCTGTCCGTTGTCTTGATCTCTATCGGGACCGGCTTGCTCGTCATGGAGCCTCCGCTGGGACGTAGAATATTTCGATTTTTTGGAGCTGATCGTCGTCCCCGAATATCTCTCTCGCCTTCTCCGCGGCTTCGGGCTCGGCGAAGAACCATGCTACATTGCGCGTTCCCGCGGCCTTGACCTGCGTTCTCGCTTGATCTTCCCAGCCGGGGACGATGCTCTTGTCGAAATAGGGATATTTCATCTGTTGCGCAAAGCCCGGGCCCTTGGCTTCGATCATCGTCCCATCGCTTTCGCGGCAGTCGTCGAAGGCGACCTTCTTTCCCGTCAGCGGATTCTCCAGGCTGACGGCCATCGCCCGCGCGGCAGAGGACGCTGCGGATTGTTCAAGGCGCTGATCTGCTCTTGATACAACATGGCCCGCTCCGAGGCGCCATGCGGCACGTCGGGGCCGGGATCGGGACAAAGCTTCGGTTCGTCGCGCTCGCTCGACGCCCCGGCTCCGGCTGCAGCCTCGGAGAGCAAATCCGCGTCGAAGACGAGGCTCCCCTTGACCATCCGCGCGATGGGCAGGCCGGTTTCGGTCTCGGCGAAAATCCCGTCGGGGCGCAGCCGCGCCTCGGCGACTGTTTGTTGGCCGGCCTCGTCATCGCGGTATAAGCGCAGCAGGCCCGCAGGTTCGTCGAAGGAATAGGAAAGGCCCGGCTCGCCCGGAATCGCGCCTTGCGAAACGACGCCGGCTGGGGTCGGAATGAATATCGCCCCAAGCGTCACGGCGGGGCCGACGAGCGCCGACGCCAATGTTCCGAGGCCAGAGAGAAACGCGCCGCCGGCCGCCGAAGCGAACAGGCCTTCCGCCAGAGCTCCCGGCGCGCTCGCGGCGCGCAAGGCCGCGGCGGCGGGAGTGGAGGCGCTCGTCGTCGGCGCGGGCGCTTGCGCGGCGCCGCCGCCGGAGCCCCATCTTCCGCTGTTTCTGCCGCTGCCGGCGGGAACGCGCCGTTGGTTCGGATCATATTTGGCGAGGTCGCGACGCGGAGCGTCGAAGCCCAGCCCCTTCATCAAGGCGGCGGGCGACATTCCCGCGTCGAGCAGTTCCTCGGCCAGAAACAGCCGATAGGCGTCGGAGCGATCGTCCAGCCGGGGAATTCGCGGCGAACGCCAGGCGGATGTTGGCCAAAGCCTTCTCGCCGCGCCGCCAGTGGGCGAAAGCCTCGCCCAGATGGCGCGGCAGGTCCGGGGACATCGGCCGGCCATGAGCGGCGGCGAGCAGAGCGTTTAGGCGGTCCTCGCCTTCTTCGAGGTCGAGCGTCCGGCGCCCCAAGGGAATCGCGCGTCATCCGGGCAAGGATCGTTCCGGCGCCAAGGACGAGGCCGTCGTCGCCAATCTCGGCGGCATAGGCGATCGGCCGCGATCGCGCGCGCTTTTCAAATCGCCCTTTGAGCGCGTCGCCGCGAAGCATCCGCCTCTCCCTTGAAAACAACACGTGATGCTAGCAAGCCTAGCTTTCGCCCGCCCGCTCGTCAAGAACAAAAATGGAACACCGTCGCCGTTCCGGAGAGAGAAATATGCGCAGACGGTCCATGGAAGGATTCGTCCAAGCCGCGACGCCCCTCATGCGACCCCGCTCCGCGGGGCCACCTTCTCCCGCGAGCGGATTGAGAATGACCGATATGCGCCCATTCACGCATTCCGATTGAAGTGATCGTCTCGCGGCTGTGCGATGAGCTTTCGCCATGCGTCGCATGCGGCGTCGATGATGGCGTCGTAGGTTTCGAAGACGCGGTTCGAGAGCCAGTTTGCGCGCAGATATTGCCAGATGTTCTCTACCGGGTTCAATTCGGGCGAGCGCGATGGCAGAAAAATCGGCGTGATGTTCTTGGGGACATTGAGTTTTCCAGTTGTATGCCATCCGGCGCGATCGAGCAGCAGTACGGCGTGCGCGCCCTTCGCGACCTGGCGCGAGATTTCATCGAGATGGAGCTGCATGGCGGCGGTGTCGGCGAAGGGCAAGGCGAGCGCCGCGCCCTTACCGCGCGCCGGGCAGATCGCGCCGAAGAGATAGGCGTTCTCGTAGCGCTGATCGGCTGGCTGGCGAGGCCGCGAGCCGCGTTTCGCCCATTGCCGACAACGCCGTTCTTCTGGCCGATGCGCGCTTCGTCCTGAAACCAGATTTCCATCGGAACGCCTTGCGGGGACATCGGCCAGATGCGCCTTCAGCGTTTGCGCGAAGTTTTTTTATAAGCCTCGACGATCTCGGCGTTCTGGCCGGGATGGCGCGGGCGCGCGCTGATGTGAGAGAAGCCGAGCCGTCTGCAGACAGCGTGCCGACATGGCGCTCGTGATACTCAACGCCAAAGCGCTCCTTGATGACACGCTTGAAGATCGATGCGCCGCCAGCGCACGACGCCGTTGACTTCCCGGTTCGGGACCTGCTTCGACGATCGCCGCCAGTTCTTCCTTTCTGAGCCGTCGACAGACGCGGCGCCCGCCCTTTCGACCAATTGTCCAAAAGCCCGTCGGGGCCCGCGGCGTTGAAACGGTGAACCCAGTCGCGCAGCGTCTGACGATCCATGCCACCGATGCGGGCCGCGTCGGCGCGGCTCATCCCGTCCAGAACCGCCGCCAGCGATAGGAGCCGCCGACCTTGGCTAATCGTCTTGGCGTTTTTCGCAAGACGCCGAAGCTCTTCCGCCGAATAATCCGTCCGCAAATTCACCGATGCTGGCATGGCGCGAATCCTCCCTGCGCCTAGGAATCAGAAAATGCAGAATCGCGAAATCCCCATATGAGTCAGTAAGCGGAGCCTTTGGTGGAGAAGGAAGAGCCCCCTACTTCCCCTCCCTCGCCAATCTCCGATAAAAATCGATAATCGCCGCGCCGTCGTTTTGCGAAAAACACAGTTCCGTCACGGCCCACACCAGCGCGTCGACTTTATCGGGCGAAAACCCCGCCGCGCGGCGGTCGAACTCCGGCGTCATCAGGCACATCTGGTCCTCCAGCTTGGCGAACACGCCGACATGTTTCGCGCGCCCCTGCTCATACAAAGCCGCCACCGGCTCGGCGCGTAAAAACTTGCCGCGGCTGGCGCGCACGGATTTCACGCGCACATTGGCGTCGATCTGGCGGATCACCGTCTCCACCATGTCGCCGCCGTTGTTGACCTCGGCGACGATGGCGTCGGCCTCGAAATCGCGCGCCGCCTGGACCGCGCGGCTCGCCCAGCGCAGCGGCGTGTCGCCCTGCGACGACAGGTCCGCCAGCACGCAGGGCTCGCCGTTCTCGCTTAGGCCCGCGACGATGACGCCGCATTCGTCGGCGCGCTCGGTGGAGCTTGCCGGCGGGTCGATCGCGACGACGACGCGGGTCAGCGCCGGGGGCTTCGCGAGATAAGCGGCCTCGATCGTGGCGCGCGTCCACAGCGCGCCGGGCGTGTCGAGCAGCAGTTCGGCGTTCAGCTCCTGGCGCCCGAGCCGCGTGCCCTCATAGGCGCGCAAAATCCTGTCGATAAAACTTTGCGGCAGATTGGCGAGATTGTCGTAGGTCGTCGCGCGCGTCGCATGGGTCAGCGGATTGGCGAGCAATTCGCGAATGAGTTTGGTCGGACGCGGCGTCGTCGTGATGACGGCTTGCGGCTCGCTCGCCGAGCCGCAGCCCGAACACCGCCTGATCCCAGGCTTCCGGGTAACGCCAGGCCGCGAGTTCGTCGGCCCATAGCTTGCAGTGCTGCTTGCCGCGCAAACGCTCCGGCGCTTCGGCCGAAAACAGCAGCGTGCGCGCGCCGTTCGGCCATTCCAGGCAATTGCGCGCGGCGACGAATTTGGGCCGCTCGTCCGGCGGACAAATATTGATGAGGCCGGACTTGCCCTCGACCATCACGTCGCGCACATCGTCGGCGGCGGCGCCGATGATGTTGACGTAAGCGTTGGTCTTCGCCCACCGCCGCACGGCCTCGGCGCCGGTGCGCGTCTTGCCGCAGCCGCGCCCGCCAAGCGGCAGCCAATAGACCCAATCGCCATGCGGCAAAAGCTGCGCCGGCCGCGCCCAAAACTCCCAAAGAAAAGGCAGCTCCGCGGCCTCGCGCGGCGTGAGCGCGGCGACGAAGGCCTCGCGCTCGAGCGGGGGTCATGCGCGCGAGGTTTTGGGAGTGGATCATGCGGGACAATCGGCGTGTGTGCTTCTCCCTGGCGAGAGAAATGAGCGGAGCGGAAGGTCGCGGGTCGGTTTGAAATCACGGAACTAATGGACGGCCAAAGCCGTTTCGACAATCGACGCTGCCCGTCGCGGCGATGACGCGCGCCCCGAAAGCGAGGGAGTTGCACGGTTGTTACGGGAGGAAAACGCCATGAAGCATCGATGCGAATTACGAAAAGCGTTGCTCACTTTCGTGGCCGGAACCGCATTGATGTCCGGCCCGGCCTTCGCGCAAGCGGCCGGCAACGTTCCCGGATCGAAACGCGGCGGCCGGCGGGCCTTCGTCCGGACCCGACAAGCCCAATATTTTGTTCATCATGGGCGACGACATCGGCTGGATGCAGCCCAGCATCTACCATCGCGGCGTGATGGTGGGGGAAACGCCCAACATCGACCGCATCGGACAAGAAGGCGCGATGTTCACGGACTATGTTGCCATGCAAAGTTGCACCTCGGGGCGCAACGCCTTCTTCACCGGCATGTATCCGCTGCGCACCGGCATGATCCCGCCGCAACTGCCGGGCAGCCCGTCCTATTTGCGACCCGGCACCCCGGCGATCGCCAAGTTCCTGCATGATCTCGGCTACAGCACCGGCGAGTTCGGCAAAAATCATTTGGGCGACCACACAGCCGCCCTGCCGACAGCCCATGGCTTCGAGGAATATTGGGGTTATCTCTACCACCTCGACGCGATGCAGCAGGTGAGCTTCCCCGACATCAATAAATCCCCGACCGAACAATCCGTCGCGCCGCCCTGCAAAAACACGCCGATCCCCGGCGTGCCCGACGTTCCCGGCGCCGTCGACCCGAAAACAACGGTGTGCCTGACGCCGCCGCGCCCGGTGTTCTGGTGCCATTCCTCCGATGGGACAGAAAAGAACCAGACCTGCAAGGACGAGGGTCCGCTGACGCTCGATCGCTCGAGGACGGTGGACGAGGAAATCTCGGCCAAGGTCATCGACTTCCTCGATCGCAACGATCCCAAGAAGACCAACAAGCCCTTCTTCGTCTGGTACAATCCGGCGCGCATGCATGTGACGACCGTGCTGCCGCCTAAATACGAAGACATGATCGGCGTGAAGGGCGGCAAGGACTGGGGCCTCAACGAAGCCGGCATGAAGCAGTTGGACGATAACATCGGCTATGTCCTCAAGAAGCTGGAGGACATGGGCCAGCTCGACAACACCATCGTGGTCTTCACCACCGACAATGGCGCCGAGCAGATTTCCTTCCCCGATGGCGGCATCACGCCGTTCAAAGGCCAGAAAGGCGAGGCCTGGGAAGGCGGCTATCGCGCGCCGCAGGTTGTTCGTTGGCCGGGTCACATCAAGCCGGGCACGATCCACAATCAGCTTTTCGCCGCGCTCGACTGGTTGCCGACGCTGGTTGACATCGCCGGCGGCCCCAAGGGCGACGCGCTGAAAAAGGAAATCGAGGCGGGCAAATACAAGGGCATCGTCAAAACGACGCTCGATGGCTTCGACCAGCGCGATTACCTCGAAGGCAAGTCGCCCAACTCGGCGCGCGATCATTTCTTCTACTTCTCGGGCTCGACGCCATCGGCGGTGCGCTACAAGAACTGGAAGATGTATTACACCATGTCGCAGCCTGGGCCGGCCGGCTGGATCATGCCGCTCGTCCCGTTCCACTTTACGCTCGTCCAGAACATCAAGCGCGACCCGTTCGAGCAAAATGTCGGCATCGACCAGAAGTCGGCGCTGTCGTTGGGCGGCTCGCTCGGGTCCCCGTCCACCGCCTTCCTGTACGACTGGAACATGCTGCCCATCGGCCAGCAATTGTGGGAGGAGCATCTGTTGTCCTACGAGAAGTTCCCGCCGCTGCAGCCGCCGGAGACTTACAATCTCAGCCAAGTCCTGGAGGCGGTCAAGAAGGCTCGCATGAGCCACCCGAGCGACTGACCACGCGGGATGAACAGACTTAAGAAAAAGCGGCCGTGAAAACACGGCCGCCTCACTGTTCGCACCTGCCCCGCGCCGTTTATTTTTTCGCGGGTTCGCTTTCCATGCGCTGGATATAGCTCGCCGCGTTCGGGTCGGCGGGCGGCACGGGAATCGGTTTCTTCGGCTCGTCTGGACCTTTCGGCGGTTCTTTGTAACCGGGCATTCCCGGCACGTTCGGCGCGGCCCAGCCGCCCGCGTCGGTCGCCTTATCGCCCGCGAGAGCGACGCCGCTGAAGCCGGCGAGAGCCGAAGCAATAACGACAGCGAAGAGCGCCACGTGTTTGCAAACCATCGTTCTCTCCTCGTGATTCCGATTCTTCGTAATTTGAGGAAGCTTTCCCTTCAGCATGGGATGATATTGCGGCGCTCGACCCTTTCAACCCTGGCGTTCGGCGCGCGGGAAGAAATTTCAGTGGGGCGGCTTTTCCTTCGGTTCAGGAAATTGGAAAACGCCCGCCAATTACGCGGAGCGCCACGTGCCGGCGCGGACCGGCGAGCACAAAAACGCCACGAAATTTGATCGCCATTTTAAGGCTTTGTTCATAAATCTCGTGGCGCATCACCAAATTGCCACCGTTAAGCTGTTCTCTAGCTTCGCTTTGGGAAAAATAGGAATTCCACCCGATCAGCGCGAGTGATCCACGTACGTTGGCTCGCTTGAATTGTTCTTAAGCGTCGATGTTCGTCTTATGAGCACCTCTGGCTTTTTGCGTCCCCCTCATGCCGCGGCGTCGGATACTCGCGTCGACGCGGAAACGATCAAAGAAGAGCAAAACCAAGGAGCATTCGATATGACGAAGACCTTTGTGGCGGTCAAAAATCCGCACGCCGCTCAACCATCGCAGCCACCCATAAACTCCATCATGGCCACCGTGACGACCGCGCGCGATTTGGATATCTCGCATCGAAAGGCCGCCAAGGCCAAAGGCTTCCGACACTCCTCGAACCGGAGCCCGAACGGTGAATTTCGCCCAATCCTGTCGGCGAAGCAACGCGACGAATTGTTGATACAGTTCGTCCTGCGTGTCGGCCGTCTTGTCGCTGTTCAAGTTCGAGCGCGCGGAAAAAAATGACCGCCGGGCCAGGGCGCACACCGCCAACCGGGCATTTTTTCTTGCCGCGCCCCCTACCCCGCCCCCGCTCCCATCAGCCGCGCCGCGATCGCGTTGAGCTTTTCCAGCAGGGCCCTTCGGGCGCTTTCGGATTCGGCGGTCTCTTGCGCGGTCGGCGGCGCGGCTAATAGTTTGGCGCGGCGGTCCATGATGGCCAGCACGCGGTCGGTGGCGGGATTGTCGCCGGCGATGGCCTTGGCGAAATGCACGGCCTGCAACTGATCGAGCCGCAGCAGATCGAGCCGGCGCGCTTCCTCTTGCGGGCGGGCCTTGGCCGCCTCGCGCGCGCTCCGCAGCAGACGCCGCAGTTGCGACTGCGACAGCGGCTCGAACCCCGCGGCGGGCAGATCGCGCGCGATGTCCTCGAGCGAGCGGCCTTCCAGCCGCCAGTCGAGAATGGCCACGTCGCGCCGCGCGCGGTCGCGGGAAGGCGCGATGGCGGCGGGCGGGCGTCGCGGCATGGGGATCGGGGTCGGTTGGGGGATGCGTCCAAAGAAAACGCCCGGCGACCAACACGGCCCCGGGCGCAACTCTCGACGTTGCCTAATCTCTACCATTCGAGCCCGCGGCCGTCAAGCGCGAAAAACGCGAAAAACATAAAAAACATAAAAATTCGCGCCCGCTTCGCCGGCCAGGCCCCGGATTTCGCGCGAGGTCGCATTAATTCCCATTCCATCGCGAGCCGGGCGCGGCCGGCGCGAACAGCCGCCTTGAAATAGCCTAGCTTGACCTCCAGCCTCCCCGCGCGCTCACAATGCGCTGATAATACTGATTGTTAAGGAGAAACACGATGTTAAAGAGAATCATCGCCGCGCTGGCGCTAACCGCCGCGGTTGCTTTCGCGCCTATCGCGGCCGAAGCGCATTACACCGGCCATCCCCACCATCACGGCTATCATCACGGCTATCATCACCACTACCACCATTATCACCGCTAAGTTTTTCACACTGGCGGGAGCGCCCGATCGTTGCTACGGTCGGGCGTTTTCTTGTCCAGGAGAAGCCCATGCGCGCAGGCGCCCTCGCATTCGCGGTGATCGCGGCCCTCGGTTCCGCCGCCGGTTTCGCGCCAAAAGTTTTCGCGCAGCAGGCCGACGAACCGCTGGTGGCGACGGCGAGCGAATGGGGCGGCCAGGGCGGCGTCTACACCTGCGACCAATGGCGCGCCTATGTCACGCGCATGTATAGGCTCGGCGACCCGCGCCATCGCGGCTATATCGAGGCCAAGGATTTCGAGATCATCAAGAAGGCGAGCCCGGTGTTTCAGATGGCCACCTTCGATTACTTCGACATGGCCGGCAAGGGCCGCGTCACCCAAAAAGAATTCATCGAATTCGAGAGCCCGTTCTTCGCCCGCTTCGACAAAAAACACACCTGCCGCGTGACCAGCGAGGACATCCGCGCCGCCAACGCGCCCACCCAGACCCAGACGCCGCAGCAGCACCTCGGACGCGGCGGAATGGACGGCGGCGGCAACGGCGGCGGATATGGCGGCTTGACCGGCGGCGGCGGCTTCGGCTCGCGGTAGCAAGCGGGGAGGCTCAAGAATCCTCCAACATTTCTGTCTTTCGTATATGCTGCCGCGGACCGCGAATCCGCCGGCAACCCATTGGAGTCACCATGTCCGCTTCGAGCGATTTGCTCCAATTCGCGAAAGAGCGGCGATTCGCGACCATTCTCGAGCCGGGGCGCTCATGCGTATCTTAAAATATATCTTCGTTTTTCTATTCGCCTTTTTCAGTCTGGAGACCGGGGCGAAGGCCACCGTATGGATACATATCAATCTTAGCCGCCAACGAATGCATGTGAAGTCCTCGCGTGGCAGCTATGTCTGGCCCGTGTCCACGGCGCGGTCGGGCTATTACACTCCGCGCGGAAGCTTCGCCCCCACGGGATTGCAGCGGATGCACTATTCGAGCAAATACGAAATGTCGCCGATGCCCTATTCGATCTTCTTTCGAGGCGGCTATGCGATTCATGGCACATACTCCGTCGGCGCGCTTGGCCGCCCCGTCTCGCATGGCTGCGTGCGTTTGTCCCCAGCTCATGCGGCGCGACTGTTCCACATGGTCCAATCCGAGGGCGCGCGTATCTCGATCAGCGGAACGCCTCCCCGATCGCTTCGCTAGAGACTTCCGGTTTAGATTGAACCGGAAAGTCTCCAGATTGTTTGTTTTGTCGTGCTTTCCGAGGCAAAACCGGCGTCCACTTTCGGGCGCTCGGGCTTCGCATCGGTCTTGGGAACCCACTCCGAGCCAGCGAGCGAGGCCAGCGCCGCGATGAGCGTGATAGTCACAGACTTGAGCATGACGAACCTCATTTAAATGCGGTGGTCTGAAAGGATAGCACGCCCCATGCGCCCGTGAATCACGTCTCGGCCGCCGCGATGCTTGCAAAATCGCGGGCGCGTTCCTGGCGTGGGCCGCGAGTCGGCTTGCGGGAAATCGCCCGTCAAAATCGCCCGCGTGCTACCGGCGGGAGATCACGGCGGCGAACGATTGAACAGCAGCGCGCCATTGGCCCGCGCGAATTCCTCCGTGCAGATCGCGCCGGTGCGGCCCTTGAGGCGCGGCGCGCTGTCCTCCAACGCGGCGAGGTTGGTGTTCTCCTTCACCCGCACATGGCGCACGCAAACCGCGCCCTGGGGCGACCAGCCGGCCTCGAAATCATGACTGGGGTCGTCGGCCTTGGCCTGCACGCCTAAAAAATCGTAAATGTCGATGGGCTGTCCGTTGCGCGTCGTGCCCTTTCCGTCGCCGGAATAGTCCGCGCGCACCAGACGCACGCATGTGTTGTAGAGGCCCCACATCGGCGCGCCGTCCGGCCCCTTTTCCCATGGACGGTAGCCGAAGCGAACGCATTTCCCCTGCGCGCCGCCGGTGCAGGTCAGCTCGAACACGCCGGCTTCGGCGGGGGAAATGGTCGCATCATTGGCCGCGCGGCCGGCGATCGGAAAACCTTGCCGGCGCCCGTCCGGGCCGGGTTCGCATAGATTGCGCCACTGGCCCTCCGGCGTCTGAAAAGAAAAAGTATGAAGCAGCACTTCGCTCGAGGCCGCGGAAGCGCGCGCGGCGTCGCCGGGGTCGGACTCCACGGCGTCGATGCGCAGGCGCAGCGCGCCGCCGCCGCCCGTGACGATGTTCAGCGTGGCGCCGATAAGCTCGCGCGAGCGCAGCACTCGGCCGTCGGACAGAGCGACGACGAAACTCGTGCCGTCGACATCGATCGATTTCACGCCCGCCGATGCGTCGGCCACGCCGGGCCGCGGCGCCAGAAATGACAGCGCGGCGCAAAGGAGAGCCAGACGCAAAAATGATTTCGCGCGCGATCGCTTCGCCATGATTTTCGCTCCCGCGGATTGGCGCGGGCCGGCCGTCGAGCCGGCCCGCTATTGTCGGCGAATTTACCGCTGGCTTTCCGTTCCGCCCGGCAGTTCGATGGAGACCGACTCGCATCCCGCCCGCTTGCGGCGCCAGGCGTTCACGCTGTTGTTGGTCAGCCCGTTTTGGGTCACCCCATTGTTGATCAATCCGTTAAAAGTCAACGAATTAAAACTGAGCGAGTTCGCGTTGAGCCCGTTCGTCATGAGTCCATTCGCCATGAGCCCGTTCAGAGTGATCGCATTGGCCGAGAGCGCGTTAAAATTGAGCGCGTTAATCGTGAGCGTGTTAATCGTGAGCGCGTTGATCGTGAGCGCGTTCGCCGTGACCGCGTTAAACGTGAGAGAGTTGTGCGTCAGCGCATTTAAACTAAGTGAATTCGCGACGAGCGCGTTGCTTGTGATCGAATTGCTTGTGAGCGCGTTGTTCTGCAAACCATTCTCGGTATTGCCCGCTTGAGCGGCGCCGCCGGCGAGGATGGCGACGGTTAGGATTACGTATTTCAACATGAGACACCTTTAGCGCATGCGGCGCGAAATGCGGCCGCTCCTTAAAAGACTCCGCCCGAACACTTCTATCGGAAGAAGCGGTTCGAAACTAGAAGACGCCTCCGACGACGTATGTGCGGTGGAGCACGTGAGCTTCCTCCAACGAGTTGTGGCGACGCCGAATTCGTCGGCGACGCAAAGCGACGTCCGGGTGGCGCAAGCCTTGATCAGACCTTCGATCACGCCCACTACCCCCCGCCCACAACCCTTGTCACCACCTTCGCCGTATACTCCACCATCGGCACGATGCGCGCGTAGTTCAGGCGCGTCGGGCCGATCACGCCGAGCGCGCCGACGATGCGCTTGTTGGCGTCGCGCAGGGGCGCCGCGATCAGCGACGAGCCCGACAGCGAAAACAGCTTGCTCTCCGAGCCGATGAAAATCCGCACGCCCTCGCCTTCCTCGGCGCGCTCCAGCAGGTCGATCACCTCGGTCTTGGTCTCGAGATCGGCGAACAGCAGCCGCACGCGCTCCAGATCGTCGAGCGCGGTCAGGTCTTCCAGCAGCCGCGCCTGGCCGCGCACGATCAGTTGGCGCCCGGAGCCGCCGCCCCAGCTCGCCAGCCCCGCCTCGACGAGGCGCCGCGTCAGCGTGTCGAGTTCCGCCTGCGCGGCGCGGCGCGAGGCGTCGATCTCGGCGCGCGCCTCCTCCAGCGTGCGGCCCCTTATGCGGGCGTTGAGATAATTGGCCGCCTCGACCAGCGCCGAGGGCGGCAGATCGCGCGAGACCGGCAGCACGCGGTTTTCGACCGAGCCGTCCTCGGCGACGAGGATCGCCAGCACGCGCTCGGGCTCCAGCCGCACGAAGTCGATCTGCTTGAGCCGCGCGTCGGATTTGCCCACCGCCACGACGCCGGCGACGCGGGTGAGGCCGGACAGCAGGCTGGTCGCCTCGGCCAGCACGCCTTCGAAATCATGGTCGCGCGAGGCGGCGGCGACCCGAGCCTCGATACATGCGCGTTCGTCCTGCTCGACATCGCCGATTTGCAGCAGCGAATCGACGAAGAAGCGCAGGCCGACCTCGGTCGGCAGCCGCCCGGCGCTGATATGCGGCGCGTAGACGAGGCCGAGTTCCTCGAGATCCTGCATCACATTGCGCACCGAGGCCGGCGATAGCGTCATCGGCAACAGCCGCGAGAGCTGGCGCGAGCCGACCGGCTCGCCCGAGGCGAGATAGGAATTGACGATGAGCCGGAAAATCTCGCGCGACCGCTCGCCGAGTTGCGCGAGATGGCTGGCGTCGGGACGGGGCGGCTGCGCGATCATGACAGCATCATAACGCATCGCGCGTCCGGGTTGAAATAATTGACGTAGCGCGATTCCCTTCTCCCGCTTTACGGGAGAAAGAGCGCGCTTGCGAAGCAAGGGATGAGGGTTCTTGGGAGCTTCAACCCAGCCGCCGCGACCCTCATCCGTCACGCCTTCGGCGTGCCACCTTCGCCTTAAGGGTGAAAAGCTGCGTGGCGTCACTACGCTGGACTTGTCAGAACGTTGCCGCGACCCGCGTCAGCAAGGCAGAGCGGACCTAGACTAACTTTAGCTGCGGTCGGTTTCGCGGCCGCTCTTTTGCTCCAGTGTGTGTCGGCTTTTGTGTGTCGACGATGTTCGTTTGCATGATCTATGGTCAGCTGTTTCATTTCAGGAGGCTCGCCCCGCAACTCACATCATTCGCCTGCGCTTGGCGATCCCAAGCTTCACATTCTGTCGCAAGCGCCCAATACATAATCTGCGCTCCTGAATCGTGCATTAGCGCCATGTTCCTTGAACGCTTGTGTCAGTTTCGCTGACTGTTCAAACGTTGGCTGAGGTTCAGTGTACACTATCGACCATCCCTGAGACGGCATATTCCACGATGCGCTCTCAGCTATGCTGCCGCTCAGGCTTATATGCGACTGCATGTGCTTGTCGGTCGTCTATTTTTTCGCGGCGTCTTGCGCGATATCGCTATTCATCAGTATACGATGCGCTCGTGCGGCAACGTCATGTAGATACTTCGATTCATTGAAGCTTACTGTGACCAGATCGACTTGAAAAACAAAATAACGTCACCGGCTAAGCGATTGCGTTCTGTCAAAACTATTTTTTACGTCAGCGAAGATCGCCGAGAATGGCCGCTCCTTCCGTTTGATTTCCGTCGTACATATACGACGCTCAAAACGTTTGGTGGTTCTTTGTTGTTTGACATAGCAAGCATTTGATGGACCATTTACTTCATAAAATGACTGCACCGTTTTGCCGCATACAATCGTCGTTTGTAGTAGCTGTCTAACGATGGCGCGTTAGCTAGCATCGAATCGTCTTTCGAGACGTGTTAATACGTCAGATGCCCTCTAGTGCGCGCTCTTTGAACTTTTTGATGCCCTCGAGCTTCGACACACATTGACCCGTCGATCGCTCTTTCTGTGGCCAAAGATACCATGTGGCCCATGCTGAATCCAACGCCGCAGAAATCATTCGCCAAGCGCGGTCACTCGTATCGCTCTCGTCCGCTAATCAGCGGTGCCATTCGAGGCAATCAAGCCAGCAACCGAAAACATATGATAGTCCATCCTATCTCGAAGATGATCGGCTACCATCGATAGCCACGCTCCCTCTCCAAGAGCCACGATACATTTTTCCCTTTTTTCCTTCCGCGCTCATCCCATTCAATATTGAAACCGTCTCGCGCTTCTCCAACCCGACGCAATCGAGCAGTTCCAGCGACGACACGGTCAACGACCTCGCTCCGTCTCTTGCGTTCGCCGCCTTTCCCAGCCGCAAGTGGGAGAAGGACGCGCCAGCCGCGATAATGCTCCCTTGCGGCTAAATTAGATATCTATAATATGATGCGCTGGCGGCATGGGCTTGGCGGCATGGACATGGAACAACTCGCGCCGAAGGCGGCGGAGGCCGAAAGCTTTCTGAAGGCGATGGCCAGCCGGCATCGCCTGATGATCCTGTGCGAATTGCACGAGGGCGAACTGTCGGTCTCGGCGTTGCAGGAGGCGCTGGGGCTCGGCCAGTCGTCGCTCTCGCAGCATCTCGCGCGGCTGCGCGCCGACGGCCTTGTCGAGACGCGCCGCGTCTCGCAGACGATTTTTTACCGCATCGACAATCCCAAGGTCTCGCGCATGATGCAGGCGCTTTATGAGAGCTTTTGCGCGGACGGTGAGAACCCCGCGAGCGCGAAGAACGCGCGGCGAGGCGAGGCGCGTTCAAGGCGTCCTTGACCGGACGCGGCCCGGCTCCATTATGTCGCGAGCGCGAGTATCGAGGACATGCGCGACAGCCGTCCGAAGCCCAAGCGAAAGGAACCGCCATGACCAGTCCGGACAAGAAGAAGTTCATTGTCATGTACCTCATTCCGACAGCCGTGATGGACGACTGGAAGAAGATCGACCCGGAAAAGAGGAAGGCGGAAGAAGAGAAATTAATGGGAGAATGGGGCGCGTGGACAAAGGATCACGCCAAGATGATCCTCGACACGAACTCCGCCGGGAAGACGAAACTCGTCACGGCGAGCGGCGTTTCCGACTTCCGAAACGACATCATGCTATATTCGATCGTGGAGGCCGGATCGCACGAAGAGGCGGCGAAAACCTTCGAAAACCATCCGCATCTGCAAATTCCGCAAGCATCCATTCAGATCATGGAAATCAGGCCGATGAGCGGGATGTAGCCGGCGCGCGAGCGCTCGCGAGTAAATTGCCCCGCGCGGGATTTCAAATCGGGCCGGATATGAAATCCGACCTGATCCTTTCTCCCGCCAGTAGCGCGCGCGAAGCCGCGGCGCGATCAGCCAGGATATGGGCAGCGACAATAGGGCCGTAACGCCGACAACCCACGGCATCAGTTGCATCGCCATGGCGTTCAATGGGGTCGCCAGCACGATAATTATGCCCGCGCCGAACATGATCGCCTGAACCATCAAATAGACCATCGCCGCGATTTGAATCCGAATGCACATGGCCAAGTTCCTATCCGAGGGGACGTTGCTCTTGAAACGCGCGGCGGCTGTCGCTCGTTCCATTCTCGATCGCCTCCCTGAAAGCCTTCCGACAAATCAATCGCCATCGCCGCCCTTCTCCCGCGCGCGGGAGAAGGGCGCGCCCCGCCCTTACTCGAACCGCCCCGCCGCGTGGCCGAGCATGGTGTAGACCTTGCCGGCGTCGCCGGTCAGCAGATCGAGCGATTGCTGGCCGTCGCGGTCGTTGCGATTGGTTTCGCCGAGCAGATCCTCGAAGTTGCGCAGATAATGGTCGATCGTGCCGCGGAAGTCCGGGTCGGACTTATAGCGGCGGCGGATTTCCTCCAGCGTCTGGCGCCCTTGCGCGGTGTAGAGCCGGCGCGAGAACAGGCCCTCGCGCTCGCCGCGCTGGTAGCGGCCCCACAATTCCGCGACGGCCGAGGTGTCGACCATGCGGGCGATGTCGAGCGTCAGATTGTCCAGCCCGCCGGGCGCGGCCGGGCGCGGCGGCGCGGCTGGCGCCGGCCCTTCGTCCGAGGCGCGCTCCAGCAGATTGCTGAGCCAGCCGGACTCCGTTTCCACGCGCGGCGCCGACGGACGCAGGGCGGCGGGTCGCGACGGCGCGGCCGCCGGCGGCGCGGCCGGACGGAACCGCGACGGCTCCATCCTTGACGGCTCCATCCTTTGCGGCTCCATCCTTGGCGACTCCATGCGCGCGGAGTCGGGGCGGGCCATTTCGCGCGGGGGTTCGGCGGGCCGCGGCTCGAAGGCGCGGCGGACCGGCGCCGGGGGTTCGGCGCGTTGCGGCTCGAAGCGGCGGGCCGGCGCGCCGGCGGGTTCGGCGATGTCGTAGACGCGGCCCGAGCGCGCCACGATGTCGGTCAGTTCGTTGAGCGCCTTGACCTGATCGCCGACGACGCGGCGCAGCGCCGACGCCTGTTCGGCGGTCTCGCGCGGCAATTCCTGCGCCCCGCGCCGCACTTCCTCGCGCGTCGTCTCCAGCTCGCGGTGAATCTCCTGCGCGAGGCCGCGGATTTCTCCGGCGGCGGCGTTGAACTTCTCGCTCGCCTCCGCGAACACGCTGGAGAGTTCGCTGTTGGCCTGCTCATAGGCGGCGCGCATCGCGGCGGCCGTGCGGGCGCGCTCCTGCTCGGCGGCGGTCCGCACCGCGCCGAAGCGTTCGTCGACGATATCGGCGGTCTCCTGCGTCGTCTTTTCGATGACGCCGCCAATGTCGCGCGCCCGCGCCTCGACGTTGCGCAGGCTGTCGTCCATCAGGCCCGAGAACGACGCCAGCGCGCCCTCGAATTCGCCCTGCTTCGTCTCGATCAGCGAGACGAGCCCGGCCAGCGACTGACGCCGCGCCTCGAACGCCGAGTCGAGCGCGCTTTGGCTGCGCGTCAGTTGCGAGGCGCTCTGCGCCAGCGATTGCGAATGCGTCTCCATCGCGCCGACGATGGAGGTCGCCTCGCCGAGCGCGCCGCCGGAGATGGCCTCGAGCGCGTTCACCTGTTTCGCCACCGTGTCGATCGCGGTCTGGAAGTCGCTCAAGCGCACGCCGAGCGTCGCTTCATGCTTGGCGAGATCGCCGCCCGCGCGGTCGACGATGTTTTGCAGCGAGCCGTTGGTGCGCGACAGGCTGTCGAGCAACGCCGGCAATTCGGCGCGCAGCTTGTCGTTGGTCGCGATCATCGAGGCGACCGACGTCTTGGCGCCCGCGTCGAGCGCCTGGGTCAGCGCCCGCGTCGACAAATCGATCGCGCCGACCATCTCCGCGCGCTTCTCGCCCAGATGTTCGACGATCGAGGCGGCGCGGTTGGCGATCGCGTTGGAAACGAGTTCGCCGACGCTCGCCAGTTCGCGCGTCACTTCGCCGCCGCGCGCGCCGAGCACCTCGTGGATATGTTCGAGACGCTGCTCCAGCGACGTGGAGATTTCGCCGACGCGCTGGCCGAGCGCCTGCCCGAGATCGCCGGTGCGGGCGTGCAGCGTCGCGTCGAGTTCGCGCCGCGCCGCGGCCAGCGTGTCGTTGATCTCGGCGACGCGCGAGCCGATGGTCTCGACCACGAGCCGCCCGCGCTCGGAGATTTCGCCCGACACCTGATCGAGCCGCTGGACCACCTTGGTCTCGAAGGAGTCGATGCGGCTGTCGAGCGCGCCGGCGATCTCCTCGGCCCGGGCGCCGAGCGTGTCGTTGATCTCCCGCGCCTTGCCGGAGAGCTTGTCGGTCAGTTCGCCGGAGCGGGCGAGGATGGTCTCGTCGATTTCCCGCGTGGTCTGGGACAGCTTGCCGATCAAAGCGTCGGAGCGGTCGAGAAGGGCGTCGTCGAGCGCCCGCGTCCTGCTGTCGAACGAGGTCGTGAGTTCGCCGGAGCGCGCGGCCAGGGTCTCGTCGATTTCCCGCGTGGCGCCGGACAGTCTGTCGATCAACGCGGTGGAGCGGCCGAGAAGGGCCTGGTCGAGCGCCCGCGTCCTGCTGTCGAGCGAGGACGTGAGTTCGCCCGAGCGCGCGGCCAGGGTCTCGTCGAGCGCCCGCGTCTTGCTGTCGAACGAGGTCGTGAGTTCGCCCGAGCGGGCGGCGAGGGTCTCGTCGATCTCCCGCGTGGCGCCGGACAGCTTTTCAATCAACGTGCTGGAGCGGCCGAGCAGCGCCTCGTCGAGCGCCCGCGTCCTGCTGTCGAGCGAGGTCGCGAGCTCGCCGGAGCGGGCGGCCAGCGTTTCGTCGATCTCCTTGATCTTGGCCTCGAGCGCGCCCGTCGTCGTCGTCGCGCCCTCGCTGAAGGCGCGCGCCACGTCGATGGCGTGCTTGGCCAGCGTGTCGTGAAGCTTCTTTCCGCCGACCGCGAGCCCCGCGTCGAGACGGCCGGCCAGCGAGTCGATCCGGTCGCCGGTCTCCTGCAGGCGCGAGTTCGACACGTTTTCGAAGGCGCCGATTTTCTCGTCGAGCGCATTGGTGATGTTCGTCGCGTGATCGCCGAGCTTGCCGACCAGCGCGTCGCCCTTGTTGGCGATGGCGTTGTCGATCGACCGCGAAGCCGCGCACCACTTCGGTCGAAATCTTGTCGGCCGTCTCGCCGAGCCGCCGCGCCGCCGCGACGCCCTGGGCGTCCAGCGTCTCGACCAGCCTGCCGCCGCGCTCGACGATGGTCTCCTCGATGACGCGCAGCTTGCCGTCCAGCTCCTCGCCGAAATGGCGGGAGTTGTCGCCGAGCCGCGAGGCGATCTGCTCCGACTCGGAGGCGAGGCGTTCCACCAGCGCTTCGCCGCGCCGCGAGATCGCCTCCTCGATGGTGTGAAGATGTTCGCCGACGTTCGCGCCGATATGGCGCGAGGCGTGGTCGAGACGCGCGGCGAGAGTCTCCGACTCCGAGGCGAGGCGCTCGACCAGCGCTTCGCCGCGCTGCGTGATCGACTGCTCGATCGCCTGAATATGTCCGCCGACATTCTCGCCGATATGGCGCGAGGCGTCGCCCAGACGCGTGGCGAGATTTTCCGACTCCGAGGCGAGGCGCTCCACCAGCGCTTCGCCGCGCCGCGAGATCGTCTGCTCCATCGCGCCGAAGATGTCCGCCGACGTTCTCGCTGATATGGCGCGAGGCGTCTTCGAGGCGCGCCGCGAGACGCCCCGACTCCGACGCGAGGCGCTCGACCATCGCGTCGCCGCGCGTCGTGATCGTCTCGTCGATCGCCTGAAGTTGTCCGCCGATGTTCTCGCCGATATGGCGCGAGGCGTCGTCGAGACGCGTCGCGAGACGCGCCGACTCCGACGCGAGGCGCTCGACCATCGCGTCGCCGCGCGTCGTCACATTGTGTTCCAGCGCGGTCAATTTCTCGGCGACGGCGGAGCCGCGCACGGAAATCACATCGTCGACCGCGCCGAGGCTCTCGCCGATCCGCTCCGACAGATTTTGCGCGTGCTCGTCGATGCGTTCGGTCAGCGCGCCGCCGTCGCGCAGCAGCGAGCGCTCGAACAAATGCAGATGATCGGCCAGTTCCTTGGCGATATGGTCGCCGCGCGCCGCGAGCGCCTGCGCGACCTCCCTGCCCTGATCGACGACCGCGCCCTCGAACGCCTTGAACCCGTCGCTCAGCGTCTCGTTGACGCGCTCGCCCTGCACGGCGAGGGCGACCACGGCGTCGCTGGCCGTCGCCGCGAAACGATCCTGGATCGTCGCCGTATGCTCCGCGAGCGCCGATCCCGCCTGCTCCACCGTGTCCCGCAACGAGGCGCGCAACGCCTCGCCATGCGCCGCGAACCGCTCCTGGGCCTCGCCCCGCTGCGACTCCAGCAGGCTGGAGAGCTGTTGGCCATGCGCGCCGAGCGTCTCGACGCGTTCGCTCAAGAGATCGTCGATGCGGCCGGCGTGTTCGGCGACCTTGGCGACGGCGGCGTCGCCATGCTCGCGCACGCTCGCCTCGAAAGCCGCGAGTCCGCCCTTCAGCGCCTCGCTCACGCGCTCGCCCCGCGCGCCGACATTGGTCGCGACCAGCTCCGACGCCGCCCCGACCTTGTCCTCGAATTCGGCGAGGCGCGTGACGATCGTCTCGCGCGCCGCGGCCTCGCTCTCCACCACGGTCGCCGCGACGGCCCGGCTCTGACGGGTGATGACTTCCTCGAAGGCGGAGAGCTTTTCAGCCACGAGCGCGCCGACGCGCTCGCTGCTCTGCGAAATTTGCGCGCCCGCGCGTTCGCTGTGCTCCGAGATTTGCGCGCCCGCGCGTTCGCTGTTCTCGGATAGTTGCGTGCTCGCGCGTTCGATGTTCTCCAAAATTTGCGTGCTGGCGCGTTCGATGTTTTCCGAGATTTGCGTGCTCGCGCGTTCGCCGTGCTCCGAGATTTGCGCGCTGGCGCGTTCGATGTTCTCGGAAATTTGCGCGCTGGCGAGTTCGCTGCGCCGCGCGATCAGTTCGCCGGCCTGCTGGCTGGCGCTTGCGACCGTCGACGCCGCGCTGTCGCTCGCCTGCGTGAGTTCGGCGCCGACGCGCTCGCTCGCCTCGGCGACGCGCGCGACGATGGCCTCGCCGTGACGGCCAAAGCCTTCCTCGAACGCCGCCAGCCCCTCGGTCAGCGCGAGCGAGAGCTGGTCGGCGTGTTCGGCCACCTTGGAAACCGCGCCGTCGCTGGCGCCGACGACCTTCTCCTCGAATTCGGCGAGGCCGCTGGTCAGCCGCGCGTGAATCTTGTCGCCATGCTCCACCAGCCGGCCGGCGGCCTCGCCGCTGGCGCCGACCACCTTCTCCTCGAACTCGGCGATGCGGCTCGCAGCCGCGTTGAACCTGTCGCCCTCGCTCCGCGAGCCGGCCGGCGGCCTCGCCGCTGGCGATAAGCACCTTTTCCTCGAAGGCGGCGATGCGGTCCGCGAGCGCGCCGTGAATCTTGTCGCCCTGCTCGACGATTCGGTGGGCGGCGTCGCCGCTGGCGCCCACCACCTTCTCCTCGAATTCGGCGACGCGGTTCGTCAGCCGCTCCTGAATCTGGTCGCCCGCCTTGACCATCCGGCCGGCGGCGTCGCCGCTGGTCCCGACCACCTTATGCTCGAATTCGGCGAGGCCCTGGGTCAGCGCGCTCGCCGCGCGGTCGCTCTGCTCGGCGACGAGGGCGACGAGTTCGTCGCCGCGGCGCCCGACGCTGGCCTCGACGCCGGCGAGCTGCTCGCCGAGAGCCTCGCCGAGGCGCAGGCCCTGTCGCGCCAGCCGCTGGGCGACTTCCTCGCCGCTGCGCTCGAAACTCGCCTCGAAGGCGTTGAGCTTCTCGGCCAGCGCGCCGATCGCGAGATCGCTGCGTTCGGCGACGCGGTTGGCGATGTCCTCGCCGTGCCGGCCGAACCCTTCCTCGAACGCCGCGAGCCCCTCGGCCAAGGCGACGGCCACCAGGTCGCCATGTTCGGCGACGCGATTAACCGTGTCGGCCGAGGCCGTCGTGACGGTTTGCTCGAACGCCGCGAGTTCATCGGTCAGCGCGCCGGCGACGCGATCGCCATGTTCGGCGACGCGGCGCCCGGTCTCGCTCGCAGCCGTCGCGACCGTTTGCTCGAACGCCGCGAGCCCTTCGGCGAGAGCGCCGGCCACGCGGTCGCCATGCTCGCCGACCTGCCGCGCCGCGTCGGTCGCGCGCTCCGTGACGACGCTTTCAAACGCCGCGAGCCGTTCGGTCAGAGTCCCGGCCACGCGGTCGCTCTCTTGGGCGACGCGGTTCGCGGTCTCGCTCGTGGCCGTCGTGACCGTTTGCTCGAACGCCGCGAGTTGTTCGGCCAGCGTCCCGGCCGCGCGGTCGCCATGCTCGCCGACACGGTTCGCCGCGTCGATAGCGCGCTCCGCGACGACGCTTTCGAAAGCCGCGAGCCGTTCGGTCAGCGTCGCCGGCGACGCGATCGCCATGTTCGGCGACGCGGTGCGCGGTCTCGCTCGTCGCCGTCGCGACCGATTGCTCGAACGCCGCGAGCCCTTCGGCCAGCGCGCCGGCCGCGCGGTCGCCATGCTCGCCGACGCGGTTGGCCGCGTCATCAGCGCGTTCCGTGACGACGCTCTCAAACGCCGCGAGCCGTTCGGTCAGCGTCCCGGCCGCGCGGTCGCTCTCTTGGGCGACGCGGTTCGCGGTCTCGGCGACGCGGTTCGCGGTCTCGCTCGCGGCCGTCGTGACCGATTGCTCGAACGCCGCGAGTTGTTCGGCGAGCGCGCCGGCCACGCGGTCGCCATGTTCGCCGACGCGGTTGGCCGCGTCGCTCGGCGCGCTCCGTGACAAGGTTTTCGAAGGCGGCGATCTGTTCGGAGAGCGCCGATTGCACATGGGCGCCGTGGCCCGTCACGCGCTCGGCGATTTCGGCGCCCTGGGTCAGCACGATCTGCTCGAACGCGCGCAGGCGCTCGGCCAGGGTTTCGGTCACGCGGTCGCCCTGCACGCCGATCGCGCTCACGGCGTCGACGGCGACAGCCGCGAAACGCTCCTGCACGGCGTTGGCGTGTTCGCCAAGCTGCAGGGCGGTCTGGGACAGATCGCGCGTCAGATTCTCGTGCAGCGCCTGGCCGCGCGCCGCGAAGTCGTCGCGCGCGACCTGGTGGGCGGCGGACAGCAAGGCGTTGAGCTGACTCTCGGCGTCCTCGAACACGGTCCGCGCGCCTTCGACATGCTCGCGCACCCGCGCGGCGAGCCGCTCGGCGGAATTGGCCAGCGTCGCGTCGAGCGCGCCGCCTTGCGTCGAGAGCGTCTGTTCGAGCCGCCCGCTCACATCGGCGAGCCGCGTCGCGAGACGATCGTTCTCGCCGCCGATGGTTTGCGACAATCGCAGGCCAAGCGCCTCGATGCGCTCGACCACGCTGGAGCTGTGATCGTCGAAGCCGCGCGACAGCGTGTCGCCGACGACGGCGAGGCTCGATCTCGATCTCGCCGACGCCCTTGGCGAAGCGCTGCGCCACGTTGTCGCTCGCCGCGCCGATCTTTTGCGCGGCTTCGTCGCCGCTTCGCGCGAGCGTCGCGACCAGCCGGTCGCTGTGACCGAAGAACTGCCGATCGAGGCCGTCGCCGGCGCTCTCCAGCGCGAGCCTGACTTCCTCGCCCTTGGAGCCGAGCGCGACGGTGACGCGATTGCCGGCCGCGCTGACCTGCTCGGCGAGATGCGCCGAGGCGCTCGCCACCTCCGACGCCAGCGAGTCGCGGGCGCCGTAAAGCGACGTGCGCGCGTTGTCGGCGTTGAGAATGATGGCCTCGCGCTCATGCGCGAGTTCGTCGATGAGCAGCCGGATGCGGCGCTCGTTTTCGCTGTAGGAGCGTTCGAGGTTCGTCACCTCGGTGCGCACGATCACTTCGAGTTCGCCGGCGCGGGCCAGGGCGCGCTCGATGCCGTCGCCCATCGACGCGGCTTCGCGGCGGATCGCCTGCGACAGCGAAACGACCTGTTCGGTCGCGACGGTCTCGGGCTCGATCAGGCGGATCGCCGCCTCGGTCATCGCCTTGGCGACGAGGCGCATCTCATGAGCGCGGCGCGCCGTGATGCCGGTGACGAACAGGAACACGATCGGCCCGAACAGCGCCAGCAGCGTCAGTATCGGCGTCGGCGCGAGAAAATTGCCGTCCGCGGCCAAGAATGCTCTCGCGATGGAAATAGACATAGAGCGTCCACAGCCCCGTCCAGGCGATGATCGACAGCGCCGTCATGACGGTGATCGTTCCGCTCGGGCGGAAGTTCAGCGCGGCGCGCAACTCGCCAATGCTGCGGCGGTCGTCGTTGGCGGGCGGCGTCGTCGGTCCAAGTTTCGCGGGTTTTGGCGCGGGCGCCGCGCCGGGTTTTGGCGCGGGCGCCGCGGGCTTTGGCGCGGGCGTGGAGACGGGCGCGGGCTTTGGCGTGGACGTGAGCCGGGCGCGGGCTTTGGCGCGGGCGCGAAAAAACTGGGCGCGGAGCCGCCGGCTTTGGCGCGCCGCGGACTCGGCCGGCCGCGCCGCGCTCGAAGGCTCCGCGGCCGCGGGCTTATCGGCGGGCTTGTCCGCCGGCTTGGCCGCGAGTTTGTCGGCCGGCTTGTCGGCGGGTCTGGCGGCGCCCTTGTCGGCGGGCTTGGCGGGCCGCGGCAGTTGCAGATTGAGCGTCGGATTGGTGTCGAGGTCGTTGTCGGCCTTCTTGACGGACTCGCCCTCCGCCTTCGACGAACCGGCCGGAGCGCCCGAGGATGCGCTCATGGCGGCCGCGATGCTGGGCTTGTCGGATTTGGGTCCGTCCTTGCCCGCCGCCTCGGGCTCGTTCAGATCCAGCGCTTCCTCTATCGCGGATAGAGCCGCCGCCGCCGCATCCTGGATCTTACCCGTTATCGCCATTTGACTCACTCCGAGCGGACTCTCGATAAAATGCCGCGCCGCTCCACGCAGACCGAGACCCGATAACAAGAATTAACCAAATATTACAGCGATTGAGCATTAAATGAAACCAGCGCGACGGGGCCATCCACAATTGTCGTTAACGCGGCTTTAACCCTTGCGCGTCAACCTGGGCGATACGATGTTATCAGCAAGGGCGCCGCGACTGCGAGTCCGGGTGTAACGGTTTGTTTTCATGTAAACACCCGTCGGCGTCGGCGCGCGCCGATTGGCGCCGCGGCGCCCTTCGAAACAAGGCGCGGCATGGCTCTCGC
>CAVQBO010000011.1:0-38512 GCA_963710695.1 uncultured Alphaproteobacteria bacterium | reverse complement strand
GATGAATATTGGCATGACCATTATTCCCAGAAGATCCCGACGAGTTTCCATCTTGGGACTTTGCTTTCCTGGACGTGGAATATGATCCAGAGGCCCAGGCGGTGTGGATCGGTTCAAGGCGGCGGCGCCTCAGCATTTTCCTCTAGAGATGTTTATCGAGATCGTGAAGCTTCGCGAATCATTCCGTGGCTTGCGCGCGTCGAAATGTGGCGCGCGCTGGCCGATTCGCTACTTTGCGATCGGATCGAAGCGGCCCGGGGTCTTCGGTCTCGGGGGCGATCTCGCGGCCTTCGCCGTGGCGGTCAGAAACGGCGAGCACGAGATGCTGCGCGCCCACGCGAATATTTGCGTCGACATCATGCATAGTCTGGACGCGGGATTTGACTTGCCGATCGTGACACTTTCGGCCGTGAACGGTCAGTGCCTGGGCGGAGGCTCCGAAGGCGCCCTCGTGACCGACTTCCTTGTCGTCGAACGCGACGCCAAACTCGGTCTGCCTGAAATCGGCTTCAACACTTTTCCGGGAATGGGCGCGGTTTCCTTGCTCACGCGTCGAGCGGGGCAAGCCCTGGCGGAACGGATCATATCCAGCGGCTCGATCTTATTCCGGCCAGGAAATGTTCGATCTTGGCGTTGTCGACGTCTTCGCGGCCGAGGGGCGGGCGCATGAAACGGCGACAGCCTGGATGCGGGAAGGCGGCGAGGATCGCTGGCGGAAGCGCCGCGCCCTCGCGGAGGCGCGTCGACGATGTTTCGCGATGCCACGCGAGGAGCTTCATTACATAGTCGATTTGTGGGTCGAATGCATCAAGGCCCTTACCGATCACGATCTGCGTTACATCGATAACTCGTCACGGCTCAAAGACGGCTTTCGCGAGCGCGGCGCAACTCGACCCGCGGCGGCGCAAGCGCGGAGCAGGCGGTTGGAATCCCGAGACAGTCACGAACGATTGATCCATGCCTAAATTCGACCCGCCTCCGCAAATAGAACCCGACGTTCAAAAAGAGGTGCGCGGCGATCTCGTGGATGGCTATTCAACTCGTTTGGATCGTTCGCCGCTTCCTTGGTCGGCGGCGTGGCGGCGCCCGCGAGCGCGTGGCTAATGACAAGCGAGCCCATATATATTGGGCTCACGACAATCATGTCGCTTCTGGCGATCTATCGTATTCTAGTTTGGCTCGGGCATTCAAAAACGCCGCTCGTTCAGCGTCGAAACGAGGCCACGAAGTGGGAGATCTATTACGCGATCGGCGGCATCTCGTTCGTGACGACCCTTGGGCTCACGGTCGCAATTCTGTTCGTTCGCGATCACATCGATATCGCATTCACGATCAGCTTTGTCACGATGATGGCGGGAGTGGGCGCGTTGTCGGGGCGCAACGCGGGTAGTCCCAAGATTGTTCTGGCGCAATTGATCGGTCTTTGTGGACCGCTCGCCTTCGTCACGGCGATCGACGCCGATCATAGGCACCACTGGCTAACCTTCATTCTCATTCTCGAAGTGATTTCGATTAAATCGACGACACGATTCCTCAACAGAAATCTCGTGACCGCCTTAACGAACGCACGTGACGCGAAAATTCAGCGAAATCGCTTCAAGGCGGCGCTCAACAGCATGGCGCATGGGCTATGCATGGGTGATGGCGGTTCGATCATCACAGTGATGAACCACCGCATGATCGAATTTTTCTCAATTGTCGGCGTGACGGCGCCCATCAGCCTTCAGGTTCTTGCTTGGACGATCGGTAAGCGCTCCCATATGTCCAGGGGCGAAAGCAAGGCGTTCGGGGACCAATGGTCCGCGCACGTGGCGCTGCCTTTCGCAAGCGTCTTCTCCCAGCAGTTCAACGACCGTCTATTTGATTTTCATTGCGAGCCCGCCGGTGAAGGGGGCTTTGTCACCGTGATCGAGGACGTGACCGAGAAGCGAAAGGCGGCCAAGGAAATTGAACGCATCGCTCACTATGACGCCCTGACGGGGCTCTCAAATCGGCTACAATTTCAAAAGAGATTGACGCGCGACCTCGATCGGATCGACAAGCGCGGCGAAACGCTCGCGATTCTGGTCATCGATCTCGATCTGTTCAAGGAAGTCAACGACACGCTTGGCCATTCGATCGGCGACCAGCTTTTGTGCAAGGTCGCGAAGCGATTGCGCGAAAGTGTGCGCGAAACGGACATGGTCTCGCGTTTTGGCGGCGACGAATTCTGCGTTTTGTTTCAGCCGAGCAAGAAATTGGTCGATGCGGACCTCGACGTGATCGCCAAGCGCATCATTTCTTCCATCAGACGGCCGTATGTCGTCGATGGCCATGCGATCACCATTGGCGCCAGCATCGGGGTCGCCGTCGCGCCGCGCGACGCGGTGTCGCCGGAAGAGTTGCTAAAATGCGGCGATCTCGCGATGTACCGGGCAAAGTCGAATGGACGAGGCGAAGCCGTTTGGTTCGAAGTCGCGATTTCACGACGATCTGGTGCAAAGGCATCGGATGGAGGCCGATTTGCGGAGGGCGCTGAGCGCCCAGGAATTCTCTGTCCACTATCAACCAATCATCGACACGAGGCGGGGTGGGGCAAGTTGCTGCGAGGCTCTCGTTCGCTGGCGGCATCCCGAGCGCGGAATGGTTTCCCCGGCGGACTTCATCCCGCTGGCCGAGGAGACGGGGTTAATCATCGAGATTGGAGAATGGGTTCTCCGTCAAGCTTGCCGCGACGCCATGTCGTGGCCGTCCCATGTGCGGGTCGCGGTGAACCTGGCTCCGCGACAATTTCAGGCGCCGAACCTCATATCCATGATCGCGGCCGCCATCGCGGATTCGGGGCTAAATTCGGCGCGTCTCGAACTGGAAATCACTAAATCGACTTTGATGCAGGACACATCGGAGGTGTCACGGAAAATCGCCCAGATCCGGGCGATGGGATTGCGTCTGTCGCTGGATGATTTCGGCACGGGATACAGCAGTCTCGGCTATTTAAATCGCTTTCCCATAAACAAGATAAAGATTGATCGCTCCTTCACGATTCAATTGGTCGGCTGTCCCAAAACGCTGGCGATCGTGCGCGCCATCGCGCATTTGTCGCGCGATCTCGACATTGAACTGGTCGCGGAAGGCGTCGAAACGCACGAGCAGCTCGCGCTCCTGGTGAAGGAGAATGTGTTCTTGATACAAGGATATCTTTTCAGTCGGCCGAGGCCGCTCGAGGAACTAACGCCCTTGCTGGACCCGTCCGAGAATTTCTTCAAAAACACGAGCGTCGCCTGAAGGCGGCGTTCCGCGATCGCTTCAGGCGCGGGTCCGCCCTTCCGCGGGAAGGCCGATCGTGTTCATGACCGACCTCTGCGCGCGAAAAATGGCGTAAGCGGCGTTGTAACGGCGTCCACATTGCCGCATGTAATCGCCTATGGCCGCGAGCCCGCCCCTCGGCTCGACAACATCCTTGGCGAGCAAGAGATTGTGCATGTCCTCGGCTCCGAGCGCGGCGCCAGTCTCCAAGAGCCCTTGAGTCTTGACCAAACCAATTTTGCGCGCCAGCGATGCATAGAGCCCGAACAACTTGTCGGGGTCTCCGTCGAACGAGAAAAGGGCGCCCCTTTCGGCCACCAACATCGCGCAATGACACGCGAATTCGAAATCGGCGCCCGCCATGAAAGAGCGGACCCAGGCGACGGTGATAACTGGAGCGTCGAGGATAAGCTCCGAGTTCGCGGCGACCAAATTCTGGAATCCGGCCGAGCCGCTCGCTTCGCCCCCGCGTCGATGCGCGAAATCGAACACCAGATATTTTGGACGCGCGGTCCAGCCGGCGGAAATGGCGGATAAGAGCCTCGTCAGATCGTCGATGCATTCGTCGTCGAAACCCGGATGTAGTTTGCTGACGACCAGCACGTCGCCGCCTTCAAGCCGATTGAGTTCCAGCGAACCGCTTTTGCATTTGAAGTCCGCGTCGCCTGGGATACGCCTCTCCTCCGCTTGCCGGTCCTGATCAGGCTCGCTTGTTCCCAGCGACACGCTTTCACTGTCTCGTTCATTCGCGAAGATCGTCATTTCTAGCTCCACGGTAGCGCCGCCCGGCGTCGCGGCCACTAACGGAATATTAACAAAACACGTATAGATTGCAATAATTTAAAATGACAACCAGCAGCAATAGTTAATCCCGTCGGCTTCGAACCACCGCGCGCCACGGTGTCGAGCCAGCGCCCATGTCATTCTCTGGACCATTTTCGGGGCGTTTGAGATCGTTCCGCGATTCCACGGATCGTCGCGAGCGCGGCAGGGGCGACGGCTGCGAAAATTGTCGCCGGTTCGTTAACGCAATGCGCGAACAGGCGTCCCACGACGGGAAATATGGCGCGGCGTGAGGACAAAGCCGGTCCGAATCAGGCACGGCGGAAATCCACGGCGCATTCGTTACCAAAATGTTGGCGGCGAATTTCCTTTATGCCCATCCCGCCAGTTCGCGCCGCGCTAGCGTCGCAAGTAGCCGCATCCCCGCCTCCCCATCGTTGAGACAGGGAATGCGCGCGAATTTCTCGCCGCCGGCCTCCAAAAACAGATCGCGGATGTCGACGCCCAATTCCTCGATGGTCTCCAGACAGTCGGCCGAGAAGCCCGGCGCGACCATGGCGAGGCGCTTCACGCCGGATTTGGCGAGTTCGGCCACTGTGTCGGCGGTGTAAGGCTCAAGCCATTTCGCGCGCCCGAACCGCGACTGGAACGACAAACGCAATTGTCGCTCGTTTAACCCCATCGCCTCGCGCAGCAGTCGCCACGTGGTTTCGCAATGGGTTCTGTAGGGATCGCCCTTGTCGATCTGGAACCGCGGCAGGCCGTGGAAGGAGGCGACGATAACCTCCGGTTGAAAATCCAGCGCCGCCAGCCCCTCGCGCATCCCTTGCGCCAGAGCCTCGATATAGGCGGCGTCATCGAAATAGGGCGGAGCGAAGCGAAGCGTCGGCTGGCGCCGCATCCTGCCCAGCACGCGCGCGATTTCGTCGAAGGCAGTGGCCGTGGTCGAGGCGGCGTATTGCGGATAAAGCGGCAGCACGAGAACGCGCTCGCAGCCCTTGGCGCAAAGCGCCTCGATCCCGGTCGAAAGCGCCGGCGCGCCATAGCGCATCGCGTAATCGACTATTATGGGCGCCGAACCCAGCGCGCCGCCTTGCGCGAGAACGCCGAGCTTTTCGGCCTGCATCCTCGTGATCGCCCTGAGTGGGCCTTCGCCTGTCTCGTCATTCCAAATTCGCGCATAGGCCTTGGCCGATTTGGCCGGGCGGGTGTTGAGAATGACGCCATGCAGCAGCGGCAGCCACAGGAAACGCGGGATTTCGACAACGCGCGGGTCGGACAGAAACTGCGCGAGGAATCGCCGCACCGATGGGACGTCGGCCGCGTCGGGCGTGCCGAGATTGACGAGCAGCAGACCAATGGGCGCGGCGCTCATGCCCCACCTTCGCGCTCGAACGCGGCGCGCTCCTCCGGAGCCATGTGAAAGCCGTGCTCGGCGGCGGGAAACCGCCCCGCGCGCACATCCTCCGCATAGGCGGCGACCGCGGCGCGCAGCGTCTCCCCAACGGCGCCATAACGCCGATTGTGCTTGAATTCCCGCTCGGTGACCCCCGCGAGATCATGGACGACCAGCACCTGCCCGTCGGCGCCGGCGCCGGCGCCGATGCCAATCGTCGGCGCGCGCGAAGCTTGCGTGATGCGTTCGGCGAGTTCGACCGGGATCAGCTCCAGCACGATGAAATCCTGGCCGGCGGCGTCGAGCGCCATCGCGTCATGGAGCAGTTCGCGCGCCGCTTGCGCGGTCTTTCCGCGGCGGCCCTTTTGGAGCTGGTGCTGAGATTCGAGCCCGAGATGGCAACAGACGTCGAAGCCGGCGTCCTTTAGCGCCGCGACAAGCTCGGGCCGCGCCCCTTCGAATTTGATGCAATCGGCGCCGGCGTCGCGCAGCGCCCTCGCGCTCGCCAGCGCTTGCGGCCTATTTTCATAGGTCGCGAAGGGCAGATCGCCGATCAGATAGATATCTGGCGCGCCGCGCCGCGCGGCGGCGATATGGTGGGCCATATCGGCCAGCGTCACCTCGCGCTCATGGGCATAGCCGAGCACGTTGACGCCCACGCTGTCGCCGACCAGGATGATATCGACGCCAGCCCGCGCCTCGATCCGCGCGGTCGGGGCGTCATAGGCTGTGACGACGACGATTTTCTCTCCCCGCCGTTTCATTTCCAGAAAGCGCGAAGCCCGGGTCGTCGCGCCAGAAAAAACGGTCATCGCGCCTGCCACGCTTCGAGTTCGCCACGGCGAAGGGTTATGTGCGGAGAGGTTTTCAGCGCGCGGCGTCGCCAGCGCAGGTCTTCACCGGAATCGGCGAGCGGATTTCTTCCCAGCCGCCGCATTTGTCGCAGCCCGATAGCTGCGCGCCGACCGTCAGCAGCAAAGCCAAAACAGCGAATTTGCGCCTCATTGCGAGCCTCTCGTGAGCGCTGAAGTCGGCCGGCAACATAGAGGCGGAACCGGCGCGCGGCAAGTTAAGTCGGAACGCGCCGCGCAGGCGAGCGGGCGGAGAAATAGGCGACAAGGCCCCGAACCGGTTCGAGACCCGCACGAAGGTCAAGAGCTTTCCGCGAAACTTGCTTGTCTTATGACTTTTCGCGCCGCGTGGGCGAGAAGGAACCGCTGTCCATTCACCATCCAAAAAAGGGCACGGGCAACGGTACCGGCACAACGGGATAAGCATAGGGATACCGTACCATAGCCATAGCCGTAAGCCGGGCGGCCATAATAGTATCGAGGCCCGTAAGCGTATCCACGGCGATAATACCGGCCGCCATAACGGCGATAGTAGATTTGCTCCGCGGCCGATGGCGCCTTGATAACCGGCGAACTCGCGATGCCGATTGGCCCCGCCGACGCATTGCCCGCGAAAGTCGTCGCCGCCGCGGCGGCGCACAGCGCGGCCGTGACACCCGTTCTGAATGTAGCGCGCATGTCCAACTCCTTGTTTATCTTTGAAACACGACGAACGTCACTTGCCTCGCCGCGCTCGGCATATGAGCGCGGGGCCCGAAATTCCCAGTGGCCGACGCTTAGCGTCGCCGTTATCTGCTCGTCACGCTGGCGTCACCACCAATAGCGGCGATGCCAATGATGCCAGCGACGATAGTGGTGCCAGCGATGGTAGTAGTGATAATGACGGTAGTAGTGATAACGATGATAGTAATGATAGCGGGGATAGTAGTAGTAATGACGCCATCTATGATAATAATGCGGGCGATAATAATAGCGCCACCAAGCCTTTTCAATATGGCTGGATGTCTCGGTCTTCACGATATCGGGATCAAGCCTCGGCATAGCAGTTGCTCGAGACACGGGCGGCGCTAACATGGCGGCCATCAAGGCCACCGCAAAGAGGGCTGCTTTGATTTTCATTGTGTCCTCGCCTTCTCAAATCGGCGCCGATCATTTAAAAAATGGGTCGGCCAAAACCATACGCCTATCGACGCGGATTCAAAAGCTAAAGCTAGCGCTTTGCAAGAAGAAGACAATGGCAGGGCGCGAGGCCATTATCCTTATTTGGCGACAATGAACGTAGCCGGCTTTTTAGAGTCCCTTTGAGAATTCCGTTCGATGAGCGATGCCTCGCAAGAGGAGCCTTCCACGTGCGACGTGGATCATGGACATCGATGTGCTTTTCATAGTCGCGCGCGAGCCGTCGCCCGCGCGTCATCCAGCAGAGGCCGCGCGCAACGACACATCGCCTGGGCGGCGTTTGAATCCCGGATCGTGGCCGTCGCGATAGGAGGGACGCCGCCGCGCCGACACAGCCCCGCGGAGGCGCCTGATCGGCGCGGCCGGGGCGAGCGCGCTCAGGCCGCGCGCGCGCCAGTATGAATGATCGTCCCGACATGCTCGCCACGCAGCGCGGCGGTGATCCGACCCGGCGCGAGCCCGTTCACGACTTGCACGTGCTCGAGGTGGCGCGCGGTCGCCATGACCTCGAGCAGCGCGCGGTCGAACGGCAGCGAGCCCTCGTGCTTCGCGAGATCGGCGGCGCTCGTCTCGCGGAGCAACTTGGCCTGCTCCCCGCCGGGCCCCTTGGGATCGGCGTCATACACGCCATCCACGTCCTCCACGATCGTCAGGCCGGCCGCTCCGAGCGCGTCGGCGAGCAGAAACGCGCCCGTGTCAGCCCGGTGAGTTGGGATGCGCGAGGTCGGGAACTCGTGGTGGTGATAGGGAGGAAAGGCGCTGCCCACGACCGCGCGGGCCGAGGTGAGGTGGATCGCGAGCTGGTTCGCGACGGTGGGGTGCTCGACGTAGGAGACGCCCTCCGGCGCGAGCAGCGACGCGAGGATGTGGCCGTTCTGACCGGCCTCGCTCGCGGCGAGCGGGGCGAGCGACCCAACGGGCAGGCCGAGGTCGAGGCCGACGCCATAGAGGTGGCGGGCGCGGATGCCGGCGCCCGTCAGTATCAGCAAACGATGCTCGGGCAGGAGTTTCCGGAGCTCGTCCACGACCGGGAGGATCGCTTCCGCGCCGCGATCCATGATGGAGCGGCCGCCGATTTTCACGACCTGAAGCCAGGGGAGGATTCGGACCGGGCGACGGCCGGCGACGGGGCGGGTGAGTTCGCCATCGAGGAGGGTCTGGCGCGCGAGCGGCGAGGCGACGTGTTTGATGTTGTTGGCATGGTCGGTCATGACAGTGGCTTCCTAGCTCGCGGTGATGATGGTGCCGACGTGCTCGCCGGCGAGCGCGCGGGTCAGGTTGCCGGGGACGAGGCCGTTCACAACCTGCAGCTGGCGAATGTGGCGGGACGCCTTGAGCAGGTCGAGCATCGGGAACTCGAGGATCGAGTTCGTGCAGCCCCCGCGCCTTCATCTCGTCAACCGAGATCTTCGGGATGAAGGTGGCGCTCTTCGAGGTTTTCGGGTTCGCGGTATAGAGGCCGTCCTCGTCCTTGACGAAGATCATCGCCTTGCAGCCGAACTGCTCGGCGAGGAGGAAGCACCCCGCGTCGGTGCGGTAGGGCGGGATGACGCCATCGGGGGCGGGCCGCATCCAGAGGCCGTAGGGCGGCATGCCGCTGAAGACGACGGCGTTCACCTCGGCGAGGTAGAGCGGCACCGCCGAGAGCCCGGCGCCATCGACCGCGGAGATGCCGTATTTCGCGAGAAGCTGCCCCAGCATCACGGCGTTCTGATTGGCGACCGAGGCGCCAAGCTGCGAGAGCACGCCCGCCGGCAGGTTAAGTCCCGCCGCGATCGAGTATAGGTGTCGGGCTCTTGTGCCCGCGCCGGTCCCGATAAGCAGCTTATGGGTCTTGCGGACGGCGACGATCTCGTCCACGAGCGGGTACAGGGCCGCGCGACCGCGGTCGATGATGCTCTGCCCGCCGATCTTGATCACCGTCGCGTCCGGCAGGATCCGGAAGTCCTCCGCCGCCTCCGCCGCCTCCAGAAGCCGCGCGTCGGTCAGCGAACGCTGCATGAGGAGCGCCTCGAGCTCCGGCGTCGTATTGGCCATGGGAACACCTTTCGTCGTTTCCAGGAATTATTTATTCTTTCAAGCAACGTGATACATCTTATGGAATTACCCCACAATTCGCGAAATTTATGCATTCTTTTCTTCAAAAGGAAAAAATGACAAAAAATGCAAAATTCAGCGCTTTCCGTCAGTTGCCGGAATTGAGATCGTCAAAAATCCGACGGCGCTACGAGAGACGTAATCGTCACATTCTTCTAGCGACCAGTCGTTCGACGTGAAGCGACACGCCATGCGTCGACGACTTCGGTCCACTCTTCTTGCAGAAATCGCGGCGAAAACTTCGCGCCCCGCCACGCTCGATGTCGCCTCCGACAATAGAGACCGCACAAGCTCGCTCGACGCGATCTTCGGCGGGACAAAGGCCTTCGCAAAAATGATGCGCGACGACGTTGGTCGACTGAACCGCGACAGTTTCCGCGACCGCAGGCTCGTTGGCGGTCGAACGCGACGACTGTGTTTCTGAGTTCACTACCCCATGCCCGAGCGGGTCTGACGACCCGTCAACGCGCCCGGAGCCGCATCTGGAGCGCGAAAATTCTTGGCGTGGAGCGCGGACAATCCGGATCGCGGCGCGTAATCCAAAGGGCCGATGCGGGTACCGGTAGGCCGATCCAATAATCATTGAGCCGAGACCGCCAGCCGCCATTCCCGTTCTGGGCGAGAAATTCGATCACCAAAACCATGTCGATCCGGCGATGGCTGGTCGTGACCTGCCGGTGGGATGAGGCGCGATTGGATGGTCAAGAGTTCGACAAACATAATCACTTCGCTGAAGCTGCCTCTGCCATGAAGCTGTCAAAAAAGTATGTCAAAAGTGTAAGTGATGCGAAGAAAAGCGTAACTGATGCGAGGAAACAATGATTGGTTTTCTTATCCCTATCTGCATGCTGGCTATGATCGTCATTTGCGCTGTAACGTTGACACGCCTCTGATCATCTAGCTTGGTGAGTGATCACCCCCAGAGATTTGTCGATTTCGGCGTTAATGCGGCGTATATCTCGACACCAACGGACAAACATTCTCTGGATGGTGTCTTGAAAGCCTCGGGCGTGCCCGCCAGCGAACTAAAGACCACCAACGCGTCTATCCGCTGGTGGTCTTTTTCTTTTGAGAATGCTTTTTCAAAACAGGAAATGTCAGTAAGGCTTCAATTTTAGAAAAAAGAACGGCGCTTCGGCTTTAAGAGGTCTTCTAGATTCTTTTGGCCCGATTTGCATGATCCATCATCACTGTCCGGCGATGAGCGGAAAAATTTCCGGTCTGGGCGTGTTCCGGTTGTCGCAGTGTGTGTAGCGGCGATCAAAAGCGCCCTTGATTTGCTCTTCTTCGGTCCGACCCTGATTGGCGTAGGTGCGGTTGCGATGCATCATGGTCCAAGGCCCGATTTTTCCCGGTGGGTGTTTTCAACCCGCTCTTCCGCCCCAGATACCCATTGTTGAGGCGCCATAAACGGCGTGCGGTGGCTTCCTGCAAGGGGAGTAATAATTATGATCGGACATGAAACACTGGACTTCAAAAGCCGAATAAAAATATATGCAGCGAAATTAGTAGATTATTCTTGGGACGCATCGTTAGTAATAACCTTTCTGTTTGGAGCAATTATGCTAGCTATGTTTATGTATGGCCTGGCAATAAATTATAAACTAATAAGTCCCCCTCCGCTACTCTGCCATTATATGGCTGGCGGGCTTCATATTGAGGAGTTTTGTAAGTAAGGGTAGGGTAAGTCGCGGCGCGGGGACCATCGCCATCGCCGCTATCTCCGTATCCGGCGTAAAATCCAGTTTCCAAACCCATGCTGACCGAAGTCATGACGTGGTGATGGGACGAAGGATTACGGAGCCGAACAAGAGTCCGCCTGATCCAACGCCGATGGCTTTGACCCAATCGGCGTTGCTTCCCCGAACTTCCGATTTCTTCTTACCAAAACCCGGCATCCCTTGGCCTTCCGAATGCAAAAAACGGCTCGGCGGTGCTGGGCGTCGATTTACCCCTTGATCCAATCTCCAAACGCCAACCACCACGGCGTGGTTGAAACTAAAATCCGCAGGGGTTGCGCCAGAAGAATGAAGAGACCACCCCAGAGATAAGCCGGATGTATCCGCCGCCGCGATGCAAAGTCATACGCAACGCCAGTGATCACGAACAGGTCTTGGATGCCGAAAGCGGCTATGGGCCCCAAAGCAAAGACGCCCGGTAGACGCGCAATGGCAGCATCAAGCATAGCGATACTTGCGAGCAACATGAGACGCTTATGAGTCTCCTGTCGCCTACGGAAACTGATGCCGACGCTGACAAGAATTGCGAACACCGAGATGCCGAAGAACGGCAACACGAGGAATGAACGCGGATCAAGCCCCGGCGGGGTGTGATTGGAACGGATCGCATGGACAGCCGCCGCAACCCCGAGGACGACCATGACCGCGGCTAGGGAGCCCCCAGCGATACCCAATTTGCGATGAACGTCGGGCCGCTGGTTTGCTATTAGCACGGTTTGGGTAAAAAAGAGGGCATACCAACTAGTGAAGGCCAACCCATGCATATGCAACAGCGGGCTCAGCGGCGGCAAGTCAGAGAATAATTTGAGAAAGAAGGTAGGAGCGAAGCCGGCGAAGACGGTGAGCGCCATTGCAAGGGACATGCCCATGTAAAACAAACGGTCGCTTTCCCAGACTCTGGGCGACGCGGCGCTGATAGTCATGGAATCTCCGTTGCAAAGGTAAAGATGCGCAACCTTACGAGTGTGTGGGCGTCAGTCAATGTTTTAGATTTGCATTCAGCGTTTCGTCTCCTCGGGCGCCAATCTGACGACAATTTTCTTCCCTTGAAGGGTGTGAAGCTTTCAGGATTTGATGGATCTTTTTTTGACAAACACAGAGACCATCACCTTGGCCGCCATTCCCGTTCCGGGCGAGAAATCCAAGCACCAAAGCGCCCCCGATGCGACGATAGCCGGTCACCCCGAGCCGGTGGGATGAGGCGTAAAGGGTATCGGCGCGACCATTTAGGTGGCTGATTTCTTGGCGAACTGTCTCACTGCGGGGTCCATCCTTGGCCAGTTCGCCGGGTTGATGGCGTGACGCATTTTCTCCGCACAGGCGGGGCATAGGTCCGCCGAGTTCTCGAATATCACGGAGCCATTCTCCTGCATGACGACATGATGAGCGACCCAACCGTCCAACGTCACGTCGGTTTCGCCCCCTGGCGGCAGCGTGACATATCTGGTTAAGTCACAGCCTTCGCAGGTGAATTCCAGCCGCTTCATCGTTACGCCTCCGTTAACTCGAACCACGAGATTACCCGTATCACCGCATCTCGCGCCAGCGGGTTGAAACTAGATCGCGGGAAAACGCCGTTGGTGTGACGGGGACCGCGTTGAACGCACGGCAGCCGCTATCTAACCATCGCCCGCCGGTGGGGTTGGGTGTGGTGACCAAACGCTTCTATCGCGCCATCGATGTGCCTTTTCCAACCTCGTGCGAGACCAAGCCGCCGGAGGATGGACCTACCCAATCCACAAACTTAGAAAACAAAACCAAGACAAAGACTAAGGCCACGATCACCGTAAGCACGGGGGTTGCGATTCCGTCTTTGAGATGAGACTGGTCGGACATGCGCCTATCCCCCATCGCAGGAAATACGCTTACAAATATGATGCCAGCTTTAGCGGCAAATTCGAGAGAATACGTATTTTGAATCCGTGATCGCCACGCCGGGCGTTCTGTTGCGTCAAGCTACCGGCATTTCGATTTGGAAACTTTGACTAATACCAACCCGCGCTGATCAGAACCGATGGGCCCAATCGCGCGGCCCGATGGACATGAGGCGCCAAGGCTGATCGACGAGCTTGTTCCATGCGTCGCAGCAATGGTCGACGACGTCGTTAGGATTTGAAGACGCGGTTGGAGAGCCAGTTATCACGCAGGAACTGCCAGACATTCTCGGTTGGATTGAGTTCCGGGCATTTGGGCGGCAGGGGCACGATGGTGATGTTGGCGGGAAGGTCGGATTTGACCTTGCATGCGCTGCTTTCGGAGCTGCGCGAGCGCGGCGTCGTCGTTTCCTGCGACACGCTGTGGCGCTTCCTGCGCAAGGGCCACTTCGACGCCGTGCCGGTCATGCAGCCGAGCGCCCGCCCGATCGCCCGCGTCACGGGACGGCGGCCGCCATCAGCCCCTATTGGGATCAAAGTCCCAATATCTGGTCACAATTCGACGAAGGGAATTATCGTGCCCGAGGTTTCGAGGCTCATTCGGCGCCGCGATCGGACTCGTTCGCCATTCGAGATGTCGACCGTGGTCAGGCAAAACGGCGTAAGCGTTCTCTTCTTGATGCGTTGGATGCTTTGATGTCGTTTTTTCATGGATTCGCCTGGTCACGTCACCGGCACGATCCCGTCGCCGGTCACAAAAGCGATGTCGCTGTATTGGCATTCGCCCTCATCGCCCTGAAAGAGACTGACGGCGATGAGCCAGACGCGCACGATCCTGGCGGGCGCCGGACCGCCGATCGCCGCGGCGTAATCCGCGAAGACGTCTCGCTCTTCGTCGCGCCATTCGCCGAGACCTTGCTCGCCGGAGCGTACGACGACATGCGTTTCGCGCGCCGCCCAGGTTGGAATCGGACAGCGAAAGCTCTTTTCGACCGGGAGTTCGGAACTCCACAGATAAGTGATGTCCTGCCCATTATCGAATTCGACCGCGATGCTGAGATAGTCATGGGTTTCAAGCCTGTCCTCGCCCCGCTTCGACGGCAGCTTGTCGACTTTCCACGACCAGCGCAGCCGCGTGCCGGGCTCGAAGGCGAGCGGCGTATCCTTGATGAGCAGACCGGCGTCGCGATGCGTGCGGCAACAGATCGCGCCCGCGCGTCCATTGCGTTCGAATGAACGATAGACTTCGGCTGGACCCAAAAACCAGAGGTAGCTCCAATCCTTGGGCGGCGTGACTGGATTGGCGAGCCGGTCGATCTCATCGTTGATGTAACCGTTCACGTCGCCATGCGCCGCCAGGGCGCGCAATCCTTCGAGCGGATCGACGCGCCAGCGGATGACGAGGATGGTGAAATCGCCCGATACGAGATCGTATGCCTCGGGCGGCGTCGCCAGATCGCCCGTTCGCGTCGACCATTCGCCGGGGAAATAGCTCGCGAAGAATAACGGCCCGGCGGCCTCCGCCGCGAAGGTGTTTCCAGCGCGCGTGCCGCGCGAGATTTGTCCCCGCTCGCCGATGCGGCGCCAAATTTGGAAATCAGGGCCAAACCAGAGATCGGTTCCATCGAGACATGTTCGGCCGCGCGCGAGGGTCGTCACACGCTCGCCCGCCTCAAGGCGAAGACCAGTGTCGAACCAGGGCGGCTGATTGGCTGGCATGTCGAAGAATGAATAGTCGCGGATCGCTCCAGGCGGAACCGAGCTCAGCACCGCCTCGAGGCGCGATTTGAATTCCGTTTCGGAAATGATCGGAGTAACGCGCATCTGGGAAACTCTCCTTTCTTGCCGAATATTGAAGGGTGGATTCGTCAGCGTGGAAATCAGCGCAAGTCGCTCCCGAAGCCGCCGATGCGCTCGCGCCGATGATGAACTTTGAAGCGAGCTTTTCCTGTGCGCGACGGTTGAGAACCCATTCCGTCACCTGCCGAATGTCTAATTGAGACTGTCTTCGTCTGGGCGGAGAATAGATCGGGATGCTGGCGCGGACTTCGGATGTTGTCCCGTTGGCGCATGGGCAAATTTCCTTCATTTTGGTGGCGCATCCCCTGGCGGTAGTGCTGTTGCTGGTGGTTTGCGGCACGATGGCCGATTGCGACGACGCAACTTCATCGCGGCCTGGGGCGCGACGCCAAGCCCCCTCGACAAAGGCGATCGTTCCCCATGCATCGCCCGGAGAGCCGGCCTTCAACTCTTCGTCAACGTCAAATTTTCTTGCGTTGAATCCACCTATGTTATAGACTTCATAAGTCATATATCGCAGCGCATAACTGATGGTTCTGACATGATAACAGCGGCTCAGCTTCGAGCGGCGCGCGCGCTCGCCGGCCTGGATCAACGCAAGCTGGCGGAACTTTCGGGTTTGTCGCTTCCGACCATTCAACGGATGGAGACGAGCGAAGATCTCATCCGGGGCAATGTCGATTCCTTGACCAAACTGATCGCTGCTTTCGAGGGCATCGGCATCGAGTTCCTTCGCGAAGGAATCGTCGGTTCGGACGGGGGACGCGGCGTCCGGTTTAAGAAACCCGCCGCCGCGCGCAAACCCGCCGAGCTGGATGAAGCGGCGGATGACGCCCCGTTAAGCCGCGAGGGAGGGTAGTCGACGATGCCCCTGACGGTCGCCCTGTTGAGTATCGCCGCGCTGCTCGGCGCGGCGGGCCTGGCCGTCGCCCTTGCGCGAAGCGTCGAAGCGACCCGGATCATTTATGGTCTTTGTTTTGGTTTCAGTGTCATCCTTTTCGTCGCCGCGGTGGTTCCTCGCAGCGCCGCGGCGTTAACGGCCGCCTTGCCGCTCGGCCTGCCTTGGATCGGCGCGCATTTCCGAATGGATGTGCTGAGCGCGTTCTTCCTCGCGATCGTCAACCTGGGGGGCGCGGCCGCCAGCCTTTACGCGATCGGCTATGGCGCGCACGAAAAGCATCCCTCTCGCATTCTGCCATTTTTCCCGGCCTTTCTGGCCGGCATGAACCTCGTGCTCCTGGCCGACGACGCATTCAGCTTTCTCGTGGCCTGGGAGTTCATGTCGCTTTCGTCATGGGCGCTCGTCATGGCGCACCATCATGACGCCGAGAACCGACGGGCGGGTTTCATTTATCTGCTCATGGCGAGCTTCGGGACGCTCGCGCTGTTGATGGCGTTCGGGCTGCTCGCCGGGTCCGTCGGGGGGTATTCCTTCGCGGATATCCGCGACGCGGCGCACGGCCCATCATGGAAGTCCGGCCTCGTGTTGGCTCTGGTTCTTCTGGGCGCCGGATCGAAGGCGGGGCTTGTTCCCCTGCATATCTGGCTGCCGCTCGCTCATCCCGCCGCGCCGAGCCATGTGTCGGCGCTGATGAGCGGCGTCATGACCAAAGTCGCCATCTACGGGTTCATTCGCATCGTTTTCGATTTGCTCGGGCCGCCGGAGTTCTGGTGGAGCATGCCGCCGCTGACGCTTGGAGCGATCACGGCCATGCTCGGCATTCTCTCCGCGACAATCCAGAGCGATTTGAAAAAGCTACTCGCCTACAGCACGATCGAAAACATCGGGATCATCTTCGTCGCGCTCGGCTTGGCGCTGGCGTTCAAGGCGAATGGCATGGCCTTGCCGGCGGCGCTGGCTTTTACCGCCGCGCTTTTCCATGTGTTCAATCATTCTCTATTCAAGAGCCTTTTGTTCTTTGGCGCGGGGGCCGTGCAGGACGCCACCGGCGAGCGCGACATCGAACGCCTCGGCGGGCTCATTCATTCCATGCCCCGCACGGCCTTCGTGTTTCTCGGAGCTTGCCTGGCGATTTCCGCGCTGCCGCCGCTCAATGGCTTCGTATCGGAATGGCTCGTCTTCCAGGCTGTTCTGCTCAGCCCATCGCTGCCGCAATGGAGTCTAAAACTCTTGGTTCCCGCCGTGGGCGTCGCCCTGGCGCTGAGCGCGGCGCTGTGCGCGGGATGCTTTGTTCGCGCATACGGCATCGCCTTTCTGGGGCGCGCTCGATCAATCGCGGCCAAGAGCGCGCAAGAGACGGATCCATGGTCGCTTTCGGCGATGTCCGGTCTATTGGCCCTTATGTCTGCTGGCGGGTCTTTTTCCGAGCTATATGATCGATACGATCACGCCGGCCGCGAAGCTGTTCGTCGGCGGCCATGTGCCGACCCAAGGCGACATTCCCTGGATGTCGATCGTGCCGATCGCCGAGAGCCGCAGCTCCTACAATGGCCTGCTGGTGTTTGTCTTCATCGTCTTCTCGGCCTCCGTCGCCGCGTTGATTGTTCGCCAATTCGGCTCGAAAGCCATACGGCGCGGCCCCGCATGGGATTGCGGCTATCCCGACCCGAGCCCCGCGACCCAATATACCGGCAGCAGTTTCGCTCAGCCGATCCGCCGGACCCTGGGGAATGTCGCATTTGTCGCGCGCGACCATCTGGATATGCCGCCGCCCGGCGACACTCGTCCCGCGCGGTTCGGCATTGAAGTCCACGACCGCGTCTGGGACGGCATATACACGCCGATCCTGCGAGGCGTCGATTTTTGCGCGGATCAATTGAATCGTATGAACTATCTGACGATTCAGGAATATCTCGGCCTGGTTTTCATCGCGCTGGTCGGTCTGCTTTTGGTGATCGCGATATGGCCCTAATCTCCGATCTCGCCGCTCAGGCCGCGCAAATGATTTTGGTGCTGTCGCTGGCGCCGCTCCTGCTGGGCTTCACACGCAAGGCGAAGGCCCGGCTGTTGCGTCGGCGCGGACCATCGATCTTCCAGCCCTACCGCGATCTGCTCAGACTGATGCGCAAGGAGGTCGTCCTCGCGGACAACGCCTCCTGGTTGTTTCGCTCGGCGCCCTATTTGATCTTCGCCGCGACATGGGTCGCCGCGGCGCTCGTCCCGACATTCGCCACGGGGCTGATGTTCAACTGGTCGGCCGACCTTATCGTCATCACCGCTCTTTTGGGAAGCGCCAGGTTCTTTCTCGCGCTCGCCGGCATGGATGTCGGCACAAGTTTCGGCGGCATTGGCTCGAGCCGCGAGATGATGTTCGCTTCCCTCGCCGAGCCCGCGATGATCATGATCGTTTTCGTCGTCGCTCTCATCGCGGGCTCGACTCAGCTGTCCGAAATCGCCTTCCATATGCTCTCACATATCGAATTGCGCGTGTCATACGGCCTGGCGCTGATCGGCCTGGTCATTGTCGCGATCGCGGAGAATGGCAGGATCCCCGTCGACAATCCGGCGACGCATCTCGAGCTCACCATGGTGCACGAAGCGATGGTGCTCGAATATTCCGGACGCCATCTCGCGGTGATCGAATTGGCTTCGGCCTTGAAGCTGCTCTTGTACGTTTCCTTGATCGCTTGCATCTTCGCGCCGTGGGGCCTCGCCCCGCACGGAGCTGATTTCCGCGCCATGGCGTTTGGCGCGGTCGCGTTTGTCGCCAAATTGGCGGTCGGCGGCTTCCTGCTGGCGCTGTTCGAAGTCTCGACCGCGAAAATGCGCGTGTTTCGCGTGCCCGACTTCCTCGGAGCGGCGCTGATGCTGGGGCTTCTCGGCACGCTGCTGCTTTTCGTGTCACGGAGCTTGTGATGGGAACACTGGCGTTCGACGTCGCGCATCTGTTCGCCGGCGGCCTCGTTCTGATCAGCTTCATGCTGCTCTATCAAGATCGCATGACCGGGCTGATCAACATCTTCACCCTGCACGCCGTCGTTTTATCGCTCTCGGTCGCGTGGCAGGCTTATACTCAGCACTCTCCCCACCTCTTTCTGACGGCGGCGATCGCGATCGTTTTCAAGGCGACGATCATTCCGCTCAGTCTTCAGCGGATCATGGTGCGGCTGAGAATCCACCGCGATATCGAAGTCGTCGGCGGCGTCGGCGTCACCATGCTTCTAGGCATCTGTCTCGTCGCCTTGTCTCTCGTCGTCATGCTGCCGGCCACCGCCGCCGCCGACCCGCTGGCGCGCGAAGATGTCGCCTTCGCGCTGTCGGTCGTGCTTCTCGGACTGCTCATGATGGTGACGCGCCGCAACGCGATCAGCCAGGTGATCGGCTTCATGTCGCTCGAGAACGGGCTCATTCTTGCCGCGACCGGGGCCAAGGGCATGCCGCTCGTGGTCGAGATCAGCGTCGCCTTTTCCGTTTTGATCGCCTTCATCGTGATCGGAATATTTCTGTTTCGCATCCGCGAGCGTTTCGACACCGTCGATGTCCAGGAGCTCGACCGTGTTCGCGGAGGCGGTCGATGAATGGCTTCGCCGTCCAGCCCGTCGACGCGCTGCTGATTATCCCGGCGCTGTCGGCGCTCGTTCTCGCGTTTCCGTCCGGCTATCGCCTGACGTCGCGCATCAACCTCATTTCGTCAGGCGCGGTCTTCCTTTTCGCGGTGGCGCTGCTGTTCGATCGACCGGCCGCGAGCAATTATCTCTTTGTCGATGATCTAAACGTTGTTTTCGTCGTGCTCTCGACCTTCATAGGGTTCACGACGAGCGCCTACAGCGCGAGCTATATCGGTCACGAAATCGAGGCGGGAAAATTAAAGCCGACCCATGTGCGATTCTATCACGCCATGTATCAGTCGATGATGTTCGCCATGAATCTGGCGCTGCTCGCCAACAATATTGGCCTGATGTGGGTGGCGATCGAGTTCGCCACTCTGACAACGGTGTTGATGGTCGGCATCTATCGCACGCCCGAAGCGCTGGAGGCGGCCTGGAAGTATTTCATCCTCGGCAGCGTCGGCATCGCGCTTGCTCTGTTCGGCACGATCCTCGTCTATATGTCGGCGGAGCCGGTCCTCGGAGAGGGCTATGACGCGATGGTCTGGACCTCCTTGATGCGGCACGCGGCGGCATTCAGTCCAAGACTGCTCAATGTCGCTTTCGTCTTTCTGATGTTGGGCTATGGGACGAAAGTTGGCCTCGTGCCCATGCACGCATGGCTTCCGGACGCGCATGCGGAAGGACCGACGCCAATCTCGGCGGTTCTGTCCGGTCTTCTTCTCAACGTCGCGCTCTATGCGGTTTTGCGCTTCAAAATGCTGCTCGCGGCCAACGCCGCGGCGATAGCGCCAGGCCCGCTCATGATTGCGCTCGGCCTTGCGTCGCTGATATTCGCCGGCTTCATGCTCTACCGCCGCGACGACATCAAGCGACTGTTCGCCTATTCGTCCATCGAGCATATGGGCATCATCACCTTCGCTTTCGGCATGGGCGGACCGCTCGCCAATTTCGCCGGACTTCTTCACATGACGATGCATAGTCTGACCAAGTCGGCGATCTTTTTCGCGGTCGGCCATATCGCGCAGGTCAAGGGCACGCAGAAGATCGCCAATATCCGAGGGCTGACCGAAAGCCATCCGGTGCTCGGCTGGGGGCTTGTCGCCGGCGTCATGGCCATCGCCGGCCTGCCGCCGTTCGGCGTCTTCATGAGCGAGTTTCTGGTCGTGAGTTCGACATTCGCGCGCCAGCCGCTGCTCGCCATCCCGCTCGCTTTCGGTTTGCTCGTCGCGTTTGGCGCATTGTTGATGCGCGTTATCGGATTGGCCTTTGGGGAGCCGTCGGACTCGGTCGGCGAGGTTGAAGCCTCGGTCGTCCCGCTCTTCTTGCATCTTGCGCTGGTGTTGCTGATGGGAATCTGGCTGGAGCCTCACATCGCGGTTTGGTTTCAGAATGTCGCGGGACTGCTTGGATAGGTCTTCGTTGAATAAGTCTTGGAAGGAGCAAGGGACACGACATGATATCGCTTCGAGAGACGATGCGAGGCGGGCGCGGAATCGAGCAATCCCGCCCTTGGCCGCGTCATGTCGTCGATCACACCAGCTGGCTGCGCGCGATCCGAGAAATCAGCAAGGGCCAGGGCGACATGCTGGGCCTATGGAGCGATGGCGCCGATGTTCACATGCTCTTATTGGATCATGAATTCTCGGACATCGGGATTGTCAGCATCGAATGTCCCAACGGACGTTTTCCCTCCGTCGCCCACATGCATCCGCCCGCCTTGCGGCTCGAACGCGCGATTCGCGACATTTATGGACTTGAAGCGGACGGATCGTCCGATGTTAGGCGCTTGGCTCGATCACGGCCGTTGGGGCGTGCGACATCCCGGCGCGAAGCCGGAGCCGTCCGAAGCATCGGGAGACGCCTACGCCTTCCTCGCCGCGGAAGGCGCGCCGCTCCATCAAATCCCGGTGGGGCCCGTGCACGCCGGCATTATCGAGCCTGGCCATTTCCGTTTTTCAGCGAATGGGGAAGTCGTCGTCCGCCTCGAGGAACGGCTCGGTTACGTCCATAAGGGCATAGAGCAATTGATGGTCGACGCGCCGATCGATCGCGCCGCGCGTCTCGCGGGCCGCGTTTCCGGCGACAGCACCGTCGCCTACGCCCTCGCTTTCGCCAACGCCGTCGAATCCGCGCTCGAAATCAAGGTTCCGCGCCGCGCCGTTTACCTGCGGGCCTTGATGGCCGAGCTTGAACGTCTCGCCAATCATATCGGCGACATCGGCGCGATCTGCAACGACGCCTCCTTTTCGCTGATGCACACGCACGCCAGCATTCTCCGCGAACGGGTTCTTCGAGCCTCGCGCCTGTGTTTCGGCCACAGGCTCATGATGGACCGTATCGTCCCAGGCGGCGTCGTCGACGATTTGACCATGGAAGGCGTCGTGGCGCTGCACGCCTTGCTGAGCGGCGCGAAAAAAATCATTCCTCGCTTCATCGACCTTTATGGCGACACCACGTCGATACAGGATCGCACGGTCGGCGCGGGCTTTCTGCGTCCCGAACTGGTCAAACAATATGGCTGCGGCGGCGTCATTGGACGCGCCTCTGGCCGCGGCTTCGATGCGCGGCGCGCGCCGGGCTATGCGCCTTACCCGGAACTCTCCTTCAAGGTCGGATCGGCCCATGCGGGCGATGTCGATGCACGGATCTGGGTGCGTTTCGACGAGATCAAGGCGTCGTTCGGGCTGATCGAGCAGATTCTCGACAAGATGCCGGACGGGCCGAATTCGGATCGAGAGTTTGCCCGAGGCGAGCGAGACCCGCGAAGGCGCCGCGCTTATCGAGGGTTTTCGCGGCGACATTTTCGTCTGGGTGAGACTTGGACGCGCCTCGGGCGCCGTGCAGCGCTGTCATCTGCGCGATCCGTCATGGTTTCAATGGCCGCTGCTTGAAGCGGTGATCGAGGGGAATATCGTCGCGGATTTTCCGCTCTGCAATAAATCGTTCAACTGTTCCTATTCGGGGCACGACCTATAGGGGAAAGGCGCTTATGCGCAAGTTTCTGTTCCAGGGGTTGCTTCGTTCGCCGTTGACCGAGCCCGCTCCGGCGTCGGACGAAGCCGCGGTCGCGGAGCTTGCGAGCGCGCTTGACAAGGCGAGCCGTCGCAGGCTCGGCCGCACCCTGTCGATCCGTGAAGTCGACGCCGGCTCGTGCAATGGCTGCGAACTCGAAATTCACGCGCTCGCGAACGCGTTTTATGATCTCGAAAGATTCGGATTGCGTTTCGTGGCGTCGCCGCGACATGCCGACGTTCTCCTGGTGACGGGTCCCGTGACAAAGAACATGCGCGAGGCGCTGGAGCGGACTTATGCGGCGACGCCCGATCCGAAATGGGTCGTCGCCGTCGGCGATTGCGCCTTTAATGGCGGCGTGTTCGCCGGCGGCTATGCCTGCGTCGGCGCGGTCTCCGAGGTGATCCCCGTCGACCTCCACATTCGCGGCTGTCCGCCCGAGCCAATCGCCCTTTTGAAAGGCCTCCTCGCGCTCGTCCAAAATTGAACGCGGCATACGCCAAGCAATCGGCGCCGCGTCACCCTCAAGCATCGAAGAAATGAGACAGGTGCTGGAATGCGGTCCCTTGCGACTTTCGACGGGCGACGTGGCGAAATCGCCATCATCGAAAACCGGGAGACAGGCGCGCGTTCCTATTTTGAAGATGGCGTGTTTCAGTCCGAGGCGACGCCGGATGGGATCAGTCTATTCGCTTACGTGCATCTCATGGCGCGCTTGTTATGGCCCGCATGTGACGTGCTGTTGCTGGGCTGCGCCGCCGGTTCGCTCGCGACAATGCTTCAGCTCCAGGGAAAGCGCGTCACCCTTGTGGACGACAATCCATTGAGCTTTGACATTGCGCGTCAATTTTTTGGCCTGCCAAGCGAGGTGGTTTGCGTCGTCGACGATTTCCGCGACTATCTCGCGAGGCAACGAGCTCGCTTCGACGCAATCGGAATCGATATAGGCGCGCCCGGCATGCGCTTCGACGAGCAATTCGACCCCGATGTCTGCCAGACGGTGCGCTCGCGCCTCGCGACGAAGGGACAAATTGTTATGAATATCGTCGCCTCTCATGACATTGATCCAAAGCCTGACCGTGTCTTGGCGATGCTTGCCGCCGATGATCTCAATGGATGGATTTACGATCGTCCCGGCAAGATCAATCGAAACGCGATTTTGGCCGCCGTGCCCTGGAACTGGCCGTACCTTGGCCCGCGCCTCGACCGCGACAATCGCCACATTGAGCGGGTTGAATGGCGCTGTCGACGCGAGCGCCGTCGCCTGGGGACCGAGAATCTTCCGCATACAGCGCGTTGAGTTCGCCAAACCGCGGTTCACGCGCTTCAGATGCGCCGCGTCGCCCGCTCAACAAATTCGCGGCAATTGCTCGCCCGAAAGCCAGTCGACGATGCGTCCGCCGCCAAAGGCCGTCGTCATCCGCACGAAGCAATGATCGTCCTCGATCACCTCGCCGATCCTCGCGCTGTCGTGGCCAAGCGGATGCGCGCGCATCGCCGCCAACAACTTTTCCGCCGCCTCGGGCGCGACGAACGCCACGAGCTTGCCCTCATTGGCGACGAACAGCGGATCGAGACCAAGCAGTTCGCAAGCCGCCGCGACCTGCGGCCGCACCGGAACAGCCGCCTCCTCGATGCGAACGCCGACCCGAGACTGATGCGCGATCTCATTCAGCGTCGCCGCCAAGCCGCCGCGGGTGGGATCGCGCATCAGCCGGATCGACGCGCCGGCGGCTTCGACCATGATCGCGACAAGATCATGCAGCGCCGCGGTGTCGGACAGCACTTGCGTTTCAAACGAAAGATTCTCCCGCTTCGACATGACGGCGACGCCGTGATCGCCGATGGAGCCCGACAGCAAAATGACGTCGCCGGGGCGCGCCCGGTCGCCCGAAAGATAAAGCCCCGCGGGAACGACGCCAACGCAGGCCGTGGAGATGAAAACGCCGTCGGCCTTGCCGCGCTCGACCACCTTGGTGTCGCCGGTGATGATCGGCACATTGGCCGCGCGCGAGGCGTCGCCCATGCTTTGCGCGATGCGCGCGAGATCGGCGAGCGAAAAGCCTTCCTCGATGATAAAGCTCGCGGACATGTAAAGCGGCTTCGCGCCGGCCATGGCGATGTCGTTGATCGTGCCGTTGACGGCCAGTTCCCCGATGTCGCCGCCGGGAAAAAACAGGGGCGACACGACATAGCCGTCCGTGGTCATCACCATGCGCCCGCCGGCGATGTCGAAGACCGACTGATCGTTGCCAGCGCGCAAAAAATCATTGTCGAACGCCTTGTGAAAAACATCGGCGATGAGCCGCGCCATCGCGCGCCCGCCCGACCCATGCGAGAGATCGACGCGGCCGGAACGAAGATCGAGCTTGCGGCCGAGCGGTTCGTATTTGTTCATGGCGCGCCCACCCGTTGAAAGCCTGTCTCGCGGTCGCGAAATCGGCCGTAGGCCCAATAAGCGGCGCAGGAGCCTTCCGACGACACCATGCAGGCGCCCATCGGCGTCTCCGGCGTGCAAGCCGCGCCAAATAGCTTGCAATCTCGTGGGCGCTTCACGCCACGCAGGATGGCGCCGCATTCACAGGCGGGATTGTCGCGCGCCGATTGCGTGACGATCGTAAAGCGCCGTTCGGCGTCGAATTGCGCATAAGACTCGCGCAAGCGCAGCGCGCTATCGGGAATTTCTCCAAGGCCTCGCCATTCGAAGCTTTCCCGCGTCTCGAAAATATCGGCGATCTCCGCCAGCGCCTTGCGATTGCCCTCCGCCGACACCGCGCGAATATATTGGTTCTCGATTTCGGCGCGACCCTCATTGACCTGACGCACCAACATCAAAATCGCCTGTACGACGTCCAGCGGCTCGAAGCCGGCGACGACGACGGGCTTATGAAACTCGGTCGCGAAGCGTTGGTAGGGCGTTGTTCCGATGATGGTCGAGACATGCGCGGGCCCGATGAATCCGTCGATTTCCACGGCGTCTGGATCGCTCGCCTCCAGAATTTTCTGGATCGCCGAGGGCGTCAGCACATGGTTGCAGAAAATCGTGAAATTGGTCAGCCGCTTCTTTTGGGCGAGACGAATGGCCATCGCGGTTGGCGGCGTCGTCGTCTCGAACCCGATCGCGAAAAAAACCACCTGACGCTCGGGTTCGTTCGAAGCGATCGCGATGGCGTCGAGCGTGGAATAGACCATGCGTATGTCGGCGCCCGCCGCTTTGGTCTTGAGCAGGCTCGATCCGTTCGAGCCCGGCACGCGCATCAGATCGCCATAGGTGCAGAGCGTCACTTCCGGCCGCTTGGCGAGCGTGATCGCGTCGTCGATGCGGCCCATCGGCAGCACGCAGACGGGACAGCCGGGGCCATGGATCATGCGTATGTTGGCGGGCAGCAAATCCTCGACGCCATAGCGCGAAATCGCATGGGTGTGCCCGCCGCAAAACTCCATGAAGCGATAGGAGTGATCCGCTCGCGCCTCCGCCGCGATGCGCCGCGCGAGATCGCGCGCCAGTTTTCCGTCGCGATATTCATCGACATGTTTCATGCGTCGGCTCCGAGCAAAGCCGCTTCGCGCAGCAGCGCCAGCGTGCGCAACGCTTCGTCCTCATCGATTTTCGCGAGCGCATAGCCGACATGCAGCACGACATAATCGCCAATGGCGACATCCTCGACCAGCGCCACCGATGCATTGATGACAACGCCGTCGAGACTGACGCGCGCCATCTCGTCCGGCAAAAGCTCGATCACGCGGGCGGGTATCGCAAGACACATCGCTTCGCCTCCACTAAGCTCACGCGCTCGCCGCGCGCGCGAGAAACGCCTGTCCGAGCGACAGGCCGCCGTCGTTGCATGGAATTTTTCGCGCCAGAAGGGGTTCGATCCCCTGCTCGCGCAGGCGTCGCGAAAGACCCTCCGCGAGCGCCGCGTTCATCAGACAGCCCCCGCCGAGCGCGACGCGCGTTTGGCCCAGGCGCCGCGCGGCGCCGCCGATCCAGGCGGCGAGCGCTTCGATCAGCGTTCCATGAAACAGCTCGGCGCCCTCTCGCGCGGAGAGTCCCTGCGTCCAGCAGCGCGCGAAACAGCGGAGCGAGATCGAGCACGTCGTTCTCTATCGAGAAGCCGCCCGCCAGCGCGCGCGGCGTCTTGCACAACGCCTCGAGCTCCATCGCCGCCTGCCCCTCGTATTGCTGCTCCAGCCGCACGCCAAGAATCGCCGCCGCCGCGTCGAACATGCGGCCGAGACTCGTCGTTTGCGCGGCGCCGGGCGCGGCGGCGAGGCGCGCGACATCCGCCGCGATGCTATATCGCGGAAAGCGGCTCGCGCGCCTCGCCCCCGCGTCGAAAGCCGCGCGAGAACCGCGACGCCCATGCGCCAGGGCGCGCGCGCGGCGCGGTCGCCGCCCGGCAAGGGCAGCGGCGCCAAATGCCCGACGCGGCGCCAGGAACCCTTGTCGATCAGCATCAACTCGCCGCCCCAGGCGCCGCCGTCGTCGCCATAGCCATGGCCGTCGAGCGCGGCGCCGAGCAGCGGGCCGTCGATCTTGTGTTCGGCGGCGATCGCCGCGACATGCGCGGCATGATGCTGGGCGCGAAACACCGGCAAGCCGCGCGCCTCCGCCATGCGCGTCGTGACGAGATCGGGATGGAGATCGCAAGCCACGATGTCCGGCCGCACGTCGAGAATGTCGAGCATGCGCAGGGCGGTCTCCTCATGGAACGCGATCGTCGCGCGATCCGTCAGCCCGCCGATATGCGTGGAGACGAAGGCTTCCCTTCCGCGCGTCACCGTCACCGTCGTCTTCAGATGCGCGCCGAGCGCCAGCACGTCGGGACCATCGTCGCCAAGTTCGATCGGCTCCGGCACGAAGCCGCGCGCGCGCCGCAGAAAGGCCGGAGCGCCGGCGATCATCGTCATCACGCTATCGTCGGCGCGGGCGAGGATCGCGCGATCATGGCCGACGACGAGATCGGCGATTCCCTTGAGTTTTTCGCGCGCCTCGTCATCGTCGGTGATCAGCGGCTCGCCGCTCGGATTGGCGCTCGTCGCGACGAGCGCGAAGTCTTGCGGCGCATCGCGCCAGGCGCGATCCTGTCGGGCTTCCCGCCGCCGCATGGAACAACAAGTGATGAACCGGCGCATAGGGCAGAACGACGCCGATCCGCGACAGGCCTGGCGCGAGCGACGGCGCCAGCTCCCGCGCTTTGTCCACGACGACAATGGGCCGCGCCATCGATTGCAACAGCGCGCGCTCTGCCTCGCTGAACAGCGCCGATCCGCTCGGCGGAAGCGATATTGGCCGCCATGACGGCGAAGGGCTTGGCGTCTCGCCCCTTGCGACGACGCAGCTCCGTGACGGCGCGCTCGTTGCGCGCGTCGCAGATGAGATGATAGCCGCCGATCCCCTTCAGCGCGACAATGCCGCCGGCGCGAAGCAGAGCCACGATGTCGTCGATCGACGAATCCAGTTTCGGCCCGCACCGCGGACAGGCGATCGGCTGCGCGTGAAACCGCCGGTTCAGCGGATCGCGATAATCCCGCGCGCAGGCGGCGCACATGGGAAAGCCGGCCATCGAGGTCTGCGGCCGATCATAGGGCAGACGCCGCGTCAGCGTGTAGCGCGGCCCGCAATGCGTGCAATTGACGAAGGGATAGAGATAAAAGCGGCTGTCCGGATCGAACAGATCGTCGAGACAGTTCTCGCAAACGGCGGCGTCGGGAACGATGCGGGTCGCGGTTCCGCCGTCCGCGCTGGGCTCGATCGAAAATCCACGCATGGACTTTGGCGGAACTCTTCGCAGCTCGATGCGATCGATGCGCGCCAGCGGCGGCGGCTCGCGGCGCAGCGCGTCGACGAACTCGTTTACGCGCTCGCCTTCGACTTCCAGCAACACGCCCTCGGCGTCGTTGCGCACGAAGCCGTCGAGCTCAAATTCGCGCGCGAGCCCATGCACGAAGGGCCGAAAGCCCACGCCCTGCACGGCGCCGCGCACTCTCATGCGAAGGCGCGGCGATGCGGTCGTGTCTTCGGGCGCCCGCTCGTTCATCTGTCCTGCTTCGCGGTCACGAGATTGGACGCCGCGCGGGCATGGCGCGCCGCGCGGCCCTCCACCCATGCGTAGAACGCCGGCATCCCCTCGCCGCTCTTGGCCGAAACGATCAGCGTTTGCAGATCCGGATTGATCTTGAGCGCATTGGCGAGGCAAAGGCCGACGTCGAAGTCGAGATGCGGCAGAAGATCGGATTTGTTCAGCAACAGCAGATCGGAGGCCGCGAACATTTCCGGATATTTGAGCGGCTTGTCCTCGCCCTCTGTCACGGAGAGAACGACGACCTTATGCGCTTCGCCGAGATCGAACGCCGCCGGACACACGAGATTGCCGACATTTTCGATAAACAGCAGTCCGTTTTGTTCGAGCTTCAACTGATCGAGTCCATGCCCGACCATATGCGCGTCGAGATGACAACCCTTGCCGGTGTTGATCTGGATCGCCGGCGCGCCGGCGGCGCGAATGCGCTCCGCGTCGTTCGATGTTTGCTGATCGCCCTCGATCACAGCGATCGGGAAGCGCTCCTTCAATTCGCTGATCGCGCGCGCCAGCAGCGAAGTCTTGCCGGAGCCCGGACTCGACACGAAATTCAGCGCGAAAGTCCCGGTTCGCGCAAGACGCGCGCGGTTCTCGGCGGCGTAGCCATTGTTCTTCCCGAGAATGTCGCGTTCGATTTTGACGATGCGCTCCTGCGACAGGCCGGCGACGTGAACGCCGGCCGCGCCCGCGCCAAAATCGATCACGGCCGAGGCGTGTTCGCGCGCGGCGTCATGGCCGTGATCGTGATCACGATGGCCGTGATCATGGAAGCGCGGGTGGTCGTGCTCATGGTCGTGGTCATGCGCGTGATCATGTGGACCGCCATGCGAATGACCGTCCTTCGCTTCGACGCCGGGCTTTCCCTCGACGCTCGAAGTTCCGCAACCGCACACCGTACACATCACTCGACCTCCAATTCCTTCACGCGCATGTCGTCGCCAGCCGCGACCTGCACATGATGCCGCCCGCACTCGGGACATGGACCGAAACGTTCGAACATCGGCACGGACTTCGCGCAATCGAGACACCAACCCTCGCCGGGAACCACGTCGATATCGAGACGGGCGCCCTCGACAATGGCGCCGCGCGCCACGGCCTCGAAGCAAAAACGCATCGCCTCCGGCTCGACGCTTCCCAGCGCGCCGATCTCCAGCCGCACGACGCGCACGCGCGAAAATCCCTGCTTGCGGCCTTCATCCTCGATCAGTTCGACGAGGCTTTGGGTAAGGGCCATCTCATGCATGAGCCGGCTCCATGACTTCGACGCGATACAACACGCAGGGGTCGAACAGACCGCGAGCGGCGATCGACGCCGCCGCCTCGCCTTGGACACCCGCGCGCCGAGCACGGCGGCGACGAACGGGCCGGCGGGATGAAAATTCCACTCCGTCGGCGCGACGATAGCATAATCCTCGATTTTGCCGTCGCGCGATAGTCGCGTCCAATGACCGAGGCGCCCGCGCGAGGTTTCAACCGCCGCGAAGCCTTCTCGCGCGGCGAGGGCGACGCCATGCGCCTCGGCCTGTGTCGGGATCCATCTTGGCGTGAGAATTTGATTTCAAGAAAAATCAATAATTTAATCGGAGCCAGGATGCTTGGGAATATCCATGTAATTTTACAATATCGCTTGCTGAAGCCATTTAACCCGCATTATGCAGCGCTTTGACGGTTATGGCGCGCTCGGCGGCGCCATCGCGTGACTTTTTCCGATTAGGCTTGCTGGCTGGTCGCCATGAACCGCGTCGAATGTGTCGTCGATGTCGAGCGTGATCCGTTTGGGAACCTTGTGGAAGGACTCGCAATAAAGATCGACCATGGCGCGGCCCATGCGTAGCAAGGTGCGGGCGTTTGGCAAATTCTCCAGCCGCGAGATCGTCGACTGCGAACACAGTTCGCGATCGGACGGTGACAAATCGAGCGCCATCTTGAACATCGGATCGCTACGCAGAGAACTGGCGTCGTTTCCATCTTCATATCCCGCCGCGATCATCAACAAGCGAAAGCGGAGGATGTCGGCAAGGCTGTGTGTGATCAGGTCGGGCGCGCGCGGGTCCACCATGCAGGCGGTGAGCCGATCGGCGACACGAAGGCGCTGCTCGACCTCGCGCAACACCAGAACGCCGCCATCGGACGAAAGCAAACCGCCATCGAATTTGGCGACGACGGTCTTGCCGGAACCCGGTGACAACCCGGGCAGCGGCGGCATAGGATCGTTCATGGCGGGTGTGGTCTCCTGAAATGGCCCGGATCGGCTTCGACAATCAAATCCTAAACCAAATCAGTTGGTTAAACTACATCCGCCAGCCTGCGCTGCATAATGCGGGCTAGAGGTCCCCGTCATTGATTTTGAAGGCGGGTTCTGAATCTCTGTCGCTTCGCAGCAGCGATGGAGGTGATTCGTGGCCGGGAAAGAGATTGCCGTCAAGAAATACGTCGTGCGGCTGAGCGCGGAGGAGCGAGAGCAGCTCGCATCGTTGATCCGCTCGGGCAAGCGCTCGGCGCAGTTGCTGACGAAGGCGCGCATCCTTTTGAAGGCGGATGTCTCGGAGGCCGGCGAAGGCTGGAGCGACGGCAAGATCGCCGAGGCTCTCGACACCAGCGTCGCCAACGTCGAGCGGACGCGCCGGCAATTGGTGGAGGAAGGGTTCGAGGCGGTGCTGACCCGCAAATACAATCCGAACTCCGCCCGTCCCCGGATTTTCGACGGCGCGGCGGAAGCAAAGCTGATCGCGCTGGCCTGTGGGCCCGCTCCGACGGGCTACGCCAGATGGACGCTGAGCCTACTCGAAGAGAAAGTCGTCGAATTGAACATCGTCGAACGCGCCAGCGACAACACGATTGGGCGGACGCTCAAAAAAACATTCTCAAGCCGCATCTCAAACAGCAATGGGTGATCGCGCCGCAGGCCAGCGCGGGCTTCGTCGCCAATATGGAAGACGTGCTGGAAGTCTATCAGAGGCCGCATGATCCACAGCGCCCGGTGGTGTGTCTCGACGAGACCTCGAAGCAAATGATCGTCGAGACGCGCGCGCCCGTTCCCGCCACGCCCGGACGCAAAGCGCGTCACGATTATGAATACGAACGCAACGGTGTCGCCAATCTGTTCATGATGTTCGCGCCGCTGGAAGGCTGGCGCTGCGTAAAGTCACCGACCGTCACGCCGCCGTCGATTACGCTCACGCGCTCAAGGACTTGTCCGACACGCATTTTCCCGGCGCGGCGAAGATCGTGCTGGTGCAGGACAATCTCTCGACGCACACGCCGGCGTCGCTTTACGCGGCCTTCCCCGCCGCCGAAGCGCGACGGCTGAGCGAGAGGTTCGAATGGCATTACACGCCAAAGCACGGCAGTTGGCTCGACATGGCGGAGTCCGAACTCGGCGTTCTGGCGATCCAATGCCTCAACCGCCGCATTCCTGATAAACCGACGCTCATCGAGCGAGGTCGCCGTTTGGCAGGACAATCGCAACAGGCGCCACGTCAAGGCCGACTGGCAATTCACAACCGACGACGCTCGCGTTAAATTGAAACGGCTTTACCATCTGTTCCAATGACTTAGGCCACTAGTGACCCCTTGAAAATGCGCCGCATCCAGCTCGATTCATAGGTCATCATCACCAGAAGATCGCACGAATGTAGCTCGGCATATGCGCCGACGGCCTGCACGACGTCGTTCGATGCAAGTGCAGTCTTAACAACGTTAACCCCCAGTTGAAGTTCGACTGCCTCCGGCGGTGCGCCGGGCTCAAGCATTTCCCATTGCGTAAGCAGTTTGCGCACCGCCGGAATGCTGTTCCGTTCCGTCTCCGCGCCCGCTTCGTCGACGTGAAGGATATGCAAGGCGCTCCGCGCCACGATGGCGAGTCGGACCGCATGAGCGAAAGCGGCGCCGTTGCTAAGCGAGAAGTCGGTCGGGTGCACAATGGATTGAAAGGGGGGCTGGTCCATGAGCGTGGCTCTCTGGTTTTCTTAGAAATCCCATCCCTGTGTGTGCCGAAGACTAAATCCGGACCTAGGGGTTATGAAGTCCGCCCGGGATTGCGTGTGATTTGTTGATTCCACCCCGCTGAACGGCGCGAGAATGCGGCGCATCCTGAGTCGAGAACTCTATGATGCCTCCGCGCGAGCTCAGCATGTTAGTAGTCTCTGCGAGCAGGAGAGCCGGGGCTCTATCTTTGTGCCGCCGCGGAAAAAACGGACACATCCCCCGGCTTACGTAGCATCTTGTTAACCTCGCCCTGGTGCAACTCCTCGGTATAGATCATGTTGCGCGCATATTCCTCCAGCATCACGGAGACGCCCTCTACTTCCGTTAAAAGGTCGCGGTAAAGCTGTAACGCCGCCGCTTCATGCTCCAGCGACTCGCGCAGGATATCGCCGATATCGTGTTTGTGGGTTTCCAGCAGCGGCCCGATGCCGAGTGACGGATGGCCGCCAATGTGAGTGATCAGTTCGCCCGCCTGGTGTGCATGGGCGAGCGATTCATCCGCTTGTCCTTTCAGCCAGGAAATGATGGGAAGGCGGTTGTAGCCAAACACCATTAGGGAATAGTGCGTGTAGCGCACCACCCCGGCCAGTTCATATTCCATGATGCGGTTGAGCAGCGCGACAATCTTCCCGCTGCCCTGGACTGCATTTTGTTTGTTGGCCATGTTCGTCTCCTGGTTAAAACATCGAAGTTTACAGTTTAACCATTTCAGGGTGTTCGCGCGAAACGCGATTGCACTTTCCACGAGATACGCGGTGTGACAATAATCGTTCCAATCGAACAGCCGTCCGTATCCTATCGGAGGCGGCGATGTCTTGGGCCGGCCTTCTATTCACGCTCGTCGATATCCGGGCGCGCCGGAGAAGATCGGCCGACCTCGCGGTTGTGATCGAGATAGGCGGGAACAACCGCTGCGATCGGTCGGGGCGCGATTCCAAGGCCTTCGAACGTCGCTCCGCTTGCTTTCGCTTCATCCGAAACGACGTTGTCACGGCGGAGCAATTCAACCTGATCGGTCGTCATGGACAGCAATTTCGGAAACAGTCCGAGGGACAGCTTGCTGGCAATTTGCGTGACGCTCGCCATGAGCTTCCCCGTTTCGAACGACAGCGAGACCAAATACCGGCGGCGTCGTGTGACGTCACAGACATACTGAACGAGTTCACGAAAGGTCTTCACCTCTGGTCCACCCAGCTCGTAGGTTGCTCCGGGGGCCGCCTTGCCGTCGAGGGCGAGAGCCGCCGCCTGTGCGATGTCATCCACGAAAGCCGGTTGGAATTCGTGTGCTCGCTCCGACGAGCGGCAGAATCGGCATGAGCCGGGCCATGGTCGCGAACCGGTTGAAGAAATCATCCTCTCGGCCGAACACGATCGACGGCCGAAAAATGACGGCGTGGGGCACGAGTTCGTGCACCGCAGCCTCGCCCTCGGCCTTGCTGCGGGCGTATGCGGAAGGGGAGTTCTTACGTGCGCCGATCGCCGATATGTGAACGAAACGCGTAATGCCGGCTTCCTTAACCGCTTCGGCTACCGTGCGCGCTCCCCGCGACTGAATATCGGCAAATGTCTGATCGTCACTTTCGGTCAGGATGCCGACAAGATTGACCGCGGCTTCCGCGCCTTCAAGCGCGGCGGCGATCGACGGCGGATCGCGCAAATTTGCCTGAACCAGATCAATCTGGTCCGGCTCGCCGAGTGACCGCAGATCCAAGGCGCGATCAGGGCGTCGGCACGCGATACGGACGCGCCAGCCGTTACCGGCTAGCGCGCGGACGACATGCCGTCCGATAAAGCCGGATCCGCCAAATACTGTCACCAGTCCTTTTCGCGTTTGATTGTCGTTCACCACGAGCCTCACGGACTTTTGGCGGAACCAACCGTTGCGCGAGAACAGAAGTTGCCGCGTTCTCGATCGCGTCTACCCGCTCCGCTCCCGTTCGCCGCGCCCGCGATGCCGCAATGACGTCAGATAGGGGAGCGATTGCGCGTGTCTCGTGCGCACAGCCGATAAAAGCGTTCATCCCGAAATTCACCGACAGGGGAAAATGCGCAATTGATTAATGGCGGTTCGCTCGAACTAGGCTGATAATCGCGTCGCGGATGTTGGGGGAACGCTATTTGCGCGATGGCGAGGATCCCAAGACGGCGTTTCCCAAGGTCCCGATCTACCGGATCATCTCCATTGCCGCCCTCTATGCCAAGGGATGCCCGAGGGCGTAGATTTCGCCACCGATCCTTGCACGCCGAAACGGAAAACCGACTTCGCCTTGCCCCTGTGCTCCTCGGTTTGCCGCCGCCAGCTGAGGATGCCTATTCCGCTCCTCGCTCTTGCGGCGTAGTCCATTACGGATGAAATCAACATAGGTATGGTCTTCGAAAGTCAGCCAAACGATGCGATGAACAAACATTTACTGCTTACGCAACATTTAGTCGTGGGACGACCCCAATTATTCGAATAGCGACAGACCATGGCTGCCCGCGACGGCGCCAAGGACAGTGACCAAGCTCAAGGTGAGCAAAATCCGATGCAGGCGCTCGATCAGCGCGAAGGTTCCTTCAGGATCGGCCCTCGCCCGCTCGTGGAACCAGCGATGCAGCACCATAGGCTCGGCGACGAATAGCATCGCCGTGAATATCAGCCATACGATGACCATGGCGTGCATCCACCAATGGCTCACCGACAGGAAGCGGCCCCATAAATCGAGCCGGATTAGCATGAACAATCCAGTGAATCCGGCAAGCAGTGTTGTGATGCGGGCCTGCGAGGCGAAGCGCCGTTCGATGGCGTCGAAGAACGCCACGCGCTCGTCTGGCGACTTGAGGCGACGAACCGCAGGAAGCAGCGCCGTCGTCACAAAGCTCACGCCGCCGATCCACATTACGACAGCAAAAACGTGCAGAGCCCGAGCAATCGCAATTTCATCCATCGTCGCCCCTCGAAGCCGAAGCTCGGTTTAACTGTTGGCGCCCCACAACAAGCCGACGCTCGACATTCCTGGCGACGGGGCATAGAGAAGCGACGACGAGAAGACAAGAACATACGTAGCGTCAGAGGTTGGTCGGCTCCATGGCTACATGCGGCACGATCGGGCTGAAGCTACTGAAGCTCGGCGCACCGCTGAAAATCAGCGCGCGGAGGGTAAAGATCGTTTTCGCCTCCGCCTGTCCGTGGGCCGAAGAATGGCGCCTCGCCGCGGGAAGGCTCTCACGCGCCGGCGGCGTCGAGCGCCTGGAGAATGTCGCTCTCAATATCTGAAAGTGCCTCCAATCCGATGGAAAAGCGGATGAGGCCGTCGCTGATACCATAGGCGTCGCCGCGCCCAGTGGCCTCCGCATTCCTCCCATTCAGCGCTTCCCCCTGAGGTGGCCCGCTGGCGGCCTCTCATGTGGGGCAAAATGACTGGTCCCGCCGCTGGATCAGTGTTGGACATGCCGCTCGTCATTGAGCCCGGCTTCGCGGGGCTTTTCTCGCGCGGGCGCGATGCTTTGTGTTGCAACGAAGACACACACACGAACATTTTTTTTCACGACATTTAGGCGCGCAAGCAAACGGCCCTTGTTTCAGTCTGTTGCGACTAAGGAACCCGAATGAGCCGTCGCTTGCATACTTGACAGATTTGCGAAGGCCATCCGAGAGGACCTGCGACCGTTTTGTAATAATTTTTTGACGCGTCGCAAAAATGTATCTTTGCGGGTGACGAAGCATTGATTTGCATGGCCTCCCAACGAAGGCTGCACAACGGCGACGCGCAATGCGGATCAAAACGCCGAATGCGCGCATTGCCCTCGATGAACCGCGCGTGTAATTTCCAAGGATCGAACGAGAGAGAGCCCGTCGGCGTTAAGCGGTCGGCGCGCGTGTCTCAAATCCGCCGACGCATGGGCGCTTTGCAATCGCCGGTCCGTCAAAAGATTCGGCCTTGAGTTTATCGAGCGGAGGTTCGACACAATGTTTTTTGATGAGTTCGGCGGTCGCTGTCGTACGACGTCGACGCCTCGTCGCTTGGCTTAGAGCTCCAGTAAAGTGGCGGCTTTGCTGGATTGGAGGAATCTTATGGCGTTTGTCGAGGAAGTCCGACAAAATTCGAACTGTCTCCATAGCGGCGCGCGCGCGATTGAACGCGCGTCATGGGGCGCGGCTGGCTTCGGCTATCCGACTTTCGTCCCGTCGCGCGGTCTTGCGATCAGCCCTTGGGAAACGGGGCCCTTGGCGCAACCACGCACACTCTTCTGACGACGCTCTCGTCGCTGACTTCTTCGCTTTCCATCGAAACTCCGCAACGTCTCCGAGCGACGCCATGTCGTCGCTGGAGCGCGCGTGTCCTCTTCGCCAAGGCGCATCATGTCCGACAGCACGGATTTCTCACCTCCTCCTCGCGGCTTCACGAGCGAAGAGCTTATTCGGTGGGAGCGTGTGCGCCAGCGTTTGCGCGCGGAGCTGGGCGACGCGATCTATGATTTCCTGGTTTACGGGTCTCGAATTGGAGCGTGTTGACGGCGACGGCGTGCAACTGACCGTTCCGACGAAATTTCTTAAGAGCTGGATGCAAACGCATTATTTCGATCGCATAAGGGCGCGCGTCGCAGCCGAGTTCGGGACAGTCGAGCGCGTGACGATCGACTTGCGCACGCCAGGGCGCAAGGTCAAAGCACGCGAGGCTGAAGCGGAGCGAAGCGATCCCGGGCCACAGGATCAAAAGCTCTGCTCCGCGTCGTCGCGACGCGCCGCCGGCAAGCCCGCCGCGCAAGGAGAGACCGACGGCTTCAACGGTTCGCCGCTGGATCGTCGACTGTCCTTCTCGACGTTTCTCGTCGGCCCGTCGAACCAGCTTGCTTACGCGGCGGCATGCCGCGTCGCCGAACAGCGCTCGGTCGACATCGCGCCTTTTTTCAACCCGCTCTATACCCATGCGGCGGTTGGCCTCGGCAAGACGCATCTGTTGCAGGCGATGGCCCATGCGGCTTATGAAAACAAGCGCCGCGTCGTCTATTTGACGGCGGAAAAATTCATGAGCAGCTTCGTTTCGTCGCTGACCGCGCACACCTCGATCGCCTTTAAGGAAAACCTTCGCGCGATCGACATGCTGATTATCGACGATGTGCAATTTTTGCAGGGCAAATCCATTCAGCAGGAGTTTTGTCACACGTTGAACGCGCTGATCGACGCAGGGCGCCAGGTTGTCGTCGCGGCGGATCGCCCGCCGTCCGAACTCGAAACGCTGGACGAGCGGGTTTTGTCGCGGTTAAAGGGCGGTCTTTGCATCGACATTGAACCGCTGGACGAAGGGCTGCGCGTCAAAATTCTGGAAGCGCGCGTCGCCGCCGCGCGCGAAAGGCAGCGGGGTTTTTCCGTGCCGGCGGAAGTGATCGCCTATGTCGCCAAGACCATTACGACCAATGGCCGCGATCTCGAGGGCGCCGTTAATCGCTTGCTCGCGCATTCGACCTTGAACGGCGCGCCGCTCTGCGTCGCGACGGCGGAAGCGGCGATACGCGACCTGGTGCGCACGCAAGACCTCAAGCGCGTGATGATCGACGACATTCAGAAGCTGGTGGCCAGTCATTTCAACGTGTCGCGCGCCGACATACTGTCGTCGCGCCGCACCGTCAATGTCGTGCGTCCGCGCCAGATCGCGATGTATCTTTCGAAGACGCTGACACTGCGCTCGCTGCCGGAAATTGGGCGGCGCTTCGGCGGTCGCGACCACACCACTGTGTTGCATGCGGTGCGCAAGATCGAGGATCTCGCCTCGAAGGACCAAGGACTCGGCGAAGTCATCGAGTTGCTGAAGCGCATGCTCAACGAGCAGTAATCCGACATGGCTCTGGCTTTGTCACGTTGTTCGGGGCTTGGCACAGGGCTATGCGGACGGCCACACGCGCGGGCGGCGGGGTGTGGCGTTGCTCTAAGTCG
>CAVQBO010000010.1:0-262659 GCA_963710695.1 uncultured Alphaproteobacteria bacterium | reverse complement strand
GTCGCTGAATTTGATCGCGTGCATATCGGTCCTGTCGCGCGGAGAGCTTCTGTATCGAAAGTGAAGACCCCTCGAAGGTTATCGCCGCCGTCTGGCGGGATGGGGCTCGATCCTCACGCCAATATTAATTTCCCCAAGGGGATTGAACGGGCCTTGGCGCTCTCGACACGGACTGACTAGTAGCTCCCGTCATTGATTTTGACAGGCGGGTTCTGAATCTCTGTCGCTTCGCAGCAGCGATGGAGGTGATTTGTGGCCGGGATAGAGATTGGCGTCAAGAAATACGTCGTGCGGCTGAGCGCGGAGGAGCGAGAGCAGCTCGCATCGTTGATCCGCTCTGGCAAGCGCTCGGCGCGGTTGTTGACGAAGGCGCGCATCCTTTTGAAGGCGGATGTCTCGGAAGCTGGCGAAGGCTGGAGCGACGGCAAGATCGCCGAGGCTCTGGACACCAGCGTCGCCAACGTCGAGCGGACGCGACGGCAATTGGTGGAGGAAGGCTTCGAGGCGGTGCTGACCCGCAAATATAATCCGAACTCCGCGCCGCCCCGGATTTTCGACGGCGCCGCGGAAGCAAAATTGATCGCGCTGGCCTGCGGGCCTGCTCCGGCGGGCTACGCCAAATGGACGCTGAGCCTGCTCGAAGAGAAAGTCGTCGAACTGAACATCGTCGAGAAAGCCAGCGACAATACGATCGGGCGGACGCTCAAAAAAACGTTCTCAAGCCGCATCTCAAACAGCAATGGGTGATCGCGCCGAGGCCAGCGCGGGCTTTGTCGCCAACATGGAAGATGTGCTGGAAGTCTACCAACGACCGCATGATCCGTCGCGCCCGGTGGTGTGTCTCGACGAGACCTCCAAGCAAATGATCGTCGAGACGCGCGCTCCCATTCCCGCCGCGCCCGGCCGCAAGGCGCGTCACGATTACGAATATGAACGCAATGGCGTGGCCCATCTGTTCATGATGTTCGCGCCGCTGGAAGGCTGGCGGCATGTGAAAGTGACCGACCGTCACGCCGCAATCGATTACGCCCACGTGCTCAAAGACTTGTCCGAGATCGGGCTCAGAACTCCGCTTTCTGGGCCGCAGCCGCTCTGCCCACGCGAACCGCAGGCATTTGGCGGCTGGCCCTTGTAAATGATCGAGGGTCGCCCCACGTTCCGAGTAGCTTGCTGGCACTCGATATAGGAGAGTGCCAGCAAGCTTTTTGTTCGTCGGTTTGCCCAGCGACGATCCTCCGCGACAGTCGCCGGCCCAGAATAAGGAAGAAACCAATATGGCATTTCGTCCCCTGCACGACCGGGTGGTGGTTAAGCGCCTCGAAGGCGAAGAGAAGACCAAGGGCGGCATCATCATTCCCGACAGCGCCAAGGAAAAGCCCCAGGAAGGCAAAATCGTCGCCGTCGGCCCGGGCGCCCGCGACGAAGCCGGCAAACTGGTGCCGCTCGACGTGAAGGCGGGCGACCGCGTGTTGTTCGGCAAATGGTCCGGCACCGAGGTCAAGGTCGACGGTGAAGACCTACTCATCATGAAAGAAAGCGACGTTCTGGGCGTGGTCGTTTAACGGGTCGCCCTTTTTCGCTCAATCTTCCTCGACCTCCCCTGGAGTTTAAAAACAATGGCTGCCAAAGACGTACGTTTCTCCACCGACGCGCGCGACCGCATTCTGCGCGGCGTCGAAATCCTCAATAACGCCGTGAAAGTCACGCTCGGCCCAAAAGGCCGCAACGTCGTGATCGAGAAATCCTACGGCGCGCCGCGCATCACCAAGGACGGCGTGACCGTCGCCAAGGAAATCGAACTTTCCGACAGGTTCGAGAATCTCGGCGCCCAGCTGGTGCGCGAGGTCGCCTCCAAGCAACACGACGCCGCCGGTGACGGCACCACCACCGCGACCGTCATCGCGGCGGCGATCGCCCGCGAAGGCGCCAAGGCCGTCGCCGCCGGCCTCAATCCGATGGATTTGAAGCGCGGCATAGACCTCGCCGTCGAGGCGGTCGTCGCCGATCTCGCCAAGAACTCGAAGAAGGTCACGTCGAACGACGAAATCGCCCAGGTCGGCACGATTTCGGCCAATGGCGACGTCTTCATCGGCAAGGAAATCGCCAAGGCGATGGACAAGGTCGGCAAGGAAGGCGTCATCACGGTCGAAGAGGCCAAGAGCCTGGAGACCGAGACCGAAATCGTCGAAGGCATGCAGTTCGATCGCGGCTATCTCTCGCCTTATTTCGTCACCAACGCCGAGAAGATGATCGCCGAACTCGAAGACCCCTATATCCTGATCCACGAGAAGAAACTCTCGTCGTTGCAAGCGCTGCTGCCGATCCTCGAAGCCGTCGCGCAGACCGGCAAGCCGTTGCTGATCGTCGCCGAGGACGTCGAGGGCGAGGCGCTCGCCACGCTCGTCGTCAACAAGCTGCGCGGAGGATTGAAGATCGCCGCCGTCAAGGCGCCGGGCTTCGGTGATCGCCGCAAGGCCATGCTCGAAGACATCGCTATCGTCAGCGGCGGCGAGTTGATCGCCGAAGACCTCGGCGTCAAGCTTGAAAACGTCACCTTGAATCAGCTTGGCCGCGCAAAGCGCGTGCGCATCGACAAGGAGACCACCACGATCATCGACGGCGCTGGCGACAAGAAGGGTATCGAGGCGCGCATCGCCCAGATCAAGACGCAAGTCGAGGACACCACCTCGGACTATGATCGCGAGAAGCTCCAGGAACGTCTGGCCAAGCTCGCGGGAGGCGTCGCGGTGATCCGCGTCGGCGGCGCGACCGAGGTCGAGGTCAAGGAGAAGAAGGACCGCGTCGACGACGCCCTCAACGCCACTCGCGCGGCTGTCGAGGAAGGCGTTTCGCCGGGCGGCGGCGTCGCTCTGCTGCGCGCCATCGCCTCGCTCGATGCCGTGAAGGTCGCCAATCCCGACCAGAAGACTGGCGTCGACATCGTGCGCAAGGCGATCCAGGCGCCGGCCCGCCAGATTGTTGACAACGCTGGCGGCGACGGCGCGGTCGTCGTGGGCAAGCTGCTCGACTCGAAGGAATATAGTTATGGTTACGACGCGCAGACCAGCGAGTTCGGCGATCTCATGAAGCTCGGCATCATCGACCCGACCAAGGTCGTGCGCACCGCGCTTCAGGACGCGGCGTCGATCGCTGGCCTGATCGTCACCACCGAGGCGACGATCACCGAGCATCCGAAGAAGGACGCGCCGGCAATGCCGGGCGGCGGCGGCATGGGCGGCATGGGCGGCATGGACTTCTGAGGGCGGAAATTCGTAGAAGCGACGAATCCGAGGTTCTGGGGCTTTTCCTCAGAACCTCGGACTTTGAGTGCGTCGCCCGCGTAACAGGCGCGGAGGTGGCGCAAATAGCTGCCGACAACGACCGACCATTGCGTTAAAGCATATTTTGCGCGGCCGCCCTGAAGGCTTGGCTGACCGAGAGTTGCGTTTCTGGACGCACGAAGAGGCCGAAGCAGCCATGTGTCGACGGCTATTCGGGCGAGCCGAAACTTCGACGCGAGGAACAGAGCGATTGCCGGTCTGCGTCGTCGCCGTTGCAACGAGCGCGGCCGCCGATGAACGAGACGGCCAGCCGTGCGCTTGCCGGCGCCCGCGATCGCCGTCGTGATCTTCGAAGCCGCCTTGTGCATCGCGTCGTCGCCACCGCCACCTCTGCATGGCATCCGCCCGGCAGCAACTTTGCTTGGTGTTTTGCCAAACGGATCAACTCATGATCGTCGCCAATGCGCCAGCCTGAACTGTTCGTCCAATAGCTCGATAACGCCCGGCTAAGCTTTTGTGTTCTTGCAGAGATATCAAGGAGAAGGCGTCCCGTGGAGATGGTCGCGTTCGTTGCGCCGATGACGCTGGTTCTTGGAGCCGGTCTATTTGCGGCGGGATTGTTGTCGTTTGTCGATATTCATTTCTTTCAAACGAAATTGGCCGAGAGAGCCGCGCTCGCGGCAGGCTTGGCTCTCATTCTCTTGACGGAACTTATGTTCGCCTCCAGCAGCATGAGCCAGCGTTTTTTAAATGGCCAGCGGAGCGATGTCCTCGAATGCCGAACTCGATGCGGAAACCGCTTTGCCGGAAGAGCGACATAAGAACAGCCAAGAAATGCAGAATAGAATCGTCCAGTGTATGAAAGGGTTCGGCTATAAATGGACAACTGGGCACAAGCGCTGCAAAGAGGCGCCGGTCGCCACCAACGCATTTTGCTACCTTCCCACGCGCCCGTTCGATCGCGTGGTCACCGAGTTTTTGATGATGTTTGAATGAACGGCGGCGGCGTGGGGCAAAAGGCGAGAAGGTGGGCCTAATCCTCAAGCTCCGGGCTGGTGACCCCGAGATAAGTCGCCGACGGCGCGCATGATCGACTTTTTGAGTTGAGTTGAGTGGGACGACATTTATTAGCGTGTGAAGCCTCGGCTGGTTTGGCGGTTGGCCCGCCTCAAAAACGAAAAAGGAGTTAAGCCATGGCGGAGCCTATTAAGCGAATTGCGTCGAGATTTGCGGTGAATGAATTTGTGGCCGCGCGGTTGCGTGAAGCGGCCGACCTGCTTGCTGCGCAACAAGACAACCCCTTCCGAATTTCGGCCTATCGGCAAGCCGCGGAGAGCATTGCGTCGCTCAATCACAGCGTCGAAGAGCTTTTGCCAGAAGGCGGGGTCGAGGCCCTCGATCGCATTCCTCACGTTGGGAAAGGAATAGCGGCCGCGATCGCCGAGATGGCGCCGTGCCGCCAAGGTTCCCCTTGAATTTGGTTGATTTATGACAGCGCTCGTCGCCTTCGATATAGAGGCGGTTCCCGATTTTGAAGCGGCACGCCGCCTCCTCGCGCAACCTATCGATACGCCTGACGCCGACATTCGACGGATGCTGGGGGAACGCTATTCGCGCAATGGCGAGGATCCGACGACGGCGTTCTTGAAGGTTCCAATCTACCGGATTGTCTGCATCGCCGCCCCCTATGCCCAGCGAGACGACGGAGGCGGCCCTTGGACCGTGACCCAGATCGGCGGCCGTTCGGTCGGCGAAAAAACCGAGGCGGAATTACTGCTTGGCTTCGTCAAAAGCCTTCCGGTGGATAGTCGTGGCACGGGCCCGATCCTCGTAACCTTCGGCGGCAACGGCTTCGACCTGCCGCTGCTGCGTTATCGCGCCTTCGCCCTCGGCGTTCCAGTGCCGGGACTCCACGGCGGCGGTCACCGCAATTACTGGCATCGCTTTGGCTCGGATCATATCTTCGTAGGGTCTGGCCTTCGGCCTCAAGGCCTCAATCGCCTTGACAGTCAATCGTTTGGCCCCGCCAGCGCGTGCCCATGTCTGCGGCGCAGCCTCTGCGCCCGCCTCCGTCCTCCCGCCCTCTGCCTGATTTTGATTTGTTGCTCGTCCATATCCGCCATAATGTAAGACCGATGTAACTCCCGCCCCCTGTCTATCGGTGGCGGGCCTTGACGGGTTAAGTCGTGCTTAAATAGCTATAAATCAAGAGAAAGCGGAGATTGGGCGGAAGTGTGTGTCGGGGAACGGCGGGCAATCGCGGCCTATAAATTCAGACTACGAATTTGGGGGTCAGAGGTTCGAATCCTTTCGGGCGCGCCATTGAAATGTATTAGTTGCGGGAATGGCCGACGCGGCCCAATTTTCTTCCGGGTAACTCTTAGGGTAACAATCGGCGAAGCTTCGTTACCCCAGGCGCGACAACTCCCCACCATCGCCCCGCTCACGATCGCCGGCTTGCAAGCCCATGGCGCGGTGGCGCGTGGATTACGCTGCGGCGAGCGCTATTTAGGTCATGGCTCAATCGCGTCGTGGGAGGAGTTCATGAAACGAGCGCGCGAAATCCTAATGATCGGCGTCGTTATTGCGTGCGGTTCGGCGGCTGTCGCCGAAACGGTAGGGACGCATAAGGTTTACCTGCCACAGGACATCAAATGGGGACCGACGCCCCCTTCGTTGCCGGCGGGAGCAGAGGCGGCGGTGCTGTTCGGCGACCCAGCGAAAGAGGGCATGTTCGCGCTTCGAATCAGGGCGCCAAAGGACTATCGCATCCCTCCACATATGCATTCCAAACCCGAGGTTCTCACGGTCATCTCGGGCAAGTTTAGTTTAGGCATGGGGCCAGCGGCGGATCGCGCCAAGGTCGAATCGTTGCCGGCTGGCAGCTTCTCGTCGATGCCCGCGGGCGTCGTCCATTACGTCTTCGTCGACGAAGAGTCGGTTATTCAGATCAACGCGATTGGGCCTTGGGACATCGATTATGTCGACCCAAGGAGCGATCCTCGTCTGAACGTGGCGCCGTCAAAATAGCGAGGCCGACGGGTGATGCTTGGGGCCCATGGAGGCCCAAAAACAGAAACGGCCCGCCGTGCATCGGGGCGGGCCGCTTCCGAATAAGCGTGTGGCGTTCCCTTATTCGCGAATCGCGCCCAGGCTCAAAAAAAAGCAGCCCGGCACGGGGCCGGGCTAAGTTTCAAGGATGGGAGGGATATGACGGAGAGGTAATTTTGGCCGCCCCCCGAATCAATGCGACCGATTGACGCTTGGGGAAGACATAAAAGATAGGCGGCAAGCTTAGCGCTGTTCAGCCCGTCGGTGTTGGCCTTCCCAAGAAAAACCAACTCCATCGCTGGCGTCTCTTATCCAATACCGCCGACCGTCATGGGAAAGTAACCCGGGATTCGCCTCGTAAAGTTTATACGGGTGATCGGCGCAGCCGCGCCGCCGCGGCCCCCGCGGCCTCAATCCTGCCTCTTCGCCAGCCTAGTCCAACGACCGCGGGGTGTTGACGAAACGCCGCCCCTCGCGGAAGTTCGGGATAATTCATTCAGGGAGGACAGGAAAAATGGCCCGGCGCATTTTATCGACATTGATCACGGCCTTGATCTGGGGCGCGATCGGCTTTGGCGTGGGCGTTTACGCCACGCCGGCCGACAAGGCCGACGAGTTCCGGGCTTTCGTGAATAGCAAGCTCGACGAAATCAACGGCCTCATGCATCGCGGGCAGGCCGCGATCGAGCCTAAAGCCAAGGCGCCGTCACAGGCGGCGGCCCCAACAGCGCCCGAGCCCGCCCCCAAGGAAAACCAATCGGCGGTCCCCGCCGAGCCAGCGGCCGAGGCTCCCGCCGCCGACGCCGCGGGGCAAAAAGACATGCCGGACAACAAAGAAACGCCGGACGCCAACGCCGCCCCTCCGAGCGCACCCCAAGCGGAAGGCTCCGACAGCCAGGCGGCTCCGGCTCCGCTCAGGGCGCCGAACCCGCGGCCATGAGCGAAACGCCAGCGAAAGCGGAAGAGGCCGCGCAAGCAAAACCGGTCGCCAAAAAAGCGCCCGTCGCCAAACCTCATCCGAAGCCCCCTGTCCAAAAAGCGAAGCCGAAGCCGAAGCCCGCCGAGCAGACCCCGGCGGCGGAACCGCCCGCCCAACAACAATAGGCGTGAGAGAATCCGGCGGGCGCCGCATGGCCTGGATCAATCCCGCGAACGAAGGCTATGGGATTGATCCGGCGCCAGTCGGCGGCGCCGGAGATCGTTCGGCGCGCGCTCGCGCATTTTGGCGTCCGCGTCAAAGCGCCCAGCAATATCCGAGATCGCGGGCGCGGCGGCTTCGGCGAATGAGCGCCGTTGGTAATGGGGCGCTGACGACCGAGGCCGACGCGCTCATCGCGACGGAAGCCTATTTTCCCGCTAGGCCGACGATATAGGCGGCGACGGAATCAATCTCTTCAGGGCTCAGTATGATGTTCGGCATTGTCGGATGCGAAGAGCGAAGGAAAACCTTTATCGCGAGTTCGTTCGTCGACGGCATGCGACTGATGTCCTGGAAACTCGGCGCGACGGGTTTCGCGCTTTGGGGCGAGCCCGCCGATCCAATCTGATGGCACGCGCCGCATGTGGTCTCGGCGAGATGTCGACCCACGGATGGATCAACCGATTGCGCGCCGGCGGGAAGCAAGAAGGCGATCGAGACAATGAGGGCCGTCGGGATCGTCATGAATTTCGCCATCAACTGTCTCCAAGAGCGAGCAAGATCAGCTCGAGATATAGCCCCGCGATCCCCTGATGGTAAGAGGCGCGGCGAAACGATTTCCTTGAGTTCGCGCGACCGGCCGTCCGCGCGGATTTCGCTCGGCGATGGGCTCCGCGGCGACAAATCCAAGCCCTTTTTCAAATCTTGCGGGACGCCCGCGTCTCGCCGTCCCGCTTTTGGAATATCCGCACGCAAGCCGAACAAACACCGCCCGAATCAGGGCCGCGCGATTCGGGCGAGGAATGCGTGTCCGATCCGTTAACGGGGCGCGGCGCAACTCGAATGCGTGGGCGCCATCGTTCCCGCGACACAACAGCCAGTTCGGATGAATGGCGATGAGCGAGATTGCTCTTGCGGCGAAGTCCAGGCGGAGTCAGTCTCGATCCCGGTCATTGGCCATCAAGGGCGGGACTCGATCATGGAACTCATGGATGCGATTTTCAAACGTCGCTCCGTTCGGGATTATCGAACGGATCCTGTACCCCAGGAAACGATCACGCGCTTGATTGAAGCGGCGATCCACGCGCCAAGCGCGATCAATCAACAGCCGTGGTCCTTCTCGGTTGTTCGAGACCCGCGTCTGCTTGATCGAATGTCGCATGACGCCAAGGCTCATATGGTGAACGTTAGACCGGCGGCCCTGCCGGCGCATCTTTACGAGAGCCTTGCCACCCCGGATTTCCATGTATTTTACCATGCCCCCGTTTTGATCGTGATCTCGGCGATTGAGCGAGGCCCGTGGATAGCCGAGGATTGCGCTCTGGCGGCGGAGAATCTCATGCTCGCCGCTCACGGCATGGGGCTTGGTTCTTGTTGGATTGGATTGGCGCAAGCTTGGCTCGATACGCCGAAAGGCAAGGAGACGCTCGGCGTTCCGGTTTCTCATGTTGTCGTCGCTCCGATCATCGTCGGCGTTCCAAACACCACCCCGCCGACGGTTCCTCGAAAGGATCCCGAAATCCGTTGGGTTGGGTAGCGACCTTCGACCCGGCTGAACGCCGAGGCGGCGTTTCGTATCAGATCGGTTATCGCAATTATTGAAGATGGTGCTTGCCGATGAGGCGCACGGTGCTCGCCTGCGGCCCTTTTTCTCCCATCTCCTCGACGAATCGGACTTCGGAGCCGACTGTCAGACGGTCGAAGGCGTCATCGAGAACGCTGTTGCGGTGAAAAAAGACCTCGCGGCCATCGGCGGTTTCGATGAATCCACAATCCTCTCCAGCGAGGAATTTCGCCACATGGCCATGATCTTCCCCTTCATGCGGCTTTATTTGACCGCGCATTTCGCGGACAGCATCCTCAATCTGGCGCTGGGCCGCGCTGAATGCATCCTTGATCGCGACCGCGACATGCTCGTGCTCCGGCGCGTCGTCGTGAGTCTTGGTCACGATGATGTCCTTGTGCGACGGCATGGCGATGCGGATGTCGATCTTGAACAAACCGCCCTTCTGATGCCGCGACCGCGGCGCGACGACGGTCACATTGCAACTCGTGATCCGATCATGAAATTTCTCCAGATGCTTGGCGTGCCGTTCGACCTCGGAGCGAATTTCCTCCGACGGCTCGGAGTTCTGGAAGGAGATATCAAGCGGCGTCTGCATGGGATGCTCCTTTATCTCATTGGGAGTTGTTTTTCGCGCGGCCTCGATATGAACCGTGATCGTGATGACATCGCCGGCGCCCCGCGCCATGCATGCCGCTCGTGCAACCCACCCTTATCCGCCCCTCGATCCCCGGACGGCCCCCAGCTTCATTCCTGTCGTATCCGGGCCGGCGGCGCCTCGGGCGCGCCGGCCCATTGTTCCCGGCATGGGATGGACTTTATTCCGCCGCTTTCGGCGGCGCTCCGGGCTTGATCTCTATCGTCTTGGCGCTTTTTGCGATTTCAACGGGCTTCTTGATGTTTAGGTGGAGAACGCCCTTATCGAAGTGAGCCTCGACGGCTCCGTCATCGGGCTTAAAGGGCAGGGACATCGACCGGTAGAACGAGCCATAGCTGCGCTCCTCCACATGCCAATCCTTTTCGTCCCTCGTCGTCTCCTGCTTTTTCTCGCCGGAGATCACCAGCCTGTTGCCGTCCAGGCTGACTTTAATGTCTTTCTCCTCCACCCCCGGAAGCTCGGCTGTCACTTCGAAAGCGTCCTTGGTTTCCGCGACATCGATCGCTGGCGCGCCCGCTCCGATGCTTGGCGAAGGCGCGTTTCGATCAAACGCGCGGAAGACGTCTTCCATTTCACGCCGGAGCGATTTGAATGGGTCGGATATCAAATCCTGATTGCTGGACCACAAGCCTGGTATTTTCATGGGCGTGCTCCCTCGTTATGTTGGAAGTCACTTTGGACAACTCGAGGTCATCCATAAACCAACCTTAACTGCTCGAATTATCGCCTGTATGACCGGATGATCCTTCCCGGATTGGCGCGACGGCGACGGCCCGCCGCACACTAAATGACTTATGGGTCGCCGACGAGAAAACAATTGGCGCGCGACAATTTAGCCGACCGCCGCCAACCCTAAAAAAGCTTGCCGAACGTCCGCGGATAATTGTCCTCGAGATCTCGTGTAACCCGCGGAGCGCATCGCCGGCGGCGCGGGCCTAGCCAGCCCGTGTCGAGAGCGCCAAGGCTCGTTCAATCCCCTTGGGGAAATTAATATTGGCGTGAGGATCGAGCCCCATCTCGTGGACGGCGGCGATAACCTTCGAGGGGTCTTCACTTTCGATACAGAAGCTCTCCCGCGCGACAGGACCGATATGCACGCGATCAAATTCAGCGGCGCAGTCGCGATACATGAATTGATGACGCGTCTTCTTCACCTCAACGGCCCGCATCGGCTCGTCGTTTGAGCCGACCTCCGACAAAAACTCTTCAAAATCATATAGGTCTCGCCGTGTCGCGATGGGTCGAAGATCGAGCGCGGCGAAGGCGGACCGCAACATAGGCGCCGAAAGCGGAAAGCGTTCCTTGAACGCGGGAGTCCACTGCTCGAGCCCGCTGGAGTTCGACCTGTAGTAATCGCTTGACCTCAAGCGCGCCGTCGCGAATCTTCGCGCTATGTGGCGTGGCGGAGCTCAACAAATAGATTTCGCCACTGCGCCGCGGCTCGATCCGCGTGGTCGGACCGAGCTTGGCTTCGATTTCCGGCAGTCCGGCGCCAAAGGTGCGCCATTCCCAACGCGGCGCGCAATTCCCGTCCGGTTCGCCCATCGGCTTCTCTCCTCAGCCCTCGTGGCGAATAAGCGGCCCCGGATATCCGACTTTTTCGCCAAGCCAGCCGCCACCTTAACGCGACGGAAATCACGAGATGCGAGCAATTTCACGAGTCCCCCGCGATTCGCTTTCATTTGAGCGCGTCGCGCCTGAAGGCGTTTGGCGCATCGTCTCAGGGCATCTTGGACTTCAGTGTCATCGTTTCGCCATCGACGACGAATTCGCCGAAGCCCCGATGGTGAATAGTTTTGGGATTGTTTTGAGTTGGGTCAATCCACGATTTCACCACCTCCAGAACAAATAGCCCGAACTTGTTCACGAGGCGCGTGTCCACCACCTTGCATTCGAGATTTGCGAAACACTCGCCGATCAGCGGCGGCTTAACCCGCTCCGCCGTGATTTGCGTCAAATGGAACAGTTCGAACTTATCGACATCACGGCCTGAACAATTGCCGACTTCAACAACTTTGGACGCCATCTCCACCGCCGGGATGGCGATTACGCATTCCTTGGTCGCCCGTAAGGCGGCGTAACTGTAGTCCGCTGGACTGACGACGCAGGCGACCAGCGGCGGCTCGAACTCGACCATCATGTGCCAGGACATCGTCATGACATTGGCGCGCTCATTGCGCGCGGTCGTCAACAACACGACTGGACCAGGCTCCAACAACCGATAAACCTTGGATAGAGGCAAGTCCTTCATCATCCTCGCACTCCGTTCAAGTCAAGACGTCGCGTCGGCTCGGGGCGGTCGGACAATAGGCGAATTTTCCGCGTTACGCGCGGAGCCGCTTCAGCTACTGTCGCAAAAAGAGATGGCTATATAGGTTTTCGCCGGCGGCACATCAAACATATATCCCGGAATGAGGCGTCGATCATGGAAAAGCCGACATCTGAGCGACCTTGGCATTTCGACATCGGTTATGTGCTCTTCGCGCTGATCGCGATCCTTCTGTTCCAGCAGTTCTGGTCGATGTACCGGGAAGCGGAGGTCGTGCCCTACAGCGAATTCGAGAGCCTCCTCCGAGACAATAAGATCGCCGAGGTCGAGGTCGGCGAGCATGTCGTCCGGGCGACGCTGAAAAAGCCATTGCCGGACGGACGAAAGGAATTACTGGCGGTGCGCGTCGATCCCAACATCGCCGAGGAGTTGGAGGCGGCCAAAGTCAAATATTCCGGCGTTGTCGAAAACACCTGGATTTCCACGCTGCTTTCCTGGGTCGTGCCGGTCGCGATTTTCTTTTTCGTCTGGAGTCTTTTGACGCGACGGATGGGGCAAGGCCTTGGCTCGATCATGTCGGTTGGGCAGAGCAAAGCCAAGGTATTTGTCGAGAAGGACGTCAAGATCGGCTTCGCGGATGTCGCCGGCGTCGACGAGGCCAAGGAAGAGCTGCAAGAAATCGTGGCTTTCCTGAAGGATCCGACGACCCATGGGCGCCTCGGCGCGCGCATCCCAAAGGGCATTCTCCTCGTCGGCCCACCCGGAACCGGAAAGACGCTGCTTGCCCGCGCCGTCGCGGGCGAAGCCGGCGTGCCGTTCTTTTCGATCAATGGCTCGGAATTCGTCGAAATGTTCGTCGGCGTCGGCGCCGCGCGCGTCCGCGACCTCTTCACCCAGGCCCGCGCCAACGCGCCTTGCATCATTTTCATTGACGAACTCGATGCGCTGGGGCGCGCGCGCGGCATTTCCGGGCTGAGCGGCGGCCATGACGAAAAGGAGCAGACCCTCAACCAGCTCCTGAGCGAACTCGACGGCTTCGACCCGACCATCGGCGTCGTGCTGCTCGCGGCGACAAACCGCCCCGAGGTGCTCGATCCGGCGCTTCTGCGCGCGGGGCGGTTCGACCGCCAGATTTCGGTCGATCGGCCCGACAAGATCGGCCGCGTCGGCATCCTCCAGGTGCATTTGAAGAAGATCAAACTCGCCACGGGCGTCGATCCCGCCGCGATCGCGGCGTTAACGCCGGGCTTCACGGGCGCCGATCTCGCCAATCTCGTCAATGAAGCGGCTGTCCTCGCGACGCGCCGCCGGGCGCAATCGGTTTCGCTCGAGGATTTCACCGCCGCGATCGAGCGCGTCATCGCCGGACCCGAGAAGCGCAATCGTCTGCTCAATCCGCGCGAGCGCCGCATCGTCGCGTTTCACGAGATGGGACATGCGATCGTCGCCATGGCTTTGCCAGACACCGATCCGATCAAGAAAGTGTCGATCATTCCTCGGGGAATTGGCGCCTTGGGCTATACGATGCAAATGCCGACCGAAGACCGCTATTTGATGACGCGCACGGAATTGCTCAACCGCATGACCGTGTTGCTTGGCGGGCGGGCGGCGGAAATGGTGATTTTTCACGAGGCCACCACCGGCGCCGCCGACGATCTCCAGCGCGCGACCGAGATGGCGCGGGCCATGGTCACGCGATACGGCATGGAGCCCGAAATCGGGCAAGCATCCTTAGTCTCGGCGCGCCCGCGCTATCTCGATCTGTCGGAACTGGGCCAGCGGCAGTCGGAAGCCAGCGACGAGACCAACGCGAAAATCGACAACGCCATTCGCGATCTCATCGAACAGGCCTTCAATCGCGCTTGCGACATATTGCGGAGCTGCGCAAGAGTGCACCAAGAGTTGGCGCAACGTCTGCTCGACAAGGAAACCTTTGTCGAAGACGATCTTGCCGCGATACGGGCCGCCGTGATCGAATGTCGCGACCACGGCGCGAAGACGACCTCTGGCGCTGGAACGGAGACGCCGTGAACGGAGTCTTCAGCCGTCGTTGCGTTCGCGCGACTTCGATATCGCTTGGGAAATCGCTCGGAATTGACGGGCGTCTCGCGACGACATAAACGTGTCGTCCGTCCGCCTGACTAACGTTCATAGACGCCGACCAATAACGCCTCGGCGATCGCATGTTTGCGGGCCTCTCGCTCCACTTCCTCGCAAGACGGGTCTTTGCGCCCCATGGGCAACCGGGCTTGAGAGAGCGCAAGCAAGCGAAAATGGTAGTGATGGACGCCATGCCGATGCGGTGGGCAGGGCCCGCCGTAATCCAATCGATCGAAATCATTGCGCGCTTGCTTGAAGCCTTGTCCAGCGCCTGGCTGTCCCGCGCCTTCCGCGAGTCCAGCTTGGTCGCCGGGAATGTCATAAACGGCCCAATGCCGCCAGACGCCCGCCGGCGCGTCGGGATCGTCGCACAGCAACACGAAACTCAAGGTTTGCTCCGGCGCGCCGGACCATTGCAACGCGGGCGAAACGTCTTCGCCATCGCAAGTGAATCGACGCGGAATGGCCGCGCCATCCGAAAAGGCGGTCGAAATCAGTCGCATGACTTACCTCCTGTTCAATTGTTCTCCGACGACATCGAACCGCTCGAACGCCGGCGCCACCCTTCAAAGCGCCAACACTTCCTCGACCCGCGTGATCGGAAGGCCATGCGCCTTGCCTACTGGCGAATATGTGATCTTGCCATCCGAGATATTCAATCCCGCGCGCAAATGCGCGTCGCTTCGCAGCGCCTCGCGCCAGCCTTTATCCGCGATCGCCAGTACAAACGGGAGAGTGGCGTTATTAAGCGCGAATGTCGATGTCCGCGGGACGGCGCCGGGTATGTTGGTCACGCAATAATGCACGATTCCATCGACGACATATGTCGGATCGGAATGTTTCGTCGGCTTCGAACTCTCGCAGCAGCCGCCCTGGTCTATCGCCACGTCGACGATAACGCTCCCCGGCTTCATGACGCCGAGCATCTCGCGCGTTATGATCTTTGGAGCCTTCGACGCCGGGCACGAGAACCGCTCCGATCAACAGATCGGCGCGCTTCACCAGCTCGGTGATGGCGGCGCCGGTGGAAAAAATAGTGCGCGCCGAACTCCCAAACCGCAGATCAATTTTGCGCAACGCGTCCGGATTGCGGTCCGCCACGATGACATTGGCGCCCATGCCGAGCGCGATCGTCGCGGCATGCGTTCCCACGACGCCAGCGCCCAAAATCACGACCTCCGCCGCGGGAACGCCAGGCACGCCGGCAAGCAGGACGCCGCGTCCTCCAGTCGTCCTCTCCAAACAGTGAGCGCCGACTTGCGGCGCGAGCCGGCCCGCGACCTCCGACATCGGCGTCAACAATGGAAGACCGCCTGTCGCGGAGGTTACGGTTTCGTAGGCGATGCAATGCGCTCCGGACCGCATGAGATCTTGCGTCTGTCGCGCATCCGGCGCCAAGTGAAAATAGGTGAAAAGGACTTGGCCTGGCCGAAGCTTCGACCGCTCCACTGGCTGCGGTTCCTTGACCTTGACGATAAGTTCCGCGGTCTCGAAAATCAGTTCCGGTCCCTCGCGGAGCGTCGCGCCGGCGTCGCGATAAGCGGCGTCGTCTATCCCCGCGCCGGTCCCCGCGCCGCTTTCGACGATGACTTCGTGACCGTGTTGAACGAGTTCGGCCACCGAGGAAGGTATGAGGCCTACTCGATATTCATTGTCCTTGATTTCCTTGGGCACGCCGATTCGCATGAATCCCCCGATGTCGCCAAATAATCATCGCCTGTTCACGAGGCCCTCCGCAGCGTTCAGAATATCTATCACCTCCTCGTCGCTGACCTGGCGAAAATCCGCGTAAAAATATCCGATAGCCCCGAACACCTCATAAGCCTCCAGGCAAACAACCTCGTCGGCCTCGTCCTGCATGGCGTCGAGCGTTTCGGTCGGCGCGACCGGAACCGCGAGGACAAGTTTTTTCGGGCCGCGCGCGCGGACGGCTCGCAGCGCCGCGCGGGTCGTCGCTCCGGTGGCGATCCCATCGTCGACCACGATCGCCACGCGCCCGCTTACCTCGGGACGTTCGCGACCGCCGAGGTAGAGTCCGCGCCGTCGTTCGATCTCTCGCGACTCCCTGTCGCAAACGACGCTGAACTCCGCCTCGCTGACGCCCGTGGCGGCGATAACGTCCTCGTTGCGCACGATGATGGCTTTACCGGCGTCGGCGATAGCGCCCATCGCGAGTTCCGGCTGAAACGGAACGCCGATCTTACGCACCAAGACGAGGTCCAGCGGCGCATGCAGCGCTGTCGCGATAACGGCGGCGACGGGCGCGCCGCCGCGCGGAAGGGCGAGCACAACCGCCTCGCTGTCTTTGTAGCGCGTCAACGCCTTGGCAAGTCGACGCCCCGCCTCTGCTCGATCATGAAACGGCATTGTTTCCTCCGCGATTTTGGCCAGACGCATCTCGACCGCGCAGTTCAAAAGCTTCCCGACATCGCAAGCATCCGCCGCGAAAGCGGTCCCTCAAGCGGCATGCGTCGCGACAAATTCGACGGACCGTAAAGCCTCTCGCCCGAGAGGCCATTACGCCAAAAATAGACTTTCCGACCCTCTATACATTTAAGAAATCCACGCCCTTGCTCAAGCGCCGGCCTCGCGGCGCCTCGCCAATTTTCCTAAAGAAAAATCCGCCGCGCGCATTATATTGCTCGGGTGAGCAAGCTATCGATACTCCGTCGAACCGTTTCGATTGACCGCAAGATCGACCGGCTCGCCACATGGGGTTGCGCCATGGGAGAAAATTCGGAAACGATCGACGTTCTGATAGAGCCGCGCGGGCTCGAAGGAATTTTGCGGCTCCCGCGGCGGCCGATGGGACTGATCATCTTCGCGCATGGCAGCGGCTCTTCCCGTTTCAGCCCGCGCAATTCGCTCGTGGCGCGGCAACTGTCCAACCGCGGCTTCGCGACCTTGTTGTTCGATCTCCTCACGGCGGGTGAAGAACAAGATCGGCGCAACGTGTTCGATATCCCCTTGCTCAGTTCGCGCGTGGGCGAAGCCGTCGGCTGGGCGTCGACATCAAGTTACGTCCAGCGACTTCCGATTGGCCTATTCGGGGCCAGCACGGGCGCCGCCGCGGCCCTCGTCGCGGCGGCGAACGAACCGGGACCGGTCAGAGCTGTCGTCTCGCGCGGAGGCCGCCCCGACCTCGCCGGAGAGGCCCTCGCTCATGTCAAGGCGGCGACGCTGCTGATCGTCGGAGGGCTGGACCATGACGTTCTCGACCTCAATCGCCGCGCGCTGCGTTTGCTGCAATGCGAGAAGCGCCTCGATGTCGTGCCCGGAGCGACGCATCTTTTCGAGGAGCCCGGGACGCTGGAGGCGGTGGTCGAGGCGTCGATCGATTGGTTCAGCGCACATATTCCTGGAAATGAGCAAGGATCGGAGGACGGATAAACGCCAAATGCGATCCTTTGTCCTACTGTAACGACGCCCGCGAACCGCCATATCTGAAAATGTCCGCCGGTTTTCCCGGTCGGGGCGCGCAACGGTGGAATAGGTGATTTATGACGACCATGGCTTTGACCGCGCCGCCGCTGAAACGTCTTTTCGAGCGCCTGGATTTTTCGCCGACGCCGACCCAAAAGGTTTTGAAGGTCGTCATGGAGCAATGGAAGTTGGCGGGTCGCGGGGTGGTCGCGCCTTCACGGTCCGCCGTGACGTTCCCGGAAGCGAGCGAGGCGGCCAAGAGAATCTTCGTTTACCGAGTTGTGGAAGGCGAGCGCGACTACATACTGGTCGACGGGGCGAAAGCCAGCGCTGTGCTTCTTGGGCCTTGCGAAGGCGAGGGTCGTCTGCGCGCGGCCAAAAACAGGCGTCAAGCCGTTCGTCTGCGGCGCCTGTTCGATGAAGCGCGGCGCTGTGGGCAGCCGGTGCTCGCGCAATGCATGCTCGTCGAGGAGGGGCGCGACCGGGCGGTAATCGAGATCCTGGCCGCGCCCTTGTCCGAAAATGGAACAGCGATCGATTCCATTCTCTGCGCCGTGTCGATCAGCCCGTTTGAAACTGGCGCCTTCGCTCATTCGCATGAGGCTCCGACGGACCGCGGTCTTGCGATCTTCGCCCTAGGCTCCAGCCGCTCCCTGGGACAACAGGTCGCTCGCCATCTCCATGCGGAACTCTCTCCCCATGAGGAGCGCGAGTTCGAGGACGGCGAACACAAAACCCGTCCGCTGGTCAATGTTCGTGATCGCGACGTCTATGTCATCTACGCATTGCATGGCGAGGAGAGTCGGACCGGCTCGGACAAGCTCTGTCGCCTGCTGTTCTTTATCGGAGCGCTCAAGGATGCCGGCGCCGCTCGCGTTACGGCGGTGGTTCCCTATCTCTGCTATGCGCGCAAGGACCGTCAGACAAAGCCGCGCGATCCGGTGACGACGCGTTATGTCGCGCAAATGTTCGAAGCGGTCGGGACCGATCGAGTCGTCGTGATCGACATTCACAATCTCGCGGCGTTTCAGAACGCCTTTCGCCGCGGCGCCGTGGCTCTCGACGCGCAGGCGATTTTCGCGCGCCATATCGCGGCGGAAATCGGCGACGAACCGCTCGCCGTCGTCTCGCCCGACCTCGGCGGCGAAAAGCGCGCGGAGCTGTTCCGCGAGCGAATGGAAAAGCTGCTCGAACGACCGGTCGCCAAAGGCTTCATGGACAAGCACCGGAGCATGGGAAAGGTCACGGGAGAGATTTTCGCGGGCGACGTCGAAGGGCCGCGCCGCCATTGTGCTCGACGACTTGATCAGCACGGGAGGCACCATGGCGCGCACGGCCGCCGCCTGTCGCAAGCACGGAGCCAAGAAGGTTTGGCTCGTCGCGACTCATGGCGCTTTCTCGAGCGGCGCCGCCACGATATTGCGGGATGCGCCTATTGACCGCCTTCTTATCTCCGACACCGTGCCTTTGCCGCTTGGCGTGAATGCAACGGAAATGAAGGGGCGGCTCGCCATTGTCAGCGTCGCCGGCCTTCTCGCGGAGGCAATCCGCCGTCTGCATTCGGGCGGCTCGATCGTCGAGCTGTTGGACAAAGGGCCATAGGGCGGCCCTCGGCGGCCGAGGCGATTATGTCGAGAAACGCGCTGTTCGCGGACTTATACCAACTGACCATGCTCCGGGCCTATTTTGAACTGGGCATGACGGAGGAGGCGGCGTTCAGCCTGTTCGTTCGCAAGCTGCCGCCGCGCCGTAATTTCCTGATTGCCTGCGGCCTGGCCGATCTTTTGAAAGAGATAGAATCGCTGCGATTCGATGACGACCAGCTTCGCTACCTGCGCTCGCTCGGCGATTTCCCGGACTCGTTCCTGGAATGGCTTCGAGAGTTTCGCTTCACCGGCGACATTCATGCGTTGCCCGAGGGAACGCCCTTTTTCGCCAACGAGCCGATCCTCGAAGTCGTGGCGCCGATCGCGCAAGCGCAGCTTATCGAGACGCTGGTCTTAAACCGGATCGGACTGCAAACCATTCTGGCGTCGAAGGCGGCGCGCATCGTGACGGCGGCGCGTGGGCGCCCGGTGGCGGATTTCGGCGCGCGGCGCGCACAGGGAATTGACGCGGCGATAAAGGGAGCGAGAGCGTTTTATATTGGCGGCGTCGCCGCGACCTCCAATTTGGCGGCCGGAAAGGCCTATGGAATTCCTGTATCGGGGACCATGGCGCATAGCTTTGTCGAGGCCTGCGCGTCGGAGGCGGAAGCATTTGACGCCTTCGCGCGGATCTTTCCGGAAACCATTTTATTGGTCGACACCTATGATACGCTCGCCGGCGTCGCGAAGGTTATCGCGCTGTCCCGATCGCTCGGGACCAAGTTCAAGGTTCGCGCCATTCGTCTCGATTCGGGCGACCTCGATCAACTGGCTCGCTTGTCCCGCCGAATGCTCGATGACGCGGGACTGACCAATGTCCAAATCGTCGCCAGCGGCGGCCTGGACGAAGATCAAATTGATCGCCTGACCGCTTGTAACGCGCCGATCGACCTATTTGGCGTCGGCACGGATTTGGCCGTGTCCAGCGACGCTCCAGCGCTCGACATTGCTTATAAGCTCGTCGAATATGCTGGCGTCGGACGAATGAAATTGTCCACGGGCAAATCCAGCCTTCCCGGCCGCAAACAGATATTTCGAAATTATCGCGGCCAGGAAGCGGTTTACGACGTGATCGGCCGTCATGGCGAGAGCCTCCCCGCTTCGCCGCTGCTGTCGCCAGTCATGTTGTCCGGTCGGCGTTGTGACGAGAGGGCGGACGATCTCGATTCGATGCGTTCATACGCGAAAGGAGCGATCGAGGCTCTGCCGCTGGATTATCGTTCTCTCGCGCCGCCGGCCGCGCCATATGAAGTCAAAATCAGTTCAAAGCTCGCCGAATATCGGCGATCGGTGCTTGATCGCCTGCGCCCCGGATCGAAAGACGGCGAGTGAAGACGACGGCTCTTCGAATTCAGCTATCCGCGGCCGCGAGCGCTTGTTCGGCGAGGTGGAGATAGCGGCTCGCCAAAGGCTCCCATCTCTCCGGGCGCCGCGGAACCGGATCGAGCAGATGAGCGACCGCGAGTCTGGCGCGCAGCACCGCGCGCCAAGCGGTGTAGAGCGAGACCAATTGATGAGGCGGGGATTGGCCGAGCCGGTCCGCCACCTTCGCAATGATTTGCGGGCCCAGCGCCGGAGCCCGAAGCTGAGCGCTCTCCAAGCCGAGATAGGCGAGTTCGTCAAAGGGATCGACCTGGCGCAGTTCGCTATTGAACTCCAGACAATCGAAGATGGCGATCGGATCGGCGAAGCAAATATGCTCGGGCCGAAGATCGCCGTGGCCGTCCACGATATGTCCCAGACGAGCGCGCTCCTCGAGCAGAGGCCGACTTACCGTCAAGATCGCGTCCAAACGATCGAGAAGATGCGGAGTGCGGCCATGATCGAGCGCGAAATCGCGGCGGGTCAGGATGCGGCGGTTTTCCATCTGCTCGCGAAAGAAACGCGCGGCGTAGGCGCTGGGCGAAATCGCGGAGTGGTCCGCGCGAAGGTAAAAGTCGCCGAGCGTCTCGCATAGGTCGTCGATCAACCTGTCGTCCAATCGTCCCTCGATCAGCATCCGATCGAGCATCCGGTCGGCGGGCAGGCGACGCATCACCACGAGCCAGTCGACGACGGGGCCGTCGCCATCGAGCGACAACCTATTGTCCGCTGAAAGGTTCAGGGGAACTATTCCAAGATACACTTGCGCCGCGAGACGCCGATTGAGGCGCAATTCTTCCCGGCAATTGATCTCGCGCGCGCGCAGGGTCGAGAAATCCAAAAAGGGGAAGCGAACCGGCTTTTTGAGCTTATATGCTCGCTCTCCCGCCAGAAATACGAAGGACATATGCGTTTCCACGAGCGTTACGTTCCGCGGCGAATGCGGATAGGCCGACGGTTCGCTCAAGAACCGCACCTTGTCGGCGGTGGAAACGGGAACGCTCGCGGCTTCCGCGCCTTCATCTCGGCTGGCGGTTGAGTTCATCGTCATTCCCACCCGCGCGCATGCAACGTTCCTCACCACCGCGACTCCCATCTGGCGCAAGCGACGCTTGAAACGACTGGCCAGGGGACCAAGATTAAGCAAATGTAGTTCAGGGATGTTATCATGCCTGCTCCGCACATGCGACTTCTCGCCGGCGATGCTCTGCTGATCGTCGACGTCCAGCGCGACTTTTGCTCCGGCGGCGCCTTGTCTATTTCCGGCGCGGACGAAATCATCCCGACAATCAATGATCTTATCAAGCAGGCGATCGAGGCCAAGGCGCTCGTTATTGCTTCACGTGATTGGCATCCGCCGGATCATTCGAGTTTTCATGCATTCGGGGGGATCTGGCCCACGCATTGCGTGCAAGGAAGCGACGGCGCCAAATTTCACGCCGCGTTGCGATTGCCTGACGACGCGCTCGTCGTCACCAAGGGCCAAACGGTCGACAAGGATCAATATTCCGCCTTCGACGCGACCGGATTGGCCGATGAACTTCGACGCCGCGGCGTGAAGCGTGTCATGATCTGCGGACTTGCCCAAAACGCTTGCGTGCGCGCCACCGCGCTCGATGCGGTCGAAGCGGGATTTGAGACGCATCTTCGGCTGTCCGCCACCCGGGCGCTTGTGCCTGCTCTCGGGGCGGAAGCTGTCGCGGAGATGGTTTACGCGGGCGTCATGGTGGAGGGGATCTGACGTGCTGATCGTCCGCGCAAGCCGCATCGCCGCAACGTCTTGCCGCGTGGCGGCGAAAGCCAGTGCATCATGGGATAAGCTAAGTCATCCGCCAGACGCGCATGCGAGCAATCGTTCATACGTGTCGCTGGATATCAAGGACAAGAACCATGCCCGACATCAACACCGAGAAAGTTTGTTACGTGATCCTTAAGGCTCGCGAGCTCGAGTCCGAGGATGAGGGAGTTGCGGCCGACGCTTCGAATCCCACCGATGACAAATTCGTCAGCGTTCTGACCGAGGAAGCCTTTTCGACCGTCCGCCAGGAAGTCGGCGCGTTCATCGACGCCATGGACGAAGACGAGCAATGCGAATTGGTCGCGCTCACATGGGTTGGACGCGGCGATTTCTCGGGGGACGAATGGGACGCCGCCGTCGCGCAGGCTCGTGAACGGCGCGTGGGCCCAACGTCCACCTATCTTCTCGGGATCCCATTGCTCGCCAGTCATCTCGAGTTCGGTCTCGATGAATTCGACGAGAGTTGCGAGGGCTATGCGTCGGACCACCAATAACGCGGAGCCCATGGCTTCTTGCTTCACCACGCGCGTCGTCGTGGGCGAGGCGCCTGTATTTCGTCGCTTCGCCGTCCGCCGCCGGTGAACCCCGCCAGCAGCACCGCCATCATGCCGGTGACGAAGATTCCGTCGAAAGTGCCGGCGCCGCCGATCGAAAGAACGGGCGTCCCGAGGCCCTGAAGCTGGTCGAGATTGAGCAGATCGGCGCCGATCAGCACGCCAAGGCTGCCGCCGGCATAGGCCAGCGGCGCGGCGTAGCGCCAGGAGACCAGCACGGCGACGATGGCCGCGGCCACCGGCGCGACGAAGATCGGCAGGCCGATGCCGACGCCGCGGATCGGCTGCGCGAGAGCGTGGCAGATCGCGGCGATGATCGCGGTCGCGATCAGGCCGCGTACCCAGAGCCCGTTTTTCCATAGCAGATAGATCGAGAGCAGGGTCGGGATCACGGCGCCGCCGACGTTGACGGCGAGGATGACCTCGGGCGAATTGGTGAGCGCCGGCACGATGTAGCGCATGCCGTAATAGGTCACCTCGCGCTCGGTCACCATGGTTTCGGAGCCCAGCTTGGCGATGGGAATGTTGACGTAGCTGCCAAGGAGCGAGCCGAAAAGCAAAAAGAAAGCCGTGCCCGAACTCACGCCGAGCCGCATGTAGGCGTAACGCAGCACGCCGATCTGGACGAGGATCAGCAAAATGCCGAGCGCGGCGGCGAGCAGCGCGAAAAACGACGGGGCTACCGGCAGATATTGGGCGTGGCCGTAATGCATGCGCGTTCCCTTCGCCGGATCTATCGGATCAGCATATAGCGGCGGCAGCCGAACCGAATAGGGCTCTTCTCAATTGCGGGCGCCGGGCTCGCCGCGTGCGGCGCGGCGTCGTCTTGCGGAAGCCGGCGAAGTTGTTAGAAACGAACGGCAAGGCATATGTTCAGGTCACACCGTGAAGGAGCTCTCTTTCTTGTTCCACAATCGCAGCGGCGCTACAGGCTATCCAACGCAAATTTTCGACGAACCGGGCGGCGGACCGGAAGGGCAAGGATATGAAACGCGCTCGAAATCGTCGGCGCCGAAACCCAACACCGACGCTCCGCCGGCTTCGGACGAACTGTCGCGAGCGACGTTGACCAAGCAGGAAATCGCGCGCGCGGTCTATTCCGCTTGTCCGCGCATTTCGCGCCGTCAGTCCAAGGAACTGATTGACGCCGTCCTCGAAGAAATCGTCTCCGCTCTCGTCGCCGGAGACGATGTGAAGCTTCGCGGTTTCGGCAACTTCGCCGTTTGCCAGAAGCGCGAGCGCCCTGGGCGCAATCCGAAGACGGGAGTCATGGCGCCGATCACCGCCCGCAGGGTTGTCACCTTCAAAGGATCGGAAAAGCTGAAGGCGGAAGTGGGCGCGGAATGAATTTTAGGTTCGTTGCGCCAGTCTTCTCGGGACAATTCACCGATTCCAATCGCCTGACCTTCATCCGGCGAGCGCCGCGAACATGCGCATCGTCGTTCTCAAGGCGTAATTGGGCCGCGGCTGGCGTTGAACAAGAAGGTTCGGCGGCGCGGCCCGAAAAGGGCTATTGGCTCGTTTGAGCGTGCTTTGCAAAATCCACCGCATATGTTTCCGCGCCTATCTTCAGATAGGCCGTGAAAGCATGCGGTTCTGGAATTTCCTCGATCGACTCCATGTAGCCGTCGCGATCCGCCATCGTGAACCGCCGCCATACGCCGCTCGGCTGCACCGTTTCAATTGTGACTTTACGCGGTTCGAAACTCTGGCCCGAATCCGACCATAGCCGGAACCGCGGCGGCGAGCCTCCCTCGTATATTTTCAGCATCACGATCCCGACGCCGGTCATGATTTGGCGCGCCCCTTCACGGTCATCCGACCAGGCATGGCCTCCAGTGCTCTGGCTTTCCGGCTCGACATGAATGGTGATGGAGGCGTCCTTGAGACGCGCGAGGAGCGCGGCCTCGATCCGGTCGCAGAGCCCATGGGCCGCATCGACTGTCATGTCGCCTGGCACGACCAGATGGAACTCCACGAAGGTCATGTTCCCGGAGACGCGCGTTCGAACATCATGCGCTTCGATGGCTCCGCCCCTGTTCCGCGAGATAATGCGCCTGATGTCGGCCAGCGTCTCGGGATCGGACGCCTCGTCCATGAGCCCTCGCATGGATTCGCGCAGCATTTGTCCGCCGGACCAAAGGATGTTGATAGCGACGATCGCCGCCAAGGCCGGATCCAAACGCAGCCATCCAGTCAATGGAATAAGGGCGAATCCGACGAGAATGCCGCCCGATGTCCAAACATCGGTCATGATGTGCTTGCCGCTCGCCGCCAATGCGGGAGAGCGCCATCGGCGTCCGACGCGGATCAGGAACAGCGCCCAAAGCAAATTGACGATTCCGGAGGCGCCATTAAACGCGATGCCGACGAGCGGGGTCTCGGGAGCGTGTGGATTCAGCCAGCCGAAATAGGCCTCCCGACCAATGGCGAAGGCCGTCGCCACCACCATGAACGCTTCGACGGCGGCGCTGATATATTCGGCCTTCTGGTGGCCGTAAGGGTGGTTCGCATCGGCTGGCTGCTCGCTGAACCAGAGCGCTATCAGCGCCGTGAGGGCTCCGACGACGTTGATCGTCGTTTCCAGCGCGTCCGAATACAGCGCGACGCTTCCGGTAACCCAATAGGCGGCGAACTTCAGGCCCAGTGCGATCACACTGACGCCGAGGCCGCCCCAAGCCGCTTTCATTGTGCGTGTCATCGAAATGAAGCAGCTCCTTGGCCTGTTGGGAATCCAGACGGCCCGGCGTGTCCTGGGACGCAAAGGCGCGAATCAGGCCCACGGAGGCGCGGGATCGGAAGGTTTTACACGCCCGCTTCTAGCGCGATGGACCGCCGGAAGTTAAGAGCACAAATCCGGCGGTCGCGAGATTTGAGTTTGCGCGCTCGAGATCACGCGGTAGTGACGGAAAAAGGGAGGCGGCCGGGTCCGCGTCGCCGAGCCGCGCGAGATGATCTCGGGCGCGCATAAAATGAATATTCGACGTTCCGCCCGGGCGTGGCGTAACGAAGACATGCGTTGCAACGAAATAAGAGGCGGAGACGTGGGATTACGTGGAGTTGAGGAGGAGTGGGAGTTGTTGATGCGCGCCGCGCTCGACGGCGATTCCGCGGCTTATCGCCGCCTTCTCGCTTCTCTCACGCCGGTCTTGCGAACGGTGACGCGCCGAAATTGCGCTCGAATCGGTTTGGATGGGGGCGAAGCCGAAGACATCGTTCAAGAGGTTCTCCTGGCGATCCACCTCAAACGACACACTTGGGATGTCGATCGGCCGTTCGGTCCCTGGATCATGACAATCGCGCGCAACAAGCTGATTGATGCGCGTCGCCGTCGAGGGAACAGGCTAACGCTGCCGATCGACGACCTCGCGGATATATTAACCGCCGAAGGAAGCGACGACGCCACGGATCGGGGCGACCTCGACCGTTTGCTCGGCGGGCTCGGGGAGCGTCAACGCGATTTAGTGCGCTCCTTGTCGGTCGAAGGACGTTCGGTTCAAGAGACGGCGGAGCGCTTGAAGATGAGCGAGGGGGCGGTCCGCGTGGCGCTACACCGCGCCATCAAGGCGCTCGCGGCTCTGTATCGAGGTGACGGCGATGAGAACTGACGATCTGATCAATGCGCTGGTCGCTGATCTGACCGCTTCAAAGGCGACTTTTCGGCGAATACTCGTCGCCGGCGTGGCGTTGGGCTCCATCATCGCGGCTGTTGAATTTCTTTTCTGGATCGGGGTCCGTCCCGACATCGGCCACGCCATGGAAACCGCTCGGTTCCTGTTCAAATTCGTCGTCACGCTATGTCTGGCCGCGACGGCGGCGAGACTTCTCTCGCGTCTCGCGACTCCGGGCGTTTCGACTGGCTTTTGGGCGTGGGCTTGGTTGGCCGCGCCGATGCTGCTCATGGTCGCGGTAGCCGCCGAACTCATCGTCACGCCAGAGAGCGCGTGGTGGTCCAGGCTCGTCGGAACGAACGCCCGATTCTGCTTGATGCTGATTCCATTTCTATCGATCGGCCCCTTGGCGTGCATATTGGCGGCCTTGCGACAGGGCGCGCCGACGAGGCCCGGCCTCACCGGCGCCGTCGCCGGCCTCGTGGCGAGCGGCATCGCCGCGACGCTCTATGCGTCCCACTGCGTCGATGACAGCCCGCTGTTCGTGGCGACCTGGTATTCCCTGGCGATTGGCGCGGTCGCCTTGGTTGGATATGTCATCGGATCGCGTGTTCTGCGGTGGTAGTTTTCGCGCGCCCCGGCGCGGGCTGGAGCGTGAACCGCCGCGCCGGTCCTCAATACTCCCATTCCATGCCGACGCCGACCGAGGTGTGCCCGTCCATCCGGGTCTCGCTCTGGACGCGCAGCCTCTTGGTCACGTCCAGCCCGACGTTGACCGCGGCGTCGGCGGGCTTGGCGCCGGCGCGCACGCCGACGTTGATGTTGTCGGTGAGATAGGTGGAGGCGCCGACGGTTGGCCCGCCCGCGCCTCCCGCGTCGAGATCGAGCGAATCGACGCCCAGCGCCTTGCGCATTTTCTCGAAACCGCCGCCGCCGGTGTCGGCGCCCGAGAGCTGCGCGACCGCGGTCGCGAGTTGGAGCGCCTGGAGCGGCGAAAGCGATCCCGACGCCTTCGCGAAGAGCAGCCGCGACAGCACCTCGTCTTGCGGCAATTCGGGCGTCGAGGTGAAGGAGAAGCTCGGCTGCGCCGCCGGGCCGCTGACGGCGATCTGCGCGGTGACGTCGGCGGCGGTGGTCTCGGCGGTAAAATCCAGCTGCGGCGTCAGCCCGCCCGCGAAGGTCAGCGCGCCCCGCGTGATGTCGATGCGCTGGGTGAGCAATTGCAGCCGACCGCGGCGCAAATCGAAGCCGCCCAGGATCTTCGGATTTTGCGCCGAGCCCGTAGATTTTCAACTCGCCGCCAAACTCCGCGTCAATGCCGCGCCCACGCACGAAAATGCGGTTCGGCGCGGAGACTTTTACATCGAGCGCCACGTCGAAGGCCGAGGGCCGGCCGGCCGCGGCCTTTTGCTTGCGTTGCAACGCCAGCATCTCCCGCGCGAAGCCCTTCGGGTCGATATGCTTGGCGTCGGGCAGGGGCTTCAGCGACGCCGGCAGCCGATCCGGCACGTTCACTTCCAGCGTTTTGAAAATCACCGCGCCGGAAACTTTCGGCGCGCGGGCCAGCGGACCGGCGACGGTGAGGTCGAGATCGGCGGTGGAGGAGACGAGATCGCTGTTCACCAGTTGCGCATTGCGCGAACCGATGTAGAATCGAGCCCGGGCATTCCGGCCTCGGGCAACAGCGAGATATGGCCCGTCGCGGCGATTTGGCCGCCATTCCCGGTGGTCGCGGTCATCGACGCGAGAGTCATCTCGCGGCCATGCGCTTCCAGCCGAGCCGCGATGTTTTTAAAGGCGAGGCCGTCGATTGGATCGGCGAAGGCGCCGTCGGCGAAGGTCACGACGCCCCCGACGATCGGCGAGGCGGCGGGGCCGGTGATTTTAAGGTCTATATTCGCCTTGCCCTTCAAGGTCTGGCCATTGGCGGAAAGCACGGTGTTCGCCAAAGCGGCGTCGAGCCCGCCCTTGACGGCGACATCGAGTCCGCCCGCGGCGTTTATCGGCGCCGAGCCGGCGATGGTCACGCGGCTCGCGGACCCCAGCGCGATATCGGCGTCGACGCTCGTGCGATCGCCCGCCAGCCGCCCATGCGCCGAGGCGTCGACGGATGGCAGCCCATTGTCGCGCAATTGCGGCGCGGTGACCTTGGCGAGCGTGACCTTCCAGTCGCCGTTTGGCGCGGTCTTGGTTCCGGTGATGTGAGCTTCGGCGTCGAGCGAGCCGCCGAGACCAAGCGTGGGATCGGCGATGGCCGCGATCGAGAGCGGAACGGCGCGCGCCCGCGCGGTGACGTCGAGGCGGTCGCCGACGCTGCCGTCGACATCCAGCCGTCCTCCGCCCGCATTGATGGCGACGCCCTTGATATCGATCTGGCCGCCGCCGAGCGTGATCGTCGCCGGTCCCGCCAAAGCGAGGCGCTGGCCGTCGCGCTGGACGGTGAGCGCGGAAAGATCGACCCGCGTGCGCTCTCCGGGGGTGAGCGTGGCGGCGCTCGCGACAGCGAAACCGCGCGCGTTGACCGAGACGTCGAGCGCCGTGCCCGCCCCGGCGGGACGCGCCTTCAGACTGGCTGAAGAAACCAACTCCTTGCCAACGCGCAAATTGTCGAGCGCCGCCGTCCCGTCGAGCGCCGGGCGGCGCAAAAGATCGCGGCCCGAAAGCTTCGCGCTGAACCTCTCGATGCTTGCGTCTTGCGCGCGAAGGCCCACGCCCTTGGCGTCGATCGTCGCGTTTTGTCCGCCGGAAGCGCTGTCGAAGGCGATGTCGGCGTTGAGCGCGCCGCCCAGTTTTTGCAGCGCCAACGCCGAAAAATCATCGAGGTCGGGCGCGGCCAAGGTCAGCCGCCCGGTCGCGCCCCCGTCATAGGTCGCGGAACCCTTCAAGCTCGCGCGGCCGATGCTGATATCCACGGCATCGACCTTCCAGCCCGTTCCCGCGCGGGCCGCGTCGACTCGTCCGCGCAACGCGCGTCCGTCCACCGTTCCGTCAAGCGAGGCGGCGGCGACAAGAGCCCCCAGAAGATCTTGCGCCCGCGCATGAAGGTTTAGCTTGGGAATGGGACGCCCATTGGCTCCGCCATCCACGACGGCCACGTCGAGCGTGGCGTCGGGCTTTTGCAGCGAACCGGAAATTTTCGCGTCGACATTGGCGCGCCCGGTCAGGCGCGCATCGGCGCGGTGGAGATCGGGCAAAATTATTTGCGCGGCGATGTCCGCTTTTTCTTGGGTCGCGGCGCCGTTCACGCGCGCCTGCGCGAATTCGCCATTGATGGTCAGCGCGTCGAAGCTCACGCCGCCTCCGGGCAGCGTTTCCACCGCGCCGGAAAGCGCGAGCTTGCGCCCCAGCAGTCCGTCGATGGCGGCGAAGTTCCGGCGCTTGGCGCGTTGACGGCGCCGCTCAGCACGGCCTTGACGCTTCCCTTGCTTGGCGCGCCCGAGAGCGCGGCGGTCAGCGTCAGCGCGCCGCGCAGATCGCGCTTGGCGAGATGCGCGAAGCGCGACAAATCGGAAGCCGTGATTTTCGCTTCGCCGTCCAGCGCCGTCGGTCCGGCCTTGCCGACGAAAGTGACGGCGGCGCTCCGTCGTCTCAAGCTTGGCGAGGCCAATATCGGCGTCGCCAGGCCTTTCGCCCGCGCCCGCAGATTGAGCGTCACGCGATCGCCGAGCGCGTCGGCGAGTCCTCTGTCGGCCAATGCGAGTTCGTCGCCGCGAGCCTCGACGGCTATGTCGATATGCGCGGCGTCGCCCGTCAGCGGTCCGTCCGCGACCGCCGTGACCTCGGCGTCGAAGTGACCGAAAGCGCCCGGCGGAGGACAGCGCGTCCTCCACCAGCAAACGCAGCTTCGCGTCGGGCTGGGCCGCGCTGCCGGTCACCGTGAGTTCGCCCTCCAGCGTCTTGGCGCGAAACGGGGCCGTCTCGGACGTGGGCAGGCCATGCAGCGCGGCATGGGCTTCGATTTTTTGATCGGCGCCGAGGCGGCCCGAGGCGTCGAGACGCAACGCCAATTTTCGAGCGCGAGATTGTCGAGCGTCGTCGAGCCGTCGTCGGCGAGAACGGCGGCGCCGCGCAGTTTGGCGCCGTCCGCGAACAGGTCGGCGAGCGCCTTTGGCAGCAGCGGAGCAAACTGGCTCGCGAGGTCGAATTCCACTCGGCGACCCGCGGCGACGCGCGTTATCGTCGCGCCGCCCTGCGCGCCGAGTTGCTCGCCCGCATGGGCGACAAGCTTGGCGACGAAATTGTCGAGCGGCCCCTCGCCATTGAGAGAAATGTCGATCGGAGGAGATCCGGCAATTGCGCCAATCGCGCGATAAGTCCGCCCGCGGGCTCCTGGGCGGACAGCGCCAGCGAAACGCGGTTGGGGCTGGGGGAAATCGCCACCTCTAGATTCACCGCGCCAGGGGCGTCGGTGCGCCGCGCCGACAATGTCGCCTTGGCGCCATCGCTGGAGGCGCCGGCGTCGGCGGAGCCGGTTAAAGTCAGCGTCGCCGGCTCGCCCAACACCGGCGCGGCCAGCGCCAACGTGTCGAGTTGGAACGCGCCCAGGCGGAATCTGACCGGCAGATCCGGCGCCACGTCGTCGCTGGCTTTCTTGGCGGGAGCGGGCGCAGCCGGCTTCGTCGCGGCGGCGGGCGCGGGAATGGGGCGGCGCAGCACGTCCACGCGGCCGATGACGACGCGATCGATGTCGAGGCGCAGCGAGGCCAGCGGAAGACGCGACCAGTCCATCTCCACATGGTCGATCTTCAGCCAGACGCCATCCTTGTCGGCCAGCGAGATGTCGCGCAACATCGGATGCGCCGACAGCGGCCCCTCGATCGCGCCGATGTCGAGCTTCATATTTTCGGATGACGCCGCGCGCGAAACGAAGTCCGCCAACATGCTTTTGCCTGATTGCGTTTTCGCGTTCAGCCCAATCGCGGCGAGCGCGAAAATAAGCAAGATCAGCCCAAGGCCGACGCCGATGTATCGCCAAACGCGCCCGCGCATCAAAACGCCTCCCCAATGCCGATGAACAATGCGAAGGGGCTGTCTCCAGGTTGGCGCGCGATGGGTGTCGCCACGTCAAGCCTTATCGGGCCGATGCCGGTGTAATACCTCAGCCCCAACCCAACCAACTTCCCGCATTGAATTTTGAAAATCAGGAAAGGGCGAAGCGAAGGCCATGCCGGTGTCGAAGAAGGGAACGATCCCGATTTCCTTCGTCAGCTTTATGCGCGCTTCGGCGGAGCCTTCCAGCAGGCTGCGGCCGCCGACCGGAAAGCCAAAGTCGTAGTCGGGCGCGAGCGAGCGATATCGATAGCCGCGCACCGATCCGCCGCCGCCGGCGAAGAAGAGATGGCTCGCCGGAATGTCGTCGACGCTGGCGCCGACGATCGAGCCGGCGGTGACGCGCCCCGCGAGAATATACCAGGCGTCGTCGTCGAGCGCATAATAGCCGGTCACCTGGCTCTTGGACTGCACCATGCCGATGCTATCGCCGAGCGCTTTCACATATGGTTCGACGGTGGCGTTGGCTCTGATGCCCCTGGTCGGAGCGAGCAGACTGTCCGTGCTGTCGTAATTCGCGGACAACGGGAAGCCGAGCAGCGAATAATCGTGGAAGCCCCACACGTCGAAATACTGACCCGCCTCGAATTCCACGCCGGCCTGAACCGAGGCCGTGTCGCTGAAGCGATGCCTTACGCCGACGCTCGCATTGCCATAATCGGCCCAATAATACTGGGTTCGTTCCCGCACCACCGCCGCGTCGACCAGAAGGTCGTCGCGGGAGCCGTATAACGCCGGTTTGACGAAGCTCATCTTGGCGCTGCCGATGAGATTGGCGGCGTCGATGGGCGGAAGGCTAAAGAAGCCGCCCGAAGACGACCGTGGGCGCGAGTCCGCCCTGCAGATCGAAGCGCAACCGCTCGCCTTCGCCAAACACATTGCGATCCACCCAGTAGGCGCGCAGCCCGGGACCGTCGGTGTTGGAGATTTGTCCTGAAAAACCGACCGCGTGTTGTTTGCGCTCGCCCGTTTCGACGAGGATCGGCAAATTGCCGTTTTGGTCGAGCGGCGCGCCGTCCTCCACCTTCACCGACCCTATGGCTTCAATGCGGGAGATGGATTTGCGCGTGTCGGCCAGCTTTTTGGGACTGTAGTCCTCGCCGTCCTCGAGATAGATGAAGGAGCGAATCACGTCATCGGGCACGCCGATAGGGGCGTCTGGAACGTGCGTTCCGCTGAGACGCACCTCGCCGATTCCCGCGCGCGGGCCCGGATCAATCGTCACCGCGACATCGACCGCATGTTCCCTGTGCTGAACCACCGGCTCGGTCTTGACGATCTTGGCGAGCGGATAGGATCTTTGCCGCAATTCGTCGACCCATTCGGCCTGCATCGCCCGCAGCGCCGCGGCCCGAGCCGGTTCGTCCGGCCCGCGTTCGAACGCTTTTTTCGAAAACAGCGTCGGGTCGATCGGAGCCATGGTGCGCGCGTCGAAGACGACGACATGGCGCAAATGAAACAGCGGGCCCGGATCAATATTGATCGTGACGGGAACCGGCGCTTTATCGCGAAACTGTTCGGCCGCGCTGGACGCCGCGTCAATTCCGCGGCCATCGGGATAAATCGGGGCGCCGGCCACCGTCGCCTCGACCTGGGCGTCGAAATAGCCGCTGGCCCATAGCGCGTTCGCGAGATTTGGAAAATCGCCGACGACGCGCCGCGTCAACCCGGCTCCCGAGGCTGGCGCTTGAAGCCGTAGTCGCCAGACGTTGGACGCGTCCTTGAGATTTTGCGCAATCGCCTTGTCGTCGTCGAGGCCGGTGAATTCGAGCTTGTAGGGCAAGGTTTCCGGGCTTGGCGGCGGCGCCTCTTCCTCGGAGCCGAGCAGTCCAAAAAAATCAAAGGCGCGAGCGGGCGCGGTGGCCAGCGGCGAAAACAGGGCCGCTACGGAGGCCATCAGGAACACAGAAGCGCGTTTCACGTCACAAAAACACCCGCACGAGACAGCGTAAACCATACAGTGGCGGGTTCGCTTGGTCTATATGTTAAGCTTAACGTCAGAAATCAAAGTAAACAGTTCGTTCTTGTGCTTCCCAAGTGAGCGTGACTGAAAGATAATTTACGCGGAGGCGTGTTTTCGCGGGGACAATTCGCATGGAACGAATGGCGTCGCCGCAAAATAAAAGGCCCCGTCGCGCGAGGCGAACGGGGCCTACTTGCTTCGCATCAGACGAAGCTTTCTGGGGGATTTCCAGTTAAGGATCGGCCTGTTCCGCTTGGCCTTCGCGGTAGAGGCCCGATTGCGATTTCAAGGCTAGAAGACGGTTACCGAAGAGATCAGCGCTCGATTCTTCGAACCGCCGCGACCTGACGCATTCAGCGCAGGTCATATCCGACCCGGTGGCGTCATGCTCCTCTCGCAAGTCTTTTGCGATCACCTCGGCGCCGAGGCGGCGTCGATAGTTTTCTCGCGTCCGAATCGAGGTCCCGCCCGATCGGCTCTTCGTCGGAGAGGCTCTGAGCCCCGTATCGACGACTGCGATAATGAGAAGACTGAACCCGCTTCTGTATTTGGTCAAGCCTTATTTTTGCTCGGCGATTAACGCTTCCTTAAATTATTTGGACGGTCGTTCATCGACATGGGCGGTCAAACAAATTCATCAGCGTCGGCGCGCCGGACGCCTTGCGCAAGCGCGGCAAGTGAAAGCCGTCCTCGATCGTCGCCAACAGCGAATAGTGATTTAGCGGGGCGTCGTTGACGGCCGGCCCGCCGCAATCCGTCACGACGATTGTCGCGACGCGATTGTCGTCTTCCGTGTGAGAGCCCGAAGACTTGGGAGTGTCGCGCGATTCGCCTTCATCGAAGGTGACGACGATCGCCGAGTTGCGCGTCCAATTCCGCGAGGCCCGGATCGCGCCGATCGTTTGTTTGAGAAAGTCGTCGAAATCGCGCGATAGACGGGCGGGATCCTTGCAAGTCAGCGAACCATGTCCGTCGTGGCACTGGTTTGGAACGATGAACGCGAAATTAGGCGCCTTGCCGGAGAGATCCGCCGTCAGCGCGTCGAGCGGCTTTAGTTTCTCGAGGCGCGCCGGGTTCTTAGCGATCCGGTCGAAATAGGCGAAGGGATTGTGTTTTTGCGCATAGAGCGCGGCGGGCGCGGGCGGCGACGCCTGCGTCAAGGCGCCCGCGGCCGGAAGCGTCTCCGCGTAAAGAGCGAAGGTCAGCCCGGCCGCCTCCAGTTGATCGACGAGGCTATCGCCTTCGACATGATGGCAGGACTGCAATGGCGAAAGGTCGGAGGCGAAACAACTGGGAGCGTCGTCCTTTACGCCGAACGCGTCGCCGCCGATCATCGCGAGATAGTTCGGCAGACTGGGATGCGTCACTCCGGAATAATGCGTCGCCAATCCCTGATCGCGCGAGAGTTCGACCAGAAAAGGCGACAAGTCGCCATCGAGCGCGTCGTCGAAATCATGATTCTCGAGCACGATCAGGTAAACGTGATCGAAGACTTTCGCGCCGCCGGCTCCGGCCGCCGCGGCGGGCGTTTGAAGCGCGGCGGCGGCGAGGGAGAGAGCCACGCAAAAGAGAGCGTCGCGGAAGGAGAAATGGCGCATTTGCGAATCACCTCGAGTGGCGAAAAACGAGTGGAATCGCTTAGCCGAGATTTACGACGCTAGTCCATGTTCCCGTCGCGACCGCGGCGATGGTCGCGGAACAGCGCCGCTCCGGGAAGAATCCCGAATCTCAGGCCGCCCACGCTCGCCAAGCCTCGCTAATGCGCCGAATGCGTGAACCCTGGAGGGCCGTCTTGCCAGGGATAGCCCTTGGCGGCCTTGTCGAAGGCGAAGCGATAGAGCGCCCGCATGTAGCCCGTATCGAACTCCTCCTTGTGATCGGCGTGGAAGTCGTGGCCGATATAGGCGAGGTTGAACGACGCGTTGGCGCGGCGGGTTTCCATATATATGCGGTAGAAGTCGCCTATGCCATTGTAGTTGATCATGGTCGTGACAGCTCTTTGGGCAATTGACAGAGTCAGTCGTTCGACATCGGTCCATTCGGTGGTCAGGCGCGAGTTGCGGATGATATAGGCCACCATCTTTCTTGTGTGAAAACCAGCGGCCTTTTGCGCGACACGCGGATCGACCGATGCCGGAACAAGGAAAGCCTGACTCACCGCGCCGCCGTCGACATGCATTTCCTGATAGGGCTCGCCGTTCGCCTCGACGTCGAACATGACAGGCGGAAAGGCGGCGGGAATCGACGCCGACGCCAGCATGATATGACGTATCAGGCTTAGAGCCTCCGGACTGCCGCTCTTGGCGATGGCGCCTATGTTCCAGATGACGGGATATCCGGCGTCGAGATCGGTCGTTTGAATGAGCAGTAACCTTCCCCTCTCATATTCCTCGGCGATGCGCGCCATCATGCGTTCATCGACATGTTTGGAGATGGTCGCATAGAGTGGAGCGGTGTCGGATAGCGCGTCTTCGGTTACGGCGGCGGTTATGAATCTCTTTTCGAAAATATTGGACTGATTGATGTCGGTGTAGACTTCGGTCAAGCCGGCGTCATATTCGGGGCCGAGGAAGGCGAAGGGCGAGATAAGCGCGCCCGTGCTCACGCCGGTGACGAGTTTAAACTTGGGGCGATCGCCATGCGCGGTCCAGCCGACCAGCAGACCCGCTCCGAACGCGCCATCGTCGCCGCCACCCGACAGGGAAAGCAAATACCCGGTCGGCATGGTTTCGCCTGGCTTCACATGCGCGTATCTGGCCTCGCGAATGAGCGCTTGCGCTTGTTCGGCCCGCATGGGGGCGGGTTGGTCGGGGAAAAACCGGGCGTTGGGAATGCCAAGAACGGTTGTTTCACGCCGCAACTCCGGCGGAACGGCGTTTTTCCGCTCGAGCGTGGAGCACGCGGACAGCAATAAAGCGCTAACCGCGAGCATGCAGATGATAATTCGTTTCGGGCGCGCTACTCGGATTCTCATTTGTTCAACTCCACTCCACGCGTCTTCGCGCCCGTTCCACCGTAAGCGCCTTCCACGTCGCCGCGCGCCTAGAACCGAAAGCTCGTCTCCATCACCGGGCCATGAATGACCGTGTCCATGCCTTTTTGACCAGAGCCGCGTTCCGTTGGAATAATCGACCGACAAGGCGCGATAGCCGACCGTGTTGGTGATCGTCCAATCGCCGATCTTCATGTCATGGCTGTAGCCGCCGGCCAGTTGCCAGCTGAATTTGCTGCCGACGCCAAAGCCGCCAATATCGCCGCGCAACTGAAATTCGTCGCCGGGCCCGATTCGATGGCGAAGGCGCAGGCCGATGATCGGGTCGATCCATTCCATCGTGCCGGACTTGTCGAGAGCCAGCGCGCCGCTTTGTTGAAAACCAAGGAGCGGAACATTGACGACGCCCGTGACGTTGAGCGAAAGCGTGTTTGAAACATTCCAATAGCGAAGGCCGGCATAGGTGTCGAGGGCGGTGAACGAGTCTCGGGCGCCGCTTTGTCGCCAGCGCGCGACTTCATAACCCGCCCATGCTTCGCCGATGATGAGCGGCGCGACCTCGAGATTCCCATTGGCGCCGATCGACAGGGCGCTGATGCCGAGGGGATTTGTTTGGCGCAGCCCCCCGCCAAAGGCGGTAATACGCGCCCATATGAAGTCGCCATAGATGGAAAATGGGCCATTGCGCGCTTCGGCGTAGCTCATCCAGGCGAACAAATGATTGGCCTTGGTGAGAACGTCGTAAAAGCTGACGTTCGTATCGACTGTTCGGCCATGCAGCGTCGTATTGCCGTTCAAGCCGATCGCCCAGCCATAGGGCGCGAACTTGAATTCCCAATCGTTCGCCGCGGGGGTCGGCGATGGAACGAGGGCGGCGTTGGTTAGATCACCCAGGCCAAATTCGGGATGGTAGTTCAGGCCCACGCGAATGATATGGCCGTTGAACCGCGTCGAGGCGGTCGGCGCGTCGACGACCTGCGTCGAACCGCCGACCAACGGGACGGCGGCCGGATAGGAATGCGTGAGCAGGCTGATGTCATTGTTGGCGTTGGCGACGCCGAGGTCGTAATAGAGATATTCGATCTTCGCGCTCACGCCGGGATAGAAAGCCCATTCGAGCCCGCCGCCGACCGTCCAGCCAACGCGCGTGCCGGCGTAATCGGCGTCGCCATCCGTCGACACCAGCAGCCCCGGAGCCAGGGTTTGCTTAATCGAGGCGTCGGTCGAAACTCTTCCATAGGCGAGACCGCCGGTCGCATAGGCGAGGAGGGTCGGCGTCACCGTGTAGCCGAGGCGACCCCGGACGGTGCCGAACCAATCGAGCCCGCGCGAGACCTTAGCCTCGGTCACCGCCGATGTCAGGCCGGGAATAAGCGCCGGCGGCACGGTTACAACGGAGCCAAAATTGCCGCCGCCCTGAGCGTGCCCGCCCTGAATATCCGCCTCGAAGCCGGCGACGAATTTGTCGGCGAACTGCTGATTGTAACCGAGTTGAACGCCATACATGACGCCGTCGAGGCGCGCGCCGCTGCTCCCCGACGCTCCCAGCGCCGACGCCGGACCAATCCCGGTGCGCGCTTGATCGAACAAATTCGCCGTCGCGACGTCGATGCTGTCGTTGCCCTTCAACAGATAGCCGGTGTTCAAGCCGATATAGGGGCCGGTCCAGGTGAATATGGGCGGAGGCGGGGGAGGCGGGCTTTTGATGGACGGAAGGTCCGCGGCGACCGCGGACGCGGCGCAAGAACATAGAGCCATAAAGCTGGCGCGAGAGAATTTTCATGAGGAGCCGCCTCGTTATGCGATTATCTTTACATCGCGAAGAAAACGGGCTGTCGACAGCGCGCTTCGACAAAGAAAGAAGTCTGAGGCTTAAACGATAGCGTCCGCAATTCCGGTCGGTCAACATCGAGCGCCAAATTAAGCAGCGCGCTAAAATGCTTTGTCGGAAGCTGTGACAAATCCGCCACAGTGAAAGGCTGGCGACGGGCTCCGCGAAGAGCTTGCCATTTGTTCGGGGCAAGGACTTAGCGCGCTTCGCGCCTTCTCACTTGCTCCCGAATGGGAAGATGGTCTTCCAGTCGCTTTTCATGTCGACAACGGTCCAGCCTTTCGCCTGGGCTTCGTCGAGCGCCTTATCCAGGCGGCCGATACTGGAGTCGCGGTCGTAAGCCCATTCACGCTCGGCGTCGGTATGGTGCACGATCAGCGCGAAGCGCAGGCCGTCGCCGCCCATCGTCCATTGCAGCATTTGCAGATCGCCGTCGGAATTGCCGAACGCCGCGATCGGACGGCGTCCGATGTGCTCGTTGATGCCGACAGGTTTGCCGGGTCCGTCGTTGATGAAGTCGATTTCCGGCAGACGCATGAGCGCCGGCTTGCCGTCGCGCATTTCGAATTTCACCTTGGCGCTGCTGCCGACGACATTTTCGGGCGGTATGCCGTAGACCCTCTCGGTCCAGGGCCGCATGAACTCGATGCCGCCGCCAGAGACGATGAAGGTCTTGAAACCCTTCGCGCGCAGATAGGCGACCAATTCCAGCATCGGCCGATAGACCATCTCGGTATAGAGCCGCCCGGTGATCGGATGCCGCGCCTTGGCGATCCAGTCGCGCACGATTTGCTCGAACTCCTCGTTCGTCATGCCGGCGTGCGTGGCGATCACGATTTCCGCTATGGCTGGTTCGCCGCCAGCGAGCGCGCCCTTCACGTCGCCCCGAAGCAGCGAGGCGAAAGGCTCCTTCTCCTTCCACTCCGGGTGTCGCGGGGCGAGAACCTTTACGCGGTCGAGCGCGAAGAGGAGTTGAAAATACATCGGCTGCTCGGCCCATAGCGTGCCGTCATTGTCGAAGGTGGCGATGCGCTTTTCCTCTGGCGCGAAGTCCGGCGAGTCGCGCCGCGTCACCCGGTCGACGAAAGCCAGGATGGCCTTTTTGGACGCCGTGTCGTTCCATGACGACAGAGGGTCGCTCGCCGCCCGTCTCGCCGTCGCGCGCGTGGGAAGAAGCAGCGACAAAATTGGAAACGCCGCCAAGGCGGGCAGCAACACGCGGCGACTGACGCCGGAGAAAGGAGAATTCGCCGACATGGTCGCTTCCTTGTGTAAACTTCGTGGCGCCGCCGCCCGTCCCCGCGTCCGCGCTAGCCCGCCGGCCGGTTCTTGACGAGATCGCTCACGACCGATGGGTCCGCCAGCGTCGAGGTGTCGCCGAGCGCGTTGAATTCGCCTTCGGCGATCTTGCGCAGGATGCGGCGCATGATCTTGCCGGAGCGGGTTTTCGGCAGGCCGGGCGCGAATTGGATCACGTCCGGCGAGGCGATCGGGCCGATTTCCTGGCGCACCCAGCCGACCAGTTCCTTGCGCAAATGTTCGTTCGGCTCGGCGTCGTCCATCAGCGTCACATAGGCGTAGATGCCCTGGCCCTTGATGTCGTGCGGATAGCCCACCACCGCCGCCTCGCAGACCTTGGCGTGAGCTTCGAGGGCGCTCTCGACCTCCGCCGTGCCGAGGCGATGGCCGGACACGTTGATCACGTCGTCGACGCGCCCGGTGATCCAGTAATAGCCGTCCTCGTCGCGCCTCGCGCCGTCGCCGGTGAAATATTTGCCGGGATAGGCGGTAAAATAGGTCTGCGCGAAACGGTCGTGATCGCCAAACAGCGTGCGGGCTTGCCCCGGCCAGGAATCGGCGATCACCAGATTGCCCTCGCATGGGCCTTCGAGCACTTGCCCGGTCGCGTCGACGATTTCGGGAACGACGCCGAAAAACGGCTTCGTCGCCGATCCCGGCTTTAGAGCCATGGCGCCCGGCAGCGGCGCGATCAATATGCCGCCGGTTTCGGTCTGCCACCATGTGTCGACGATCGGACAACGATCCTCGCCGACGACGCGATGATACCATTCCCAGGCTTCCGGATTGATCGGCTCGCCGACGGAGCCAAGCAGCCGCAGCGAGGCGCGGCTGGTTTTCTTCACGGCGTCCTCGCCAGAGGCCATCAGCGCGCGGATCGCCGTCGGCGCGGTATAGAAAATATTGACCTTGTGCTTATCGACGACCTCCCAGAAGCGCGAGGCCGTGGGGTAGCTCGGCACGCCCTCGAACATCAGCGTCGTCGCGCCATTGGCGAGCGGGCCATAGAGAATATAGCTGTGGCCGGTCACCCAGCCGACATCCGCCGTGCACCAGAAGACATCGCCCTCGCGATAATCGAACACGAGTTGATGCGTGAGCGCGGCATGGACGAGATAGCCGCCGGTCGTGTGCAGCACGCCCTTGGGCTTGCCGGTCGAGCCGGAGGTGTAGAGGATGAACAGCGGGTCTTCCGCGCCCATTTCGGCGTAGGGACAGTCCTTGGCGACGGTCTTCCACTCGTCCTCGTAGCGGAAGTCGCGGCCCTTCTCCATATCCACCTCGGCCCCCGTGCGCGTCACGACGAGCACGGTCTTGACCGCGACCTTCTCCAGCGCCGCGTCGACATTGGCCTTGAGCGGCACGCGCTTGCCGCCGCGCAGGCCCTCGTCGGCGGTGACGACGATATCCGATCGCGCATCCTCGATGCGGCCGGCGAGCGCCTCGGGCGAGAAGCCGCCGAACACCACCGAATGGACGGCGCCGATGCGCGCGCAGGCGAGCATGGCGTAGGCGGCCTCGGGGATCATCGGCAGATAGATGGTGATGCGGTCGCCGCGCTTGGCGCCGTGTTTTTTCAGCACATTGGCGAAGCGGCAAACCTGTTCGTGCAGCTCGGCGTAGGTGACATGGCGCGACACCGACGGGTCGTCGCCTTCCCAGATGATCGCGGTCTGGTTGGCGCGCGCGGGGAGGTGGCGGTCGACGCAGTTCATCGCGACATTGGTCGTGCCGTCCTCGTACCATTTGATCGAGACGTTATGCGCGTCGAAGCTCGTGTGTTTTACGCGGGTGTAGGGGGCGATCCAGGACAGCCGGCGGCCTTGCTCGCCCCAAAAACCTTGCGGGTCGGCCAGCGCGCGCGCGTAAAGCTTGTCGTAGGCGGCGGCGTCGACCGCGGCCCGCGCCGCCCAATCCTCCGTGACGGCGTAAACCTCGTTGTGCATTGGCGTTTTCTCCAGCCGGCGCTGTCGCCGGTCTTTTCTTGATTGGCGCCGCCCGCGTCGCGCGCGGGCTCTTCCCTTGTGCTAGTATGACTAAGATAACGGCAAGACGCCATGGGCCGGATCGACGACGGCTCTTTCGCGCGGCGGACAGATTTAGCGAAGAAGGTTCGGATGCCCAGTCAAAAGCCTAGCTCGCTCCCGTCAAATCCCCGTTTTTCCTCCGGTCCTTGCGCCAAGCGGCCGGGATGGGCGCTCGAAAACCTCGCCGGCGCGGCGCTTGGCCGCTCCCATCGGGCCAAGGTCGGCAAGGACAAACTCGCGCGCGCCATCGAACTGACGCGCGAGATTCTGCGCGTGCCCGCCGATTATCGCATCGCGATCACGCCGGCGTCGGATACGGGGGCGGTCGAAATGGCGCTGTGGTCGCTGCTCGGCGCCCGCGCGGTCGACGTGCTGGCCTGGGAAAGCTTTTCCAACGACTGGGCGACGGATGTCGTAAAGCAGTTGAAAATCGCCGACGCCCGCGTCCTGACGGCGCCCTATGGCGAATTGCCCGACCTGACAAAAGTCGACTTCGGCCACGATGTCGTTTTCGCCTGGAACGGCACGACCTCGGGCGTGCGCGTCCCGAACGCCGATTTCATTCCGGCGGACCGCGAGGGCCTGACGATTTGCGACGCGACTTCCGCCGCTTTCGCGCAAAGGCTGGATTTTCCCAAGCTCGACGTGACCACCTTCTCCTGGCAGAAGGTGCTCGGCGGCGAGGCGGCGCATGGCGTGCTCATTCTCTCGCCCCGCGCCGTGGAGCGGCTGGAGAGCCACGTTCCGGCCTGGCCGCTGCCGAAGATTTTCCGCCTCACCAAGGGCGGCAAGCTCAACGAGGCGATTTTCCGCGGCGAGACCATCAACACGCCCTCGCTGCTCTGCGTCGAGGACTATCTCGACGCGCTGAACTGGGCGCGGGTCCATCGGCGGGCTCGACGCCCTCATCGCCCGCGCCGACAAAAACGCCGCGACGGTCGCCGCGTGGATCGAAACAACGCCCGCCTTCGCCTTTCTGGCCAAGGATCCCGCGACGCGCTCCAACACCAGCGTCTGCCTGCGCTTCGACGATCCATCCGTCGCGGCGCTGCCGCTGGAAAGCCAAGCGGCGATCGCCAAGAGCATCGTCTCGCTCGTCGAGCGGGAGGGGGCGGGCTATGATTTCGCCCATTATCGCGACGCGCCGCCCGGTTTGCGCATCTGGTGCGGCGCGACGGTCGAGGCTTCCGACGTGGCCTTGCTGACGCAATGGATCGACTGGGCCTACGCGCAAGCGACCGCGGAGCTCTCATGAAGATACGAAGCCTCTTCCCGCCCGACCAATTCGCCCGCTCGCCAAAGCCATTTCGCCAGGATTAAAAATGCCGCCTCGCGTCCTCATCTCCGATCAGCTCTCCGCCGCCGCGATCCAGATTTTCGAGACGCGGGGCGTCGATGTCGATTTTCAGCCGGCGCTCGGCAAGGACAAGGAAAAGCTCGCCGCCGTCATCGGCGATTACGACGGCTTGGCGATTCGCTCCGCGACAAGGGTGACCGCCGACATATTGGCGAAGGCCGCGCGCCTTCGGGTCATCGGACGCGCCGGCATCGGCGTCGACAATGTCGACATTCCCGCCGCGACCGCGCGCGGCGTCATCGTGATGAACACGCCCTTCGGCAATTCGGTCACGACGGCCGAGCACGCCATAGCGCTGATGTTCGCGCTGGCGCGCGACATTCCCGCCGCCGACGCCTCGACGCAGGCGGGCAAATGGGAAAAAAGCCGCTTCATGGGCGTGGAGATCACCGGCAAGACTCTCGGCGTCATCGGCTGCGGCAATATCGGCGCGATAGTCGCCACGCGCGCCTTGGGATTGAAGATGCGCGTCATCGCCTTCGACCCCTTCCTGTCCGCCGAACGCGCGATGACGCTCGGCGTCGAGCAAGTGGACCTCGACGAATTGCTGGCGCGCGCGGAGTTCATCACGCTGCACACGCCGCTAACCGCGCAGACCCGCGACATTCTGTCGGCGGAGAACCTCGCCAAGACGCGAAAGGGCGTGCGCATCATCAATTGCGCGCGCGGCGGCCTCGTGGATGAAGCAGCGTTGCGCAAGGCGCTCGACAGCGGCCATGTCGCCGGCGCGGCCTTCGACGTTTTCGTGAACGAACCCGCGACCAGCAATCCGCTGTTTGGCTGTCCGCATGTCGTCTGCACGCCGCATCTCGGAGCTTCGACCGCCGAGGCGCAGGAGAAGGTGGCGTTGCAGGTCGCCGAGCAGATGTCGGATTATCTCATGCGCGGGGCCATCGCCAACGCCGTGAACTTCCCCTCGATCAGCGCCGAGGAAGCCCCGCGCCTGCGCCCCTATGTCGAGCTCGCCGAAAAGCTTGGCCTGTTCGTGGGACAGATCGCCGACACGGGCGTCGACAAGATTTCGATCGTCTATGAGGGCGTCGTCGCCGGCCAGAAAACCAGGGCGATCACCGCCGCCGCCCTCGCGGGCCTGCTGCGACCCATTCTCGAGGATGTGAATTTCATTTCCGCGCCGATTATCGCCAGGGAGCGCGGCGTCGTCATCGAGGAGGTGACGCGCGACGTCGAGGCCGACTATAAATCGCTCGTCACGCTGCGCGCCACCACGGCGCGAGGCGAGATTTCGGTGTCGGGCACGGTGTTCCACGACGGCAAGCCGCGCGTCGTTCGCGTCGGCGCGATCGCGGTGGAGGCCGAATTCTCGCCGTCGATGATCTATGTGACGAACGAAGACAAACCTGGCTTCATCGGGCGCTTCGCCGGCCTGCTGGGCGAGGCCGGCGTCAATATCGCGACCTTCGCGCTGGGGCGCGACCGGGCGGGCGGCGCGGCCGTGGCGCTCGTCGCCATCGACGGCGCCGCGTCGGAGGGCACTCTCGCGGCGATCCACGGCCTGCCCGGCGTGAAGCGCGTCACCGTCATGAAATTCTGAACGCTTTCTCGCAAAAATGGACGCCGGTTTTGCTCGAGAAAGCACGACAAGACAAAGGAATCTAGAGTATCCGGTTCAATCCAAACCGGATGCTCTAGCGCCGTCAGTTCATATGCCAGCCATGGCTGACGATGATCAATTCGCCGGTCAGCGCATTGGTCTTGAACGCCGCCAGCATCAGCGCCACTTCGGCCACGTCGCTCACCATGGTGAATTGCTTGTCGACGGTTTCGCCGAGCATCACTTCCTTGACGACGCGTTCCTCGGAGATGCCGAGATCGTGCGCCTGCTGTGGAATCTGTTTCTCGACCAGCGGCGTCATGACGAAGCCGGGGCAGATGATATTGGCGCGCACATTATGCTTGGCGCCTTCCTTGGCCATGGTTCTGGTCAAACCCAGCAGGCCGTGCTTGGCCGTGACATAGGCGGATTTGAGCGGCGAGGCCTCGTGGCTATGCACGGAGCCCATATAGATCAACGCGCCCGAGTTCTGTGGATACATATATTTCAGGCAGGCCTTGGTGGTCAGAAAGGCGCCGTCGAGATGGATGGCCAGCAGCTTCTTCCATTGGGCGAAGGGAAATTCCTCGATCGGATGCACGATCTGGATGCCGGCGTTGGAGACGAGAATATCCACCGCGCCGAAGGCCTTGGCGGTCGCATCGACCGCGGCGTTGACCTGTTCCTCGTCCGATACGTCGGCCGCCACGGCGATCGCCTCCTTCTCGCCGCCGAGTTCGGCCGCCGCGGCTTTCGCGGCGTCGAGATCGAGGTCGGCGATGGCCACGCGCCCGCCGGCCTCGACAAAACGCTTGGCTATGCCGTGGCCGATGCCGCTCGCGGCGCCGGTGACGAACGCGACCTTGCCATTAAGTTCCATTGAGTCGATCCCTTCATTCCGAAAGATAATCGTGGACAACCTTGCCAAGTCCCAGTGTCAAATCGGCGACAATATGGACGGCGGAGACGATATCGCGGATCGGCAACTCCGCGATGGGAGCCAGCGGATGCCAGGCGAGATCGAGCGTCCCCGGACCCGACCAGGCGCCTTTGATCGTGACATCCTCGAGCCGATAATCGACCAACTCCAAAATGCGCGGAGAGCCGTCGACATGAGGGATGAGCTTGAGCAGATAATTCGGGCCGAGCAACGATTTCGTGACCGTCGCGATGTCGAGCGCCTCATATTTGAAGCCCATCACGCCGGTCGCGATGCGCACTGGCCCATAATCGAGCGTTCCGACCAAGGCGTCCTGATGGACGCTGAGCGAAGGCTGGCCCAATTTTTTGGGAAAACCCCATAATTCGCGCCCGCCGTAAATCGGCGCGCCGTCATTGAGGAACATCGCATGGGTGTAAGAACCGGCTTGCCCGTTGAACCGCACGGGAATGACCTGGCCGGACTCGGTGTAGTCGCCAAAGCCGGTGGAATTGGGCATGCGGATGAATTCATATTTGACCAGCGGCTCGTCGAAGGTGAGCGGCTCCGGCAGAATTTTTTCTATCGCCTCGGGGTCGGTGCGATAGGTGATGATGAAATATTCACGGTCGTAGAAGCGATAGGGCCCGCGCGGAAAGGCGGGACTGGTCAGCGGCATGGAGTAGGCGCGGCGGCGTATTTCGTCGATTTTCATGGCGTTGCCTCGCTGATTATTTTGTCGGCGGCGGATCCTGGGTGAGATCGAAAATCTTCACGGCGCCCGGTGGGCGGTCGCGATTGATCCATTGGGGATGGGACAGCGTCTTCTCGACGTCCTTGCGGCCATCCATCCAATTGCGCTCCATCGTGGCGCGGGAGAATTCGTAATCCTTCGACGCGCTTTCAAATAAAGCGCGGCGATGGATGAGATGCACGATGGTCGTCGACGCCTCGCGAGCCCTCTCCGCGAGCACGCGCCAGTCGGGATCGTCGCGCAGTTCGGCGGACAGCTTGTCGCCCAGCCTCTTGATCGCCGCCCTCAGCCGATGCTGATGGCACATCATATCGGTGTTCAGCCGCGTGCGGCTCGAATAGCGAATATCCTTCTCGCGCTGCGCGATTTCCAGCAAGGTCGCCGGCAATTCGCCGCGCGCGCTGAAAAGGTCGATCTGGAAGACGCAGCAGTCTTCGTCCTCCACCTCGACATCGAGCACATATTGCAGCGGCGTGTTCGAGACGATGCCGCCGTCCCAGTAAAATTCGCCGTCGATTTCGACAGGGGGAAAGGACGGCGGCAGCGCGCCGCTGGCCATCACATGCTCCGGGCCGATCTTCTGATAATTGGTGTCGAAATATTGGAAGTTGCCGCTGCGCGCGTTCACGGCGCCGATGGAGTAGCGAATCTCTCCCGCGTTGAGCAAATCGAAATCGACGAGCGTAAGCAGCGTCTCGCGCAGCGCCTTCGTGTCGTAAATGCTGACCTCTCCGGGCTTGCAGGGCCAACCGGGAATTGGCGGCGGCATGCGCGGCTCGAAAAAGCCCGGCACGCCGAAGGCCGCGGTCATCGCCGCGCTGGTCTCGTTAAAGAGACGCAGGCTCGTCTCGTCCCCCGTGACCGGCGACGCCAACAGCCGGCTCGATGTCTGGCGCCAGAACTGCTCCAGCCGCTCGGCGCGCCGCGAAGGCGGATTGCCGCAGATGATCGCGCCATTGATCGCGCCAATCGAAATGCCGGCCACCCAGTCGATTTTGAAGTCGGCTCGCTGCAACGCGTCATAGGCGCCAGCCTGATAGGAGCCGAGAGCGCCGCCTCCTTGCAGCACCAGCGCGATTTTTTCCTTACGCGTGTCCGGCATGGCGCCAAAATGGGCTGGAGAGAAAGGAGTCCTTGGTCTCGACCGCGAGTTTAATATCTCACAATCGAGGCCGTGTCGATTTCCAAGCGAATTTTTGTGCAAAGCGCCGCGACGCGCCAAGGCTTGGCGCGGGCGGGTTTTCGCGCGAGCGTCGTTCGATTCGCGCGCCCCGTTCATTGCAATGCAATAGTTTGACGCTTAAGATGATTTGGCGTCATCCAACTTCCTCCCGGCGGATCGCTCATGCATGACAGTGCTCGCGTCTCGGATTTGGCGATCCAATCCTCGGATGGCGGCTCGGCGTCCCGCACGGCGATGGCCGACGCGGCCGATCGCGTGTTGCACGCCAATCTCGCGCATTTCACCGGCGGTCTTTCTCCCGCCGCGCTCGCCGGCGCCTATTGGGATTGGGCCGTGCATCTCGCCGCTTCGCCCGGCAAGCAGATGCAACTCGCCGAAAAGGCGTGGCGCAAGGCGGCGCGGCTTGGCGGATATGCCGCGCGCGCCGCGCTCCAGGGCGAGAAGGCGCCGCCTTGCATCGAGCCCCTGCCGCAGGACAAGCGGTTTTTGGGCGAGGAGTGGCGGCGGTGGCCCTATAACCTTGTCTACCAATCCTTCCTGCTCAATCAACAATGGTGGCACAGCGCGGCCACCGACGTCGGCGGCGTCACCAAGCAGCACGAAGATGTCGTCGACTTCGTCGCGCGGCAGCTTCTCGATATGTATTCGCCGTCGAATTTTTTGCTCACCAATCCGCAAGCGCAGAAGCGCACGCTGGAGCAGGGCGGGGCCAATCTCCTGCGCGGATTCCAGAATTTTTTGGAGGATCTGGGGCGCAGCGGCGAGCCACGGGAAGCCCTTCGGCGCCGAGGCGTTCAAGCCCGGCGAAAATCTCGCGGTCACGCCGGGCAAGGTGATCTTTCGCAACCGCCTCATCGAACTCATTCAATACGCGCCCGCGACCGCGGCGGTTCGCCCCGAGCCGATATTGATCGTTCCGGCCTGGATCATGAAATATTACATTCTCGACCTCTCGCCGCGCAATTCGCTGGTGAAATATCTTACGAACCAGGGCTTCACGGTCTTCATGATCTCATGGAAAAACCCTGGCCCGGAGGACCGCGATCTCGGGATGGAGGACTATCGCAAGCTCGGCGTCATGGCGGCGCTGGACGCGATCACCGCGCTGGCGCCGAACCGCGGGATTCACGCGACCGGCTATTGTCTCGGCGGCACGCTGCTCGCGATCGCCGCGAGCGCGATGGCGCGCGACAACGACGAGCGTCTGCGCACGCTTACGCTGCTCGCGGCGCAGACCGATTTCACCGAGGCCGGCGAGTTGTCGCTGTTCATCGACGAGAGCCAACTGCATTTTCTTGAAGATTTGATGTGGGAGCAGGGTTATCTCGACACCAAGCAAATGGCCGGCGCGTTTCAATTGCTGCGCTCGAACGATCTCGTCTGGTCATATGCGCTGAAGGCCTATCTCCTCGGCGAGCGCGAGCCGATGAGCGATCTGATGGCCTGGAACGCCGACGCGACGCGCATGCCGTTCAAGATGCACTCGGAATATCTGCGGCGTCTCTTCCTCGACAATGATCTCGCCGAAGGGCGCCTTCACGCCGATGGCCGCGCGGTCGCGCTGCACGACATTCGCGTCCCCATTTTCGCCGTCGGCGCGCAGCGGGATCACGTCGCGCCGTGGCGGTCGACCCATAAGATTCATTTGCTCACCGACGCCGAGGTGACCTATCTCCTCGCCAGCGGAGGCCACAACGCCGGCATCGTCGCCGAGCCCGGCCATAGGGCCGCGCGCTTTCAGGTTCTGACCAAGCAGGCCGACGAGCGCTACAGCGACCCCGACGAGTGGGCGAGCCTCGCGCCGACGAAGGAGGGCTCCTGGTGGCTGGAGTGGGTCTCGTGGCTCGTCGAACGCTCGGGCGAACCCGTCCTGCCTCCCCCCATGGGCCCGGCGCTTTGCGACGCGCCGGGAACCTATGTGCTTCAGACGTAAGCTCTCCGCCCCATGGGCTGGGAATCGCCCCGCTATTTCGACTTGATCTCGATTTTCTTCTCGGCCTTTCGCGCTTCCGCCGTTTTCGGCAGCCGGACCGTCAGCACGCCCTTGTCGAAGGCGGCTTCGATCTTGTCCGTGTCCACGCCCTCGGGCAAGCGGAAGGCGCGTTTGAACGAGCCGTAGCGGCGCTCCGAGAAGTAGTAATCCTTTTCCTTATTCTCCCGCTCGTCTTTCTTTTCGCCTGAAATGGTGAGCGTTCCATTCGAGAGCTTCACCTCGACGTTTTTCTCGTCGAGGCCCGGAAGTTCCGCCGTGACCAAGAATTCTCCGTCCTTTTCGACGAGATCGACCGCCGGAATGGCCGGCCAGCCTGAAAAGATGCGCTCGAACGGCTCGAAGTCGGACAGATTCTTGCGGCCCGCCAGATCGGGGAACAGGCTGTTGATCTGTCGCCGCAGCGACTCCAGCGGATGAAAGTCGAACATTTCCGAATATGGCCGTAGCGCCGGCGACGCTTTTTTCACGGGTACGTTGGTTTCCTGTTCTGCCATGACCGCCTCCATCGACGCGCCATTTGATCAAATGATCGACATCGCGAGCCGCCGCGCGCGCCGCGCGCCGCCCGGCGATAAACGATCGCTGGCGCGACGTGTTTTACGTGGGTTCCGATATTTTTCGCGCAAGTGCGGCGAAGCGCGCGCCTGGAAAGTTCATCCGCGGCGCCTCCCCTTCCGTTGGCGCGCCGTCGATGCTATTGGGCGCGCCTACGCAAGCGAGAGGGCGAAAAATGAGCGGGATTTGGTTGGCGACGGGCGAAGCGACGGTGCTCGCGGCGGATGGGCAATACACCGACGCGATGCCGGAGGTGATGATCGGCGATGTCAAGGGACCGGTCGGCCACGCCTTCGCCTCGATGGCCGGGCAGGTCGCGGGACATCCGCGCATGTTCGTCATCCGCGATCTCAACCAGCAGGTCCGCCCCGCGACGATGATGACCACCAAGATGACGGTGAAGTCGGAAGCCTATGTCGAACTGCTCGGCGGCGTGGTGCAGGCGGCGACGGGCGACGCGATCATCGATTGCGTCGCGGAAGGGATTTTGCCGAAGGCCGAGGTCGGCGAATTGTGCATGGTCATCATGATCTGGCTCGACCCGCGCTGCGCGAGCGACGAAAATCTCGACCGCAAGGATCTTTATCGCACCAATTACGAAGCGACCAAGCTGGCGATCTCGCGCGCCATCAAGGGCGAGCCGACGATCGACGAGCTGATCAAGAACCGCAAGTCGGTCTCGCATTACGCGCTGGAAGGCGTGTTCGAGGTCTAAACGCGCGTTTGGCGGCGCGTGGTTGGAGGCGCTATTTCGCCTCCGCCACGCCGATCACCAATCCTTCCGAAAACCAGGTCACGAGAAACCGCGCGAGGCGCTCCGTCGCGGATTGGCCTTCGTTCTGGAACGCGACAAGCTGGCAGATGTCGCCGAACGACTGGCCGGCCATGGCTTCGTTAAGCGCGAGATGTTCGTCCGGATCGAGCTGGCGATAGGCGGGGTCGAGATCCGCGCGCCAAATGGCGATGGTTTCGCTCTCGCTCGCGTCTGGCGGGCGATCCTCGAGCGCGCCTTCGTCCTCCTCGGCGGACCGCGCCGCCTCCTCGTCCTGCTCATCCGCGGTGGCCGCGGCATAGGCGTCCAGCACGCCGGCCGCGACCTCGATCAGCCGCAAACTGGGATGGAACGTGAAACCGAGGCGCGGCCAGTCTTGCGGCGAAAACTCCGCCAGCGTTTCGATGCTCAGCGCGGGCGCGTCGGCGGCGTCATAGGCGTCGGTGAGCGCGCGCTCGAACAGCGCGAGGCCGATGGCGAGCGCGTTGGCGCTCCAGTTCTCGCTCTCTTGCATGAACTCCGGCAACCGCGCGGTGTACCAGCGGGCGTTGCGCAGGCGCGAGGGATTGGCGTCGATGTAAGCCTCGACGAGCGCTTCGAAATCATCGTCGCCCAGCAGGACGCGAAGCGCGGGATAATCCTCGTCGAGAAATTCCGCGAGCCGCAAGCGATAGGCGTTCACATAGACGCCCATCATCGTGGCGCGGTCGGCGTCGCGCGGCGGCGCGACAACATCGAGAATCGCCACGTCTTCCGCGTCGCCGGTCAGGACAGCCGATTGGAACAAGCTCTGCAATTCGGCCAGTTTCACGCGGCGCTCCGCGACGTGTTGGCGGCGATCGCGGCGTCGATGTCGCGCATGCGCTGGAGTTCGCCAAGCAATTCGGAGAAGGGCGGAAAATTGTCGTCGCGCTCGATCATCACGGAAACATCGCCGAACCGCCGACGCGCCCTCTCGTAAAGCGTCCAGACTTCCTCGCGGATGGGCTGGTCGTGCGTGTCGATGAGATGCGTTTCATTGTCGGTGTGCCCGGCCATGTGAAATTGCGCGACGCGGTCCGCCGGAATGGCGTCGATGAAGGCGTTGATGTCGAAGCCGTGGTTGAATCCCGAAACGAAAACATTGTTCACGTCGAGCAGCAGCAGGCAGTCGGCGCGCTCGGCCATTCGCGCGACGAACTCCCATTCCGGCATTTCGGATTGGGTGAAGGTGACATAGGTCGAGGCGTTTTCGACGACCAGTCGGCGTTTGAGAATATCTTGCACGCGAGAAATGCGCTCGACCACATGGTCCAGCGCTTCGCGCGTATAGGGAATCGGCAGCAGATCGTGCAGATTGCGGCCGTGCACGCCGGTCCAGGCCAGATGATCCGAGACCCAGGCGGGTTCGACCCTGTCGGCGAGAGTCTTGAGCGCTTTCAGATAGTCGAGGTCGAGCGGGTCGGTCGAGGCGAGCGACATCGAAACGCCGTGCATGACGATTGGATAGTCGGCGCGGAAGCGTTCCAGCATGGCCAGGGGGCGGCCGCCGGGAATCATGTAGTTTTCCGAGATGATCTCGAACCAGTCGACCGGCGGTCGAGTCGAAAGAATTTCGTCGTAATAGACGGGCCTCAGACCGAGGCCGTAGCCAAGGCGCGGGAGCGATTCCATGTCGAGCTCCTCCGGCGGTCGGCGCCAAGCGATCCAGCTCCGTCGCCGCGTCCGAATTGGCGAGGAGCCGCCGCTTGCACGCGGCGGCCGCTTCATTTTAAAGTTTAGTCCATGACCTTGCCGCCGGCGTCGGCGCAAGCTTTTTCGGACTCGACGAATACCCAGCCCTGGCCCTTGCAGGCGTTCATGCCCTTGCAGCTGTTCTTCGGGGTCATGCAGTCGCTCTTGGCCTTGCAGCTGTTGGCGCCGAGGCAGTGCACCTTGGCCGGCGTCGCGGCCGCCGCGAGCGTCGCTCCAGCGAGGGCGAGCGAGACTGCCGCTATTGCCAGCGCGGCCCCGGAACGCGTGTTGTTTTTCATCGGATTTCCTGCCTTATGATTTTATTGTCGGTCCCGTTGGCGAGCGTCCTTATGGACGAAGTCCCGTCGCGGCCGGCGGCAGGATATGTCGCCTCTTGGCGCCTTGCAACCGGCCCCATGGCGGCGGCGAAGGGAGCCGCGGCGCGGCTCCCTGGAGTCTCACTTCTTGCAGCGGCGCCTGGCCTTGCGGTTATGGCCCGCGCTGGCGCGCGACGTTACTTCGCGCCGCCCGCGGGCCCGGCCGGAGCGGGAGCGGCCGAAGCTGGAGCGGCCGGAGCGGGAGCGGCCTTGTCGTCCTTCTTCGCGGCGCAGCCGTCCTTGGCGTTGCACTTATGCTTTTCGGCGTGGTGTTTATGATGATGATGATGCTTCGCGGCCGCCGGCGCGGCGCCGGCGAGAACCAATGCAACCGCGGCGACGGCGATCGTCGAACCGGAAATAATATTCGTCTTCATCAGCATCTCCCAAAAGTCCGATGACAAGTCCGCATGGCCGGCGGCCGCGGCAAAACCTGTCGGCCCAGGTTTCGCTAGCTATACCACCCGCCGACCGATTCGCTAGCCGTTTCCGCGACGCTATGTCGCGGACCGGAATCGTCGACCGTCTAAAAAAAACATCGTCTTGGTCAAAGTTGACGATCGCTCCGCGCGCCGGCGCGCCGCCCGCCCGATTGGCGGCGCCCAATATAAATCTCGACACTCGTCTTCGTGGAGCGGTAGGAAAGCGCGCGGGCTCGACTTCCCTCGCGCGCCATCGAACGTGGCGAGACGCGGAAAACACCAACGGAGAGAACGATGTCCATTGATCGACGCGACCTGTTGCATTCCCTTCTGCGTTCCGCGGCCGGCGGCGTTATCGTGGCGATCACGACTTGCGCGTCGGTCGGAGCCCACGAATTCGAGGCGGGCAAGATCACCGTCGAGGATCCCTGGCTGCGCTCGCCGGGCGATGGCGAGACGACCGCGCCGCTGTTCATGATCATCGAGAACAAGGGCGACACGCCCGACAAGCTGATCGGCGCGAGGGCCGCGAAGGTCGGCAAGGTCGTCATCCACGCCGACCCCGCGCGGATCGTCGTGCCGCACGGAATTGTCATTCCGCCGCGCGCCGCGGTGACGCTCGAACCCGGCGGTCCCCATGTCGGCTTGCACGACGTGACGAAGATGAACCCGGTCGGCTGGGGCTTCGAGCTTACGCTGATCTTCGAAAAAGCCGGCGAGGTGACGATCGACGCCTCGGTCGAGGCGCCCGACGCCAAGCAGGAGCATGACGCCGAGGCGACGGAGCGCTGGGAAAAGGCTCACGGCGCCCAGAAGGAAGCGGAGCCCGCGGCGCACGAAGAGCATCACGACGCCCATGCGGATCACGAGCATATGCACGAAGCACATGAGCACGCGGCCGAGGAAGTCGCCCGATGTCGCCGGCATGGACCACAGCAAGCTCAATCACGGCGTGCTCGGCCACGCGCCGTCGGCGCCGAGCGGCGACTGACCGGCGATTTCGAGGGGACGGCTCCCTCTTCGGGGGCCGTCGCCGCGCTCGCGAAGGCTTACGCTTTTTCCACCGCGGGCCAGCGGGCGGACCGCGTAAGAGACAGGCTCATTTCGGCTTCCAGTCGGTCGCCGCCTGCTGCGCGTCCGCGAGTTCCGATTCGGTCATCCGCGCCGCCAGCCCCTTGCGGTTCGCCGTGGCGACATCGCGAGCCGTCGCATCGGTGGGGCCGGCGAGCTTAGCGATGGCCAGGCTGTACCACTTATGCGCCTCGACATTATCCTGCGGCACGCCGACGCCGGCGTCGTACAACGCGCCGAGATTGACCATCGCGGGCGCGTAGCCGTGCTCCGCCGCCTCGTGAAACCATGTCGCCGCCTGGTTCTGGTCTTGCGGGACGCCGAGCCCGTTTTGATACATGAAGGCGATGCTGCTCTGGGCGGCGGCGTCGCCCTCCCGCGCCAGCGGCGCCAGGAGTTTTAGCGCGGTCGCGTAATCCCCGCGCAGATAGGCGTCCATGCCCTCTTCCAAAGGTTTCGCGGCCGCCGGAGAGCAAAGGCCGGCGGACAGGACGAGAGCCATGAATGCGAGTTTGATGCGTAATTTCATGCGATGTCGCCTCTTAAGCAGCGCGCCGTTCGAACGCGTCCGTTGACGCCGCCGCGGCGCGTCGTACCGCGTGGGCCCGCGGCTGCCGCCCCGACACCCGCGTGCGAAAGCCGTCGCCGAACAAGCGAGAATTGCCGTTATCGCGCAACGGGTAGCAGGAAGAAGTAACCCGCGGCTTAATCGGGCGCGGCGCGGGCGAGGCGAGGGGGCGCGGCGATCAAACGCCGCCACCACCGCGAGGAAACGCTTGCGGAGATTGGCCGCGGCTATAACGTGTCGGGGTGGACAATCGCGCGGCTTTAAGCGCTTTCAATGCGGTTAGACCACTTGCTTTGCCTCAATTCATATTTGCACGGGCTTCGAGAGCCCTACATCCCGCTTTGCAATGAATCATGGGAGGGGAAAATGAGGCGTGTTCTCGCTTTATTTGCCGCCGGTTCGTCGCTCGCCGCCGCGATGGCGATCGGAGAGCCGGCAACGCCGACGGACAAGGAGCTGATGGACAGGCTGAAAGACGCGGCCCCAGCGGCAGTCGTAAATGGCGCAACCATCTTGAACAAGGGCGCGGACGGTAAAATGAAAACCGTTCAAGAGGGAAGAAACGGGTGGACGTGCTTGGATACCGAGGGAGGCCCAATGTGCGCGGACCAGGCGGCCATGGAATGGGCCAAGGCATGGCAATCCAAGGAACCCGCTACGCAAAAGCTCGGTTTTATTTACATGCTTAGCGGCGACAACGGCGCCAGCAACACCGATCCTTACGCTTTGAAGGAAACCCCAGACAACAACTGGATCAAGACTGGGTCTCACGTGATGATCGTGGGCGCCGAGGCCAAGGGCATGATAGCGAACTACCCGAGGGGCGCAAAGGCCGACCCGACCAAGCCCTATGTAATGTGGCCCGGCACGCCGTACGAGCATCTTATGTTGCCGGTCAAGTGAATGTGTCGGGCGAGACCTCTATAGTTGTCCGTAATTTCTGGACTCGCGCGCCCTTCCCGCACCACGTTCCGTGATGAGTGTTACGCGACCTTCAACCTAGCCGCCTCGCCGGCGCCTCCCCAAGGGCGCCGAGCGTCGGATTTATACCAAGCCTAAGTGAACAACCTATCGGAACCCGTCGTTGCGAGGAGGCGAAACCGACGAAGCGGTCCAGGGGCCGCCCGCGACTCCTGGATTGCTTCGCCGCGCTCGCAATGACGAGAGCCGAGTCCTTGGTGGGTCAAAAATTAATATGGACTCGCATTATCTCCGGGGGAATTTCGGCGCTCTCCGCATCGGCGGGCCTCCTCACCAAGGCGCCCGCGACCGCTTACCGTACCCCCACCTCCTTCCGCAAACTCGACGACGACGTCGTGTATTGGAACAGCAGTCTTGCTCGAGATAGACGTAATGATACGCCAGCGGCGCCGCCAGCGCGCTATCATGCGAGCCGAACAGGATTGGATTAAGCTATTATAAGCGCGCCTGGCGGCTTAGGCTGGGTTAATAATGGCAGAGACATGTATAACGTAACCATTACTCTCCGGCCGCGAACTTAACGTCCTATGAATAGCTCAGCTTGATTTATCGGATCGGGCTACTACCTCCCGTCTCAAGCGAAAGGTGGTCCGGGAGAGCAATCATGGGCAATCTGTTGTATTACGCGATCGTGTTCCTGGTGGTCGCGCTGGTCGCCGCCGCTCTGGGATTTGGCGGTGTCGCGGGAACGGCGATGGAGGGCGCCCGACTGCTCTTTTGGGTCGCTCTGGTACTTTTCGTGGTGTCGGCGGTCGTCGGCCTGGTCCGGCGACCGTGAAAAAGAGCGGGCTCGAGCGCCACGGCGCCCAAACCGGCTCTAGGCTAAATGGAGAAGCGTCATGATGAACTGGGACTTTGTGCAAGGCAACTGGAAACAGGTTTCCGGCAAAGTTAAACAGCAGTGGGGCAAGCTCACCGACGATGACCTTGCGAAAATCGCTGGAAAGCGCGAGGAACTCGAAGGAAAGTTGCAAGAGCGCTACGGTTTGTCCAAGGACGAAATCAAGAAGCAGCTCGACGATTTCATGACCCGCCACTAGCGCGTTTTCCGTTCGAACGGAATAGTTCGAACGACGGGAAATAGCGCAGCATCAAAATGCTGGAGCCTCGCTTCGCATTTCAGACGGCCGGCGGCGAGCCATGGGGCTCGCGCCGGCCTTTTGTTTCGAAGGCGCGCGCTCTGTCCGCGCCCGCTACACGCCCAGTTTCTTCTGCAAGCTCGTCGACGACGTCGTGTATTGGAACAGCAGTTTTTTCTCCGGGTAAACGTAATGATGCGCCCGCTGCGCCGCCAGCGCGCCTTCGTGGAAGCCGCACAGGATCAGCTTGAGCTTGCCCGGATAGGTGTTGATGTCGCCGATGGCGAAAATCCCGGGATGGTTCGTTTCGAACTTCCCGGTGTCCACCGGAACGAGATTCTCATGCAAATTCAGGCCCCAATCGGCGACTGGGCCGAGCTTCATCGTGAGGCCGAAGAAAGGCACCAAACGGTCGCAGGGAAGCTGCGTCACCACGCCGTCATTGCCCTTCAGCGTCGCGCCGCGGAGTTCTCCGTCCTCGCCGGCGACATGGGTGATCTGTCCGAGCTTGAACGAGATTTTGCCTTGCTCCACAAGGTCATGCATCGCCTTGACCGAATGCGGCGCGGCGCGGAAGGCGTCGCGGCGATGCACCAGCGTCAGGCTCTTGGCGACCGGCTGGAGATTGAGCGTCCAGTCGAGCGCCGAGTCGCCGCCGCCGACGATCACGACGTCCTTGTCGCGAAAATCCTCCATGCGGCGCACGGCGTAAAACACCGATTTGTTTTCATAGGCGTCGATCTCGGGGATCGGCGGCTTCTTCGGCTGGAACGAACCGCCGCCGGCCGCGACGATCACCACCTTGGACTGGAACTTCTTGCCGGCGTCGGTCGTGACGATGAAGCTGGGCTTGTCTTCGGTTCCGACCGATTGCAGCGTCTCCACCATCTCATTGAAATGAAAGGTAGGATTGAAGGGCTCGATCTGCTTCAGGAGGTCGTCGGTCAGCCCCTGTCCGGTGACGACCGGCAGGCCGGGAATGTCGTAAATCGGCTTTTCCGGATAAAGCTCGGAGCACTGCCCGCCGGCGCGCGGCAGGATGTCGATCAGATGCGAGCGGATGTCGAGCAGCCCCAGTTCGAACACCGCGAACAGCCCGGCTGGACCGGCGCCGACGATGACGACGTCCGTTTCGATTATCTCGCTCATCTTCATCCCTCGCCGCTCGTGAAATTGGACGTCGTCGGCGGGCGTGGCCGTCGCGCCTTTAGTCGACATGCTCTATAGCATTCGCGCGGTAGCGCAACCCGATTTCGGCGGTTGCGTATGTTGCGTATCCTTGCGCGTTTATGCGCGCCGGCGCGCGCCCATGCGCGAAAAGGCGCGCTAAATCCCGCCTAGCCCTGCTGCGCGGGCGTGCGCACAATGAGACCGTCTAGTCCGGGGCTGACGGTGATCTGGCAGCACAGGCGGGAGTTGGGCTGGACGTCGAAGGCGAAGTCCAGCATGTCCTCCTCCATCTGCGAGCGCGCGCCGGTCTTTTCGATCCAGGCGTCGTCGACGTAGACGTGGCAGGTCGCGCAGGCGCAGGCGCCGCCGCATTCCGCCGCGATTTCCGGAATGTCGTTGCGGCGGGCGGTCTCCATGACGGTCGAGCCGGTCTCGCCCTCCACCGTGCGCGCCTGGCCGTGCGAATCGACGAAGGTGATCTTGGCCTTCGTCGGCGCCCCGCCGCCCGGCTCCGCGCCGTAGCGGGTGGTTTGATCGTCCAGGCTGGTCTTGACCATGATCCTTGTCTCTTCCTTGAGTGACCGGGCCGCGCCGTCGCGCTCGGCGGCGTCCATGGAGGATCGCCCGCGTTGGAGTCGACAATCGCGCGATTCTTAAATTGTTGCGTCGACCAGTTACCACCCGGCCGGCGCCCGCGCTAGCCCTTTTGGCGGCGGCTGTGTAAGGTTTCTCACCCGTCAAATCCTGGCGCGCGTCCAGGCGACGAGCCGGGCGGAAGCCTCGTCCAGCGCCGCGTCGAAAGCGCGGACAGCGTCGGGGCCGAGCGTATGGGGCGCGGGCGCCTCGCCGACAAACACCGCCTCGCCGCGTCTCGCGCCATTGCTTACGTTGGAAAGACGCACGGCGATTTCGACGACCGCGATTTCTCTGGCCGCGTCGATCTCGAAGCGCCGTAAATCGCTGGTGAGCCGATAGGAAGCCACGGCGCCGGGAAAGGTCGCGTCGACCCCGCCGGCGCGAAGCCGCGCGATCAGCCGCGCCTCGACGAGCCGCGGCAAACGGTCCGCCCATTGCGCATCGGACAGAACCGCGAGATCGCCCGCCGCGCCGCGAATGACGAGGCGGTCCGAGGCGACGGGTTGCAAAGCGACCGGCTCCGCGACCTCGACGGTTCCGCCGCGCTCCGAAAGCCGCGCCCCCGCGACTTGGGAAGCCCCCGAAAGGTCGAAGGTTTCGCGCGGCGCGGCGCTACAGCCGGCGAGCGCGAGGATCAGGGCGGCGAGAGCCGCCGCCGCGCCATTGCGGGTTCCGCCTGTGGATTTTAGCGTGGTTTTGCCCATGATGCCCCGGACGGGCGACCGCCGACGCGCGGACCGCGGCCAGGATTTGCAGGAGAGCCGCCAGCTTAACCGAAAACGCGATGCGCGGAAAGGTTGCGTCCGCCGCCGGGGCGGAAATCTTGCGCTTGGCGCGCGCGCATCGAAGAGGGCGACCTCAATCGGCCGCGCCGGCGATCTCGGTTCTGAGCGCATTGGGCGCCGTCCATCGCGCCCTATATCGTGCCGGAAGCGGACTAGCGACTTTCGGGGCGCCTAGCTGAGAAAAGCGGCCGGCCACTCAGCCTTCGCGCCGGGAATGGCCCTCCCGCCCCATCTGGAAGGCCTGTTCCAGCCCAGCGCATGGTGCGACGGCTCGACATCGACGGCGACGATCAAGGAGATTCGATATGGAAGACCGACAGATTCGAGCGGCTCTGGATCGCCATTGGGCCGCCTCCGATGCGAACGACTTCGAGGTGGAGCACCAGATTTACCGTGAGGACGCGGTGCTCGAATATCCTCAATCGGGCGAGCGCATCCGCGGGCGGCGGAAGATTCAGTCGTCTCGCGCCGCGCAGCCGAACCGGAAACGCTTCACGGTGCGGCGGATTATTGGCGCGGGCGACCTCTGGGTCACTGAATTTGTCCTAACCTATGACGGGCGGCCGTCTTACACCGTGAGCATCATGGAGTTCCTCGATGGGAAGGTGGCCCGCGAGACCCAGTATTTCGGCGATCCGTTCGAGCCGGGGCCTTCGCGCGCGCAATGGGTCGAGCGGATGGCCTGAACCTGGCCGCCGTAAGGATGGCCATCCGCCGCTCGCTCGCCTGGAGCTGCCGATTGATACGGTCTCGCTCGCCCGCTACCTCCTTGGCAAGGTATTGGTGCGGGAGTTGCCAGAAGGCCTCGCCAGCGGTCGTATTGTCGAGACCGAGGCGTATGTCGTCAGCGACGCCGCCGGGCACGCCTACCGGGGGATGACTCCGGCGCAATCGTTCGCTGTTTCTCGAGCGTGGGCACGCCTATATTTATCTCGCCTACGGCAGCTCATACATGCTGAATGTCTCGAGCGAGCTGCCCGGGATCGGAGCCGGCGTCCTGATCAGGGCGCTCGAGCCGCTCGAAGGCATCGCGATCATGCGGCTAAATCGCGGCGTCGAGCGCTTGCGCGACTTGGCGCGAGGACCAGGAAGGCTCACCGCGGCGCTGCGGGTTGATCGTTCGCTCGATGGGCTCGATCTTTGCCAAGAAGGCCCTCTATGGCTCGGCACGCGGCGACCGCGAACCCGGCGAAATCGGGCAGAGCATTAGGATCGGCGTTTCGCGGGATGCGAACCGCCTCCTGCGATTTTATCTTCGGGACAGTCCGTTCGTCAGCGGTCCAAGATCCCTCGCGGTATAAGCGACCGCCACGGGCGTCGCCAGCGGCGCGCTAATGCCGGCCGTCGCCGCGGCCAGTCCTTGACCATTCGTCGTTAACTCGGCTTCGATGAGCTTCATGGCCTCGCCCAATCCATCGAGCGGGCGAAGCGCCGCTCGAGCCGCCAGAGCCGCGCGCGCATATGAACGGGTCTCGACGACGCGCCGTACGGTGGAGGTGATGACGGCCGGCCTCATTTGCGTCTTGCCGATTCTCGCGCCGACGCCCAGTTCCTCGACACGCGCGGCGAAATAGCATTGATCGCCGAACATCGGCGCCGCAACCATGGGCTTTCCCGCGTTGAGCGCTTCCATGACGCCATTTGGACTTGCGTGCGTGACAAATGCGGACACGCTCGGGTGCTCGAGCACTTGCTGTTGAGGGACAAAGCGCTCCACGCGCAGCCGGCTCCGGTCCGCTCTCGAAAGCCTTGGAAGGATCACGTCTTTCAAAAGTTCGAAGTTTTGACCGGGCGCCGCCCAAAGGATGTGAAAGCCCGTCCGTAACAGGCCTGAACACCAGCTTTCCAATTGACTTTCCGTCAAAATGGCGAGCGTGCCAAACGCGACATAGACAACGTTCGACCGCGCGTCCAGCCAGCGCGTCAGGTCGCGTCCGGCGGTTTTGGCTTTCCTCGCCAAGATAGGTCCGACAAGCTTGATGTTGCCTGGGACCGGCTGATTCAACTCCAGAAGCGGCGCGTTTCCGACGATCACCGGCGCCGCCTTGAACGGATTGTAAGCGCCGAGCGCCCTGTTTTTAGCCCGGCGCTTTGCCGAAAGCTTCAACAGCGGCGCAAGGAAAACGCCTATGTGCCAAACCCGCAGCGCCGCGTTGAGGACCCTCCGCGGGGGCGTCATCGGGTAAGGCATCGAACTGTATGGAAGCGGGTATTTCCAGGATGCGCCATGCACGCCGCCGAGCGCGCGCGACAATATGAGGAACGGCATGCCTTCCGAAAAGGCGAGATCCATCGCTGGAATGAGCGCGCGGTCGAAGACGAAGATGTCCCCGCGTCTGGCTAGAAGCGGCTCTCTCAGGGACTCGTAGATGCTGTCGTAACGCTCCACGAGATAACTCAACATGATGCGCTCGCCTGCCCAGGCCTGGGCGCGCGTCGCGTGACGCCAGACGGCGGTCAACGCCTCGCCATCATCGCCGATTTCCCAGGGAATGAGTTTGGCTCCCGCCTCCCGCACCTCTTGTGCGCGAGTGTGGGATGTCACGACATGGACCACATGACCGCGCGCCGCTAAGTTCTCCGCGAGCGCCAGTATTTGGGTCAAATGCCCGAGGAATGGTGGCGAGACAAATGTAATATCGCGCATTTTGTGCTCTTTTGTGGCGGTCGCGCTTGCTCTAACGGCCCGGTTACAAGGCCGGCTGGTACATCTGGTCGGCGGATAGCGAGGCGACGCCGAGTTCGGCGGCGACCGCGTCGACCGCGCGCTGGGCGATGGCGAGGTCCACCCGACCGTCCGAGTTGAAATACGGGCCGATGTAGCGGTCGTAGTATTGCCGCGCTTCCTCGCTGGTCAGCCGGCCCAGGAAGGTTGCGACGTAGTCGACAGCCAAACTGGGGCTGTTCGGCGATCGTGACAAGGGCTCGCCGGTTGGCTCGCGCCAGCGCCTGCAGCGCCGGGTCGTCGAGGGGGATGCGAGCGGGGTCCACGGCGATTCCCACGGTGGGGATCTGGAAGTGGTCGCCGACCCAGGACAGCACCGAATAGCCCTCCTCGGCGGCGACCTGTTCGGGCGAAAATGTGCTTCCCACGTAGGCCGCGTCGATCGAACCGTCGCGAAGGCGCCGCAGATCCATCTGGTAGTCGCCCGGGGCTCGCGCCACGCACTTCACGTCGCGATCGGGGTCCAAACCGTGCATGCGCAGCACGATCCGCGCGAAACAGCCGGGCGCGGTGCGGGGTGGGTGGACCGCCAGTCGGCGCCCGCGAAGATCGTCCATGGATTTCACGTTGACGCCGCCCATGAACCAGAACAGCGGACGATGGGTGTTGACGACCAGCGCGGTCCAGTTGATGCCGCCGGTAAGCCGCGTCAGCAGGGCTCGGCCCAAACCGATCGTCGCGCCGCCGCGCAGGCGTTCGTTCTTCCACCGGATTCCGTCGCGGATGGCGACGTGGACGTCTTCGTCCTCGAAATATCCCTCCTGATCGGCCACATATGCGATCAGTTCTTCGTGGACGCCACGGCCTACATAGGTCAAGTCAATCGTCTGCATCGGCATAGCCCTTCTCCCAATCTCGGACAGGGCGCGCGCGCCGTCGCGTTCAATCCATCGCAATGCCCCCGTTGACCGGAAGGTAGTGGCCGGTGGTGAAACCGGACTCCTCGCTTGCCAGGAACGCCACCGTCTTGGCCACATCGTCGGGACGGACGAGCCGTCCCATCGGCGTGGACGCAGTGAGCTCGCGCATCCGCTCGGCCGTGAGTTTCTCGGTCGCCCGGGATCCCTCCACCGTGGCCGGCGCCACCAGGTTGGCGGTGATCCCGTGCGGCGCCAGCTCCAAGGCGACGTACCGCACGAATTGGTCCAGGGCCGCCTTGGCGGTGCCCAGCGTGATCATCCCATCACGCGGACGACGCGACAGCCCGGTGCTCAGATAGACGAGCCGACCGTAGCCACGCGAAACCATTCCCGGCACAACGGCCTTCGTGACCAGGAACGCGGCGCGCAGCTCACTGTCCAGCTTGCCCCCGAGCTGCTCCCAGCTCAGCTTGGCGAACGAGGTGACGGCAAACGGTATCAACGCGTTGTGCACGAGCACGTCCGTCCCACCCCACCGCCGATTGATTTCATCGACCATCGCGGTGACGTCGTTAGGCACGGTGACATCGGCTTTGATCGCCACGGCTTCGCCGCCGGCCGCGGCGATGGCCGCCACCACCTCCTCGGCCTGTGGCGCGCTGGCGCGGTGGTTGACGACCACCCGGCACCCACGTTTGGCTAGAACTAATGCGGTCGCCGCGCCGATTCCCCGGCTGGCTCCCGTGATTATCGCGACTCGCGCCATCGAGTTTACCTCCGCCTAGGGCTGGCCTCTGTTCTGACCTCGGGGCCCCATCGGCCGCTATTTAGGGTCGACGTTCACGCCGAGGGCGCCCGTCCCGGTTCCCATTCGTGCAGATCCGTGTGACCATCAAACCTCGGTTCCCGAATGGGATCGTCAGTTCCGTCTCGTTCGTGTCCACCACGAACACCGCGAGGAGCTTGGCCGGCTTCAGGCCGCTCGCCGCCGGATCGCGTTTTCGAGATCGATTTGTAGGATGGAGCATGCCGATCAGCATTCCAGCGCGGCTGTAACGCAAATTTGGCGCGGTTGTAGGTCGAGGTTGCAAGCGCCGGATTTTAGCCACTAGAACAGCCCAAAGCTCACGCGAAAAGGCCCCGCCCGCCCATGTCCGAACCAGACGCCGCCCTGCTCGTCCGTATCGCCGAAGCCCTGGAGCGGCTCGCGCCGCCGCCGCCGCTGGCGCCCGATTTTTCGAGCGCCGAGGCCTTCGTCTGGCGCGCGGCGAGCGCGAGTTTCGCGCCGGTGGCGAAAGTAAACCGCGTCGCACTCGAACTTTTGGAGGGGATCGACCGCCCGCGCGATTTGCTGCTGGCCAACACCAGACGCTTCGCCCAAGGCCTGCCGGCCAACAACGCCTTGCTGTGGGGCGCGCGCGGCATGGGCAAGTCCTCGCTGGTCAAGGCCGCGCATGGCGCTCGGCGGGCGAGGGGCGGCTAAAGCTCGTCGAAATCCACCGCGAGGACATCGAGACCCTGCCTGTGCTGCTCGCGCGCTGCGCGGAAAAGCCGTTTCAGTTCATCGTCTTTTGCGACGACCTGTCGTTCGATGGCCCGAAACCAGCTATAAATCCTTGAAGACGGCGCTCGAGGGCGGCGTCGAGGGGCGTCCCGCCAATGTGCTGTTCTACGCCACCTCCAACCGCCGGCATCTCGTGCCGCGCGACATGATGGAGAACGAGCGGGCGACCGCGATCAATCCCGGCGAAGCCGTGGAGGAGAAGGTGTCGCTGTCCGACCGTTTCGGCCTGTGGCTCGGCTTCCACAATTGCGGCCAGGACGATTATCTCGACATGGTGTTCGGCTACGCCCGGCATTTCGGGCTGGAGGCGCCGGCCGAGGCGATTCGCGCCGAGGCGCTGGAATGGTCGATCACCCGCGGCGCCCGTTCGGGCCGCGTGGCCTGGCAATTCATTCAGGATCTGGCGGGGCGGCTGGGCAAGCGGCTCGAATAAAAACGGCCGCGCTGTTGGCGCGGCCGGAAATTTCAGATGATCGTTTCGGCTTAGCGGATCACGTAAGGCAGCAGGCCGAGGAAGCGCGCGCGCTTGATCGCCTTGGCCAGTTCGCGCTGCTTCTTCGCCGAGACGGCGGTGATGCGCGAGGGAACGATCTTGCCGCGCTCGGAGATATAGCGCGAGAGCAGGCGCGTGTCCTTGTAATCGATCTTCGGCGCGCCTGTCCCGGTGAACGGGCAGGACTTGCGGCGGCGGAAAAACGGGCGGCGGGGAGCCGCGCCGGCGGCGGGGGCTGCGGTGGTCATTAGATGGCCTCTCCTTCGGGTCTCGCGCCTTCGTCACGGCGGGGACGGCGCTCGGGCCGGTCGCCGCGGTCGGGCCTATCGCCGCGCGGGGGGCGACGGTCGCCGCGATCGCCGCGTTCACCGCGCTCGCCGTCGTCGTCGCGCTTGCGCAACTGCGCCGACTGGCCCTCTTCGAGTTCCTCGACGCGCAGCGTCAGAATGCGCAGCACGTCCTCGTTGAGGCTCTCCTGGCGCTCCATTTCGGTGATCGCCGCCGGCGGGGCGTCGATGTTCATCAGCGTGAAATGCGCCTTGCGGTTCTTCTTGATCCGGTAGGCGAGGGACTTGACGCCCCAATATTCGACCTTGCCGACGGTTCCGCCCAGCGAGGTGATGATGTTCTTGAACTGCCCGGTCAGCGCTTCCGCCTGTTGCGGCGAAATATCCTGACGGGCAAGATAGATATGCTCGTAGAGAGCCATGATCCTTGCCTTTCCATAAACATGCGCGGCCCGCCTCGGCGCGGAGCCCTTCGAGCCTTCTTGGAAAGGCTCGGCGGGGGAAGTTCGAAGGCGGGAACACGGGAAGACGGGCGGCTTCGCCCTCCTGGGATTAAATCCCAAGCTTCCGTTCAGCCCCCGGCCGAGGCGTCGCGAAGCGCGGGTTATAACGGGATTTGCCGAAGATGCAAGCGTTTGCCGGTCAACGGCCCGATCAAGTAAGGAGTGTGGATCACCCGGCGCCGAACCGTCGAGAGCGCCTCGGCGATTGCAAATCGCCAGCCGCTCGCCGATTGAGAAAAGAAGAACACCCGATGCGAGAAGACGCCGCATGAGCGAGAACCCACCCATGCGAGAACCCGTCCCCGCGAGGTTCAATCTCGCGCGCTATTGCCTCGCCGAGAACGCGCGCGTTCAACCCGAAAAGCCCGCGCTGACCATTGTCGGCGACGACCACGTTCTGCGCTGGACGCATGGCGAACTCGACGACAAGGTGCGCCGCCTCGCCGCCGGCCTCCAGACGCTCGGCCTGCCGCCGGGCTCGCGCGTGATGATCCGCATGGGCAACGAGGCCAACGCCGCGCTGGCCTATTTCGCCGCCATCGCGGCGGGCCATGTGGCGCTGCTGGCCTCCTCGCAACTCACCTTCGAGGAGGCGGATTTTTTGCGCGAGGATTGCGGCGCCGCCGCGCTGCTGCTCGGCGCCTCGTTCGAGCGCGAACCGCATGACGCGCCCGGTCTCCATGTGCTGCGCGGCGCCGATCTGGAGCGGATGCTCGAGAGCGAACCGACGGACTATGCCGACACCGGCGCGAACGATCCCGCCTATCTCGTTTACACCTCCGGCACCACCAGCCGGCCCAAGGGCGTGCTGCACGCGCATCGCGCCGCCTGGGCGCGGCGAATCATGTATCCGCACTGGATGGGCCTGACGCGCGACGACGCGATGCTGCATGCCGGCGCGATCAACTGGACCTATACGCTGGGCGTCGGCGTGATCGATCCGCTCGCCAGCGGCGCGCGGGCGATTCTCTATAATGGCCGCCCCGATCCCGCGATCTGGCCGCGCCTCATCGAGCGTCATGGCGCCACGATTTTCGCGGCCGTGCCGGGCGTTTATCGCCAAATTCTAAAAACCGGCGCATTGGAGGACCACGATATTTCCACGCTGCGCCACGGCCTCTCGGCCGGCGCGGCGCTGGCCCCGAGCCTCTTGGCCGAATGGCGCGAGCGCACGGGCAAGGAAATTTTCGAGGCCTATGGCATGAGCGAGATTTCCACCTTCGTGTCGAGCGGACCGACGACGCCGGCGCGGCCCGGCTCTCCCGGACGCCCGCAGCCGGGCCGGCATATCGCGGTCCTGCCGCGCGAAAATGGAACGACGCCGCTGCCGGCGGGCGAGACCGGACTTCTCGCCATGCATCGCGACGAGCCGGGGCTGATGCTCGGCTATTGGAACCGTCCGGACGAGGAAAAGGAAGCGCTGCGCGGCGAATGGTTTGTTTCCGGCGACCTCGTGGAAATCGACGCGGAAGGATATGTCTGGCTGCATGGGCGAGCCGACGAGGTGATGAACGCCGGCGGCTATCGCGTCTCGCCGGCGGAGGTCGAGCGTTGTCTGATCGCTCATCCGGGCATCGCCGAAGCGGCGGTCGCGGAGCGGTCCGGGCGCGACCCCGGAACGACGATCATCAAGGCCTATGTGGTCGCGCGGAGCGGCGAGGCGCTGGACGAAGCGGAGATTCTCGCGCATTGCGCGCGCCATCTCGCTGGCTACAAATGCCCCCGGGCGGTGCAGGCGTTGGCGGCCTTGCCGCGCAACGCCAATGGCAAGCTCGCCCGAGCCTCCTTGCCCTGAAGCCCTGGGCCTGGCCCCGCCCGTCGCGCTATCGCACCCTGACCGGCATGATCTCCGCCGACAATTGAACTTCCTCGCCGAGATGATAGGTGTGATAGGCCGAGCCGGAGATGAGCCGCAGGAACAGAAACAACCGCAGGCGCAAACGTCTGAACAGGTTCATCCGCCGCGCGGGCAGCAAGTTTTCGTGCGAGACATGGACGATCCACTGGCCGGGATCACCAGGCAAGTCGATCTCCCTGTGCCGCGCCAAATCTTCGAGACACAGCTCGACATTCGGCTCTTCCATGAAGCCGAACCGCAATTCGACGCCGATGACGCAGCCGCGATCAGGTCGCGGTCGAAAACGGTCACGTGGTAGCGATGGTCATGGATATAGGGAACCTTGGGGTGAACCACCTCGACGAGAATGAGATTGCGTGGAAAAACGCCATAGCGCTCCCATAACAGCCCGACCAGCGCGGGCGCGCGATCGGCGAGATGGCGCACCCGCGCCGGCGCCATGATGAGCGCGTTGCGTTCGAGAAAAGTTGTTCCGGAGCGATGCAGCGCCACCACGTCCGCCATGGTCATGGTCGAGCGCGCGGCATAGGCCGCGAAGGTCGCCTTGCGCCCCCAGCGCCAGGTCGCCATGACAAGGAAAGCCGCGACGCCGACCGTCAGCGGCACGAAGCCGCCCTCCATGAATTTTAGCGAACTCGCGACGAGAAAGGCGCAGTTGACCGCCGTCAACGGACCCCATACGAGCGCCGTTCGCGCCGCGCTCCAGCGCCAATAACGCAGCGCGATTGGAACCATGGCGCAAGAGGTGATCAGCATGACGCCCGCCACCGCGAGACCATAGGCGGCGGCCAGCGCCGAGGACGGAACCGAATGCGATCACCAGCGCGACGCAGCCGAAATACAGCCCCCAATTGACGAAGGGAATGTATATTTGTCCGGCGTGGTCGAGATGGGTGTGCTTGACATCGAAACGTGGAAACAGCCCGAGCCCGATCGCCTGCGAGGTCAATGAAAAAGCGCCGGAAATCAGCGCCTGCGAGGCGACGACGGTCGCCAGCGTCGCCAGAATGACGAGCGGCGCGACCAGCGGCGCCGGCGCGAGGCTGTAGAACAGCTTGCCGGCCGCGATTGGCGCGCCGCCAAGCAGATGCGCGCCCTGTCCGAGATAGTTGAGCAGCAGCGCGGGAAAGACCACGGCGAACCAGCCGACGCGGATCGGACGGGCGCCGAAATGCCCGAGGTCCGCGTACATCGCCTCGCCGCCGGTGATGACCAGCATCAGCGCGCCGAGAATGAGCAGCGCCTCGCGCGGGCCGGAGCGCGCGAGGAAGCGCACGCCGATGCGCGGGATTGAACGCCGCCAGAATCGCTGGCTCGCGCGCGATCTCGGCCCCGCCGAGAACGGCGATCACGACGAACCAGACGATCATGATGGGGCCGAAAACGACGCCAATTCCCGACGCGCCCTTGTGCTGGATCGAGAACAGGCCCGTCAGCAGCGCGATGGTGATCGGCGGAACATAGGGCGCGAAGGCGGGCGTCGCGACGTCGAGCCCTTCCACCGCGGAAAGCACGCTGATCGCCGGGGTGATCATGCCGTCGCCGAGCAGCAGGCCGGCGCCCAGCATCAGCGACCATAACAAGACCCGCGCGCCGCGGTTCTTGTATTTATGCAGCAGGCCATAGAGCGCGAAGACTCCGCCCTCGCCGTCGTTCTCGGCGCGCAGCACCAGCAGCGCATATTTGACCGCGACGATGATGAAGATCGTCCATATCGCCGCCGAGATCGCCCCGAGCACATTTTCGGGCGTCGGCGCGACGGCGGCGGAACCGAAAAAAATCTGGTCGATCGCATAGAGCGGCGACGTGCCGATGTCGCCGTAAACCACGCCGATCGCGCCGATGGCGAGCGCCGCGAGCCCGCCGCGCGGGGCATGCGGCCCGCTCCGCATGCGCGTCGACGGCGCGGGCCATACGCCGAACGCTCGGCTCGTCCACCAGACTTGGCTCTTTCATCGGCCAGCCTCGACCGCGATGACCGAATCAGATTTCAACCTGCCCTCCAAGCTCGACGACGCGCCCCGGCGGTATCTGGAAAAACTCGGTCGCCGAAAGCGCGTTGCGGTGCATGAACTCAAAAATATTCAGCTTGAACCGCCACCACTTCGAGTGGCCAGATGGAATGATCGTCAGCCTGCCGACGAAAAACGACGTGTGCATCATGTTGAACATGAGCGGGCAGCCGGCCGATTCGAGCATGAGGGCGCGCGGTATGTTTGGGCTCTCCATGAAACCATAGCGCACGGTCATCGCGTAAAAGCCGTCGGTTAATTCCGTCGTTTCGACGCGCCGCGCGGGCTCTACGCGCGGGACATGCTCGGTCAAAACACGCAAAAGCACGATGCGTTCATGCAACACCTTATTGTGTTTGAGATTGTGCAAAAGCGGCACGGGCACGATGTCCACGCGGCCCGACAGATAAACCGCCGTGCCCTCGACGCGCGGCTTGCCGTGGAATTTCGCGATGAAGTGTTGGAGCGGAAAGGTGTCGCGCTCCCGCGCCGCGCACATGGCCGCGTAACCCTGGCTCCAGCATGTCATCAAGAAGAACAATATGCTGGCGACAACGAGTGGAATCCAGCCGCCCTCGAAAAACTTCACCATATTGGCCGCGACGAACGACCCGTCCACCGTGACGAATAGCCCGGCGACCAGCAAGCTCAAGGGCAAGCTCCAGCGCCAGACCTCGCGCATCGCGATGAACATCAGCACGCTGGTCAGCAGCATCGTCATCGAAACGGCGATGCCGAACGCCGCCGCGAGATTGTCGGACGAACGGAACGTGATGGTCAGAACCAGCGTGAGCGCCATCAGAGGCCCAATTGACGAAGCCGACGTATATTTGTCCGTAGCTTTCGGCGGAAGTCTGCGAAACATTTATGCGCGGCAGGAGGCCAAGTTGTATCGCCTGTCGCGTCATCGAAAAGGCGCCGGTGATGATCGACTGGCTCGCGATAACGGTCGCGACCGTCGCCAGCGCGACCAGCGGAAGTTGCAGCGCCGCCGGGCAAAGATCGAAGAACGGATTTGTCTCGCGCGCCGACCGGACCGTCCACCAAGAGCGCGGTTTGGCCGGCGTAATTCAGCAGCAAGGCCGGCAGGACGAGCCCATACCACGCGAGGCGTATCGGCTGGCGGCCGAAATGACCCATGTCGGCGTAGAGCGCCTCCGCGCCCGTGGCGCAGAGAAACACCGCGCCGAGCACCAGAAATCCGCCCGCGCCGTGCGTCGTCACGTAAATCAATCCCACGCGCGGATCGAGCGCCCAAAGCACGTCGGGATGGCGCCAAATGCTCGCGAGGCCCAACGCGCCGATGGTGAGAAACCACAGCGTCATGACCGGGCCGAAGATTCGGCAAATCCGCCCCGTTCCCTGCGATTGCAAGCTGAACAGGCCGATGAGAACCGCGACGGACAGAGAGACGACATAGGGTTCGATCGCCGGCGCCGGGGTTTTTAGGCCCTCCAAGGCGCTCAGCACCGATATCGCCGGCGTGATGGCTCCGTCCCCAAACAGCAAGGCCGCGCCGAGCATGCCGACGCCGATGACGAAGGGACGGCGCCCGTGCTTGATGCCGAGCAATGACATGAGCGCGAGAATCCCGCCCTCGCCGTCATTGTCCGCGCGCATGATCACCGCGACATATTTGACCGAGGTGATGATCACCAGCGTCCAGACGATCAGCGACAATATGCCGAGCGCTTCCTCGGGCGCGATGGCGCCGCCCGCCCAATCGACCGCCGTCTTGATCGTATAGAGAGGGCTGGTTCCGATATCGCCGTACACGACGCCCAAGGCGCCGAGGGCGAGCGTTCCGACTCCGCTGACCTTGTGTCCGTCCGTCTCCGCGGCTGTCGCCATAATGACCCCTGTGCGCCGATTTTCCCGCGACCGACATAGCAGGTCGCGCCGCGCGCCGCGAGGTCGAACCCCGAACCTCCAAGAGCGGAAGAGGCGTCCCGCCGCTGTTTGAGCGCGCGCTTTCGCTTCGCCTCAAAGCCCTGTAGAAGTCTCCGCGCGAGCGGGGCGGAAATTCGCGCGAAAAGCGCGAGACGCCGGCTATCATTATGCACTCATTACAAAGGCAAGGGGCGGGACAGTGACGGGAACATTGGACACGAGCAATCGCGCCACGGCGAGCGTAAATCTTCTGGCGGGCGAGATCGTCGACCGGCTGGCCGCCGGCGCGGCGCGCTATCGCGTCGCGGTTTCCCGCGGCGCCTCGGGCGAATTGCTGATCGACGCCGGCGCCAAGGTCGCGGGCGGGATCGACGCCGGTCTGCTGCTCGTTGAAATCTGCATGGGCGGGCTCGGCCGCGTCGCTTTGACGCCGGCGCCGGGCGCCTCCAAATGGCCGTTCTGGCTGACCGTCACGAGCAATGATCCGGTCGTCGCCTGCCTCGCCAGCCAATACGCCGGCTGGAGCCTCGCCCACGAAAAATTCTTCGCGCTCGGCTCCGGCCCCGGCCGCGCCCAGGCGCGGGTTGAAAAACTGTTCGAGGAACTGCCCTATAGCGACAAGGCCGACCGCGTCACCATCGTGCTGGAAAGCGGCTCGCCGCCGCCGCCCGAGGTCGTCGCCAAGGTCGCGACCGCCGCCAAGGTCGATCCCAAGAATGTCGCCTTCGTCTACGCGCCGACGCAGAGTCTGGCCGGCGGCGTGCAGGTGGTCGGCCGCGTGCTCGAAGTCGCGCTGCACAAGGCGCATGAGCTGAAATTCCCGCTCGAAAACATCATCGACGGCATCGCCACGGCGCCTTTGTCGCCGCCGCATCCCGATTTCGTGCAGGCGATGGGCCGCACCAACGACGCGATCATCTACGCCGGCCGCGCGCATCTCTTCGTGAAGGGCTCCGCCGAGGCGGCGAAGGAGCTGGCGAAGAATTTGCCGAGCAGCAATTCGCGCGATTACGGGCGCCCCTTCGCCGAGGTGTTCAAGGCCTATAAGGGCGATTTCTACAAGATCGACCCGAGCCTGTTCTCGCCCGCCGAGGCGCTGGTGACGGCGGTCGAGACCGGCGAGACTTTCAGGGGCGGCGCGATCGACGAGAAGCTGCTCGATGCTTCCTTCGGCTAAGGGATTGTTTTTCTGAGCCCTATGCGCCCGCGCGTCGCCGTCTTCACCGACAAGATCGACTGGCATGTCGAGGCGTTCGCGCGGGCCTTGGCGCGGCTGGGCGCGCGGCCTGTCGCCGTGCGGCTGGCGGCCTGCAAGATCGACACGACCCGCCCCTATGGCCTCGCCATTCCGGGATTTCGGGCGGCGCCGCCGGATATCGGCGTCGTTCGCGCGATCGGCGACGGCTCGCTGGAGGCGATCACCATGCGCCTCGGCGTGCTGCACGCCCTCGGCGCGCTTGGCGTGCCGATGGTCAATGACGCGCGCGCCATCGAGCGCTGCACCGACAAATCCATGGCGAGCTTTCTTCTGGTCCGCGCGGGATTGCGCACGCCGGCGACCTTCGTCGCGCAAACCGAGGCGCAGGCGCGCGCCATCGTTCGCCGCGAATGTCCGCATGGACCGTTGGTGCTGAAACCGCTGTTCGGCGCGCAAGGCTGGGGCCTGCAACTCGTCCGAAACGAGGCGGAGCTGCCGTCCTTGCAGGACGCGCGCGGCGTTTATTATCTGCAGCGCTTTGTCGAACCGCGGATCGTCTCCGGCGCGGCGCGGTTCGAGGACATGCGCGTGCTGATTTCGGCGGGCGGGATCGTCGGCGCGATGCGGCGGCGCTCGGAGCAATGGATCACCAATGTGCGCCAGGGCGCCAGACCCGTCGCGGTCACGCCTTCCGCGGTCGAGGCCGAAACGGCGTTGCGCGCCGCCAAGGCGCTGGGCGCGGTTTGCGCCGGCGTCGATCTGATCGCGGACGCGGACGGCGCCCCTTTGGTGCTGGAGGTCAATAGCATGGCCGGCTGGAGCGGCCTGCAAAGGGTGACGGGCTTTTCGATCGCCGAGCGACTCGCCGCCGACGTTCTGCTTATGGTAAACCGTTAACTTTCGAGACAGGAGGCAAGGCGAATTGACCGGCCCCGATTCCCTACCGCTGGCTCAGGCCTTCCTCGCGGCTTGCGAGGACGAATTGCAGGCGCCAAAGCCCGGCAATGTTCATGTCTTCGCCGCCGGGCATGGCATGGAGGTCAAGGATTTTATCGACAGCGCCCATGTCGCCGCGGTCCCCCTCGGGACGCCGGGCATAGATGTCGGGGCGCGGATTTTCGCCGCCGTCGAGGCGACTTTCGCGCGTGTCGGGCAAAACACCAATCTCGGCATTATTTTGCTCTGCGCGCCGCTGGCTCAGGCCGCGCTGGATTTTCCCGGCGAGGATTTGCGGCTGGGCGTCGCCCGCGTTCTCAAGGGTCTCACGCGCGCCGACGCGGAACTCGCCTTCAAGGCCATCGCGCGCGCCAATCCGGGGGACTCGGCGCCGCGCCGCGGCACGACGTGACGGAGCCGGCGCGCGTCAGCCTGCTGGAGGCCATGCGCGCCAGCGCGGACCGCGACCGCATCGCCTATCAATACGCTCATGATTTCGAGGACGTTTTCACCCTCGGCCGTTCGACGCTTCTCGCCGCGCGGCGAGAGGGTCGCGGCAAGGACATGGCGACGCTGCAGAGTCTATCTCGGCTTTCTCGCCGCCTTTCCCGACAGCCACGTCGTCCGCAAATTCGGCGCCGACGCCGGGGCGCTTGTTTTGGCCGAGGCGCGGGCCTTCACGGCGGCGCTCGACGCGAAAAAAAGCGAGGAGGAGGCGCGCGCCGCCGCGCTGTCGTGGGACGCCTCGCTCAAGGAGCGAGGGCTAAACCCTGGCACCAGCGCGGATTTGACGGTCGCCACTCTTTTCTCGGATTATGTCGCCGGCGCCTTGGCAAACGCCTGTAAAAATGGTTGAGTCCGCGCCGCGCGGGATGGTCTCGCGCGGATCGGATCGGCCGGCTGGGCATTAGCCCCTGGCCGTCACGACGATAAGGGGGGCGGCCCGAACCCTTAAGGGATAACGGGACGCAAACGGTTTTCTCGAAAGGAAACGCACATGGCTTTGATCAACAAGCTTCTGGTCGGCGAGTTGCTGGTCGGCGAAGGCAATGAAGTCGCGCATATCGACCTCCTGATCGGACCGCGCGGCAGCGCCGCCGAGTTGGCTTTCGCCAATGCTCTGGTCAACAACAAGGACGGCTTCACCACCCTTCTCGCGGTCGTCGCCCCGAACCTCCTGACCAAGCCGAACACGATCCTGTTCAACAAGGTCACGATCAAGGGCGCCAAGCAGGCCGTCCAGATGTTCGGCCCGGCGCAGGCCGGCGTCGCCAAGGCGGTCGCCGATTCGGTGGCCGAGGGCATCATCCCGGTCAGCGAAGCCGATGACCTGTTCATCTGCGTCGGCGTGTTCATTCACTGGGACGCCTCGGACGACGCCAAGATCCAGGATTACAACTACACCGCCACGAAGGAAGCTCTCGCGCGCGCCATCAAGGGCGAGCCGAAGGCCGCCGAGGTCGTCGCCAAGCGCAACGACGCCAAGCACCCCTTCGCCGCTCACTAAGGTCGACGCCAGGCCGCGAGGCCTCAAGACGCGGGGAGCCGAAGCGCTCCCCGCCTCCGTCGCGCGCTTCGCCGGGAGGGCTGGGCCGCGCCGATGGCCAAGCGCCAAAGGCGCGAGACGACGATTTACCGGCTCCCTTGGTTCGAGCGGGGCGCCGTAATGATTTCGAGCGTATTCGAGCCGGAGCGATTGGAGCCTTGGCTCTTGAAGACGCGATAAGCGAACGCCGGACGCAATCCCTTCTCGCGTTAGGGAACGCCTAGGCGACAACAGACCGAAAGGGATCGAAACAATGGCCTCGATACTGGACAAAATTATTGGCGCGCTTTTTCCCTCGCCGGGGAAGAGCTCCCTCACGGCTTCCTCCGGCAAGACGGGCGTCGGCGAGTTGCTGGTCGGCGACGGCAACGAGGTCGCTCATATCGATCTCTTGATCGGCCCGCGCGGCAGCGCCGTGGAAAAGGCGTTCGCCAATGGGCTCGTCAACAATAAGGATGGCTTCACCACCCTGCTCGCGGTGGTCGCGCCGAACCTTATGGTGAAGCCCTGCACGATGATGTTCAACAAGGTGACGATCAAGAACGCCAAGCAGGCCGTGCAGATGTTCGGCCCGGCGCAATATGGCGTCGCCAAGGCCGTCGCCGATAGCGTCGCCGAAGGCGTGATCCCGCTCGACAAGGCCGACGACCTCTTCATCTGCGTCGGCGTGTTCATCCATTGGGAAGCCAACGACGACCAGAAGATTCAGGACTTCAACTACGCGGCGACGAAGGAAGCGATTGCCCGCGCGTTGAAGGGCGACCCGACGGCTTCGACCGTTCTCTCGGCCCGCGCGACGGCGAAACACCCCTTCGCCGCCCATTGATGGCGCGTCGATAGAGTCGGATGCGAAAGGAGCCGCGCGCGGCTCCTTTTTGCGTCAGGGGACGCGATGCCCCCGCGTCAATGCCCGCCTCTTCACGCGATCCCCGCCTCTTCACATAAGCGTCAATCTCGGCTAGAAACCGCCCAACCATCGAGCCGGGCGCGCCCGCTCACGACTTTCACGGGACGCGTTCCGGTCCAAAGGGCCGGCGACGCGGCCTTTTTTTATGCGTCGCGCCGCCCGCGAGGCCTCGAAAAGATAAGCGACATAGCCCGTCCTGTTCCCAGGGACGCTGGTCCAAAGGGACGCCCTATGCCCAAAAGAACCGACATCGCCACCATCATGATCATCGGCGCCGGCCCCATCGTCATCGGTCAGGCCTGCGAGTTCGATTATTCCGGCACGCAAGCGTGCAAGGCGCTGCGCGAAGAGGGCTACCGCATCGTCCTGGTCAACTCCAATCCGGCGACGATCATGACCGATCCGGACATGGCCGACCGCACCTATGTCGAGCCGATCACGCCGGAAATCGTCGCCAAGATCATCGAGAAGGAGCGCTATCAGGTTCCCGGCGGCTTCGCGCTGCTCCCCACCATGGGCGGCCAGACGGCGCTCAACTGCGCCCTTAGCCTCGAAAAAATGGGCGTCTTGAAGAAATTCGACATCGAAATGATCGGCGCCTCCGCGGCGGCGATCGACATGGCCGAGGACCGCGAGCGGTTCCGCGAGGCGATGACCCGGATCGGCCTCGAGACGCCGCGCTCGCATCATGTCAAGACGCTGTCCAAGGCGCTGGCCGCGCTGGAAGACATCGGCCTGCCCGCGATCATCCGCCCCTCCTTCACGCTTGGGCGGCACCGGCGGCGGCATCGCCTATAACGAGGCCGAGTTCATCGACATCGTGAAGGGCGGCATGGACGCGTCGCCGACCAGCGAGGTGCTGATCGAGGAGAGCGTGCTCGGCTGGAAGGAGTACGAGATGGAAGTCGTCCGCGACAAGGCGGACAATTGCATCATCGTCTGCTCGATCGAGAACATCGACCCGATGGGCGTGCATACCGGCGACAGCATCACCGTCGCTCCGGCGCTGACGCTGACCGACAAGGAATATCAGATCATGCGCAACGCCTCGCTGGCGGTGCTGCGCGAGATCGGCGTCGAGACCGGCGGCTCCAACGTGCAATTCGCGGTCGATCCCGCCAGCGGCCGGATGATCGTCATCGAGATGAATCCGCGGGTGTCGCGCTCGTCGGCCCTGGCCTCGAAGGCGACGGGCTTTCCCATCGCCAAGGTCGCCGCCAAGCTCGCGGTCGGCTACACGCTGGACGAAATCGCCAACGACATCACGGGGGGCGCGACCCCGGCCTCCTTCGAGCCGACGATAGATTACGTCGTCACGAAAATTCCGCGCTTCGCCTTCGAGAAATTTCCTGGCGCCGAACCCATTCTGACCACCGCGATGAAATCGGTCGGCGAGGTCATGGCGATCGGTCGCAATTTCGCCGAATCCTTGCAAAAGGCGCTGCGTTCGCTGGAGACCGGCCTTTCGGGTCTCGATGAAATCGAGATCGAGGGCTATGGCAAGGGCGACGACTTGAACGTGCTGCGCGCCGCGCTCGGCACGCCGACGCCCGACCGGCTGCTGGTGGTCGGCCAGGCGTTGCGGTTCGGCCTTGGCCCCGAGGAAATTCACGAGGCCTGCAAGATCGACCCCTGGTTCATCGCGCGCATCGCCGAGATCGTGGCGCTCGAGAACAAGGTGCGCGAATTCGGCCTGCCGAAGGACGCCGAAAACCTGCGCATGCTGAAATTCGCGGGCTTCTCCGACGCGCGCCTCGCGACGCTGGCCAAAAGCGAGGAGAGCGACGTGCGCGCGGCGCGCCATGCGCTGGGCGTGCGCCCGGTCTATAAGCGCATCGACACTTGCGCGGCGGAGTTCTTCTCGCCCACCGCCTATATGTATTCGACCTATGAGTCGCCGTTCATCGGAGCGCCCCAATGCGAGGCGGCGCCATCGTCCCGCGACAAGATCGTCATTCTGGGCGGCGGCCCAAACCGCATCGGGCAGGGCATTGAATTCGACTATTGCTGCTGTCACGCCTGTTTCGCGCTGGCCGAGGCCGGCTTCGAAACGATCATGATCAACTGCAATCCCGAAACCGTATCGACGGATTACGACACGTCGGATCGCCTCTATTTCGAGCCGCTCACGGGCGAGGACGTCTTCGAAATTCTCGACCTCGAACGCGCCAGCGGCAAGCTTGTCGGCGTCATCGTGCAGTTTGGCGGCCAGACGCCGCTCAAACTCGCGCATGGATTGGCGCAGGCGGGCGTGCCCATTCTCGGCACGCCGGTGGACTCGATCGACCTCGCCGAGGACCGCGACCGCTTCAAGCGCCTGCTCGACAAGCTCGGCTTGAAGCAGCCCAAGAACGGCATCGCCTATTCGGTCGAGCAGTCGCGCATCGTCGCCGGCGAACTCGGCCTGCCCCTCGTGGTGCGCCCTTCCTATGTGCTGGGCGGCCGCGCGATGGCGATCATTCGCGACGTGGGCGCGCTCGACGATTATCTCCTGGGCGTGCTGCCCTCGCTGGTGCCCTCCGAAATCAAGACGCGATACCCCAACGACAAGACCGGCCAGATCAACATGGTCCTTGGCAAAAATCCGCTGCTGTTCGACCGCTATCTGACCGATGCGATCGAAGTCGACGTGGATTGTCTTTCGGACGGCGAGAACGCCGCCATCGCCGGCATCATGGAGCATATCGAGGAAGCCGGGATTCACTCCGGCGATTCGGCCTGCTCGCTGCCGCCGCGCTCGCTGTCGAAGGCGACGCTCGACGCGCTGGAGCGGCAGACCAAGAACCTCGCCAAGGCGCTCGGCGTGATCGGCCTGATGAACGTGCAATATGCGCTCAAGGACGGCGAGATATACGTGCTGGAGGTCAATCCGCGGGCGTCGCGCACCGTGCCCTTCGTGGCCAAGGTCATGGGCAAGCCCATCGCCAAGATCGCCGCGCGCGTCATGGCCGGCGAGCCGCTCGCGTCCTTCGATCTGCCCGGCGGCGAACTCGATCACGTGGGCGTCAAGGAATCGGTGTTTCCTTTCGCGCGCTTCCCCGGCGTCGACACCGTGCTGGGCCCGGAAATGCGGTCGACCGGCGAAGTCATCGGCCTCGATCGCTCTTTCGCGGCGGCCTTCGCCAAGAGCCAGCTCGGCGCGGGCGCGCGAGCGCCCAAGGGCGGCAATGTGTTCGTCTCGGTGCGCGACGCCGATAAGGAGCGGGTGGTCGAAACAATTCGGCTGCTGACGTCGCTCGGCTTTCACGCGCAGGCGACGGGCGGCACCGCGCGCTTTTTGACCGAGCGCGGCATTCCGACGCAAAAAATCAACAAGGTGTCGGAAGGGCGTCCGCATATCGTGGACGCGATCAAGAACGGGTCGATCCAACTGGTGTTCAACACCACCGAGGGGGCGCAGGCCCTGGCCGACTCGCGTTCCTTGCGTCAGGCGGCGCTCTTGCATAAGGTTCCCTACTACACGACCCTCGCGGGGGCGTTGGCCGCCGCCGAAGGGATCAAAGCCTACATGTCGGGAGACCTCGAAGTTCGCGCCCTCCAGGACTATTTCGCGTGAGCCAGGAGAGCGCAAAACCTTTGATTTTCATAGCGGAAGCGACTTCCGGATCTTGCCCTCGCCGACCTTTGGCGGGGCCTTCGCCCTGTCGGCGCGTTCGCTGAAAATCCGCCGCCCAGCGGCTTACCCCTTAAGTTCGTCGTGATTCGCCCTCCGCCCGGCGCCTTGGCCCGACGGAGAAGTAAAAAACTTTCTCCCGGCATGGATTGGACGGGACTTAGGAACGAAAGAGCAGGAACGATGGTCGAGAAGGTGCCCATGACCGTCGGCGGCCACGCCGCCCTCGAAGAGGAGTTGCGTCGCCGCCAGCAGGAGGAGCGTCCGCGCATCATCCAGATGATTTCGGAGGCCCGCGCCCACGGCGATCTTTCGGAAAACGCCGAATATCACGCCGCCAAGGAGTCGCAGTCGCTGAACGAGGGACGCATCGCCGAACTCGAGGACAAGCTGTCGCGCGCCGAGGTGATCGACGTGTCGAAGCTTTCCGGCTCCACCGTCAAATTCGGCGCGACCGTCACCGTCGTCGACGAGGACACGGAAGAGGAAAAACGCTACCAGATCGTTGGCGAGGCCGAGGCCGACGTGAAGAGCGGGCGCGTCTCCATCACTTCGCCCATCGCTCGCGCGCTGATCGGAAAAAAGGCCGGCGACACCGTTGAGGTGAAGACGCCCGGCGGCGGCAAAAGCTACGAGATTTTGACGGTCGCCTTCGTGTGACGGGACGGCGGGTTCGGTCGCCGGCGCGGAGCCGAGCGCCGATCCCGCGGCTTCGCTCATCCCTCGTCGCGCCGGGCGTCGATCTGGCGATAGGAGAAGGTGAAGGCGCTGTCGAGGTCGAGAGCCGCGTAGAGAATCGGCTCCGCCGTCAGGAATGGGCGCCAATATTCGCTATAGCCGCGCGCCCCTTCGAGGCCCGGGCGGCGGAAACGCTGTTCGCCGGGCTGATGCGGGTCGATGTTGGGGTTCTGGAAGCGCTTGACGAAGCCATAGGCCGACGTCACCGTGAAACGTATCGAGACGCCGGCGAGATCCAGCGCGCGCAGGGCGTCCATCCATGGCGCGGCGCGCAGCGATTTGCGCACCACGTAAAGCGCCACCGCCGGATCGCAGGCATAGGTGAAGGCGCTCGGCCCGAGGCCGATGAACAGCCGCTCATATTGCGAGAAAGCGACGATTAGCCGCCGCAGTTTCTTGTCCTTGCTCTGCGCCAGACGGTCGATCAGCCGCGCCAGCGTCGCGATCCAGCCGCTGTCCTCCAGCCGCACCATCGGCAGCACGAAAACAATGGCCTGAGCGCCGAGCATCTGGCCGGCGAATTTATCCTTCACGTCGTTCAATATGGCGACCCGCGCGCCCTCGGGCGGCACGGCGATTTCGCCGGCGGCGTCGACGATCTCCAGCAGCCAGGGCGCGCGCTCGGTCACCGCCGGCGGCGCCGACGCCATTGAGCGTGAGGCGGAAATAATATTCGTAGGTGTCCAGCGTGTCCGTGGCGACGCCGCCCTCGACGAAATCGCGCCGAAGCTTTTCGTAATCGCCGTTCGGCCCCTCGAAAATATTTTGCGTCCGCCGCCGCCGCCTCGGCCATCGCCTCCGCGTGGCTGATCGCCTGCAGCGTCGGGCGCAGCGAAACGGGATAGCCGAAGGCGCGTTGGGCGACGCAATCGGCGAGCGAGGCGAGCAAGGACGATTTGCCTCCCTTCCTTGGTCCCACGAGACAAATCGTCAGCTTCTCTGTCATCTGGCCCCACGTTGCCCGGCGCTTGTCGCGCTTCCTTGGCCAGGATACAGGCCCGGCGCTCCGGGGGAAAGGTGACGCCGCCGGCGCGGCGTGCTAATCGCCCGACATGCTCGAAGGTCTGCCCCCCAATAACGCCAGCCATGTGCTGCGTCTCGTCTGCGACGAACGGCGCGCCCGCGCCATCGTGGACGTCATTGTCGAAACATTCGACCCCGCCGAAACAGCGGCCTGCGCCTTCGAGGAGGCGGACGGAACGAGTTGGGCCGTCGAGGTCTTTTTCGGCGAGCCGCCGGACGAGGCGGGCGTGCGCGCGCTGATCGAGGCCGCCGCGGACGGGGAAGCCGCCCGCGCCGCCGAGTTTTCGCAAATCGCCCAGCGGGATTGGGTCGCGAGCGCGCTGACGGGGCTGAAGCCGGTCCGCGCCGGGCGCGTGCTGGTGCATGGCGCGCATGACCGAAACAGGTTGCGCGGCAATGACGTGGGCATCGAGATCGAGGCGGCGCTGGCTTTCGGCACGGGCCATCACGGCACGACCCTGGGCTGCCTGCTGGCGCTGGACCGCGTGCTGAAGCGCCGGCGCCCGGCCCGCGTGCTCGATGTCGGCACGGGCACGGGCGTTCTGGCCATCGCCAGCGCGAAGCTGCTGCATCGCCCCGTCGCCTGCGGCGACATAGACCCGATCGCCGTCGAAACCGCCGGCGCCAATGCGCGGGCGAATGGCGTGGGCGCCCTGGTGCGGCCGGTGGTCGCGACGGGTTTGCGCCATGGCGCCTTGCGCAAGGGGCGCGCCGATTTGATCTTCGCCAATATCTTGGCCAAGCCCTTGCGCCTGCTCGCGCCAAGCCTCGCCCGCGCGGCGGCGCCGGGGGCCGAACTCGTGCTCTCCGGACTGTTGGCGCGCGATGTGCCGGGGATTCTCGCCGCTTACAGGGCGCAGGGCTATGCGCTGCGCGAGCGGCGCGACATCGACGGCTGGGCGACCCTGACGCTCAAGCGCGGCGGCGGTCCGCGCCCGTTAAAGCCAGTCCACGCAACGGCGGCGCGGGCGCCGAGATCGAAAGCCCATGTTCTTTACCATATCGAAGATTTTTGAGTTTATCGGCTCGCCCTCGCATTTGGCGCTGACGCTCCTCGCGCTCGGCGTGGGGCTCGCCTATACGCGCTATTTTAAAGCGGGCCGGCGGCTGACGACCCTGGCCGCGGCGCTGTTGCTGCTGATGGCCTTTGGGCCGGTGGGGCACATGCTGGCGGTTCCGCTGGAAACGCGATTCGCGGCGCTGCCGGACGACGCCGCCCCGCCGGACGGAATTGTCGTGCTCGGCGGCTCGATCGACGAGACGCTCAGCGCCCAATACGGCCGCGCCAGTTTCAACCAAGCCGCCGAGCGGGTGATCGCGCCGATCGAATTGCTGCGGCGCTATCCCAAGGCGCGGCTGGTGTTCACCGGCGGTTCGGCCGCGCTGCGCCCTTCGACCCTGACCGAGGCGTGGGCCGTCCGGCGGTTTTGGCGGGCGGTGGGGCTCGATCAGGGCGATGTCGTCTACGAGGACCGATCCCGCAACACATTCGAAAACGCGCTGTTCACCCGCGACCTGGTGAAGCCGAGGGAGGGCGAGCGCTGGCTGCTCGTCACCTCGGCGATGCACATGCCGCGCGCCGTCGGCGTTTTTCGCAAGGTCGGCTTTCCCGTGATCGCCTATCCCGTCGATTTTCGCACCAACGGCGAGTTTTGGCGCGCGGGCGTTCCCGGCGACACCGGGCTCGGCCGTCTCAATGGTCGAAAACGCCATGCACGAATGGCTTGGCCTTATCGCCTATCGCCTGACGGGGAAGACGGACGCGTTGTTTCCCGGCGCTCCTGAGGCGCTCGCGAAACATGATTTCAGTCTGGCCGACCCTGCGGCTTTCGACCTCGCGACGACCCCGATGTTTCAAGGCCGCGCGGACCTTGGCCGCCGCCCGGCGGCCATGCGCCATGCTTCATTTCGAGGAACATCGCGATCGCCTGGGCGCGATTGCGCACTTCGAGCTTTTCGAACAAATTGCGCAAATGAAATTTGATCGTGTTGATCGACACGCCGAATTCCTTGGCGAGTTGATTATTGGTCTGGCCCGAACCGAGGGCCGACAGCAGGCTGCGCTCCCGCAGCGTCAGATTCTCCAACGGGTCGGCGCGCATCTTGCGGATGTCGACAAAGGGAAAGACCATGTTGCCCGCCGCGACGGCGGACAGCACGTCGAGCAGGCGCTCCGGCGGCGCGCGTTTGCTGACGAAGCCGGCTCCGCCCAGTTGCAGCGTCTCGGCCGGCGCGGCCGGATCGTTGGTGCCGCTGTAGACGACGATCTTGGGCGCCGAGGCCTGCCGCGACAGCGCGCGCAGGACATCGCGCGCATGCAGCGTCGGCAACTGCCAGCCGATCACCGCCAGAGTGAAACGAGGCTGGCGCGCCGCGTCCAAAAACTCCTCGCCGTCGGTCACCTTGAGAACCAGATTGAAGCGGCGGTCGTCGGTCAGCAATTTGTCGAGACCAGCGAGGATCAACGGGCTTTTGTCGCACACCGCCACGTCGATCGCCGGGACATTGGCGGTCCGCGGCTTCGCGCCGAAGGCGGCGTCCTGGGCGCGCGTTTGCGGCTGCCGATCGCCTTGCGCGCGAGGCGAGGGAGCCTCGTCCGCCTCGGCGACCTCATGTCTATCTCCGGATCTGGTCGACGAGTTGGGGGGCATGGCGATCTCCAATGCTGGGCCGAGCCAGGCCCGCGACGACTATCCTCGCCCAAAAAACTTGGCTTAACTGTTGATTGGACGGCGCGGGGAGCGGGCGGTCCCCACCCGTTTTGGGGGGCGTTATTCTAAACCGAGGTTAGAAAATACCATATAGATGTTTATCGCGGATGAAAAGCGCTCCCATCCAAAGGGGCGGCGCCGGCATGGCTCCTTAGCGCGAGCGCGACATGCTTCGCCAGGAGCGCCGCAAGAGCGCCGCTCAAAAAAAGAGCGCCGCGCACAAAAAGAAAACGCGGCGGACCGGCATTTCGCCGATCCGCCGCGTTTGCATTATTACGCGTGTCGCGTCGCTCAGTCGGAGAAAACCCAACGAGCGGCGAAATAGGCGGCCGCGCCCAACACGATGATGGCGACCATGCCAACCGGGGTCGCAGCGTAGCTTGTCAACTCGAGAATCGCGCCCATAACTTCCTCCTTCAGTCACATCTTGCGCCGGGCCTGGACAGTTGCCGACATTTTCAACACATCACTCTTCAAGAGCGACATCCCGTCTTAACGATCTGCGGTTAAGTGGATCGCATTAATTTAAGTTCCCGCCGCGCCGCTGCCCGACGCGGGCCGTCCCTCGAAGAGACAGGAACGCTCCTGCATACTCGCCTTGGCTCCGATCCTATTCGGAATGAACCATATTACTCCACAGCTCATGTCTGCGGTTCCGGTCTGCAGTTATTTACGGAATTATTGTAACGGCTGTGCGTTGTCAAGCGACTCAAATAGCGGGCTGCGCTTCGGCTCCACAAGGTTTCGGCGCAGTTTACGCTTGCCGTTGCATGAGACGACGCATTATTCTCCGCGCGCGCCGCGCCGGTGGTTTCGGCATAATGGAGAATAAGCGTCAATGAGCCGCATGCCGTCAAAGAAATTTCTATTCGCGGCGATCTTGGCGATCGCGGGCTTGGCGGCGTTCGTCGCCACGCGTCGCACGCCCGCCTGTAGCGGCGACGGCAAGATCATGTCCACGCAAACCGAGTGCGTGAGCTGGGGTTTCGACGCCGCGACATGCAAAGCCGTCGTCGAGAAGGCGCGCGCGGCCGCCGTGCGCGCGACGCCGCGGTTGAGCGATTCAATTCAATGCGAAACGCAATTCACCGATTGTTTCGAGGGGCCGGACGGCGGCTTCCATCCAAAGCCGTCCTTCTGCCTGCGCGCTTCCGCGAAGGAAGCGCCGGAGCCGTTGGAGATGCGCTATCTGCAATATGAATTGGACCGCATGAGCCGCAAGAAAACACGCGAGGTTCCGTTCAATTGACCGCCGCGCGCCTCGCTATTGACCGGCGGAGGAAGCCTGGCGCCGCGCGATGTTGAATTCAACGGCTTCGATCGACAAATTGCCCGCCGACGTCTTGATGTCTATGCGCAGCGGCGCGACGACATGAGCCTCGGCGAGCGGCGCGAGCCACACGCTCATTTCCTGGTTTTCGGCCATGTATTTGGTCACGGAGCTGTCCGGGCGGTGGCCGGCGATCGGCGTGTAATGCGCCGCGCAGACCGACACCGGCCCGGCGAATCCCTTGGTTTTCGCTGTTCTGGTTTCGACATATCTGAGCTGCACGTCGAAACGCGTCACGCCGTCGAACACGCGAATTGTGCGGTTGCAGGCGGTCGGGCCGACCAACTCTTGTCCGGCCGGCACGCTCATGATCAACGCGCTCACCGGATCGATGATGTGCTGCTTGTGCTCCGCGTTCACCGGCAGGCGTTGCGCGGCGTCCCACGGCTCGGGCTTCACCTCGAGAAGGCGCACGGCGTTGCCGCCGAGCGACATGCGAATCGTCCGCGTTTCGTATGAATTGGCGAGCGTATTGGCGAAACTGGCTGGCGAGGGTCCCTCGGGGTTGAGTTTGCCGGTCGCCGTGGCCGCGCCTCTCGTATTGTTGACGAGATTGGCGAGGCCCGAGGTTTTCATGGCGATGTCGATGCGGTAATTCTGCTGTTCGATCACGCCGGACGCATATGCGCTGCCGATGGAGAGGCCAAGCAGACTAAGCGCGTAATGCGCCTTCAGCGTCTCCGCCGCGGCGGGCGCCGTCGACAGCGCGGCGAGCGCGCCGCAAACCGCCGCGAGACGCGGGACGCGCCGGAACGAGGGGGAAGGGGGGCGTTTGAAATCGGTCATGTCGGCTCGAATCAAATTCGCGTCCAGTCGAGAGTTCGCGGCCTAGCACGTTCGCGGCCTTCGCGCCACGCCGGCTAGCGCGGCTTATCGACGGTCCCGGATGCGGCGGGCTCGCGACCACGTTGGGTCGGAGGCCGCTATCGAGCCCGATTGATCGTGCAAGATCAACGCGATCACGCCGACTCTTGCGACTGTCCGTCCGCGAAGATGCGCCAGCTGCGCAAACCCGCCTTGGCGACGACGACGCGCCCCTCCTTCGCCAGACTGACGAGATGCCTGAATATCAGAGGATTGCGCCAGGAAAACGGCTTTTCCGGGTCGCAAACGGCGTGATATTCGTCGCTGTCGGGATCGTCCATCAACAGCGTGCCCACGCGGTCCGGCCTGAACTGGACCGAGAGTCCCCGATCCTCCTTCCAGTCGCAATGATAGTCGCGGCAAACTTGCGGGCGTGTCGCATAAATCGAGCAGCCGCCCGATCGCGCGCAATGTTCGCACAGATCGCCCGCCGTCTTCTTCAACTCGTCGATTTCCAGCACCTTGCAACAGAAGGAGCAGGGACCGCAGGCCTTGCCGGGAATCTCTAACATCGGGCTCCTGAAGATCAGCTGTTGGCTTCGACAGATGGAAGCGAATCTGCTTATTGTGCCGACAACCCGCCAGGAAGCAATACCAGCGTCGCTGGCCGGCGCCAAAATCCAAGGCGCGCGCGGGCAAGGATACGAAGCCGGTTGCAAGGGGAGCTTCATGCCGCATCAGCTCATCGAACCCGAAAAATTATTCGTCTCGACGCAATGGCTCGCCGACCATCTCGACGCGCCCGATCTCGTCATCTTCGACGCCTCCTGGCATATGCCGGCGGCCGGGCGCGACGCCCGCGCGGAATATCTTTCCGGCCATATTCCCGGCGCGGTGTTTTTCGACATCGACGCGGTCGCCGACGCCAAGACCGACCTGCCGCATATGCTGCCGGACCCGATCGCTTTTTCCGCCGCGATGCGGGATCTTGGTCTCGGCGACGGGATGCGCGCGGTCATTTACGACAGCCTGGGGCTGTTTTCGGCGCCGAGGCTGTGGTGGACGCTGCGCGCGTTCGGGTTCGTCGACGCGGCGATCCTCGAAGGCGGCCTGCCGCGATGGATCGCGGAGGGGCGCAAGCTCCAGCATCGCGAGACGCCGCGTCCAAAGGTCCATTTCACGGCGAGGCTCGATCACACGCTCGTCGCCGACGCCCGCGACGTGAAGAAGGCGCTGGACAACAAATCGGCGCAAATCGCCGACGCGCGCTCGGCGGAGCGGTTTAAAGGCCACGCGCCCGAGCCGCGACCCGGCTTGCGCTCGGGCCATATGCCCGGCGCGGTCAACCTGCCGTTCGGGCGGTTGATCGAAGACGGAAGGTTGAAGGACGCGGCCGCGCTGGAGAACGAGTTTCGCGCCGCCGGGATCGACCCGGAACTTCCCGTCATCGCCAGTTGCGGCTCGGGACTCAGCGCGGCGATCGTCAGTCTGGCGCTGGCGGCCAGCGGCCACGGCGCGGCGGCGGTTTACGACGGCTCCTGGTCGGAATGGGGCGCGCGCGAGGATCTCCCGGTGGTCGTCGACCCGCGCTGACGCGCGAAGGCCGCGCTTGGCACGCGCGCTGCATGGGCCGGACGCGCCATTCGCGGGGACCAGCGTCTCTCAAGGCGGCGCGACGTTCACGCATCAATGGCGACGGGAGGTCAAAACATATGGCGAAATACAAGCTCGAGTACATTTGGCTCGATGGCTACAAACCAGTGCCAAACCTTCGCGGCAAGACGCAAATCAAGGAATACAACGACTTTCCGACGCTTGAGCAGCTGCCGCTTTGGGGCTTCGACGGCAGCTCCACCCAGCAGGCCGAGGGGCGCAGCTCGGACTGCGTGCTGAAGCCGGTCGCCGTCTATCCCGATTCCACGCGCAAGAACGGCGCCCTCGTTTTGTGCGAAGTGATGATGCCGGATGGCGTCACCCCGCATCCTTCCAACGGGCGCGCCACCATTCTCGACGATCCCGGCGCCTGGTTCGGTTTCGAGCAGGAGTATTTCTTTTTTCAGGACGGACGTCCGCTCGGCTTCCCCGAACATGGTTTTCCCGCGCCGCAGGGGCCCTATTACACGGGCGTCGGCTATAAGAATGTCGGCGACATCGCGCGCCAGATCGTCGAAGAGCATCTCGATCTGTGCATCGACGCCGGCATCAATCATGAAGGCATCAACGCCGAGGTGGCCAAGGGCCAGTGGGAGTTCCAGATTTTCGGCAAGGGCTCGAAAAAGGCCGCCGACGAAATGTGGACAGCCCGCTACATTCTTCAGCGTCTTGGCGAAAAATACGGCGTCGACATCGAGTATCACTGCAAGCCGCTCGGCGACACGGACTGGAACGGCTCCGGGATGCACGCCAATTTTTCCACCACTCATCTGCGGGAAAAGGGCGGCAAGGAGTATTTCGAGCAGTTGATGGCGGCGTTCGAAAAAGCCAAGGCGGACCACATCGCCGTCTATGGCCCGGACAATCACATGCGCCTCACCGGCCTGCACGAAACGGCGTCGATCGACACCTTCTCCTACGGAGTCGCGGACCGCGGCGCGTCGATCCGCGTTCCGCACAGCTTCGTCAACAACGGCTATAAAGGCTATCTGGAAGACCGCCGTCCCAATTCTCAAGGCGACCCCTACCAGATCGCCTCGCAAATCTTGAAGACGGTCTCGACCGTGCCGACGACTTGATCTCGTAACCGCCCGTTCAGGGTTTTCGTAAAGCCCGCGCGCCGATCCACGGCGCGCGGGCTTCTCTCAATCGTCGATGGATGCGCCGCGGCGTACAGCGGCATCGGGCGAACCCGCGACGATATGATGCGCAAGCGTCCGGCCTTCCCGACGCCGAGCCCAATTCTTAGGCAACATTTTACCCGTGGCGCAAATTTCCGCCAAATGCTATGAGCCCAGCGGTTCCTCAACACCGAGGCGTCTCGGCGCTAAGGAACCGAGACGCGGCCGCGGGGAAAAGGTGAATGAAAAAAATCGAGGCGATCATCAAGCCGTTTAAGCTCGACGAGGTGAAGGAGGCTCTGCAGGCGGCTGGACTGCAAGGCATTACCGTCACCGAGGCGAAGGGTTTTGGTCGCCAAAAGGGTCATACGGAACTCTATCGCGGCGCCGAATATGTCGTCGATTTCCTTCCCAAGGTGAAAATCGAGATCGTCCTCGCGGACGACGCCGTGGAGCGCGCCGTGGAGGCGATTCGCAAGGCCGCGCAGACGGGGCGCATTGGAGACGGCAAGATCTTCGTCTCCAATGTGGAGGGCGCGATCAGAATCCGCACCGGCGAGACCGGCGCGGACGCGATCTGACCCGCCACGCCGACAAGAAAAGACCGCCACGCCTTTGACCGATCGAAGCCAGTCTCGTTTAGCAGCAAATCAACATGGGGCTCTAGGAAATGACCACGGCGAACGACGTTATCAAGAAGATCAAGGACAACGACATTAAGTATGTCGACTTTCGCTTTACCGATCCGCGCGGTAAGTGGCAGCATGTCACCTTCGACGTGTCGATCATCGACGCCGACGCGCTGGTCGAGGGCATCGCTTTCGACGGCTCCTCGATCGCCGGCTGGAAGGCCATCAACGAATCCGACATGTTGCTGATCCCCGATCTCGCGACCGCGACGCTCGACCCGTTTTTCGCGGCGTCCACGCTGGTGCTCGTTTGCGACGTCGTCGAGCCGACCACGGGCGCCCGCTATAACCGCGATCCGCGCGGCATCGCCAGGAAGGCCGAGGAGTATTTGAAGTCCACCGGCGTCGGCGACAGCGCCTTCTTTGGTCCGGAAGCCGAATTCTTCGTATTCGACGACGTGCGCTTCTCGGCCGACCCCTACAACACCGGCTTCTCTGTCGACAGCTCGGAGCTTCCCAGCAATTCGTCGACGGCGTATGAAGGCGGCAACCTCGGCCACCGCGTGCGCACCAAGGGCGGTTATTTCCCCGTGCCGCCGGTCGACTCCGCGCAGGACATGCGCGGCGAGATGCTCGCCGCCATGGCCGCGATGGGCGTCTCCGTCGAAAAGCACCATCACGAGGTCGCCTCGGCCCAGCACGAACTCGGTCTGAAGTTCGCGACTCTGGTCACCGTCGCCGACCATCTGCAAATCTATAAATACGCCATCCACCAGGTCGCCAATTCCTACGGCAAGACGGCGACCTTCATGCCCAAGCCCGTCTATGGCGACAATGGCTCCGGCATGCATGTGCATCAGTCGATCTGGAAGGCCGGCCAGCCGGTGTTCGCGGGCGACAAATACGCCGGCCTCAGCCAGGAGTGCCTGTGGTATATCGGCGGCATCATCAAGCACGCCAAGGCCCTCAACGCCTTCACCAACCCGTCGACCAACTCCTATAAGCGTCTGGTCCCGGGCTTCGAGGCGCCGGTGCTGTTGGCCTATTCGTCGCGCAACCGTTCGGCCTCCTGCCGCATCCCCTATGTGACCAGCCCGAAGGCCAAGCGCGTCGAGGTTCGCTTCCCCGATCCGACGGCCAATCCCTATCTCGCCTTCTCGGCCATGCTGATGGCCGGCCTCGACGGCATCGCCAACAAGATCGATCCGGGCGCGGCCGCCGACAAGGATCTCTATGATCTGCCGCCGGCCGAACTGAAGGCGATCCCGACCGTGTGCGGCAGCTTGCGCGAAGCGCTCGACAACCTGAAGGCCGATCACGCCTTCCTCACGGCGGGCGGCGTGTTCAGCCAGGACTTCATCGATTCCTATATCGATCTGAAGTATCAGGACGTCTACCGCTTCGAACAGACGCCGCATCCGGTCGAATACGACATGTACTACTCGTATTGATCGGCATGTGTCGGCGGCGGCGCGGGAGCGTCGTCGCCGGGGCGCGGTGAAAGATTTATGGCTCGGCAGGCGGCGCCTTCCGAGCCATTTTTATGCCGTGCTCGACTTTCTCGTCCGCTTCGCGCGTTCCGGCCCATCGCGATGGAGCACGCCGACAGGCGCGGGCGCTTCAGTTGGAATGCGGTTTCGGCGGGTGTTCGGCCGGCGGCGGAGCGGCGGCCTCGGACGCGCGCTGCTGCGCCAGGCTCGTGGTCAGGGCGGTCAATCCCGTGAGGCCGCCGAGTTGCATCGTCTCGACCGCGGAGCTCGGCACGATGACGATGGTTGAGTTGCTCCTCTTTAGTCCCTCGTAAAGCATGTTCATCGCGCGCAGATGAAGGGCGGTCGGATTGTTGGCGTAGGTTCTCGCCGCGTCGCCGAATTTTTCGGCGACCTGCCGCTCGGAATCCCCCAAAATGACCCGCGCCTGGCGTTCGCGCTCGGCCTGCGCCTGCATTGACATCGCGTCTTGCAGCGCGAGAGGGATCAGAACGTCCTTCACCTCCACCGAAATGACGTGGATGCCCCACGGCACGGTGCGCACGTCGATGATTTTTGCAGTTCGTAGCTGATCTTCTCGCGGCCCTCCAGCAGGTCGGAGAGCATGGTCTTGCCGATCACGTCGCGAAGCGCGGTCTTCGCCGCCCAATTAATCGCGCTGGCGTAATCGGCCACGTCGAGCGCCGCCTTTTTCGGATCGCCGACCTTCCAGAACAGCACCGCGTCGACATCCACCGGCACCGTATCCTTGGTGAGTGTCTTTTCCGCCTTGAACGCGCTGGCGATGACGCGGATATCGATACGGTAGGCGATGCTGTCGAAAATGGGAATGATGAAAAACAGACCTGGGCCTTTGAGCGCATGGAAGCGTCCGAGCCGCAGCACCACGATCCGCTCCCATTGATCCGCGATCTTGATCGAAAAGGCGATTAAGAAAGCAAGGATCGCGGAAACCGCGGCGATCGCCGCGGCGTCGCCGAAATCGCCGGCCGCGAAAGCCATATATGCGCCGGCGCCGCCCGATCCCAGAATGACGATAAATATCAAGGTCGAAAGAGGGTTGATGGTCTTCATCGCGGCGCTACTCCGTCACCTGAACGCTTGATGAGACATGGCGCGACCCTCTTGCGCGTCCAGATGGCCCCAAGGCAAGTCCCAGACAGTTGGAAAGGCTTTTTGGAGGGGCGGAGACCGACCGCGATGGTTTCTCCGTCGCGCTTTCTTTCCGGCCGAGCGCGGAAAATCGTCGCGGCGAGATTGGCCTTCGAGCCGTGGTATTTCCGCCATATAGTGAAGGCCGGAGCCCGGGCGTCGCGCGGCGATGGAAATTGGCCCGCTTCGCCAAGCGTTCTGGCCTATCGCGCGGGAGCGTGCTAACAGGCTAGCCAACAAGGCGCTGGCGCCTCAAAAACAACGCCCATGGCGGCACTAGGGTTTAGGAAACGGTCATGTCCGATATTTTCCGCGAGGTCGATGAAGAGGTCCAACGGGAAAAGGTCGAAACGCTCTGGTCGCGCTATCAGACGCCGGTGTTCGTGATCGCCGGCCTCATCGTCGCCGCGACGGGCGCCTGGAACTATTACGTCAGCGAGAAGACCAAGGCCGCCGAGGCCGCCAATGTGCGCTTCATGGCCGCCGTGACGCTCGCCGACGCCGGCAAGAGCGCCGAGGCCATCGCGGCGTTCGACGCCCTGGCGAAGGACGCGCCCAAGGGCTACGCCACGATGGCCAGATTGCGCGCCGCCGAGGAACTCGGCAAGACCGACAAGGCCAAGGCGATTGAACAGCTCGACGCGATCGCCGACGACGCCAGCGTCGACCATCTGACGCAGGAAGTGGCGCGGATCCGCGGCGCGGTCTACACGATGGAAGCCGGGGACAGCGAGAAATCGATGCTCAAGCTCGGGCCGCTGATGACCTCGAAAGGCGTGTTCCGCTTCAGCGCTCAGGAATGGACCGGTCTCGACGCGCTGCAAAACCAGGATTACGACGAGGCGGAGCGCGTGTTCAACCTGCTGCTCAACGACCGCGACGCGCCGCAGTCCATGCGCCAGCGCGCCTCCGCCTATATGGGCCTGCTGCACGCCGCGCGCGGCGTCAAGACGCCGGAGGCCGGCGCCATCACCTCGGTGACGCCGATCATCGAGCCCGCCGAAGGCTCCGACCCCGCCGACGCGCCGACCGTCACCATCGAGAAGAAGTGAACGGCGCCGCGGCGCTTCCCCAGGCGGAGCGGATTCCGGCGCGTGTTTGGAACGCGCGTCAAAACAAGAGTCTAGCGTAACGCCATGTCCTTTTCGCTCGCGATCATCGGCCGTCCCAATGTCGGCAAATCGACGCTGTTCAACCGGCTCGTCGGCAAAAAGCTGGCCCTGGTCGACGACCGACCGGGCGTGACGCGCGACCGCCGCGAGGGCGCGGCCAAACTCGCCGATCTTTCCTTCACCGTCATCGACACGGCGGGGCTGGAGGAGGGCGCCGAGGCCACGCTCGAAGGGCGGATGCGCCAGCAAACGGAAGCGGCGATCGACCAGGCCGACGCCATATTGTTCATGATCGACGCGCGCGCCGGCGTCACGCCCGACGACAAATATTTCGCCGACCTCGTGCGCCGCGCCGGCAAGCCGGTGGTGCTCGCGGCCAATAAGGCGGAAGGCCGCGCCGGCGAGGCCGGATTTTTCGAGGCCTATACGCTGGGCCTCGGCGATCCCGTGCCGCTTTCGGCCGAGCATGGCGAGGGCATGATCGACCTGTTCGACGCGCTGCGCCTCGCCTTGCCGGAGGCGACCGAGGCGCCGATCGAGGAGGACGAGGCGGCCGCCCCGCGCCGTTTCGACGACGAAGACGGCAGCGATCTCGACATCACCAAGCCGCTGCGGATCACCGTCGTCGGCCGCCCCAACGCCGGAAAGTCCACGCTAATCAACCGCTTGCTCGGCGAGGAGCGCCTGCTCGTCGGGCCCGAGGCGGGCATCACCCGCGACAGTATCGGCATCGATTTCGAATGGCGCGACCGCAAGATGAAATTGTTCGACACGGCCGGCCTGCGCCGCCGCGCCCGCGTCACCGACAAGCTGGAAAAACTCGCCGGCGCCGACGCGCTGCGGGCCGTGCGTTTCTCCGAAGTTGTTGTTTTATTGGTTGATTCGACCATTCCCTTCGAGAAGCAGGATTTGACCATCGCCGATATAGCGGCGAGCGAAGGGCGCGCGGTGGTCATTGGCCTGGGCAAATGGGATTTGATCGAGGATCGCGGCAAGACGCTGATAAGATTGAGAGAAGAAGCCGAGCGCCTGCTCGCCCAGCTGCGGGGATGCCCGGTTGTTCCGGTCTCCGGCGCGACCGGCGAGGGGCTCGACGAGCTGATGCGGGCGGTGATCGCCGTGCACGAGACCTGGAACAAGCGCATCTCGACCGCGCGTCTAAACCGTTGGTTAATCAATACCATAGAACAAAACCCGCCGCCCGCGGTCTCGGGCCGCCGCATCAAAATCCGCTATATGACGCAGCCCAAAAGCCGTCCGCCGCATTTCGTGCTGTTCGGCAATCAGCTCGACGAACTGCCGACGAGCTACGAGCGCTTTCTAATCAATGGCTTACGCAAGACGTTCGACTTCCCCGGCGTGCCGATCCGCATCTCCAGGAAGACCGCCGACAATCCCTATGAGGGCAAAAAGCGGGGGTAAGGGCGCGCCGTTTCCGCGCGCATTTTCGCGCATGGACGCGCATCCCCGGGCGTTGGACGGGCATCCCGACGCAAAACAAGCAGTTGCACTAAAAAACGATCCGCCAAGCTCGTAACTTACGCTTGCGACCCGTGACAAATGTGTCACACTCACTTCCCCCGGCTCTCCCCAACCGGGTGAACCAAGGAGGTTCCTAATGTCCTTACAAGGTCATATTGTCGAACTTCAACGCCGCCACGAGGCGCTCGAAAAAGAAATCGAAAGAGAGCGAAACCACCACTGCCTGGACGAGAAAAAGCTCTTGGAGCTCAAGCGCAAGAAATTACAGCTGAAGGACGAAATTTCCAAATTACGACAAGGCGAGACGCTGCATTAGCATAGCTTTCCGCCAAAAGGCCAAGGTTTTGCGCGCCAAGCCAAAACCTCTGGCGCGCCCCGCCGTTGGGGCGCTGAATAAGCCCATAAAACATCGCGTGAGGCGGGGAGCAATCTCCGCCTTTTGATTTGGCGCCGCCCCTTGCCCCGCCTCGTCTGGCGCGCGACATGCTTGATCTCCAAAATCTCGCAACGAGGCGCCGCTTAATGCCCCTTTCCCCGCGCTATCACGCCGAAACCTTACACGCGACGCTTGGCGAGGGGTTTTTCGATGAGGTCGCGCCCGCGGCCTTTCCCCAGCACATCCTGCGCTATCGCAACCAGCGCGCCGCCGCGCGGGTCGGGCTCGACACGCTGACCGACGCCGAATGGATCGCCCATTTCGGCCGCTTCGAACCCTTGCCGGGCGGCCTCGTCAAGCCGCTGGCGCTGCGCTATCACGGCCATCAGTTTCGCTCGTACAATCCCGATCTTGGCGACGGCCGCGGCTTTCTGTTCGCGCAACTGCGCGACGCCGAGGACGGGCGGCTGCTCGATCTCGGCACGAAGGGCAGCGGGCGCACGCCCTGGTCGCGCCAGGGCGATGGGCGGCTTACCCTCAAGGGCGGCGTTCGCGAAATTCTCGCGACCGAAATGCTGGAGGCGCTTGGCGTCGACACCTCCAAAACTTTCAGCCTGATCGAAACCGGCGAACAGCTTATTCGCGGCGACGAGCCTTCGCCGACGCGCTCCAGCGTGTTGCTGCGGCTGTCGCATTCGCATATCCGCATCGGCACCTTTCAGCGCCTCGCCTTTTTCGAAGACAACGCCGCGATCGAAAAACTGCTGGGCTATTCGATCGACAATTATTTCCCCGAACTCGCCGACGCGCCGGCGGAGCGGCGCCCGGCGGCGTTTCTGGAGGCGGTGATCGCGCGCGTCGCCCGGCTTGGCGCGAGCTATATGGCGGCGGGCTTCGTCCATGGCGTGCTCAATTCGGACAATATCAACATCACCGGCGAGAGTTTCGACTATGGCCCCTGGCGCTTCGCCCCGAGCTGGGACGCCGGCTTCACCGCCGCCTATTTCGACCACAGCGGGCTCTATTCCTTCGGCCGCCAGCCCGGCGCGCTCGCCTGGAATCTGACGCGGCTGGCCGAATGCCTGCTGCCGCTGACCGGGCTCGCGGCGGCGGAAAAGGCGCTGGACGCCTATCCCGAACTGGCGAAGGCGGCGTTTCGCAAGGCGCTACTCGCGCGACTCGGCCTGCTTTCGGAGGGCATTGATCGCGACGCGCGCCTCGCCAAGGCCTTCGTCGATTTCGCGATAAGCTCGCGCGCGCCGTTCGAGCAGACGCTGTTCGACTGGCGCGGCGGATTGGCGAGCGAGGCGCGGGCGAAGCGCTCTCCCAGCGCCGCGCTTTACGAAGCGGAACAATTCGCGCCGCTGCGCGAGGCGCTAGTCGGGCTATCGGCCGAGCGCGACGGCGCGGCTGGATCATCCCTATTTCGCGGCGCCGGAGCCCTGCGCGATGCTGATCGACGAGGTGGAGGCGATCTGGAGCGCCATCGCCGAGCGCGACGACTGGAGTCCGTTCCAGGCAAAGCTCGCGCGGATCGCGCAAATGCGCGCGGCCTATGCGGGGGAATGAGACCGCCCCGCATCGAGGAGTTCGCAGAAATCCGTCCAATGCAGTGAGCCAAGTTCTATTTATCGCGACTCATCCAAGGAGCGGCTCCCATCATTGCGAGCGCGGCGAAGCAATCCAGGAGTCACGGGCGGCCCCTGGATTGCTTCGTCGGCATAGCCCGTCCCTCGGGACGGGCGTCCTTGCGGGCGCCCATGGCCTCCTCGCAATGACGGGCTCCGATGGATTATTGTCAGTTAGGCTTGCTATGAGCCACGGGCTCAAAAGCGCCGCTATTACAGCGGCTTACCTGCCGATATTCACTCCGTTCTCGGCAAGCCAGTTGCGAAGATTAGCGGAAACAGGCACGACGCTGGAAGCATTGCTATTGGTCTGGCAAGCGTTCTTTAGGACAACATATCTACCATAAATTTGATTAACTTCATGGTCGCTAATGACCGAGCGCGCCTTGGCAAGAAGCATATGAACATCGGATTCGCTATACCTGTTCATTAGTTGGCAGCCGACAACAATATTGTTTGCATAAGCTGTCGATGAAATCAGCATCGACGCGACGACGAGTGCAGGAATCTTCATTTGTGTCACCTCTTAAGTTTGAGTCGCCTTGCTTCTTCATTTCGATTGGCTACTCGAGTTCATGGCGCCGCAAAGGCCTAGCCTTTGTCGGTGCGGTGTTCTGTTAAGTCCGTGCTTGTTTGATTAAGCTGTATCATCGAGAATGAATTCAATCAAGAGGCTGCTGTTTAGCTAGAGTTTATCTTGATCCGATATCGACTTATCGCAAGTATTATCGGCGAAAGTTTGACCATTACTGTCAAGGTTTTGGCTGTTCTTCCCCTGGGAACCACGCGTCGCGCCTGGACGGCCCGACGACCGGAGCGCGAGATGAGCACTGGCCGCGCGCCGCCGGGCCTTTAGTTAACGCGTTTTGCGTGGAAAAAACGGAGAGCCGTCGTGTCCGTTGAAACAGCCAATCAAACGACGCGTCCACCGGACCCAGAGAGCCCCTCGCGAGACCATAGGAAGTTGCATCCGATCGCGCTTGGCGTCGAGCGCATCGGCCTTCTGTCCCTGTCGCATCCTTGGATTGTCGCCATCGCCGCGATCGCGTTGATGATCGCCGCGGCCTTTGGCGTCACGCGGATCAAAGTCGACGATTCGCTCAGTCAGCTGTTCCGCTCGAACACGCCCGAGTTCAAACAATACGAGGAGGTGACGCGGCGATTTCCGTCGAGCGAATTCGACGTGCTCGTCGTCGTCGAAGGCAAGGACCTGCTCGCGCGCGACTCGGTCGAAAAATTGCGAGACCTCGTCATAGACCTTCAGTTGGTCGATGGCGCGCGAGGCGTAATCTCGATGTTCTCGGCGCGCCAGCCCAAGGATAAAGACAAGATTCCGGCGCCTCTGTTTCCAGATCCGTTGCCGGAAGGCGCCGCCTACGGCAAGCTGATTGACCGGGTGATGGCCAATGAGATCATTCGCGGCAAGCTTTTGTCGCAAGACGGCCAACTCACCTTGGTCGTTCTCGCTCTCGCGCCCGAGGTCGCCGAGAGGCAATGAACTGCGCGCCGCCGTCGACGACATCCATAAAACGGTGGACGCCGATCTCGCCGGTTCGGGGCTGACCGCGGAGCTTTCCGGCGTTCCCGTGATGCAACTCGAAATCCGCGAGGCCGTCGAACACGACAGGCTCGTCTACAACACCGTGGGCTTCCTCGCCGGCTGCCTCATCGCGATCCTTTTCTTCCGGCATGTATCTTTCATGATCATGGCGGCCGGACCGCCATTGACCGCCATTCTGTTGGCGCTCGGCGCGCTGGGCTGGCTCGGTTTCCGCCTTAACATGTTTCTCAATGTGATGACCCCGCTCATCATGGTCATCAGCTTTTCCGACAGCATGCAGCTTACCTTCGCCGCGCGCGACAGATTGCTCGAGGGACAAAGTAAATACGAGGCGTTGCGCAATTCAATGCTGGTTGTCGGCCCGGCCTGTGTTTTAACCCATGCGACGGCGGCGCTGTCCTTCGTCGCATTGCAGTTTTCCAATTCGGATTTGATCCGCTCATTCGGGGAAGCGGGTTTAATCGCGACGCTCATCGCGCTTATCGCGATCCTGCTGTTGACGCCGCTGCTCGGCGTTTTGGTTCTGCGCGACGACGCGGCCTTCGTCGCCCGGATCAAACGACATGATTTCGGGGTCGCGGCGTTGCGGCGTTTTTGCGCCTTTATCGCGCTCCACATGGTTAGTCGACCGGGGCTTTACAGTTTCTTGGGTCTTGTCGTCGTCATCGGGCTCGGTTTGAACTACGCCAACCTCCAGCCGAGATACCGGCTGGCCGATCAGGTTCCGGATCGGCAACGGGCGGTCGCGGCGAGCGAGCGTCTGGACGTCAAATTGACGGGCGCCAATCCGATTGACGTGCTGATCGAGTTTCCGCGAGGCGTGTCGCTCTATGCGCCGGAAACGCTGAACGTGATCGCCAGCGTCCATGCGATTGTCGAGAAACAGCAAGGCGTCGGCAATGTCTGGTCGCTCGAGACATTGCGCCGCTGGCTCGCCGAGAAGGCTCGCAAAAGCGACGTCGCTGTTCTCAAGCAATATGTCGACATGCTGCCGGAGCATTTGCGGGGGCGGTTTATTTCTCCCGAAGGGGACGCCGTCGTTGTATCGGGGCGGGTTCCCGACCTCGACGCGAGCCAGCTGCTGCCAATTGTCGATAGCCTCGACAAGGCGCTCGCCGGGGTTCGCGCCGCGCATCCGGGTTACACGATAGCGGTGACGGGTCTTTCGGCGATCGCCGCGCGCAACAGCGCCAATATGATCGCGAAACTGAACCGAGGGCTGACGGTCGAGTTCGCCGGCGTCGCCATTTTCCTCGGCTTGGCTTTTCGTTCCGCCGTCGTGATGTTTTCGGCGATCCTGCCGGGGATCTTTCCGATCGTCGCCTCTGGCCTCTTGCTCCGCATGACCGGAGTAGGCCTCCAGTTCGCGAGCGTCGTGGCGCTCACCGTGTCGTTCGGATTGGGCCTCAGCGCGACGATCCATTTCCTCAATCGCGCGCGGCTCGAGGATAATCCCGACGCCGACCCCGCCGTCGCGATCGAACGGGCGACGGTTCTGATGGGGCCGGCTCTGATCCTGACATCGGTGGTGCTGGCCTGCGGACTGGCGGTGACGGTGTTCTCCAACCTTCCGTCGCTGCGGCTGTTCGGGTGGCTGAGCGCCTTCGCGATGATCGCGGCCCTGGTCGCCGACCTGTTGATTTTGCGCCCGACGACGATGTTCCTGCGCCGGATCGCTCGTCGCTCCGCCCGCGACAGAGTTCGCGCCTCGCAATAAATGGCGCTTTCGACAGCCTCATCCTTTGTGCAGGCTGACCGACATCGCTCTCACATCGGTTCCAGATTGCGGTCGTATCGTAACCGATTGGCCGCCGCCATGCGTCCTTATCCCGATGCTGGCGACAAAGCCCGCGCCGGACACATAGGCCTGAATATCGGAACTATTGGCGCGGCCGGAAATGCTTCCGGAAACGGAATGCGTCGCTTCGCTCCAACTGCCGGAAACGCCGCCGCCATTGGATACGACATTGGCGGTGACGTGCAAATTATAACTGGCGCTGGCGCAACTTAGCGTCTGGTTGAGAGCGGCGCCGGTTGCAGCGACCGCGTAGACCGCCCTGCAATGAATGCGTTCCGTGGACCCGTCCGACAATGTGATGGCGCCGCCGCCCGACCAATGACCGGCAAGACCCGAGAATGGGCCCGTCTGCTGCGCGAAACCAGGAAGCGAAACGAGCGTCAAGCCGATCGCGACCATGGTTCGCCCGAGCCAACGCCGCTCTCCTTCCGTCGAGGAAAAAGACATGATCTTTGCTCTCGTTAAAGTCGTTGAAATGTTCGCGCGCCGCCCGACCGTCGGCGACGATTCCTTCGCAATGAAGGCGATTATGTCGCCGCCCCGCCCGCGCTAGACCGACGGGAGGCGCGGAGCATCAGTAAGCCGCCACAACGGGGCCGGGGAACTCGGCTACGCCGCCGAAACCGCGCCGCGCTTCGAACGGCGAATGGCGCGGTCAGCACCCCCACGGGCCTTCGTCGGCGGGCGAGACCGGCCCGCGCTAACAGGACGGGCGTATAGACATAACCCATTTGGCCCGCGTAGGCCGCCTCGCACCATCCGCGAACGCAGCGCTCCATGTTGATCACGGCGCGCGCGGGATGACCTCTATTACGGCGGCCCTTGGCGACGGATGGGTCCGCAACGCCTTCGGCGCGACACCATCGCGTCGAACGCAAAAGCCGGCCGACGGCGGCCGCCATGGCGACGCCGGCGAGACAGGAACAAATCTCGATAACATTGCCGCCTCCATTCGATTCAACGTTACGGCGAGGAATAGAGCGCTTGCGCGACACGACCATCATCCGGAATGGATTTTTTTCGACTCCGGCGGACAGCCTTCGCCAGGCGGGCGCCCTGGCCGATGCGAGTCGCTTGCGTCGCTATTTCAGCCCCCGAAAATGTCACGAGCGACTTGACCGGGGCTAGCTAGCAAATGTTATAACATAACATCGCCCGCATCGGTGGGCTGTCGAAAAGTCGGACCAAATCCCATGAAAGCTGAAAACCGCGGGCGTATTTTCGTCGGCGCCATGGCGACGCTCTGGAGCCTTGGCGCCGCGGCCCAGGAGGCCTTGCCCACCATCGAAGTTGGCGCCGCGGCCAAACCCGCCGCCACGCGGGTCGCCGCGCCTCCGCCAGCGCCCGCCGCGACGGCGTCCGCGCCGCAACCGGCTAACCCCTTTGAAGACCCCGCCAACCCGTTCGAGCGCGAGCTGCTCCCCAAGGAGGGCGCCAATGTCTATGCCCTGGACCGCGCGGCGATCGAGGCGCTGCCGCAAGGCGATCAGACGCCGCTCGAAAAAGTTCTGCTGCAAACGCCCGGCGTGTCGCAAGATTCCGCCGCCAGCGGCAATCTCCACATCCGCAACGAGCACGCCAATGTGCAATATCGCGTCGACGGCATTCTTCTGCCGGACGGCGTTTCCGGTTTTTCGCAGCTTATGGAGACCAGCTTCGCGGGCTCGATGTCGCTCGTCACCGGGGCTCTGCCGGCGCAATATGGGCTGCGCACCTCCGCGCTTGTCGACATCGTCTCGCGCGCGCCGCCCACGACGCCGGGCGGCAGCGTCACGCTCTATGGCGGCAGTCATGGAACGGGCCAGACCGTGTTCGACTATGGCGCGAAGATCGGCCAATGGGAGGTCTTCGCGGCGGGCCGACTGGTCATGAACAATCTGGGGATCGAAAACCCGACAAGCAGCTATGAGGCGATCCATGACCGGACGCGGCAGGGCAGGTTCTTCGGCTTCCTGTCCTACGCCATCGACGACGCGACCAAGCTCAGCTTCATCACGGGAACGTCGGTCGCCAATTATCAAATCCCGAACAATCCCGGCCAGCCGCCCGAGTTCGAGGCCTTCGGGATAAGCAACTTCAACTCCGCCAAGCTCAACGAGAACCAGGTCGAGCGCAGCTATTACAACGTCGTCGCTCTGACCCACGCGGGCGGCGACATCGACACGCAACTGTCGTTCTTCTCGCGCTATTCGGAGCTGCATTTCGTGCCGGACGAGGTCGGCGATCTCGTGTTCAACGGCGTCTCGTCGGACATCTATCGCTCCAGCTTCGTCAACGGCCTGCAAGGCGACGGGGCTTACCGGATCGGCGGCGGGCATACGCTGCGCGCCGGCTTCACGGCGAGCGGCGAGAAGACGCAAACCGTCAATTCCTCGATCATCGAACCGCTCGACGCGAATGGGAATCCGATCGACGCGCCGTTCGGCGTGAGCGACCCCAATTCCAAGCTCGGCTGGCTCGCCGGCGTCTATGCGCAGGACGAATGGAAGATCACCGACCGGCTGACGCTGAATTCCGGGCTGCGCTTCGATCAGATGTGGCAGTTCGTCGATGCGAACCAGCTCAGCCCGCGCGTCAGCATCGTCTTTAAGCCGGTGGATGAAACCACCTTCCATATCGGCTACGCCCGCTATTTCACGCCGCCGCAGCAGGCGCTCGCGGTTCCCACGAATTTGGCGCTCTATAACAACACGACGCAGCAGCCGTCCGTCCCGCTCTCAAGTCCGGTTCGTCCCGAGCGGGCGGATTACATCGATACGGGGGTGACGCAGAAACTGACGAAGGAGCTTGAAGTCGGCGTCGACGCCTATTTCAAGCGCGCGCGCAATCTGATCGACGACGGGCAATTCGGCCAGGCGCTGGTGCTCACCGCCTTCAACTATGATCGCGCCTATAACACCGGCGTCGAATTCAAGTCGGTCTATCAGAGCGGCGATTTCCGCGCTTACGGCAATCTCGCCTGGGGTCGCCAGCGGGCGACGCAAGTCATCTCCAATCAATTTCTGTTCGACGCCGACGAATTTCCCTATATCGCGACGAATTACATCTACACGGATCACGCCCAGACATGGACGGGATCGGCGGGCGCCTCCTATCGCTTGCTCGGGACGCTGGTTTCCGCCGATCTGATTTACGGAAGCGGGCTTGCGCAGCGGCTTCGCCAACACCGATCATGTCGCGCCCTACACGCAGGTGAACCTGGGTCTGTCGCGTGAATTTTCCACGCCCTGGGGCAAGCCGGTCACGCTCCGCTTCGATGTCGTCAACCTTCTCGACTACCCATATGTCATTCGCAGCGGCTCCGGCATCGGCGTGTTCGCCCCGCAATATGGCCCGCGCCGGGGGTTTTTCGCGGGGCTGAAACAGGAGTTCTGAGGGAGCGCGGTTTCCGACGCGGCGGCCTTTCACTGAAGCTCCAATAGAGCGGCGACCGCCCGGCTGGGAACGCGTTCCCGATGGACGAGCGCGTTGAATTGGCGCTCCACGAGGTCGAACGGCGCCCGCTTCAGGGTTCGGGCGGCGATGTGCGGGGCCGCCGCGAGATCGGACGCCGCCGCGAGGGAACCACCCCGCGCGGCCGCCGCCAGGACCGCTTCATTGGACGGCAGCTCCAGCAAAACCTTGAGCGCTCGGGGCGCGACGCCTCGCGCCGCGAGTTCGGCTTCGAACCAGGCCCTTGTTCCAGAACCAGGCTCTCGCATCACCCACTGGGCCGCCTTCAAATCCTCGACGCCGACGATCTTCGCGTTGACGAGCGGATGATCGGGCGCGCCATAAAGCGAGAGACGATCTCCGCCGACGACGACGGCCTTCAACGCCTCGTTCTCCACGACTCCCTCGACGAAGCCGACATCCGCGAGGCCGTCGAGAACGGCCTCCGCGACTTGCCGCGTGTTTCCGACGGTCAAGGATATCGTCAGCGCCGGATGCGCCCGCGCGAAGGCGGTCAGCCGCTCCGGCAGCCAATAATTCGCGACGGTTTGGCTCGCGGCGATCGCGATCGATCCGCGTTCGAGCCCGGCCAGTTCGTCCAGCGCGCGGGACGCCGCCTCCGCGCGCGCGAGAACCGCCTTGGCCTCCGGTAGGAACACGCGGCCAGCCTGCGAAAGCTCCAAGCCGCGCCCGACGCGATTGAACAATAGGACGCCATGGCGGCTTTCCAGCGCCGCCACCGCCGCGCTCGCGGCGGATTGGGTGACGCGCAGCGCCCGCGCCGCTTGCGTCATATGGAGGCGCTCCGCCACGGCCACGAAGATGCGCAACTGTTCCAGGGTCATGATTATTGATCGTCAATTCAGATCGATTTGACAAGAACTATTCGTTGGAGTGTTTAAAGCGGCCATGCGACGGTTCGGCATGAGCCAGAACCAAACCTCCCTCGCCAGCCCCAACTTCCTAACCTTATCGTTCGCCGCCGAGATCATTCCCGGCGCGCTGCTATGCGTCGCCGTCGCCGCCGCCGCGGTGGGCCTACAGGATTTGGAAGCGCGGCTGCTGGGGCGCTCCTGGCTGGAAGCCCTGGTCATCGCGATCCTTCTCGGGACGATTGTCCGCGCCGCCTGGACGCCCGGCGCGCGATGGCGCCTCGGCATTGTCTTCGGCGCCAAAACGCTGCTGGAGATCGCGGTCGTGCTGCTGGGCGCGACGGTCAGCGCCGGAACGATCCTCGGCGCGGGGCCGGCGCTGCTCGCCGGCGTTGTCCTCGTCGTTTGCGCCAGCATCGCCGTCAGTTACGGCCTGGGGAGACTGTTCGGCCTGCCGCGCCGCATGGCCATATTGATCGCCTGCGGCAACTCCATTTGCGGCAATTCGGCTATCGTCGCGGTCGCGCCGGTCATTGGCGCGGACGGCGAGGACGTCGCGGCCTCCATCGCCTTCACGGCGGTTCTCGGAGTTGCCGTGGTCCTCGGCCTGCCGGCGCTGGCGATCGCCTGGCAAATGACGCCGCGAGCATTTGGCGTGTTCGCCGGGCTGACGGTCTACGCGGTGCCGCAGGTGCTGGCGGCCACGGCGCCAATCAGTTCGCTGTCCGCGCAAATCGGCACGTTGGTGAAACTGATCCGCGTGCTGATGCTGGGGCCGGTCGTGTTGGCGCTGTCGCTGCTGTCCGGGCGCGACCGGGCGGCGCCGGGCCAGCGCCAGGGAAGCGCCCGCCCGCCGCTGCGCCATCTCGCGCCGTGGTTCATCATCGGCTTTCTGCTGCTCGTCGCGGCGAGATCGGCCGGTCTCATTCCCGAGGCCTTCGCCGACCCCGTGTCGAGGATCGCCTCGGGGCTCACCATGGTGTCGATGGCGGCCCTCGGTCTCGGCGTCGACGTGCGAACCGTCGCGAGAGCCGGCCTTCGCGTGTCGCTGGTGGTTACGCTCTCTCTCCTCGCTCTTGGCGGGGCGGCGCTGCTGACGATCCGAGCGCTCGGACTGGGATAACGATCGAGCGTTCGGGCGCCGCGTCAGCGATGATCATAGTGTCCGCCGCCGCCGTATCCGCCGCCGCCGCCGCCGTATCCGCCGCCGCCGCCGTGCCCCCAACCGCCGCGTCCCCCGCGTCCGTCCCAGCGCCAGTTGTTCCAGCCGTAGCCGCCGCCCCAGCCATAGCCGCGGCGGAAGGCGTAGCCGCAATAGTACCAGCCCGGGCCGTTCCAGGCCGAGTCGTACCAGCAGTAGCGCTGGTTGCCGAAGAGATAGGGATAGGGCGAGACGGGAACGGGCGCGACCACCGGCGGAGGCGCCGGATAGCCGTAGTCGTAGCCGCCGCCGTAGGGATCGGCGTATTGCGCGCGCGCGGGTCCGGCCAGACCGCACAGAGCGGCCAAAAATCCCGAGGCCGCGAAAAGGGCAATGCGTTTGTTCGGCATAGAGCTGCTTTCTCCTCTTGTCCAGAGTCGCGACCTAGGCGGACGCGGGGCTGGAAGAATGCGAATCGCTTTCGACGGCGATAGCCGTTAGGCGGGGAAAATGGCCGAAAGCGGTTTAGTCGTCCACCTCTGGCTAGAAGCGTTGGTCGAAATAATAGCCGCCCGGATCGCGCCGCTGGGAGTAGCGGGGTTGGGGAGCAGGGGCTTGCCCGTCGATCCGGCCGCTTTCGGTGACGACAACCCATTTTTGGCCGATTTTTTCGACCCCCAACACTCTGCCCACGCCCGGCAGCCGGTCGCCGGGACCCACTTCGTAAAGCCCGCCGGCGCGGCCTTGCACGAGCGCTATGCCGTCCTGGACCTCTCGCAGCGTATAATCGCCGATCGGCTTCGCGGCGTCGGCGGCTTTGGCGTTCGCGCCGCCGGCCGTCGCGGCCGAAGCCGGGGCCGGGGCGGGAGGCGCAACTCTCGCCGCCGGCTTGACGCTCGCCTTGGCGTCGTTGCTGGCCGTGGACGGGACCAACGACTTGGCGGAAATCGCTGCTTCGAGCCGCCCCATGGACTTGTCGTTCTTTTCGAGCCTCGCCTCGATTTGCGCGGCGACATTGGCCGCGTCGGCGTGATTGGCCTCGATTTTCCGGTCGAGCGAATTCAGCTGGGCTTCGAGGGTTCCCCTTTCCGGGGCGTCGCTTCGCTTGTCGAGAGAGTCGAGCTTGGCTTGAAGCGCGCGAATTTCCTCGCGCAAGGCGCGGATGTCGCCGCGCTCCGCTTCATCGGCGGCGAGTTTTCGCGCGGCGTTCGTGTCGCCGCGAGAGTCCGCGGCCTCGCGCGGCTGAAATTTGGTTCCGACGGCCCAGCCGGTTCCAAGCGTCAAGGCCAGCGCGCAGGCCGCGACGCCAAAGCGGCGCCAGGATTGCCGCTTGAGCCGGGCCTTTTCTCGCTCGTCCGGGCCGGGTCCGGTCGGGCCGATGTTCGTGTCGGGCGGATTGGGTAGGACTATGAGCTCGTTCATAATGTGGAACCCCCGTGGTGATCTCCCGCGCCGGCGCGCTAAAGCGATGAACCCCGAACGCCTTCAGAAAGCGCTAACCATGTTGGCGCCAGTGAGTTAACGCGCGGTTATCCCTCCGCGCCCCGCGCTCCGATGGACCGTCGGAGCGATGCGAAATCGCCCCATACCAAGAAACTAGAATCGTGTTCTTTTCGCGGAACTTCGTCGACCTTCGCGTGACTTGCTCCAGCGCACGTCCGGGATCGTCGCGCCGCGCTAATAAACGCTCGCCAACCCCTTCCAAGCGGGATTAAGCTGCCAGCGATTTCGCTTAGGCTCCTTTTGGAGACCGCATGAAGCCCTTTGTTATCTATCTTGGCGCGCTCGCGCTGGTTGTTTCCCTCGCGGCGGGCGCGGGCGCCGCGCGGCCGGAGCCCGCTTCCGCGCAAAGGGCCAAATCCGCCCCGGCGCGGCTTTCGCCGGCCGAGCTTCCCGCGGGCCGCGACGGTTCCGCGATACTGACGACGCCGGCGCCGGGACGCTACAGCATTCGCGTCAAAAGCCCGTCGGGCGCGCGCATCGAACTCGTCGACATGATCGAGGGCCCGACCAACTCCGCTGGCGCGCCGGGGCTGCGCGACGGACGCATAGACGCGCTGCTCGACAAGGGCGCGTATAAAATTCGCGTCGCCAACGCCAAGGGCGCCGGCGGCAAGGCGCTGCTGTCGGCGGAGCCCTTCGTCGAGGTGGACAGCGAGACTCGGGCTCTGGTCGCCGGACAGACGCAAAGCGGCGAACTCGGCGATTTGCGGCAACGGAGCTATACGCTCGATATCGGGCCGGAGGGCCGCGTCGCGATCGAGGCCGAGGGGCGCGCCCTCGCCGACCTGCGGCTTTGGCGCCCAGGCGGCGAATTGGTCGATCTCGCCTTCGAGCGGCGCAATGTCGAACCCAAGCCCGGCCAGTTCATGACGCTGATCCGGCTGGAGGGCGCGCTGGCGCCGGGCCATTACCTCGTCACCGCCTATGGCGGCGAGCCGCTGGTCTGGGCGAGCGGCGCGACCGCGCAGCCGTTTCTGCTGCGCCTCGAAAACTGGACCTCGCTCGACGCGGGCCTGTTCGAGGGCGTGATCGGCCCCTTTGGTTCGCTGCGATTCGCGGCGCCGGCCGGCTATGACGCTTTTCGTTTGGAGACGCCGCAACCCGCGCCGGTGAGACTGCAAGCGCTTCGCGGCGCCGCGATGGCGCGATCCGGCGCGATCGCCAAGAACAGCCGCGATCCCTTCGTCACGCTCGATCTCGCCTCCGACGGCAAGGAGCCGGCGAGGCTCGAGGTTTCCGGCTACGAGGGCCAAGCCTTCTCGCTGCGCGCGGTGCGGCGCGACGCGCATTTCAGCTTCGACGGCTCCGGGCCGCATCTCGTCGGGCTCGACATCGCCGGCGAGGGCGGCGACGAGATCGCGGCCACGGCCCTGTTCGCGCGCGTCGAGAAGGACGGCAAGACGCGGGTGCTCGCCTCCGACATGCCGCGCCTCGCCAATGGCCGTCCCTGGCGCGGCAAGTTCAACTTGCGCGGACGCACGACGCTGCTGTTCGAGGTTTTGGACGCCGGCCCGGTCGCCATCGACGCCAAGGGCGTCAAGCTGGCGGCGACGATCGAGCCGACTTTTGGCGCGCTGGCGCCGCGCGCCGACGGCAAGATTCCAAACCGCTACGATCTGGCGGCGGGCTTTTATACGCTCGTGCTGGACCCGATCGGCGACGCCGCCGGCGTTGTCGACGTGACGCTCGGAACCCCCGGCGTCGCGGCCGCGGCGCCGGTTCAGGCCCCGGCGCGGGTCGCTATTTCCTTTGGCGAGCAGCGGCTGGAGCGGGACGGCTCGTACCTCATCATAGCCAATGTCGCGCCGGAACTACTGGTCGGGCCGCGCGTCGTCGCCTTGCCGGCCAATCTCGAAAAGGCGCCCTTGCCGCTGTGGCAGGGCGCCGACGAGACGATTTCGATTCCGCTGCGCTCGCCCAAGAACGGCAGGATCGTCGCCCATGACGGCAGGGGCGGCGATGTCGCGCTGACGTTTGGACCCGAGACGCTCGACAATGCGATGTTCGTCAAAACGGTGAAAATCGCGCCCAGCGGCAAGGCGCGCGCGCTTGGCCTCGCCTTTGTCCCGGACGGCGCCGCGAAGGCCGAGGACAAAGAGGAAGCAAAAGACGCCGACAAGGAAAAGCAGGAAGAGTCCGACGCCGCGCCAAAACCGTCGAAGCCTCCGCCGGGCCGCGCGCCGTTGGTCGCGCCGGCGGGGCGTCCGACCTATTTCGACCTCGCGCGGGACGAGACGCGCGAATTGCGCTTCGACGTGGCGCAGGGCGGGCTCTACCGGGTCGAGACGCTGGGCCGCTTGCAAACGGCGATCAAGATCGGCGCGGCGGTTTCGACTAATCTTGGCGCCGGCGAGAACAATGGCCCCGGCCACAACGGCCTCGTCACGACCTATCTGCGCGCCGGCTCCTATCGCGCCGCCGTCACCGCGAAGGAATCGTCGGGCCGGCTCGGCTTCTCGGCGACGCCCGCGGCGCTGATCGAGACGCCAAAACTCGTCGACGAAGGCGGCGCGCGGGCGACGCTGGCGCCCGGCAAGGGGGCGAGCATCCCGCTGGAAATCACGCAAGACGGGCTCTACACCATCGATCTTCTGGGCGTCGGCCGCCGCTGGCGGGCGCGTTTGGAGGATTCCGAGGGCTGGCCGCTCGGCAAGCCCGGCGAGACCCGGCTGCTGACGCGCCAATTCGAAAAAGGGAGCTATCGTCTCGTCGTCTCGCCCGAGGATGTCGAGGCGCGCATGGCGGCGCGGCTGCGACGCTTCACGCCGGCGCCGGAACTCGCCGGCCACGGTCCGCATCCCCTGCCGTTCGAGGCGCCGCAAAAGCTGCAATGGCGCGAACCGTCGGCGCAGGGCGCCGCGCGCGAGCCCGATGTGTGGCGCTTCTCGCTGCAAGGCGACGCGGATGTCGCGCTGTCGATCACCGACGGCATGACGGCCGAGATTTCGCGCGGCGACAAGGAGAGCGTCGGCAAGGCGGCGGTCGGGCGCGATTTTCAGGGGCGCCTTGGCGCCGGCGACTATCGCGTCGAGGCGCGCGCGATCTCCCGCGACGACCGGCTCGATTACGAGATTTCGCTGAAATCCAAGGAGTTGCAGCCCGGCGTCCCGCGCTTCGTCGATTTGCCGGCGAAGGTCGCCTTCTCGTTGGCGCGGGACGCCGTGGTCGATCTGACGAGTTTTGGCGACAAGGAGACGCTCGGCGTGCTGAAGGACGCGAGCGGAGCCGCGGTCGAACAACTGACCGGGCGCGCCGACGACTGGAACGTCGCGCTCTCGCGCCGCCTCCCGGCTGGCGCCTATGCGTTGGAGCTGACCACGCTCGGCGCAAGTCCGCAAGCCGCCTCGAGCGGCGAGGATGATTCGAGCGCGGACAATAGCGAGGCGAAGAATGGCGACAGCGGGAACCAGACCGAATTGCGCCTCGCCCTGCCGGTCGAGACCGACGACGGCGCGCTCAAAGCGGCGGGCTCGAAGACGCTGACCGGCGCCGGCGCGCATGTGTTGGCGCTTCCCGCGGCGCAAGCGGGAAGTCTGGAGCTCGCCCTGGCGCGATCCTCGTCCGAAATCGCTCTGTCGATCGAGCGCCGCGAGGTGGACGGCGCGTGGAAGGTCGTCGGATCGCGACGCGGCCTCGCGCCCTTCGCGGCGTGGCCGGCGCCCGATTCGGACAAGAGCCTTTGGCGCGCGGTCGTCTGGAGCGTCGGCGGGGCGAAGGCGCCGATAGAGATCGCCGCCCGCGCGGTCGAGCGGCGCGGACAAAACGGGGCGGAGATCGCGCTCGATCCGGTCGAGGGCGCGCCCGCGCCGATTTGCGTCGGGCTCGCCGAACTTCCCGCCGCCTCGGTGGTCGAGATCGCGGCTCCTTCCGCGGGCCTCTTCACGGGCTCTTCACCCGGACAACTTTTGCGCGACGCGCGCGCCGGCGCGCTGGCGCCGCAATCGCGCAATCTCTGGTTTGTCGCCCCCGGCGATTGCAAGACCGGCGTCGCGGTGAAAAGCCTGGAATGGCGCGGCGAGCAAATCGCGCTCGATCTCGCCGCCGGCGAGCGCGCGGAACTGCCGCTGCTGACGCCGCCCAAGGGCAAGGCGCGGCTGTGGCTGGCGGAATCGGCGCAAGGGCGGGTCGGGCTGATCGCCGGCGCCGGCATGGCGGTCTCGCGGGACGCGACGCTGGCGCTCGCGGGCGATGCGCCCCCGCGCCTCTGGAACGCTTCGGGGGCGGGGCCTCTCCGGCTGAGCTTGCGGGCGATCGACGTCGATGTGGCTCCGCCGGCGCAAGGCGGCGCGCTGTTTCGCGCGGTGATTCCGCCCTTGACCGCGCAGCCGGTGACGCTCGCGACGGGCGAGGCGCCTCTGGCTCTGGAGCTGCCGGCGGAAGTCGCGGCTTTCGCGGCGCCGGGCGAGGCGTCGGGTGTGGCGATTTACGGCGGCGCTTCGCCGCTCGCCGCGACCTATCACGGCGCGCCGCCCAATGGCGGCGGTTTCTGGCTGGTGAATCTCTCCAACACGCCCGCTCCCGTGCTCGCGGCGCCCGCGCCCGGCAAGCGCGAGACCGCCTCGACGACGCATGCGCTCAAGGGGTTTTTCGGCGCCGCCGGCGAGATTGTCGTTCCCGTCGACGGCGCCAAGGGCGACCGGCTGGTCTCGCTCGGCGGCGAGACGCGCTTCGTTTCGCAAAGCGGGTCCGTGTCGAGCGGCGCGACGATTGAAATCGACGGCCCCGGCGTCGCTCTGCTCGATCACCCGCCGGGACTCGCCGCGCTGTGGCTGGAACGCGCGGGAAAAGGGCCTTGGCCGGCGGTCGCGGCCAAGCCGCTCACCCCGCCGGGCCATGCGGCGCTGGAGGGAACGGCGGCGAGCTTCGCGCTGCATCAAAACGAGCCGGTGCTGCTGACGGCGCGCGCCGACGCGCCGGCCATTGTCGCCTTCACGCAAAACGGCCAGCGCGACGTGCAGGCCTTTCCGAGCGGCGTCGAATTGCGCCGCCTGATGACCGCCGGCGACGCGACGCTCGATGTGTATTCGCCGCACGATGGGCCGCTGACCGGCGTGCTCGATGTTTTCACCAGTCCGGTGATCGAGGCGCATGAGGGCGTCAACGACGCCGTGACGCTGGCGCCGGGCGCGGCGGCGCTGTTCGCCTTCGAGACCAAGCGCGAGGGCGAGATCGGCCTCGGGCTGCGCGCCGAGCCCGACCGCGCGACGCTGCGGCTGCTGCGCGCCGACGGACAGCCGCTCGGCGAGGGGCTAGAACAATCGCTCAAGCTCCCCGTCGGCCGCTATCTCGTCGAGGCGCGCATTCCCGCCGATGCGCCCTTGAGCGTCGTCCGGCTGGCCGTGCTCGGCCTCTCGCCGCCGCCGGCGGGCCCGCCGGACGAAGTCGTGGCGGAATTCTTGGACAAGGCCGGGCTGAAGAAGGCCAAGACTCGATAGGGCGGAACAAGCACGCCCGTCTCGAAAGACGGGCTAAGCCGCGATAGGGAACGAGACGCTTCGATGAAAAACACATTTCTCGCCTTGCTCGCGGCAGCGTCGCTCGCCCTCTTCGCCCCGGCGCCGCGCGCCGAGCCGCAAAGCCCGCCGACGAATTTCGACCGGGTTCAGCGCGCAGACGGCGCCCGCGTCGTGCCGGAAAAATTCCTGCGCGACTGGGACCCCGTGACCATCTTCTTCGATTCCGACGCCGGCCCCAAAAACGGCGGTCCCGCCGACGCGCATGAAAAATTCGCGACTCTGTCGCCGGAGCCGGCCGGCGAATGGCGCTGGCTGGGGCCGCGCGCCCTGCAGTTTCGCCCGGCGGAACCATGGACGCCGCTGGCGCGCGTCCTGGTGAAATCGGGCTCAAGCGAAACGCGGCTGGTCGCGCTGCTGCCGACGCCAAGCTCCACGACGCCGGCCGACGGCGCCGATCCGATACCCGAACTGACGCAAATCGCGCTGACTTTCCCTTCGCCCGTCGAAGCCAAGGCGCTGGCGCGCTTGCTCGCCATCGAGATACGGCCCTCGCCGGGCGTATCAAAGCGCGGCGGGCGGGTGCTGTCATCGGCCGATTTCGACATTCTTCCGCTGGAGCGAAGCAAGCGCTCCGCCGAGCAAAGCTATGTCATAAAATTTCGCGAGGCCATCGCCGACGGCCAACTCGCCGTCATCAGGCTAAAGCTCGCCGACGAGCCCGGCTTCGACGAGGAAACCTTCGAGCTGCGCGTGCGCACGGCGACGCCTTTCGCCGTCGTCGACACGACCTGCGGCCGCGGCTGGAACGACGACAAGATCGACGGCGTGCTGCGCTGCGCGTCGAACGGCGCCGCGGCGCCGGCGCCAGAGAGCGGCGCGGAAGAGGGCGGCGACGCCGGCTCGCAATACGCGCCCGCCAACAAGCGGCGTCTGTCGCTGCAATTTTCCGCCGAGCCCGCGCCGCTCGATATTTTGCATGCGCGCGAGGCGTTGCGCGTCACGCCGCCCGTCGACGATCTCGCTGTCGAAGTCGACCGCCAGCGCCTGAAGATCACGGCGAAGTTCTTGTCGGATCGCGTTTACGAGCTGAACATCGCGCCGGGCGCGCTGCATGACGCGCGCGGGCGGGCCTTGGCCGGCGCTTTTACGCAGCGTTTCGCCTTCACGCGCGACGCGCCCGCGTTGCAATGGGACGCGGGTTTCGGCATCGTCGAACGGCTTGGCCCGCAAGTGTTGCCGCTGCGCGGGCGCGGCGTCGAGCGCGCCGACATTCGCATCCACGCGATCGACCCCTTGTCGCGCGACTTCTGGCCCTTCCCCGATCACGGCGTCGACACCGCCGACGCCGACGCGCCGCCCCTTCCCGGCAACGAGCCGAAGGCCTGGAGCGGGAGCGCCGACATCGAGGCGGACGCGATCAAGGAGCGCATCAAGGCGCTGGGATCGCCCGCCGTATCGAGACTCGCCATCCTGCCGCTGCGGCGCGACGGCGCCGACGCCCGGTTCGGGATCGATCTTTCCGAAGACTTCGCCCGCATAAGGGGGCGCGAACAGCCCGGCGCCTATCTCGTCGGGCTGCGCGCGCCGGGCGAGAGCGCGCGCCATTGGCTGCGCGTCGTCGTCACCGATTTGACGCTCAGCGCCATCGAGGAGCCGGGGAGGGTGCGCTTCGCCGTCACCTCGCTCGCCTCGGCGCAGCCCGTCGCCGGGGCGCAGCTGCGCGTCGAGGGCGTCAGGGACGATAAATTCGTCACGCTGGCGCAAGGAACGACCGACGCCTCGGGCTTCTTCACCTGGAGCCTCGCCAAGCGCGATAGCCCGTCCAAGGACGGGCGTCCTTCAGGGACGCCCTATGAAGCTGATTTGCGCCGCGTCGTCGTGACCAAGGGGCTGGATACGCTGGTGGTCGATCCCGGCAGCGCGCCGTCGGAATATTCGAAGGAAAATTGGTCGAAGCCGGACGCCGACTGGCTCGCCTGGACCACGAACCCCGAGCAGCAGCGCGTCGAAGCGCCGCGCACGCTGTGCCATCTCTTCACGGAAAGGCCGATCTATCGCCCCGAGGAGCCCGTGCATATCAAGGGCTATGTGCGGGTGTATCGCGGCGGCGTGTTGAGCCTGCCGAAGCAAGGCGGGACGCTGGTCGTCAGCGGTCCCGGCAATCAGGAATGGCGCATTCCGGTCAAGCCCGACGCGGCCGGCGGATTTTATCACAAATTCGACGCGCAAACGCCGGCGACCGGGGACTATGCGATCAAATACGAACCCGCCGGCGTGAAGCCGAAGGCGAAAGAGCCGGCCAAGGACGCCGACGCGGCGGATGAAACAAAAGACGACCAACAGGCCGAGAATGGCGACGAGCAGCCCGCGCCCGCCGCCGCGCCGGAAGACCTTTCCTGCGGAAACTTTCCGTTCAAGAAAGAAGCCTATCGACTGCCGACCTTCGAGGTCGTGCTGAACGCGCCGCAAATGGTTCCGCTCGACGGCGAGTTCAACGTCGATCTGCTGGCGCGTTATTTCGCCGGCGGGCTCGCGGCCGATCGTCCGGTCAAATGGCGCGCGGCGCAGTTCCCTTATGTGTTCACGCCGCCGGGCCGCGAGGGCTTTTTGTTTTCGACCGACGCGCGCTTTTCCGGCGACGCCAAATTCAAATCGACCGCCGTGTTGGAGCGCGACCAGCGCACCGACGCCGGCGGCGCCGCGCGCATGAGTTTCGACACCACCATCGAGCCGACCGCGCAGCCGCGCCGCTATTCGATCGAGGCCACCGTCACCGGCGACGACGGCATAGAGGTGCGCAATGTGCAGAATGTGATCGCCGTGCCGCCCTTCGTGCTCGGCGTCAAGACGCCGCGCTATGTCGCGCGGCCCGGCGCCGTCACGCCGGAACTCATCGCCATTAACGGCAAGGGCGAGGCCGTCGAAGGGCTGGAGATGACGCTGCGCTTCATCAAGCGCAATTGGATTTCGACCTTGCAGGCCTCCGATTTCGCGCAAGGCGCCGCCAAATATGTGACGCAGGTTCAGGACGAAACGCTGCTGGAGCGCAAGGTGAAGAGCGCGAAGGAAGCGCAAAGGATCGAGCTGGAAGCGAAGGACGCCGGCGTCTATGTCGTGCAGCTCGAAGCTTACGACCGCATCGGCCGGCGCCAGCAGGTCAGCGTCGACTTTTTCGTCGGCGGCGACACGCCCGTCACCTTCCAGCGGCCGCCGTCGTCCACCGCGACCATCACGCTCGACAAGGAGAAATACGCGCCGGGCGAGACCGCGACGCTGCTGGTTCAATCGCCGTTCCAGAACGCGCGCGCGCTCGTCGTCGTCGAACAGCCGAGCGGCGTCTACGACTATCAATTCATCGACATCGCCAATGGCTTTGGCCGCTACGCGCTGACGCTCAAAAAAGAGCAGACGCCGAAGCTCGCCGTGCATTTCCTGATCATGCGCGGACGCCTCAAGGACAGCGCGCCAACCGCCGCCTCCAGCATCGACCAGGGCAAGCCGATCACGATCGCCGCGACGAAATGGATCGAGGTCACGCCGGTCAAGAACATCGTCACGGTGAAACTGGAGGCGCCGGGCAAGGCGCGGCCGGGACAAGAGGTGGAGGTTTCGCTGCGGCTCGCCGACGACGCCGGCAAGCCGCTGGCCGGAGAGGCCACATTCTGGATGGTCGATCAGGCCGTGCTGTCGCTGGCGAAGGAGCAGCCGCTCGATCCGCTCGCCAATTTCATTGTCGCGCGCGACACCAAAATGGCGGCGCGCGACACCCGCAACATGGCGTTCGGAATCATTCCGCTGGAGGAGGTTCCCGGCGGCGACGGCGCGGCGCTGGAGGAATGGGGCGCGGAGAACAACATCTCCGTGCGGAAAAATTTCACGCCCGTGCCGATCTATCTGCCGAGCGTGAAAATCGGCGCCGACGGGCTCGCCAAAATCAAGGTGAAACTGCCGGATACGTTGACGGTGTTCAAGCTGCGCGCCAAGGCGGTGAGCGGTCGCCGACCGCTTCGGCTTCGCGGGCGGCGAAATGCTGATCCGTCAGGAACTGGTGGCGCAGCCGGCGTTGCCGCGCTTCGTGCGGCCCGGCGATACGCTCGATCTCGGGCTCGTCGCGCGCGTTGTGGAAGGACCGGGCGGCGCCGGCTCCGCGTCGATATCGGCGCAAGGTCTCGATATACAGGGCGCGGCGAGTCAAAGGATCGAGTGGACGCAAAACAAGCCCGCGCGTCTCGACGTGCGCGCCAGCGTTCCCGAGCAAAAAGCCGGCGCGCAAAGCGTCAAGCTCGGCTTCAAGATCGAACGCGACGCCGATCACGCCAGAGATGCGGTCGAAATCGACCTGCCGCTCAAGCCCGACCGCGAGCCCACGCGCCGATACGAGGTCGTCGAGATCGCCGCCGGCGAGAGCAAGACGCTCCCCGCCGTCAGCGACGGTCTTCGTCCCGAAAGTTTTTCGCGCAAGATCGTGCTGGCCGGCGACCCCGCCGTCGTGAAGCTCGTCGCGGGACTGAACGCTCTGGTCGAATATCCCTACGGCTGCACGGAGCAGCGTCTCTCGCTGGCGCGCTCGGGTCTCGCGCTGAAGGGCTTTTCGCCGATCCTCGCCGCGGCGGGGTTGGAGGGGCGCATCTCCGCCAATGTGAAGACGACCGCGCAGGCGGTCGAACAATCCATCGACGGCGACGGGCTCGTCGCCTTCTGGCCGCGCGCGCCCGGCGACGTCTCGCTGACCGCCTGGTCTTACGCCTTTCTCGTCGAGGCCGAGAAGGCCGGCGAACCCGTCGACAAGACGCTGCTCGATAGGCTCGCCAATGTGCTGAAGAACTCGCTGCGTTCGGATTATCCGCGCCTGCTGCGCGGCGACGAATTGCGCGAGCGGGTCGAGGCGCTGAACGCTTTGGCCGAGGGCGGAAAGCTGGACGAATCCTATGTCGCGGAATTTTCGCGACAGGCGGATTTCCTGCCCAACATCAGCGTCGCCGAGATGACCAGCGCGGCGTCGAAGGCCAGCGGCGGCGACGCGCGCGCCGTCGCGTCGCTGCTCGACGCGATGTGGGCCAGGGTGAAGTTTCTGCAACGGGGCGGCGCGCTGGTCTATGGCGGGCAGGCGGCCGATGGCGGCAGTCCGATCATCCCGCCGTCCGAATCGCGCGCGCTCGCCGAAATGACCCGCGCCGCCTTTTTGGCCGCGCCCGGCGATCCGCGCGCGCCAGTGCTGCGCGAGGCGCTGCTGCGCCTCGGCGAGGGCGACGGCTGGGGCAGCACCGACGCCGACGCCGCCGCGATCCGCGCGCTGGCGGAAGGGCTGGCGCCGGCCCGCGAACCCGATCGCGCTGACGCTGACGCAAGGAGCCGGCGCGCCGCAAGCGCGAACGCTCGACGCCAATACGCCGGCGCTGAACCACGCCAGTTCCGAGAACACGCCGCTCGTCGTCGCCAATGGCTCCAACGCGCCGGTCATCGCGCTGGTGGAGACGAGTTTCGAGCCCTCGGAGCCCGGAGCGAAGGCGCCCGCGCGCGCGCAAGGATTTCGCGCTCACGACGACGCTGTGGCGCGTCAATCCCGGCGACGCGCCGCCCTCGAAGGCTGGAGCCCTCGGACAGCGGCGCCATTGCGTTGAAACAGGGCGATGTGATCGAGGAGACGGCGGAACTGGTCAATCCGCAAGATCGCACCCATGTCGCGATCTCGCTGCCGCTGCCGGCGGGGTTCGAGCCGCTGAACCCCAATATCGCCACCGCCCCGCGCGAGGCCCGGCCGTCGACGCGCGCCGACGCTCGCGCCGAGCTGGACTTCGTACGGCGACGACCTTGTGTTCTATGCTTACGACACGCTGCCCAAGGGCAATTACCGCTTCGCCTTCCGCGCCAAGGCGCAGACCGTCGGAGCTTTCACGCAGCCCTCCGGCGTCGTCGAGACCATGTATAAAAAGGGCGTTTCGGGCGCCAGCGCCGGCCAGCGCATCGAGATCGCCAAATGAGACGGCGCCTCGCGCTCGCTTTCGCCGTCGTCCTTTGCGCGGCGATTGGCGGCGGCGTCTGGCTGGCGCGCGAAGCTTTTTCCCGCGCGGAGCTGATTTCGCCGAGGGCGACCGAGATCGTCTATGACCGCGAGGGCGTCTTTCTCACCGCAGATCGCTCATGGCGAGAGCGCTGGTTACGGCTATTGGCCGCTGGAGAAAATGCCGGAGCGCTTCGCGGCGGCGACGCTCGCTCTGGAGGATCGGCGCTTTTATTCGCATGGCGGCGTCGATCTTTTGGCCATCGCCCGCGCGGCCTGGAACAACGTCGCGCGGCGCGGCCGGCGCGAAGGCGCCTCGACCATCGCGATGCAGGTGGCGCGGATGCAGAATCCCGGCCCGCGCGGGCTCGGGCGCAAGATCATGGAGGCGGCGACGGCGGTCGCCCTGATCGCGCGCCACGGCCACGAGGCGGTTCTGGCGCAATATCTGCGCCTCGCGCCCTATGGCGCCGAGAGCTCACGGCGTCGCCCACGCGGCGCGCTATTATTTCGACAAGCCGGCCCGGGATCTTTCCTGGGCCGAGACGGCGCTGCTCGCCGCCGTTCCGCAGGCGCCGGGCCGCATGAATCTGGCGCGCGAGGGCGGGCTCTCGCGCGCGTCGACGCGGGCCGCGCGCGCGCTCGACGAACTTGCGCGCATGGGAGCGCTTGACCCCGCGCAGGCGGCGCTGGCGAAGGCGCAACTCGCCGCGATGAAGCCGATCGCGCCGCCGCGCCGCCCCGAGACGCTGCATCTCGCGCTGCGCTACGAACGGCTCGCGCGCGAAGGCCGGATCGAGGCCGCGTCGCCATATGATCCGCGCATCCACGCCAGCATCGACCTTGGCGTCGAGGAGGAGGTCGCGCTGATGGCGCGGCGTTATCTCAACGGCTTTCGCGGAGCCGGCGCGCGGCAGGTCGCTGTCATGGTCGCAGAGCGCGGTTCCAACACGATTTTGGCGGAGGTCGGCTCCGCGCGCTTTGGCGGCGCGGGCTCCGGCGCCTTCGACTTCACGCGGGTGACGCGCTCGCCGGGATCGACGCTAAAGCCCTTCGTCTATGCGCTGGCGTTCGAGCGCGGCGCGCTCAAGGCGACCGACATTCTCGCCGATGTTCCCGAGGGCGCCTCGGGCGTCAACAACGCCGACGGGGCGTTTCTGGGGCCGATGTCGCCGCGTCAGGCGCTCGCCAATTCGCGCAACGTGCCGGCCGCCAATCTGTTGCGCCGCGTCGGGATCGAGGCGAATTTTCATTTCCTGCACGAACTCGGCCTGCACGATCTCGAGGCGCCGCCAGAATCCTTCGGCGTCTCGATGGCGATCGGCTCGCTGCCGACGAAGCTGGAGAATCTGATGCGCGCCTATGCCGCGCTCGCCGACGACGGCGTTCTTGGCGATCTCGTCTATGCGCGAGAGCAGCGTCGCGCGCCGCCGCGCCGCGTGATGTCCATCGACACCGCGCGGCTCGTCACCTCATTCCTGTCCGATCCGCAGGCGCGGCTGCCGACCTTCCCGCGTTACGGGCCGCTCGAATATCCCTTCGCCGTCGCGGTGAAGACCGGCACCAGCCAGGGCTATCGCGACGCCTGGACGCTGGCCTATTCGAAGAAATTCATCGTCGGCGTTTGGCTCGGGCGCGCGGACGCCGGAACGATGAAGGAACTGGGCGGCGCCGCGTCGAGCGCCCGCCTCGCGCACGCGATTCTGGTGAAGCTGCACGGCGCCAAGCCCGGCGATATGGACGCGGAAAGCTTTCCGCCGCCGCCGGACCGCCGCGCGGTCGATCTATGTCTTGGCCGAGACGCGCGCGAAAACTGCTTCGAGACGATCCGCGAATGGGTGAAGCCGGGCGAAGCCGCGCCGATCGCCGCGCCCGCTCTTTCGGCTTCGGGCGCCGGGCAAGAGATGGAGGCGCCCGCCGGGCCAGTCCTCGCCATCGCCGCGCCCGAACACAACACCCATATCTGGCGCAACCCCGACCAGCCCGCCGCGCTGAACCGGCTGGCGCTCAAACTCGCGCCGGGAACGCCCGGCGCGCAAATCGTCTGGTATGTCGACGGAGAGCCTTTTGTCGTCGCGGAGGCCGACCAAACCGTGTTCTGGCCGCTACAACCCGGCGCGCACAGGATTCAGGCGCGGCTCGCGCTGCGGCCGGGGGCCTCGCGCAGCGTGCGGGTGATGGTGGAGTAAAAGTCTGCTTCGTTCGAAAGCGCCGTGGTTTAGCGCAAGCGCTCTACCCCCGCGCCCCAGCCCCGCCGCTCGCCGCGCGCGGCTCGTGGTCCAGGATCGCCGCCGGCGACGCCGGTTCGACCGCCGCGATAAAGCCGCCGCCGAGCACGCGCGCCTCCTCGCCGTCGTCGTAGAACACGCAGGCCTGGCCCGGCGACACGCCATATTCGCCGGCGGCGAATATCACCGCCGCCTGGCGTTCGCCGCGCGCGATCAGCCGCGCCGGCACGGGCGGCCGCGTCGAGCGCACGCGGACGAAAATGTCGCGGCCGCTCGCCGGCAATTGCGTGAAGGCGCCGTCGCCGATCCAGTTCACGTCGCGCAGCGCCACGGCGCGGGTCTCCAGCGCCTCGCGCGGGCCGACGATGACTTGCGCCTTGGCGGCGTCGATCCGCACGACGAACAGCGGTTCGCTGGCGTGCCCCGCCTGGGCCGCGCCGAGCCCGAGGCCGCGCCTTTGGCCCACGGTGTAGTGAATGACGCCGGCGTGACGCCCCAGCACATGGCCGTCGATGTGCACGATGTCGCCGGGAACGACCGCGCCGGGCGCGAGGCGCTCCACGACATCGGAGTAATGGCCGGAGGGCACGAAGCAAATGTCCTGGCTGTCGGGCTTGTCGGCGACCTCCAGCCCGTAGCGGCGGGCGAGTTCGCGCACCTCGCTCTTGGCGTAATCGCCGAGCGGAAAGCGCAACATGCGCAATTGTTCCCGCGTCGTGGCGAACAGAAAATAGCTCTGGTCGCGCGACGCGTCGCGGGCGCGAAACAGCGCGCGGCCGCCGGCGCCGTCGTCGCGCGACGAGATGTAGTGGCCGGTGGCCAGTATGTCGGCGCCAAGATCGCGGGCGGTGTCGAACAGATCGGCGAATTTGACGAATTGGTTGCAGGCGACGCAGGGCACCGGCGTCTCGCCATTGGCGTAGCTTTCCGCGAAGCCGTCGATCACCTTCTCGCGAAAACGCGCTTCGTAATCCAGCACGAAATGCGGAACGCCGAGGCGCTCGGAAACCTTGCGGGCGTCCTCTATGTCCTGGCCGGCGCAGCAGGCGCCCTTGCGATGCGTCGCCTCGCCATGGTCGTAAAGCTGCAAGGTCACGCCGACGACATCGTAGCCCCGGTCCTTCAACAGGGCCGCGACGACGCTCGAGTCGACGCCGCCCGACATGGCGACCACGACGCGCGTGTCGGCCGGTCGCTTGCCTGCGACCAGGGGCTCGTGGTCGGGAGGGAGGGAGTTCATTTTACGCCAAACCATTACAAAGGACGCGGGCGGGCCGCGCAACGTCGCTTGTGAAGACCATTTAAAGCATTATCCCCGTCTCGACGCAATTTTTTGCGGCGGGGCGGAGGTCGGCGGCGAGCGCGCGCGGGTTCGCGGCAGGACGACAACGGCGACGCCTCATCGCGGGACTTTTGTGCGGCGCACCATAAATAGGCTAAGCCGTGAAGCGACAGCCCGCGCAGGCGGCTGTTCCCGCTTGGGTCGCGATCTTCGGGAGCGGTCGTCCGGGCATAGGGCGCATTTTGCATTCTGGCGCGCAAAACCCCCGTGAATACAAGCTCGCAGGGCTTGATCACATAGTCAAATCACTATAAATAGCCCCTCGCGTTGTTTTGCATGCGTTCTTTGCAACCCCTGGAACTTCTCGGAACGGCCTTCGCGCCCGCGGAATAGAGTGATGATTGGTGAAAAAGATCGCGGCGGCGACAATCCCGTCAAGGCGCGGCTGGCGCGCAAAATCGCCAGCCTTATGCGCGAGCGCGGCTTGCGCCAGATCGAGGCCGCCGGCCTGTTCGGCGTCAAGCAGCCGGATGTGTCGAAGCTGCTGCGCGGCGACTTCCGCCAGTTTTCGCTGGAGCGGCTGCTGCGCTTTCTGGTGGCGCTGGGTCAGGACGTGGAAATTTCCGTCCGTCCGCATGTCGGCGCCGCGCCCAGCCTGCGCGTCGATTGACGCGGCCGGGCGATCACGAGTTTCGTCGGAGGAATTGAATTATGACAGCATCAGCGCCCGCGGAGCAATTCGCTTCCGCCTCCCTCGATCCGCTCAACGACAGCATCGACCGCGCGCAATCCGCGCTGCTCGCGCTCGGCAAGAGCGACGGCCATTGGTGTTTCGAGCTTGAGGCCGACTGCACCATTCCGGCCGAATATGTGCTGATGCGCCACTACCGCGACGAGCCCGTCGACGCCGCGCTCGAGGGCAAGATCGGCAATTATCTGCGCCGCCTGCAAGGCGACCACGGCGGCTGGCCTTTGTTTCAGGACGGCGCCTTCAACATCAGCGCCAGCGTCAAGGCCTATTTCGCGCTCAAGATGATCGGCGACGACATTAACGCGCCGCATATGGCGCGCGCGCGGGCGGCGATTTTGCAGCATGGCGGCGCCGCGCGAAGCAATGTGTTCACGCGCGCTTTATTGGCGCTTTATGGCGAAATCCCGTGGCGCGGCGTCCCGGTGATGCCGGTCGAGATCATGCTGTTGCCGAAATGGTTTCCGTTCCATCTCGACAAGGTGTCCTATTGGGCGCGCACGGTTCTCGTGCCGCTGCTGGTGCTGATGGCGAAAAAGCCGCGCGCGAAGAATCGGCTCGGCGTGCATATCGGCGAACTGTTCGTCACGCCGCCCGAAGAGGTGCGCCAGTGGCCCAAGGGCGAACATCAGACTTTTCCCTGGACGGCGATATTCGGCGCGGTCGACAGGCTGCTGCATGTCGCCGAGCCTTTCTTCCCCAAATCGACGCGCGAGATCGCGATCGCCCGCGCCGAAAGCTGGACGACGGAACGGCTGAACGGCGTCGACGGCCTCGGCGCGATCTTCCCGGCGATGGTCAACAGCCTGCTGATGTATGACGTGCTCGGCGTTCCCGCGAGCGATCGCGCGGGTAATGGCGGCGCGCGAATCGATCGAGCGGCTGCTCGTCGTTCACGAGCATGAAGCCTATTGCCAGCCCTGCGTGTCGCCGGTCTGGGACACGGCGCTGGTCGCGCACGCTCTGCTGGAAGCGGGCGGAGACGAAGCGCGCGCGCGCGTCAAAAAGGCGCTCGAATGGTTGGCGCCGCTGCAAATTCTCGATGTGAAGGGCGACTGGGCGGCGCAGCGGCCCGATGTCGCGCCCGGCGGCTGGGCGTTCCAATACGCCAACGCCTATTATCCCGATGTCGACGACACCGCCGTCGTCGTCACCGCGATGGACCGTTTTTCCCGCGAGACCGGAGAGGCTCCATATGGCGATCGTATCGCGCGCGCGCGCATATGGGTCGAGGGGCTGCAGAGCAAGAATGGCGGCTGGGGCGCCTTCGACGCCGACAATTGCCATTACCACCTCAACCACATTCCCTTCGCCGATCACGGCGCGCTGCTCGATCCGCCGACCGCCGACGTTTCCGCGCGCTGCGTCTCCATGCTGGCGCAGCTTGGCGACACGCCGGAGTCGAGCGAGCGGCTGGCGCGCGGCGTCGATTATCTGCTCGCCGAACAGATGGCCGACGGCAGTTGGTTCGGGCGTTGGGGCGCGAATTACATTTACGGCGCATGGTCGTCGCTCTGCGCGCTGAACGCCGCCGGCCTGCCGCTGGAGCATGACAGCTTCCGCCGCGCCGTCGCCTGGCTCGTCGCGATCCAGAATCCCGATGGCGGCTGGGGCGAGGATCTTTCCAGCTACAAGCTGGATTATCGCGGCTACGAGCCCGCGCCCTCCACGGCGTCGCAGACCGCCTGGGCGGCGCTGGCGCTGATGGCGGCGGGCGAATTGGATCATCCGGCGCTCAAGCGCGGCGTGGCTTTCCTGCAAAAGACGCAAGCCGAGCATGGGTTGTGGGACGAGGCGCGCTTCACCGCCACCGGCTTCCCGCGCGTCTTCTATCTGCGCTACCACGGTTACGGAAAATTCTTCCCGCTGTGGGCGCTGGCGCGCTACCGCAATCTGCTGCGCGCGAACGATAGGCGCGTCGGCGTCGGGCTTTAGAGCGGTTCCCGGACCAACCGAATCTGCCGGGATTTCCGCCGAATCAAGCGAATGTTGCCCGCACTGCGATGGATGAAGCGCCGCGAATGACGGGCGATTTCGCCGGCGTCGTCGCCGCCCCGCCGCATCGCGACTATCCGCCGGGCCTGATCCGCCGCGCGCCGGACATCTCACTGGCGCATAGAAACCGCGCCGACATTTTCAACCCCGCCAAATGTAAAAATTTCTTAAACTCCTGCGGATATGATACAGCTTGATCGAAGGCCGCTCTAGGGCGGGCCGGTTGGAGACTTTCGCGCGGGGTCGTCGCTTCGCCGATCATTGGAGAAGCGCCGATGACCACAAGCCTTGCCTACGCGAAAAAACAGGCGTCGCGCCACTCCTCCGCGCCGATCCTCGTCGTGACCGGGCTTTCGCGCGAGGCCGCCTGCCTTGGCGGCGGCGCGGGCGTGATGCCCCTTTGCAGCGGCGCCGATGTCCGCCTGTTGCACGCGGCGCTCCTTGATCTGGCCGAGGTCGAATTTTCGGCCGTCGTGAGCTTTGGGCTCGCCGGCGGGCTGGACCCCGCGCTGCGTCCCGGCGACGTGGCGGTTGGAACCACGGCGACGAGCGATGGCGAGCGTTTCCGCGCGCATCCCGCCCTGCGCAAGGTTTTGCTCGACGGCTTCTCCGGGGCGGGCGTCGCGGCGCGCGAGGGCGCGGTCGCGGGCGTCGACGCCGCCGTTCTCACCGTCGCCGGCAAGACCGCATTGCGCGGGCGAAGCGGCGGCGTCGCCGTGGATATGGAGTCGCACCTCGCCGGCGCCTTCGCCCGGCGGCGCGGCTTGCCCTTCGCGATCGTCCGGGCGATCGGCGACCCCGCCGCGCGCGCGCTGCCGCCGCTGGCGACCCGGGCGATTCGCCCCGACGGCGGCGTCGATGTCGCCGGAGTTTTGCGGGAACTGGCGCGCGAGCCGGCGCAGCTCGGCGATCTGATCCGCGCGGGACTCGACGCCCGCGCGGCCTTCGCGACCCTAGGCCGCTGTGGAGGTCTGATTGGCCCGCTGCTTCGCCTCGTGCTCGCGGGTCTGTGACAGCGTCGCGACATTGGCGTCGAACACATATTCGGCCGGGCGCTGCTTATCCAGCGAGATATCGGGCGCCATCGGGCCGTCGGTCTTGACGCCGAACAGCGCGACTTTCAGCGCGCGCCACGGGCGCCTCACGCTGTCTTCCACCGCCGTCGCCTCGAACCCCGAATGGACCATGCAGTCGGCGCATTTTTCGTAATTGCCGACGCCATAGGCGTCCCAATCGGTCTCTTCCATCAACTGCTTGAAGGTCGGGACATAGCCCTCGCCGAGCAGATAGCAAGGGCGCTGCCAGCCGAACACCGTGCGCAGCGGCATGCCCCAGGGCGTGCAGTGGTAGCTCACATTGCCGGCGAGAAAATCGATGAACAGGCCCGATTGCTGCAAGGCCCAGGCCTTCCCGCCCTTGCCGCGCTTCAAGATCGCGCGGAACAATTCCTTGGTCTTGCCGCGGTTGAGGAAATGCGCCTGATCGGGCGCGCGCTCATAGGCGTAGCCCGGCGACACCGTCATGCCGTCGATGCCGATTTTCGTCAGCTCGTCGAGGAAGGCCGCCGCGCGAACGGGATCGGTGTTGGAGAAGAAGGTGCTGTTGGTGGTGACGCGGAAGCCCTTGGACTTCGCCAGCTTCACCGCCTCGATGGCGCGCTCGTAAACGCCTTCCTGGCTCACGGCGTGGTCGTGCATCTCCTTGTCGCCGTCGAGATGGATCGACCAGGTGAAATAGGGATTGGGCTTGAACTGGTCGATTTTCTTGGCGAGCAGCAGCGCGTTGGTGCAGACGATCGCGAACTTTTTGCGCGCGATGACGCCCTCGACGATTTCGGCGAGGTCTTTGTGCAGCAAGGGTTCGCCGCCGGCGATGACGACGACGGGCGCGCCGCACTCGTCCACCGAGGCGAGCGCGTCGGCGACCGAGAGCCGCTTGTTGAGAATGGGATCGGGATAGTCGATCTTGCCGCAGCCGGCGCAGGCGAGGTTGCAGCGAAACAGCGGCTCCATCATCAGAACGAGCGGATAGCGCTTGCGCCCCAAAAGCTGCTGGCGAACGAGATAGGCGCCGACCTTGGCGACATAGCGAAAGGGAATGGACAAGGCGTGTATCCTAAAGCTTTGCCGGCAGCGCGGCGAGACGGTTCAAGGCCGCCAAATGCGAACGATTCCCCCTAACATGAAAGCAACGGGGAGAAAAGCAAGGGAGTCGGAGGGGCGCGGGCCATGCGCGAATTGCGCCCTTCGGCTCATGGCCGCCCTTCCGAGCCCAGTTGAAACGCCGCCTTCGTCAGGCGCGCGCGGCGTCGCTCAAGGAAATTAGAACCGCTCGCAGCGCGTCCCGGTTTTTCAGTTCCTCATAGGCGTATCCGCATTCCAGCACGGCGGCCTTTGTCAATGCGCGCATCTTGGGCAGATTGCGCCGGGCCATCGTCGGGAACATGTGGTGCTCGATCTGGCTGTTGAGGCCGCCGGTGATCCAGTCGAAGAATATGGAGCTTGGCGTGTTCCGGGTGGCTCGGGCCTGCCTGTCGTAAAAGCCGCCGGCCTTGCTCGCGTCGTAAACATCCATCCCCGTGTGGTTGAGGACGAAGACGATCGCGAGAAGAAATCCGCCCAAAAGCTGCGCGCACAGGAACCAGGCCGCGCCTGTCCAAGCCGGACCCGGCGTGAGGACCGCCGGCGAGCGTAAGCCCCAAAATCCAGTGGGCCGCGCAAAGAGCCGCCTCCCCAAATTTTTTCTTGCGCACGGCGGTGTCGACGCTCTGCCAACCCCAATTGAAGCGGGCGACGGAAAGGAATGGAAAAAACAATTGGGTCTGCACGCGCAGCAGCGCCGACGCGAGCAGCTTGCCCCAAGTCGATTTGAGCGCGTTGGAATTATACTCGGTCAGCATTTTGTCCCAGACGATCCAAGGCGCGGAATCGATGTCCCCGTCGATCGGCGTGAGGACTCCGCTGTCGTTCATGCGGCAGCCATTGGGAAAGGCGTGATGCAGCTCGTGTTTTTCGACCCACCATGTCGAACCAAACCCTTGGAAAAGGGCCACTGCTCCGAGCATGAAGCGCGGCTTCGCGTCGTTTCGCGGACCCCACTGATTATGCGCGAGGTCATGGCCGAGAAATGCGGTTCGCAGATAGTGGAGGGCGAGGACAATGGCGCCCGCCGCCGCCGCGCCGCCGCCCCGCGCCAACAGGACGAAGGCGAGAAGAGGCAGCGCCACGAGTTCGAAACAGCGAAGCGCCTGTTCCCAGAGCGGGACGTCAAAATACCCCTTGTTGTTCGCCAGCGCCTTGAGTGTCGTCATGCGCCGCGCAAGCGCTCTCGCGTCCGGATCGCGCATGCCGCGGAATCCGGAGGCCGGTTCGAAGATATCGCTCAATGTTTCCTCGTAGCGCCTGATTTGGCTTGTTCTTGTTTTTTGCCGCCGAAGTTCCTTCGTCTAAAGAAGGGGTTCTGTCAAACTTCCGCAGGGAAGAAAAAGCGGGCCATAAGACGATCGCACATAGTTGTTCGCTATTGCGAAACAACCGTTATTCCTTGGAAAACATTCACCTTGGTCGCTTGGAAAATTATTCGTCCAGAAGTTATTTAGCACTTGCCAGAGCGACCTAAACCTTCGCTTCTCGAGCAAAATCGAAATCTCAAGCTGTCGGGACACGGCCCCTCCCGCGTCATCGCCCCGAGCCCCCAAACCCGCGCTTGCGCCGGGGGACCGCTTCGGCTATGCCGCATGGCTTCCATCGTTTCAGCCCGCCGGAAGCGTCGTGACGAAAGCCGCAACACCTGTCGCAGTCATCATGGGTTCGCAATCCGATTGGGCGACCATGCGCCACGCCGCTCAGACGCTCGACGCGCTCGGCGTCGGCTATGAGGCGCGGATCGTTTCGGCGCATCGCACCCCCGACCGGCTCATAGCCTTCGCCAAGAACGCCGAGAACGAAGGGTTCGAGATCGTCATCGCGGGCGCGGGCGGCGCCGCCCATCTGCCGGGCATGACCGCCGCGATGACCGCCCTGCCGGTGCTCGGCGTGCCGATCAACTCCGCCGCGCTCTCCGGCATGGATTCGCTGCTCTCCATCGTCCAAATGCCGGCCGGCGTGCCGGTGGGGACGCTGGCCATCGGCAAGGCGGGAGCCGTAAACGCGGCGCTGCTCGCCGCCGCGATTCTGTCGCGCGGAGACGCCTTGCTCGCTCAGCGCCTCGCGCGATATCGCGCCCAGCAGACCGAGAGCGTCGGCGAGACGCCGAGCGATGAGGCTTAAAGAGGCATGCTGACGCCAGGCGCGACCATCGGCATCCTCGGCGGCGGCCAGCTCGCGCGCATGTTGGCGATGGCCGGCGCGCGGCTCGGCCTCAAGTCTCACATATTTTCTCCCGGCGCGAACGAGCCGGCCTTCGACGTCTGCGCGGCGCGCACGGTCGCGCGGTATGAAGACGAGGCGGCGCTGGCCGCCTTCGCCGAGGCGGTCGACGTCGTAACCTACGAGTTCGAAAATGTGCCGGCGCGGACCGCCGAGTTTCTCGCCGCGCGCAAGCCGGTGCGGCCGAACCCCAGGGTTCTCGCGCTGACGCAGGACCGGCTCGTCGAGAAGCAATTCGTGCAAGGCCTCGGGATCGAGACCGCCGGCTTCGCCGACGTGGCGGACGCCGGCGCGCTGGCGCGCGGCGTCGCCAAGCTGGGGCGGCCGTCGATCTTGAAAACCCGCCGCCTCGGCTATGACGGCAAGGGGCAAATCCTGCTGCAGGGCGGGGCCGATCTCGCCGTGACTTTCCGCGCGCTCGGCGGCGCGCCCTGCATTCTCGAAAGCTTCGTGCATTTTTCCAAGGAAATCTCGGTGGTCGCGGCGCGCGGCGTCGACGGCGAGTTTCGCGCCTATGACGTCTGCGAGAATGTGCATGAGCATCACATCCTCGCCACCACGACGACGCCCGCGAACATCCGCCCGGAGACCGCCGCGCGGGCGGCCCTGATCGCGCGAGCGATCGCCGAGGCCGCCGATTATGTCGGTGTTCTCGCGGTCGAGATGTTCGTGCTCGATCACGCGGTCGGGCCGGTTTGGGAAAAACTGGTGGTCAATGAGATCGCCCCGCGCGTCCACAATTCCGGCCATTGGACGCTCGACGGCGCGACGACCTCGCAATTCGAGCAGCATATGCGCGCCGTCGCCGGCTGGCCGCTCGGCTCCACGCGCCGGCATGGGCGCGCGGTCATGCGCAATTTGATTGGCGACGACGCCAATGGCTGGCGCGAGCTGTTGGGGGAAGAGGGCGCCTGCCTGCATCTCTATGGCAAGAGCGAGGTCCGTCCGGGCCGCAAGATGGGCCATGTGACGCGCGTGACGCCGGAAGAGCCCTGAACGCGCTCCGCTTGCGCCCTGGCGGGAAGACGCCCAAATAGCATTAAGAGACATCCGCGTCCGCGCCGATTGGGCGGGCGCGAAAATGGGCCAATGAAAAAACATGCGCGATCCATATGACGTTCTGGGCGTCGCCAAGACGGCGAGCGCCGGCGAGATCAAGAAGGCCTATCGGCAGCTCGCCAAGAAATTTCATCCCGATCATAATAAGACCGACCCGAAGGCCAAGGAGCGCTTCGCCGAGATCAATTCGGCCTATGAGATCGTTGGCGACGACGAGAAGAAAGGCAAATTCGACCGGGGCGAGATCGGCGCCGACGGCAAGCCGCGCGCGCACGGTTTCGAGGGCTTTGGCGCTGGACCCGGCGGTTTTACGCGCGGCGCGGCTGGGCCCGGGGGCGCGCATTTCGAGTTCAACGTGGGCGGCGCGGGCGGGCACGCCGGTTTCGATCCCTCCGACATCTTCGCCGATCTTTTCGGCGCCGGCGCCAGACGCGGCCGCGCCGCGCCGCGCCGCGGCTCGGATGTGGTCGCCACCGCCAATGTGCCGCTGGAGTCCGCGGCGCTGGGCGGCTCCGCCCGCGTCGCGCTGCCCGGCGGACGCATGGTCGACGTCAAAATCCCCGCCGGCGTCGACGACGGCCAGCAGATTCGCCTGCGCGGCCAGGGTCACCCCGGGCCGGTGGGCGGCGAGGCCGGCGACGCGCTCGTGACCGTGAAAATCCTGCCGCATCCGTATTTTCGCGTCGAAGGCCGCGATCTGCGGCTCGATCTTCCGGTGACGCTCTACGAGGCGACGCTGGGCGCCAAGGTCGGGGCGCCGACCCTCTCCGGCAAGGTGGAGCTGAGCATCCCGCCCGGCTCCAACGGCGGCCGCGTCTTGCGCCTGCGCGGCAAGGGCCTGCCCGCGGCCGACGGCAAGCCGGCGGGCGATCTTTATGTTTCGCTGAAACTCATGGCGCCCGAGGCGCCGGACGCCGACTATGAGGCGTTGATGACCAAATGGCGCGACAAAAAGCCTTACGACCCGCGCAAGGGATTTTAGCCGGCCTGACTTTGGGAAGCCGCTCGCGGCGGGCGGTTCGCGCCGGGCGCGGCGCGCGTTTTCGCGCGTAAATGCGGCGTAATCGCGCCTTAACGGAGTGTGACAATATTGACACGCTCGCGACAATTTTTCGCCGTCGGATTGACAGTGACGGCTCAAGGCGTGAAAAATCGGCATAAGTAAGAAAAGTGGGCGCCAAGCTCATACTCGCCTGGGGAGCCGCGATGATCCGCCGCCGTTTTCGAGAAATTTCGACGCTGGCGTTGCTGGCCGCGATGACCGCGGGCGCCGCCATGGCGCAGGAGGCTTTGCCGGACATCGAGGTCGGCAAGCCCAAGGCGGCCCGGCCGTCGTCGAAGCCGAAGAAGCCCGTGGTCACGCATGTCCACGCGCCGGCGCTCCCGGTCGCCGCGCCGTCGCCCCCGGTCGTGGCCGCCGCGCCCAAATCCGAGGTCGAGCGCGCCGAGGAAAAGTTCAACGAAACGCAAAAGGCGTCCAGCGAGCTATTCACAACCGGCAAGGAGATCAACGCGGTCCCTTTTAGTCGTCCTGGCGAGGCGCTGGAGACCGCGGTTCCCGGTCTCATGGTCACGCAGCACAGCGGCGAGGGCAAGGCCAATCAATATCAGCTTCGCGGCTTCCAGCTCGATCATGGCACTGATTTCGAAATCACGCTGGATGGCATGCCCCTTAATATGCCGACCCATGGGCACGGCCAGGGCTATGCCGACGCCAATTTCCTGATCCCGGAGCTGTTTTCGTATATCATTGCGAAAAAGGGACCATATTTCGCCGACGAGGGCGATTTCTCCTCGGCTGGCGCGGTGCATATTCAATATAAGGACGAACTTCCTGGCGGCCTGTTTTCGGCCACCGCCGGCAGCTTCGACTATGGCCGTCTGCTCGGCATTAACTCCGACAAGGTCGCGGGCGGCAATCTCCTCAGCGCGGTGGAGCTCGGCATCTATAATGGGCCTTGGACCGCGCCCGACGAGATGCACAAGATCAACGGCGTGCTGCGCTGGTCGCGGGGCACGGACGAAAATGGCGTGTCGATCACCGCCATGGCCTACGCCAACCACTGGCATGCGTCGAACCAGATTCCGGAGCGCGCGGTCACCGAAGGGGTGATTTCCCTCTGGGGCAATATCGACCCCACCGATCGCGGCGACACCACGCGCTTCAGTCTCTCGACCCGCTGGAGCGAGGCGGACGCCAACAGCCATTCGCGGATCGAAGCCTATGCGATCCATACGACGCTCGATCTGTTTAACAACTTCGATTATTACCTGACCCAGCCGATAATCGGCGACCAGTTCCGTCAATTCGACCGCCGCACGATATTGGGACTGAAGGCGGAGCACGGCTGGAATTACGAATTCGCCGGCTTCCCCGTGGAGACGCGAATCGGCTTGCAATCGCGCTACGACAATATCCGCGTCGGCTTGCAGGACACCTATCAGACGATGCCTTACGACACGCTCACCAACGACCAGGTCGCGGAGGGCAATGTCGGCGTCTGGACGGACACCACCGTGAAATGGACCCCCTGGCTGCGGACGACGGCGGGCCTTCGCGGCGATTTTTTCGCGGCGAGCATCGGCGACTATCAGAACCCGCTCGCGGCGCCCGACGGCCATGCCCTTCGGCACATTGGGCGCGCTGCCGATTTGGACCGGCCCGTGGAATTCAGGGTCGAAGGCCGCCGTTTTCGACAGCCCGAAGGCCAGCGTGGTGCTGGGTCCATGGGAAAAGACCGAATTCTTCTTAAACTTCGGCGAGGGCTTTCATTCGACCGACGCGCGCGGAACGGTCACGACTCTCAATCCGCCTGACGGCTCGCAGGCGACGCCCATTCCGCTGCTGGTGAAATCGCGTGGCGCCGAAATCGGCGCGCGCAGCAAATTCATCGACGGACTCGATTCCACCATGACCTTCTGGTGGCTCAATTTCGACTCGGAAAGCCAGTTCGACGGCGACACCGGCACGACTTTGTTCGGACGCCCGAGCCGGCGTTACGGCATCGAACTCACCAATCGCTATACATACAACAACTGGCTGCGCTTCGACGGCGATCTCTCACTGAGCCATGCGCGCTCCCGCGGTTGGGACATGCCGCAGACCGCGCTCTATGCTTCGCTCCTCACGCCGGACACGATCGGCTATTTCACTTATCTCGGCAACGCGCCGGGCAATTATATCCCAGAGGCGCCGCCGGTCGTCGCATCGATCGCGGTCGAACTCGGCGAGCAGACCGGCTGGTTCGGCGCATTGAAATTCCGGTTCAAGGCCGCCTATCCCTTGACCGAGGACGGCTACTTCAAGGCGCCCGCGGCCGGTTGGGTCGATGTGCGCGGCGGCTATCGTTGGGAAAACGGGTTGAAGCTGCAGATCGACGCCTTCAACCTGCTCAATTCGAGATCGGACCAAATCACCTATGCTTACGGTTCGCTTCTGCCGACCGACCCGCTTTACGCGCCTTGCCAGAACTCAGTCGCGCCGGCCGCCGTCTGCGCGATCGGCCAGATGGATCGTCACTTCAAACCGATGGAGCCCACCGCCATTCGCGTGACGCTCAGCGGTCCTCTGTCGGCCAATGTTTTCGACCCAATCCTCGCCCCTCAACCCAACGCCGCGTCGCCGCTCAAGGACTTCCTGGCCCTGGCCGCCGATGCGACCGACGAAGGCGTCAATCCGCGCGAAAGGGAGGGAAATCCGCCCAACAAAAAAGGGCCGCCCTCCGTCGCGCCGCCCCGTCCCGCGTGGTCTGGGCTCTATGTCGGCTTGAACGCCGGAGTGGCCTTCGGCGCCGATAACAGCATCTACTATTCGACCTACCCGATCGCGGCCGGCTTCGATCCGGCGGCGGCCGGGCTCGGAGGAGGCGCCTTCGGCGAGAGCAACGCCGGCTTCATCGGGGGCGGGCAAGTCGGGTACAATTACCAATTCACCAACCGATTCCTCGCCGGTTTGGAGGCGGACTTCCAGGGCGTCGCTGGCGGCAGCGGCACGACGACCGCGGTCAGCGCCGCGCCAAGCGTCAATTTCCCGGCGAACAACCTTCTCGGCGCGCTGTCCGCCACCGCGAAGCTCGACTATATCGGCACGGTCCGCGGACGCGCCGGCTATCTCGTCACGCCAAGCGTGTTGCTTTTCGCTTCCGGTGGTCTTGCATACGGTCAAGACGAATTTCGCCGCGACCGGCGAAGTCCTAAATGTCGATCCGACGGGAGCAGCCGTCGGCGTAAGCGGCGGGGCGGCTTCCTTCTCCAAAACTCGGGTCGGCTATGCCGTCGGCGGCGGTTTTGAATGGATGTTCATGCCGAATTGGAGCGCCAAGGCCGAATATCTTTATTACGATCTCGGCGGCATCAATGTCTCAATGCCTCAAATATCCATAAATCCGGCGGCCGGCGCCTTTTCCGGCGCGGTCGCGACGCAATTTCGCTCCCACGCCGAGGGCCAAATCGTCCGCGCGGGCCTGAACCATCATTTCGACTGGGGCGCCGCCGCGCCGGTCATCGCCAAATATTGATCTCATATCGCGTGCAGACGCCGCGCTTCGCCTGAATCTCGAGACGGGACGGGTCTTGTTCGGCTGTCGGGAATATCGACGCCCGGCGCCGCCGCGCCCGTCAGATCGTCTGGTTATAGGCGCCGACTTCCGGGTTTTCGCGCAGCACTTCGTCGAGCGCCTTGAACATCTCGCGCATCCGCGCTTCCGAGGCGGGGCTTTCGACCACCACCACCAGCTCCGGCTTGTTCGAGGACGCCCGCACGAGGCCCCAGGTGCCGTCGCCGACCGTCACGCGCACGCCGTTCACCGTGACGAGATCGCGGATCGGGCCGCCGAGAAAGGCGACGCCTTGCGCCTGCATGGCCTGGAAGCGCGCGGTCACCTTCTCCACGACGCCGTATTTGATCTCGTCGCCGCAATGCGGCGACATGGTGGGCGAGCCCCAGGTCTTCGGCAGATCGGCGTAAAGCTCCGCCATCGACTTATCGGGATTGCGGTTCAGCATCTCCAGCACGTGAATGGCCGTCAGCAATCCGTCGTCATAGCCGCGCCCGACCGGCGCGTTGAAGAAGAAATGCCCGGATTTCTCGAAGCCCGCGAGCGCCTTGGTTTCGCTGACGCGGCGCTTGATATAGGAGTGGCCGGTTTTCCAATAGTCGGCGACGACGCCTCGCGCTTTCAGCACGGGATCGGTCGCGAACAGGCCGGTCGATTTCACATCGACGACAAAGCGCGCGTTGGGGTAAATCTTCGACAGATCGCGCGCCAGCATCACGCCGATCTTATCGGCGAAAATCTCGTCGCCATTATTGTCGACGACGCCGCAGCGGTCGCCGTCGCCGTCGAAGCCCAGCCCGACATCGGCGCCGGTCTCCCGCACCTTGTCGGCGATGGCGTGCAGCATCTCCAGGTCTTCGGGGTTGGGATTATAGCGCGGAAAAGTGTAGTCCAGCTCCACGTCGAGCGGGACCACCTCGCAGCCGAGCCGCTCCAGCAAGCCGCGGCGCGAAGGCGCCGGCGGTGCCGTTGCCGCAGGCCGCGACGACCTTCATCTCGCGGCTGAAATTCACCCCGCGCGCGAGATCATCGAGATAGCGCTCGCGGAAATTCTCGACGAAGCGGTAAGAGCCGCCGTCCGCGAGGCGGAATTTCGCCGGACAGCACGATTTCCTTCAGCCGGCCCATTTCCTCGGGACCGAAGGTGACGGGCCGCTGCGCGCCCATCTTGACGCCGGTCCAGCCATTGTCGTTGTGCGACGCCGTGACCATGGCGACGGCGGGAACGTCGAGTTCGAACTGGGCGAAATAGGCCATCGGCGACAGAGCGAGGCCGATGTCGTGGACCCGCACGCCGGCGCCCATCAGGCCGGTGATCATCGCGAGTTTGATCGACGCGGAATAGGCGCGGTAGTCGTGGCCCGTCGCCAGCTCCAGCGGCACGCCCATTTCATGCAGCAGCGTGCCGAGACCAAGACCCAGCGCCTGCACGCCCATCAGATTGAGCTCTTTCTCGAACAGCCAGCGCGCGTCATATTCGCGAAAGCCGGTCGGCTTGACCAGCGGCGTCTGTTCATAGGCGTAGGTGTTGGGCTTCAATTCTGACACGGGCTTTGGAAACATCGCGGGGTCCTTGAGCGCGAAGGCGCGTGCTGGTGCTTAGCCGAAACGCCGCGCCCGCGCCAACCGGAGCGGCGCGGGGGGCGCTTTATCGTAAACTTTCTCCGATGTATCAACGCCGGGCCATGACGGACAGATGACCCTATTCAGGCGAAAGCAGGGCGTATATGAATAGCGCCCGAAACCAGCCGCCTTGGGCGGGGCCAAAATCCTCCCGTAAGGAGACGCAACGTTGAGCGAAGCCAAAGACCTCTATGAATTGGGCGAGATTCCGCCGCTTGGGCACGTCCCCGCGAATATGTACGCCTGGGTCGTCCGCAAGGAGCGGCACGGGCCGCCCGAGGAGGCCATGCAGCTCGAGGTCGTGCCGACCTGGGAACTCGACAGCCACGACGTGCTCGTATTGGTGATGGCGGCGGGCGTTAATTATAACGGCGTCTGGGCCGCGCTGGGTCAGCCGATCTCGGTGCTCGACGCGCATAAGCACCCCTATCATATCGCGGGCTCCGACGCCGCCGGAATCGTCTGGAAGGTCGGCTCCAAGGTCAAGCGCTGGAAGGTCGGCGACGAGGTCGTCGTCCACTGCAACCAGGACGACGGAGACGACGAGGAGTGCAACGGCGGCGATCCGATGTTCTCGGCCTCGCAGCGCATCTGGGGCTATGAGACGCCGGACGGCTCCTTCGCGCAGTTCTGCCGCGTGCAGGACCGCCAGTTGATGGAGCGGCCCAAGCATCTCACCTGGGAAGAATCGGCCTGCTACACGCTGACGCTCGCAACCGCCTATCGCATGTTGTTCGGCCACGAGCCGCACCGCTTGAAGCCGTCGGACAATGTGCTGATCTGGGGCGCCTCGGGCGGTTTGGGCGTGTTCGGCGTGCAGCTTTGCGCGGCGGCGGGCGCCAACGCGATCGGCATCATCTCCGACGAGAGCAAGCGCGATTACGTGCTCTCGCTCGGCGCCAAGGGCGTCATCAACCGCAAACATTTCAAATGCTGGGGGCAAATGCCCACGGTCAACACGCCCGAATATAACGAATGGACCAAGAACGCCCGCGCCTTCGGCAAGGCGATCTGGGACATCACCGGCAAGAAGGACGTGGACATCGTCTTCGAGCACCCTGGCGAGCAGACTTTTCCGGTCTCCTGCCTCGTCGTCAAGCGCGGCGGCATGGTGGTGTTCTGCGCGGGCACCACGGGCTTCAACCTGACCTTCGACGCGCGCTATGTCTGGATGCGGCAAAAGCGCATCCAGGGCTCGCATTTCGCGCATCTGAAACAGGCGGCCGCCGCCAATCGCTTCGTCATCGACCGGCGCGTCGACCCCTGCATGTCCGAGGTGTTTCCCTGGGACAAGATCCCGCTGGCGCACACCAAAATGTGGAAGAACCAGCACGCCCCCGGAAACATGGCGGTGCTGGTCAACGCCCCGACCACCGGCCTGCGCAGCATCGAGGACGTGATCGCGGCGGGGAAGAAGGCGTAAAAGGGCATTAAGCGCGGCGGCGAGGGGTCAAGCCCCTCGCTCGCGCGCGCTCTCGTGCCAGCGGCGCAGCGAATAATAAGTCAGCAGGGACAGCGCGCCGTAGATCGCGACGCCGGTGAAAGACAGCAGCGCCAGCGCCGCGAACATGCGGGGTATGTCGAGCCTAAAACCCGCCTCGACGATGCGGAAGGCGAGGCCGGTTCCTTGCCCGGCGGCGCCCGCCGCCAGTTCCGCCACGACCGCGCCGATCAACGCAAGGCCGCCGGCGATGCGCAGCCCGGCGAGAAACTGCGGCAGCGCCGCCGGCGCGCGCAGATAGATCAGCCGCCGCCACGCCGAGGCGTGATAGAGATCGAACAGATCGAGCAGCGCGTGATCGACCGAGGCGAGCCCCAGCGCCGTGTTCGACAGGATCGGAAAAAACGCCACCAGAAAAGCGCAGACCAGCACGGCGCGCGGCGGCGAAAGATAGACCAGCAGCAGCGGCGCGATGGCGACGATGGGCGTCACCTGAAGCATGATCGCGTAGGGCGTCAATGTGCGCGCCAGCCATTTGGATTGCGCCATCGCCAATGCCAGCAGCACGCCGCAAACCGTCGCCAGCGCCAGCGCCTGAAGCGTGATCGACAAGGTGACGAGCAGCGACGAAAACAGCAATTCGCGATCCTCGATCAGCTTTTGCAGGATAATGCTCGGCGCCGGCAGCACATAGGGGGGTATTCCCCGCAGCCGAACGACCGACTCCCACAGCGCGAGAAAAGCCGCGAAGGCCAAGAGCGGCGGCGCGGCCGCCATCAAAATTTCGCGCCAATTCAGTCGCGACGCGCTCATGGCTCGTCCTCCCCCATGGCGCGGCGCAGGGCGTTCGAGGCGCGGCGCGAAAGCTGCGAAAACGCCGGGCCGAGGCGATATTCCGCGTCGCGCGTCATGCCGGGATCGACCGGGATTTGGTCGATGATCTCGCCGCCCTTGGCCGCCAGCACGACGATCCGCGTAGAAAGATAAACGCTCTCGCCGACCGAATGGGTGACGAAGACGATGGTCGTGTCGAGCCTCGCCTTCAAGGCCAGCAGATCGTTGTTGAGCTTGATGCGCGTCACCTCGTCGAGCGCAGCGAAAGGCTCGTCCATGAGCAGCAGGGCGGGGCGCGTCACCAGCGCGCGGGCGATGGCGCAGCGCATTTTCATGCCGCCCGAAAGCTCGCGCGGCAGCGCCTCGCGGAACCCCGACAGGCCGACCAGCGCCAGCGCCTCCTCGACGCGCGGCGCCGCCCGCGCCCGGGAGACGCCCGCGAGCCGCGACGGCAGGTAGACATTGCCGAAAACGTCGAGCCAGGGCAGCAGTGTCGCGTCCTGAAACACGAAGCCCAGCCGCTCGCGCTGGGCGGGATCGGCCCAAAGAATTTCTCCGCGCGTCGGCCGCGTCAGACCGGCGAGGAGGCGCAGCGCCGTCGATTTGCCGCAGCCGGACGGGCCGAGCAGCGTGACGGTCTCGCCGGGATAAACATCGAGATCGAGCGCGCGCAGCACTTCGAGGCCGCCGTCGAAACTCTTGCCGACGCCGCGCAGCGAGACCAGCGGCGCGCCTCGCGCGGGCGGCGTCATTTGGCGGCCTGCTCCAGTCCGACGCCCTTATTCACGAATTGCAGCGTATAGCCTTGTTTGTAGGGCAGATCGGCGGGAACGACCCCGGCCCGCGCCATTTTGTCGAAAAAGCTCTTGATGCGCGCATCGGTCATCGCGCCTATGCCGAGCGTTTGCGCGTCGCCCGAAGTCGACGACGCCGCGCTCCCTGAGCTTGGCGATCGAATAAGCGAGCTGACCGTCGGTCATCTCGGGATTGTCGCGCTTGATCGCGGCGTTGGCCGCGCCGTTGTCGCCGTGAATATAATTGCGCCAGCCGATAATCGACGCGTCGACGAAGCGTTGCACGAGGTCGGGGTTCTTCTTGATGGTTTCGGCGCGCGCCTCGATCGTCGTCGAATAGCTGTCGTAGCCGTAATCGGCCAGCAGAAACACATTGGGCTTGAAGCCGCCCACGCGCTCGACCTGATAGGGCTCGGAGGTCAAAAAGCCTTGCTCGATCGAATGCGGATCGGCGATGAAGGGGGCCGGATTGAAGCCATAGGGCTTCACCTTCTCTTCGCGAAAACCGTAAGCCTGTTTCAGCCATTGATAGACCGACGCCAGCATGTCGCTGGCGATGAAGGCGGTCGCCTTGGGCAGATCCTCGAAACGGTCGAAGCCGACGCCAGGATGCGACATTAAAATCACCGGATCGATCTGGAACATGCTGGCGACGACGATCACGGGGATTTTTTGCTGGACCGCTTCGAAAGTCTGAATGAGATTGGCCCCCATCGCGAAATCGACGCGGCCCGCCGCGAGCAGCAGACGCGCATTGGTCTGCGGGCCGCCTTGCTGGATCTTTACGTCGAGCCCGTAGCGCGCGTAAGTCCCATCGACGACCGCCTGATAAAAGCCGCCATGCTCCGCCTGCGCGCGCCAGTTGGTGGCGAAGGTCACGCGATCCAGCGCGGAGGCCGGCGAAGCCAGCGCGAAAAGCAGAACGGCGAGGATTATGCGCGGCATGGTCAATTCCCCCGTGGAAGCGCCGATTTGTCGCTGCTTCGCGCAGTCGAGGCAAGAGGCGATTTCGAATGCGCGCGAAGCGTCGCCGATCGTTTTGAGCCCTTCCGCCCGCCTTGACAAAAGGGCGCGCGCGCTTATGGTGCGCGCAAATTCGGACCTTGCCCGGCGCATAACGCGGCGGCGGGGCCGTATTCACTTTTTTTAGGATTGGAACGACCCGATGGCAAAGGCCGCCATGATCAAGATCAAGCTGCTGTCGACCGCCGACACCGGCTTTTTCTATGTCACCAAAAAGAACGCTCGCACCAAGACCGAGAAATTCGTGTTCAAGAAATACGATCCGGTCGTCAAGAAGCATGTCGAGTTCAAGGAAACCAAAATCAAGTAAGACGCCCGTGGCGAGATTCGCCGCGCGCCTCGCGCCGGCGGGGCGTCTTTAAAGCGCCGCCAGAATCGTCCGCGGCCTCCGTATGGACGCGAAAGCAGGCTCTAAATCATGTTCGCGTTTCATCGAAACATGAACATGATTTAGAGCTTTGTTTTGGCGGGCTTGGAAAAGGCTCCGGAGTCGCGCGGAGCACCCGGGGCGGTCGCGGAAGCGACGCTCGTCGTGCATTGAGAAGCTGGCGGATTGAGAAGCGGGGCTTCGGTCCAGGCCTTCCTAAAATGAAGGCGGCCGGTTAGCGCGGGGCTTCAAGGAGGCCACTCCAACCCAACACTAACCGGCCAACCCCACGGACCCAGGAGATGCGGCGGACCTGAGCACTCCGTAGGGTATTCAAAGTTCTGTGCCGATACGCATCGAACCTACAACGGACGTTCGGGTCTTCTAGGTGCCCTTCGACGCCGCCAGACGCGCAACTCATTTGGCGCGAGGAGAATACATCTGCTGCACAGAAATGCAACTATCTGATATGAATTTCCCCAGACCTCGCAAATCGAGGGCAATCTTTCTCGGAAGGCGCTGATCCGCCGGGTGGGAGGGGTTCTTTTTGGCCTTGTCACGCCGGCCTCGGCACAGCAAAAACGGCGTCCGGAGCAACCGCGGCGCGAGGGGAAATGAATGAACAAGCCCATGATAAAAATAACCCTGGCCCTGGCGGCCGTTTTCGCCTTGGCGGCATGCGGCGGAAGTCGCGAGCCGGGCGACGCCGCTGGAGCGAGAGTGCTGCGCAACCTGTTGCAGCGTTCGGGCGTTCCCGCCAATATCGTCTCCTTCAAGAAGACTCAGGGACGCGAGGCGCATATCGGAACGCAGGACGTTTACGAATATTGGTACGAGTCCGAAATCCAGTTCCCGGACGGCTATGAAGCCAAATGCGCCGAGGAAAAAGAGCGCGGCCCCTGCGCCCTGCTCGGAATCGCGGCGGATCAGACGTTCCCGAAAAACGAAATATTGAAGAGCGAAGGCTCGTTGCATTTCTCCAAGACCGAGAAGGGCTGGGCGGCCGAGGACAAAAACGACTATTAGAGCGCTTTCCGTTCGAACGAAATCGTTCGAACGATAAGAAGTCGCTCCAAATCAAAATATTGGAGCAAGCTCTTAAACGAAAAAGTCTATCAACTTTTTTAAGAGCTTGCTCTAGGCGAGGCTTTGATGGCGCGGCGTCGCCCGCGCCCATGCGACAGGCGGCGACGGCCGTGAATCCGATCATTTTCATCCCCGCGCGGCTGGGGTCGACGCGCCTGCCCGGCAAGGCGCTAGCCTTGATCTCGGGCAAGCCGATGATCGCTCACGTGCTGGCGCGCGGAATGGAGGCCGGTCTCGGCCCGGTCGTTGTCGCGACCGACGCGCGCGAGATCGTCGAGGCGGTCGAGGCCGCGGGCGGCCAAGCCGTCATGACCGCGGGCGCGCACGCCTGCGGCCTCGACCGCATCGGCGAGGCGCTGGGCCGAATCGATCCGGCGCGAAAATACGATGTCGTCGTCGATCTTCAGGGCGATCAGCCGTTCCTGCCGAGCGGGGCGATCGGGGCCGCCGCGGCGCTGTTGAGCGATCCGCGCGTCGACATGGCGACCTTGGCGACCTTGGCGCTCCCCGGCGAGGAAGACGATCCCGACGTCGTGAAAATGGTCGGCGGTCAAATATCGCCGAATCGTCTGCGCGCGCTCTATTTCACGCGCGCCCGCGCGCCCTTTGGCGAGGGGCCGTACTATCATCATCTCGGCGTTTACGTCTTTCGCCGCGCCGCGTTCGAGCGATTTGTCAGCCTGCCCGTTTCGCCGCTGGAGAAACGCGAGCGGCTCGAACAACTCCGCGCGCTGGAGGACGGCATGCGCATCGACGCCGCCCTGCTGGACAAAGCCGGGCCGTCGGTGGATACGGAGCGCGACCTCGACGCGGCGCGCCGGGTAGCTAGCGAATGTGAGGGTGACGCGTGACCGAATTCATCGCCTATCAAGGGGAGCCTGGAGCCAATTCCGACATCGCCTGCCGCGACGCCTATCCGCTGATGACGCCGCTGCCTTGCGCCAGCTTCGAGGACGCCTTCGCGGCCGTCACCGACGGCGCGGCGATGCTGGCGATGATCCCGATCGAGAACTCGATCGCCGGACGGGTCGCGGACATTCACCATTTCCTGCCCAATTCCGGGCTTCATATCGTCGGCGAATATTTTTTGCCGATCCACTTTCAATTGATGGCGCCGCGCGGCGCCGCGCTTGGCGGCTTGAGGGGCGTCTACAGCCATGTGCACGCGCTCGGACAATGCCGCAAGATCATTCATCAATTGCGGCTCGCGGCCTTCACGGCGGGCGACACGGCCGGCGCCGCGCGCGAAATCGCCGAATGGAACGATCCAACCAAGGCGGCGCTCGCCCCAAAACTCGCCGCCGACATTTACGGGCTCGATATTCTCGCGGAAAACGTCGAGGACGAGGCGCATAACACCACGCGATTCGTGGTGCTCTCGAAGACCGCGCAATGGCCGACGGAGATCGAGGCGGCGACGATGACCACCTTCATCTTCCGCGTGCGCAACGTGCCGGCGGCGCTTTACAAGGCGCTCGGGGGCTTCGCCACCAATGGCGTCAATATGACGAAACTGGAAAGCTATATGGTCGACGGCGAATTCGCGGCGACGCGCTTTCTCGCCGATGTCGACGGCCGCCCCGATCAACCCGCGCTGGCGCGAGCGCTCGAAGAACTGCGCTTCTTCTCGCGCGAGGTGGAAATTCTCGGCGTCTATCCCGCGAGCCCGTTCCGAAAGACCAATATCCCCGCCTTCGAACAATAGCGATTGAGAGCCCCGCGCCAGGAGGAGACCATGTCCGTCGCTTATGATCCGCAAAACATCTTCGCCAAAATCCTGCGCGGCGAAATACCCGCGCATAAGGTCTATGAGGACGACATCGCTCTCGCCATGATGGACATCATGCCGCGCGCCGAGGGCCATACGCTGGTGATCCCCAAGCAACCGGCGCGCGGGCTCATCGACGTCGATCCGGAAAATCTGGCGCGGCTGATCAAGCGCGTGCAGCACGTGGCCAAGGCGGTGAAGACGGCGTTTGACGCCGAAGGCCTGACCTTGCAGCAATTTAATGAGAGCGCCGGCGGGCAGGTGATTTTTCACCTGCATTTCCACATCCTGCCGCGCTGGGCCGGCGTCGCGCTGCGCCCGCCGGGAACCATGGCCGATAACGACAGGCTCAAGGCGCAGGCCGAGCAAATCAAAGCCACGTTGGGCGCTTTCTCCGGCTGAAACGATCGCCTGGGCGGCGCCGAGCGCGCCGCTTTTCCAAGCGCGGACTTGGCGGCGCGCAATGGTCGATGCGATCGCATATTCCGCGAGCAAGAGATCTTTCAAACAATTCAAATAGCCCGCAATGTCATTAACTTGTAATGATCCGCGTCACGCGAACGACGCATAAGCGGCACAAAAGCGCAGCATCGATCCACTAGTGTCTTGGCATGACATTCATGCCAAATCCTCTCGCGTCGACGACGCGCCTCCCCCGCCTCCTAGCGCTCGGAACGTTCGCTCCGCGCGCGACGTTCTGGGGCTCCAAATTCGTGGCGGCCGACCTCGCGGTCGTACGGCGAATAAGCGCCGCCGCCGAACGCTCGCCCGCGGGACGCGTATTCGCGGTCGCCATCAGCAAGCTTGGCAATGGCTGGATCTATCCGATCCTCGCCGCGATCATATTCGCGGCATGGGGCTGGGACGACGGCAAACGTATGATCCTACTCGCGGCGGCGAACGCCGCGCTGACGCATATTTTGTATCCGATCATCAAACGGCGATTTAAGCGCTTGCGCCCGTTCAAGGTCGATCCGCGCGTGCCGTCCCTGCTCGACACGCTCGACGAACATTCCTTTCCGAGCGGTCACGCCATGACCTTGACCGGCGTGCTCGCGCCGGTCGTGTTGTTGTGGCCCGCGGCGGCGGTTTCGGCGGTCGTGATGGCTTGCTGCATGGCCTGGTCGCGCGTCGCGACGGGTCATCACTATCCCAGCGACGTGGCCGCCGGCGTGGCGCTCGGCGTCGGCCTCGGATACGCATTGTCAGTGAATTTGCTCGCCTTTATTTGAACCGCCGGCGACGTTTCGAGCGAGTGTTTGTCTCGGGAAAGTCGCCCATCGGGTCGCGCCGCCGCGCGGCTAAACCCCCTGCTGTTCCAGGCGACTCCACGCGGAGGGAAGCGGGCGCGATTAGCTTCGCTCAGATGTCGCGCGAAAAAATTTTCGACGATGACGGAAAAATCGCGCGTGTTTTTTCATTCTTCGCTTGACGTGGCGGGGAGCCGCGATTAGTTTCCGCGAACTCCGACAGGCCGTAGTTTCACGCCTTCGCCAACGCCTCGTTCGCGATACTTCGAAACTAAACGCTGTCGCCTTGCCTGTGAACGCCAAACCTGCTGGACCGCGAGGTTCGTTGGTAATCATTCCCCGCCTCGCGGCGTGGGACAGGAAGGCACGATCCCGGTTCGCCGGGATCCTCTGCGCTTGGAGCGCCTCGGCCGATAGGTCGAGTGCGCTCGGCTCGTTTGCGTCGCCTGGGCGACGCCGGACGGGTTAACAAACGAATTCACCATTCGCTCGAAGCGAAGGAAAGCTTGATGCCGACGATCAGCCAGTTGATCCGCAAACCGCGGCAACCGAAGACATACCGCGAAAAGTCGCGCCATCTCGGCGCCTGTCCGCAGAAGCGCGGCGTATGCACGCGCGTCTACACGACGACCCCCAAGAAGCCCAACTCGGCTCTGCGCAAGGTCGCCAAGGTGCGTCTGACCAATGGCTTCGAGGTTATCGGCTACATCCCCGGCGAGGGCCATAATCTGCAGGAGCACTCGGTGGTGATGATCCGCGGCGGCCGCGTGAAGGATCTTCCGGGCGTTCGTTATCACATTTTGCGCGGCGTGCTCGACACGCAGGGCGTGAAGGACCGTAAACAGCGCCGTTCGAAATATGGCGCGAAGCGTCCGAAGTAAGGAGCCAGGGCGATGTCGCGACGTCACAGAGCGGAAAAGCGGGAAGTCATCGAGGACGCCAAGTTCGGCGATCTCGTTCTCGCGAAGTTCATGAATTCCATCATGTACGACGGCAAGAAGTCGGTCGCGGAAGCGATCGTCTACGGCGCCTTCGACATTATCGAGGCCAAGGCCAAGAGCGATCCGCTCGGCGTCTTCAAAACGGCGCTCGAGAATGTCGCGCCGGCCATCGAAGTGCGGTCTCGCCGCGTCGGCGGCGCCACCTATCAGGTGCCGGTCGAGGTGCGCAACGAGCGGCGTCAGGCGCTGGCGATCCGTTGGATCATCAACGCCGCGCGCGACCGCAATGACAAAACCATGGTGGACCGGCTGTCGGCCGAATTGCTCGACGCCTCCAACAACCGCGGCGCCGCCGTGAAGAAGCGCGAAGACACGCACCGCATGGCGGAAGCCAACCGCGCCTTTTCGCATTACCGCTGGTAACGGCGCTTCGCGCCCATCGAGGACGATCCAATGCCCCGCTCTCATCCCATCGAGGACTACCGCAACTTCGGCATCATGGCGCATATCGACGCGGGAAAAACCACGACGACCGAGCGTATCCTCTATTATTCCGGCAAGAGCCATAAAATCGGCGAGGTGCATGAGGGCGCCGCGACGATGGATTGGATGGAGCAGGAGCAAGAGCGCGGCATCACCATCACTTCCGCCGCCACGACGACGATTTGGAACGGCAAGCGCCTCAACATCATCGACACGCCCGGCCACGTCGACTTCACCATCGAGGTCGAGCGTTCGCTGCGCGTGCTCGACGGCGCGGTTTGCGTTCTCGACGGCAATCAGGGCGTCGAACCGCAGACCGAGACCGTTTGGCGTCAGGCCGACAAATATCATGTGCCGCGCATCGTGTTCGTCAATAAGATGGACAAGATCGGCGCCGACTTCTTCCGCTGCGTCGAGGAAATCAAGACCCGCGTCGGCGGCCGTCCGGTGTGCGCGCAGTTGCCGATCGGCTCGGAGAATAACTTCAAGGGCATAATCGACCTTGTCCGCATGAAGGCCGTGGTTTGGGAAGACGAGGGCCTCGGCGCGAAATATCACGACGAGGAAATCCCGGCCGATCTGCTTGACGAAGCGAAGAAATATCGCACGCTGCTGATCGACGCCGCGGTCGAGCTCGACGACGACGCCATGGCCGCCTATCTCGACGGAACGGAGCCGAGCGAAGAGACTTTGCATCGGCTTATTCGGCTCGCCGTGCGCCGCGTCGCCTTCGTGCCGGTGTTCTGCGGCTCCGCCTTCAAGAACAAGGGCGTTCAGCCTCTTCTCGACGCGGTCGTGCATTATCTGCCGTCGCCCATCGATCGCGAAGCGATCAAGGGCATCGACATGGACACCGGCGCGGAAATGGTGCGCAATCCGTCCGACGACGAGCCTTTCTCCATGCTCGCCTTCAAGATCATGGACGACCCCTTCGTCGGCACCATCACCTTTTGCCGCGTCTATTCGGGCAAGATCGAATCCGGCACGACCGTGCTGAACTCGACCAAGGACCGCAAGGAGCGCGTCGGCCGCATGCTGCTGATGCACGCCAATAACCGCGAAGACATCAAGGAAGCCTTCTCCGGCGACATCGTGGCGCTGGCCGGCCTCAAGGACACGCGCACCGGCGATACGCTTTGCGATTTGCAGAAGACCGTCATTCTGGAGCGCATGGAGTTCCCCGAGCCGGTCATCGAGATCGCGATCGAGCCAAAGTCCAAGGCCGACCAAGAGAAGCTCGGCATCGCGCTGTCGAAGCTCGCGGCCGAGGACCCGTCTTTCCGCGTTTCGACTGATCAAGAGAGCGGCCAGACCATTCTGAAGGGCATGGGCGAGCTCCATCTCGACATCAAGGTCGACATTTTGCGCCGCACTTATAAGGTCGACGCCAATATCGGCGCGCCGCAGGTGGCCTATCGCGAGCGGCTCTCGCGCAAGACGGAAATCGACTACACGCATAAGAAGCAGACCGGCGGCACTGGCCAGTTCGCGCGCGTGAAAATCGTGTTCGAGCCGAACGAAGCCGGCGGCGGCAATGTGTTCGACAGCCAGATCGTCGGCGGCGCGGTGCCGAAGGAATATATCCCCGGCGTCGAGAAGGGCATTAATTCCGTCATGGGCTCCGGCATTCTCGCCGGCTTCCCGGTGGTCGATCTCAAGGCCACGCTGTTCGACGGCGCGTTCCACGACGTGGACTCCTCTGTGCTCGCCTTCGAAATCGCCTCTCGCGCGGCGACCCGGGAGGCTCTGCAGAAGGGCGGCTCGGTTCTGCTCGAACCGATCATGAAGGTCGAGGTCGTGACGCCGGAGGAATATACCGGCTTCGTGATCGGCGATCTCAATTCTCGCCGCGGCCAAATCCTGGGTCAGGACATGCGCGCCAATGCGGTGGTGATCGACGCGATGGTGCCGCTCGCCAATATGTTCGGCTATGTCAATCAGTTGCGCTCCGGCACGCAGGGCCGCGCCAACTACACGATGCAATTCGATCACTACGAACAAGTGCCCGAGGGCGAATCGAAGAAGGTTCAGGCGAAGTTCGCCTGAAGCTAGATCGCGCTGGGTTTTAGGAACGACCAAGGAGACTGGCCATGGCCAAGGAAAAGTTCTCACGCAACAAGCCGCATTGCAACATCGGGACGATTGGTCACGTGGACCATGGCAAGACGTCCTTGACGGCGGCGATCACCAAGGTTTTGGCGGAGACGGGCGGGGCGACCTTCACGGCCTACGACCAGATCGACAAGGCTCCGGAGGAGCGCGCGCGCGGCATCACGATCTCGACGGCGCATGTCGAATATGAGACCGCGAACCGCCACTACGCGCACGTCGACTGCCCCGGCCACGCCGATTATGTGAAGAACATGATCACCGGCGCGGCGCAGATGGACGGCGCGATCCTGGTGGTTTCGGCGGCCGACGGCCCGATGCCGCAGACGCGCGAGCATATTCTTCTGGCGCGCCAGGTCGGCGTTCCCGCGCTGGTGGTGTTCCTGAACAAGGTCGACATGGTCGACGATCCGGAACTGCTTGAGCTGGTCGAGCTCGAGGTTCGCGAATTGCTGTCGAAGTATGAGTTCCCCGGCGACGACATTCCGATCACCAAGGGCTCGGCGCTGTGCGCGCTGGAGAACAAGAACCCCGAGATCGGCCATGACGCGATCCTGAAGCTGATGCAGACGGTGGACGAATATATTCCGCAGCCGGAGCGTCCGAAGGATCAGCCGTTCCTGATGCCGGTCGAGGACGTGTTCTCGATTTCGGGCCGCGGCACGGTGGTGACGGGGCGCATCGAGCGCGGCATCATCAAGGTCGGCGAGGAAGTCGAGATCGTCGGCATTCGCGCGACGGTGAAATCGACGGTGACCGGCGTTGAAATGTTCCGCAAGCTGCTCGATCAGGGCGAGGCGGGCGACAATGTGGGCTGCCTGCTGCGCGGCACGAAGCGCGAGGACGTCGAGCGCGGCCAGGTGCTGTGCAAGCCGGGCTCGGTCAAGCCGCACACCAAGTTCAAGGCCGAGGCCTATATTCTGACGAAGGAAGAGGGCGGCCGCCACACGCCGTTCTTCACCAACTACCGCCCGCAGTTCTACTTCCGCACGACGGACGTGACCGGCATCGTGACGCTGCCCGAGGGCGTCGAAATGGTGATGCCGGGCGACAACGTCGCGATGGAAGTCGCGCTGATCGTGCCGATCGCGATGGAAGAGAAGCTGCGCTTCGCCATCCGCGAAGGCGGCAGGACGGTTGGAGCCGGCGTGGTCGCCAGCATCATCGAGTAACATTCATGGACCGCGAGCCTTCAGGCTCGCAAACGCAAGAATAAGGATTGCGGGCTTCAAGGCTCGCGGTCCAGAAGCGATCCGAGAGGGATCGCGGTCCATCGAGGAAGAGACAATGAACGGTCAGAACATCCGGATCCGTCTAAAGGCATTCGACCACCGGATTCTCGATACGTCGACGAAGGAAATCGTCTCGACGGCCAAGCGCACCGGCGCGCATGTGCGCGGGCCGATTCCGCTGCCCACGAAGATCGAGAAATTCACGGTCAACCGCTCGCCTCACATCGACAAGAAGTCGCGCGAGCAGTTCGAAATCAGGACGCATAAGCGCGTTCTCGACATCGTCGACCCCACGCCGCAAACCGTGGACGCGTTGATGAAGCTCGATCTCGCGGCCGGCGTCGACGTCGAGATCAAGCTTTAAGGCATATGAGGAATTCGGGCGGCTCTTAGAAATCGAGCGCCCAGCGAAGGAATTGGATCATGCGGTCGGGCGTTATCGCGCAAAAGGTCGGAATGACCCGCATCTTCACCGATGCGGGCGAACATGTGCCGGTCACGGTTCTCAAGCTCGACGGCTGTCAAGTCGTCGCGCACCGGACGCAGGAGCAGAACGGCTACACCGCCGTGCAGCTCGGCATCGGCCGCGCCAAGGTCAAGAACGTCTCCAAGGCGGAGCGCGGACGCTTCGCGGTGGCGAAGGTCGAGCCCAAGATGAAGCTCGCCGAGTTTCGCGTCGACGAAGCCGGCCTGTTGCCGGTCGGCGCGGAAATCACCGCGGATCATTTCGTGGTCGGTCAATTCGTCGACGTGACGGGCACGACCATCGGCAAGGGCTTCGCCGGGCCGATGAAGCGTTGGAACTTCGGCGGTCTGCGCGCCACTCACGGCGTCTCGGTGTCGCATCGTTCGCACGGTTCGACCGGCGGACGCCAGGACCCCGGCAAGACCTTCAAGAACAAGAAGATGGCCGGGCATATGGGCACCGACCGCGTGACCACGCAGAATCTGCGCGTGGTCCAGCTTGACGTGACGCGCGGTCTGGTGCTGGTCGAGGGCGCGGTTCCCGGACACGCCGGCGGTTGGATTTTCGTGCGCGACGCTGTGAAGCGCGCGCTTCCGGCGGAGGCTCCGCAGCCCGGCAAGTTCCGGCTGCCGGAATCCAGCCTCCGCCCCGCAAGAAGAAAAGAAGGAGGACTGAGCCGTGAAGATCGACGTTACGTCGTTCGACGGTCAGACGGCCGGTTCGATCGAGCTCTCCGAAGAGGTGTTTGGCCTCGAGCCGCGCGCGGATTTGATTTTCCGCATGATCCGCTGGCAGCTCGCCAAGCGGCGGGCGGGAACGCACGCCGTGAAGAACCGGGCGGAGATCGCCCGGACCGGCAAGAAGATGTATAAGCAAAAGGGCACCGGCGGCGCCCGTCACGGCTCCGCGCGCGTTCCGCAGTTCCGCGGCGGCGGCCGGGCTTTCGGCCCGCAGGTGCGCAGCCACGAGCATGACCTCACCAAGAAGGTCAAGGCGTTGGCGCTCAAGCACGCTCTTTCGGCGAAAGCCAAGGACGGCGCGATCGTGATCTGGGAAAACGCCCAGCTCGCCGAACCGAAGACGAAGCTGCTGAAGGCGGGTTTCGACAAGACCGGTCTCGCGAGCGCGCTGATCATCGACGGCGCCGCGCCGCAGATCAATTTCGCGCTCGCCGCCCGCAATCTGCCCAAGATCGACGTGTTGCCGGTCGAGGGCGTCAATGTTTACGACATTATCCGTCGCGACAAGCTGGTTTTGACCCGCTCGGCGGTCGATGCGCTGGAGGCGCGGCTGAAATGAGCAAGGATCCCCGCCATTACGACGTCATCGTCGCTCCGGTCATCACCGAGAAAGCGACGCTCGCCGCCGAGAATAATCAGGTGGTTTTCCGGGTCGCTCGCACCGCGACCAAGCCGCAGATCAAGGCGGCGGTCGAAGGTCTGTTCGATGTCAAGGTCGATGGCGTCAACACCTTGGTGCGCAAGGGCAAGACGAAGGCCTTTCGCGGCGTGCGCGGCAAGCAGAGCGACGTGAAGAAGGCGGTCGTGACGCTCGCCGAAGGCCATAAGATCGACGTGACGACGGGACTCTAAGGGAAGGCTCGAGGACAAGAACATGGCGCTGAAGACATTCAAGCCGGTCACGCCGAGCCTTCGCCAGCTCGTGATCGTGGACCGCAAGGACCTCTATAAAGGCAAGCCGGTGAAGGCGCTGACCGAAGGTCAGTCGTCGAAGGGCGGCCGCAACAACCATGGCCGCGTCACCGTGCGCTTTCGTGGCGGCGGCCATAAGCAGACCTATCGCATCGTCGACTTCAAGCGTCGCAAGCTCGACGTGCCGGCCAAGGTCGAACGGCTCGAATACGATCCCAATCGCACCGCCTTTATCGCGTTGATCCGCTATGCGGATGGCGAGCTGTCCTATATTCTCGCGCCGCAGCGGCTCGCCGTCGGCGACGAAGTGATCTCCGGCCAGCAAGTCGACGTGAAGCCGGGCAATGCGATGCCGGCGGCCAATATTCCGGTCGGCACGATCGTCCATAATGTCGAAATGAAAATCGGCAAGGGCGGGGCGATCGCCAGATCGGCCGGGACTTTCGCGCAAATCGTGGGCCGCGATCAGGGTTATGTGATCCTGCGCCTGAACTCGGGCGAGCAGCGCCTGGTGCATGGGCAGTGCTTCGCCACCATCGGCTCGGTGTCGAATCCGGACCACATGAACACCACGATCGCCAAGGCGGGTCGTTCGCGCTGGCTTGGTCGCCGCCCGCACAATCGCGGCGTGACCATGAACCCGATCGACCATCCGCACGGCGGCGGCGAAGGCCGCACCTCGGGCGGTCGGCATCCGGTGACGCCGTGGGGCAAGCCGACCAAGGGCAAGAAGACCCGCAGCAACAAATCGACAGATCGTTTCATCGTGTCCTCGCGACACGCCCGCAAGAAAAAGGGCTGATCCATGGCTCGTTCTATTTGGAAGGGCCCGTTCGTCGACGGCTATCTGCTCAAGAAGGCGGATGCCTCGCGCGGCACGGGTCGCTCGGAAGTCATCAAGATCTGGAGCCGCCGCTCCACGATCCTGCCGCAGTTCGTGGGCCTCACTTTCGGCGTTCACAACGGGCACAAGCATATTCCGGTCAATGTCAGCGAAGACATGATCGGGCATAAGTTCGGCGAATTTTCTCCGACGCGCACCTTCCACGGTCACGCGGCGGACAAAAAGTCGAAGAGAGGCTAAAGCCGATGTCGAAGCCCAATAACCCGCCCAGGCTCGCGGAAAACGAGGCGAAGGCCGTCGCGCGCATGCTGCGCGTCTCGCCTCAGAAACTCAATCTTCTGGCCCAGCTCATTCGCGGCAAGAAGGTCGAGCGCGCGCTCGCCGATCTGGAGTTCTCGCGCAAGCGCAGCGCCCTCGACGTGAAGAAGACGTTGGAGAGCGCGATCGCCAACGCCGAGAACAACCACAGCCTGGACGTCGACGATCTCGTCGTCGCTCAAGCCTTCGTGGGCAAGGCGCTGGTCATGAAGCGTTTCCACGCGAGGGCGCGCGGCCGCGCCAGCCGCGTCGAAAAGCCCTTCTCGAATCTCACGATCATCGTGCGCGAAGTTCAAGCGCAGGCACAGGCCTAAAGGAGCGCCCCATGGGTCAGAAGGTCAATCCGATCGGGCTGCGCCTTGGCGTCAACCGCACTTGGGATTCGCGTTGGTTCGCGGCCAAGGGCGAATACGCCAAGCTCTTGCACGAAGACATCGCCATTCGCGAAGCCATCATGAAGGCCTTGAAGCAGGCGGCGGTTTCGCGCATCGTGATCGAGCGTCCGCACAAGAAGTGCCGCGTGACGATCTATTCGGCGCGTCCCGGCGTCGTGATCGGCAAGAAGGGCGCGGACATCGACAAGATCCGCAAGCTCGTCGGCAAGCTGACCGGCAGCGAAGTGGTGATCAATATCGTCGAAGTGCGCAAGCCCGAGGTCGAGGCGACCCTCGTCGCGGACTCGATCGCTCAGCAGTTGGAGCGTCGCGTCGCCTTCCGCCGCGCGATGAAGCGCGCCGTCCAGTCCGCGATGCGGCTCGGCGCCCAGGGCATTCGCATCAATTGCTCGGGCCGTCTTGGCGGCGCCGAGATCGCGCGCCTCGAATGGTATCGCGAAGGCCGCGTGCCGTTGCATACGTTGCGCGCCGATGTGGATTATGGCGTCGCCACCGCGCACACGGCCTATGGCGCTTGCGGCATCAAGGTCTGGATTTTCAAGGGCGAGATCCTCGAGCACGATCCGATGGCGCAGGACAAGCGTTTCGCCGAGCAGGCCAGCGGCGGCGGAGACCATCATCACGGCGATCGCGACAGAGACCGCGATCGCGGCAGACGCCGGGAACGCGACGCCGCGTAACGGCGCAAGAAATGACTTCGAGCAAGCGCTGCTCGGAAAGTCGCTCCGCGATTTTTCAATCAGCTTGCTCTAGAGCCGAATTCGAGAGTTCGACAACATGTTGCAACCCAAACGCACCAAGTTCCGCAAGGCCTTCAAGGGCCGCATCCGTGGCGCCTCGAAGGGCGGCTTCTCGCTGAACTTCGGGCAGTTCGGCTTGAAGGCGCTGGAGCCGGAACGCATCACGGCCCGTCAGATCGAGGCGGCTCGCCGCGCCATGACGCGCCATATGAAGCGCGCCGGCCGCGTGTGGATCCGCATCTTCCCGGATGTGCCGATTTCCAAGAAGCCGACCGAAGTGCGCATGGGCAAGGGCAAGGGCGCGCCGGAATTGTGGGCGGTGCGCGTCGCGCCGGGCCGCATCATGTTCGAGATCGACGGCGTTCCCGCGCCGCTGGCGCGCGAGGCCTTGACTCTCGCCGCCGCGAAATTGCCGATCAAGACGCGCTTTATCGAGCGCATCGCCGAGTGAGGATTTGACGTCATGAAGAGCAAACAGCATGTGTCCGATCTTCGCGCGCAATCCGAGGATCAATTGAACGACGAACTCCTGAATCTGAAGAAAGAGCAGTTCAATCTGCGCTTTCAGCGGGCCACCGGGCAGCTCGAGAACACCTCCCGCGTTCGCGTCGTGAGACGCGAAATCGCGAGGATCAAGACCATCGCCGCGCATAAGCGCGCCCAAAGCCAAGGTTGAGTGAGCGCCATGCCGAAGCGAATTCTCCAGGGCGTCGTCGTCAGCGACAAGCAGAACAAGACCGTTGTCGTTAAGGTCGAACGCCGCTTTACGCATCCGCTGTTTCAGAAGACGGTGCGTCGGACCAAGAACTATCACGCGCATGACGAAGCCGGCGCCTTCAAGGTCGGCGACGCCGTGACGATCGAGGAGACCGCGCCGATTTCGAGATTGAAACGCTGGCGCGTGGTGGAAAACGCTCCCAAGGCTTGAGTGCCGCGGGCGTAAAGCAAGGTTCCGGACGAAGTCGGCGCCCGCGTCGAAACCAGACCGGATAAAAAAGGCGGATTAGCCATGATTCAGATGCAGACAAATCTCGATGTCGCCGACAACTCCGGCGCGCGCCGGGTCATGTGCATCAAGGTGCTCGGCGGCTCGAAGCGCAAATATGCCGGCGTGGGCGACATTATCGTCGTGTCCATCAAGGAGGCGATTCCGCGCGGCCGCGTGAAGAAGGGCGACGTGCTGAAGGCCGTCGTTGTTCGCACGGCGAAGGACATCAAGCGCGCCGACGGTTCGACGATCAGATTCGACTCGAACGCGGCCGTGCTGATCAACAATCAGAAGGAGCCGATCGGCACCCGTATTTTCGGACCGGTCCCGCGCGAATTGCGCGCCAAGAACCACATGAAGATCATCTCGCTCGCGCCGGAGGTGCTGTAATGGCCGCCAAGATCAAGAAGGGCGACAAGGTGGTCGTGCTCGCGGGTCGCGACAAGGGCCGCACCGGCGAGGTCGTCAAGGTTCAGCCGGCCGAGGGCCGCGCCGTCGTCGAGGGCGTCAATCAGGTCAAGCGCCACCAGCGCCAGACCAAGGACCGCGAGGCGGGGATCGTGACCAAATCGGCGCCGATCGACCTGTCCAACCTCGCCATCGCCGACCCCAAGGACGGCAAGCCGACCGACGTCGGATTCAAGATTCTCGACGACGGCCGCAAGGTTCGCGTCGCCAAGCGTTCGGGAGAACAGATCGATGGCTGAGGAAAAGAAGCCCAAGGCCGCCAAGGCCGGGGATAAGCCCGCGAAGGGCGCCGAGAAGGCCGCCGAGGGCAAGAAGTCCGCCAAGAGCAAGGCGGCGACGCCCGCCGCCGGCGGCGAGGAGCGTGGTTCGCGCGGCGCGGTGAAGGCCGAGCTGCCGACCGGCGTCTACACGCCGCGCCTCAAGAAGCATTTCGAAGAGGTCGTTCGCGCCGAAATGACCAAGCAGTTCGGCTATAAGAACAGCTATGAAGTGCCGACGATCGAGAAGATCGTGCTGAACATGGGCGTTGGCGAGGCGGTCAACGACACCAAGAAGGTGACGGCCGCCGCGGGCGACCTCGCGCTCATCGCCGGTCAAAAGCCGGTGATCACGCGGGCGCGTTTGGCGATCTCGACCTTCAAGGTGCGCGAGAACATGCCGATCGGCGCCAAGGTGACGCTGCGCAAGACGCGCATGTATGAGTTCCTCGACCGCTTGATCACCATCGCGCTGCCGCGCGTTCGCGATTTCCGCGGTCTCAATCCGAAGTCCTTCGACGGGCGCGGCAATTTCGCGCTCGGCATCAAGGAGCACATCGTGTTCCCCGAGATCGACTACGACAAGGCGGAGTCGATCGTGGGCATGGACGTGATCGTTTGCACGACGGCGAAAACCGACGATGAAGCGCGCGCCTTGCTGAAGGCGTTTAATTTCCCGTTCCGGCAGTGAGGCGTTGAAAGCGTTTTCGAGCGAAGCGGGCCTCCGGTTCGCGTGACGAAAACGCGTTGAATGAAAAAGCTGGAGCTTAGCTCCAGCCCTCAAACGCGGTAACCGAAAAGGCAAGACCAAATGGCCAAGAAGAGCGCGATAGAGAATAACAAGCGAAAGGTGAAGCTCGCCAAGTCGCTCGCCCCTCGGCGGGCGCGATTGAAGGCGGTCGCCGTCGACGAAAGCCTTTCCGCGGAAGAGCGGTTCGAGGCGCGTCTCAAGCTCGCCGAGCTGCCGCGCAACTCCGCGCCGAACCGCGTGCGCAACCGTTGCGAAGTCTCGGGGCGTCCGCGCGCTTTCTATCGCAAGTTGAAAATGTCGCGCATCGCTCTGCGCGAGCTCGGTTCCCGCGGCCTCGTGCCCGGCCTCGTGAAGTCCAGCTGGTAAGGGGAGCAGCGAAATGGCGATCAACGATCCGTTGGGCGATTTGCTCACCCGCATCCGCAACGCGCAGATGCGCCGCAAGGACAAGGTGGCGACGCCGGGCTCCAAGCTGCGCGCTCACGTGCTCGACGTCTTGAAGGATGAGGGCTATATCCGCGGCTACACCACCACGGATTTCGGCAACGGCCGCACCGAGTTCGAGGTGGAGCTGAAATATTTCGACGGCCATCCCGTGATCAAGCAGATCGAGCGCGTGTCGCGTCCCGGTCGCCGGGTCTACGCGGATGTCAACGCGGTGCCGCGTGTCGCCAACGGCCTCGGCATCACCATCGTGTCGACGCCAAAGGGCGTCATGGCGGATCACGCGGCGCGCGAGAACAATGTCGGCGGCGAGGTTTTGTGCAAGGTCTTCTGATCCTGCGCGAAGCCACCATACAGGAATTGCTATCATGTCTCGTATCGGCAAGAAGCCCGTCGTCGTGCCGGCCGGAGTCACCGCGAAGGTGGACGGCCAGCTTGTTTCGGTCAAGGGCGCCAAGGGTCAACTCGAGTTCCTGGTTCCGAACGACGTCTCCGTCGTCTTCCAGGACAATGCGATCAAGGTGGATCCGCGCAACGAAACCAAGCGCGCGCGCGCGCTTTGGGGCACGTCGCGGGCCCGGGTTAACAACATCGTGCTCGGCGTGACCACGGGCTTCGAAAAGAAACTCGAAATCACTGGCGTCGGTTATCGCGCGGCGGTGCAGGGCAAGACCCTGCAGTTGGCGCTGGGTTACTCGCATGATGTGAATTATCCGATTCCGGCCGGCGTCACGATCGTGACTCCCAAGCCGACGGAGATCACCATCAGCGGGATCGATAAGCGTCAGATCGGCCAGATCGCCGCCGAAATCCGCGCGTTGCGCGCGCCCGAGCCCTATAAGGGCAAGGGCGTGAAATACGCCAACGAATTTATCTTCCGCAAGGAAGGCAAGAAGAAGTAAGGATTGCCGTCATGGCCAGGGATGTTCAACACGAAATCCGCCGCAAGCAGCGGGTGCGCCGTTCGATCCGAGCGCGCGCCTATGGGCGCCCGCGCCTGTCGGTTTTCCGTTCGTCGAAGCAGATCTATGCGCAGATCATCGACGACGAGCAGGGCGTGACGGTCGTCGCCGCGTCCTCGATGGAAAAGGCGAACCGCGAAAGCCTCAAATCCGGGGCCAATATCGACGCCGCCAAGGTGGTGGGCAAGCTCATCGCCGAGCGCGCCGTCGCCAAGGGCATCAAGGCCGTCGTGTTCGATCGCGGCGCCTATATGTATCACGGGCGCGTGAAGGCGCTCGCCGAGGGCGCCCGCGAGGGCGGCCTGGACTTTTAATCGATCACCTCGAAGCGAGCGGTCTGACAGGGCCGCGTAAGTGACGGAAGAGAAAATGGCGCGTGAATCAGAGGGCGGTCGCGGTCGCGATCGCGATAGAGAAGAGCGCGACAGCGAATTCGTGGATCGTCTGGTCCACATTAATCGCGTCGCCAAGGTTGTGAAGGGCGGCCGCCGCTTCGGCTTCGCGGCGCTCGTCGTCGTCGGCGACCAGAAGGGCCGCGTGGGCTTTGGCCATGGCAAGGCGCGCGAGGTGCCCGAGGCGATTCGCAAGGCGACCGACGCGGCCAAGCGCGCGCTGATCCGCGTGCCGCTTCGCGAAGGCCGCACGCTGCATCACGACGTCAACGGCCGCCATGGCGCGGGCCGCGTCGTGCTGCGCGCGGCGCCTCCCGGCACCGGCATCATCGCCGGCGGCCCGATGCGCGCTGTGTTCGAGACGCTCGGCGTGCACGACGTCGTGGCCAAGAGCCAGGGCTCGTCGAACCCCTACAATATGATCCGGGCGACTTTCGACGCGCTCGGCCGTGAAGATTCGCCGCGCGCCGTCGCCGCGCGCCGCACGCTCAAGGTTTCGACCTTGCAGTCGCGGCGCCAGGGGACCGACGCCGAAGCCGTCGACGCGTGAGGGGAGGCATCGAGATGACGACGACCAAGACCATCACCGTCGAGCAGACCGGGAGCGCCACCGGGCGTCCCGATCGGCAACGCAAGTCCCTCATTGGCCTGGGCCTCACCAGAATCGGGCGGCGCCGGACTCTCGAGGATACGCCTTCCGTGCGCGGCTTGATCGCCAAGGTGGCGCATCTCGTCAAAATTGTCGGCGAGAAGTGAGGGCGGGCAAATGGTGAAACTCAACGATCTTTCCGACAATCCCGGCGCCAGCAAGAATCGCATGCGTGTCGGTCGCGGCATCGGTTCCGGCAAGGGCAAGACCGGCGGGCGCGGCGTCAAGGGCCAGAAGGCGCGCACTGGCGTCGCCGTCAAGGGCTTCGAGGGCGGCCAGATGCCGTTGCATCGGCGTTTGCCCAAGCGCGGCTTCCATAATCCGTTCTCCCATGATTACAATGAGGTGAACGTCGGGCGGATTCAGCAGGCGGTCGATTCCGGCAAGCTCGACGCCGCCGCGGCCGTGACCAACGAGGCGCTGATCGCCGCCGGGGTGATTTCGAAGCCCCGCGACGGCGTGAAGATCCTCGGTCAGGGCGCCATCACCGCGAAACTCGCGTTCGAGGTCGCCGCCGCGTCGAAATCGGCGATCGCGGCGATCGAGGGCGCCGGCGGCTCGGTGAAGCTGCTCGCGGCGTCCGCCGCGGAATAAATAAAAGCGACGCGGGCGCCCTTGCGAGGGCGCCCGCATCGGTTATTTTGATCTCGCTCGATCGTCCCGCGCGGAAAGCGGCGCCGCCTTGGATCGGCGATCGGGGACAAAACGCCCAGGCAAAAACAGAAAGCGCCGCGCGGCCGTAGCCCGCGACGGCCGCACGGAAAAAGGGGAGTTCGTCCATGGCATCGGCAGCCGAACAGCTTGCGGCCAACGTCAATCTCTCCGCCTTCGGCAAGGCCGAGGAGCTGAAGCAGCGCATCTGGTTCACGCTCGCTGCGCTGGTCGTCTATCGCCTCGGAACATACATTCCGCTTCCCGGCATCGATCCCGACGCCTTCGCCAAAAGCTTCTTTGGCCAGTCCAAGGGCGTGCTGGAACTGTTCAACATGTTCGCCGGCGGCGCCGTGCAACGGCGCGCGATTTTCGCGCTGAACATCATGCCTTACATCTCCGCCTCGATCATCATCCAGCTGCTCACCTCGGTGGTGCCGGCGCTGGAAAGCGTGAAGAAGGACGGCGAGGCGGGCCGCAAGGTCCTCAATCAATACACGCGCTATCTGACGGTCGTGCTCGCGACCTTCCAGGCCTACGGAATGGCCATCGGCCTCGAGGGCCAGACGGGCGTCGTGACCGAGCCGGGACTGTTTTTCCGCCTCACCACCGTCGTGACGCTGGTCGGCGGCACCATGTTCCTGATGTGGCTGGGCGAACAGATCACCTCGCGCGGCATCGGCAACGGATCGTCGCTCATCATCTTCGCGGGCATTGTCGCCGCCTTTCCATCGGCGATCGTCTCCACGTTGGAGCTAGGCCGCCAGGGCGCGATTTCGACCGGCGTGATCCTTGGCGTGATCGCCATGTCGTTCGCGGTCATCGCCTTCATCGTGTTCATGGAGCGGGCGCAGCGTCGCCTGCTGATCACCTATCCCAAGCGTCAGCACGGCAACCGAGTGTACGAAGGGCAAAGCTCCTTCCTTCCGCTGAAGCTCAATACCTCGGGCGTCATTCCGCCGATCTTCGCCTCGTCGCTGCTGCTGCTGCCGACCACGATCGCCAATTTTTATCAGACGCAGGGAACGGATAATATTTTCGCGACGATTTCCGCCTATTTCGGGCATGGGCGTCCGCTTTACATGCTCTCCTATATCGGACTGATCGTCTTCTTCGCCTTCTTCTATACGGCGATCGTGTTCAACCCGACCGAGACGGCGGACAATCTCAAGAAGCACGGAGGCTTCCTGTTGGGCATTCGTCCCGGCGAGCGCACCGCCAAGGAAATCGACACCGTGCTGATGCGCATCACCGTCCTTGGCGCGGCCTATCTCGCGGTGATCTGCTTGCTGCCGGAAATGCTGATTTCCTACGCCAATCTGCCGTTTTATTTCGGTGGAACCTCGCTTCTCATCGTCGTCAGCGTGACGATGGACACGGTAGCGCAAATCCACGGCCACTTGCAGGCCGGACAGTATGAGGGCCTTATCCGCAAGGCCAAGCTTCGCGGAAAGCGCGCGAGATGAGGCTGGTGCTTCTAGGGCCGCCAGGCGCCGGGAAGGGCACGCAGGCCGCCCAACTCGTCGCCAAATACGCGATTCCGCAATTGTCGACCGGCGACATGCTGCGCGCGGCGGTGGCCGAAGGCACGCCGCTTGGCGCGCAGGCGAAGGAAATCATGAACCGCGGCGAGTTGGTTCCGGACCAGTTGGTGATCGATCTGATCGACCAGCGCATCGGCGCGCGGGAATGCGCGCGCGGCTTCATTCTGGACGGCTTTCCGCGCACCATCGCGCAGGCGCGCGCGCTCGACGCGCTGCTGGCCGAAAGGCGAATGAATCTCGACGCCGTGATCGAACTCGTCGTCGATGAGGACGCGCTGCTCGCCAGGGTCGAAAACCGCAACCGCGAGACGTTGAAGGCGGGCGGCGTCGTTCGCGCCGACGACAATCCGGACAGCCTGAAAATCAGGCTGAAGGCCTACCGCGCTCAGACGGCGCCGGTCTCGGCCTATTACGCCGAGCGGGGCGCGTTGAAGCAGGTGGACGGAATGGCGTCCATCGACGAAGTCACCGCCGCGGTCGACGGAGCCGTCGGCGTCAGGGCCTGAACGGGGCCCTCCCCTTCGCGCGACGAGAAGGCCGCAGAGCATGAGTTCGCGATCGTTTTGCGGGCTGGATTTCGGCACGTCCAACTCCACGGTTGCGTGTCAGATCCAGGGCCGTATCGAACTCGCCCCGGTGGAGGGCGAGAGCAGGACACTCCCGAGTTCGGTTTTTTTCGATTTTGCCGACGGCTCGGTCTCGTTCGGACGCGCCGCCCTCGCGTGTTACGCCGAGGGCGTCGAAGGACGGCTGATGCGCAGCCTAAAGTCGGTCCTCGGCGGCAGCCTGATGGACGAGACCACGCGGATCAAATCCCGCGTCTATACTTATAAGGAAATCATAGGGCTAATCGTCGCCCGGCTCAAAGCCTCGGCCGAATGCGCGGCGGGCGCCGGCGTCGCCAGGGCCGTGCTCGGACGCCCTGTCCATTTCGTGGACGACAATCCCGCGGCGGACCGCGCGGCGCGCGACGCCCTCGAGGAAATCGCGCGCGCGCAAGGATTTACCGAGATCGAGTTCCAATACGAGCCCATAGCCGCGGCCCTGGCCTATGAGCAAACCGTCGAGCGCGAACAATACGCATTGATCGCCGATATCGGCGGCGGCACGTCGGATTTTTCGATCGTGCGGGTCTCGCCGGAAGGCCGCGCGCGCGCCGACCGCGGTCAAGACGTTCTCGCCAACAAGGGCGTGCATATCGGCGGCACCGACATCGACCGTCTGCTCAGCCTTCGCGCGGTGATGCCTTTGCTGGGTCTGAACAGCGAGCGGCGCGGGGATTTCGGGGTCAAAATCCTTCCGGTCGCCAATGCTTTCTTCGTCGACCTCGCGACGTGGCACAGGATCAATCTGCTTTATACGCCCAAGGTCGCGCGGGAACTGCAAAGCATGCTGCGTCATTCGCTGTCGCCGGAACTGATCGAGCGGCTGATCGCCGTGGTCGAGAGCCGGCGCGGCCACTCCATCGCGCTCTCGGTCGAGACCGCGAAAATCGGGCTGTCGACGCGGCCGAGCGCGATGATTGATCTCACCGACATCGAGCGCGATTTCGTCGTCGAGGCGAACCGCGACATTCTGCGAGCCGCCATCGCCGACCGGCTTGGCGCCCTCGCGCGCACGCTCGACGACACGCTGGCGGCGGCGGGATTGACCGGCGAACGCATCGACGCGGTGTTTCTGACGGGCGGCTCGACGGCGATCCCGGCGGTGCGCGCCGTGGCGACGGCCCGAACGCCTCGGGCGACGATCGTCGAGGGCGATTTATTCGGCGCCGTCGGCCTGGGGTTAGGCTTGGACGCGCGGCGAAAATTCGGATAGTCTCCGGTTTGATTGTCGCAACTGATTTGCCGCCCGCCAAGTTCGCGACGCCTGTTCGTCACTATTTTGTAGCAAATATCGTTTTAACGCTTGACTCCCTGGTAAGGGCTCGTTATCGCCACATCACAATCAAAACACGGGAAGCGCTCGCACGGCGGGGGCTCCTGTTTTTGCGTTTCACAGCCCGCATGGGCCGGCCTCCACCGGACGCGGGACCGAGCGGCGCCTTTTGGCGTCGCGCCTTCGCGCCGCCTCCGGGGCGGCGCCTCACATGGAGCATGACAGTGGCACGTATCGCGGGCGTAAATATTCCAACCAACAAGCGCGTCGTCATCGCGCTACAATATATCCACGGGGTCGGCCCCAAGATAGCCGAGGAAATCTGCGCCAAGGTCAATATTCCGGCCGAGCGCCGCGTCGCGCAGCTCACCGACGCCGAGGTGCTGCAGATCCGCGAAGCGATCGACCGCGACTATGTGGTGGAAGGCGATCTGCGCCGCGAGGTGGCCATCAACATCAAGCGTCTGATGGATCTCGGCTGCTATCGCGGTCTGCGCCATCGTCGGCAGCTGCCGGTCCGCGGCCAGCGCACGCACACCAACGCCCGCACCCGCAAGGGCAAGGCGAAGCCGATCGCCGGCAAGAAGAAGTAAGTTTCGCAACTCGAAAACGCCTCGATGGGACGGGCGCGCGCTTCGCGCTCCCGACCCGACAGCAGCCCTAGCGCCTGGAATTACGGGCGCGCCCGAAGGACAAAAAAATGGCCAAGGAAACAACCCGCGTTCGCCGCCGGGAGCGCAAGAATATCGTCTCCGGCGTCGCGCATGTGAACTCGACGTTCAACAACACGATGATCACCATCACCGACGCGCAAGGCAACACTGTGTCCTGGTCCTCCGCGGGCACGATGGGATTCAAGGGCTCGCGCAAATCGACTCCCTACGCCGCGCAGATGGCGGCCGAGGACGCGGCGCGCAAGGCCGGCGAGCATGGCGTTCGCTCGCTCGAAGTGGAAGTCTCCGGGCCGGGCTCTGGACGCGAATCCGCGCTGCGCGCGTTGCAGGCGGCCGGCTTCACCGTGACGTCGATTCGTGACGTGACGCCGATCCCGCATAATGGTTGCCGTCCGCGCAAGCGTCGCCGCGTCTAATCGGCGGGTGCGTGTTTCCCGCCCGCCGTCGCTTCCGGCGGCTCGCGGGGTCTCGCGGCCTTTAGTTTCTAAAATTCGATATTCGCGCCGGGCGGGATCCGCCGGCGCCGCGGCCGAGAAGCTCAAGGAAAGGCGCCAAAGTGAGCATCCAGAAAAATTGGCAGGAACTCATCAAGCCGAGTAAGCTCGTGGTCATTCCGGGCGACGATCCGCGCCGGCAGGCGACGGCGGTGGCGGAGCCGCTCGAGCGCGGCTTTGGCCAGACGCTCGGCAATTCCCTGCGCCGGATACTGTTGTCGTCCTTGCAGGGCGCGGCCATCACCTCGGTCCATATCGACGGGGTGCTGCATGAATTTTCGTCGATTCCCGGCGTGCGCGAGGACGTGACCGACATCGTTCTGAACATCAAGGACATCGCCGTCAAATATCACGGCGAAGGCCCGAAGCGTTTGACGCTCAAGAAGCAAGGGCCGGGCGCGGTGACGGCGGGCGACATCCAGGCCACCGGCGACGTGCAGATTCTCAACCCCGATCTGGTGATCTGCACGCTCGATCAGGGCGCCGAGTTTCGCGTCGAGTTCACCATCTCGACCGGCAAGGGCTATGTGCCGGCGGATCGCAACCGCGCCGAGGACGCGCCGATCGGCCTTATTCCGGTCGACAGCCTTTATTCTCCGGTCAAGAAGGTCAGCTATCGCGTGGAGAACACCCGCGAAGGTCAGGTGCTCGACTACGACAAGCTGACGCTTTCGATAGAGACCAATCGGGCGATTAGCCCGGAGGATGCGCTGGCCTACGCCGCGCGCATCATGCAGGATCAGCTCAATGTCTTCGTCAATTTCGAGGAGCCGCGCCGCGAAGAGGCCCAGCCGTCGATTCCGCAGCTCGCCTTCAACCCGGCGCTGTTGAAGAAGGTGGAAGAGCTGGAGCTTTCGGTCCGTTCGGCCAACTGCCTTAAGAACGATAACATCGTCTATATCGGCGACCTCATCCAGAAGTCGGAGGCGGAAATGCTCCGCACGCCGAACTTCGGCCGCAAGTCCCTGAACGAGATCAAGGAAGTGCTGGCGCAAATGGGGCTGCACCTTGGCATGGAAGTGCCGGGCTGGCCGCCGGAGAACATCGACGACCTCGCCAAGCGCTTCGAGGAGCACTACTGAGCCGCTTCCGTTTTCCCGCGCGCGGGAGCGGACGGATAAGAGACGGCCGTACCTTGGCACGGCGGCCGTAAAAACAATGGAGAGAGCCAATGTATCATCGTAACAAGAAGCGCCGCTTCGGCCGCACCCACGAACACCGCAAGGCGATGTTCGCCAATATGGCCCAGGCGCTCATCAAGCATGAGCAGATCGTCACCACCCTTTACAAGGCCAAGGACTTGCGCCCGGTCGTCGAGAAGCTGGTGACGCTCGGCAAGCGCGGCGATTTGCATGCGCGCCGTCAGGCCATCGCCCAGATCAAGGACGTGGCGCTGGTCAGGAAGCTGTTCGACGTGCTGGGGCCGCGCTACAAGGACCGCAACGGCGGCTATTGCCGCGTGCTCAAGGCGGGCTTTCGCTATGGCGACAACGCCCCGCTCGCGGTGATCGAATTCGTCGACCGCGACGTCGACGCCAAGGGCAAGGACTCCGGTCCCGTTCAGGTGCGCGAAGAGGCGGCTTGATGCTGGCGCCGCCCGAAACGCCTGTCGGCGTGGCGGGCTGGCCGCAACTCTTGTTGCGATTGGAAGGGGCGGCGCTCATGGCGGCCGCCCTTTTTGTTTACGCGCGCGCGGGCGGCGACTGGGGCTTTTGCGCCCTGCTGTTCTTCGCGCCGGATCTTAGCATGGTCTTCTATCTCGCGGGGCCCCGGGTCGGCGCCACGGCCTATAATTGCGCGCATGTGACTTTCGCGCCGCTCCTTCTGGGCGCCCTCGGGCTGCTGTCCGGGCAGCCGCTGTTGACGCGGCTCGCGCTCATCCATCTCGCGCATATTGGCTTCGATCGCGCGCTCGGCTTTGGCCTGAAATATCCGACCGCCTTCGGCGATACGCATCTGGGTCGCATTGGCGCGGCGCGGCGCGGGAAGTGATGGGGTTCACTTCGGCAGCGGCGCGTTGAAAATCCAGCGGTGGCCGAAGGGGTCGCGCAGGCTGGCGTAGCGGGTGCCCCAGAAGGAATTGGTCGGCTGCGTCTCGATCTTGGCGCCGAGCTGGGCCGCTCTGGCGCAGATGTCGTCGATTTGCTTGGGCGTGTCATATTCGAGGCTGACGGACATGGTGACTTGCTCGCCGGGCATCGGCGCGCGCGTCTGTCCGAGCTCCAGAAAGGCGTCGGCGAGCATGACCGAACCGCCATTGATCAGCAATTCGCAATGCGCGATGCGCAGGCCGTCGACCGAGGGCATCAGCGCGACTTGCTTGGCGCCGAAAGCGGCGGTGTAAAAGCCGATCGCCGCCGCCGCCGGCGTCACGGTGAGATAGGGCGCGACTTTCGGGCGTGTCATGGTTCGCTTTCCGGGCCAAAGTTGAACGCGTCGCCCCAGGCGGATTTGCGGATATTCTTGAAAGAAGCCTTATCGCGCTTAGCGATGGTTGTCTCCTCGATTCCCTCAGCTGCGCACAGACGCAGCTCGATCCCCCATTTGCCGAGGCGCGGCGGAGCGATGATCCTCGCGCGCCGCGCGGGTGAGAGATCGCGCAACGCGACGAGATAGCAAAACTTCTCGTCCTCGAACGGCGCGTCGGCGCCCTTCAGCAGTTTATGGTCGCGCGAGCGAGCGAGGCGCGTCGCGAAATGACACCAGTCGGGCGCCGTCAGCGGGCAAGGCCGGTCGTGCGGGCAGGGCAAGGCGATGCGCGCGCCCGCCCCGATCAGCCTCTGGCGCAGCGTCATCAGCCGCGCGTAATCGCGGGGCGTGCCGGGCTCGATCAGCGCCAGGGCGCGGCCGGCGCGCGCCCACAGCGCGTCGACGACGCCGGGCAGGGCGTCGTCGTCGATTTCCGTCAGCGCATAGCTCGCGACGACGAGATCGGCGGCCTCGCCGCGCGGCGGCGCCCGCAAATCCGCCGCGACGACCCGCGCCCGCTCCAGCGCCGCATGGGGACTGGCTTGGGTCAGCCGCCCCGCCAGCGCCAGAAATTGCGGGCTGCGGTCGAAGAGCTCGACGCTGGCGATATCCGGCCAGATTTCCAGCGCCGCGAAGGAGGCGCTGGCGAGGCCGCAGCCCGCGTCGAGAAGGCTCGAAGGCGAAAACTCCGGAACCTCCTCGGAAAGCCGGCGCAACACGCTCGCGGTCGCGGCATAGGTCGCCGGCAGCCTGGTCAGCGCATAGGCTAGGGCGTCCGTCTCGTCGCGGATGGTCTCGCTCGAAGGTTTTCGCGCGCGAAATCCCTCCGACATGCGTTGGGCCCTGGCCTGCAGCTCCTTGCGCGGCTGGCCGTCGAGCAGCGCGTCGAGGGCGGCGGCGAGCGCGGCGGGCGGAGATGAAGACGCGGCCATAAGGCTCCTTTCGCGACAAGCGTTTTTCAAGCGAAGCAGCCGCCGGTTCGCGTTAAGAAAACGCGGCAACGCATGAATTGGCGGCATATATACTTCCACGACGGGCATGATGCGCGTAAAAGACCGTCGAACGCCCGCGAGACCAAGCCGCCAAGACCTGGGTTCAAGACCTGGGTTCAAGACCGGGCAGCGGCGAGAGGATGAGCAATGTCAGTCGATTCGAACGCGCCCCGCACCTTGTACGACAAAATCTGGGACGACCATGTGGTCGACCGCCAGGATGACGGCGCCTGCCTTCTCTATATCGACCGTCACCTCATTCACGAAGTCACCAGTCCGCAGGCGTTCGAAGGCCTGCGCCTGACCGGGCGCAAGGTGCGCGCGCCGGCCAAGACACTCGCCGTGGTCGATCATAACGTGCCGACCACCGACCGCTCGCTGCCGATCACCTGACGAGGAGAGCCGCGCCCAGATCGAGCAGCTCGCGGTCAACGCGCGCGAGTTCGGCGTCGAATATTACAATGAACATGATCTGCGCCAGGGCGTCGTGCATATCGTCGGCCCGGAGCAGGGCTTCACCTTGCCCGGCACGACGATCGTTTGCGGCGACAGCCATACCTCGACGCATGGCGCCTTCGGCGCGCTGGCGCATGGCATCGGCACCTCCGAGGTCGAGCATGTGCTGGCGACGCAGACGCTGATCCAGAAAAAGGCCGCCAACATGCTGGTGCGCGTCGACGGCAAACTGGCGCCGGGCGCGACCGCCAAGGATATCATCCTGGCGATCATCGGCGAGATCGGCACGGCGGGCGGCACGGGCCATGTGATCGAATACGCCGGCGAGGCGATCCGCGACCTTTCGATGGAAGGCCGCATGACCGTCTGCAACATGTCGATCGAGGCCGGCGCGCGGGCCGGCATGGTCGCGCCGGACGAAAAGACCTACGCCTATCTGAAGGATCGCCCGAAGGCGCCCAAGGGCGAGCAGTTCGACGCGGCGCGGCGCTATTGGGACGGGCTGCACAGCGACGAGGGCGCGCATTTCGACCGCGTGGTCACGCTCGACGCCGCCGCTCTGCCGCCCATCGTCACCTGGGGCACCAGCCCCGAGGATGTCGTCCCCATCACCGGCGTCGTGCCGACCCCGGACGACGCCAAGAACCCCGGCAAGCGCGCGGCGATTCTTCGCGCGCTCGAATATATGGGTTTGAAGGGCGGCGAGCGGCTCGACGAGATCGCCATCGACCGCGTGTTCATCGGCTCCTGCACCAATGGCCGCATCGAGGATCTTCGCGCCGCGGCCGCGGTGGTGAACGGCAAGACGGTCAGCGGGCGGGTCAACGCGATGGTCGTGCCGGGCTCGGGGCTGGTGAAGGCGCAGGCCGAGGCCGAGGGGCTCGACAAGATCTTCCTCGCCGCTGGATTCGAATGGCGCGAGCCCGGCTGCTCCATGTGCCTCGCGATGAATCCCGACCGCCTCGCGCCGGGCGAGCGCTGCGCCTCCACCTCGAACCGCAATTTCGAGGGCCGCCAGGGCTTTAAGGGCCGCACCCACCTCGTCTCGCCGGCCATGGCGGCGGCGGCGGCGATCGCCGGGCATTTCGTCGACGTGCGCGACTTGGAGATGACGTGCGGACTTGGAGATGACGGGCCGCGGCGCCCGGACGCGGAGATTTTCGTAACCTACTAGATCGAAGGCGGACAATCATGGCAGGCACAATCTCCGACAGCGCGGTCGCCGCGCTCAAGGCCCCGACCCTCGCCGACATCGAGACGCTGGCGAATGCGGGTTACTCCGCTCTGCCCTCGCGCTTCACGCGCCTGTGCGAGGGGCTGGTCATTCGCGTCGAGGATTTTCCAGAGGACGAGGTTCTGGAAGAAATGGAATGCGAGACCGAATACGATCTTCTCGGCCTGTTTCGCGGCCAGGGGCTGACGGAGCGCGAGCATTTGGCGCAAACTGGCGATCAGCCCAATATGATCTGGCTCTATCGGCGTCCGATCATCGACTTCTGGGCCGACGGCGAGGAAACCCTGGCCGAGATCGTCACCCATGTGCTGGTCCACGAGATCGGCCACCACTTCGGCCTGTCCGATCAGGACATGGAGGAGATCGAGAGCCACGTCGGCTAAAGCATCCTCCTTGCCGAGCGAGCGGCGTCTGGACTAAAAGCTGAGCAACCTATCTTTCAACCGCCTCGCGGGCGCATGGCGCCGGGGGCCGCTCGACGGCTGGAAAAAATCATGTGTTGGAGTGGTGAAGCGTCGACGGTTCTGGCGACCGTCGGCATCAGCGGCGCGCTTTACGCGGCCTATAAGAAAGAGCCGGCGTCGCTGTGGGGCACGCTGCTGTATTTCGCGATGATGGAGGCCTTGCAGGCCTATACCTACACCGTCATCAACCAGTGTCAGTTGCCGTCGAACCAGATAGCAACGGTCTTGGGCTATTTACACATAGCATTCCAACCATTCTTCATAAACGCCATCTCCCTGCATTTCGTCCCGGAGAAGGTGGCGGCGCGGCTGTATAAGCCGGTCTATGCGATGTGCTTCGTCTCCGTCGATCATCATGCTGTTGCAGCTTTATCCGTTCGAATGGGCGGGACTGTGCGAGCCGGGCCGCGCGCTCTGCGCCGCGCGTCTGTGCTCGGTCAGCGGCAATTGGCATATCGCCTGGGACGTGCCGGCCAATGGCATCGGCAATTGGACCTATGAGCATCACCTCACCGGCTATTTCAGCTATGGCTTCGTCGCCTTCATCCTGCCGCTGATGTATGGCTCCTGGCGCTTCACGCTGTATCATTTCATCATGGGGCCGTTCATGGCGCGCATGCTGACCAATAATCTCAACGAGGCGCCGGCGGTGTGGTGCCTGCTGTCGATCGGCTTCCTGCTGATCGTCATCGACACCCCCGTGCGCAAATATCTCTATGTGCGCTGGAATCTGCTGTGGCGGCTATTCTTTGGCTACGACGGCCGGGAGGCGCCGCCCAAGGAGGCCGCCGAGCCGCGCGCGGGAGCCCGCGTTGGAGCAGGTCTGACCTTCTTTCGCGCCTAATCCATTGACACGGCTTCGGCCGCGCCTACAACCGGGTCGACATCTCGAACGATTGGTCGCAACATGCCGCATACGGGTCTCGAAAGCCTCATCACCGCCGCCTTCGAAGACAGGGCGAACATCACTCCGGCGACCAAGGGCGATGTTCGTCACGCCGTCGAGAGCGCGCTGCGCCTGCTCGACGCCGGCAAGCTGCGCGTCGCCGAGAAGATCGAGGGCAAGGACGGCCCCGACTCCTGGCGCGTCAATCAGTGGCTCAAGAAGGCCGTGCTGCTGTCGTTCAGGCTCAACGACATGACGGTGATCGAAGGCGCGCCGGGCGGCGCGACCTGGTGGGACAAGGTCCCGTCGAAATTCGCCGGCTGGGGCGCGACGGAACATGCGGCCGCGGGGTTCCGCTCCGTCCCGGGCGCCGTGGTTCGTCACTCCGCCTATATCGCGCCGGGCGCGATCTTGATGCCGTCCTTCGTCAATCTCGGCGCTCACGTCGACGCCGGCACGATGGTCGACACCTGGGTGACGGTCGGCTCCTGCGCGCAGATCGGCAAGAATGTGCATCTGTCCGGCGGCGTCGGCATCGGCGGCGTGCTGGAGCCGTTGCAGGCCAATCCGACGATCATCGAGGACGATTGCTTCATCGGCGCGCGCTCCGAGGTCGTGGAGGGCGTCGTCGTCGGCAAGGGGTCGGTGCTGTCGATGGGCGTGTTCATCGGCGCCTCGACCAAGATCGTCGACCGCGCGACGGGCAAGATCCATGTCGGCTATGTGCCGCCCTATTCGGTGGTCGTGTCGGGCAATCTGCCGGGCAAGCCGCTGCCGGACGGCGCGCCGGGCCCCTCGCTTTATTGCGCGGTGATCGTCAAGACGGTGGACGCGCAGACGCGCGCCAAGACCGGCATCAACGAACTGTTGAGGGATTGATGGGCTGGCCTTCCAGCGAGCGTATCCGCTTTCTGTTCCGCGCCGATCAGGGGCGGGTCGACCGCGATGTCTGGCGGCGCGCCGCGCTGGGTCTGCTGGCGTTCATCGCGCCGTTCATCGGCGTGGGGCTGTTGCTCGCGCCCTATACCGAGCACGATCTCGCCAAGAGCCCGCTGTTTGTCCCGATGACGGCGCTGGCTTACGCCTATCTCATTTTCTTCGCCTTCGTCGCCATGCTGGTCGCGATCAGCTTCGTCAATCTTTCGGCCAAGCGCTTTCGCGATCATTGGTCTTCCAGCGCCGCTCGGCCTCGCGAGCTTGCCGCTCCTCGCGGTTTTTCTCGCCGCCGCGGCGCATTGGCTGCAACCGCGGATCGCCGAAGTCATGCCGCGCTGGCAGGTCTACCCGTTCGACGCGGCCGCGATTATCGTGGCGGGCTGGACGCTCTACCAATTGGGATTCGCGCCGGGGCGGGAAAAATGACCGCGCTCTCGCCCGCCGTGGAACTCACGCGCGAACTGCTGCGCTGTCCCTCGGTGACGCCCGAGGACGCCGGCGCGCTCGACGTATTGGAGCGCGCGCTCAATGCGGCGGGCTTTGCTTGCGCGCGCAAAATCTTCCATGAGGCCGGCACGCCCGATGTCGACAATCTCTTCGCCAGGATCGGCGAAGGCGCGCCGCACCTCGTCTTCGCCGGCCATACCGACGTGGTGCCGCCGGGCGACATGGGCCGCTGGCGCTTCGACCCGTTTTCCGGCGAGGTCGCGGAGGGAAGAATCTTCGGGCGCGGCGCCTCGGACATGAAGGGCGCCATCGCCGCCTTCGCCGCCGCGGCCCTGGAGTATTTGCGCCGGCACGGCGTCCCGAAGGGCGCGATTTCCTTCCTCATCACCGGCGACGAGGAAGGCCCCTCGATCAACGGCACGGTGAAACTGCTCGACTGGGCGCGGGAGCGGGGCGAGCGTTTCGATCACTGCATCGTCGGCGAACCCACCAATGTCGACGCGCTCGGCGACATGATGAAAATCGGCCGGCGCGGCTCGCTCAACGGCCAGTTTTCGCGCGCGGCAAGCAGGGGCATGTCGCTTATCCCGAGCGCGCGCATAATCCGCTGCCGGCGCTCGCGCGCGTCGCCGCCGCGCTTTCGCGGCACGAATTCGACGCCGGAACGGAGCATTTCGCGCCCACCAATCTCGAGGTCACGTCGATCGACGTCGGCAATCCCACGACCAATGTGATCCCCGCCGGCGGCCGCGCCAGTTTCAACATTCGCTTCAACGATCTTTGGACTCCGGAGAGCCTGGCGGAGCGCGTCCGCGAGGTCGCGCTCGCGGCGGCGGGAGATACAGCGGTCGAACTCCAGTTTTCGCCCTGCAACGCGCGGGCCTTTTTGACGAAGCCCGGGCCCTTCACCGACCTCGTCGCGCGCGCGATCCGGGAAGTGACGGGCCGCGCGCCGCGGCTTTCGACCAGCGGCGGAACCTCCGACGCGCGCTTCATCACGCGAGACTGTCCCGTCGTGGAATTCGGCCTTCTCAACGAAACGATTCACGCGGTCGACGAGAACGCGGCGCTCGCCGACATAGACGCGTTGACGCGGGTGTATTTTCGCGTGCTCGAAGACTATTTTGGAGGCGCATGAGCGAGATACGTTCCTCAACGCCAAAGATTCGCGTCGAAATCGCCGGCGGCGTCGCCACGGTGCTGATCGACAACGCGCCGCGCCGCAACGCTTTCGACTACTCGATGTGGAGCGCGCTGCCGGACGTGATGCGCCAGCTCGAGGCGGAAGAAGGCGTGCGCGTCGCGGTGCTGCGCGCCGCGCCCTCGCTCCCCTTTTGCTCGGGCGCCGATATTTCCGAGTTTTCGACCATTCGCGCGACGGCGGAAGGCGGTCGCGCCTATGAGCAATCCAATGTCGAGGCGTTCGACGCCTTGGCGCGGCTCGGGAAGCCGGTGATCGCGGCGATCGGCGGCTTTTGCATGGGCGGCGGCATGGGGCTCGCCGCGGCTTGCGATCTGCGCGTCGCGGCTGATGACGCGGTGTTCGGCATTCCCGCCGGGCGGCTAGGCGTCGGCTATCCGCCGACGGCGATGCATTATGTCGTGGCGGCGGTCGGCGCGCAGACCGCGATGGAACTGTTTTTCACCGCGCGGCGTCTGTCGGCGCGAGAGGCGGCGGCGAGCGGCTTTCTCGCGCGCGTCATTCCGGGAGAGGAGTTCAACTCCGCGGTCGGCGGAATTGGCCTCGACGATCGCCGCCAACGCGCCGCTGACCCTGCGCGCGGCCAAGGCGGCCATTCGCGCGGCCTCCCATGCGCCGCGCGCGCCGAGCCTGGAGCAATGCGAGGCCCTGGCGGCGGCCTGTTTCGACAGCGCCGATTTTGTCGAAGGGCGCACGGCGTTTCTGGAGAAGCGCGCGCCGCGTTTTAGCGGCCGCTGAAGACAAAGGGGGGCGCGAAAATGGTGATGGCGAAAAGCGCGCTAAAACACGTCGCCGGCGTTCTCATGTTCGCGGCGATCTTTCTGTTGACGCGCTACTACGTCACGGGAGAGTCGCTGGAGTTTAACAAGGAGCCGTTTTCCGTGACCATGGAGCACGACGCGGCGCGGTTGAACGCGACGCTTCCCGAGATGGTCAGCGAGGGCGTGCGGCTCGACAAGGCGGCCGCCGGTCCGGGAAATTTGTTCAACTATATTTATACGGTCGTCGACGACGACGCGGCGAGCAAGATCGCCAGCGATCCGAAGGAACTCGACAAGTTAACGACCCAGCTGCGCGAGCGCGTTTGCACGGTCATGCCGGCATATAGGAACAACAACACGATCGTGAGATATTCGCTACGGAACAACTCCGGCGACACGATCGCCGACATTTCGATTAATCCGAAGGATTGCTGAATCCTCCGAGTGCTTCGGCAAAAGTGGATGCCGGTTTTGCCTCGGAAAGCACGCCCCACGCGCGGCTCCGTCTTTCGGGCGAAGCCGACCGCGCGGCTTCCTCGATCAAACCAGCGACAGTCGCGGACGCGGGCGCGCGCGGCGGCGCCAGACGCTTGGGTGCGCGGTCGGGATGAAGCACGGGGCCGCCTCGTCGACGGTCTCGGCGTCGCCAAGAAACAGATAGCCGTCTTCGGCGAGCAGACCGGCGAGGCGCTCCAAAACCCCGCGCTTGGCCTCCGGCGCGAAATTCGTCACCGCGTTGCGACAAAGGATCACGTCGAACGCGCCGAGCTCGGCGGGACTGGACAGAAGATTGAACTGACCGAAGGCGACGCGCGCCCGCAGATGTTCGTTGACGCGCCAGTTTTCTTCCTCGCGATGAAAATAGCGCAGCAGATGAGTCGTGGAGAGGCCCTGCTGCACCTCGAAATGGGTGTAGATCCCCTTGCGGGCGGTCTCGATCGCCGCGCCGGAAATATCCGTGCCGAGGATTTCGAGGCTCCAGCCTCGCAGTTCGCGGGCCGCTTCGTCGAGCATCATCGCCAGCGAATAGGCTTCCTGTCCGGTCGAAACGGCGGCGCACCAGATGCGCAGGCGTCGCTCGCGCCCGCGCGCCGCCATCAACTCCGGCAAAATGCGGGCGCGAAACGCCTCGAAGGGAGCGCGATCGCGAAAGAACGAGGTTTCACTTGTCGTCATGGCGTCGATCGCCTCCTCGATAAGCGCTTCGTTTCCGTTCCGCTCGATGAGCTCGGTCAGCTCGAAGAGATCGGAGACATCATAAGCTCGCATCACGGGTCCAAGCCGGCGTTCGACGACGCGCCGCTTGTCGGCGCCGATGGCGACGCCGGTCAACGCCGCCCATTGGCGCCGAAAGCGCGCGAAGGCGTAGCTCGCGCGCGCGTCGTCGACGCTGGAAACGGGAGCCGCCTCGCGCGGGCTCCTTGCGATTGTGTTACGCATCACCAACAACGCCTCACTCGAAGCAAACAGCGCGTCGACGATCGGCGCGCCCGACGAGAACGATCGGCTCAGACGAGGCCGATTTCCTGGAACTTCGAGCGCACGATATTTTGATCGAACGGCTTCATGATATATTCGTCGGCGCCGGCGTGCATGGCGCGCGCGATGTGCCCGACTTCGTTCTCGGTGGTGCAGAAAACGACCTTGGGAGAGGTCCCGCCCGGCATTTTGCGCAGCGCGCACAGAAATTCCAGCCCGTCCATTTCCGGCATGTTCCAGTCGAGCAGAATGACGTCCGGCATCATTTTCTCGCATTCGGCCAGTCCGAGCTTGCCGTCCGACGCCTCCGAGGTGCGGAAATGCAAACCTTCCAAAATGCGCCGCGCCACCTTGCGAATGACCGCGCTATCGTCCACGACCAGAACTTGCTTCATTGTCTCTCTCCTTGTTTGGAATCTCCGGATTTTCCGGTTCGGTAAGCCGACTCGCCTTGTTGCGAGACGCGTTTGATCAGCGCCGCCACGTCGACGATCGACAGGAAGCCGCCTTCATGGCGGTAGAACGCGGCCATGAGTTCGGCGAGATGCGGGTCGAGATGCGCCGGGCAGGCGACGCGGTCCTGCTCCTCGCTGACGATGACGTCGCCGGTGTCGTCGACCAGCAGCGCGTAATCGTCGCCATTATGGGTGATTCCGACGGCCAGGAGCGCCGAGCTGGGCTCGCCTCGGTCGATGCGCAGGCATTTGTCGAGATGCAGAGCCGTGACGATGCGGCCGCGCAGATTGGCGAGTCCCGCGACTTCCGGCGGCGCCAGCGGCACGGGCGTCAGTCTGTCGATATAGAAGACGGTCTTCACGCGATGGACCGGCAGGCCGACGATTTGCGATTTGATTCTGACGGTGAAATGACTCGCCGCGGCGCCGCCTCGAGCGTGCGGCCGATGACGGCTATAGCTGAAGTCGGCGAGATCGAAGGTCACGCGGCGATCTCCGTCATGAGCCGCTGTTCGATCTCCTGCGCGGTGGTCGGCGTCAGTTTGCGGAAACTGTCGACGACGTCGACGAGCGCCCTTCGGTCGAATTTTCCGACCACCGCGCGCGCGCCGCAAGCCCTGGCCGCTTCGCGAATCGAGGCGGTCGCCTGCGAAGCCAGGGCGACGACGGGAATATTCGCGCAGCCTTCCTGAGCCAGCAGTTGGCGGGTCAGCGAATAGCCGTCCATATCGGGCATGTCGATGTCGGTGACCAATATGTCGATCTTCATGCCCTTCTCGATCAGCGCCAGCGCTTCCACGCCCGAGGCGCTCGGCGTCACCTCGAACCCCGCCGCGCAAAGCACGGGACTCAGCATGTCGCGGAAGAACTGCTTGTCGTCGACAAGGAGAATTCTCGGGCGCTGGTTGACGCCGCGCGCCAACGCGCCGGGATCGGCGCGGTTGATGAAATAGGTCATGTCGAGCAATTCGACGGTTTGGCCGCGAAGATTGACGAGGCCCACGATCTTGTCGTCGGCCCCGGCCAATTGCGGCTCCAGGGCCTCCTCGATGACGTCGATGATCTCGTCGACGAGCACGCCGACCGCCTGGCCCGCTCCGGCGAGCACGAGGATCGGGTACGCCCGCGCCTCGATCGTCATGTCATCAGCCGCTCGAAAGATCGGCAACAGCCGGCCTTCATAGGGCAGCACATGGACGTCTCCCGAGCGCGCGAGCCGGGCGCCGTCCACTTCCTCTATGCGCATGATCAGCGACAGCGGCAGGGCCTTCCGCGGCCCGGAGCCGGCGCGCAGCAGCACGACGCAGGTTTTCGCTTTTTCGGGCTGGAAGGCCTCGAGCGGCCGCCGCTCGCATTCCTCCGTCTTATTCTTGATCCCGGCGCGGTCGACGATGGCCGCGGGATCGAGGATGAGCACGGCCGAACCGTCGCCCAGGATCGTCTGGCCGGAAAAGACTCCAAGACGCGCCAAGGCGCCGACCAACGGCTCGATCACGACTTCCTGCACATCGGCGATGGCCTCCACGAGCAGGCCGCAGCGCACGCCGGCCACGCGCAGGATGACGACATAACCGGATCTCCCGATCTCTTCCGCGCAGGGCGGCGCGAGGCCAAGCGTTTGGGCGAGGCAGGCGAGGGGCAAGGCTTCGCCGCGCAGGCGAAGCATCGGCGCGCCATAGACAAGGCTGACGCGGCTTTCGAAGCCTTCTCCTATGCCGACGACCTCGACGACCGCCATTTGCGGAATGGCGAAGCGCGATCCGGCACAGGAGAGAATGAGCGCCGGCGCGATCGCCAAGGTGAGCGGAATGCGCAGCAGGACCGTCGTGCCGAATCCAGCGCGCGAAGCGAGCGACACCGTTCCGCCGATGGAATGGATGTTGTCGCGCACGACATCCATTCCGACGCCTCGACCCGAAACCTTCGACACCTGCTCGGCGGTCGAGAAGCCCGGCAGCAGGACGAGCGGATAGAGTTCGGCGTCGGTCATTTTTTCGAGCGCCCGCGCGCTCGCGAGCCCGCGTTCGCGGGCTTTCTTCTTGATGCGCGCTACGTCGAAACCTCGACCGTCGTCCTTGATCTCGAGCGTGATCTGACCGGCGTCATAGGCGGCGGTGACGCGGATCATGCCCGTTTCGGGCTTGCCGGCGGCGATGCGCTCGGCGACGGATTTAATGCCGTGATCGGCGGCGTTGCGGATGATGTGCGTCAACGGCGCGCGCATGAGTTCGATCACCTGGCGGTCCAGCTCGGTCTCCGCGCCAAAGGTCTCGATCCTGATCTTTTTTCGCAGTTCCAGCGAAAGATCGCGCACCAGGCGCGGCAAGGTGGAAAACAGCTTATCGAGCGGCTGCATCCGCACGCGCATGACCGCGTCTTGCAGATCGCTGGTGGCGCTCGACAGATTTTGCACGGAGCCTTTGACGCGCTCGTCGCCCCCATCCGCGGACAGCTCCAGCAGCTGGTTGCGGGTCAGCACGAGTTCCGAGACGATTCCCATCAGCCGGTCGAGCACGCCGATCGATACGCGCACGGTTTCGGTCGATCGAGCGGTCGCGCTGGCGGCGTCGCGCGACGGGGCGGGGTTGGCCGCCGTCGAGACGCCGGGTTCGGCTTCCGGCGCGGGGGCCGTCCAGGCGGGCGCCAGCGGCGTCGATTCCGGGGTCTTCAGTAATTTTGTTTGTGCTTCCAGCGCTTGCAAAATATCGGAATCGTCCCCTTCCGGCTCCGCTTCCAGCCGGCCGATCTCGACGAGCAGCGCCGACAGATGATCGACGACCGCGAGAATGAGGGAAATATGCTCGCCGCTGGCCTTCGCTCCATCGCGCAGGCGCCCGATCAGCGCCTCGGCTCCGTGGGCGAGGCGGCCGACGCGCGGCAGGCTCAGAAAGCCGGAGCTGCCCTTGATCGTGTGGACGTGCCGAAACAGGCTGGCGATCAGCGCCGGGTTGCCGGGGTCTTTCTCGATGCGCACGAGCTCCATCGACGCGGCGTCGATGTGTTCGGCCGCCTCCGCCAGAAATTCGGTAAGTAAATCGTCCATGGCGACTCTCGCGCCGCAGGCGCGGCCAGCGACAGCCATTGTGGCGCGAAGGTGTTAAGAGACCAGAAATCCTTCGCGTTAGACCGCGGTTAAAATTGGAACCTCCGCGAAACGCTTCGGTCCGCGAAAAAACCTCGCGGCGTTCGCGCGCCGCGAGGTTTGATTTGAAGGAGTTGTTTTGTTTGCTTTAGGCGACGGCGCTGACTTGCTCTCGCGGGCTCTCCGACGCCTCGGCCGCGATCGGCCTGGCCTCGATGGTCACGACGTCGCCAGACAAAGCGAGCGACACTTCGAGGCCGCAGGATCGCGCGACGAGCCCGGCATAATAGGCCTGGATCGCGCGGGCGTCGACCGAGCCGTCCTCGGGCTCGCCGGAAAGAAGGCTCGCGACGCCGGGCGTGACCCGCGCGTTGACGCCCTTGGCCTGGACATGGAAGCTCATGTCGTCGTCCTCGCCCTTGGCGGAGATCGAAATATCGCCGCCGCGCGGAATTGACGCATCGGCGATCAAGCACAGATTGAGCAGCAGCTTGACCTTGTTCTTCGGCAACAGCACGCGCGGCACGTTCCAATCAAGGCGCGTGCGCTCGTCGGCGAGCAATTGGCGCGCGACATTCTCGGCGTCGCCGGTGTCGATGGACGAGCCCTTGGAGCCGGCGGCGCCAAAGGCGAGGCGGCAGAATTGCAAGCGCGAGGAAGCCTCTTGCGCGCTGGATTTGATCAGCGCGAGGGCGTGGCCGCGCATTTCCTGGTCCTTCTCCTCCTCCAGAACCTCCAGCCCGTTGACGATCGCGCCGACCGGCGAGATAACGTCGTGGCAGACGCGGGAAGAGAGCAGGGCCGCGAGATCGAGGGAGTTGAGCGCGAATTTCGTCATGGGGTCATCCAGCTAATGATTGGTTTGGTCAGAGACATCCACGACGACGCAACAGTTGCGCGGCGGGAGGGCGAGTAGGTTTGAACAAGCGCCCAACGAAGTACACGAATCACTCTAAGGATTTCGTTAAACCTTACTCCGACCCGGCGCGACAGAAAAGCCTCGCCCGCCCGTAGCTTGGCTTCTGGTTAAGGCGCGCCCAAGAAGCATGGTTGTCGGCGCCGGAAAATAACCGTCCTCGCGCGCGCCGGCGGCCGGCGCCAAATTTGGCGCGGCGGCGGGGGCGGGACTAGATCACGTCAAAATGACATGATTAAAGAATAATCGCGCGGTGACCGTTGTGGACGATGGATAGGGGTCCGTGAACAAATCGATCTCGAATTTTCTCGCGCTGGCCCGATGGATCGCCGCGCTGGCGGTGCTTATCACCCACGCCGGCCAGCTGATCCAGATCTCCGACATCATGGTCGCGCCGCACGGCCCCGGCGTTTACGCCTGGTGGTTCCTGGCCGGCTTTTCGCATCAGGCGGTGCTGGTTTTCTTTGTCATGTCGGGTTTTTTGATCGGCGGCGATCTGCTGCGCCGGCTGGACAGGACGGACCCCTTTCTGAAGCAGTATATGATCGACCGCTTCAGCCGGATCTATATCGTGATGGTTCCGGCGCTGGCCTTTGGCTTCGTCGTCGATTCCATCGGCCGGCGGATATTTCCGGACTCCGGGATTTACGACGCCGCCTTCTTCGACGGCATCTTCAACCCGATCAACATATTATGGACGCTGCTGCAACAACAGCACATATGGGCGCCGCAGGCCGGCACCAACGGCCCGCTATGGTCGCTCGCCTGCGAAATGTGGTATTATATTACCTTTCCGCTACTGCTGGCCCCGCTTTCGCGCGCCTATTCGACAGGCTTCCGCCTCGCCGCCTTCGCTTGCGGCGCCCTGGGCGTGATCGTCATGTCCATTCCCGAAAGCTTTTTCCTGTTCGGTTACGGCGTCTGGACGCTTGGCGCGCTGGTTCGCCTGGCGCCGCGCCCTCTGATCAAGTCCACGTGGCTGTCGCTCGGCGTCTTTCTCGCGACGGCCACGCTGATGCGCCTCGGCGCGCGCGGTCCGCTCGTCGCCGCCTATCCTTTCGTGTCGAGTCTCGCCGACGCCGGGGTCGCCGCGACATTCGCCAATCTGCTGCTGTCCTTGCGCTTCGCGGCGGAAGGCGGGCTTTTCGCCAATCTCTCGCCGATTCATCGGCGGCTGTCGGATTTTTCCTATTCGCTTTACGCGACCCACGCGCCGCTCGCGTTTTTTGTTTGGGCCGGCGCCGGAAGCCTGCTTGGCCGCGACTGGTACAAGGCGCTCCCGACGCCTTTGCACTGGACCCTGGCTTTCGCGCTGATAGCCGCCGCCATCGCCATCGCCTACGGCTTCTCGCGCCTCACCGAAGCGCGAACCAAGCAGCTAAGGGATTTTTTCGCGCGGCGTCTCGCTCGCGCCGAGCAGAGCGGGCGCGGCCTCCGAGCGGTCGAACTAAGCGGCTCACGAAGGTCGGCCCTTGCAGCCCTTGCGCCGCAGCGCGGCCCGCGCCGCCGCGAGGCGGGCGATGGGCACGCGGAAGGGCGAGCAGGAGACGTAATCGACGCCAATCTCCTCGAAAAAGGCGATTGACGCGGGATCGCCGCCGTGTTCGCCGCAGACTCCAAGCGCCACGTCGGGCCGCGCCTTGCGCGCCCTCTCGCAGCCGATGGCGACGAGTTCGCCGACGCCCTCCTGGTCGATGGTCACGAACGGGTCCGCCGGCAAAACGCCCCTGGCGACATAGGCGCCCAGAAACGCGCCCGCGTCGTCGCGCGAAATGCCCAGCGTCGTTTGCGTCAAATCATTGGTGCCGAAGGAGAGGAATTCCGCCGTCAGCGCGATGTCGCCGGCCCGCAGCGTCGCGCGCGGCAGTTCGATCATCGCGCCGATGTGATAGCTGGAGCGCAGGCCCGTCTCCGCCTCGACGGCTTGCGCGGTCTCGTCGACGCGCCGCTTGATCAAGTCCAGCTCGGCTTTCGAGAACACCAGCGGGACCATGATTTCGATTTGCGCGGGCTCGCCGGTCTCGGCGGCCGCGGCGATCGCCGCCTCGAAAATGGCGCGCGCCTGCATGTCGACGATTTCGGGAAAGGCGACGCCGAGACGCACGCCGCGAAAGCCCAGCATCGGGTTGAATTCGGAAAGCTCCTGCGCGCGCTTGCGCAGCTTGGAGGGGTCCGCGCCCATGGCGGTGGCGACGTGGGCGATCTCGGCGTCGCTATGGGGCAGGAATTCGTGCAGCGGCGGATCGAGCAGGCGGATCGTCACCGGCAGGCCGGCCATGATCTCGAACAGCTCCTTGAAATCGTCGCGCTGCATCGGCAACAGCTTGGCCAGCGCGGCCTTGCGGCCGTCGGCGCTGTCGGCGAGGATCATCTCGCGCACGGCGACGATGCGCTCGCCCTCGAAAAACATATGTTCGGTGCGGGCGAGGCCGATGCCTTCGGCTCCAAACTTGCGCGCCGCCTTGGCGTCCATCGGCGTCTCGGCGTTGGCGCGCACCTTCAGGCGTCGCGCGGAGTCGGCCCAGCCCATCAGGACGGCGAACTCGCCGGTCAACTCCGGGCGCCGCATCTTGACCGCGCCGGCGATCACCTGGCCGGAGGAGCCATCGACGGTGATCGTGTCGCCCTTGCGAAAGCGCCGGCCGGCGACCGAAAAACTCTGGTCCTCGTAATCGATGCGCAAGCCCACGGCGGCCGTGACGCAGGGCTTGCCCATGCCGCGCGCGACCACGGCGGCGTGCGAGGTCATGCCGCCGCGCGCGGTGAGAATGGCCTGCGCGGCGTGCATGCCGCCAATGTCCTCCGGGCTGGTCTCGACGCGCACCAGAATCATCTTGCGCCCCTGGCCGGCGAGCTCCATCGCCTCCTCGGCGTCGAACACGATCTCGCCGCAAGCCGCGCCGGGCGAGGCCGGCAGGCCGCTGGTCAGAATGGCGTGTCCGATCTCGGGGTCGACGGTCGGATGCAGCAATTGGTCGAGCGAGGCCGGGTCGATCCGCATCAAGGCGTCGTCCCGCGTGATGAGCCCCTCGTTCGCCATATCGACGGCGATCTTCAGCGCGGCCGGCGCGGTGCGCTTGCCGCCCCGCGTTTGCAGCATCCATAATTTGCCGCGCTCGACCGTGAACTCCATGTCCTGCATGTCGCGGTAATGCGCTTCCAGCTTTTCCGCATAGGCCTTGAACTCGGCGAAGACAGCCGGCATCGTCGCCTCCAGCGACGGCGCGTCGGATTTCGCGGCGAGGCGCGCCGCCTCGCTGATCGATTGCGGCGTGCGCATTCCGGCGACGACGTCCTCGCCCTGGGCGTTGATCAGAAACTCGCCGTAAAGCTCGCGCGCGCCGGTGGAGGGGTTGCGCGAAAAGGCGACGCCGGTGGCCGAATTATCGTCCATATTGCCGAACACCATCGCCTGCACATTGACGGCGGTGCCCCAGTCGGCCGGGATATTGTGCAATTCGCGGTAAACGATGGCGCGATGGTTCATCCAGGAGGAGAACACCGCCTTGATCGCCCCCAGGAGCTGCTCATGCGGGTTCTGCGGAAAATCCACGCCCTTGTGTTCGGCCACGATCTCCTTGTAGAGCGCGACGACGGCGCGCCAGTCGTCGGCGTGAAGCTCCGCGTCCAGAATGATCGCGCGCTGCTCCTTGTATTGTTCGAGCGCCTCCTCGAATTCGTGATGCGCGACGCCGAGCACGACGGAGGAATACATTTCGATGAAGCGTCGGTAGCAATCGAAGGCGAAACGCTCGTCGCCGCATTTTTTGGCCAGCGCGCCGACGGTGTTGTCGTTGAGCCCGAGATTGAGCACGGTGTCCATCATGCCCGGCATCGAGGCGCGAGCGCCCGAGCGCACGGAGACGAGCAGCGGCCAGTCGGGATCGTCGAAGGAATGACCGGCGACGGCGCCGAGATGCGTCAGCGCCGCGTCGAGTTCCTCGCTCAAATCCGGCGGCAGCGTTTTGTCGTGCGCGTAAAAATAGGCGCAGACTTCCGTGGTCAGCGTGAAGCCGGGCGGCACCGGCAGGCCGAGCCGCGCCATTTCGGCGAGGCCGGCGCCCTTGCCGCCCAGCAGCTCCTTCATCGACGCCGCGCCGTCCGCTTCGCCTTGACGAAAATTATAGGCCCATTTGCTCATGCGTTAGATGTCCGGCGGAGTGGAAGCGCGAAAGGGCGGCGCGCGCGGCGGTTAGTTGGAGCGCTCCGCCCGGCGGCGCAGAAACAGCGAGAAGTTCAGCCAGCTCGCGCCGTAAATGATCATGTCGACGCCAAGAAAAATCCCCAGCACGTAAGCGGAGTTTTCCGGCCAGCCGGCGATGATGAACACGCCGAGCAGCACCGTCACGACGCCGGCGAAGGCGACATACCATTTCGGGCCTTCCGGCAGCCGCGTCGCGAAGATTATGCGCACCACGCCCGTCGCCAGCAGCGCGGCGCCGAGCATCAGCGTAAAGCCGAGCGCGCCGCTGATGGGATTGGCCAGCGCGAAGGAGCCCGCCACGACATAGAGCAGGCCGACCAGCACGACGAAGATGCGGCTGCTCCATTTATGCGCGTTCACGCCGATCGTGATCTCGATCGCCCCGATCAGGATCACGAAGGCGGCGATCAAATAAACGGAAACGAGCGTCGCCAGCCCGGCGACGCCGAGCGACACGAAGCCGAAAAACATGGTCAGCAGGCCGAAGGCCGCGAACCACCGCCAGCGGCCGCGCAAATGCTCCAGCACATGGCCGATGTCGTGAGGAAGCGGACTGGTCGGGGGAGTGGCGTCGTCGATGGTCATGATTCGCTCCTGACAAAAATCCTGTCCCGTCCGGCTTGGCTCGCGAGCCAACCGTAAGCTAAGAGGAAAAGCCGACAGCGGCGGAGCGGGGATCTCCGCCGGCGAAACCTTATCATATATTCGCGCGCCGGGGGCGCGCCGAATCGCCTATCGGAAAGGATCCTAAATGGCCGAGGAATCCGACGAAAAGCCCCGTCCCGCGGCGAGCCACACGCTCGGTCAGCCGCTCGACGCCTTATCGATCGCGGAATTCGACGAGCGCATCGCGCTGCTGCGCGCCGAGATCTCGCGCCTCGAGGCGGCGCGAGAGAAAAAGCAGGCGGCCAACGCGGCGGCGGCGGCGTTTTTTAAAAAATGAGCGCCCTTCGAAATCATTGCGCTCCCTCGTTTACATCCACTGTCGCGTAATCCGCGCGGGAACGATTCCAGTCACAATAATATTACTCCCTTTGACCTAGATTGTTTAAATTAGCGAGGGTTTGCCCGGGCTTCTCGCGCATAGGGAACATTGGCCATGCTTAATCGTCGGGAGTTATTGATTGGCGGCGCGGCCGCGGGATTGGCGCCGGTGTTGCCGGCGTTCGCGGATCAAGCCGCGCCTGCGCGGGTGAGCGAAAGCGCGAAACTGCGCGCGCTATTCGACGAGTTCTTTCAGCAACATTTGCTGCGCAGCCCGGAACTCGCCACCAGTCTTGGTCTCGACAAAGGCGATCTGGCGGGGCTGAAGAGGCGTTTGAGCGAGCGTTCGCCGGCGGCGGTCGCCCGGAACGCCGTCGACACGGAACGACGGCTCAACGAACTGCGGAGCATTGACCGCGCCGCTCTGCCCGGCGCCGACGCCGTAAGCTACGACACCGTATTGTTCACCACCGAGGTCCGCAACGAAGGCGACAGAAGTTTCAATTACGGCGGCGGCGGATCGGGCGAGCCCTATGTGCTGAGCCAATTGAGCGGCTCCTATCGCGAGGTTCCGGATTTCCTCGACACCAAGCACCGCATCGAGACCGTCGACGACGCCGAGGCCTATCTCGCGCGGCTCGACGAATTCGCCCGGCTCATGGACGACGAGCTTGAACTGGCGCGGCACGACGTTGGCGTTGGCGTCACACCTCCGGATTTCGCGATCGACAAGGCCCTCGTGCAGATGCGGGCGTTCCTGGGAACGCCGCCCGACAGGGCCACGCTGGTGCAATCGCTGGTCCGCCGCGCCGGGGCGAAAAATTTGCCCGGTGATTGGGCGGGCCGGGCGGAGGCGGCCTATGTCGGCAAAATCCTTCCGGCGCTGGATCGGCAGGCGGCCTATCTCGCCGAATTGCGCGGGAACGCCGTGCATTTCGCCGGCGTCGGCAGATTGCCCAAGGGCGCGGATTACTATCGGGTGTCGCTGAAGGAAAGCACGACATCGACGCTTTCGCCGGACGAGCTTCACGAACAGGGACTAGCGCTCGTCGCCGAGCTTTCCGCGCAAATCGGCGCCTTGCTCGACGCGCGGGGCGTCGCCGGCGGCGCCAACGTTGGGCGAAGGCTGGCGGCGCTGCGCGCCGATCCCAAATTCCTTTACGACAACACCGACGCGGCCAAGGAGAAGTTGATCGCCGATCTCAACGCGAAGGTCGCGGCGGTGCGCGAGAAGCTGCCGGCCTATTTCGGCGCGCTGCCCAAGGCGGGGGTCGAGATCAGGCGCATCCCCAAGGAAATCGAGGCGGGGTCGCCGGGCGGTTATTATGAGCCGGGCTCCCTCGACGGCGCGCGGCCCGGCGCTTACTACATCAACCTTCGCGACACCGCCGAATTGGCGCGCTGGAAGCTGCCGACCCTGACCTATCACGAGTTGATCCCCGGTCATCATCTGCAGATCACGCTGGCGAATGAAATGCCGGACCTGCCGCTGATCCGCAAGACCACCTGGTTCTCGAGTTATGGCGAGGGCTGGGCGCTCTACGCGGAGCAACTGGCGGTCGAAATGGGCATGTATGATGACGATCCGCTGGGCCGCGTCGGCCAGCTTCAGGCGGCGTTGTTCCGGGCCGTGCGGCTCGTCGTCGACACGGGCCTGCACGCCAGGGACTGGAGTCGCGAGCGGGCGATCGCCTATTTCGTCGACGCGCTCGGAGAGAATGAAAGCGTGGCGATGACGGAAATAGAGCGTTACTGCGTGTGGCCGGGGCAGGCTTGCAGCTACATGGTGGGCAAGCTGACCTGGCTGCGCCTGCGCGACGAGGCCAAACGGAAGCTCGGCGCCAAATTCGATTTGCGCGCGTTCCACGACGCCGGCCTGCTCTCGGGATCCGTGCCGCTCCCCGTGCTGGAGCGGGTGATCGGCGACTACGCGAGCAAGGGCTGACGGAAGAGCGCGCTGGAGGAGCGCCTCCGCTAGCCGCGGCTCGCGCTTGCCAAGACCGTCAATTTGGGGGAGGATTTGCTTGGCCGCGAATATTTATACTGGCAACGTCTATCAAATCATTGAAGGATATCGCTCCTGATGGAACATGATTTGCTGCTTTTCTTCTACGCGCTTTCCGCATGGAAGGCGGCAATTCTGCTTGTGATTCTGCCTACCGCCGCGGCGATGGCGGGGTCGGTTCTCGTGCGCCGCATATTTGGCCTCGAGCGTCTCGCCATCAACAACGAAGTCGCGGGGTTCAAATTCGCCGTCGTGGGCATAGTCTACGGATTGCTTTTGACCTTGGCCACGATTTCCGCATGGGACAAATTTAGCGAGGCGCACGTCGCGGTCATTGACGAAGCGGCGGCGGCCAATGCAATTTATCAGCTTACTAATGGGCCGGAAGAAGATAAACTAGCGGTCCGTGCGGGCTTTGAGCAAATACCTAAGGCTTGCAATCGATAAAGATTGGCCGGCAATGGAAGTTGAGCAGGAAAGCGAGGAGGTAAGCGGCGCGCTTGGCGAGCTTTATACCGATGTTATTCGGCTTATACAAAAAGCGTCCGTGGCGCCCGCGCAAAATATGGCGCCAGCGCAAACTAAAGCTACGCGCCGGGCGCAAAAAGAAGCCGTTGTTCCGGCGCCGAATGAAGTCATGGCCCAGGCATTGGCGATAGAGCTAATAAAACAACTTGATAACATAACTAAATCACGTCGAACGCGAGTGCACCTTTCTAGCGGCATAGTCCCTCCTATGATGTGGTATGTTTTGGTAATCGGCGCCACGCTTACGGTTGTATTTACGTTCTTTTTTGGCTTGGCGAATACTGTCGCTCAAACATTAATGACCGGTATCTTGGCGGCGATGATATTTATGTCGCTCCTTATGACCCTGTCGTTTGACCATCCTTTCACGGGACCGGTGAACATTGGACCCGAGCCGCTGAAGGATCTGCTCAAAACATTCGCGCATAGCTGACGAATGTCCAGCGCAGGGGACGAGGCAGCCCTCGCCCCGACCGCGACGAGGGAAATTTCTTCCCTCGTCTGTTGGCGCGAAAAGTGCGCTCAGCTCTTCTCCGGCAGGTTCAGCCGGATGTGCAACTCGCGCAATTGCTTCGTCGTCGCGGGCGAGGGCGCGCCCATCAGCGGGTCTTCGGCGCGCTGATTGAGCGGGAACAGCGTCACCTCGCGCAGGTTTTCCTCGCCGGCGAGCAGCATCACGATGCGGTCGACGCCCGGCGCGATGCCGCCATGCGGCGGCGCGCCATATTGGAACGCGCGATACATGCCGCCAAAGCGCTCGATCAGCACGTCCTCGTCATAGCCGGCGATCTCGAAGGCGCGGCGCATGATGTCGGGACGGTGGTTTCGGATCGCCCCGGAGGACAGCTCCACGCCATTGCAGACGATGTCGTATTGCCAGGCGAGAATGTCCAGCGGATCCATGGTGTCGAGCGCGTCGAGCCCGCCCTGCGGCATGGAGAAGGGATTGTGCGAGAAGTCGATCTTCTTGTCGTCCTCGTTGTATTCGTACATCGGGAAATCGACGATCCAGCAGAATTCGAACACGTCGGTCTTGGAGAGCCCCAGCTCCGTCCCGATGCGGACGCGCGCGGCGCCCGCGAGTTTCGCGGCGGGAGTCTCCTCGCCGGCCGAGAAAAACACCGCGTCGCCGGCCTTGACGCCGGCCTTGGCGGCGATGGCGGCCTGCGCCTCGGCGGGGATGAATTTGGCGATCGGCCCCTTGCCGGCGAGCGCGCCGTGTTCCTCCTCGAAGATGACATAGCCGAGGCCCGGCGCGCCTTCGGAGCGGGCCCAGTCGTTGAGCTTGTCGAAGAAGCTGCGCGGCTGCGCGCCGGCGCCGGGCGCGGGTATCGCGCGCACGGTCTTGCCCTTAAACGCCTTGAAACTCACGTCGTCGCGATTGAAAATGTCCGACACATCGGCGATGACCAGCGGGTTGCGCAAATCCGGCTTGTCCGTGCCATATTTCAGCATCGCGTCCTTATATGCGATGCGCGGAAAGACTTTCGTCACCGGCTTGCCGTTCGAAAATTCCTCGAACAGCCCTTGCAGCACCGGCTCGATGGACGCGAACACGTCCTCCTGCGTGACGAAGCTCATCTCGACGTCGAGCTGATAGAATTCGCCGGGCGAGCGGTCGGCGCGCGCGTCCTCGTCGCGAAAGCATGGCGCGATCTGGAAATAGCGATCGAAGCCCGCGACCATCAGCAATTGCTTGAACTGCTGCGGCGCTTGGGGAAGCGCGTAGAATTTGCCGGGATGCAGCCGCGAAGGGACCAAAAAGTCGCGCGCGCCCTCGGGCGAGGAGGCCGTCAAAATCGGCGTCTGGAACTCGAAGAAGCCTTCCTGCTTCATGCGCGTGCGAAGGCTGTCGATGATGCGCCCGCGCAGCATGATATTGGCGTGCAATTTCTCGCGGCGCAGATCGATGAAGCGGTATTTGAGGCGGGTTTCCTCGGGGTAGGGCTGGTCGCCGAACACCGGGACCGGCAATTCGGCGGCGGCGCCGAGCACCTCGATCTCGCGCACATAGACTTCGATCAGCCCGGTCGGCATTTCCGTGTTTTCGGTCCCGGCGGGGCGATGCTTGACCTCGCCGTCGAGCCGCACGACCCATTCCGAGCGCAGCGTCTCCGCCGCCTGGAAGGCCGGCGAATTGGGGTCGACCACGCATTGCGTCAGGCCGTAATGGTCGCGCAGATCGATGAACAGCACGCCGCCATGATCGCGAATGCGGTGGCACCAGCCGGAGAGACGGATTTTTTGGCCGACATGGCCGTCGCGGAGTTCTCCGCAGTTGTGCGAACGGTAGCGATGCATTTTGCGGTCTTCTTGCTCAAGGAAAAGGCGGGCCGGATGCTCCGGCCGGGGCGTTGGCGCGGAAAAGCGCACGGGCGGGGCGCTTCTGTCAAGACAGGCGGCTCGCCGTTTTAAACGCCCTTCCGCGGAAGCTCCACATCGCGTAAGGGCGGCGCAACGTCTTACCCAAGGTCCGCGCGCGTGATTCGTCTCGAAAACATCAGTAAGCAGAATGGCCATCAGATCCTGTTCATCGAGGCCTCCGCGGCGCTCCTCAAGGGCGAGAAGGTTGGTCTCATCGGCCCCAATGGGGCCGGCAAGACGACGCTGTTCCGGATGATCGCCGGCGAGGAGGTCCCGGACGAGGGCCAGGTGTCGGTCGATCAGGGCGTCGCCATCGGCTATTTCAGCCAGGACGTGGGCGAGATGTCGGGCCGCAGCGCGGTGTCCGAGGCGATGGACGGCGCCGGGCCGGTAAGCCTTGTGGCCGCCGAGCTCAAGCAGCTGGAGGCCGCCATGGCCGACCCGGACCAGTTGGACGACATCGAAAATATCGTCGAGCGCTATGGCGAGGTTCAGGGGCGTTTCGAGGAGCTGGACGGCTACGCCCTGGAGGGGCGGGCGCGCGAAGTGCTGGCCGGGCTGAACTTTACCGAGGAAATGATGGACGGCGACGTCGGCGCGCTGTCGGGCGGGTGGAAGATGCGCGTGGCGCTCGCCCGCATCCTGCTCATGCGCCCCGACGCGATGCTGCTCGACGAACCGAGCAACCATCTCGATCTGGAGAGCCTGATCTGGCTGGAGCAATTTCTCAAGGATTATCAGGGCGCGCTGCTGATGACCTCGCATGACCGCGAGTTCATGAACCGCATCGTCACCAAGATCGTCGAAATCGACGGCGGCGCGTTGACGACCTATTCGGGCGACTATGAGTTTTACGAGCAGCAACGCGCCCAGAACGAAAAACAGCAGTTGGCCCAGTTCGAGCGTCAGCAGGCGATGCTCGCCAAGGAAATCAAGTTCATCGAGCGCTTCAAGGCGCGCGCCTCGCACGCCGCGCAAGTGCAGAGCCGGGTGAAGAAGCTGGAGAAGATCGAAAAGGTGGAGCCGCCGCGGCGCCGCCAGATGGTGTCGTTCGACTTTCCGCCGGCGCCGCGCTCCGGCGAGGACGTGGCGACCCTGAAAGACGTGCGCAAGGGCTACGGCGCCCGAAGAATTTACGACGGGCTGGACTTTCAGGTGCGCCGCCGGGAGCGCTGGTGCGTCATGGGCGTCAACGGCGCCGGCAAGTCCACGCTGCTGAAGCTCGTGGCGGGCGCCGCGCGGCCGGACGACGGCGACGTCGCCGTGGGAGTCGGCGTGAAGATGGGCTATTTCGCGCAGCACGCCATGGAGCTGCTGGACGGCGAGCGCACGGTGTTCCAGTCGCTGGAGGACTCGTTCCCCCAGGCGGGACAGGGCTCGTTGCGCGCGCTGGCCGGCTGCTTCGGCTTCTCGGGCGACGACGTCGAGAAGAAATGCCGGGTGCTTTCCGGCGGCGAGAAGGCGCGGCTGGTCATGGCGAGGATGCTCTACGACCCGCCGAACTTCCTCGTGCTGGACGAGCCGACCAACCATTTGGACCTGGCGACGAAGGAAATGCTCATCGAGGCGCTCTCGAAATACGAGGGCGCCATGCTGTTCGTCTCGCACGACCGGCGCTTCCTGGCGGCGCTGTCCAATCGCGTGCTCGAACTGACGCCCGAGGGCGTTCACAGCTACGGCGGCGGCTATACGGAATATGTGGCGCGCACCGGACATGAGGCGCCCGGCCTGCGCGGCTGAGCGCCCCCTCTAGAGCGCTTTCCGTTCGAACGGAATCGTTCGAACGATAAGAAATCGCTCAAAGTCAGAATGTTGGAGCAAGCTCTTATCGAAAAAGTCTATCAACTTTTTCGGAGCTTGCTCTAGCGCTGCTTCAGGAAATACTCGCCAATCAAATATTTCATCCCGCGCGACCAGGATTTGTCGGTGTTGCCTCTGATGTCGACGCTGCCCGAATAAAACGGCGCGCCGCCGTCGACGCGGTTCATATAGATGTTTTCGTTGAGGATCAGATTGCTGACCTTCTGCACCGTGCCGAAGGCGGCGATGTCGGCGCCGGCCTCGCGCGCCCATTCGATCTCGCAGCCGTTGCAGCCGGTGATTTCGGCGCTTTGCGCGATCCTGCGCCGCAGCGCCTCCGGCAGCGGCGCGATCTCGTAGCGGCCGGAGTCCGCCAGCATTTTGGCGAATACCTCGCCGATCAACGCGATCCTGCGCCGCTCGCCTTCGCCGACCGGCTCGGGCGAGGTGTTGATAAGCTCGAAACCGAAGAAAGCGACCTTGAGCTTTCCTTCGCCGGCCTTCGCGGCCGCCGCGCCACAAAGCAGCAGCGCGCCCGCCGCGGCGGCGCGAACAATATTTGGCAATTGTCGTTTCATCCGATGTCCCGATGATTCGCGGCGAGCCGCCGCGCGCGGCCGGCGCGATGGCCTCGCGCTTTATGGAGCCGCGCCGCGGTCGGAGCAACCACCTCGTGACTTCGCCGGGACGGGCGTAAAAGCGCTGACGTGACCGGAACCATTTCCCGGCTTATGTGTTAAATTGGGGGCGCCGCGTAGAACGGATTTCAGCGTCGCGGCGATCCGATCGGAGGATGAGTCCATGGATCGACGAGCATTTATCACTAACGCGCTGCTTTCGGCTGGATTTCTCGCCGCGACGGCGGGTGCGGCGAGCGCGCTGCCGGGTCTTCCTTCCCACGACAGTCTCGCGCCGGCGGGCAATGTCGAAAACGCCTGGTGGTACCGTCGCCGGTACTGGCATCGGCGCTACTGGCGGCGCTGCTACTGGACCCGCTGGGGTCGCCGTTGCTGGTGACGCGCCGGCATGGGGCTTGACCTATCCAAGCCAGCCTCGACGCCCGCCCGCGCGTTTCGCGGGCGGGAAGAGCGGCGTTATACGATATTGCGAATTGAGACTTAATATAACATTTTGAAAGAACACGATATTTATTGACCTTAGCCGAGCGCCGGGCGCGCGGAGGGATGTTCTTCATTGTGCGGCGCCAGAGTTTTGCGCTAGACTGCCGTTGAAGGGTTGTCACGGGCGCGGGAAACAGCTACCACCGGGTCGGCAGCGGTTGATCGGCAGCGCCGCTCGACGAATTGCGACTTTTTGCGCCTGGGCAAGCCAGTCCCGCATCGGACGCCGTTGGAGCGCAAACCAAGGAGCCGCGGCACATCCCATGGATTTTCTCAAGCCTCGGTTGACGCCAATGAACCGCCGCCGCCGCATATACGAAGGCAAGGCCAAAGTGTTGTACGAGGGCCCCGAGCCGGGAACCCTCATCCAGCATTTCAAGGACGACGCGACCGCCTTCAACGCCAAGAAACACGAGATCATCGACGGCAAGGGCGTCCTCAACAACCGCATCTCCGAATATGTGTTTCAGAACCTGAATGCGATCGGGGTGCCGACGCATTTCATTCGCCGGCTCAACATGCGCGAGCAGTTGATCCGCGAGGTCGAGATCATCCCGCTCGAAGTCGTCGTGCGCAATGTCGCCGCCGGCTCGCTGGCCAAGCGTCTCGGCATGGAGGAGGGCACGCAATTGCCGCGCTCCATCATCGAGTTCTATTACAAGAACGACGCGCTCGACGATCCGATGGTCTCCGAGGAGCACATCACCGCCTTCGGCTGGGCCAGCCCGCAGGAAATCGACGACATCATGGCCTTGGCCATCCGCGTCAACGACTTCCTGTCCGGCCTGTTCCTCGGCGTCGGCATCCGCCTCGTCGACTTCAAGATGGAATGCGGCCGTCTTTGGGAGGGCGAGATGATGCGCATCGTCGTCGCCGACGAAATCTCCCCCGATTCCTGCCGGTTGTGGGACATCAAGTCCAACGACAAGCTGGACAAGGACCGCTTCCGCCGCGACATGGGCGGCCTCGTCGAGGCCTATACCGAAGTGGCGCGCCGGCTCGGCATCATGCAGGAGAACGAGCCGACGAATTCGGCGGCCCCCAAGCTGGTCGAGTAGCTCGGGCCTCACGCCGACATCAGCGCGCCGACATGAGCGGCGACGCAAGTCGCGAGATTTTCGGGGCGATAGCCGCCTTCCAGCAGCGAGACGACGCGCCCGCCACAGCGGCGCGCGGCGATCTCCATGATGCGCAGCGTCACCTCGGCGAAATCGCTTTCGACCAGCCGCAGGCCGCCGAGCGGGTCGTGCAGCCGCGCGTCGAAGCCGGCGCACACAATAATAATGTCCGGCCCGAAGGCGTTTAGACGCGGCAGAATCCGCTCCCCAAACGCCGTGCGAAAAACCTCGCCGCCGTCGCCCTTGGCGAGCGGGGCGTTGACGATATTGTCGAACGCGCCGCGCTCGGAGACGGCGCCCGTGCCGGGGTAGAGCGGCATCTGATGGGTTGAGCAATAAAGGACGTTTTTCTCGTCCCAAAAAATTTGCTGCGCGCCATTGCCGTGATGCACGTCGAAATCAACGATGGCCACGCGCTCGGCGCCATGCGCCGCCATGGCGTGGCGCGCCGCGACGGCGGCGTTGTTGAAAAAGCAAAAGCCCATCGGCGCGCCGGGCAGAGCGTGATGGCCGGGCGGCCGCGTCGCGACGAAGGCGTTTTTGGCCGCGCCGCGCATGACCGCGTTCACGGCGAGGACGGCGCCGCCGGCGGCGCGCGCGGCGGCCTCGAAGGCGCCCGGACTCATGGGGGCGTCGTCGACGCCGGTCGGCAGACCCGCCGCGATCCGCGCGATATAGGCCGCGTCGTGGACGCGCGAGCAACGCCTCGCTCGGCGCGCGCGGCGCCTCGGCGCGGAGCAGCGCGCCAAAGGGCTCGCCCGCTAGCGCGGCGTCGATCGCGGCAAGTCGTTCCGGCCGATCCCATCGGCCGGGGCCAGGGTCGTAAACAAGCGCCGATGGCGGCGCGACGAAAAGCGTCCTGGCCTCGCCCGCCGACGCCGACAATGGCGCCGCCGCGCCAAGAGCCAGCGCTTCGCGGCGTGAAAACCTCACCCCACTTGCCCGCGATGGCGCAGAAACTGGTCGGCCAGCACGCAAGCCATCATCGCCTCGCCGACCGGCACGGCCCTGATGCCGACGCATGGATCGTGGCGGCCCTTGGTGACGATCTCCGTCTCCGCGCCTTCGTTGTCGATGGTGCGGCGCGGCGTGAGGATCGACGAGGTTGGCTTCACCGCGAAGCGCGCGATGATCGGCTGGCCCGTCGATATGCCCCCGAGCACGCCGCCGGCGTGGTTCGACAAAAACGCCGGCGCGCCGTCCTGGCCGCGGCGCATTTCGTCGGCGTTGTCCTCGCCGGTGAGTTCGGCGGCGGCGAATCCCGCGCCGATCTCGACGCCCTTGACCGCGTTGATCGACATCAGCGCGCTGGCGAGTTCCGAGTCGAGCTTGCCGTAGATCGGCGCGCCCCAGCCGACGGGAACGCCCACGGCCTCGAGTTCGATCACCGCGCCGATGGACGAGCCGGCCTTTCTGATGTCGTCGAGATAATCGGCCCAGCGCGCGGCGGCGTCCTTGTCGGGGCAGAAGAACGGGTTCCTCTCCACCTCGTCCCAATCGAAGCGGGCGCGGTCGATCTTGTGCGGGCCGATTTGCACCAGCGCGCCGCGAATGACGACGCCCGCCAGCACCTTGCGCGCCACGGCGCCGGCGGCGACGCGCGCGGCGGTCTCGCGCGCCGAGGAGCGCCCGCCGCCGCGATAGTCGCGGATGCCATATTTGGCGTCGTAGACGTAATCGGCGTGGCCGGGCCGGTATTTTCGCGCGATCTCGCCATAGTCCTTGGAGCGCTGATCGGTGTTCTCGATCATCAGCGCGATCGGCGTCCCGGTGGTGACCTGCCGGCCGCTCTCGTCCTCGAACACGCCCGAGAGAATCTTCACCTCGTCGGCCTCGCGCCGCTGCGTCGTGAAGCGCGACTGGCCGGGCTTGCGCTTGTCGAGAAAGAGCTGAATCTCTTCCGCCGTCAGGGGAATGCGCGGCGGGCAGCCATCGACGACCGCGCCGAGCGCCGGCCCGTGGCTCTCGCCAAAGGTGGTGACGCGGAAGAGGTGGCCGAAACTATTGTGGGACATGGTGGGATCGCGCCGCTGGAGGGTAGCGCGTTTGTAAGGCGCGGGCGCAAGGGGGTCAAACGCCGACGCGAAACCCGCCGATTGTCGCCGCCGCCCGGCGTCGCTACTAATGACGCGATCGGTTTGGCGGCGAGAGGGAAGCATTTCGATGGCCTGGGGGATTTTGCTGCTCGCCGGCCTGTGCGAGATCATCTGGGCGGTCGCGCTTAAATATACCGGCGGCTTCACACGGCTATTGCCTTCCGCCGGCATCCTCGCGGCCATGGCGGCCAGCGCCGGATTGCTGAGCCTCGCGCTCAAATCGCTGCCCGTCGGCTCCGCCTATGCGATATGGACCGGCATCGGCGTCGCCGGCACGGCGGCGCTCGGCGTCTATCTTTTCGACGAGCCGGCGGACCTTTGGCGGCTGTCGTGCATCGGCCTCATTCTGGCGGGCGTCGTCGGATTAAGACTGGGGTCCTAGTGGTCCTGCCTGAGGCTCGGAGCGCGGAAGATGTAGGAGTCAGCAATGCGCCATAAGTTGCCAGCAGCATTCCCCGACATGTCGTTCGATCTGTAAATTCATCAGAAAGCCATGCCTGAATTCCAAAAGTAGAAAGATAAGGTTGCGCATCAACGGGAATTGTCTCGCATGCTGTGACTTTCCATATTCAACAGTCCGACATGTCCGGGAGCGTTCGCTCCTACCAGCGTCTTCGCCATATGAATACGTATGCTCATATCAGGTCACCAATGATGGTCGACACAAAGCGGCACGTTGGGCAAATGTTCCGATCTAATGTTAACCCCCGTGGACCAGCGACGACAGAGAGGCCGTCCAGCGCGTCCAGACAATTGCTGGCAAACGAAACTTCATCTATCTCCAAGGCATGCGTGCTTGTCAACATACCCTTCGCGGTCTGCGGTCGCAGTTGAGCCTGGAGGATATTCGGTCTCTCCAGATACAAAAGATCGATGAAATCATGTTGCGGAGTCTGCCAAGTCGCTGTTCTGGCGCCATGAACGTGTGAAGAGTCACGCGTGGTCATTGCGCCAGCATGAAACGGATAGCGATGACAACAACGCGCAGAAGTCTATTGCTCGGATGTGTTTCACATAAGACGCTGGCATGGCGGTTCCCGTCCCAGCCAAGCTTACAGATTTCCTGGCGTCAGTCGTTCGTGAAACATGGCCACTGTCTTGGTAGATAAGCTGGCTCCTATAGTGACGGATGCCTTGCAAGCAGGCGCTTTCCAATTATTGCTGAAGAAGCGTCGACTCGATCGCAACGTGGGGCGAACCAAGTCGAAACCGACGCAACAAATCGCGGCGCGGTGACGCATCACGCCAACGTCCATGAAAAGGAATGGACCGAGCTTTCGTCTGAGCCCCGCGTCAATGGGGACGGCGGGCCTCGGGTCAAACCCGGTCCAATGGCAACCGCTTGCCGCGTTCCGTTAGATTTCAACCACTACCCCTCAAAAATAGCTCTGGAGCCCGCCGCGCCGCCTCACGTCCAGCGTCGCGCAATGGAAGGAGCCGCCAAAAGCCGCGTAATGCAAAAACTCGCAGGGAACGGGCTCCAGCCCCCATTCCTTCATCGCCTTCACCGTCGCCTTGTGATGGGGATCGACGATCACCCGCTTCTCGTCGATCATCAGCACGTTCATATTGAGCCATTTTCCGCACAGCGAGGTGATTTTCAACAAGCGGTCCTCGATCGGGTCGGGCTCCGGCGCGATCAGAATGTCCCATTTTTTCAAGATGGGCGGCAGGCGCTCGATGTCGACATATTCGGGATTGACCAGCATCTTGCCGGGGCCGAGCGGCAGCATCGTGGTGTCGATATGCATCGGGGTGCGACAGCGGCTTTCGATCTCGTGGATGCGATAGTCGTCGCCGAGATAGCGCCGCAGCCAGTCGATGCCGAACGCGTTGGTCACATTGCTGCGGATCGCGAAGATGTCGCGGCCGCAGCGGAAGAAATCGGCGGCGTCGAACACGGGCTCGAATTCCGTTAGAATATAAGAGATTGGCTCGCCCTGTTGCGGGGACGTGATAAATCGGATCGAACAATTCGTCGATGAGTTGGGGGCGCGGCGCGGCGGTCCAGCGCGCCCCGCCGCGGAAATATTCCTTCAGCAGCGCGCGATAGGAATGAGTCTCGAAATAGCGGCAGGGCCAAGCCATTGGCGTTTCGATGATCTCGTCGCCAATCACCAGCATGCTGTCGCGCGGACAGGCGTTGCAAAAGCCGCGCGACGACCATCCCGGCGCGCCGAAGCGCTGGCGATAGTCCGTCGCGTCCGGCCGCCGCGCGACGACGCCCAGCGATTGCAGCAACGCGATGAAGCCGTCGAGCTCGCGCCGGGCCGGTTCGACGATCAGGCCCGGATAATGAAATCCCGCGACCAGCGCCTCGGCCCGCGCGGCGAGGCCCGGAATATTGCAGGTGACGACGGGGTGATTCGAGGGAATGACGGCGCCTTCCAGCCGACCGACGATCACCTCCTCCAGCGGATCCCACTCATTATGGGAATTTACCGGGATTCGCGCCGAGGCGGCGGCTTCGGCAAGGTTTGGCGCGGGCATATCCATGCTGAAAGCCCCAATGTCGCGACCGAAAGTCGTCGGCCACGACGCATCGTGGCCGACGTCCATCATATCAGTGATGAAACCACATACCAGGGTTCCAGCTCCAGCCGTGGCGCTCGTCGTGCCAGCCCCAATGTCCCGCCACCCAGACGTGCTCGGGCGAGGGACGCGCGGGCCTCGTCTCGACGATGACGGCGGGCATGGGCGGCACGGCCGCCTGGACATAATGGCCCGGCGCCCAGGTCCATTCGAAGCCGCGCCAGACCCAATGGCCGGGAACCCAATTAAATCCGGCGCTGGGCGGCGGCGGCGCGTGCTCGACCATCGGCGCCGGCATCGGGCGTTCGACGATGAGCGATTCGGCCCGCGCCATCCCCGCGCCAAGCGCGGCGACAACGAGCGCGCAGCTCAGGGAAGCCGATAGCCGGCGGCGAAATCTGGTTTGCATCAAGTGAACTCCTTTGCTGAAGTGACGACTGGCCTAGACCCCGATGTCAGCGATGATGACCGCCATGTCCGTGGCCGTGTCCGTGGCCGTGTCCGCCGTGATGAAAATGTCCGCGCCCGCCGTGGCCATGATGACGCCAGCCGCCGTGGCGATGACCCCAACCGTGGCCGTGGCGCCAGCCCCAGCCGTGTCCGCGCCAGCCCGGTCCGCGCCAGCCGTCGGGACGCCAGCAGCGGACCCAGCGGGCCTGTTCGACCGCGCCCTGATCGTCGATGACGCTTTGCGCGACGCCAGAGGGCAGCGGCGCGGCTTGCGCGGGCGCCAAACCCGCGCCGGCGGCGAAAATGAGTCCGGCGGCGGCCGCGGCCGAAATAATGAAGCGATTCATGGCAAGTCCCCCTATTGCGTTTGGACGAGTCTCCAGCTGAGCGTGGCGGCTCTCGACAGGCTCGGCCGGACGGTCGCCATTCGCGCCGCCGGCCTCGCCGCCGCGAGAGCTAAACCCTCGCGACCCCCGAACAATGTGGGATTCGATCTGAACGCGGCTTGAAGTCTTCGTTCACTGGGCGTTAAGCGGGCGGCGGCGAATCGGCGCGCAAAAAAGGCCGCCGCGGGAAGCGGCGGCCTTCAAACTTCAAACGTCGCGCCAAGGCGAAAAAGAGAACTTTAGATTTCCTTGAGCTGGTCGGCCGAGGATTTGCCGGTGCGGCGGTCCTGGGCGATCTCGTAGCTCACCTTCTGGCCCTCGCGCAGATCGCGCAGGCCGGCGCGCTCGACGGCGCTGATATGGACGAAAACGTCCTTGTCGCCATCGTCGGGCTGTATGAAGCCATAGCCCTTCTGGGCGTTGAACCACTTGACGGTTCCGGTAGCCATGGTCGTCTCTCCAAACTTAAGGAGAAGGCCCGCGTGCGCGGGGCCGGATCGATCGAGTTTGGGAGAGTCGTCAGCGGCCCCGTCGCCAGAGCCGGTCTACGTCGTCAGGCCGAAAATCGATGGGCGGGATTTATATTTAATGGGACGGGAAATTGCAACGGCGCGATCGCGGATTCCCGAGCCTGGGGCTCGATCCCAAGGCTCGCGCGCCGGCGCGTAAAACTCAGTCGCGTAAAGAAGTTGGAAACCATGATCGGATACAGTTTTAGGCAATTCATTTACCGTTCATGCGCCGCGCCCCATGTTTCCCTCCAGGTGTTCACGACTTGCCTCTGTGCGGAAGCGCACGGCGCCTGCCGCGCCCCAGGTTTAGAGGTGGCAAGTCTTAAAAAGCCAAGGAGTATTGTGTGATGCAAGAGATCGTCCGCCGTTTGCTCGAAGAGCATGGCCGTCTCCACAGCCCCGTCGCGGGCCTCTCGTCCGACGCGGACCTTTACGACGCCGGGCTGACCCCTTTCGCCGCGATCAGGGTCATGCTGGCGCTGGAAGAGCAATTCGAGATTGAATTTCCGGTGCGCATGCTGTGCCGGCAAAGCTTCGCGTCGATCGACGCCATCGCCGCCTGCCTTGTCGAACTCGCCGGCTCTTCGGACAAGATCGCCAGCAGCCGCGCCGCCTAACCGCGGCGGCGACGCTCGCACTCCGTTCGCCGCCGCGCTATATTGCGGGGCGGCGCGCCTTCGGCTAGGTCATCTTCACGTTTTTCGCGCCGGGTGAATGGGCCCGCGCCAACGAGAAGAGACCGCTCATGCCTCCCTATCGCTCTCGCACGACGACTCATGGCCGCAACATGGCTGGCGCGCGCGGCCTGTGGCGCGCCACCGGCATGAAGGACGAGGACTTCGGCAAGCCGATCATCGCGGTCGCCAATTCCTTCACCCAATTCGTGCCCGGCCATGTGCATTTGCAGAATCTCGGGCAACTGGTCGCGCGAGAAATCGAAAAGGCCGGCGGCGTCGCCAAGGAATTCGACACCATCGCCATCGACGACGGCATAGCGATGGGCCATGACGGCATGCTCTATTCGCTGCCCTCGCGCGAAATCATCGCCGACAGCGTCGAATATATGGTCAACGCCCATTGCGCCGACGCCATCGTCTGCATCTCCAACTGCGACAAGATCACCCCGGGCATGCTGATGGCCGCGCTGCGGCTCAACATCCCCGCGATTTTCGTCTCCGGCGGTCCGATGGAGGCCGGCAAGGTCGTGCTCGGCGGCAAGGAACAGGCGCTCGATCTCGTCGACGCGATGGTGGCGGCCGGCGACGACAAGGTCTCCGACGCCGATGTCGCGGCGATCGAGCGCTCGGCCTGCCCGACCTGCGGCTCCTGCTCCGGCATGTTCACGGCCAATTCCATGAACTGCCTCGCCGAGGCGCTCGGCCTGGCTCTGCCCGGCAATGGCACGACGCTGGCGACGCATAAGGACCGCGAGCGGCTGTTCGTCGAGGCCGGCCACACAATCGTCGATCTCGCGCGCCGCTGGTACGAGCAGGACGACGCCTCCGCGCTGCCGCGCTCCATCGCGACGTTCGAAGCCTTCGAGAACGCGATGACGCTCGACATAGCGATGGGCGGCTCGACCAACACCGTGCTGCATATTCTCGCCGCCGCCAATGAGGCGGAGGTTCCCTTCACCATGGCCGACATCGACCGGCTGTCGCGGCGCGTGCCCGTGCTGTGCAAGGTCGCGCCCTCCCGCCCCGACGTGCATCTCGAGGACGTGCATCGCGCCGGCGGCATCATCGCGATCCTGGGCGAGCTTTATCGGGCCGGGCTGCTGCATGGCGATTTGCCGACCGTGCATAGCACGACCTTCAAGGACGCCATCGCCCGCTGGGACATTGGCGTCACCTCGAGCGAGACGGCGCGAAAATTCTTCCGCGCCGCGCCCGGCGGCGTGCCGACGCAAACCGCCTTCAGCCAGGAGCGCCGCTACGAGACGCTCGACGACGACCGCGAGAACGGCGCCATCCGCGACGCCGCGCACGCCTTTTCGAAGGACGGCGGCCTCGCCGTGCTGACCGGCAATCTGGCGCTGGAGGGCTGCATCGTGAAGACCGCCGGCGTCGACGCCAGCATCCTGAAATTTTCCGGCCCCGCCCGCGTCTATGAGAGCCAGGACGCCGCCGTCTCCGGCATTTTGACGGGCGAGGTGGTCGCCGGCGACGTGGTGGTGATCCGCTACGAGGGGCCGCGCGGCGGGCCGGGCATGCAGGAGATGCTCTATCCCGACCAGCTATCTGAAATCGAAGGGCCTCGGCAAGGTCTGCGCGCTGATCACCGACGGCCGCTTTTCCGGCGGCACCTCGGGCCTCTCCATCGGCCATGTCTCGCCGGAAGCGGCGGAAGGCGGGCTGATCGCGCTGGTGCGAAACGGCGATCGGATCGAGATCGATATTCCCTCGCGCGAGATTACTCTGGCGGTGAGCGAGGCGGAGATCGAGGCCCGCCGCGCGGCGCAGCAGGCCAAGGGATTTGTGCCAGCGTCGCGCGAGCGAAAGGTGTCGAAGGCGCTGCGGGCTTACGCGGCGATGACGACAAGCGCGGCCAGGGGCGCGGTGCGGGAAGTTCCGTGACGTAGAGGTGGGGCGCGACTCCCTCTCCCCGCGAGCGGGGAGAGGGAGTGTCGCGTTCCATAAAACAAGGTTCCGCGCGCGGCGGACGGATTCGCGAAACTCACGAAATTCGACAATTTCGCTTGCTCCTGCAATCACGGATCGTGTGAAAAATTCAATGCAACATTCCATCGTTGGATGACGATTCACATACTGAGTGGCGATCTGAGTGGCGATGCATTTTCGAGATATGGACCCCTCCGATACGCCGCGGCTCGAACGGATGCCCACCTAAGAATAGGCTTTTCGACCCATAAATACATATACGCTGCGCTGAAAATTGTAATAAAAACGCATAGGCCTTTTATTGCAAAATTTCCTTTCATGCTTTCAGCTCCAAAAATAAAAATAGCCGAGCTAAAAACAGGAACATGTAACATGTATATTGAATATGACCATCTTCCAAGAGCCTGAAATGCGTCGACTCGAAAATATAGATTTAGCTTCCGCGCCACCTAAGATAGTTAAAATTGCGACAGGGTAAAACAAAATCACCAAGTATGGCCATTTCTCTCCAAGCGCCATAATTAATAACACGCATCAAAATAGGCAAAGCGTAACAATCTTACCCGGTGAAAAACGGCGCGTCATCGTCCCCAATAAAGAAAGACTGAAACCGGCACCCAATCCTGACGCCGCGCGAAGCAACGGCAGATCGGTATTCATCGCGTGTAGCACTGTGGAGGCAATGCCTCCGCACAAGGCAACAACGAACACTTTCTTGGCGCAATGTGCGAAGTTTGCCCAAAAGAGCGAAGGAATCAATGGCAGAAAAAACTCAAACGGGATACTCCACGACGGAAAGTTGATTGATGGATAATACAAAAACGACTGAATTATAGTCAAATTTGCCGCCATCGTCGATATACTTGTTGCTTTAAAATTCAGAACAAGCATAAATAATGTTGAAATATAAAATACTGGCCCAAGACGCCCGATTCTTTTAATTAAATACTCGTGAACAGATTGTTTGTTTCTTTCAAAGGATTTCGATAAAACAAATCCGCTCAATATGAAAAAGAAATCAACAGAGAGCCCCCACGCCCCGCTCTGGACCATTCCAGAGGTTACTCTGGCAATAAGGGTGGTCAAGCCGAAATGAACCACCATGACCACGCAGGCTAGAACCCCGCGCATTCCGTCAAGATCAGAGTAATGTGCTGATTCTTCGTGTTTCAACATCGCTTTCCCTCGTTCTCTAAAAATTTATCATGATCGTTCGCCTGCACCGGAGCAATCGACAATTCCCTGGGTGGAACCTTCCTCCACTGGTGAAACGCGCCCTTGGGGCGCACTGCAGATATCAACATTTTTGCCCGAGAAAATAACCTTTTGATGCCCGTGGACTTTATCTGAGCAAAGCTCATGTGCGAAAGTTTTGTGTCAAGCCGATGACTCGAACCGCCGAAATCTCCATCGAGCCTCGCCTCCAAGATCATCTCACACTAGAGGCGACACCGTCGCCTCCCGTGCCGTTCCCGATTGCCAAAGCTGACCTGGCCCAAGAATCGCGAAGCCAAGCCGGCGATGCACGACCCGCAAAGCGTTCAAATGCTCGATGGCGTTCAGCAATGGCTGCGAACAATGACGCCGCGAACGGAAGTTCAACGCGAGGGGCGAAGCAATGCGCTAAAGCTTGTCGCGGAACTGAAGCAAACCGGTCGTCTGCTCGCGGTCCAGCAAGACAGCGAGGCGCCAAGACCCTTCGTCGTCGTGGTCATATTTTGGGTCAGCATGCTGTTCCTCAGCTACGCGATCTTCGCGCCGCTCAACGTGACAGTCGTCGCCGCGATGCTTATCAGCTCATTTTCCGTGGCGGTCGCGGTGAATTTGATACTTGACATGGAGCAGCCCTTCGCGGGCTTCATCAGGGCGTCCGTGGCGCCGATGCGGCAAGCACTGGACGAAATGAAATAATATATCGCAAGTATATCACCGCTCGATTTTCTCGCGCGCTCACGTTATATCTCATTCCGCGCGCGCCAGCTCGGCGTCAACCTCGGCGAGCATCGCTCCGGCGCGCCCAAATTTCGCCGGATCGCTTGTGTAAGGATCGGCGGCGTCGCCAGCGTATGCTGCTCTTTATCGCGACGCGCCGGCCTCTCCCGAACGCCGGCCTCTCTTGCGTCCCCATGCGCCTCCATGCGCGAAAATGCGCGCCGCATGCGCGATTTTGCACGCGCCGATTCCGGGCCTAATCCTCGGGGTCGATGACTCCCGCCGTGGTGATCACGACCCAGTTGGCGCCATGCCGTTCGATCGATTTGACGCGCCCCGCGCCGGGCAGGACGCTGCCGGGCGCGACCTCGCGCAGGCCTTGCGCTCCCTCGACCAGCGCCGTTCCGTCGTGGACGCCGCGCAGAACCCAATTGTCGAGCGGGCGCGGCGTCTCCGCGTGGTGGGCCTGTGTTTCCTTGGCCCGTATCTCCCTTGGCGGCGAGACGGCGGCGGTCGTGTGAAACGGGAGCAGCGGCGCGGCGGCGGGCGTGGGCTTTGGAATCGAGCCGGTCGTCTCCATGGAGATCGTGGCGATCTGGTGATGAAGCCGGTCGAGCCGTTCGGTGATTTCGGAGAGCTTGGCGGCGCTCTCCCGCGCGCTCTGCGCGTCGAGCTTTTCGAGCTGCGAGGCGAATTGCGTCAGCTTGGTGGAGGTCTTGCCCGCGCCGGCGTCGAGCCGCGCTTCGAGCTGGGCGATGGCGGCGCGAAGCTGCGCGGCGCTGACGGCGGCGGCGGCCTTGTCGGCGGGCTTTTTGGCCACGGAGGATTCGAGCGTGGCGACCTTGTGCTGCAACGCGCCAACGGCGTCGGCCAGGGCGTGCTGGCTGGTCGCGCCGTCGTCCAACTTCGCCGTTCCGACCGCCCAGACGAGAGTGATCGCGGCGGCGATCGAGGCCCCGCCCGCGGCCGCTCCGACAATCCATTTCCACGGGCGGGACGGCCGGCGCGACGCGGAGCGCGAGCGCGGCATGCCATATTGGCGATACAGTCTCTCGCAGGTCATGTCGACCAGCGGCGGCGCGCCATCCGCGCGAGCGTCGCGCGGCGGGTTCGGCTCGCGGCGGCCGGCGGCGTCGCGGCGCGGCATGCGGATCAGCTCGTGGGGGCCGACGATGGTGGCGTCGTCCGGCCCGGCGTTTTGGTTCGCCGGTCCCGCGCCTTCGGCGTTGTTTTTGTCTTGGCGGCAGGGGTCCATGTGAAAGCGTCCTGTTACGGCGGCATCGATACAATTTAAAATAACTTGCGTTAGCTGAACGCCGCCCCAACAGATTAGGTTAAAAAATCATCAATAAATTTTATGTTTCCATGCTTTAACGCGAAGTTAAAATGCTTCGGGCAAGTTCCGATCGCAAAAAATCGGTCAACTTTCGCGGAACTTGCCCGAGCGCCCGGCGGCGCGTAGGTCTGGGCGCGGGCGTCCGCCGGGCGGACGGCGGAAACGGGCGACGATGGCCGAACTCGATCTTCTCTCCAGATTACTTCACCGCGACGGGCTGATGCTCGTCATCGACAAGCCCGCCGGGCTGCCGGTGCATCGCGGGCCGAAGGGCGGCGACAATCTGGAGGATTGTTTCGGTCAACTGCGCTTCGGGCTGCCGCGCGCGCCGGCGCTGGCCCACCGGCTCGACAAGGACACGTCCGGCTGTCTCGTGCTCGGACGGCACCGCAAGGCGCTGGAGCGTCTCGGCAATCTGTTCAAGGGCGGCCGGGTTCAAAAGACCTATTGGGCGGTCGTCGAGGGCGCGCCCGCGGACGAGAGCGGCGAGATCGACCTGGCGCTGGGCCGGCTCGACGCGACGCGGGGCTGGTGGATGCGGGTCGATCCGCTGGGGCTCCCCGCCCGAACCAGCTGGCGCGTCCTTGGGCGCGGCGTCGACGCCGAGCGCCGCGAATTGGCGCTGCTGGAGCTGAAGCCCCACACCGGCCGCACCCATCAATTGCGCGTGCACATGCAGGCGATGGGCTGGCCTATATTGGGCGATCCGATTTATGGAACGGGCCTAAGGGCGGGCTCGCCGCCGCTGCATCTCCATGCGCGCGGCGTGAGCATTCCGATGCGGGACGGAAAGCCGGCGGTCGTGGTGGAGGCGCCGGCGCCTCCGCATATGATCGCGGCGATGGCGGCCTGCGGGGCGTAAGCCGCCGGTCACGCGACCTTGCGGATTTCTCCGAGCGTCGAAGCGGCGTGGACGAGCGACAAGCCGTCGTTGCGGGCCGAATCGCGCGAGCGCAGTCCAGGGCGCATGAGCACGTCGAGCAGACTGTCGAGAACGGCCGCGTCTATGGCGTCCACCGTCGAAATGGGGAGCCTTTCCACGGCGGCGGCCTTGAGCAGTTCCCGCCTTAGGTAAACGGCGACGGTCGGCTCCTCGTTCAACAGATTGCGCCAAAGGCGGCAGTGGCGGCTTCCGAGCGCTTCCGACGCCTGTGTCCGACCTCCAAAGCATTGTTCGTAGGCGGAGTAGATGAAGTCCGCGATCAGAGGCTCGCTCCAACGCGCGATTTCGGAAGTGGAAAATTCGATTTCTCTGGCTGGCATCGATCAAATCCGCGCCGCGCGACGATCCGACGTTGATCGTCGTTCGATCCCTATTCATAAGCTGATTCGCGTCTTCGAAAAGCCCCATCGACAAAATATTTTCTTCGATGGCGTGTTGTTTCGCGCTCCAATACTTTATTGCGAAGCAATCGCCCAGATTAACCGCGAATTAACTATTTTACGCGATCTCTTAATGTTGGCCCTCGCGACGCCGCGCCGCCGAGCGCGCGATTTCCGCGACCAGCGCGCCGACATCGCTCAACGGGCGCGGCGTCACGCCGGCGCTCTTGTCCTCGTCGTTGAGCTGCTGCAGTTGCGACAGCACGGCCGAGGAAAAACCGAGCTTGCCGGATTCCTTGAGCCGTAGGCCGGCGTGAATGACCGGACGCACCGCGCCAGAGAGCCCGATCTCGCCGAAATAAACTTGGCGCGGCGGCAATGGCGCGCCGGTCAAGGACGAAACGAGCGCGGCGGCGGCGGCGAGATCGGCCGCCGGTTCGTCGGCGCGCATGCCTCCGGCGACATTGAGGTAGACATCGTGCGCGCCCAGCTTCAAGCCGCCATGCGCCTCGAGCACGGCGAGAATCATGGCCAAACGGTTTTGATCGAAGCCGACCACCGCGCGACGCGGCGTGCCCAGCGAACTCGGCGCGACCAGCGCCTGAATTTCGATCAGCATGGGACGCTGCCCCTCCATGCCCGCCAGCACGGCGGCGCCCGGCGCGGCGGCGTCTCGCCCGGCCAGGAACAAGGCCGATGGATTGGCGACCTCGGCGAGGCCAAGCCCGGTCATTTCGAACACGCCGATTTCTCCGGTGGCGCCGAAGCGATTCTTCGAGGCGCGCAACATCCGAAAGTGGTGCGCGCCGTCCCCCTCGAAGGACAGCACCGCGTCGACCATGTGCTCGACGACGCGCGGCCCGGCCACCTGGCCGTCCTTGGTCACATGCCCGACCAGAATGATCGAGGAGCCGCTGTGCTTGGCGTGGCGCAGCAGCGCCTGGGCGCTGGCCCGCACTTGCGTGACCGTGCCGGGAGACGACTCGACGGTTTCGGTGTGCATGGTCTGGATCGAGTCGATGACGATCAGCGCCGCGCGCTTGCCGGTCGAGCAGGTGGCCAAAATATCCTCGACCTGCGTGGCGCTCGCAAGTTCGACGGACGCGTCCGCGAGGTCGAGCCGCGCCGCGCGCAGCCGCACCTGCGCCACCGCCTCCTCGCCCGAAATGTAAATCACGCGCGCGCCGCGCCGCGCCAAGGCCGCGCAGGCCTGTATCAAGAGCGTCGACTTGCCGATGCCCGGCTCGCCGCCGAGCAAGGTCACCGAGCCATGGACGAAGCCGCCGCCCGTCACGCGGTCGAATTCCGCTATGCCCGTGACGATGCGCGGCGCCGCATGACCCTCGCCAGACAGCCCTTCGAGCGCGAAGGCGCGGCCGCGATGGGCCCGGATCGCCGTGGGCGGCCCGGCGTCTTCCTCGACGATGCTGTTCCATTCGTGGCAGGAGTTGCAGCGCCCCTGCCATCGATTGGTGACGGCGCCGCAATTCTGGCAAACGAAAGTCGAGCGGGATTTGGCCATGGCCGTCCTGTTGGACAGGCGCCCGAAAGAGGCGCCCGGCGCCCGTCAACAACACCGCCCGAGCGGGCTTGTCGAGTGCTCTTTAAGGCGTCGCGCTCATTTCCCCACCCGCGCCAGCCAATCCGCGATCAGCGGATCGTCGATCGCTCCGGTCACCGTGACGAGAGAGCCATCGGCCCCGATCAGCGCGGTAAAGGGTAATTCGCCACGCCAGCCCTTGTCGGCCTCGAAATAGAGCCTTTCGACGAAATCGTCGGCGAAGCCGTATTGAACGAGGTTGGAGAGCCCCGCCTTGTCGATGCGGCTTTGCGCGCGCGGACGGTCATTGTCGGGGTCGGCGTTCACGAAAACGATGTCGAGAGACTTTTTTTCGCTCGCGATTTTCGCCCAGTCCGGCAGTTCCGCGAGACACGGCGGACAAGTCACCGACCAAAAATGCACCACGAGCGGACGCCCGGCGTGCTGCTTGCGCAGTTCGGCGAAGGAGCCGCGTCCGTAAGGTTTGAACTCGACCGCCGAAGCCGCCTCGCCCGCCAGCGCCAAAAGGGCGCCGGCGGCGGCGACTAAACGCAAATATTTTCCGAACATTGGCCGATCACTTCCCCGTCAAAGCGACGGCGGCTTGCGCGCGAGTCTGTCGCCGCGGCCTGTTCGCGCGGCAAAGGCAATAGGCGATAGCCGTGTTCGTGGGTCAACCACGAGAGATAAGCGGCGCTTTGTGTTCGATAAGCATGGGATGGTCCGACGCGCCCGTCGTCGACGCGACGACGCGCGGAGCGCTCCAAGCGCTTGCCGGCGTCCCGCGACATCTGCACGAGGATGCTGGTCGTCGTTCCGTCGAATTCTTTCCAGACGCGATAGAGATGCCTTTCGCGAAAAGCAGGGCCGCGTGGGAAGGCGTGCGCTCGTCGTCCCCGAACTTGGCCGGTTCGGAGAAGCTTTTGCCGCCATCGACGCTCCTGGCGTAGAATAAACCCTTGCGCGCCTTGCCATTGGTGAACCACGCGACGTGCCAGGCTCCGGCGGAGTTGATGGCGAGAGACGGCCCATGATGCGGACAGGTGGTCGCCCATTCATCCTCGCTCACCCTGCCGCCCAGAAGTTCGGCGCCATCGGCCGACAGCTTTGCGACATAGTGATCGCGCAAATTGGTCCCGAACACATGGCGCCAGGCGAATACCGGCAGACCGTCGCGATCGAGGGCGGCGGAGACTCGGCAGCATTCGCAGGAATGATCCAGCAGGATTTTCTTGCCCGCGAAGGTTTTGCCGCCGTCGTCGGACCAGCCGACCGCGACGCCGCTGCCCGCGAAGTCCTTCCCGGCTTTCCCGGCCTCCTCGGCGTCGCGCTTGTCGAGCCAGACCGCGTAGAGACGCCCCTTGGGCGAGGCGAGAAAAATATCGAAGCGCTGACCCGCGCCGTCGACCAGCGGTTGCGCGGCGGAAAAACTCTTGCCGCCGTCCGTGGACCGGGCGATCGAAATCGTCCCGTTGTAACTCTTCTCCGGCCTCGCGGTGTAGCTGACAAGCAGCGTCCCGTCCGCCAAGGAGACGATTTTGGGCCGCGCCTCGCCATTGGCGTCGATCACCCCGCCCGTCGCGGTCGCGGCGACCACCGCGGGATCGAAGTTCTGACCGTTGTCGTGCGACGACGCCGCGTAAACCTTATCGCCCACCGAAAAAGCCAGCCACAGGCGACCGTCCTTCGCGAAGGTCGGATCCGCCGTTTGCGCGCATTGCGGCTTCGCTTCGGCGCAGGCGGACGGCGCGGCGGCGTGAGCCATATGGCCGCCATGGCCCTGACCGGCTTGAGGATTGGCGGCCGGGGGCTGGTCCTCGGCGCGCGCCGGCGCGGCCATGAGTCCCGCGAGCAGCACTAACGCAAGCGCTTTCATTGGCGTCTCCCTGCCAGGCCCCCTTGCCGGAGGCGAACAATCCCGGGCGGGAAAGCCTATCCGCCCGCCTCGCTTCAATGGAATTTGAAACTTTGCGAAACGTCGAAACTCCCGCCAGGCGGAGGCGGCGCCTGAACGCTCGCCAGTATTTTCTTCACGATCTCGGCGTGGGCGGCGCTGGTGGTCTTTTCAATGACAACCTTGTCGATCTTGCCCTGGGCGTTGACGTGAAAGCTCGCCGCCACGTCGCCAGCGCCGGCCTTGTTCTCCGGCGGCGTGTGACGCGCGATCTCCGAATAGAGCAGGCCGAGAAATTTGCTTTGCGAAAGGGCGGCCGGCGCTTCGGCGGCGGGGGCCGGAGTTGGCGGCCGCCGGCGCCGGAGGCTGTTGAGCATCCTCGGCGCGCGCGCCAAAAGCCGCGATGGCAGCGGCGAAAATCAAGATCGTCCCGCGTTTCACGTTGTTTCCTTGTGATGGCTCGTCACGGCCGCTCGGCCGCTGGCTGTCCTCGCTAAAAGCGCCCCTTCGCTCTCCCGCGGAAAGCGAAGGGGAATATTGCTCACCCGTCCGGCCGACCGAAAGAAACGCTATCGCTCGATCGTTCAATGGAAGTGGACGCTTTGCGCCGCGAAGAAAGCCCCGCCAGGCGGCGCCGGCGCGTGAGTTGCGGCGATGGCGCTACGTAGCAACGAAGCGTGCGCGCCGGACGAACCCGAGCAGTTGATGCCCGTCATGCCGCCCTCGGACGACACATGGAAGCTGCAAGACGCCGATCCCTCGCCGAGCGACGAACTGCTCGGCACGTGGCGATGGATCGCGGCGGCCAACATCGCCTTATAACCGGCTTGCGACAGGCTGCCCGTTCCGCGTCCCCCGGCGACGCCGATGCGGTGACGCTCCTGCGCGTCGCGATGCTCCTTGGCTGGGGCGACCTGCTTCTGCTCGACGACGACTCGCTTCTTTTCGACTTCCTTCTTGAGCGGAATTGGCGTCGCCTCCGGCGTCATCACCTCGGGCAAGGGAATGGCGAGATCGGGCTGCTCCATCTCCTCGGGCGGCACGACCTCGTCCGTCGCATCCACCTGTTCGGACTCGAACATATCGCCTTCCGGCACCAGATCCATGGTCACCGATTTAAGCGGCGTGACTTTTTCGATCGCCACCGTCATCAGAAAAACAGCGAGGCCGGCATGAGCGAGCGCCACCGCCACCGTGGCGGCCGGGCCTAGCCAGCGCGGCTTGACCGGCGGAAAGCTGGGCTCGCCAGAGGCGGCGCCGCCCGGAAGCTCCGAGAAAGACGCGACCTCTGTCATTTCCCCTTCCCCCCCGCTGGTGGAGCAGCCGCGGGAGCGGCGGCTGGAGCCGGGGCGGAAGAGGGAGCCGTCGCGGTCGTCGGCGAGGCGGAGGTCGCCGCCGCATCCGATCCCGCGGCGTCGGCCTGCCTGCGGGAATTGGTCATGATCGCGATATGGGTGATCCCATTGCTCGCCAATCTGTCCATCACCTTCACGACTTCGCCGTAGACCGCGTCATTGTCGCCGCGCACATGAACGACGCGGGTGAGATCGTCGCCCATCAGGGTGCGGACGCCGTTCGACCAACGCCTCGATCGTCGTGGCGTCGGAGCCGAGCGAGATCTTTCCTTCCTTGCCGATCGTGACGATGATCGGGTCTTTCTGGTTGAGCGGCTGCGCCGCCTTGGCTTGCGGCAGATTGACCTTCACGCCCTTGGCCAGCAGCGGCGCCGTGATCATGAAGATGATCAGCAGCACCAGCATGACGTCGACGAGCGGCGTCACGTTGATGTCGGCCAGCGGCTGATAAAGATCGTCGTTGTTCTTTAAGCGGGAGGGGAGCCCCATTACGCCGCCTCCCTCTTCTGCGTCGGGACCGGACGGCCCGAGACATGGGCGAGCGCCGCGTCTTCGATATAATGCGACACATTCTGACCGACGCGCGAGAACGCCGCGCCGATGCGGTTATAGCCGACCGAGGCGGGAATGGCGGCCGCGAGCCCGTAGGCGGTCGCCGCCAGGGCTTCCGCGATGCCCGGCGCCACCACCGCGAGGCTGGTGTCCTGCGATTGCGCGATGCCGGCGAAGCTGCTCATGATGCCCCAAACCGTGCCGAACAGGCCGATAAACGGGGCCACCGAGGAAATAACCGCGAGATTGGGCAGGCCGCCCTCTTCCTTGGCCAAAAACTCGCGGGCGGTGCGGCTCATCACCTCGGCGATGCGCTCGCGCTTCTCGCCAATCGACTCGCCGGGAAGATCCCATGACGCGGCCGAACGACCGGCGGCGTCCACCGGAGCCAACACGCCGACATCTCCGCCGGCGCGCGCCGAGCGGGTCGCCTTGCCAATCTTGAGCACGGAAAAGACCCCGAGGACGATCAGCACCCAAGTATAGACCGAAGCCAATACGAGGGTCAGCATGACGAATTTGCCGACGGGGCCGGCGTTCACGAACATCGCCAGCGGCGAAAGTGTGGTGTATTCCATGATATCAGCTCTTCCTTGAGAGTTTGACCGCCGCGACGCGACGCTGGCGATACGTCGTTGTTCTTTATTTTTCATATGACGCCCGTGAAACATTCGCTTCGGCGGGCGCCTTGTTCACTGCTTGCGATTGTGATCGCGGAGTAGGGGCGGTGGCTTAGGAAAGGGAGAGCCGCGCGGGCGGCGCGCGGGCGCCATTGACCGCATTGGAGACCGCGGCCTCCATTTCATGCGTGGTCAACGCGAAATAGCGCACGCGCGAAGCGGCGACGCGCATTGGCCGCGTCACTATCGCGAAACGCTCAGGCAGGACGGCGGCGCCGGCGTGCGCGGCAAGACAACAATCCGGACAGCCGACGGCGCCCGAATGTCGGTCGGGGCGGGCGGGAGCGCCTTTGGCGGATTGTGTCGTTGAGACGGCCCAATTATGGCACGCGACAGATAATCCTTGCGCGGTCCGGCCGAAGGCGGGAGCCCGCGCGCCATAAAGAACGGATGAGACAAAGAGGCCGGATATCAGCGCAAAAGCAAGGCTTACGGCGAAAATCGCACGCATGTTTACACGCATTGTCCACCGGTGTGACATAAATGTCTCTTAACGGAAATTTTATCATCTGACAATCGTCGGGGGCTTGGAATTGTGGCGCGAAACAGTAAAGGTTCGGGTTCGACCGTCCAAAATGGTTAACAAATAGAGAGTTCGAGTTGCAAATTCCGATGCTAAGCCGCCGTCTCGCCAAGCTGCTGTTTTGCTTAGCTCTGCTCGTGCAGATCGCGGCGCCCGTCATCGGCGCGGGGGCGATGGCGGCAGACCGCGGCGGATGGGATTCGGCGATCTGCGATCCCTCGCTCGGCGCCCATGCGGGACCGCTGGCGTCGACCGCGGACTCCGGCAAATCTCCGCTCGGGAGACATGGCCATCACGGCGCCTGCGTGTTTTGTCCCGTCGCCGGCGTCGCGCCGCTCGCGTCGGCGATACCCTGGACGACCCCGCGCCTAACGGCATGGTCCCGCTTCGCGCCGCGCGGCTTGGCGCCAAATTTTGTCCCCGAGATACTGAAGCATGGCGCCGCGCCGCGCGCGCCGCCTTCCCTGGTCTGAACGCTCAATCTCCTCGATGCGTTAAGCGGCGTCCAAGCCGCCCTCAGACATGCGCCGCGTGAAACGCCGGCGTCCAGGGAAGGATTTTTTCCATGTTCCGCTACTATCTCTTGCGCGGCGTCTCCGCCGGCGCTCTCGCCTTGCTGTGCGTCTCCCACGGACCGGGCGCCTCGGCGCTCGCCCAGGAGGCCCTGCCGGCCATCGACATCGACGCGGCGGCTGCCGACGGCGGCAATGGCGCGCCTCCGCCGCCGTCCGTCAACGCCCCCGCGCCCTCGATTTGGTCGCCCACGCTGCCTAACGGCGAGCCGGCCTTCGTCGAGCGCTTTCAATTGCCCAACACCGTGTCCAGCGTCACGCGCGAGGACATCGAGGAAAAGGTCAACATCATCGACACGGAAGACGCGCTCAAATACACGCCGAGTCTGTTTCTTCGCAAACGCAACAACGGCGACAACCAGGCGGTGCTGCAGACCCGCACCTGGGGCGTCAATTCCTCGGCGCGTAGCCTCGTCTATGCCGACGATCTGCTGCTGACGGCGCTTGTCGGCAACGACAACACCGAGGGAGCGCCGCGCTGGGGCCTCGTTTCGCCCGAGGAAATCGACCGGATCGACGTGCTCTATGGTCCCTTCGCGGCGGAGTTTCCGGGCAATGCGCTTGGCGGCGTCGTGCAGATCACCACGAGAATGCCCGAGAAGCTGGAGATCACCGCCAAGGAAACGGTCGCCTTGCAGGACTTCTCCCTTTGGGGCACGGCGAACACCTTCCACACCAATGTCCAGAGCTTCACGGTTGGCGATAAGATCAACGACCTCTCGTGGTTCGTCGCGCTCAACTGGAACCACACGACGACCCAGCCGCTCACATTCCGTTTACACCGGCACCTGGTGGACCCTGCTCGACCTCAAGGGCATCGTCCGGCCCGACGGCTATTTGCAAGGGCATGACATCAGCTTCGGCGCGCACGGCGACCAGTTTCATCTCAATCAACCCGACCTGGCTGACGACCAACTGGACGGCGGGTACATTCGGCTTCCACCGGCGTCGTTTCATCCATTGGCGACGGCACCACGCAAACTCAGGCCCTCTGGCTGCAGGACGCCATAACGTGACAACCCTCACCGGCTCCAACGTCGCGGCCAATCCCAACCCCAATCTGCGTCCCGAGGTCGCGCTCAGCAAGGAACTCGCCTTCGAACGCAAGCTCGGAGTCGACGGCTCGGTGCGGCTGTCGCTGTTCGACGAGGAAACGCGCGACGCGATCATTTCGCAAAATCTCTATGTCTCCACCACCACTGTTCCCGTCTTCACCTCCAGCAACGTCAACGTCGATCGCATCCGCAACAGCGGCGCTGAATTCGCGTGGAAAAAGGACAATGTCTTCATCAGAGGGCTGGAGTTCAACGGCAGCATGACCTTCGTGAACTCCCGCATCATTTCGGACAGCACCTGGGCGCCGACCGGCGGCAACAATCTGGACAATTGGGCGCTTTCCGTCGCCGGCAAGAATGTGCCCTATGTTCCCAAATGGCGTTGGATGTCGGGCGCGACCTATAAGCCGGACGAGCACTGGTCCTTCAGCTTGAACGCGCGCTGGCAGGACCGCATGTGGTCGACGCTGTCCAATAACGACATCGCGCACGGAGTTCTACGGCTCGTTCGACCGGTTCTTCGTGGTGGACACCAAAATCCGCTACAAAGTCAACGAGCGCGTGTCGTTCGACTTCGGCATCGACAATATCGGCAATTACAAATACTTCCTGTTCCACCCGTTCCCGCAGCGCACCTTCATCTTCTCCGGGAAATACGAGTTCGGGACGGGCGCGAAGAACCAGCCAGGCATTTTCTATACTGGCGACGAGGAGTTTTTCCCGGCCCGCTCCAGTTGGTTCCAAACCGTCGACACCAAATGGTTCTGAGCCGCCTCGTCTAGATTAGGCGAGCACAACGAAAAGGGCGGCCCGAGACTATTCGGGCCGCCCTTTGTTTTATGATTTACGTCCGCGTCAATGCGCGGCGAGCAGCGCGCGCGGAGCCTCGATGCGGGCGACCCCGGCGCGCACGGCGGCCTGCACCTTTTCAAAGGCGCGCACCTCGATCTGCCGCACGCGCTCGCGCGAGACGCCGAATTCCTCCGACAACTCTTCCAGAGTGATCGGGTCCTCGGCGAGTCGCCGCGCCTCGAAAATACGCCGCTCGCGCGGGTTCAGCACGTCGAGCGCGCCAACGAGCGCCAGATGCCGGTGACTGGCCTCTTCCTGATCGGCGAGGATCAGTTCCTGACTGGCGCCGTCGTCAACGAGCCAGTCTTGCCATTCGCCCTCGCCCTCCTCGCGCAGCGGCGCGTTGAGCGAGGCGTCGCCGCCCATGCGGCGGTTCATGTCGATCACATCCTGCTGCGAGACGCCAAGGCGCGTCGCGATCGCCGCGACGTTTTCGGGCTTGAGATCGCCTTCCTCATAGGCGGAGATGCGGCTCTTCGCCTTGCGCAGGTTGAAGAAGAGCTTCTTCTGGCTCGCGGTGGTGCCCATTTTCACGAGCGACCAGGAGCGCAAGATATATTCTTGAATTCGACGCGCGGATCCACCACATTGCATATGTGGCGAGGCGGAAGCCGCGCTCGGGCTCGAAGCGTTTGACAGCCTGCATGAGGCCGACATTGCCCTCGGAGACGATTTCTCCGATCGGGAGGCCGTAGCCGCGGTAACCCATCGCGACGCGGGCGACGAGGCGCAGATGCGACGTGACGAGCTTTTGGGCCGCCAAGGGGTCTTCATGCTCGCGCCAACGCTTGGCGAGCATATATTCCTCCTGCGGCTCCAACATCGGGAACTTGCGAATTTCGGCCAGATAACGCGCCAGTCCATTTTCGCCGGCGACGATTGGCAAGGCGTTCGCCATAATTCATCCTCCCATGGGGTTCCCTGATGAGGGCGAACCCGCTCGGCGACCCCCTCTTCGGCCGGTCGCGTCTTGCCCAATATAGGGCGCCGACAGCGTGGCTGAAAGATGGCTGTATGGTTTCGCGAGGCTGTGCGGGGGATTAAGTTTTAGTAACAAAGCCTGGCGAGAAACAGACTTTATCTTTAATAAACAGTGTGTTGATGCAAAATTGGGAGGGGCGGAGCAAGCTCCGCCCAAGCATGATCGGCTTCAGAACCCGTAAATCCGGGCGAACTCCTGGTCGCTCGACGCGACCTGCCTGGCGAGATCGACGATCACCTTGGCCTGTTTCCAGGTGGCGTCGTCCTGCATCCGCCCGTCGATCATCACGGCGCCGGCGCCGTCCGGCATGGCCTCCAGCACCCGGCGGGCGAAGGCCACCTCGGCGGGGTCGGGCGAGAACACTTTTTTGGCGATCGTGATCTGCGAGGGGTGCAGCGACCAGGCGCCGGCGCAGCCCAGAAGAAAAGCGTTGCGGAACTGCGCCTCGCAGGCGGCGGCGTCCGAAAAATCGCCAAACGGCCCGTAAAAGGCCTTGATGCCGGCGGCGGCGCAGGCGTCGACCATTTTGGCGATGGTGTAATGCCATAGATCCTGCTGGTAGGTCGGGCGGGCGGCGCCGGCCTCGGCGGCGTCGGCGATCACCTTATATTCGGGATGGCCGCCGCCGACGCGGGTGGTCTTCATCGCGCGGGACGCCGCGAGGTCAGCCGGTCCGAGGCTGATTCCGTGCATGCGCGGCGAGCAGCTGGCGATGGCGTCCACGTTCTTGACGCCTTCGGCGGTCTCCAGGATGGCGTGGATCAGGATCGGCTTTTTGACGCCATTGCGGGCCTCGAGCTGCGCCAGCAACTGGTCGAGGTAGGCGATGTCCCAGGGGCCTTCGACCTTGGGCAGCATCACGACGTCAAGCTTGTCGCCGACCGCGCCGACGATTTCGATCATGTCGTCGAGCGCCCAGGGCGAGTTCAGCGCATTCATGCGCGTCCATAGTCCGGTTAAGCCAAAATCGGTCGATTTGGCCATTTCGATGAAGCCCTTGCGCGCGGCTTCCTTGGCGTCGGTCGGAATGGCGTCCTCGAGATTGCCGAGCACCACGTCGACCTGTTTGACGATCTCGGGGACTTTCGCGCGCATCTTTTCGACGTGGGGAGGCACGAAATGAATCATGCGCTCCACCTTGACCGGGAGTTCGCGCAAGGGCGCCGGGGCGCCAATGGCCAGGGGACGGTAAAATTGATTGGGAAGTTTCATCGCCTATCCTTACGCGGTCGCGGGCGCCAGTTCATGCGGCCCAGCTAACGCAGATAATGCCGCGATGCAATGGCGCCGATATTTTGTCTTAAGGCAAAGGGATGTAATCTGCCGCCTCTGATTCCTGGCGACGGACCTCCGCGCCCAAACCGAGAACCGCGCTCATGTCCTCTTCCAGCGACTACATGGTGGATCGCCGCCGCTTGCGGCGCAAGCTCGGCTTCTGGCGCATCGCCGCCATTGGCGCCGCGCTGCTGGCGGCCTTGGTCGCCGTCGCGAAGTTCTCCGGACTCGACACGATTGAGAAGGCCACTCCCCATATCGCGCGCCTGTCCATCGAGGGCATCATCACCGGCGACGAAGGCACCATCCAGCTCATCAAGGACATCGGCGATTCCCAGGCGAGCGCCGTTTTGTTGAAGATCGACAGCCCCGGCGGCACGACCGCGGGCGCTGAAAAACTCTATTTGGAGCTGCGCAAACTCGCCGAAAAGAAGCCGGTCGTGGCGGTCGTGGGCACGCTCGCCGCGTCTGGCGGCTATATCGCGGCGATCGGCGCGGACGAGATCGTCGTCCGCGGCAATTCGCTGATCGGCTCTATTGGCGTCCTGTTCCAGTTTCCCAATTTCGCCAAGGCGCTCGACTCGCTGGGCGTGAAAGTCGAAGAGATAAAGTCGACGCCGCTAAAGGCCGCCCCCAACGGCTTCGAGCCGACCAGCGAGGCGGCCAAGGCGGCGATCAACTCGCTGGTGATCGACAGCTACGACTGGTTCAAGAATTTGGTGCGGGAACGACGCCATCTCGACGACGCCGAACTCGCCACGGTGGTCGACGGCCGCGTGTTCACTGGCCGCCAGGGGCTTCCGCTGAAGCTCGCGGACCTCATCGGCGGCGAGAGCGATGCGATCGCCTGGCTGGAGACAAACAAGGACGTCGCCAAAAAATTGCCGGTGCGGGACTGGAAAAAGAAGCCGAGCATCGAACGCACGGGCCTGTTGGGCCTCGCCTCGTCGGGCGTCCGAGCCGCCGGTTTCATTAAGCTTGCTTCGTTCATCGACCAGTTCGACGGACAAAGCGAAAGCGCCAGCCTTGACGGGCTCTTAGCGATTTGGCAGGGTTCTGGCGCCAATTGATTTTTTTCGCCCTGGGCGCGCGATCGCATGTCCGTCGGGCCACCTCGCAAGCGGAACCGTTCCATGATCAAGTCAGAACTGATCCAACGCATCGCCACCCGCAACGAACATCTGTACCACCGCGACGTGGAGACCATCGTCAGCACGATTCTCGATGAAATCACCGCCGCGCTGGCGCGCGGCGACCGGGTTGAGCTCCGCGGGTTTGGCGCTTTCTCGGTAAAGCGGCGGGAAGCCCGCACGGGACGCAACCCTCGGACCGGCGAGCAGGTTTCCGTTCAACAGAAGAACGTGCCTTTCTTCAAGACAGGCAAGGAGATGCGCGAGCGCCTCAACGAGAACTACAAGGGCTGAGTCAGCTGGACGGACGCTGGCGTCGGGCGGGCTTGCCGGCGCTCGCGGACAGGGACTGAAAGACAAAAGGAACCTTGATGCGATCGCTGCTGCGCCTCTTCGTCTATGTCCCGCTTGGTTTGCTGATCCTGTTTTTCGCTCTGGCGAACCGAGGATCGGTGAAAATTTCGCTGGACCCGTTTCGTGGGGGCGGATTGGCGGGCCCCTCCTTCGAAGCCCCATTGTTTCTCGTCGTTCTGACTTCGGCGGCGCTCGGCGTTATCGCCGGCGGCGTGAGCTGCTGGCTGAGCCATCGCGAAGTGCGGCGGGTCGCCAAGCGCGCGCAGGCGGAAGCCGCCAAGGCCAAGGAGGAGGTCGAGCAGCTGCGCCGGCAAGCCTTGGCGAGTTTGCCTTCCGCGTCCGGCCAGAACATGGCGCGCCAAAGGAACTGAATTTGATTTGCGCTTGGGCGCGGCCCTGGGTTGAAAACGCGGCCCATCCTAGATAAGAGTGACGCCGGTTCCGGCGCCAAGGCGCAAGAATCGCCGCAATAGCTCAGTTGGTAGAGCACATCATTCGTAATGATGGGGTCGGGGGTTCGAATCCCTCTTGCGGCACCAATAAAATCAATAAGATAGAAGCGCTTCCGGTCAGTGAATGGTGCGCTTCTTTCGCTTCGGTAAGCGGACGGTAAGCAGGAATCGGAAATTGGCGGAAAGCGCCCCCGGCTCTTCTCTATTCTCTTCCCTTCGACGACACTTCGTCACGCCGACTTCCCTCCAGCAATTCAATGAGCGCGCGCGCCAGTGATAGCGCTCTGTCGTCGGACGCGGGCGCCTTGCCCAGATTCCGGATCAATTCGCGTTGCCGTTCAGCCGGAACCTCGCCGTAGTGCATCAGCGTCGTTTTGACGGAACTGTGCCCAAGGTTCTGACTTATGGCCTGGAACTCTTCGATCGTGCTGCAAATCGTTTGCCCATACCTCGCCACCGCATGCCGGAAGGAATGCGGATTGAAGTAGGGAAGGCCCGCGCCCTCAAAAGCCTTTCGAAAGATCGCTCGGATTGGACCGGAGTTGCGCCAACCTTCCCGCTCAAGGCCGCTCGCCTCGAATTGGCCGCTCGCGCCAAGAGCAATTCGTGTCTTTGGGAACAACGGATCATCAGGCCCCCAAAGTAGGCGGCTTTGAAGATGATTCACCCAATCTTCGAAGATGGCTCGAATGTCGTCTCCAACCGGCAAAAGGAAGGTCGGAAAGGTCTTCGAGAATTTCGTCCGCACTTCGCGCGCGTCCTGACGGACTTTGCCAGCGGCAAGATCAATATGCTGCAAGCGCTCGACGGGATCGCCGTCTAGATCGAAACGCACCGCGCTATCCGGCGTGTAATTGACGATGAAACCCGTCGTGCGGCCATGGTAGGGAACGAACGGCGTCTTCTTCACAAACTCGTGCGCCTGAACCGCATAGGTCACGGGCGGTTGCGACAAATCGAAGGGGATTTTCAACCAACGTTCCGCACCGCCGGTCATGTCGTAGAAGGTGATTTGCGACGGACGATTCTGGGAACCGACAAGATAGGCGGGGATTTGAAAGACGCCCGCCATGCCGCGTCCCTGCAGTTTCGCCTCGGCCGGTTGGTCTTGGCGATGATTTCAGCGGTAGAACGATGGCCTTCTCAACCACATTCTTGTCCACCTCTAACGCGACGGCAAGATTATCCAGCACCATTTTGGCTCCCGGTGAATCAAGGTCGCCATGACATACGCCGTCTATCCGCCGAAGACCCTTGTCGAGATTCTTGAATCCGCACCGTCGCGCCAATTCATTCCGGCGCAACCCAAGTTGTTTTTGTTGATTCTCGATGAGTTCGTGAATGGGATAATGATCGAACATAGCAAGCCTCCTCTATCGACGAGGAAGGCTGGCGATGATCCGTTTTGTTGCCGACGTTATCGGCCACATCCCACTTTCGTGGATACCACCTTGCCCCGGATCGGCAGGTTGGTGAGGTAGCGCCAGCCCCTCGTCTTGATGTGCTGAGGAATATGGTAGGCGGGGGACGAGAGAGCAAGACGGATCGCTCTCTATCAAAATTCCCGATGCTCACTACCGAATCCGGGCGGCCTACAGAAAACGGCCAGAATCCGAAGATTCTGGCCAGGTAGGACAGCGTGATGCCACCGAGGAAGCAATGGGGCATGGATAAGATTTAGGCCGCGAACTGGAGCGGCACATTGGGAAAAGTACGTATTCAGAATGCGTTAATCGCCGTCGGCGTGATCGCGGCTTCGTTTCCCTCCGTGACCGTATTTTCGAGAACATCAACGGCGAAAGAAGCGGGCTTAGCCCATGCCTATGCGACTGACTTCAAGAAATAAAGCCTGAATAGCATAGCTCGATTTCCGCCTTCCCAGCGATACGTATCGCTTGTGGGCTTGTCGAGTAAGAGTTAGTAAAATGCCTAAAAAAAGCTGGTTCGTCCAGATTTACACTACCGGAGGTAAACCAAAGGCTCCGATGGTCTTCACCGATCCTGAGAAAGTTTGCGCGTTCATCGACGAATTCAAGAAACTTGGTCGGGCGGACACGGTCACGGTGTATTTGCCGGAGAGCGCGACAAATGAGGAGCAACGAGTTTTTGATGAACTCGGCGTGAAGATCAGCTACTTATCTTAACGCTTGACTGCCTAGTTTATTCCCATAAGGATTACCTCCAAGAAGAGAAGGTTCAGCAACCTCCGCGTATCATGAACCAAATGCTTTTCTCCCCCCTCATAATTCGATGGTGCTTGTATTATTAGGAATCGAGTTATGGGGGAGCCCCCGTCTGGACAATGATACGCGAATTGTCGCGGGCATTCCTGTGCGGTGTGAAAAATCTAATCGCCAAATCAATACCTATTTGACAATATCAATTCATGACCCGGTGATGGATTGAGTCAGGACGCGATGAAGCTCCGACGAGCAATGAGGTCGGGGGCTTGGGCTTCACGTCAGAACTCAGGAACGGCATGTCAGCAATATGAGCGGGGTCAGTGATGATCGGAAGCGCCACGCCCGAAGCGGCGATGATGAACGCTACAAGTGGGTCGAGAATAAATTTTGCGGGAAACATTCGACATTCTCTTTCCTCGCCGTTTCGACCAGATTGCTTTCGCAGGGTCGAAGATCGCCAAGCCATTAAAAACACCGCATTTAATGAAAATTGTGGTGGCAAACCCGCGAACGCCAAAGGCGAATTTACAGCGTCAGTTAATATTTTCTTAGCCGCACAAGATTGCGTGGATTTTGCCCTCGAAAACGGCAATGGGATCGCGTAGCAGGCCCGCACATGCGTTTTTCGACACGAACAGCACCCAATCTTCTATGTTCACCTAAAAGCCCACCCGTGGCCTTTGCTCGCTCGGATATGTTCAAGAGCGCGGTGGCCTCAGACTGTCTGATGATGACCGGCAAATTTGCCGGTCCAGAACTTGGCCGTTGCCGCAAACCGTCGAGACGGCTTTGGTCTTTTACCAGCCACAGTTTCGCGGTGGAGGGGGTGGCGCTCCCGGGTCGCTCACGTCCATCAATTCCGTGCTCCAAGAGTATTTTTCGCCTACGGTATCGGTGAAGATACACCCCAATTTATAGTCGGTGCTGGCGACGGAAGTTGCGAAAGCACGGCAGTCACTTGCGGTCCATTCACGCGGAACCGGCACCATTGCACGCCATTTATCAGGCGTTACCGGCGAACAGATTTTTTGACCTGCCGCAATTGCGCTCGACGAACCTGTGACGACCAACACCATGGCAACGGCGACATATCGGACCGCGTGTTTCATGGCTTTCGCTCCTAGTCTTATTTGCGAATCCACAGTCCATGCGCGTTTGAGATCGAAGGCGAACCGAAGCAGCTTCAAGCATCTTCCAAAAGATAGCATTGAAACGAAACCCTCTCGAAGTGATTTCTCACGCAACCTATCCATCGCTCTCTCGGCGAACACAATTTGGTGCAACCGAGAATCAAGAGAGACGTCATCTTGCTTTTTGATCATGGCTTTTATGAGCAACCATAAGCACGGCGAAAAAAACAGCCATCCACGGGGTATTTATCCCAGCCATGACTTCGCCATAAAAACAGCCTGTGATTAGAATGTTTTGCAATCCGAGACGCGAAAGGATGTGAACCGTATGATTTCAAAAGCAGCAATGAGACAAGCCGAATCCTTGTGCCGAAAGCAGCAACAGATTTTTGCTAGGATCAAGGACAAATGCATGAGCTACGTCAGGATCAACGAATCCCTTCTCGGCCCCTTCGTAAATCAGACGGACGCTGACAAATTATTTCTCATGTTGGTTCGTACGGAACTCGATCATCCGGTGGATGACGATAGCGCACAACACAGCCAAAAGGCATGGATTTCCGCGTCAACGCGCGAACCAAATTAGCAGCAATTCTAAATGGCGCGGGGTGGGTTGAATAATTTGGTTTCCCTGGGCTTGGCTTTCTGATTCAAGGTCGAGGTGCTGATTCTCGACCGCCTCCTGACCGGGCTGCATGACGCCTGCGCCGCCTTTCCCGACAAGCGGATGGGCGCGGGGGGCTATTCGATGGCCGACATCGGTCTGTCGGCGTTTTCGTTGTTCTTCATGCAGTCGGAGTCGTTTCTGTCCCATCAGCGGTCGCTGGAAGAAGGACGCAAGACCTCGAATTGCCATACGCTGTTCGGCATGGCGAAAATTCCGACGGACAACCACATCCGTTCGATGCTCGATCCGGTTCACCCCTCGCATCTGCAAAGCTCGTTCGATCAGGTGGTTGCGATACCGCGGGCGAAGGGCGGCATGAAGGCGTTCGAGCGCCTTGGCGGCCGCGCGCTGATCGCGCTCGACGGAACCGAATATTTCTGCTCGCAAAAACTCGGCCGCCCGCACTGCCAAACCCGAAAGCGTTCGAACGGCAAGACCGAATTCTATCATTCCATGCTTGCGGCGACGATCGTCGCGCCGGGCCACAACATGGTCGTGCCGCTGATGCCCGAGTTCATCGCCAAGCAAGACGGCGCCGAGAAACAGGACTGCGAGCGGGGCGCCGCCAAGCGCTGGCTCGCGGCGCACGCCGCGCGCGTCAAGGAGCCGCGCCCGGTCTATCTCGGCGACGATCTCTTCGCTTGCCAGCCGTTCCGCGACGCCGTGCTTTCGAGCGGCGCCGACTTCCTGTTCACGGCCAAGCCGGAGTCGCACAAGACCCTGTATGACTTCATGAACGGAGCAGCGCGCGATGAACTCTCCGTCACCCGCAAAGAGGGCGGCAAGAAGCTCAACTATCGCTACCGCTGGTTTTCCGGGGCGCCGCTGCGCGACGGCAAGCCTGCGCTCGACGTCAATTGGATCGGCGCATCAAGAACTGGCAGACGAAGACGGCGCGCCGCGTCAAATCGCTGCGCTCTCCTTATGCTTTTGTGCTGACCGGCACACCGCTGGAGAACCGCATCGACGAACTCTATTCGATCATCCAATATCTCGATCCGGAGGTCCTTGGGCCGCTGTTCCGCTTCAACCGCGATTTTTACGCGCTCGACGAGCGCGGACGCCCGGTCGATTACAAAAATCTCGCCCTGCTGCGCGAACGCCTGGCGCCGCTGATGCTGCGTCGGCGCAAGGCGGATGTCGAGACGGAATTGCCCGGCCGCACGGTCAAGAATTACTTCGTCGCGATGGCCGAGGAGCAGAAGCTTCGTTACGAAGATTATCGTCTTCCCGCCGCGCAGCTGATCGCAAAGGCGCAAAGGCGTCCGCTGAGGCAACAGGAATTCGACCGGCTCCAGCAATTGCTCGCTTGTATGCGCATGGTCTGCGACACGCCGGCGATTCTCGATCCGGAATGCCGCATCAGCCCCAAGCTCGAGGAGCTGGAGAAAATCCTCGGCGACCTCTCGCTGAACCGGATCGGAAAATCATCATCTTCTCCGAATGGGAGCGGATGCTGACGATGGTTCGCGAACTCGCGCGGCGAAATGGGCGTCGAGTCGGCTTGGCACACGGGTTCGCTGCCGCAGGAGCGCCGCCGCGCCGAAATCAACCGGTTCAAACGCGACCCCGCCTGCCGGCTGTTTCTCTCGACCGACAGCGGCAGCGTCGGGCTGAACCTGCAAGCCGCGAGCGCCGTCGTCAATGTCGATCTGCCCTGGAATCCCGCCAAGCTCGAACAACGCATCGCCAGAGCCTGGCGCAAGAACCAGACTCGTTCGGTCACCGTAGTCAATCTCGTCGCCGAAGGCACGATCGAACACAGCATCCTGCATCTGCTCGGCCAGAAACAGGCGCTCGCCGATGGCGTCATCGACGGGCACAGGCGATCTCGCTAGCTCTGAAAATGCCGTCGGGCGGGGGCGCCTTCATTGAGCGTATGCAGGCGATGATGGATATTCCGGCGCGCGGCGCGCCGCGTGTGATTTCAGCCGAGGAAGCCTTCGTCGCGGACCTCGTCGAGCGGCTTGGCGAAAAGGCGCTGCTCGTGCAGGAGCGCCGCGGCGAGGATGGCCGTGCGCGGCTACTCGTCGTTCTCAATACGGACGCCGAGACTTTGGCGACCGAAGCTGCGCGCCGCCAGCATCGACAAATCGATAACATGCAGGAGATCGCAAGCCTCCACAAGCGAGGTTATTCAGACGCAGAAATCGGCCAGAAGATAGGCGTTTGGGCCAGTTGGGTCAGCATGATCGTTACCCTGTTGGAGCGCGGGGAAGAACGATTGGTGGTTGCTTCGAAACGGGTCTCATCCCTATTAGCTTCGCGATTGATATCGCCAGAGCAGATCATGCCGAGGTTCAGAACGTCCTCATGGACGCCTACGCCGCTGGCAAAATCAAGGGCAAGAAACTCGTTACAGTGCGTCGGTTGCTTGATCAAAAAGTCAAGCGAAGCAAGACTGTTGGCGACAGTGGCCTCGGGCGTAAAAGCTCCCATCGCAAGATCACGCCCGCCGATCTAATGCGGCTCTACCAACGCGAAGCGGAGAAGCAGCGCCTGCTCGTCAAAAAATCAGATTAGCACAGGCAAAGCTTCTTTTTCATCGTCGAGGCTCTAAAAGATATCTTAGGCGGACGAGGCCTTCATATCTCCTTCGTGCCGAGCAACTCGACGCAATGCCGCGCGCGTTAACCGCGAGGATTGCAGGGGAGACGACTCCAATGACGGGCCACAATGAAGAACAAGTCAGCCGGGTCAAGCTATAGCATTTCCCCTTTGTTAAGAATTGGATTTCCTGATTCACTCGGCCCTTCGTTTGAGAAGGGGATCCGCATGGGTAACGTCACATCGATGGATTTGCGCAGCAGGATCGTCCAGGCGGTTGAGGTCGAGGGCATGTCCCGGCGCGGTGCGGCGGAACGCTTCATGGTCTGCCCCTCGACCGCGATCAAGCTGCTAAAGCACAAGGAGACGACTGGCGGCGTCGCCCCGAAAAAGATCGGCGGCAGGCTGCACAACCTCGAACCGCACCGGGACATGCTGCGCGCCATCGTCGAGGAAACGCCGGACATGACACTGGAGAGGATCGCAAACGAGGTCGTTGCGCGCGGCGGCTTGAGGGTCGGCAAGTCGAGCGTCGACCGGATGTTGAAGCACATGGGATTCAGAATTAAAAAAAAGCCTGATCGCCGACGAGCAGACCCGCACTGACGTGGCGGTCAAGCGCGGGTTCTTCCGCCGCATCGTCCAAACGTTCATGGATACGACGCGCTTCATCTTCTTCGACGAGACGGCGGCCAACACCAAAATGACCCGCCTCTACGGGCGCGCGCCGATCGGCGAGCGCCTGGTCGCCTCCGTCCCGCACGGCCATTGGAAGACGACCACCTTCGTCGCGGGATTGGGACTCGACGGCATCGTCGCCCCCGCCGTCTTCGACAAGCCGATGGACGGGCCGTCATTCCTCGCCTACGTCGAACAAGCCGTCGCGCCATGTCTGCGGCCCGGCGACGTCGTCCTGATGGACAATCTCCCCGCCCACAAGGTCGCCGGTGTCGAGAACGCCATCCGCTCGGCCGGCGCATCGCTCCTTTTCACTCCGCCCTACTCGCCAGACTTCAACCCGATCGAGAAGTTCTTCTCCAAGCTGAAGAGCATCCTGCGAAGGCTCGGCGTGCGGACCAAAGAGGCCCTCGACGACGCGATCGCCGACGTTTGCGCCACACTCACGAACGAAGAATGCAGGAACTTCTTCATAAGCTGCGGTTATGGAGTTGACTGATCGGGAAACGCTCTAGCGTTTGAACGAGACGCTTTAAAATTGAGCCTCGATCAGATCATCCCGGTCAAGACCATGCGACCGGGAACGAAGGAAGGCAAAAAGTACGCACAGAATCGTCAGTTCCGTTCGCGCCATCGGGCTTGTTGAGGCGCCGGTGGTAACTCCGGACAAAAAGCGTCCTGGCGCCTCTTTCTTACTGGACGGCCATCTTCGTATCGAGGCGCTCGGAGACCTGAGTGTCAATGAGGTTGAATGTCTGGTTTCAACTGACGACGGAGGTCCACATGCCGGAGAGAGAACTCAACCGGCTGGCGGCGGTTCAGGAGCACAGGTTGATCGTGCGAGCGGTGGAACGCGGCGTCCCGGCGGAACGGATCGCAGAAGCCCTCGACCTGGATGTGGGGACGATCCAACGCCGCTTTCGCATGCTCAACGGCATTTGCGCTGAGGCGGTGGAATTGCTCAAGGACACGACATGCCCACTCATTGTCTTCGAGCTCCTTCGTCAAATGGCCCCGATCCGCCAGGTGGAGGCAGCTGAACTGATGATAGGGCAGAACAATTTCTCTGCTCTTGGCGAACGCTCGGATCGTTCGATGGCTGGCTCAGAGCCGTCAAGAATACCTGTGCGAATTCCAAATCATCGCCGAGATCGAAAATATCGGGACTGGAAAAGCCGCGGCCGAGTGATGATCATGGGGACCCGGACCCGATAAGCGCGGGGACCGCGGGAGACGCCGCACGATGGGGCGGATCAAGCGCGGCGGTGGGGATGGCGGCAACCCCGTCCGGAGCCCACCAGGCTGGTTGACTTTCGCCGGCCGCGTGTCCGGTCGTCGATCGTGCACGACGAATGCGGGCGCGCCAGTCGAGCGCAGCAGTCGCTCCTCGCGCGCTCACAGGCAACAATTCGCATGAAAAAGTCAGCCGCCGCCGCGCTCGAAGGGTTTACTGATTTGCTGAAGCTATGGAAATCGTTACGGCTTTAAAAATTTTAGCATCTGCAAATCGGCGCGAAGTTTGACCTCTTCTCCTTCAATGGAAATCAGCGTCTCGCGGTGCTGACGAGAGAGGGGCGTTTAAAAAAACCTCGAAGCCGCCGTCGCCGAAGAAGCGCCGAAGCGCCCCGACCGGCCAGTCGAGGTCTTTGCGAGCGACGAACATCGGCTCGCTTGAAGCCGGTGACGCGCCGCGTGTGGGCGCCTGTCGGCGAGCGTCAGATCGCGCCGGGCCACCATCGTTTCGATTGGCTTTACGTGACCGCCTTCGTCTCGCCGGTGACCGGCGAAAACATTTTAGTATACCCCGTTCAGGTGAGAACCCTAAAATCCTCGGGCGATATGACGCGGAAATTGTTGGTGATCGAATCGCGTAGGTCCGCCCCGGGGAACTTTTTCACGCGGGCAATGGAGCGTCGCGTCGGCGAATTGGGAGCATGTCGTATTGGTTTTGTTATGCGTGACGTTTCTGTGCATGACGTCCCATAACCGCTCGATCGGGTTCAAATGCGGGCAGTGGGCCGGGATGAAATGCAGCTTTATGCGCCGGCCCGGCTGAGCCAGCCATTCCCTCACGATCTTGGCGTGGTGATAGCTCGCGTTGTCGAGAAAAACATGGAGCAACGCGAGCTACGGATAGAGCGCCTCGATTGATTCCAGCAGCTTGATTGTCGAGAGAGCGTCGACGGTCTGGGCCTCGATCATCCGGGTTTGTCCGGTTTCGAGATCGATGGCGCCGTGAATGTTGATGCGTTGTCGCCCGCTCGTTTGTTCGATCGCGAGCTTTTCTCCGCTCGGCGCCCAGCAGCCAACAGGCCGCGCCGCATGGGCCGGATGCAGGGCGTCGGCTTATTGTCGATATTGCCCGATACGCGAAGTTTCCGAACGTAGATAACCTTGTCTGCCTAGTCTACGATCCGGCGCGGCGGTGCACAAATCCGGCCGCGCTTGAGGATGACTTGGCCAATAGCGAAGGTCGGCTGCGCGTATCAGCCGTCGTCTGCCCGCGTGGCACGTGACGGCGTCGGGACTTGATCGACAGGCGTGGATGACGGAGGCTCGTTAGCGACTTCTTTCTGGCCGAGGTTCTGTCTGGTCATCTTTGCCTCGATAATCGTCCGTTCGCGCGGGAGCAAAAAGTGAATTCTTGAGGCGTTGCCGGCATAGCTGGGCGTCCATTCCTCTGGGCGCACGTCATCGAAGTGCAGTTTTAGAACCGCGTGCAAGAGATCCTGAACGTCATACTCGTCTGCGACAGCAAGAGACTGTCGGCTACGTTGACGGGTTTGGAGTCGATCGACAAACAATTGAAACCGACGGCAGAGCGCCACGACTGTGGCCACCGGATCAGCATTCAGGACGGGGGCAGCCAAGTCGGCTCGACAGCCCGCACCAGCGATACATAAACACCAGCGGCTTGCGCGGTGTCCCGACAAGGTAGTGAACCACACAGAGCGCGCTTCAATATCTCCCCTTCCGCATTGGCGGGATCGACGACGCTTCTCTCAGGAACGATAAGGGCCGTGTGTCTGAAGCCCGACCCAGGCGAGCTCGTGTCGCTTGCTCCCGGCGCGATCATAGACGTATTCGACCGGCGGCACAGTGTAGACGCTCGTGCTCTCGGCACCGTTCTCGATAACGAGCCGGCTCCCAACGTGCGCCTCAACGCCCTGAGCAAGCGTGACTGGGGACTTTCTTCGCAAGAAATCGCCCATTCTTTCGACAACAGCGTCGAAGGCTGGCCCCAGACGGAAATTGGCCTCCGCGTCATCTATCGCGTTTCGAAGCCCCGCATATCGATTTCCCAGTAGCGCATCGAGGCAGCGGAAGAAGCTTTCTAACGATCCTTCAAGCCGGACGTCGGCTGCGGCGACCGTGCTATCGGCTATCGTCGCCTCGGAGAGCAAGAACAACGTCGTCGTTCCGCGTCTGAATACGATCGACAAGGCGGCGTTGCCCGACCTGCGCCTTCCTCCAGACCACGTAAAGTCCGGAAAGATCGACGCCTGCTTGTTGCAGGTCGCTGAGATCTGCATCGATCTCGTACCGCATGCCGGTCGTGACAAAGAGCCCGATGCGCAAGTCCCCGTCTCGAAGCTCGATCACCTTTGCGTTGAGCGTGAACTTAGGGAGGATCAGAAAGCCGGATAACAGGGATGGGTTACTCGAGCCTTGGCGGCCGCGGAGGACACAATCTCCTCACGTTTTGACAAAAACGAAAATGGACGCAGGCGGATGGCCGCATACTGCGCGAACACCAACTCGATCACATCATCGAGGCGCGCTCGGAGAAGCCAAGGGTGCGCGGCCACCTTCAGCCGCTCCGGGCGGCCGCTGATATTTGGCCCACCCGCCTTCAGTCGGAGACAATACAGTTCGCCGCCGAGCCAGTGCACGAACCAATGGTCAGCAAGACGCTCACGCTCGGTCTTGACCTGTTCGGGATCGAGCAGGGGCCGAATGATCACGTCGACTTCCGTTGGCAACTCGACCTCGCAATTACCCACCGCCATTTTCGGCGCGCCGATCGGGGGCGAGGCTCCTGATTTCCCAGCAATTCTAAATCCACCTCCCTCATTGATTTCAGGCTCCAATCTGCTTTTCGATTTCGGGGGGCGGTTTTGAGGTGATGAGGGTGGTCATGAGGGTTTCCCACGAGGGAAAGACGAGATAGGCCGTGATCGTGCGTATGTGTTCGAAGAAGCGTTTGCGGGCGCGTTTGGCCTCGCGGGCCTTGATCCACAGCTCCTCGAGGCAATCGCAGACGGTATGGATGGCGAAGGCCAGGAGGTTCATCGCGGCAAACAGCATGGCCAGGTTTTGCTTGCCGTGGCCGAAATTGTGCTCGAGGTGATAGCCGTTGTTTTTCAGGACGTTGAAGCCCTCGTTCTCGATTTTCCAGCGGGCCCTGGCGCACGCCGCGATGTCCGCGACATTGTCGCGCGAGACTTCAGGCTGGTGACGAAAGCGCCGTCGTAGGTGATCTTGCCTTTGGCGTCGGCGATGGTGACGCCGATCCAGTTGACGGCGAGGGCGTCCTTGCCCTCGCGCAGCGGCGCTCCGGTGAACCAGCGATAGCGGCAGGTCAGCTTTTTGGCGCCTTCCTTTCGAACGATCGAGACCTCCTCGATCTCCGCGCCGTGCATGAAGTCATACAGCGCCTTGTGGGAGTCGGGCTTGGCGGTGAACAGAAAATCGCCGCCGCTCGCCAGAACGGCCTCGGCGATCGGCTGGCAGGCGAACAGATCGTCGCCGAGATAGACGGGATGCAGCTCTTTCACCCGCCCGGCGTGCGCCGCGAGCCAGCGTTTGGCGGCGTTGCGCTCGCAATCCTGCTTTTCGGCGCCGTCCGGTTTGACGATGAACTCGGGCATCAAGGGCAGGGCCATGGCGTGGCCGGGCGCGACGATGGTCGCCGCCAGCATGGAATGATAGAACTCGACCTTGCCATTGGAGCGCTTGCGCGTCTGGCAATGCGGGCAGCCGAGCTTTTGCGAGCAAAAATACTCGGTTCCGTCGAGCGCGATCAGCGTGCGCTCGCCCAGGCGCTGGAACGCCTTCATGCCGCCATGGTCACGCAACGCCGCGACCGCCTGATCGAACGAGCCCTGCAAATGCGGGGATGAACCGGATCGAGCATCGAGCGGATGTGATTGTCCGTCGGGATTTTCGCCATGCCGAACAACGTGTGGCAATTGGAGGTCTTGCGCCCTTCATCGAGCGAGCGCTGATAGGACAGAAACGACTCCGACTGCATGAAGAACAGCGAAAACGCCGACAGGCCGATGTCCGCCATCGAATAGCCGCCCTCGCCCTTCCGCTTGTCGGGAAAGGCGGCGCAGGCATCCTTCAGGCCGGTCAGAAGACGATCGAGAATCAGCACCTCGACCTTGAATCAGAAAACCGATTCCGTGAAAACCAAAAAAATCCGCCCCGGATCGGCCATTTAGAATTGCTGGATATTCCCAAGCATCATGGCTCCGATTAAATTATTGATTTTCTTAAAATCAAATTCTCACGCCAAGATGGATCCCGACACAGGCCGAGGCGCATGGCGTCGCCCTCGCCGCGCGAGAAGGCTTCGCGGCGGTCGAAACCTCGCGCGGGCGACTCGGTCATTGGACGCGACTATCGCGCGACGGCAAAATCGAGGATTATGCGATCGTCGCGCCGACGGAGTGGAATTTTCATCCCGCCGGCCCCTTCGTCGCCGCCGTGCTCGGCGCGCGGGTGTCCCAGGCGACGGCGGCGGCGTCGATCGCGCGCCTCGCCGGCCTGTTCGACCCCTGCGTGCTGTATCGCGTCGAAGTCATGGAGCCGGCTCATGCATGAGATGGCCCTTACCCAGAGCCTCGTCGAACTGATCGAGGATGAAGGCCGCAAGCAGGGTTTTTCGCGCGTGCGCGTCGTGCGGCTGGAGATTGGCGCGCTGGGAAGCGTCGAGCCGGAGGCGATGCGCTTTTGCTTCGAGGCCGTGGCGCGCGGCGCCATTGTCGAGGGCGCCCGTCTCGATATCGACGTGGTTCCCGGCGAGGGTTGGTGTCTCGATTGCGCGAAGTCCGTGCCGATGTTCGAACGTTTCGGTCCATGTCCCGAGTGCGGGCGGCATCATGTGCAGGTCGCGGCGGGCGACGACATGCGCGTGAAGGAATTGGAGGTCGAGTGATGTGCACGGTGTGCGGCTGCGGAACTTCGAGCGTCGAGGGAAAGCCCGGCGTCGAAGCGAAGGACGGTCATTCGCATGAGCGGTCCACATGACCATGCGCATGACCACGACCATGGACACGGACACGCTCACGACCACCCGCACGCCCATGACCACGGGCATTCCCACGACCACGATCACGGCCATGACGCCGCGCGCGAAAACGCCTCGGCCGTGATCGATTTTGGCGCGGGCGCGGCCGGCGTTCACGTCGCCGGCCTGTCGCAGGAGCGCATCGTCAAAATCGAACGCGACATTCTCGGGAAGAACAATGGCTACGCCGCCGAGAACCGCGCGCGTCTGGCGCGAACCGGGACTTTCGCGCTGAATTTCGTGTCGAGTCCGGGCTCCGGCAAGACCTCGCTGCTGGCGCGCGCGATCAGCGAATTGAAGGAACGCTTCCCGATCGCTGTCATCGAGGGCGATCAGCAAACATCGAACGACGCGGAGCGCATTCGCGCCGCCGGCGCGCCGGCGATCCAGATCAACACCGGCAAGGGTTGTCATCTCGACGCGCATATGGTCGGGCATGGACTCGATCAGTTGAAGCTCGAACAAAACGGACTGCTGTTTATCGAAAATGTCGGCAATCTCGTGTGTCCGGCGGCGTTCGATCTCGGCGAAGCGCATAAGGTCGTCGTTCTCTCCGTGACGGAGGGCGAGGACAAGCCGCTCAAATATCCGGAAATGTTCGCGGCCTCCGACCTGCTGTTGCTGAACAAATCCGATCTTCTGCCGCATCTCGATTTCGACGTCGGCCTTTGCCTCGCCAATGCGCTCAAGATCAATCCGGATCTGCAAACGCTGATCGTTTCGGCCAAGAGCGGCGAGGGGATGCCGGCGTTCTATGCATGGGTGGAGGGCCGCGCGGCGCGCCATGCCCGCGCGGCGTCCAACCTCGTGACCGCGAAGCAGGACAGATGAACGAGCGGGCGCCCGAAGACACGACCGCATCGCCGCGCCTTCGCATGCGAGTGCGCGGCGCCGTGCAGGGCGTGGGCTTTCGGCCCTTCGTGCATGGGCTCGCGCGCGAATTTGAACTCGACGGCTTCGTGCGCAACGACGCCGAGGGCGTGTTGCTGGAAGTCGAAGGCGAGCGCGTAAACGAGTTCGTCGACGCGCTGCGCCGCGAGCCGCCGCCGCTGGCGCGCATCGATCGCATCGAGCTGCGAAGAGTTCCGCCAAAGTCCATGCGCGGATTTTCGATCGAGCCCAGCGCGGACGGCGGAACCGCGACCCGCATCGTTCCCGACGCCGCCGTTTGCGAGAACTGTCTCGACGATCTGTTCGATCCAGACAGCCGCTTTTATCTCTATCCCTTCGTCAATTGCACGCATTGCGGGCCGCGCTACACGCTGACGCGGCGTCTGCCCTATGATCGGCCGCAAACCTCGATGGCCGGCTTTCCCATGTGCGCCGCCTGCGCGCGGGATTATCGCGATCCGCTGAGCCGGCGTTTTCACGCGCAGCCGATCGCCTGTCCGCGGTGCGGGCCGAAACTGGATTCGTCGATCGGCGACATCGTGGCTCTGCTTCGCGCCGGCGGCATTGTCGCGCTGAAGGGGATCGGCGGCTATCATCTCATCTGCGACGCGCGCAATGAGCGCGCCGTCACGGAGCTGCGTCGTCGCAAGGGGCGCGACGCCAAGCCCTTCGCCGTCATGGCGGCCAATATCGCTTCCGCCGAGCGGATTGGCGTGTTCAGCGAGGCAGAGCGCGCGCTGTTGCAATCGATGGCGCGGCCCATTGTCGTCGTGGACAAAGCGCGGGAGCTGGCGCCGTCGCTCGCGCCAGGCCTGTCGCGGATCGGCCTCGTTCTGCCCTATGCGCCGGTTCATCACTTGTTGTTCCATGCGGCGGCGGGTTGTCCGACAGGATCGCGCCTGGCGCGATGCGCCGCAAGACTTCGCGCTCGTCGCGACGAGCGCCAATCCGAGCGGCGAGCCGCTGATTGCCGACGATGACGAGGCGCGCGAAAAACTCAAGGGAATCGCCGATCTCGTCGTCGGCCATGATCGCGCGATCCTCGCCCGCGCCGACGATAGCGTGATGACGATGATCGCCGGCGCTCCGGCCTTTTTGCGGCGCGCGCGCGGCTTCGTGCCGGAGCCGATCGAACTTGGCGACGATGGTCCCGCCACGCTGGCGCTCGGCGCGCATCTGAAGACGACGGTGACGGTGACGCGCGGAAGGGAAGCCTTCGTCTCCACGCACATCGGCGGGCTGACGGATCGCGCGACGATCGCGTTCCATGAGGAGACCGCCCTGCGCATGCTCGACATTCTCGACGTGCGGCCGGACATCGTGGCTTGCGATCTCCATCCCGATCTCATCACGACGCGCATGGCGGAGGCGCGCGGCTTGCCGGTGTATCGCGCCCAGCATCATGCCGCGCATGTCGCGGCGATCGCCGCCGAACACAAGATCGACGGCCCGCTGCTCGGCGCCGCGCTCGATGGCCATGGTTATGGCGACGACGGCGGCGCCTGGGGCGGCGAATTGATGCTGATCGACAAGGGTTCCAGTGGCGCCGCGTCGGGCATTTGGCGCCGCTGCCCTTGCCGGGCGGCGACCGCGCCGCGCGCGCGCCCTGGCGCATGGGCGTCGCCGTTCTCGCGCGGCTTTCACGCGGGGCGCGAGGCGCCGAGCCGCTTTCCGCGATACAGCATCGCGGCGGATGTCGCGCGCCTCGCCGCCGCGCCCGGCGCCGCGCGAACCACGAGTCTCGGCCGCATGTTCGACGCGGCGGCGGCGATTCTTGGCGTGCGGCTGGAGCAGGAATACGAGGGGCAGGCGGCGATGGAGCTTGAGGCGTTGTGCGAGACGCCGCGCGCGCTGGCGGGCGGCTTCTCGATAGCGAACGACGTGCTCGATCTCGCTCCGCTGTTTCGCGCGCTGCTGGACGCGGGACTCTCCGCGCGAGAGGGCGCCGAGTTGTTTCATGGAACGCTGATCGAAGCGCTCGCCGCCTGGATCGGCGGCGCCGCGCGGCGCTTGGGCCAAACGCGCGTCGCGCTCGGCGGGGGCTGTCTGATGAACGCGGCGCTCGCGGAGGGTCGTCTCGCGGCGGCTGCGCGAACAGGGGATCGAACCCCTTCTTGCGCGAAAAATTCCATGCAACGACGGCGGCCTGTCGCTCGGACAGGCGTTTCTCGCGCGCGCGGCGAGCGCGTGAGCTTAGTGGAGGCGAAGCGATGTGTCTTGCGATACCCGCCCGCGTGATCGAGCTTTTGCCGGACGAGATGGCGCGCGTCAGTCTCGACGGCGTTGTCGTCAATGCTTCGGTGGCGCTGGTCGAGGATGTCGCCATTGGCGATTATGTCGTGCTGCATGTCGGCTATGCGCTCGCGAAAATCGATGAGGACGAAGCGTTGCGCACGCTGGCGCTGCTGCGCGAAGCGGCTTTGCTCGGAGCCGACGCATGAAACATGTCGATGAATATCGCGACGGAAAACTGGCGCGCGATCTCGCGCGGCGCATCGCGGCGGAGGCGCGAGCGGATCACTCCTATCGCTTCATGGAGTTTTGCGGCGGCCACACCCATGCGATTTCGCGCTATGGCGTCGAGGATTTGCTGCCCGCCAACATACGCATGATTCATGGCCCCGGCTGTCCCGTCTGCGTGCTGCCGATGGGCCGCATCGACGACGCGATCACGCTCGCCAAGCGGCCGGAAGTGACGCTCTGCACCTATGGCGATCTGATGCGCGTGCCGGGCTCGAACGGATCGAGCCTGCTCAAGACCAAAGCGGCGGGCGCCGACATACGCATGGTCTATTCCACGCTCGACGCCATCGCGATCGCTTCGAACGAACCCGAGCGTCAGGTGGTTTTTTTCGCGATCGGTTTCGAGACGACGACGCCGCCAACCGCGATGGCCATTCGTCTCGCCCAGAAGAAGCGGCTGACCAATTTCACGATTTTCTGCAACCATGTGCTGACGCCCTCGGCGATCCAGAAAATTCTGGAGGCGAGCGATCCAGACGCCGTGGAAATCGACGGATTCATCGGGCCCGCGCATGTCTCGACCATCATCGGAACAACGCCCTACCAACGCTTCGCGACCGAGTTTCATAAGCCCGTCGTCGTCGCCGGCTTCGAGCCGCTGGACGTCGTGCAGGCGATTTTGATGTTGGTGCGTCAGGTCAATGAGGGTCGCGCCGAAATCGAGAACCAATATATTCGCGCGGTGTCGGCGGAGGGCAATCGCAAGGCGCTGGCGGAGATCGCCGATATTTTCGAGATGCGGGAAAGCTTCGAATGGCGGGGCCTTGGAGAAATTCCCGATAGCGCGCTGCGCTTGCGCGAGTCTTATGCGCAATTCGACGCCGAACGGCGCTTTACGATCGTCACGCGGCCGGCGCGCGACAATCCCGCCTGTGAATGCGGCGCCATCCTGCGCGGCGTGAAGCGCCCACGAGATTGCAAGCTATTTGGCGCGGCTTGCACGCCGGAGACGCCGATGGGCGCCTGCATGGTGTCGTCGGAAGGCTCCTGCGCCGCCTATTGGGCCTACGGCCGATTTCGCGACCGCGAGACAGGCTTTCAACGGGTGGGCGCGCCATGAACAAATACGAACCGCTCGGCCGCAAGCTCGATCTTCGTTCCGGCCGCGTCGATCTCTCGCATGGCTCGGGCGGGCGCGCGATGGCGCGGCTCATCGCCGATGTTTTTCACAAGGCGTTCGACAATGATTTTTTGCGCGCTGGCAACGATCAGTCCGCCTTCGACATCGCCGGCGGGCGCATGGTGATGACCACGGACGGCTATGTCGTGTCGCCCCTGTTCTTTCCCGGCGGCGACATCGGGGATCTGGCCGTCAACGGCACGATCAACGACATCGCCATGGCCGGCGCGAAGCCGCTTTACATGTCCGCGAGCTTTATCATCGAGGAAGGCTTTCCGCTCGCCGATCTCGCGCGCATCGCGCAAAGCATGGGCGACGCCTCGCGCGCGGCCAATGTGCCGATCATCACCGGCGACACCAAGGTGGTCGAGCGCGGCAAGGCCGACGGCGTTTTCATCTCCACGGCCTGCGTCGGCGTCGTTCCCGCGGGGCTTTATCTTTCGGGCGACCGGGCGCGCCCCGGCGACGTCATTCTGCTGTCGGGCTCGATCGGCGATCACGGCGTCGCCGTCATGTCGAAGCGGGAGAATCTTTCGTTTGAAACGCAAGTGCTGTCCGACACCGCGGCGCTGCATGATCTTGTCGCGGTCATGGTCGAAGCCGCCGGCGCGTCGATCCGGCTGATGCGCGATCCCACCCGCGGCGGCTTGGCGGCGACGCTGAATGAGATCGCGCATCAGTCTCGGGTCGGCGTTCGCATCGAGGAGGCGGCTGTTCCGGTGCGGCCGCAGGTCGCGGCGGCTTGCGAACTGCTTGGCCTCGATCCGCTGTTCGTCGCCAATGAGGGCAAGCTCGTGGCGTTCGTCGCGCCCGAGGCGGCGGAAAAGCTGTTGGCGGCGATGCGCGCGCATCCGCTTGGCCACGACAGCGCGAGGATCGGCGAGGTGATCGAGGACGATCATTGCTTCGTGCGGATGACGACGGCCTTTGGCGGCGGACGCATCGTCGACTGGCTTTCGGGCGAGCAATTGCCGCGAATTTGTTGAGCGGGCGACGCGGGGGCGTGGGGATTTGACGGAGGCGGCATGAATTTGATGCGCGAGGAACCGCGAGAGGACGGTCTGGCGACCCCGACCGCGATCGTGCTCGTCGTCGATGACGAGAAGCGATCTCTCGAATCGCTGCGGCGCGTCTTGAGCATCGAATTCGAAGTCATTTGCGCCGCCAACGCGGCGGAAGCGGAAGCGGTGCTCGTTGGCGATCTGGTGCAGGTGATCCTTTGCGATCAACGCATGCCCGGAGAGAATGGCGTCGATTTTCTCAAGCGCGTCCGCGATCAATGGCCGGAGCCGGTGCGCATCATCATCTCAGGCTATACCGACGCCGAGGATATCATCGCCGGAGTCAACGAGGCCGGCATATTCCAATATGTCACCAAGCCGTGGGACCCCGAGAAGCTGCTTGCCTGCGTGCGCGAGGCGGCGCAGCTCTATCGCCTGCAAAAGGACGGCGGCGGCGCGCCGCCAATCGAGGCCAAGCCGTCAAACGCAAGGCTGCGGAGCCTCGCCAGCGATCAGCGCCGCGCCGAACGGCGGCTGTTCGAGTTCTCCCGCATCGCCCACGCGCCGGACAGCCCGGTGCGCGCGGCGATCGCGCTGGGACAGCGCGCGGCGCGATACGATATTTCCGTGCTCATCACGGGCGACTCCGGCACCGGCAAGGAATTGCTCGCGCGCGCGATTCATCATGGCTCGGCGCGCGGCGACAAATCCTTCGTCATCGAGAATTGCGGCGCGCTTCCCGATGAATTGCTGGAGAGCGAACTCTTTGGCTGCAAGAAGGGCGCCTTCACAGGCGCCTATCAGGATCGCATCGGCCTGTTCGAAGTCGCCGATGGCGGATCGATTTTTCTCGACGAAATCGGCGAGACGTCGCCGTCGTTTCAAGTAAAGCTGTTGCGCGTGCTGCAGGAGGGAGAAATCCGTCCGCTCGGCGCGCAACGCTCGCGCCGGATCAATGTGCGGGTGATCGCCGCGACCAATCGCAATATAGAAGCCGATGTGGCGGCGGGCCGCTTCCGGCGCGATCTTTATTATCGACTCGCCGCCTTTCCGATTCATCTGCCCGCTCTCGCCGCGCGGGCGGGCGACATTCCGATTATCGCGGCGCGTATTCTTCTCAACGTCAATCAGATGTTTAATCGCCGCATTCCCGGCTTCGATCCGGAGACCTTGCGCTTGATGCAGCGCTATCCCTGGCCCGGGAATATTCGCGAGCTGCACAATGAAATTCAGCGCATGGCGGTGCTCTGCGACGGCGACACCAATCTTCGCCCCGACCTGCTCTCGCCGCTCATCCTCGACTTTGGAAGCGCGGTCGCGCCGGGCGACGGGCAGGCCCGCGCCACGCTCAAGGAGCGCGTCGAGGAACTGGAGCGCGCGCTGATCACGGAGTCCTTGCAACGCAATGGGCGCAACATCAGTCGCGTGGCGGACGAGCTGGGGCTTTCGCGCGTTGGGCTTCGCAGCAAGATCGTTCGCTACGACATTTGCAGAGACGCCGATGACGAAGCCTGACGCGCCGCGCCCCGCCAAACGTGGGGATTTGATCGCGCGCGTCGCGGGCAAGGAGGAAATACTGCTTTCCGAGAACAGCGAGTTGATGTGGCTCGACGTCATCCGCAAGATGGACGAAGTCTATTCCGATCTCATCGGCTACGAGACGGACCTTGAGCGAAAAAACGCCGAGCTCGAGGAAGCCCGGAATTTCATTTCCAGCGTCGTCGCGTCGGTGTCGGACGTCTTGCTCGTTTGCGATCAGAAAGGCGACATATCGCAGGTCAATCCCGCCTTTCTGTCGCTGATGCAACGACCCGAAGAGGCCTTGCTGGGCAAGCCGTTGCGCGATCAATTCGCGCGAGAGGATCGGGATCGCGTGGCGGCGATCATCGGCTCCGGACTGGGAGAGAACGTCGTCAGCGTCGAATTGCGTTTCGACACGGCGAAGGGGCCCTCGGATTTAATGGCGATTAATTGCTCGGCGCGCTTTAACTCCGATGGACGGCGCGCCGGCGCGGTGTTCACGGGCCGCCCGATCGGGGAATTGCGCCGCGCCTATGAAGCGCTGCACCGCGCGCACACGGATCTGCAGCAGGCGCAATCGCGGCTGATCGAGCAGGAAAAAATGGCGAGCCTTGGCAGACTTGTCGCTGGCGTGGCGCATGAACTCAACAATCCCATCAGCTTCGTCTATGGCAATATTCATACGCTGGATCGCTATCGCCGCTCGATCGCCGTCTATCTCGACGCGCTGCACTCCGGAGCGGAGGCCGAGGCGTTGGAGGGGCTGCGGCGACGACACAAGATTGACGCGGTCCTCGCAGATCTGGAGCCGCTGATCGAGGGCACGTTGGAGGGCGCCGTCCGCATCAGCGAGATCGTCAAGAATTTGCGCCGGCTGTCCTTCGGCTCCAAGTCGCCGCGAGAAGCGGTGGCGCTGGCCAAGGTGGTTCAAACGGCGTCGCAATGGGCGTCGCGCAGCAAGAAGAACCAGGTCGCGATCGAGACGAAGCTCGAAGCGGATTTGTTCGTCCTTGGACAGGAGGGACAGATTCACTCCGTGATCGGCAATCTGATCGACAATGCGCTCGACGCCGTGCGCGATGTCGCGGAACCGCGCATCGTGATCGAAACGCGCGGAGAAGGAGACATGGCGATCGTGGAGGTGACGGATAATGGCCGCGGCGTTTCCGAAGCCATTCGCGGCCGGATATTCGAACCGTTTTTCACCACCAAGCAAGTCGGCGAGGGCACGGGGCTGGGCTTATGGATCAGCTATTCGATCGTTCGTGAACATGGCGGCGCGATCGACTTCGACAATCCACCGGGCGGCGGCGCGCGCTTCACGTTGCAATTATTGCGGGCCAAGCCCTAATGAATCCACCCGCAAGAGACACAACGAAGAAGCTGCGGCAATTCGGGGGGCAAGGACTCTTTGGGAGGCGCGGATGTCGGGAGCCATCTTGGCGTGAGAATATGGAACTTCGCTCCAAAAAAGCCATCGAATGCTCTGTGGGTCAGCATCGATATCTAAAACGGATTTGTCTCGACCGTCGTCGGCCGATCCCTTTGTCTTATGCATAAGATGATTGGATGGGCTCCCGGACTTGGCGTGCGGGTTTTAGAGGCGACGCGGCTGGACAGCCATTGGACCATCTTGGCGCTCACGGAGGGGCTCGGCGTTTGCCCAAGCTGCGGTGGGCGTTCAACCCATCGACACGGCTGGCATGAGCGTCATCTTCAAGACTTGCCGGCGCAAGGAACGAGAGTGACGCTGAAGCTGCGCATGAGGCGTTGGCGCTGTTGCAACATGACCGGTGAGCGACAGACTGTCAGGAGCCATCTTGGCTTGAGAATATCGAACTTTGCGCCAAAAAAGCCATCAAACGGGGCCTTCCTCACTTTGTGTGGTGGCCGCGACCCGAACGCACCCATAACACTCTGAAAACCCATCAAGGCCGCAACAGCAATTGAGGCAGAACCTTTTCTTGTGCCTTTATCAGTCCTATCTCAGATTAAGGCTGTTGGAAGCCGTGATCGCCTCTGTCCAAGCCATTTTCGGTTCTTGAGGTGGGGAGGCCGGGCCCTAATCCCGGATTATTGGAGGTGAAGATATAGGCAGAGCATTGCTCGAGCCTCGCGCGCTGCCTACATGTTTGCGTGACCCTCATCGTTGCACCGCGAGATGGCAACTGCCGTATTGTGAGGTAAGTCCTTCGATGCGGAGTGTCAGGAGCGGGGAATGAGGTAACGCTCCCTGGAAATAATATGAACGTCGCCGCGACACGCGCCTTCAACCCGAACGAGACCGCGTTAGTGGGGATCTACGAGATCTCCAAGCTCCTCGCGTCGCCGGATCGCCTGGAGCGGACGCTTGCTGGCGTGCTGGTCTTGCTTTCGAGCTTTCTCGACATGCGCCACGGACTGATCGCCTTGCTCGATGGACAGGGCGCGCCGGCCATCGTCGTCGGGTGCGGCTGGTGCGAAACAAATGCGAAGAAGTATTTTGAACGTTTGCCCGAACGCGTCGTCGGACAAATCGTAGCGACTAAAATGCCGCTGGTGATCGAAAATGTCGGCGCCTCGCCTCTTTTCGAGGGAGTCAAGCTGTCGGAATGGGGGCCTTCCGATGATCAGCCCTTCTCGCTCATCGGCGTTCCCATCAAGAATGGCGAGGCTGTAGTCGGCACACTGACGATCGATCGCCTGTTTGACAGCGCCAAAGCGGTTCGGTTCGACCATGACGTGCGCTTCCTGACGATGGTCGCCAATCTGGTCGGGCAGACCTTACGACTGCATAACCTGGTCGCCCGCGATCGCGAGCGACTGATACAGGAAAACGCGCGCTTGGAAATGAGCCGTCGCGCGCAAGATGTCGCGATGAAACCCGAGGATATCAAGGGCATTGTGGGAGATAGTCCGGCGATTCAGGCTGTGATCGATAAGGTCCGGATCGTCGCCAAATCGCGATCGACCGTTGTGTTGCGCGGCGAGACCGGCACTGGCAAGGAAGTGTTTGCGACGGCGCTACACAAGCTCTCGCCGCGTCACGCCAAGGCGTTCATCAAAGTGAACTGCGCGGCGCTTTCCGGGGATGTGCTTGAATCCGAACTTTTCGGCCACGAGCGCGGCGCTTTTACTGGCGCGGCGAATTTGCGCCAGGGCCGCTTCGAACTGGCCGACGGCGGCACGCTGTTTCTCGACGAAATAGGCGAGATCACCCCAGCATTTCAGGCAAAGCTTCTGCGCGTTCTGCAAGAGGGCGAGTTCGAACGCGTCGGCGGAACACGCACGATCAAAGTGAATGTGCGTCTTATCTGCGCGACCAACCGCAACCTTGAAGAGGAAGTGCAAAAAGGCGCGTTTCGCGCCGATCTCTATTATCGCATCAGCGTCGTGCCGATCTTCCTGCCGCCGTTACGCGAACGCAAGGCCGACATCGCGCCGCTCGCCAATAAATTCCTGCGACGCTTTAATGCCGAGCAGGGCGCGCATCTGACTTTCTCTCGGGCCGCGATTGACTTCCTCACCGAATGCGATTTCCCCGGCAATATCCGAGAACTCGAAAATTATGTGTTGCGCGCGGCTACATTCGCTAGCGGCGACGTCATTGTCGCGGAGGATTTCTCGTGCCTCAATGACGATAATCTTGCGGCGGCGCTATGGAGCGATTCACACGGGCCTTCGCCTCCCAGTCCCAAATTCACGCCATTGCCAATCCGGCCCAATACGAAATCCGACCCAGACGGCGCAGTTCGGTCGCCGCCAAGCGATGGGGCGGGCGAAGCGGTGGACAAAGCCGCGCCGTCCGCTGAAGTTTCCGGCTCCGGAAGCACCGCAATGCGCGAGGTCGCTCAACGAGCGGAACGGGAAAAGATTATCGATGCGATGGAAAGGGCGGGATGGATGAAGGCCAAGGCCGCGCGACTTCTCGGTCTGACGCCGCGCCAGATCGGCTATGCCCTGACAAAGTACAACATCGCGGTCAAAAGGTTTTGACGAGCACGATTGCCGCCCTGACTTCAATCGCGGCGTGCACTCGCCTTGATTGTTCGCCGGACATCTTGATGAAGCGCTAAATCGCATGTTCACCGGCTTCGCCGGTCCGGATTCTGATGACTGTTTCTATGGGGGACACAAATATTTTGCCGTCACCGATGCGTCCAGTTCGGGCTGCCTCGCCGATGGTTTCAACCGCAATATCTACAGCATCATCGAGTAGGATAATCTCGATCTTTACCTTAGGTAGAAAGTCTACGGTGTTATCGGTGCCGCGATAGGTTTCAGTATGTCCTTTTTGGCGACCGAAACCTCGAGTTTCGGTGACAGTCATGCCCCGTATACCTACGGCGTGAAGCGCGTGCTTCACTTCGTCGAGTTTGAACGGCTTGATGATCGCGGTCACCAATTTCATTTAAGCTCTTCGGAACCTCGACTTGATGTGCTTGTGACATGCACCAACGAGCAAGAGCCGCGCCAACAAAGCTGCTGCATAGTTTTTGGAACTTGAACTGCGCCCTTCGGTCCCGTTATTCCCCCGCTTACGCCAAATATACACCGCATTGGCACGGGTTATGCTGTTTGTTGTTCATCTCATCTCCCATGACGCAAATCTTTATGGGGCGAGATAAGGAGCACACAAAAATGATCGGTACCGTTCATCAACTGCTCGATGAGCATGGCCAATTGCAGGTGCCCGCTCGTAAGCTGACATCAGACGCCGATCTTTACGCGGCTGGGCTAACGCCCTTCGCGGCTATACAACTTATAATCGCTTTAGAACAAACCTTCGAGGTGACGTTCGAGCAGCGCATGTTAAGTCGAAAAAGTTTCAGCTCGATCGATGCAATTGTAGCTTGCCTCAACGAATTGCAGCCACTCACCCGACGCCAGTTTAAGGCTGCTTAAACACTGATGTCCTGGATCATCTCGTTCCAGAATGGCCATCTCCAAATCCGCGAGGTTTGCGCGCAGTCGTCGATTGCGCCGCAAAGGCTGAACGCCACGTTTTCCTAGGATTTCACTGCGGTTTGTGCTAGATTTTGTCCCATGATTAAGCTCTCTCAAGAAACCGAAGCGATGATTCAGGCAAAAGCCGCGCAGACGGGGCGGACGCCTGACGAGATTTTGCGCGAGGCGCTTGCCCGCACAGGCGACGTGTTGCCGTGGCGGAGTTCCGTTGCGCCGCGCCCTGCAAATTTGACCAAAGACGAGTTGATCGCCACGATGGAAGCTATCGCCTCCCGCTGCGCTGCGCGGCCTGTGGCAGACCCGAGGTCTATCGACGAAATCATCGGCTATGATGATTTCGGCTTGCCGCGATGATCGTTATCGACACGTCGGCCTTGGTTGCGATCCTCAATCACGAGCCAGAACGCACAGCCTTTTTTCAAGCCATCATTGCCGCCGATCGCTGCCTTGTCAGCGCCGTCACCTATCAAGAAGCCGGTCACGTCCTTTTCGCCAGACATGGCGTCAACGGACTGTACGACCTCGAGGATTTTCTCGCGCTCATTAAGGCGGAGATCATCCCGCACGACATGCATCTTGCCGCGCTGGCGCTTGAAGCATTTCGCCGTTACGGCAAGGGGATTGATCCTAAGGCGCGCCTTAACTTTTGCGACTGCGCCGTCTATGCCCTCGCCAAGGCGATGCAAGCGCCCCTGCTTTTCAAGGGCGACGATTTTACGGCGACCGACGTGCAGGCGTGTCTCTGAACTGAGACCCTGCCGCGTGGTACACGATTGCGGCCCCAACCAGAGCGAAGACGGAACCGGCTGGATCGAAATCTTTGGCGCCGCCAAGGGCGCGGGCGCGGCAAAGGACGAAGGCCGGGACGCCTCCAGCGCTGAAAACGAAGGCGGCTCCGATGTTTCGAGAGCCGCGAAGGAAGGCGGTCTGTTGCTCACCATCAACGGCAAGACCGGCTGGCGCGAGGTCGAGATCGGACGCGGCTCCAGCGCCCTCACCTGCCCCGTCGCGATGCTCGAAACCTGGATGCGGCTTGGTCGAGTCGCCGACGGGCCGCTGTTTCGCCGCGTCACCAAGAAAAACACGGGCGTCACATTGGAGCGCCTGACCGACAAGCATGTCGCGCGGCTGGTGCAAAAAACCGCGCTGGCCGCCGGCATTCGCGGCGATCTCAGCGAGGGCGAAAGAAAGCTGGCGTTTTCCGGCCATTCGCTGCGCGCCGGCCTCGCCAGCTCCGCGAAAATCGAGGAAGCACATGTCCAACGCCATCTCGGCCACGCCAGCGCGGAAATGACCCGCCGCTATCAACGCAAGCGCGACCGGTTCAAGGTCAATCTCACCAGAGCGGCCGGGTTGTGAGCGATCGCCAAGTCCTCCGACGCGTTTGCATCGACGGCCAGTGCATCCTCAATCTTTCGCTGAGCGGGCCAAGAGCATCGGCCTCCCCGCAGGGATAACGACCCAAAGGGTGATCGCCGTTCGAGCCGCGCAGGTTGAACCGGTACGGTCGTTGCTGATCACAGCCCTCGGCGCTGGGCGATAATTTCGTCGGTTCCGGGGGAAACGAGAAAATGAGCAAGTTCATTTATGCCCATGCCGGCAACTCCGATTGGAAGGTCGCCCTTGGCTCCTGCCGGGGGCAGGTCCGTCCTCAGCTGCAAGACGCGCGAAAGCCCACTCTCTGCCGGTGTTATCTAACCGACCTGGGGGCGGCGCCCCTGATCGGCTTCTTCGCGGGCGGAGAGATCGCGCGCCATCCATTTTTATGGATACACCGGCGTGCTGACGGTTTTCGCCGGAGTTGCTTGAGAGAAAGAAGACGCCACGAAGATGAACGCCCAGCCGCAAACCTTGCCCCGCCTGTCCCGCTCGCCCTTCAGTCGGATTCCGAGAGCCTGGCGTCGAATGGGCGGCGCCGCGCCCGTGGAGTCCTGAGCATGCCCAGCACGGATTTGGTCTCGAAGGAAGGTGGAGCGGACGAGCGCCAGATCATCTCCGCCTTCGGGGTGGCCATGCCCCGGCTCATTTACGGCACGGCGTGGAAAAAGGAGCGCACCGCGGCTTTAGTGGAATTGGCGCTGCGGGAGGGCTTTCGGGGCGTCGACACCGCCTGCCAGCCCAAACATTATAACGAAGAGGGCGTGGGAGAGGGGCTCGCCGCCGCCTTTGGCGCGGGGCTCGCCCGCTCGGAGACCTATGTTCAAACAAAATTTACGCCCTTCGCCGGGCAGGATCCGAATGACGTCCCCTACGATCCCAAGGCCAGCCTGAGCCGGCAGGTTCTACAGTCCTTTCAGGCGTCGCTCCGCAACCTTCGCACCGACTATCTGGACGGCCTTCTGCTTCACTCCCCCTACCCCGACGACAAGGATACGCTGGAGGCTTGGCGAGCCATGGAAACCCTTTATGACCAGGGCGGCGTCCGTCAATTGGGCGTCAGCAACTGCTATGAACTCCCACGCCTTAAATCGCTGTGCCGGAACGCCCGGATCAAACCCGCGGCGATCCAGAACCGCTTCCACGCAAAAACGAGTTACGACAAGGATATTCGGGCGTTCTGCCGAGAGAACGGCATTATTTATCAGAGTTTCTGGACTCTGACCGCCAATCCCGAGGTGCTCGCGGCGCCCGATCTGATCGAACTCGCCGCCAAATACGGGCGAAGCCCAGCTCAAATGTTTTTCCGCTATCTGACGCAACTCGACATAGCGTGTCTGACCGGCACGTCGTCAAAGGACCATATGCAGCAGGACCTGTCCATTTTCCAGTTTCGCTTGAGCCCAGCGGAATGTGAGAGCCTGGGCGCCCTGCTGCTTCGTTCGCCATGAATGAGCGCTGCTTCGAGAGGCCTTGCGCGCTGGGCCTGGCTCGGAACCTGCAAGAATCGGCCTCGGCACGGAGGAGCGCTTCATGAGCGTAGAGAACAACCGGCTCGGTCAAGAGACCAGCCCCTACTTGCTGCAGCACCAGCACAATCCCGTGCATTGGCAGGCTTGGTCCGCGGAAACCCTCGCTCTCGCCAAGCGGTCGGGAAGACCCGTATTGCTCTCGGTCGGGTACGCCGCGTGTCATTGGTGCCATGTGATGGCGCATGAAATCTTTCGAGAACGCCGAAATCGCGGCGCTGATGAACGAATATTTCGTCAATGTGAAAGTGGATCGCGAAGAGCGACCCGACGTCGATCATTTGTATCAACAAGCGCTGATGATGATGGGCCGGCGCGGCGGTTGGCCCTTGACGATGTTCCTCACGCCGGACGGCCAGCCCTTTTGGGGCGGGACATATTTTCCGCCCTTTGCGCAGGGCGGAAGACCCGGTTTCGCCGAGGTGCTGCAAACGATCGCGGAGCTGTGGCGCAATCGCGCGAATGCGATCGAACACAATGTCAAAGAGCTCGGCGCGGGACTGGCCAGCCTATCCGAGACAACTCCCGGGGAACCGATATCTTCCGACCTCGTCGAAGCCATCCGCGAACAGTTGGAGCAACGGCTCGACCGCGTGGATGGCGGCTTCGGCGCCGCGCCAAAATTCCCGCAGGCGACCGGCCTCGACTTTCTCTGGCGGGCCTGGAAGCGGACGGGTCGCAACTCGCTGCGCCAGGGAGTCCTTTTGACACTCGACCATATTTCGCAAGGCGGCGTCTACGACCATTTGGGTGGCGGCTTCGCGCGCTATTCGACCGACGATCGATGGCTCGTGCCGCATTTTGAAAAAATGCTCTACGACAACGCCCAACTGATCGAACTGCTGACCGAGGTCTGGCAAGACGAGCGTCGCGAACTGTATCGCTTGCGCGTGACCGAGACGATCCAGTGGATCACGCGCGAGATGCGTGCGCCGGGCGGCGGTTTCGCCAGCAGTCTCGACGCCGACAGCGCAGGCGAAGAAGGCAAATTCTACGCTTGGAGCGAAGCTGAAATACGCGAAGCGCTGGACGTGCGCGCGCCATTCTTCGAACGCGCATATGGCGTCGACCGCCAAGGCAATTGGGAACGCGGCAAGTCCGTCCTCAACCGTTTGGGATCAATCGAGCTGCTGGACGAGGAGACGGAAGGCGCGTTGGCGCGAGACCGCGCCGTCCTGTTCTCGCTGCGCAAAGGCCGCGTCAGGCCGGCGCGCGACGATAAGGTTCTGGCGGATTGGAACGGATTGACGATCGCCGCCATCGCCAAGGCCGCTTGCGTGTTTGAACGTTTGGACTGGCTCGATGTTGCGATCGAGGCCTTCGATTTCGTGAAGGGCGCGATGACGACGGACGATGGTCGTCTGCTCCATTCCTGGCGCGAGGGACGCGCGCGTCATCTCGGCCGTTCTCGACGACTATGCCGCGATGTGTCGGGCGGCCCTCGCGCTCCATGAGGCGACCGGCGGTCCGTCCTATCTCGAGTGCGGCCGGCGCTGGGTCGAGCAAGTCGAGCATACATTATCGCGATCGAAGCGGCGGCTATTTTTTTACCGCCGACGACGCCGAAGCGCTGATCGCGCGTGCGAAAATCGCCGAGGACTCGGCCCTCCCCGCCGGCAATGGCATGATGCTGCAGGTGCTGGCGCAGCTCTATCATTTGACCGGCGAGAGCATCTACCGGGAGCGCGCGGAGGCAATCGCAAACGCCTTTTCCGGGACCATCCGCCAACGGCTTCTTGGATTTTCGGCGTTGCTGAACGAAATCGAGGCGCTGCGAGAGGCCATGCAGATCGTGGTGATCGGCGAGGCGGACGGCGCCGATACGGCGGCGCTTAAGAGAGTGATTTACGGCGTCAGCCGGCCCGGGCGGGTTTTGAACGTCATCGCGCCCGGAACCGCGCTTCCTCGCGCCCATCCAGCTTTTGGCAAAACCTTGCTCGACCATCGAGCCACGGCTTACGTCTGCAGAGGCGCGATATGCTCGCTGCCAATCGTCAATCCCGAGGCGCTGGCGGCGGCCCTGCGCGAGGCGTGACACATTTCCGGCGTTCCGCGCGGGCGCCTAATCGCGGCGTCCTCTGGATCGTCGCCCGTGTTGACGACGACGGCCTCGAGCTTGTCGACGCTCCCCAGCCGGTCGAGCAAGCGACCAAGCAGCGTCGCCCCCTGAATGGTCGACAGCGCGCCCACAATCGAAGCCTCAACCCGACGCGCGGCCGATCAAGCAACAAATTGAATGAATGAAATGCTGAAAGATCGTCTTCGTCAGGCGCTCATGGAGCGCGCCACCCTCGGAAGCCCGACGACATATAAAGCGCTCGCTGACCGCCTTGGCCTTGTGCCGCCGCAGACAATTCATCGCATCTGTGAGGCGCTCGAAATCCTCATGGAGGAGGATGTAGCCGCCGGGCGGCCGATGTTGGCCGCGCTCTGCGTTAGCAAGACCGGGGCAAATATGCCCGCTCAGGGTTTCTTTTTGAAGGCTCGCCTACTCGGGGTCTTTTCTGGCGTCCCTGGTGGCGCGGATGCCGAGATGTTTCATCGGCAAGAACTTGGGCGCGCGCTATCATTTTATGGCGCGCCGACCCATTGAACCATAAGCGGCGGCGAGAGCTTGTTATCCGCCGTCCGACAATCCGTCCGCCGGTGCGGCTGATTGTAAATCTGACTGCAGCAAGTCGGCTATGTCTGCACGATCATTCGGCCGCTCGACATAGCGCGCGAGCAGGCCTTGGATAAGGTCGGCGAACTCCGGGTCTATTTGCATTTCGGCGAGAACAGCGCCGCCGACGATGATTTTTCGGCGCGTGTCGCGTTTCCATTTTTTATTTGTGGCTTTTTGTTCGAGCGTGTTGAGCCGCCGTTCGATTTTTTCCCGCTGCTCTTTGAGCTTTTCGATCCGCTCCCCGTAACTCTTTGGCATTGGCTGTCCGATCAAAAGTGATGTTGGGTTACAATTCTACTTTAGCGCGCGCTCCCTTCGCGAAGCCACAAAACAGTCCGGCGCCCTGTTTCCATAGCCGCCGGACTGAAGCGAACGCGGGGTTCACGAGAGGATTATTTCGCCGCGGGATAAAACGCGACCAGATCAATTACCGTCGCGGTCATCGCCTGTCGCCCCACCGGCGTAGCGGCCTTTGAATTTGCCGGTCGCAAGGCAGGCTTCATGCCGCATAGCTAAATCCGCCGCGCCGTCACCCGGCCGCTTTTCGTTCGCGCGCAGCTTTCGCGGCTTTTCCTCGCAGCAGCGCCATCAGCACCGGCCCAAGCGAAAACTCCCCTGCCCTGGCTTTCGCGGTCAGAACCCGCAGATAGCCGCCGGCGCTTTTGATCTCCTCGCCCCGTTGCAGGATCGCGGCGATGACGATCGACGTGTCGTGTTCGCCCATGACCTCCAAGGCCTGCGCCCAGGCGTCCGGCGACACCCCGATGGCCCGCCGCACCGTCGCCGCCGTTGTCGCGAGATCGCGCCAATTGTCGATCCCGGCCTTGGTGGCGTAATCGAGTATATCGGGACAGGCCTCCAGCACCATGCCGAGAGGATAGGTTTTGGGCGCCGAGGGTTTTGGATGATGGACGTTTGGCGACTTGGGCGCCGATGGAGAGGGCACGCCTTGGTCGTTGGACGGCAACGTCTCGCCCCTGCCTTTCTGAAGGCTAGGTTCAAGATCGAAAGAGTCTGTAATTTGATTCTGTATGTGACGCTCAGAATGGGACTCATTGCCGCTCTTTTTTTGGAGATTTACGTGATTTTCCAAAGCGTTCCGGATTTCGGCGTTTAATGCGGCAAGTTCGCTCGCCAACGCCTCCAGATCGGCATGTGATAAATTGCGGACGAAGCGGCTCGATAGCGCCGCATAGCGCAGGTGCAGCCCCTGCCAGTCGCCGGGAACGCCCTCCTCCAGTCCGGTCGCGATCATCTTGACTATATCGCGGCGGAGCAGCGTGATGCGCTCGCGCAGCAGTCGGATCGCCTTGTTCTCGGCCCGCACTTCCTCGGCGAGATTTTCGATCTCGGCGGCGCGCGCCACCAGCGGCGTCAGGTCGAAGCCGAAGGCGCTTTCGATCTCGCCCCCCTGCCCTCTTCGGGCATAGCGTTTGCCGTTGGGGGAGTCGCGGCGGATGATCAGCCCGGCATCGACGAGGCATGCGAGATGGCGACGCAGCGTCGCGGGCGCCATGCCATGGGCGCGGATCGACAGTTCCCGATTGGACGGGAACACGACGATGCCGGCGCTCCCTTCCCCGTCTTCGGCGGCGGCGCGCGGATCGGCGGCCGGCAGCGTCAACGCCGTCTCCTGATGGAACGACAGCAACGCATGCAACACCGATAGCGCCCGGTCGGTGACGCCAAGCGGCGTTTTGGCCTCGGTCAGCGCCCGAAACAGTCGCCATTTATGGACGACGGTTTCTGAATTAGCCGTTTTTCCCGCGAAATCTCTCGCGTTCGCTTGGTTCGCCACCATGGCGAGCGACAGTGATCGCCGCCCAAAGGGCGTCGTTGGTTGTGTCTGCATGGTCCTTTGCCTCGTTCAGGCAAAAGAAATCCGCTCGCCGAAACGACGCCGACTCTTGACAGTGATTCGTGGAAGTGGTTCTCTCTCAATCGCCAAATTGAACAAGAGAAGGCTTCCGGGACGGGTCTGTTTCGGGGGCCTTTTTCTTTTGTGGGTTGACCTCATGATTTGATTGCGAAGACTCCTAACGCGTCACTCATACAAACCGTCCCGCGCACACATTGTGCGACGCAAGCGACTTGTATTCTAGAATCTTAGCCGCTTTCCCGATGGGCTCGATAAGCTTGAAGCAGAGCCGGCAGCTGATCCAAGAGGAATGCTCCGAAATTGGCATCAACCGACTTGTCGACGTTGATCCGCAACCAGCCAGAATCGTCATCGATACGCGCTATCTTTCGTCCATCATCATCAATCCATGACGATGTTTTTTTCTTAGACTCAGCCTTTGCAGACAGAGCAGAATATATTGCGGTGAAACGAGCATCGGAATCGAGTTGCATAAACGCGGGCTCATCGTGAACACGCTTCCAAGTCCTCGCAGCTCCTCGCGCTTGCATGAACTCCGCGAGTTCCATCCAGCGACGGCGGCCCGCTTTTGGCGCCGCCCCGACCGCAACGACAAGTTCGTCGGACAGCCCGCGTCGGCATGAGATCAGACGCGAAAGTTCCGTTTTATCGACCGACAAAGAAGCCATGATGGTCTCACGGCCAAAGGCACGGTCTTCCAGTAATGTCGCGAAAGAAGCTCGCTCAATAAATGAAAGATCGCGTCTCGCGCTATTTTCTTGGCCCTGGGCAATAACTAGTTGATCGTCTGTGAGTTGCCGCACAACCGCCTTTACGGACCGCTCCATTTCTCGCAGTGCGCGCAGACGTCGGTGCCCGTAAGCAACCTGATACCGGCCTGAAATCTCGGGATGAGGCCGAACCAATATTGGGACTTGTTGCCCGTGTTCTCGTATGGAATCGGCAAGCGTTTTGCAGTCTGCGGCGCTTTCATTCAGGCGGTCAGTAACGAAGGACGAATTAATCAGCGTCGGATCGAGTTCAATAATATCGGCTCCAGCAAGGAGCCTCTGTTCGAGTGCCTTGGCTGCATCTATGTCGGCCGAAATCCGTTCTAGAGATCGACTCATAGCTCCAACTGCGCCACGCACACCGAGCGTCGGCCGCACACCCGCCTCTAGGTTTAGGCTCTTCTCGCAAGAGGAATTGGTGTTGACCGCGGTCAACTCATCGTCATCAAGGCCAAGAAGAAGGTTCTTACGGGTCACGTCTATCTCCCCCAAGCACTTAGGATGAGAGCTTCCACCTCGCCATTGACCGCATTCAGCGCCTCAACCGCGCGATCATATGTGGCGCGGGTAAACTGCTCCCTTGGAACCTCATAAAGCGTTTGCTTGGTAATCCCCGCATCGGAGATCGCAGTGCTCTTGACCATTGGCGAGGTCAATACTCGCTCTCCAAACATAGAACGCATGAACGCGACCATTTGCGTTTGAGGTCCATCGGACGCTTCAAATCGCGTTACCAGATACCGCATCCAGTCATATTCCATATTGCCGCCGGCCTTCGCCACGACAGCTAACAAGTCAGAGGTCATAATTAAAAACTGGCACATCGACATAAGGTCCAACATCTGCGGATGCACAGTGATGAGGAGCGCGGTAGCCGCACAAAGCGCGGACAATGTGAGAAAACCCAATTGTGGCGGGCAATCCATCACGACGATGTCATAGTCCTTCTCCACCGAACCGATTGCCCGCGCGACTCGCGCGAAGAACAGCGCATCGCCGGAATTTTTCTCAGCCAGCGCTTTGGGGCTTTCGTGCTCGAACTCCATCAGCTCAATGTTGCCAGGAACGATATCCAGGCCAGGAATATACGTGTGGCGGATGATATCCTTGAGCTCCCGGCGATCACCGTCGTAGCGGATCGCCCCGTAAAGCGTTTCATTTTCCCCTATGTCGAATTCGGGTTGATAGCCATGTAACGCTGAGAGGCTCGCCTGAGGATCCAAATCGATGGCCAGCACGCGGTACCCGTGCAAGGCGAGATATTGTGCCAGATGCGCTGCGGTGGTCGTCTTTCCGGAGCCACCTTTGAAATTGGCGACAGATATGACCTGAAGACGCTCACCGGCTCTCCTGTGCGGCAAATACCGACGACCAGCCTTCCCGCCTTCGTCCAGAAAAGCGCGAAGACCCTGAATGTCTTCGCAAGAATAAGAGCGTCTGCCCGTTGGACTGGTTTCTGGACGTGGCCCCTTGCCATCCAGCGAGAGTTGGCGAAGATAACCATCATTGATGCCGATTAGCTTTGCAGCCTCGCCAGACGAAAAGGATCGCAGGGTCTTTTGCGATGCGGGAGGGAAGAGCTTCCGGCGATGCGCCTGCAATTTCGCTGAAAGTTGATCCGCGTCACCGGCGATCAACTCGTGAATTGCGGTCAATGATGGAAGCTGGGTAGCTGGCTCAGATGCCACGGCTTTCTCGCGTAGTTACGGTTCGGTGCCCATCCCACGGATGATTGTCGTGGCAACTAAGCCCGATTCTTCTGCTTTGCGCAAGAAATTTTGGGTTAATGAAAAGTTAACGACGCCCCTTCGCTGATCCGCGCGTGCCGATGCCCCTTCCCCGGCGACTAACCGCGCACACGGTTCTCGATCAAAAAAGGGTCCAAGAACACTTATTCCTCCTTGCGCTTGGAGCAGGAATCAACCCCGATCACCGCAATGCAAAGCGTCCAGGATTACGCGTTAGATCAAATCAGAATGCGTTGCGTCCGAAGCCTAGTTGACCGCGGTCAACTCATTCTGAGGGCTTGCCCATCTCCTAGCGGCCAACCGCTCCGTGAGACGGCAGGCCTCAATATGTTGAGGTAACAAATTCGGTGATAGCTCTTAGTCACCAATCTCAGCGAACGCTTGCAAGAGCCAAGATGGAAAAGACGGCGCTCATGCACCATCCATCCCAAACTTCCAGACCGGAATTCCCATCTCGCGGGTCTTGTCGCCGAGGTTCTCAAGAATGCCGGAGCCGGGGAAAACGACGCCCTCGATTGGCAGGGTTTCGAGCATCAAGTCGCTGCGCTTGATCAAACGGGCATACGGATCAAAAATTCAATTCGCGCTCAGCCACTCCCGGAGCTTCGTCCATCTCTTGCGTCCGCCGCCGCTTCGCACCGCGATCGCCATCGCCCGGCGCTGACCGACGATGACCACGAGACGCTTGCCCCGCGTGACGGCTGTATAGACGAGATTGCGCGCCAGCATGGTGTAATGCTGGGTCGCGAGCGTGATGACGACGGCGGGATATTCCGAACCTTGCGACTTATGGATCGTCGTCGCATAGGCGGGAACCAGAGTGTCGAGTTCGCCAAAGGGATATTCGACCTCGCGACCGTCGAAGCCGGCGACGAGGAGGCCTTCAACCTCGTCGATGCGCAACACGGTTCCAAGGTCGCCATTGAAGACATCGCGATCGTAATCGTTCTCGGTCTGCATGATCTTGTCGCCGGGCGCGAAAATCGACCCGAATTTCTCGATCTTCGCGGGCGGATTGGGATTGAGGGCTTTTTGCAGATCGGCGTTGAGCGACCGCGCGCCGAGCGCGCCGCGCTGCATCGGGCAGAGAACCTGAATGTCGCGAATTGGGTCGAGGCCAAAGCGGCGTGGAATCCGGTCGCGGACAATTTCCACGACCTTCGCCGCTCCCTTCTCGGGATCGTCGGCTTCGACAAACCAGAAATCCGAATCCTCGCCGCGCTTTGGCCATTCCGGCATTTCACCGCGATTGATCCGGTGCGCGTTGACGACGATCCGACTCTCGGCGGCCTGACGAAACACCTCGGTCAACCGCGCGACCGGTATCGCGCCGGAATTGATGATGTCGTCGAGAACCTGCCCGGGCCCGACCGAGGGAAGCTGATCGACGTCGCCGACAAGCAAAAGCGCCGACCGGGCAGGGACCGCCTTGACGAGCGAAAACATCAGCGAGATATCGACCATGCTGGTTTCGTCGATGACGAGCAGATCGCAATCGAGAGGATTGTCGGCGCCGCGGCGAAAGCCGCCGGTCTTGGGATCGATTTCCAGCAAGCGGTGGATGGTCTTCGCCTCGATGCCGGTCTGTTCGGTCATGCGCTTCGCGGCGCGACCGGTCGGCGCGGCGAGCAGGATTTTCGTTCCCTTGGCGGCGAGAATGCGCAAAATCGCGTCGAGCAGGGTCGTCTTGCCGACGCCTGGGCCGCCGGTGATCACCATCGCCTTGGAGCGCAGCGCCATTTCAATCGCCGCGCGTTGCGACGCCGCCAGCATCTTGCCCGTCTTTTTCTCGACCCAGGGCAGGGCCTTCTCCACGTCGATCGCAGGCCAGGGCAGGGCGCCTCGGACCAGGGCGCGCAGCCGTTCGGCCACGCCGCGCTCGGCGATGTGAAGCCCGCGCAGGAAAACGCATGCCTCGCCGCCGATCGTGTCGCCGACGACCTCGGCGCCGGCGAGCTCGTGATCGAGCGCCGCCCTCACAAGCGCTTTGTCGACGTCGAGGAGCTTGGTGGCGAGGGTGACGAGATTGTCGACCGGAAGCCCGCAATGACCGTCGTCGGTCGCCTCCTGCAGGGCGAAGGACACACCGGCGCGCAACCGCTGCGGCGCCTCGCGGGTCATGCCCATTTTCATGGCCATGGCGTCGGCCGTCCGAAAGCCGATGCCTCTGATGTCGCGGGCGAGCCGATACGGATCTTCGGTCATCACTTGAATGGCGTCGTGCCCATAGGTCTTGAAGATGCGCACCGCGCGCGACGTTCCAACACCATGGGAATGCAGAAACACCATGATGTCGCGAACGGCCTTCTGCTCGGCCCAGCCGGCGGCGATTTTTCCCGCGCGGAACTCTCCGATCCCCGACACATCCCTCAGCTTCTCGGGGGTCGCTTCGATGATTTCGAAGGTTCCTGCCCCGAACGCGTCGACAATTCTCTTCGCCAGCTTGGGACCGATGCCGCGAACCATTCCCGAGCCGAGATATTTCTCGATGCCCTCGGCGGTGGTCGGCGGGGTGGTTTTGAGAAGGTCGGCTTTGAATTGCAGCCCGTGGGTGCGATCGGTCGTCCAAACGCCGACGGCGTGTATGAACTCTCCCGCCGATATCGAGGCGGCATGCCCGACGACCGTGACGAGGTCGCGCTTACCGCGCGCCTTCACCTTCAGGACGGCGAAGCCATTTTCCTCATTGTGAAAAGTCACCCGCTCGACCGAGCCGACGAGCGTTTCACGCGAAGTGGTCGTGTCAGCTGCCGCCCGCAAGACGCTTCCTGGCTCCCAAGGGAATTTCCGGGCGGACTATAGCAAGCCACGCCGGCGACGCTCCGATGATTGCGCAGAGGCCCGCCCTCGGTCCGGTCATCCGCTGAGAGTGGCCCAGAGTCTTCGGAACAGCATGCTAGCTGTGCGCCAATGCACAGAAGCGGAAGTTCGGTGTTGGATGAACCAATCGGCGTTTTCGGCGGAAAGCGGACTATCCGAAGTTCAGCAACCGAATTCGCTCCAAGCGACCCTTTCAGCCAATCATTCAGCCGCCGCGGTGTGGCTATGGCTGCATTCGTGCCGATATTCGGTCCAGGCCTGCCTGAGTATTTGCGCCGAGGACGACAGAAATATTCCGGCCATGACCGCCGCCACGGCAAGGTCGGGCCAGGCGGTCGAGGTCGACCAAACGCCCAAAGCCGCGATCATCACCACCACATTGCCAATCGCGTCGTTGCGCGAGCACAGCCAGACCGAGCGCACATTGGCGTCGCCGTCCTTGTAGCGCAGCAGCAGCAGGACGGACGCGAGATTGGCCGCGAGCGCCAGGACGCCGATCCCGCCCATCAGTTCCGCGCTCGGCAGGCCGAGGATCAGCGTGTGGTATATTGTCGAGGCCATGACCCAGGTCGCCATCAGGCCGAGGCTTGCGCCCTTGAGCAGCGCCGCCGAGGCGCGTGTCCGCTGGGAGGCGCCAATGACGGCGAGGCTCAGGCCGTAAGTGACGGTGTCGGCGAGAAAATCGAGCGCGTCCGCCTTGAGCGCTTGCGAGCCCGCCAGTTGGCCGGCGACCACTTCCGTCAAAAACATCACGCCGTTGATGGCGATCACCGTCCAGAGGATGCTCTTGTAACGGGGATCGACGCCGTCGAAGCGGGGCACGCCGCCATGGCAGCCGCAGGCGGCGTCCGTGTCACAGCTCTTGCCCGCCGCGGCGTCCTCGACCGGCGGCTCGGGAAATTTCAGCGGCGGCGGGGCGCAACAGCTGTCGCCCGAGTCACAACAATGGTCGGCCATGCCAATCCCTTTCGTGCATCGGGAAAAGAGCTTACAACCTATAGCGACTAGAGGTTCAAGGGGTTGGCCATGGAAATTTCGATCGGCGAACTGGCGAAACTTACGAGGGTGAAGATTCCGACGATCCGCTATTATGAACAAATCGGGCTTATTCCCGCGCCGCCGCGCACCCAGGGCAAACAGCGCCGCTACGACGCGCCGGAAGCCGCCCGACTGAACTTCATCCGTCACGCCCGCGAACTTGGCTTCGAGCTGAATGCGATTCGCGAACTGCTGGATTTGAGCGCGCAGCCAGAACGATCCTGCGCCGAAGCCGACCGCATTGCGCGCCATCACATGATTGAGGTGGACCGGCGTATCGCTAAACTCACGGCGCTCCGCGAAGAGCTGCAACATATGGTGGATGAATGCAGCCATGGCCGCATCGGCAATTGCCGCGTGATCGAAACCCTTTCCGATAAGGGCGCGTGAACCGATTTTACGCGCCGGTAAGGGCGTGAAAATCCCTATTCGAGCGGCAAATACGGGATCGAAATCCCCGCCGCCTGCGCCAGCAGAACCAGATTCAGCGCCAAGACCAGAGCCGCCGCGAGCACCGCTATCACGGTCGTCAGGCGTTTGTTGACGAAGCCGCCCATGACGTCGCGCCGTGCGGTGAGAAGGAGCAGCGCGACCATCGGAATCGGCAGGACGATGCTGAGCACCACCTGGCTCATCACCAGGGCTTGCGTCGAATTCACGCCGAGCCCGACGACGACGAAGGCGGGGATCATCGTCACCAGGCGACGCGCCCACAGGGGGATGGCGAAATGCACGAAGTCTTGCATGATGCCCTGGCCCGCCATCGTGCCGACCACCGAACTGGAAAACCCCGAGGCGAGCAGCGAGATCATGAACACGCCAGCGGCCCCGGCCCCCATCAGCGGGATCAGGGTGCGGTAGGCGGTTTCGATTTCCGCGACATCGTTATGCGCGCCGTCATGGAAGACCGCGGCCGCCATGGCGATCATGGCCATATTGACCAGGCCGGCGAGGCCTAGGGCGATCAGAACCTCGGTATTGGAAAATCTCAACACCCGATGGCGCTCGGAATCGTCGTGAACAGGCACCCGGTCCTTGGTCAGGCTCGAATGAAGGTAAATCGCGTGCGGCATCACCGTCGCGCCGACTATGCCGACGGCGAGCGTGACGCTATGCGGACCTGCCAGCCCCGGCACGACGGAATGAAAGGCGAAGGCGCTCCAATCGGGCGGAGCGATGGCCAATTCGATGAGATAGCTGACGCCGATGACGCTGACGAAGCCGGCGATCAAAACCTCGATCGGGCGGAACCCCGAGCCTTGCAGCATCAACATGGCGTATATGGCGACGCCAACGATCGCCAGACTCCAGAACAGCGGCAAGCCAAACAACAGGCTTAGGCCGATGGGAGCTCCGAGAAACTCGGCGAGATCGGTCGCCATGGCGGCGATTTCGCTCGCGCCCCACATCGCGTAAACGACCGGGCGCGGGAAATGATCGCGGCACTGCTCGGCCAGACTCTTGCCCGTGACAATGCCGAGCTTGGCGGACAGGCCCTGAAACAGCATGGCGGTGACATTGGCCAGCACCACCACCCACAAGAGCAGATAGCCGTATCTGGAGCCCGCCTCGATATTGGTGGCGAAATTGCCCGGGTCCATATAGGCGATCGAGGCGATGATCGCCGGACCGGCGAAGGGCAATAAGGCCCGAATTCCGCGACGTTGGCCGACGATAATCTCGCGACCCGCCGCAACGGTTCGATCCGTCCAGCCTGGTTTCAGAGTCCTGGTCGCCACATCTGTCATGAGGAGCCCGCGCCTTATAGCTTTGGAGCCAGATTGTAGCCTTGGCTACAGTCGCTACAATGTGTTGCGCGCGCGTTTCTGTCAATAGCTAGAGAATGTTGCCTATGCTACAAAAGTGGCGAACAAGGCAAAAAACGAAGACGGATAACATGAGCGGCAAGTCGATAGCGCACCAGACCGAGCAGACGTCCGACCTGCCGAGTGAATTGGCTCAGGCGCGACGTTTTGGCAAAGCGCGCGCGGCGCAGGCTTCAGCGCTGATCGAGGACTATGCGGAATTGATCAGCGACCTCCTGGCGAACGAGGGCGAGGCGCGCCCGACGGATATCGCGCGGCGGCTCGGCGTGTCGCACGCCACGGTCATCAAGACCATCGCGCGGCTTAAAAAGGCAGGCGTTGCCACGTCGCGGCCTTACAGGGGCTTTTCCTGACCGAAGCCGGCCAGGCCCTGGCCGCGCGAGTCAAGCGCGCCATCGGCTCGTGGTCGAGGTTCTCCTGGCCATTGGCGTTCCGACAGAAGCCGCCGAAGCCGACGCGGAGGGCATTGAGCATCACGTGTCCGAGACGACCATCGACGCCTTTGACCGGTTTCTTCGGGAACGAGGAAGTGTTCGC
>CAVQBO010000009.1:0-534557 GCA_963710695.1 uncultured Alphaproteobacteria bacterium | reverse complement strand
CTCGGGGGGCATGCGCGTCAGGAGACTTTTTCGCGCGAGGTCGTAGCCGGCCGCAGATCGGCTCCGTCACGTCGACGCCATATGATTGCAGCATTTCGATCCCGCCAAACCTGCGCCAACTTTCGAGGACGGTTTCGTCATCGAGAAACCTCATGACGACATCCTCGTGGTTGCCCCGCAAGGCGTAAATTGGCGTCGGGAAATCACCGCGGCTCAAGCGGTCGAGGACCCCGGCGGAGGCCGGTCCCCGATCGACATAGTCCCCGAGGAAAATCGTCATGACCTCGGGCGGCGCGGAAACGAGGTCGGCGCGGATTTGCTCGGCCAGGCCGTCCAGGAGGTCGAGACGGCCGTGGATGTCGCCGATCGCATAGATGCGCGCTCCCGAGGGGAGCGAAGGGGGACCCGCGTCCCGCTTTCGCGTCAGCCACGCGAGACTTTTAGGAGCCATCGAATTCGTCCATTTCAGCCGGCCTCCGCCTCGAGCGTCACGATCATCAGAGCGAGCCCTCCGCTTTAGTCAAAAAATATGTCAACACATTTATATGCCCGTGATCGCCTTACCATTCCAGAAAAGTGGTTGAGATTCTATGCTTTAGAAGCTATGCCTTGCCTATCTGAGGATGGGACTTTCGAATGCGGTTGCGCTCCCCCACATCAAAATCGAGCTTCAATTTGAAACTCTCGCCTTTTGATATTTTTTGGGCGGGCGTGGCTCCCTTCATCGCTCTCGCGCTACGCGACCCTGATCTGCTCGAACCAACCGGCTTCCCGCGAGAACTTCCGCCGACATATCAATACGCGCTTGTCACGATTGCTTGTTCGCTTCTGGCTTTTCTGCTGTTCAAAGTTAACGATGGAATGAGCCATTTCTTTTCGGTTCACGACGTTCTGGCCGTTTGCGGCGCGGTGGCCGTCACGGTCGTGTCGAGCAGCACCATCCTTTTCTTCCTCACCAGGATGGACGGGGTGCCTCGGTCGACGCCGCTGATTTACGGGCTTGTGCTTGGTTCCGGCATGATCATCGCCCGAACAGTGGTTCGGGCGCTCCATAAGGAGACGCCGGGGCAACGCCAGAGCATCGGCCAGGATTCCACCGCGCGGAATTTGCGCCGCGTGCTGCTCATCGGCGTGGATCGGTTTTCGGCGACGACGATCAAGCTGACGGATCACCAGCACCCCCGCACGGTTCAGGTGGTCGCCGCGCTGGACGCGCGCGAGGCGCTGCTTGGGCGAAGCATCAGCGGGGTTAAAATCGTCGGGCGCGTCCAGGATCTGGCCGCCGTCGTGGACGAATATGCGGTCCATGGCGTCGATGTCGATGAAGTCTGGCTATCCGACGACGCCGCGTCCTTGACGGGCGCGAGTTCGGCGGATCTGACGGAGTGGTGCGCTGTGCGGGATATCAAATTCGCGAGAATTTCGGAGGCGCTCAATCTTACGCCCAGGGTCGCCCCTTCGCCCTTCGCTACGCGAGACGACGCCGGGCCGGCCTTCGAGCCGAACGATTACTTCAAACTGAAGCGGGTTATCGACGTAATCGCTTCGGCGGCTTTGCTTGTCGCGCTTTTGCCTCTGGCGATGATCGCCGCTTGCCTCGTATTGTCCGACGTGGGCGTTCCCGTGCTGTTTTGGCAGCAGCGCATCGGCCTGCACGGCCACAAATTCCTGCTCTATAAATTCCGCACCTATCACGCGCCCTTCGATAAGAATGGCGTGAGAACTCCCGAGGAACGCCGTCTGTCGAAACTCGGTCGCGCGATTCGCGCGGGACGGCTGGACGAAATCCCGCAACTTTTGAATGTTCTGGTCGGCGATATGTCGTTGATCGGTCCGCGTCCGCTTCTGCCCGTCGACCAGCCGAGCGATCCGCGGCTGCGCTTGTCGGTGCGGCCCGGCATCACCGGATGGGCCCAGATCAACGGCGGCACGATGGTGACGCCGGCGGAAAAGGACGCGCTCGACGTGTGGTATGTTCAACACGCATCGTTCTGGCTCGACCTCAAAATCGCCGTGAGCACGGCGCTGTTCGCCCTTTCCGGCGAGCGGATGAACCACACCGCCTTGGCGCAGGCGATGGATTGGCGCGAAAACAATCTCGCCTCCCGCGTCACGGTCGGCGCGAGCGACAAATTGGAAGACAGCGCGTCCGCCGCCGCGGAGTGAGGCGCGCTTTATCCTCGGGCGCGCGCGAATTGGCTTTTCTGCCGCGCCGCGCCCGTCCGGTTCGGCCGCCGAGCCGATCGATTTCCCCGATGGCGCTGGCGCCGGCGCCGGTGTTATCTCGGTAAGCGCGGCGATTCGCGCGACGTGTCGAGGGCGGGCGTTGGAGACGAGCCTTTATGCGCCGGTGAAGCGCTTTCTCGAAGGGTTGGGCTTCGAGGTCAAGGGCGAGGTGTGCGGCTGCGATATCGTCGCCGTGGATCACGGCTCGCCGATCGCGCTGGTGATCTGCGAACTGAAACTGAGCTTCACGCTCGAACTCGTGCTCCAGGCCGTGGATCGTTCGACGGTTTGCGACGAAGTTTGGCTCGCCGTTCGCGGATCGACGCGCGGCCGCGGCCGCGAATCCGATCCCCGGGTCAAACGGCTGTGCCGCCTGCTCGGCTTCGGCCTGCTTTGCGTGTCTCATTCCGGCCGGGTCGACGCCTTGGTGGAGCCGGTCGCTTGGCGGCCGAGACCTAACGCGAAGCGCCGTTCCAAAATCCTGGAAGAGCATCGGCGGCGCAAGGGCGATCCGACGACCGGCGGCGCGGCGCGCCGGCCGATCATGACCGCCTATCGCCAGCAGGCGCTGGAATGCGCCGCGGCCTTGGCGCGAGCTCCGGCGCGGCCGCGCGACTTGAAGCCTTTGGCGCCGGACGCGGCGAAAATCCTACTCGGCAACGTCTATGGCTGGTTCGTCAGGCCCGAGCGCGGCGTTTATGCTCTCTCGGAAGCGGGCAAAGCCGCGCTCGTTTCATGGGCGGCGGATATTCCTGGCCAGGCCGCCGAAATGCGCGGCGAACCAGAAAAAATATCCGCGCGAATGTGAGGGGGCGTCGCCCCAATCCTTGTCTGGAGGCCATCTTGATCAAATCGGGCGACCTTCTCGCGGATGCGCCGAGGCATTCAGCCGAGGAGATAATTTCGGTCATCGCCCAAACGCCGGGAGCGAGGATCGAAAGGATCGTTTCGACCGGTCAAGCGAGCCCGCCCGGTTTTTGGTATGATCAGGATTGGACGGAATGGGTTTTCGTGATCCGCGGCTCGGCGGGCCTTTTGATCGAGGGGGAGAGCGAGCCACGAGTTCTTCGCCCCGGCGGCTATGTCGAGATTCCCGCGCATATGCGCCACCGGGTTGAATGGACGGACGCGGACCAGCCGACCGTTTGGCTCGCCGTGCATTTGGCGGGATGAAGGAGACCGCTCCATGTGCAACTTATATTCGATGACGACCAGCCAGCAGGCGATCCGCGAGATCGCCGGCGCCTTGGTCGACCGCGCCGGCAATTTGCCGCCCTTCCCCGCGATCTTTCCCGATTACGCCGCCCCGATCGTCCGCGACCGGCCACAGGGACGCGAGTTGGCCATGGCGCGTTGGGGATTGCCGTCGCCAGCCTTTGCGTTGAAGGGCAGGAATTGCGATCCCGGCGTCACCAATGTCCGCAACCTTCAATCCCCGCATTGGCGGCGCTGGCTGGGCGTTGAACACCGGTGCGTCGCGCCCTTCACCAGTTTCGCGGAGAACGAACAACTGCCGGATGGGTCGAGGCCACCGGTTTGGTTCGCTCTGGGCGAAACGAGGCCGCTGGCCTTCTTCGCGGGAATCTGGACGCGCTGGACCTCGGTCAGAAAGGTCAAGGAAGGCGAAACGACCAACGACGTCTTCGCTTTCCTGACGACCGAGCCGAACCGGCTCATCGGCTCCATCCACCCGAAGGCGATGCCGGCGATCCTGACGACTCGCGCAGGAAATAGACTTGTGGATGACGGCGCCCATCGAGGAGGCGCTCAAGCTTCAACGTCCCCTCGCCGACGACGCTCTCACGATTGTCGCGAGGGGCGGCAAGATGGACGAGGGAGGCCTCGCGGCCTGACGGTCATGCTCGCGCCCGATGACGCGCCAGACACGGGACGATTGGCGACGAGGCGCGCAATTGCGTCATCGCCGCGCCGGCGCGGCAACGCAAGATCATCCACATCGACATGGACGCCTTCTACGCTTCCGTCGAGCAGCGCGACAATCCCGAGCTGCGCGGCATGCCGGTCGCCGTCGGCGGCTCGCGCGAGCGCGGCGTCGTCGCGGCGGCGAGCTATGAGGCGCGAAAATTCGGCGTGCGCTCGGCCATGCCGTCGGTCACCGCGAAGCGAAAATGCCCCGAGCTGATCTTCGTCAAGCCGCGCTTCGACGTCTACAGGGAAGCTCGCGCCAGATCCGCGCCATCTTCGCGCGGCACACCCCGCTCATCGAGCCGCTGTCGCTGGACGAGGCCTATCTCGACGTGACCGAAAATCCGCGCGGAGTCGCCTCGGCGACGCGGATCGCCGAGGAAATCCGCGCGGCGATCCGCGCCGAAACCGGCCTCACCGCTTCGGCCGGCGTCTCCTACAACAAGTTCCTGGCCAAGCTCGCCTCCGATCACCGCAAGCCCGACGGACTGTTCGTCATCACGCCGAAGATGGGGCCGGCCTTCGTCGAGACCCTGCCGGTCGGCAAATTCCATGGCGTCGGTCCGGCGACGACGCGCGAAAATGAACAGCCTCGGCATCGAAACCGGCCTCGACCTGAAGGCGCGAACGCTTCCCTTCCTTCAGCGGCATTTCGGGAAGGCGGGGTCATATTATTATTGGATCGCGCGCGGCGTGGACGAGCGGCCGGTGCGCGCCGACCGCATCCGCAAATCGATCGGCGCCGAAAACACCTTCTTCGAGGACATCTTCACATTCGACGCGGCGCGCGCCGCGCTCGAGCCAATCGTCGCGAAAGTCTGGCGCCATTGCGAGACGACGCGCATTCGCGGGCGCACCGTCACCTTGAAGGTGAAATTCGCGGATTTTCACCAGATCACGCGCGGTCACACCGGCGTATCGCATGTCGCGACACAGGCGGAACTCGAACAGCTGAGCCTCGCGCTGCTTGGACCGGTCTTCCCCGCGCGAAAGGGAATTCGGCTGCTCGGCGTCACGCTGTCGTCGCTTGGCGAGGAACGGTTAAAGAGCGGCGATCAATTGGACCTTAAATTTTAGCCCTGATCGCGCGATGTCTCGACGGAAACTTGCCGCGAGGAGGGCGCCCTGTGCTATTCGCCGCTTGGCGGGAGAGCGCGGTCGACTGGTCTCCATTGGCATGACCGCGCCCGCGACGGGCGACCGAGGAATGAACCGAAGCATGCGTTTCAAACCCTTCGCGAGGACAATGCGCTTCGCTCTTTTCCTTCTCGGCGCGGGACTGGCCGGCTCGGGCGAGGCCGCCGCCTTCGACGTGGCCGACAGGACGGCGCTTTGGCATGTCGTCAATGATCTTTGTCGTCCGATGCAGCGGGCTTTCAGCCTGCCCCTGCCCTGTCTGAAGGTGGATATGGCGGGCGGATTTGCCGTGATCCGCGTCCCCGGCGACAAGACTCGAATTCTGGTCGTCCCGACGGCGAAGATCGATGGAATTGAAAGTCCCGCCGTTCTAGGCGACCCAATGACCAACCTTTGGTCAGAGGCTTGGAGCGAGAGAAACCGCGTCGTGGCGAGCGCTCCCCGGCAGCTGGGCTGGAACGACATCGGCATGGCCGTCAACTCCCGGCACGGCCGCTCGCAGGACCAGTTGCACATTCATGTCGATTGCGTTGACCCGCGACTGAAGCTGGCGTTGGCTTCCCGCGCCAGCCGAATTTCCTCGAAATGGTCCAGTCTCGAACGGGGCCCCTGGGCGGGTCGCTATCGCGTCAAGGAAATCGACGCGGCGGCCGTCGATCGCAACATCTTCAAGCTGGTCGCCGACGAATTCCAGGAGCGAAATCGAGGATGGCGCGGCAATCGATCGCCGTCGTCGGCTTCATCGGCCCAAATGGAGAGCGCGGCTTCGCCGTGCTGGCCAATAGCGATGGCGGCCACGCCGAGGAATTGCTGGATCATGACTGCTCGCCAAGTGAATTGACGGGCGATGCAAGCGGGTCGAAGTGATCGACAGGCCGCGTCGGCGCGGACTACTTTCCTTCGATGAGTTCGCGGGCGGCGTCGCGAAGCATCTTGCGCGAATCGCCCCGCAGATATGACATATGGCCGCCGGGCGACACGGTGAGTTTCACGCGGGCGACGTCGCCATAGGCGGGCAACTGGTCGAGCAGCAATTTGGTCGTGAAATAGGGCGTCACGAGGTCCGCCAGACCATGCACGATGAGAACCCTGAAACGCGGATCGAGAGCCAGGGCCTGACGTAAATCGGAAACCGCCTCGGCGCCATGACGACCTCCTCGCTCGAAGTCCCAAAGATGCGCCACTTGACCGTTGAGAATTTCATATCTTGCGTCGCCGACCGGCCATTGCAGCTTGTCGGCCACGACGCTCGTCATGGCGGCGCCGAGGGGCGCGCGCAAGGAGTCGAGCACGGGATCGGCCCAGTCGCTCTCGCGCGTGTAGGGCGTCGGATCAAAGCCGGATATTTCGCCGTCGTAAGAACTAAGCACCCGTCCCGACGCCGCGAGACGTTCGCGGGCGAATGTCTTGGCGTCGATACGCCCGGCGAGACGCTCCACTATTTCGGGAGGGAGACCCGTGAAGCGAGCGACGTTCGCGCGCAAACGCGCCAGGGTGTCGGCGTCCTTCACGCCCTTCAGGAGATCGGTCACATATTCCCCGGCGGCGTACGCCTCCACGTCGGCGACCTCGCGTCGATCCTTGGCGCCGCGAGCGATCGCCGCGAAACTGGGAAGATAGGCGGCGAAGGTTAGAAGATTTCGACCGCCCTCCAGCCAGGAGAAATCGAGCACGGGCGAGACGAGAACCAGCCCCTCGACGCCGACATTCTCGCGCTCTCGCAACGCGCCCGCGAGCTTGACGACGCGAAAGCCGCCATAGCTCTCGCCAACCAGATATTTTGGCGAAGCCAATCGCCGGTGAGTCGTCAGCCATTTGCGCACGACCACGGCGAGCGCGTCGACGTCGCCCTGCACCGAGAAAAAATGCTTTTTCGAACTCTTCGTTCTCGTTCAAAAACTTGCTGTATCCCGTGCCGGGAGGATCGACGAACACGAGATCGACGAAGCCGAGCCAGCTTTCGGCGTTGTCGACGACGAGCGGCGGCGTCGATGGCGAAAAGCTGTCGCCATCGAGGCGAAGCCGCCAGGGCGACAGCGCGCCGAGTCCCAGCCACGCGGAGCCCGCGCCGGGTCCGCCGTTGAAGACGAAGGCGACGGGCCGCGTCAGCGGATCCGCGTCGGCGCGTTCGTAAGAGACAAAGGCCACGTCCGCCCTGGGCGCGCCGCTCTGCGCGTCGGACAGACGCACGGCGCCGGCGCGCGCGGTGAAGGCCAGTTTTTCCCCCGCCAGCGTGATCACATGCTTGGTGGCGACCTCCGCCGGCAGGCCGAGCGCCGAGGCGCTCTGCTCTTCGCTCGCTTTTTTCGCGGCGGAGACCTCCGCGGCGTGGCTGGGCGTCAAGGCGACGCCAGCTAGAACCGCGAAAACGAACGCCAATGAAGTGGAAACTGCTCGCGCCATGTCGCTTGGCTCTCGATGCGGGTTGGGATTGCCCTTGTTCAATACGGCCAGGGCTATGCGTCGATCTTCAACCCCAGCGCGAATTGCTTGAGACGATCCTGAAACAGCTGCCGCACGCGCGCGGCCGTCGCCGGATGCTTTTCGAGAATTTGGTGGAACAGCGCCCGCGAGATTTTCAGCACGGTGGAGGGCTCGCGCGCGAACGCGGTCATGGGCCGCGAGGTCGCCGCGACCAGCGCGGTCTCGCCCAGAAGGACGAGCGGGCGCAGGATTTTCTCCGCCGGCGCGCCGGGTTCGCGGCCCTCGATGGCGATCGCGCCGGCGGCGAGCAAATAGCCCCCGTCCGCCGTCTCGCCGCGCCGAAACAGGACGTCGCCGGCGCGCAGCAATCTTGTTTCGGCGCCGTACATCAACGCTCGCAACGCCTCCGGCTCGAAGACGGCGAACAAGTCGATGCGCATGATTTCGTCAAGTTCGGTGTCGAACGCCATGGGCCTTCCAGTTTTCAGCGCGCCTCAGGCGCGATCGTCCAAACTCGCGTCATTGGTCGTCAGCCGATAACCGCTTGGGGCCGAGAGCAGGAGCTTGGGCGGTCCCGAGGCGTCTTCGATCTTGCGGCGCAAACGATGGATATGGGTCTCCAGAGTATGCGTGTCGACGGCGGGACTATATCCCCAAATTTCCCGCAGCAACACATCCCTCGCCACGACTCCGCCGCGCGCGCGGGCCAGCCGCGCGAGAATCGCCGTCTCCTTCTCCGTCAAAAGGCGGCGAACGCCATCCGGCCCCATCAGGGTTTGCGTCGTTTCGCAAAAGAGATGGTCGCCGAGCGTCGCGCCCGCGGCCGGCGGTCGGCGCGATCTTCGCGCGAATCATCGCCATCAGCCCGGCGAAACGCAGAGGCCGGCGCATGGCGCCGTCGAACCCTTCGGGCGTCGCGGCCTCGCGGCGCGCCAGCAAAATCGCCGGGCCGTTAAAGCCCGCGGCGCGCGCCATTTTCAACAAACTCGCCGCGCCGGGCGCCTCGATATCGTCGGCGATCAGCAGAACGTCGGGCGAGCCGCTCTCGATCCGCGCCAAAGCCTCTTGGGCCGCTTCGGCCTCCTGGACGGCGATCGCGGCCACGCAGGCGAACTGCTCCCCGAGCGCCAGGCGCAAATCCGCGTCGCCGACGATCAGCAGCCCTATTGTCATGGCCGCGGCCATCGCTTTGCGACGACTTTCGCGCTGGGAATTTTCATGCCGCTTGATCCAACCGGGCCTTTACCGGCAAAATGGCGCAAAAGAGGCGCTTTGCAAAGGGCGATATGAAAGCCGCGCATTTCTCCACGCCGTCGCGGACGGGCCTGCGGCGGCTGCTTGTCGCGCGTCTGATCGGAGGCGCGCCGCATCAGGGCAGGCTGATCGCGGGAACGCTGACGCTGCCCTGCGCCCTGGGCCGCGCCGGTCTGACATGCGACAAGCGCGAGGGCGACGGCGCGACGCCGAAGGGCCGTTTGCGCTTGCTCTACGCCTTTATTCGACCCGGCCGATTTTCGCGGGCGGGCCTGCTCGCGCCGACGCGCCAGACGCGAAAGGACGACATTTGGTGCGACGACCCCAAGAGCTTTCTTTACAATCGTCATCTGCGCGGTCCGACGCGACTTAGCCACGAGGACTTGCGGCGTTCGGATCGGCTCTACGACTTCGTTGGCGTGCTCGATTACAATATTCGCCCGGCCGTGCGCGGGCGCGGCAGCGCGATCTTCTTTCATGTCGCGACGGAAGATCTCGCGCCGACGGCGGGCTGCGTGGCGCTGCGCGCCCGCGATCTGGCGCGCCTGCTGCCGCGTCTGGCGCGGCGCGCGACGCTGGACGTCCGGTAGGATTTTCGCGGCGTCGCGGCATCGGCGGACAGGGACAATCCCGGGCGGTGGGCCAATTCGAAATTTTTAGCTTTGTGCCGGGAGCGGAACTGGGCGGGGGTTTCGCACATAAGTTCCGCACATGATAACTTATTGATTTTAAATACAAGGATGTTCGTTGCGAAAATGTTGAGATTTTCACGTCCGGCAGGATATCGGCTTTCCAAGGGACCGCGGCTAGGCGCGCGAGAGGGCGTCATCGTCGGCCCCTGACCCCTTGCGGACCTCGACACCCGCGATGCTCCCCTGCTAGCGCCGCCATCGCTCAAGGCCTCGCCACACCGCTTCTCATGATGCGCAAAAATCGTCGCCAGCGCGAAGGCGCTTACATAGCTTGACAGGTGACCATTTAGTCACCTATTATGCAATGACGATGGATGATGACAACATCTTCAAGGCGCTCGCTGACCCCACGCGCCGGTTGCTGTTGGATCTGCTGTTCCAGCGTGATGGTCGGACGTTGAAGGAACTGCAAGCCGGTCTCGCAATGACGCGCTTCGGCGTGATGAAGCATCTCAAAATTCTGGAAGATGCCGACTTGGTCGTCACACGCCGGTCCGGCCGCGAGAAACTGCATTTTCTCAATGCCGTTCCGATCCGCGCAATTCACGATCGATGGATCAGCAAATACAGCGAACACAGAACTCTCCGCGCTGGTAGCGCTCAAGACCGAACTCGAAAACAAGGAGTGACCGTATGACCGATAAGCCCGCGACCATTCAGGTCTACAGAATTGTTATCAAGGCCAGCGCCCAGGCGATCTGGGATGCGATTACGCAGCCAGAATGGACCGAGCGGTACCGCCTATGGCGGTCGAGCCGAGTATGAGATGACGGTCGGTGGTCGTTTCTCCTACAAGGCCAGCGCTGAAATGAAAGCGTTCGGGCTGCCCGACGAGATCATCGTCGGAAAGGTCATCGAGAGCGATCGGCCGCGCAAGCTGGTCCAGACATGGCATCCGCTGTTCGACGCGGACACGACCGCTGAGCAGCACACCCGGCTGACCTACGAGATCAAGGAAAACCAGGGCGGCGTCTGCACGGTGACCATCACGCACGACGTCACGGGCGCGCCAAGGGTCGCCGGCATGGTGTCGGGCGGCGGCGATCCGACGAAGGGCGGCGGCGGCTGGCCATGGATTCTTAGTGATCTCAAGTCGCTGCTTGAGACCGGCCAGCGTATGTCGACCTGAATTGCCAGCCAACGGGACGGCCCCGTTCAAGCAAAATCACGCGCCGTTTCAAAGCCGAGAGGACACAATGCCCCACCAAGACAGGCCTCTATCCGCGACATGTCGCTGCGAAAAGGTGGAGCTCCAAGCATACGGTCCTCCGATTGCGAGCGCGGCATGTTACTGCGCGAGTTGCCGGGAAGCCGGACGTCTATTCGAGGGTTTGCCCGCCGCGCCGCCGGTGCTCGACGCCGACGGCGGGACATCCTTCGTTCTCTACCGCAAGGATTGCGTCCGATGCTCCAAGGGTCGGGAATATCTTGAGGAACATCGGCTGACGGCGGCGTCCCCGACCCGACGGATCATCGCCACGTGCTGTAATTCGGCGATGTTTCTCGATTTCACAAGCGGCCACTGGCTTTCGATGTATCGAAAACAATTCGCGAGCGACCTTCCACCGACTGAGATGCGCGCTCACTCCGCCAACTTCATGCTCAAGTTGCTGACGTCTTAGGTCACGATGGAATTCCGTAGGCCCAAAGTCACATGGGTGACGACAAAGCCATGACGAAGGCGCCCGATCTCCTTCGCGGGCGCCTGTTCGTCGCATCATGCTCGTCTCAAGCGGTCAGTCGCTCGGGTGACTGGCGTGAGCCTTCTTAACCGCCTCAAGGATTTGGCCGAGGTTGTAGGTCTCCGGGGCCTGCAGCGGCGGGAACTTTTCATATGACATCAGGTGCTTTTCCCAGAGCTGCTGGCCGATGGGCAACATGTTCCAGTCGTATAGATAGGCGGTGGACGGGGACGCCGAGCGCGCCGCCCAGGCCAGCGCCGTCTTCTGGTCGAGGCCGACCGCCTGCTCGAACGGATCGCGCTTGATGTTCTGCACCAGAGTGAAGTGAAACGGAACGAGCGGCATGATCCAGCCGGCCGGCCCGGGCTGCGACATGGTGTAATACATCTTCCAGTTCTTGTAGCGCACCGCCGATGGCGTCGCGCCCGAGTAGTAGAAGAAGATGTCGCGCGCCGACTTGTCGCGACTTGCCTTCGAGGTAGTCGCGCTGGTCGAAGCCGTCGAGCGTCGTCTTGACGATGCCGGTGTATCTTGCCCGCCTCGATCTGCTTCTTCAGCTCGTCGCCCTTGGGGCCGCCGGCGATGTCGACCAGCGTCGGCACCCAGTCGAGCGCGGCGAACAGCTGGTTCTTGACCGTGCCCGGCTTGATGTGGCCCGGCCAGCGGACCACCAGCGGCGCGCGGTAGCCGCCTTCCCACGCCTCGCCTTTCTGGCCCTTGAACGGCGTGATGCCGCCGTCGGGGAAAGAGATCGCCTCGGCGCCGTTGTCCGTGGTGAAGACGACGATGGTGTTGTCGAGCTGGCCCATGTCCTCGAGCTTCTTGAGGACGTAACCGATGTTGTCGTCGAGCTGCTTCATGCCGGCTTCGTTGAGGCCCCAGTCCTTGCCGCCCTTCTCGCCGATCATGTCCATCGTACTTCGGCGACAGCATGGTCGTGACGTGCATGCGCGCCGGGTTGTACCAGACGAAGAACGGCTTGTTGGTCTTCTTGGGATCGTTGCGATCGAGGAAGTCGATGACCTTGGCCGAGATCTCCTCGTCCACCGTCTTCGATCGCTCGAGCGTCAGCGGGCCCTCGTCCTTGCAAGTCTGGTTCTTCTCGGTTCCGTCCGAGGAGTTGCACCACAATACCGGGCGCGGCGGCGTCAGGCAGATCGTCGTCTTCGGGTCGACGGCGCCGGGGACCTCCGGCACGCCGGGGATCGGCGTGTTCTTGCAGGGCGGCGCGACGCCTTGCTCGGTCGGGCTCTTGTTGATGTCGGGGAAACTCACCTGTTGCATCGCGTCGAGGTGGTAGAGATAGCCCCAGTATTCCTGGAAGCCATGCGCGGTCGGCAGCGCCGCCGTGTGGTCGCCGAGGTGGTTCTTGCCGAACTCGCCGGTGGTGTAGCCGAGGTCGTGCAGAAACTTGGCGAGCGCCGGGGTGCCGGGCCGCAGATAGGACGGGCTGCCCGGCAGTTGCGGCGGGATCATGCCGGTGCGCAGCGGATACATGCCGGTGAAGAAGGCGTTGCGCCCGGAGGTGCAGCTCTGCATGGCGACGTAGTCCATGAAGATCGCGCCCTCGTGTCCGATGCGGTCGATGTTGGGCGTTTCCCCGACCATCAGGCCGCGATGGTAGATGCTCGGCTGCATCCAGCCGATGTCGTCGCCCATGATGAACAAAATGTTGGGCTTGTCGCCGGTCTCGGCCGGACGTGCGTCGCCGGCCGCGGGCCGCGTTGGAGGTTTAGCGCCTGCTTGCGCGAAAACCGGGCCGGACAGCAACGCGGTTCCCAACCCTAAGGCGAGCACGGTTTTTCGCAATTTGCTTCTATGTTTCATTGCTTTTCCTCCCGCACCGATCGGTTGATCATCTCTTGATCGGGACGCGCCCGGGAGAGCCGCGGAAATTGCTCGATTGAAATCTTCCACCGCCGCGATCTCCGCCCCGATAAAAACCTTCCGCGTCCCCTCGACTTTCTCGGCTTCCCCAAGCGGATGTCGCACGATCACCAATGCCTAACGGTTTAATTAGTTCATCGTTCCGTTCAGGCTGGAGACAATTCGAGACAGGCTGGCGGCCAGTGGCAAGAACGTCGACTCGCGGCGCATTCTTGCTGTCGAGCAGTCGCCCAAAATGGCTTCCGTCGTGTCCGCTGTCAGGGGTAACGCGACCATTCGCGACCGCTTGATATTCGGAAGCAGCGGCGCCCAATCCCGCGCCGGATTGACTCGCCCGCGGCGCCCGACCAAAATGATCGCTCCGTCGCATTCGACCTTTCGAGCGGAGCAGCAATGAAAATCCGGAGCGTCACCACCGCGGTTTTCCTCTGCCTTTTGTGCGGGCAAGCGCTGGCGCAACAACACCCGGTCCTCGTGCGCAAGACAGGGACTCCGGGGACAATCCATGGCCCAGGCGGGCCCGTTCCGGGCTCGGGCACGCTCGGCGGTTTGAAGCCGGGACAGGCCTTCGTCGGCGGGAAAACATCCGCGCCGACCAACGCCGCGATCCCGGCGCCCAGCGGCGGCGCGCATCCGTAAGCTTCACGGGTAGTACCGGCCGCCCGTCTGGAAAATGCCGCATGAACGATCTTGACGCAAAGGCGTGGCTCGCCTTCGCCTGTCTCGCCGTGGTGGTGGCGCTGTTGCTTTTCGTCCCGGCGGGGACGCCGCGATATTGGCAGGCCTGGGCCTATCTCGCCGTTTTCTTCGGGGCCTCGGGCGTCATCACCCGTTATCTGATGAAAAACGACCCGGCGCTGCTGCGCCGTCGCTTGCGCGGCGGGCCGACGGCGGAGAAGGAAACATCGCAAAAGATCATCATGTCCTTCACCAGCATTGGCTATGTCGCGCTGCTTGTCGTGTCGGCGCTCGATCATCGATTCGGATGGTCCAGCCCGCCCGCTCTTTTGACGATCGCCGCCGACCTTTTGATATTGCTGGGTCTCTACATTGTGTTTCTGGTCTATCGGGAAAACAGCTTCAGCTCCGCGACGATCGAGGTCGCCGCCGACCAGCGCGTGATTTCGACCGGGCCTTACGCGGTCGTCCGCCATCCGATGTACGCCGGGAGCTTTCTTTATCTTCTGGCCACGCCGCTGGCGCTCGGCTCCTGGTGGGGGCTGCTGGCCGCGGCGGGCCTTGCGCCCTTTTTGCGTGGCGGCTGTTTGACGAGGAGCGGTTTCTCAAGGAGAAGCTGCCGGGATACGCGGATTATTGTTCGAGGACGCGATGGCGGTTGATACCCGGGCGTTTTTTAGCGGCGGCGCTGGCTGGCTCCCGACCAAAAACCTCCCCCCACTTGATTAAAACACCCCTCCCTGCTTTTAACGCGCTGCACCATTTCCAATTTCCCGAGGAGCCCGCAAAAATGTCGCACTGGCCCGTTCATGGCAAAATCACCGGCCCGATCGTTCTGATCGGCTTTGGCTCCATCGGCCGGGGCATCTTGCCGCTGCTCGAGCGGCATTTCGAGTTCGACAAGAGCCGCTTCACCGTCATCGACCCCTCCGACGCGCATCGGCATTTGCTCGACGTGCGCGGGATCGACTACCTTCAGGCCGCGCTGACCGAGGCCAATTACCGCGAGATTCTGACGCCTCTGCTGCACCAAGGGCGAGGGGCAGGGCTTTATCGTCAATCTTTCGGTCGAGGTTTGCTCGCTCGACATCATCAAGCTCGCGCGCGAGCTGAACGTTCTCTATGTCGATACGGTCATCGAGCCTTGGCCCGGCTTTTATTTCGACCCCAAGCTCGGCAACGAGGCCCGCACCAATTACGCGCTGCGCGAGACCGTTTTGGCCGAGCGGCGCAAGAATCCGGGCGGCTCGACGGCGGTGTCGTGCTGCGGCGCCAATCCCGGCATGGTGTCCTGGTTCGTCAAGCAGGCGCTGGTCAATCTCGCGAGGGACACGGGCGTGTTCACGTCCGAGCCCAAAACGAAAGCCGAATGGGGCGCGCTGGCGCGAAAGCTGGGCGTCAAGGGAATCCATATCGCCGAGCGCGACACCCAGCGCGCCAGAAACCCCAAGCCGCGCAATGTGTTCGTCAACACCTGGTCGGTCGAGGGCTTTGTCTCCGAGGGGATGCAGCCGGCCGAACTGGGCTGGGGCACGCATGAAAAATCGCTGCCGGATATCGCGGGAACGCACGAGACCGGCTGCGGCGCGGCGATCTATCTCAACTCGCCCGGCGCCAATACGCGCGTGAGAAGCTGGACGCCGACGCCGGGGCCGCAATATGGCTTTCTCGTCACCCATAATGAGTCGATCTCGATCGCCGATTATCTGACCGTGCGGGGCGCCGACGGCGAGGCGGTCTATCGTCCGACCTGCCATTACGCCTATCATCCCGCCGACGACGCGGTGCTGTCGCTGCACGAAATGTTCGGCGCCGGCGGCCAGCGCCAGCCGAGCGAGCATATTTTGGACGAGCACGAAATCGTCGACGGGATCGACGAACTCGGCGTGCTGCTCTACGGCCACGCCAAGGGCGCCTATTGGTACGGCTCGCAACTGTCGATCGAGGAAACCCGCGATCTCGCGCCCTATCAGAATGCGACGGGGCTGCAGGTGAGCTCGGCCGCGCTGGCGGGCATGGTCTGGGCGCTGGAGAATCCGCTGGCCGGCATCGTCGAGGCGGATGAGGTCGATTATCGCCGCTGCCTCGAAGTGCAGCTGCCCTATCTGGGGCCGGTCGTCGGCGTCTATACCGATTGGACGCCGCTCGCCAACCGCCCGGGATTTTTTCCCGAGGATATCGACGTCGAGGACCCCTGGCAGTTCAAAAATATTCTGGTGCGCTGAGGGGCGCCTTTCGGGCGCACAAAATACGCCGGGGCGCGCGCGAAGCGCTCCCCGGTGCGCGTGGATGCGCGAAAATGCGCGCGATTTTACGCCTTGGCGGCCTGCTTGCGCGGGACGCCTTCCTTGTCCAGCAGCGCGGCCAGTTCGCCCGATTGGAACATCTCGCGGGTGATGTCGCAGCCGCCGATGAACTCGCTCTTGATATAGAGCTGCGGGATCGTCGGCCAGTTCGAGAACCCCTTGATTCCCTCGCGAATCTCGTTGTCGGCCAATACGTTGATCGCCTTGTAGGGCGCGCCGACATGCTCGAGAATCTGCACGACCTGCATCGAGAAGCCGCATTGCGGCGCCTGCGGAGTTCCCTTTAAAAACAATACGATGTCGGCGCTGTCGATTTCGCTTTTGATGCGGGCGTTGATGTCGGTCATTGCTTGTCCTTTCATGCGGAATTCAAGGTTCCGCGCTTTGCGACGATCTGTTTATCTCACGCCGCGCGCTTGTTTTTCAAGGCGTAACAGTGGTCAGCGCCAGCGCGTGCAATTCCGTCCCGAGTCTCGCGCCAAACGCCGATTGCACCAGCTGATGCTGCCGCACGCGGCTTAAGCCTTTGAAAGCAGGGGAAGTTACGGTGGCGGCCCAGTGGTCGCCGTCATCCGCGAGCGGCGTGAGCTCGACCACCGCGTCCGGCAGCGCGGTTTTGATCAGGCGTTCGATCTCGGCGGCGGGCATGGGCATGTGTCATCCTTTGTCGAAAAAAGCATGTTCGTTTCCGGCCATATAGGCCGGCAGCGGGCTTTCATGCGCTTCGCGCAGTTCCGAGAGCAATATCGGCGCCTCGCCGGGCAAGGTCAATGCGTCGCCGCCGGCGACGCCGATCGCGAGCGCGCAACCATTTGTTTCCACGTTGATTAGCGCCGATGACGCGATCCAATTTATCTGGCGGGACGGCGACGAGATAACGCGCCTGATCCTCACCAAAAAGTACGGCGTGCGTCGGTCCCGGCGGCAAAGCGTCGATTGTCGCCCCGACGCCGCCAGCGAGCGCCATTTCGGCCAAGGCGACGGCGAGGCCGCCGTCCGAAAGATCGTGCGCCGCCGTAACCCACTCGCCAAGCACGAGATTCCGCACGCAATCGCCATTGCGCCGCTCGGCGGCGAGGTCGACCGGCGGCGGCGCGCCCTCGACGCGCCCGAGGAGATCGCGCAGATAGACCGACTGTCCGAGCCAACCCTTTGTTTCTCCAATCAAAACGATCACGTCGCCGGACGCGAGGCCCGTTTTGGCCGCGAGCGCCACGTCGGCGATCACGCCGACGCCGCCGATGGCGGGAGTCGGGGAAATCCCGGAGCCTTGCGTCTCGTTGTAGAGCGAGACATTGCCGGAAACGATCGGGAAATCCAGCGCCCGCGCCGCTTCGCCAATGCCTTCCAAACAGCCGACGAACTGGCCCATGATCTCGGGCTTTTCGGGATTGCCGAAATTGAGATTGTCGGTCAGCGCCAAGGGCTTGGCGCCCGTGACCGAAATATTTCGCCAGCATTCGGCGACCGCCTGCTTGCCGCCCTCATAAGGGTCGGCGGCGCAATAGCGGGCGGTCACGTCGGTCGCGAGCGCGAGGCCCTTGGGGCCTTCGCCGACGCGAACCACCGCCGCGTCGCCGCCGGGGCGGCGGATGGTGTTGCCGAGAATGAGATGGTCGTATTGTTCCCAAACCCAGCGTTTGCAACATAATTCCGGCGTCGCCAGCAAGGCTCGCAGCGCGTCGCGATTGGACATGGCGGGCGCGATCGACGCCGGATCGAGCACGCTCGGCTTGGGCGCCGCGACCCAGGGCCGGTCGTAGAGCGGCGCCTCGTCGCCGAGTTCCTTGATCGGCAGATCGACCTTGACCTCGCCCCGATGCTTGACCACGAAACGCAGGGAATCCGTGGTCTTGCCGACGATGGCGAAGTCGAGGCCCCATTTTTTGAAGATCGCCTCGGCTTCCCGCTCCTGCTCGGGGCGCAGCACCATCAGCATGCGCTCCTGGCTTTCCGAGAGCATCATCTCATAGGCGGTCATGCCGGTCTCGCGGCAGGGCACGGCGTCGAGATCGAGCTCAATGCCGAGATTTCCCTTCGCGCCCATTTCGACCGCCGAGGAGGTGAGACCCGCCGCGCCCATGTCCTGTATGGCGATGACCGCGCCCGAGGCCATCAGTTCGAGACAGGCTTCGAGCAGCAGCTTTTCCGAAAAAGGATCGCCGACCTGCACGGTCGGGCGCTTCTCCTCGGCGTCCGCCTCGAAGGCGGCCGAGGCCATCGTGGCGCCGTGGATGCCGTCGCGCCCGGTCTTGGAGCCAAGATAGACGATTGGATTGCCGACGCCCGTCGCCGCCGAATAAAAAATCCTGTCGGCGCGCGCCAGCCCCACGGCCATTGCGTTGACCAGAATATTGCCGTCGTAACTCGCGTCGAAGGCCGTCGAGCCGCCGACCGTCGGCACGCCGAAGGAATTGCCGTAGCCGCCGACCCCCGCGACGACGCCGGCGACGAGATGGCGGGTTTTCGGATGCGCGGGGGCGCCGAAGCGCAGCAGGTCGAGGCAGGCGATCGGCCGCGCGCCCATCGTGAAAACATCGCGCAAAATGCCGCCGACGCCCGTCGCGGCGCCTTGATAAGGCTCGATAAACGACGGGTGGTTGTGGCTCTCCATCTTGAAGACGCAGGCGTCGCCGTCGCCGATGTCGATCACCCCGGCGTTTTCGCCCGGGCCCCTGATCACCCATGGCGCCGCGGTCGGCAGTTTGCGCAAATGCAGCCGCGACGACTTGTAGGAACAATGTTCGTTCCACATCGCCGAGAAAATCCCCAGTTCGGTGAAACTGGGGACGCGGCCGATCAGCGCGAGGATGCGCTGGTATTCGTCCGGCTTGAGCCCATGGGCGGCGACGAGCGCGTCGGTTATTTCCGGTTCATGAAGGGTCAAAACGTCGCACCTCGAGTAAAATCGCGGAATTACGCGCAGTTTGAAGGAGTTAGGCTCTCCAGGCGCTCGCCGCGCCGCCGCCGCGAAGTCTCGCGAAAGCGCTGAGCTTTTCGATTAAAGCGCCTCATGGCCCGTGGCAACCGGTCCTCGACTGTGGCCAAAGTGACACACTGCCGGAGAAACGTGCGTCCACCCCCGAAAGCTTGATGAACATCAAGTCATTTAGACGCAAATCATAGCAACCTATAGCGGACTCGACGCGAGCTTCGGGACCGTGTCGTTAGATAATCGCTTTTAGGGGGATCCGATGAAAACCGTTATTCGTGGCGCTCTCGCCGCTACATTTCTGAGCGCCGCGGGCGCTGCCGGCCTCGCCGCCGACCTTCCGGCCCCGCCTCCGCCGGCGCCGCCGCCGGCGTTCGTGGACAGCTATCAGCCGTTCCAGGTTCGGCTGAAGGTTGGCGGCGTGGTTCCGACCAATGGCAAGGGCACGGTTTACGACTTTGGCGCCGTTTATCCGAACGCGCTCCTCACGCCATATGCCGGCAGCCTCGGCATAGCGACGGGTCTCTCCGGCGGCTTCAATACGGTCATCCCGGGCGCGAGCACGAGCACGAGCTTCTCGATCATTCCGATGCTCGACGTCGCCTATTACCTCACCAAGAACTGGGCGGTTGAAGCCATCTGCTGCGTGTCCCACAATCACATCCAGGGCACCGGCACGATCCAGTCCGAGTTCGCCCACACCTGGGTCTTCCCGCCGACTCTTTTGTTGCAATATCACTTCACCAATTTCGGCGCCTTTCAGCCCTATCTCGGCGTCGGCGTGAACTTCACGACCTATTGGGGCACGCGCGTCAACGCCCAGACCTGGCCGCTGGGCATCGCGCCCGGCTCGCCGCTTGGCGTCGGCGGCGTTGGCCTCACGGGCGTCAACGCCCAATTCTACAACGCCACCGTCACCCCAAGCTGGGGCGTGGCCGGCCAAGTCGGCTTCGACTACATGTTCAACGAACATTGGGGCGTGAACCTCGACCTCAAATACATCATGATGGAGCCGACCGTTCACGCCAACGTCACCGCCACTTCCCCGCAAGCGCCGGGTCTCGGAGCGCTGTTTATTCCGGTCCGCGTCTATCTGCCGATCGATCCGCTCGTCGTCAGCGCGGGCGTGACCTACCGCTTTGGCGGCGGCTCGGCGGCGCCGATCATCGCCAAATACTGATCCTTTAGCGAAAGCGAACGGAAAAGCCGGCCCCTTGGGGCCGGCTTTTTTGTGATTCGGCGGCCAATTGAAAAAGGGCTGTTTCGGTTACGAAACAGCCCCTCTGGCGAAGCGGCGTTTCTCGTTACGCCGCGATCTTGTGGCACTCTTCGGCGCAGGCCTTGCAGGACGCGCCCATATCGACGCATTCGGAATATTGCGGGAACTTGTCGCATTCCTTCTTGCAGGCGAGGCACATTTCCGCGACGAGCTTGGCGAGAGCGGGCGTCTGGACCGAATTGACCGAGGCCAAGGTCTCCAATGCGCCGCAAGCCGCGATGACATCGAAGGAAGCCTTGGTGCATTCCGCCATGCTCGTGTCGTTCATCGTCAACATGCCGAAGCAATGGCGCAGACAATTATTGCCATCCAACACGCATTTGGCGGCGGCGTCGGAGAGCCCTTTATATTTCGGCGGATGATGATGGACGGCGCCCGCCTCTTCCGCGAAAGCCGAAGAAGCCGAGACGGCGGCGGCGACCGCGCCAACCGCGGCGATGAACTCACGACGTTCCATATTATGTCTCCCCATTAGAAAAATCCCGCGAAATGCCCAGGATATGCGGAATATCTATACTGTGATTTGTGTCCCAAGGAAATGACGCCTATCGTCGCAACGCCAAGCTTGACTCTCCTCGGCAATGGTCCCAGCATAGAACATAAACAGAACATCGGGGCCTAATTCCATGACGCGGAATGGCGTTGGCGAACGCATTGTCCTTTTGCGCCGCCGCATCGCGACGATCGAGGCGCGCGAGGCGCCCGGCCATTGTCCCGCGGGCGTCTTGTATCCGCGGGCGTCTTGGCGCGGACAAGCCCGCGCCAGATCCCCGAGCAAGACCCTTTTGAGCGGTTGCTGCGGAATCTCGGGTCCGTGAGCTTATGCGAAATCATTCCCGCCCATCCGCGCGCCGCCGCCGCCGCCGCCGGTTTCATCTGCGCCCTCGCCCTGCGCGCCGCGGCCGCCCGCCCCGGCGCCGGCGTCGTCTGGATCGCCGAGGACATGGCCGCGCGCGAAATCGGCCTGCCCTATGGCAAGGGGCTGGAGGCGCGGGATTTCGACCCCGCTCGGCTGGTGTTCGTGAAGACGCGAAGCCCGCGCGAGACCCTCTGGGCGATGGAGGAAGCGCTGAAAAGCCGGGCCGTCGCCATTGTCGCCGAAAGCTGGATCGCGCCGCGCGCCTATGACCTAACCACGTCGCGCCGGCTGTTGCTGACCGCGCGGCGCGGCGGCGGTCTCGGCCTGTTGCTCCTGCCGCGCGCCAGCGGCGAAGCCGCGCGGCTGACCACCGCCGCGCCGCTGCGTTTCGAGGTCGCCGCCTCGCCGCCGCCGCGGCGGCGGCGGAGTGGGGAGAGCCGCCGCCGGCGGCGGGACCAGCGGCGCCGTTGCCGGGCCCGATGGGCTGGCGTTTGCGCATCGTCAGGGCGCGCGCCGGCCTTCTGGGCCCCGGCGAGATCGATCCGCTGGCTTGGCGCGTCCTGACTTGGCGCGACATTGTGTTTGGTTCCGACAAGGCCGTGTTCCAACATGCGTTTCCTGAGCGTCTTCCTGCCTTCGCTGTCGACCGACCGGATTTTGCGGGGGCGCGATCCGAGCGCCGCTGAGGCGCCCTTCGCGCTCTGGCGCAAGATCAAGGGCGGCGAGCGCATCGTCGCGGCGAACGCGGCGGCGCGAAGGCGCGGGATCGTTCCCGGCATGGCGGTCGCCGATTCGCGCGCGATCGTTCCCGCGCTCGCGCTGGAGGAGCACGACGCCATCGCCGACGCTTCGACGCTGGCGGCGCTCGCCGACTGGCACCGCCGCTTCACGCCGCTGGCCGCGCTCGATCCGCCCGATGGCGTCATGCTCGACGTGACCGGCGCCGCCGCGCTTTTCGGCGGCGAGGCGAATTTGCTGGACGAGATCGAGCGCCGTCTCAAGGCCCAGGGTTTTCGCGCGCGCACGGCTCTCGCGCCGGGGCCGGCGCTGGCGCGGGCCTTGGCGCGTTTTTCCGATTTGCGGCTTACGCCCATGGAGGCCGCGCAAGACGACCTCGACGCGATCGCGGCGAAGCTGCCGATCGCGGCGCTGGAATTGCCCGATCAACGCACGGCGGGCTTGGCGCGCGCCGGGCTGCGCGGCGTCGGCGATCTTTTGACGCGGCCGCGCGCGCCGCTCGCCGCGCGCTTTGGGCAGGAGACGCTGACGCGGCTCGACGCGCTCACCTGCCGCGTCCGCGATCCCATCGCGCCGCGTTTCGAGGCCCCCGATTACATCGTGGAGCGGCGCTTTCCCGAAGGATTGACGCGGCTTTCCGACATAGAGGCGACGCTCGCGGCGCTCGCCGCCGATCTGTGCCTGTTGCTGGAGCGGCGCGGCGTCGGCGCGCGGGGGCTGGAGGCGGCGTTTTACCGCGTCGACGGCGTGGTCAGGCATGTGGCGGCGGGAACCAGCCGGCCCTTGCGCGATCCGGTCCGCATCCTCGCGCTGCTGCGCGAACGTCTCGCGGCGCTTGGCGAAGACGGCCTCGACACGGGCTATGGCTTCGACGTTCTGCGTCTTTGCGCGAGCGCGGTGGAGCGGCAAGGCGGCGAGCAAGCCTCGCTCGCGGGCGTCGCCCTCGCCGTTTCCGAGGACCGACGATCTTTCCGATCTCGTCGACCGGCTCGGCGCGCGGCTGGGGCCGGGCCGCGTGCTGCGGCTTTATTCGCGGGACCGGCATCTGCCGGAATTCGCCGTGGCGACGGCGCCGGCGGCCTATCCGGCGCCCGCCGCTCCCGCGCGGCGCGGCGTTCGCGGGCCGCCGCGGCCGTTGCGCCTGTTCGAGCGGCCCGAGCCGATCGACGCCGTGGCGCTTACACCCGATGGAGCGCCGCTGCGTTTTCGTTGGCGTCGCGCCATGCACGAGACCGCGGCTTTCGAGGGGCCGGAGCGAATCGCCCCGTTATGTTTGGAGGCGCCTAAAAGCGCGCCCGCGCGCGATTATTTTAACGTCGTGGACAGCGAGGGGCGCCGCTTCTGGCTCTACCGCGAGGGCGTTTTTGGGCAGGAGAGCGCCCTGGCGCGCTGGTTCGTGCATGGATTGTCGTGAAGCAGCGATGGCGAGACGAAGCTTTTGCGCGAGAAAGGCGCGAAACGTCATCGTCCCGTCACGTTCCGCGCACGAAAGTCTCAGGGCCGATTTGACGCGAGGAAGACGCCGACAAAGTGGAGCTAATGCGCGAAACGCTCGATTGTTCAGGCCCTCCGGCCATCGTCCAACAATCGCCCCGCCCGACGCGGGGCGTCGGCTGGTTGATTGGCGTGATCGCCAGCCTCGTGTTATTCGCTATCGCCGCCATCGTCATAGGCCGCGCGCTGGGGCATTTGCGATTCGCCGATCTCGCCGCCGCGATCACCCAAACGCATGGCGCCGCGCTGCTGGAGGCGCTGTGTTTGACGGGCCTCTCCTATGTCGCGCTGACCGGCTATGACATCGCCGCGCTGCGCCAGGCCGGCGCCCGGGCGCCGCTCGGCGCCGTCGCGCTGGCGTCCTTCGCCAGCAACGCCTTTTCCTTCACGCTGGGCTTTCCGCTGCTCACCGGCGCGGCGGTGCGCTATTGGGTCTATGCCCGCGCCGCGCTGACGGCGCGGCAGATCGCCAACATCACCATCGTCGTCAGCCTGACTTTCTGGCTCGGCATGGCGAGCGTGCTCGGTCTCGGGCTCTTTTTCGCCGCCGAGCCGCTGGCGGCGATCGATCATTTGCCGCCGCTGGTGAATTTTCTCCTCGGCGCCGCCGTTCTGGGATCGCTCGGCTATTATTGCGTCTGGGCGTCGCTCGCCTGTCGCAGCTTGCGTCTCTGGGGCCGTGTCATAGGGCTGCCGGGCGCGCGAACGGCGCTTCTGCAGCTCGCTCTCGGCGTCCTGGACATTGGCTGCGCCGCCGCGGCGCTCCATGCGCTGCTCCCGCTGGAAAGCCAAGGTCTCGATTTCAAAGCCTTCGCCGCTATTTACGTGTTCGCCGCGCTGGTCGGGGCGATCAGCCACGCGCCGGGCGGCGTCGGCGTTTTCGAGGCGGTGATGCTCGGCGCCGTTCCCGCCCCCTCGCAGGAGGCCATGCTGGCCGCGCTTTTGCTGTTTCGCGCGATCTACTATCTTATCCCCTTCGCCCTCGCGCTGATCCTGCTGGGTTCGCGAGAGGGCGCCGGACGCTGGAGCGGCCTGGTGGACGCCTTCCGCAAAACCGCCGCGCGCGGCGGCGGAGCGTGACGCATCATGGAACGGATGGAACGGGAGGAGCTAGGCGACATGCGCGAGGGCGCCAAGCCCTGGCAGAACGAGACGCTGCTCCACGCGATGATCGACGCGTTGCCGGAGGCGATTTTCGTGATCGACGCCGAGGCTCATGTCGTCGCCGCCAATCCGTCGGCGCGCGCTGTTTTGCCGTCGTTGCGCCTGGAGCGAACCGCTCGCGCGCAGCCTTCGAGCGCCCGACGTGCTCGATGCGCTGGACCGCGTATTGGCGGGCGGCCGCGCCGAAAAAGTCTTGTGGGTCGAGCGGCTCCCGGTCGAATGCTGGTTCGAGGCGCATGTGGCGCCGCTGCGCGTTCAAGACTTCGAGCCGGCGGCGGTGATCAGCCTGCGCGATCTCACCGAGGCGCGCCGCGTCGAGCGGATGCGCGTCGACTTCATCGCCAACGCCAGTCACGAATTGCGCACGCCGCTGGCCTCGCTGCTCGGTTTTGTCGAGACTTTGCAAGGACCGGCGAGGGAGGACGCCAAGGCGCGCGAGCGATTTCTTGGCATCATGCGCGAACAGGCGGAGCGCATGGCCCGGCTGGTCGACGATTTATTGTCGCTGTCGCGGATCGAGCAGCATCTGCATTTGCGTCCGGACACGCCCGTCGATTTCACGATGCTGGTCGCGCATATCTGCGACACGCTGGCGCCGCTGGCCGAGGAAAACGATCTCACGCTGGAGGTCGATCTCGCGCAGAACGTCATCGTGCCCGGCGATCGCGACGAATTGGCGCGGGTCGTCGAAAATCTGGTCGAGAACGCGATAAAATACGGCCGCCCGGATGGCGAGGCCATTCGCGTGGTGGAAGTTTCCCTGCGCAGCTTCGGCGCGGTCGTCGCCTTCACGGTGCGGGATCACGGCCCGGGCATCGCGCCCGAACATATCCCTCGCCTGACGGAACGTTTTTATCGCGTGGACGCGGGAAAGAGCCGCGCCAAGGGCGGCACCGGCCTCGGACTCGCCATCGTGAAACATATCGTGCTGCGCCATCGCGGCAAACTGGCCATCAACTCCGCCCCCTCCGCCGGCGCGATGTTCCGGGTGATCTTGCCGGCCGTGCAAGGCGACGCCGCGGAAGGCGGGTAACATTCGCCTTATCAGCGGGATTCCATGTCATCTTAGCTTCATGAACTCGTCATAAAAGTCTGATGGCCGCCGCCTATTGTGCGATCAGCGAAACGACCGTCGGGTCGCGCTGCCTCGTTCTCGATCCTGAAAAGAGTCCAAAGCCCATGATCTCCATGATTTTGAAACGCGCCGCCATCGCCGCCGCGAGCGTCGCCATGACGGCCAGTGTCGCCTTCGCCGTGGACATTTCGGGCGCCGGCGCCACCTTCCCCTATCCGATCTATGCGAAATGGGCGGATATGTACAAGAAGGAAACCGGCTCCAGTCTCAACTATCAGTCGATTGGCTCCGGCGGCGGCATCAAGCAGGTCAAGGCGCGGACGGTGACCTTTGGCGCTTCCGATCAACCGTTGAAGCCCGCGGAGCTCGAAACCGCCGGCCTCACCCAATGGCCGCAGGTGATCGGCGCCATCGTGCCGGTGGTCAATCTCGACGGCGTCGCGCCGGGCGAACTCACGCTTAGCGCCGATGCGCTGGCGAAAATTTTTCTCGGCGAAATCAAGAGCTGGGATGATCCGGCCATCAAGAAGCTGAACCCCAAGGCGAAGCTCACCGCGCAGGCGATCGCCGTCGCGCATCGCTCGGACGGCTCCGGCACGACCTTCAACTTCACCAACTATCTCTCCAAGGTCTCGGCCGATTGGAAGGCCAAGGTTGGCGAGAACACGGCCGTCGAATGGCCGGTCGGCCTCGGCGCCAAGGGCAATGAGGGCGTCGCCAGCACCGTCGCCAACACCAAGGGCGCGATCGGCTATGTCGAATACGCCTACGCCAAGCAGAACAAAATGACCTTCGTCAAGATGGTCAACAAGGACGGCAAGGTCGTCGCGCCGACCTCCGAGAGCTTCCAGGCCGCCGCCGCCAACGCCGAATGGGCCAAGGCGCCGGGTTTTTATGAAATCCTGACCGACGAGCCGGGCGCCAAATCCTGGCCGATCACCGCCGCGACCTTCATCCTGTTGCCCAAGCAGCCGCAGGACGCCGCCGCGACGGCCGAGGCGCTAAAATTCTTCAGCTGGGCCTTCGCCAAGGGCGGCAAGGCGGCCGAGGAGCTGGATTACATTCCGATGCCGGAAGCCGCTCGTCGCGCTCATCAAGAAGAGCTGGGCCGCCAATATAAAGGACTCGGACGGCAAGCCGCTCGCCAACTGATCTTGGAGTCCGGCTTGGACCGAATGGATCGATCCCCCTGGCGGCCGCGACGCGGCGACCGCCAGGCTTCCCTTTCCCGCTGGGCGAATGGCGTCGCGCGGCGGGGCTTTGCGTGGAAATGGCCTTGACCGAACAAACCTTCGAAGACCCCGGCGTCGACAACCTCGCCAAGGAAGCACACGTGTCAGATTTTGCGTTGAACGGCGAGCAAGCGAAGTCCGCGGAGATTGATCGACGCCAGGTGCTCGGAAAGCTTGGCCTGTTCGACAGGCTCTTTCACAAATTGACGTGGTCCGCCGCCGTCCTCGTGCTGCTGCTTTTAGGCGGCGTGATCGTGTTCGCTGATTCAGGGCTCCCTGCCGGCGATCCGCGCCTTCGGCTTCGGTTTTCTTGGCTCGCAATCCTGGAATCCCGTCACCGATAATTTCGGCGCCATGGCGCCGATTTACGGGACCGTGGCCACATCGCTGATCGCCATGCTCGTGGCCGTTCCCGTGGGACTTGGGGTCGCGGTGTTTCTGACCGAGCTGTGCCCGCCGCCGCTGCGCCGGCCGATCGGCATGGCGATCGAGCTGCTGGCCGGCATCCCTTCCATTATCTACGGCATTTGGGGCCTCTTCGTGCTCGCCCCGTTCCTGCAGCAATATGTTCAACCGGCGCTGATTTCGACCTTCGCCGACACGCCCGTGCTGTCGACGCTGTTCGCCGGCCCGCCTTATGGCATCGGCGTGCTGACGGCGGGGCTCATCCTTGGCGTGATGGTGCTGCCCTTCGTCGCCTCCATCTCGCGCGACGTGTTCGAGACCGTCCCGCCGGTGCTCAAGGAGGCGGCGTCGGGGATTGGCTGCACGACCTGGGAGGTCGTGCGCTATGTCGTGATCCCCTATACGCGCGTCGGCGTTATCGGCGGCGTGATGCTGGGCCTTGGACGCGCGCTTGGCGAGACCATGGCGGTGACCTTCGTCATCGGCAACGCGCACAAGATTTCCGGCTCGCTGATCGCGCCGGGCACGACGATTTCGGCCACCATCGCCAATGAATTCACCGAGGCGGTCGGCGATATTTACACGTCGTCGCTGATCGAACTGGGTCTGATCCTGTTCGTCATCACCTTCGTCGTTCTCGCCTGCGCGCGCTTGTTGCTGATGCGCATCGAGCAAAAGGCGGGAGCCTGATCATGTCGCTCTATGGCTCGCGCCGACGCAACAACATCCTCGCCACCGCGCTGTGCTGGGCGGCCGCCGTCTTCGGCCTGTCCTGGCTGGTGATGATCCTTGGCGCCCTGGTCTATGAAGGGGCCAAGGGCCTGTCGCCGGCCGTGTTCACGCAAATGACGCCGCCCCCAGGCGCCGCCGGGGGCCTGCTCAACGCAATGGCGGGCTCGCTGATCATGAGCGTCATCGGCGTCGCGGTCGGCGCGCCGCTTGGCATGTTGGCCGGCACCTATATGGCGGAATACGGACGCTATTCGAAGCTGACCGTCGTCATCCGTTTCATCAACGATATTCTGCTGAGCGCGCCGTCGATCGTCATCGGCCTGTTCGTCTATACGTTGCTGGTGGCGCGCATGGGGCATTTCTCGGCGATTTCCGGCTCCGTGGCGTTGGCCATATTGGTGATTCCGGTGGTGTTGCGCACCACCGAGGACATGCTGCTGCTGGTGCCGGGCTCGTTGCGCGAAGCGGCGACGGCGCTTGGCCTGCCGCGCTCCTATGTCATTCAGCGCGTCGCTTACCGCGCCGCGAAGTCCGGTCTCGTGACCGGCGTGCTGCTGGCGGTCGCGCGCGTGTCCGGCGAGACGGCGCCGCTGCTGTTCACCTCGCTGAATAATCAGTTCTGGAGCCTCGACCTCAACGCGCCGATGGCGAGTCTGCCGGTCGTGATCTTTCAATTCGCGCTGTCGCCCTACAAGGATTGGCAGCAACTCGCATGGACGGGCGCGCTGCTCGTCACCGCCACCGTGCTCGTTCTATCGATCGCCGCCAGGACGCTCAGCCGCCAGAGGACTTCCAAATGACCGTCATGCCGGTTGTCAAAACCGAACTTTCGACCAAGGTGTCGGTGCGCAATCTCGATTTCTTCTATGGCGACTCGCGCGCCTTGAAGAACGTGACGATCGGGTTGCACACCAACAAGGTGACGGCGTTCATCGGTCCCTCGGGCTGCGGCAAGTCGACGTTGTTGCGCGTGCTTAACCGGATGTACGATCTCTATCCCAAGCAGCGCGCGCAAGGCGAGGTGATGCTCGACGGCGAGAATATTCTCGACCCCCGCGTGGACGTTAATCTTCTTCGCTCGCGCGTCGGCATGGTGTTCCAAAAGCCGACGCCGTTCCCGATGTCGATTTACGAAAACATCGCCTTCGGCATCCGCCTTTACGAAAAACTCTCCAAGTCGGCGCTCGATGCGCGCGTCGAGGAGGCGCTGCGCGGCGCCGCGCTGTGGGAAGAGGTGAAGGACAAATTGCACATGAGCGGGTTGGGGCTTTCGGGAGGGCAGCAGCAACGCTTGTGCATCGCCCGAAGCGTCGCCGTGCAGCCGGAAGTGATCCTGTTCGACGAGCCTTGTTCGGCGCTCGATCCGATTTCAACCGCCAAGGTCGAGGAACTGATCGACGAGCTTTCCCAGCGCTACACCATCGCCATCGTCACCCACAACATGCAGCAGGCGGTGCGCGTCTCCGACTTCACCGCCTTCATGTATCTTGGCGAAATCATCGAGTTTGGCGAGACCGACGCGGTGTTCACGGCGCCAAGGGAGAAGCGGACGCAAGACTATATCACTGGCCGGTTCGGCTGAAATTTTACGCTATCATATACGCCGTGGGAAAATTACGGTCGGGGAGAAAATCTAATGAGCGACCATACCGTCAAGGCCTATGACCGCGATCTCGAGACGCTCGGACGCAGAATCGCGGAAATGGGTGGAATTGCCGAGAAAATGCTGGCCGAGGCGATGGACGCGCTCGCCGCCTTCGACGTGGCTCTCGCCCAGCGCGTCGTCCTGACCGATCCTCGGCTCGACGCCTTGCAGCGCGAGATCGAGGAAAGCGCGATCCTCACGATCGCCAAGCGCCAGCCGCTCGCCGTCGATCTGCGCGAGTGCATCGCGGCCATTCGCATTTCCGGCGACCTCGAACGCGTCGGCGACCTCGCCAAGAACATCGCCAAGCGCACCGTCAAGATCGTGGGAGAGGCGCGCGTGCCGCGCGCCATCATCGGCCTGAAGTCGATGCACGACGTCGCCGCCCTGCAACTCAAGGACGCGCTCGACGCCTATGCGCAGCGCGACGTGGAGCGCGCCCGCGCGGTCTGGACCAATGACGTCGAGCTCGACGCGCTCGAGGATTCGGTGTTTCGCGATCTCCTGACCTTCATGATGGAGGATCCGCGCAACATCTCCTTTTGCACGCATCTGCTGTTCTGCTCGAAAAATCTGGAGCGGATCGGCGACCACACGACCAATATTTCGGAAACAGTCGTCTATCTCGTGACCGGCGAGTCGATGCCGACCGAGCGCCCGAAGACGCGCGTCCCCGGGCTCGACATGGAGCATCCCGTCGATCCGCCGCATTAGGATGAGAATTCGCGATGAATGATCCGCGCCCCGCCACGATGCGTGATACGATCAACGAACGCGCCCCGCGCATACTTGTCGTCGAGGACGAGTCTTCGCTCGCGTTGCTGCTGGTCTACAATCTCGAATTCGGAAGGTTTTTTCGTCGAGCATGTCGATCGTGGCGACGAAGCCGAGCTGCGGCTCGCGGAGGCGCCGCCAGATCTCGTCATTCTCGACTGGATGTTGCCCGGCGTCTCCGGTCTGGAGATCTGCCGCAGACTGCGCGCGCGCGACGACACGCGCGACATGCCGGTGATCATGCTCACCGCGCGCGGCGAGGAGAGCGAGCGCGTGCGCGGTCTTTCGGTCGGCGCCGACGATTACGTGGTCAAGCCGTTCTCGACGCCCGAGCTCATGGCGCGCGTCCATGCGCTGTTGCGGCGCGCCCGGCCGGAGCGCGTGGCCAGTCGGCTGACGGCCGGCGACATCGATCTCGACCGCGAGACCCGCCGCGTGAAAAGGGGCGGGCGGGAAATCCATCTTGGTCCGACCGAGTTTCGGCTGCTTGAATATTTCATGGAAAAGCCGGGCCGCGTCTTCACGCGCGCGCAACTGCTCGACAGCGTGTGGGGAATGTCGGCGGAAATCGACGAGCGAACGGTGGACGTGCATGTCGGCCGCTTGCGCAAGGCGCTTATCCGCAGCCGCGAAAAAGACCCAATCCGCACGGTGCGCGGCGCCGGCTATTCCTTCGACGAAACATTCGGCCGCAACTGATCGGTCGGGGAACGCCGCGCGAGGCGGCGCGGCGCGATCAGCGGATCGCGCGCAGCGGTTCGCGGCGGCGCTTGTCCAGCGCGGGCTGGTAGGCGATGCGCGAATGTTGGCAGCAATACGGGCCCGAGCCGGCGGGCGATTTGGCTCCGCAGAAGCGGAATTCCGCGGCGGACGGATCGCCAAGCGGCCAGCGGCACATCGACTCGCGCAACTCCATCAAGGTCACCCGCGCGGAAATCGGAATCACGTTTTCCTCGTCGATTTGCGGCGCGAGCGCGACGAGGGCGTTTGGAGAAAGGGCCAGGGCGACATTGCCCATCACGACGGGCCCTTGAGCGCGAACTTCCGCCGTTTGCGTTCTTGGCGTCCGGGGCGCCCTGGGCCTGGGACGCTCGATGTCTTGGCGCGTTCGGCGAGACCGAGCCGATGGATCTTGCCGATCACCGCGTTGCGCGTGATGCCCGGCCCAAGCTCGGCGGCGACCTGGGCGGCGCTCAAGCCGTCGCCCCACAACTTGCGTAAGAGTTCGACGCGTTCCTCGGTCCAAGACATTAGGGCCTCCATTCGTGAGCCGGCGCCATCGCGCCGGGCGCGGCCATTCGGGAATTGATCAGCGTTCGCCGAACCGGCGACGCCGGCGGTGATGGACACGCATTCCAACTCGCGAGAGAAAAACCGCACGACGGTTGTCCATCGGCGACGACACAAACGTTACTCTCATGAATGAATCACGCGCAAGAGTCGCTGGCAAGCGAAAGCGGCGTTCCCCACAGGCTTCTCATGCGTTTTATGCCCCGGTGTTGCGCAAGGGACTCACTTTCGGTCGTTCGGTCGGGATGGCCCGATTTGACCATGACGTTGCAAAACCTTAGAATTCACGTCATCGAAACCTGCCGCCCTTTCGGGCGGCGCTTTGTTTTTGGCCTTCCGCGCCGCTCGCCGTCCGATCCTCGGGCGATGGCTCGCGCGGGGCGGCCGCTGGCCGATGGAGTTGGCCTAGTGACTTCGGCGCTATTTCCCACCTATGCGCGCGCGGATCTCGCCTTCGAACGTGGCGAGGGCGCTTGGCTTTTCGCCGCCAATGGCGACCGTTACCTCGATTTTGGCGGCGGCGTCGCCGTGAATTCGCTCGGCCACGCGCATCCGCGTCTTGTCGCGACCTTGCGCGCGGCGGCGGAAAAGCCCTGGCACGTGTCCAATCTTTTTCAGATTCCGCAGGCCGAACGGCTGGCGCGGCGGCTTGTCGACGCGACATTCGCCGATCGCGTGTTCTTCTCGAACTCGGGCGCCGAAGCGGTCGAATGCGCGATCAAGACCGCGCGAAAATTCCACGCGGCCAACGGCGCGCCCGAGCGTTATCGCCTCATCACCTTCGAGGGCGCGTTCCACGGGCGCACGCTGGCGACCCTCGCCGCCGGCGGAAACCAAAAATATATCGACGGTTTCGGCCCCAAGGTCGACGGCTTTGATCAGGCCCCCTTTGGCGATCTCGACGCGGTTGAGGCGCTGATCGGCCCCAATACCGCGGGCGTGTTGCTGGAGCCGATTCAGGGCGAGGGCGGCGTGCGCGCTTTTCCGCATGGCTTTCTCAGAGCCGTGCGGGACCTCTGCGATCGCCACGGACTGCTGCTGGTTCTCGACGAGGTGCAGACCGGCGTCGGCCGGACCGGCAGCTTTCTTGCAATCGAGCAGTCGGGCGTCTCGCCCGATATCGCGGCGCTCGCCAAGGGCCTCGGCGGCGGCTTTCCGATCGGCGCATGCCTTGCGACGGAGGAGGCCGCCAAGGGCATGACGCTCGGCGCGCATGGCTCGACCTTCGGCGGCAATCCGCTGGCGACGAGCGTCGGCGCCGCCGTCCTGGACGTGGTGCTGGCGCCCGGCTTCCTGGAGCGGGTGGCGCGGCTTGGGCCGGTGATGCGGCAGCGCCTGGCGCAAGTCGAGGACCAGTATCCCTCGATCATCGAGAGCATTCGTGGGGAAGGCTTGATGTTTGGGATAAAGACCCGCGTGGCCAACACCGACTTCATGGCCGCGGCGCTGAAAGAGAAACTTTTGACCGTCGCCGCCGGGGACAATGTTGTTCGCTTGCTGCCGCCGTTGATCATTGATGAACAGGAGATCGCCGAGGCGGCGCGCCGGCTCGGCGACGCTTGCGCTCGGCTGCGGGCCGATGGAGCCGCGCAATGACGATGCGGACGCGGCAGGCCGGCCTGCGCCATTTTCTCGATCTGTCGCAAGTTTCGGCGGAGGATTTGCGCCAAATCCTTCATCGCGCCGCCGCGATCAAGGCGCGGCGAGTCAAGGGCGCGCCGGCGGCCGAAAAGCCCCTGGCCGGCAAATTTCTCGGCATGGTGTTCGACAAGCCCTCGACGCGCACCCGCGTTTCCTTCGACGTCGCCATGCGCGAACTCGGCGGCGAGACGATCATGCTGACCGGCGCGGAAATGCAATTGGGGCGCGGAGAGAGCATCGCCGACACGGCGCGCGTGCTGTCGCGCTTTCTCGACGCGGTGATGATCCGCATTCTCGCGCATGACGAACTCCACCAACTGGCGCGACACGCCAGCGTGCCGGTGATCAATGGGCTGACGAAGCTCTCCCATCCCTGTCAGGTCATGGCCGACGTCATGACCTTCGAGGAGCATCGCGGTCCGATCAAGGGGCGCACCGTCGCCTGGAGCGGCGACGCCAATAACGTGCTGACGAGCTGGATTTACGCCGCGCAGCGTTTCGACTTCACGATCAACGTCGCGACCCCGCGCGATCTGCCGCCGACGCCCGAAGTGACGCGCTGGGCGAAGGACAATGGCGCGAGGCTCAACCTGACGCATGACCCCCGCGCCGCCGTCATCGGCGCCGACGCCGTCATAACCGATTGCTGGATCTCGATGGGCGACGAGGAGGAGACGCATCGCCACAATCTGCTCGCGCCCTTTCAGGTCAACGACAAGCTGATGAAGCTCGCCGCCAAGGACGCGCTCTTCATGCATTGTCTGCCGGCGCATCGGGGCGAGGAAGTCACCGACGCTGTCATGGATGGGCCGCGATCGGTCGTCTTCGACGAGGCCGAAAACCGTTTGCACGCGCAAAAGGGCATTTTGACCTGGTGCCTGGAGGCGAACGCGTCGTGACGGACGGAGACGGCGAAAGGCTCGTCCGCGTTTTCTCCAGCGACGCGCGGGACGATCTGCTATTGCCCTTCGCGGTGGAGACGCTCGACTTGCGCGGGCGTTTGGCGCGGCTGGGGCCGACGGTCAATACGATTCTGTCTCATTACGACTACCCGCCTTCGGTCGCGCGCGTGCTGGGAGAGGCGGTGACGCTGACGGCTCTGCTTGGCTCCATTCTGGAGTTGCACGGGCGCTTCCAGCTGCAAACGCGCAGCGACGGCGTGGTCGATATGATCGTGGTGGATTATGACGCGCCGGGCCGCCTGCGCGGTTTCGTCCGTTTCGATCCGGCGCGCGCGCCTTCCGCCGCCTCCGTCGGAGAATTGCTCGGCAACGGCCATATGGCGCTGACCATCGAGCGCGAGGAGGACGCCGCGCGCTACCAGGGCGTCGTCGCGCTCGATGGCGGCGGCCTCGCCGAGGCGGCGCATCAGTATTTTCGCCAGTCCGAACAAATCCCCTCCTTCGTGCGTCTCGCGGTGGCGGAAGTCGTCACGCCGCAAGGCCGCGGCTGGCGCGCGGGCGGACTCTTGCTGCAATATTTGCCCGCCAGCGGCGTCGCCGCGCGCGACCTCCCGCCCGGCGACGCGCCTTCGGGCGGGCTCGGCCAGGATGCGCCGGAGGAAGCCGACGCCTGGACCGAGGGGCTGGCGCTGGCCGCGACGCTGGAGGATCACGAGCTGGTCGACCCGAGCCTTTCGGCCGAGCGACTGCTGTTTCGTTTGTTTCACGAGCGCGGGGTCACGGTGTTCGCGGAGCGCGAACTCAAGGCGTTTTGCCGCTGCTCGGACGCGCGGGTCGAAAATCTGCTGCGCAGTTTCTCGCACGAAGAGCGCGGCGCCATGATCGGCGACGACGGCCGCATCGGCGTCACCTGCGAATTTTGCGGCGCGCTGCGCAACTACGATCCAAAACTGTTCGACTAAGGCTCTCGCCAGCCGAGCGGCGCGCGAAGACTCAAATGCGCGCCTTCGCCCGGCGCGCTGACAATGTCGAGCGTCGCGTTAATGGCCGCCGCGCGCTCTTTCATCCCCACCAATCCGAAATGTCCCGCCGCCGGCGCGCCGGGTCGAAACCCACGCCGTCGTCGCCGATATCGAGATGGACCACGCCGTCTTGCTCGCGCATGTCGATTTCGACGCGCCGCGCGCAAGCGTGCAGCTCGATGTTGCGCAGGGCTTCGCGCAAGATTCGGCATAAGGCTTCGGCTGTTTCGGAGGGGAGCGCGCGGATGTCGAGGGATAGGTCCGCGCGCAGTTCCAACGGCCCTTTTTCGCGGGCGCGTTTCGCGAACGCCTCGACGATCCGTTTCGGGTCGTCCTCGTCGCGGCGGGCGGCGCGCAGCCGGGTGATGGCGTCGCGCGCCTCGGCGAGGCCGGCGCGCGCCTCGGCCTGAAGCTCGATGAGCTTGGCGCGGGCTTCTTCGTCTCGGGTCGTCTTCGCGACAAGTCCCATCTCCAGGATGAGCGTCACGATCGAGCGCGCCAAGGTGTCGTGCAGATCATGGGCGATGCGCAGGCGCTGGGACGCGAGTTCCGCCGCGCGCGCCGCCTCGCGCGCCTTGTCCTGTTCGGCGCGAAGGCGACGCACGGCGGTGATGTCGCGCCCGACCGCCTGAAATTCGCCGCCGCCCTCGGGGCCGGAAAAGCGCGCGTCCCACCACAGCCAGACCGGCGCGCCGCGCGCGTCTCGCGCCGCCATTTCGAACGAGGCGGGCCGCTCGGCATAGGCGTCGAGGCGCCAGGGATTTTCCTGTCCGAGCGAGGGAAAAACTCCGTCGATCGAGCGGTTCAGCAGCGCGTCTTGCGGAACGCCGAGAAAGCTCGCCGCGCGGCGGTTGGCGAATACGATGCGCCGGTCGGCGCGAAAGCGCAGCACGAGATCGCCGGCGCATTCCACTATGTCGCGATAGAGCGTGTCGGCGACGCGCAACCGCGTCTGCGCCGCCTCGGCCTGCTGCTGCAAAAGCAGCTTTTCGCGCCGTTCCGAGGCCAGCAGCCGGTCGATCTGCTCCGCGCCATGGTCGGGGGTGGTGATAATGACGAAGCGGCGGCTCGCCGCGTTCCAGGCGATTGAAATCGTCACGCGCGTCGCATCCGGCGCCGGCGGGCGCATCGACGGCAGCACGATTTCTCCGTCCCGCTCGCGCAGCGCGCGGATGGCGTCCTCCATATGCAGCAGCAACGGCGACGAGCAGGCCGGCTCGCCCTCGGGCGGCAGCCAGTCGGAAAGGGCGCCGCGGCGGCGCGCGACGATAAGAGCCTCGTCGAGGAGGCCGAAGCCGAACTGCCGACGCTCGAGCGCGCTCGCGAGATCGCTGGCCGCCTCGTCGACGGTGAGTTGCATTTTTTTCTCCGCGCGACGCCAGCGGATGCGCTCGTTCGCTGGGCGCAAAACTATCAGGCGGCAAGCGCTTTGTCGCGTTGACGCGCCTTCGCGAAATTCCCGCTGCGCCCGATCCGCGAAGGGTCTAAAAGGCGGAACCCACGACAAAAACTTGAAGCGAGCCCTTAATGAGCGAAACGCAATTTCTGTTCGCCCCGCCGCCCCTGTCCCAGCGTCGCGATCGACGGCGAAATCGGGCGCTTTCCGGTGCGACGCATCTTTTGCGTTGGGCTCAACTATGCCGCCCATGCGCGCGAAATGGGCAAGGACCCGGGCGCGGAGCCGCCGTTCTTCTTCTCCAAGCCCGCCGACGCGGTCGTGGTCAGCGGCTCGGTCATTCCCTATGCGCCGATGACCCGAAATCTTCATTATGAGATCGAACTGGTGGCGGCGCTCGGCTCCGGCGGCGCCAATATTTTACGCACGCAAGCGCTGGAGCATGTCTATGGCTATGCCGCCGGGATCGACCTGACCCGGCGCGATCTGCAAAAACAGGCGCGCGACGAAGGCAAGCCCTGGGATCTCGCCAAGGGCTTCGATCAATCGGCGCCGATCGGAGCGATCCGCCCGGCCGCGCGGATCGGCCATCCGAGCAGCGGCCGGATCGCGCTGAGCGTTAACGGCGCCGTTCGACAGAACGGCGACCTCGCCGACATGATCCTCGACGTGGCCGGCGTGATCGCCGAACTGTCGCGCTATGTCGCGCTGGCGGCGGGCGATCTGATTTTCACCGGCACGCCCGAGGGCGTCGGACCGCTTCTCCCGGGCGACCGGGTCGAGGGGAGCATCGCCGGCGTCGGCGAGGTGTCTCTGGGCATCGCCGACTGAGCCCGGCCGCGCGAACGGCGCGAGCAGCAGCGCGGATCCGAGCGGCGCCTATCGCGCGTTCAGCACGGCGCGGCACTCCGACGGCAGCGCGGACATGGTCATCGGCGGCCAGGTCTTGTTCGACGGTCTGGGGTGCAGCACCTCGTCGCTGAACCACCAGGCGAGCGAAGCGTCGCAGCCGTCGCCGGTCGGCGTCGGGTCCTGATCCCTGCAGCTTTCCGCGCCGCGCGGGCAGTAGAGCCGGACGTGGAAGTGATAGTTGTGCGAGTAATAGGGCCGCACCTTGCGCATCCAGGGCTCGCCGGCGGCGACGCGGCACATCGCCCGTTTGATCGCCGCATTGACGAAAATCCGCTGCACGGCGGGGTCCTGCGCGGCGGCGCGCACCACGGCGAGGTGGCTCGGCGTCCAAAGCCCGGGGATCACGTCGAGCCCGTCCTCCCGCACCATATTGGTCGCCGACATCTCCTCCCGCTCGGCGCGGCCCAGTTCGCGCGCGGGCATGGGCGTGAGCCAGATGTCGGCGTCGAGCCCGATCTGGTGCGAGGCGTGGCCCGTCAGCATCGGGCCGCCGCGCGGCTGCGACATGTCGCCGATGAGAATGCCGGGCCATCCCGAAGCCTCGGCGGCGGCGGGGGCGAAGCGCTGGAGGAAGGCGATCAACGCCGGATGGCCCCAGTTGCGGTTGCGCGAAAGCCGCATGACTTGCCAGTTCGGGCCATTCACCGGCAGTTCCTCGCCGCCGGCGAGACAGCCCTTGGAATAAAAGCCGACAGGTTCGGACTCGGTCGGCGCCGGGTCTCGCGCCCGGCCAAAGAGTTCCTTGGCCGGCGTCGTCGGATCGGCCGGATTGGCCAGCGGCGGCAGCGGCCGAGGATTCAGCGTGCCCTTGTCTTGCGCGATTGCTGGCCCCGCCAGCGTAAGCACAAGAATAAATATGCGCCACTTCAGATCAGGCATGTGTCGCGCCTTGTCGAAAAATTATGCGTCTTTGACAGCCATGCCGATCCGTTTAAGTTTGTCAACCTTACCGTCTCTTTTACCATTGTCTGTGAAGGCGAAGCCGCTAAATATGTCGCAAATGAGGCAGCGTCGGCACGGCATCGGGAGTGCGTCATGCGTTTTGCAAAAACTATACTCATCATCCTTTTCAGCATGTTGGGCGCGCTCACGACGGCGCGGGCCACGACGCAAATTCACATCAATCTGAGCACGCAGACGATGCAAGTCGAGTCTTCGAGCGGGAGCTACAGTTGGCCGATCTCCACGGCCCGCTCCGGTTACAGCACCCCGCGCGGCAGCTATGCGCCGACCGGGCTCCAGCGCATGCATTATTCGAAAAAATACCACATGTCGCCGATGCCTTACTCGATATTCTTTCGCGGCGGCTACGCCATCCACGGCACTTACGCCACTGGCGCGCTGGGAAGGCCGGCCTCGCATGGCTGCGTGCGCCTGTCGCCGGGTCACGCCGCGCAGCTCTATCATATGGTGCAGACCGAGGGCGGCAGCATTTCCATCACGGGCGCGCCTCCCGGCTCCACCCGCTTCGCCAGCGCCCATCGCCACGCCAGGACAATGTTGGCGAATCGAACAGCGTTACGGTCACGCGGAAGCCTTGGCCTACGCGCCCCCGCATCATCGCCATTTCCCGATCGGCGTGAGGGGCTGGCAGGCTTCTCCCTATTATTATCCTCTATTCATACTATTACGGAGGCTTCTGACGTACGAGGGAGATTTTTAAAGCTCGCGGTTGAAACGGCGCGCCCGAGGTTCCGAGCGCGGACCGATCGGATTCGTCGCGAAAGCGGCGCCGGCCCCGCGGGAGAAGCGCGGAGGGTTGACGAGTCTTCGGCGAAGCGCGGGAAAGCGTTCCAATCCATGGAAATCCGCGAAGCCCGCCAGTTCGCGGCGGGCCCTCGGCATTGTTTTTTCGGCGGTATTAACGGTTCCCCGGCGCGCCGTAAGTCGTCGTTAACCTCCACCGTTCATATTCGGCTCTAAGCGGGGCGGCAAAGCTCCGCATGTCAAAAAGGCCGCGAGCGCCGGCCGGGACATTTCAGGGCTGACATGAACGACATTCGCGAAACGCTCGTTATCGGGGCCGGTCCCGCTGGACTCACCGCAGGTTACACTCTGGCTAAGAATGGTCGCGACGTGCTCATCCTCGAGCACGATCCCGTTTACGTCGGCGGCATCAGCCGCACCGCGAATTATAAAGGGTTCTTGTTCGACATCGGCGGGCATCGGTTCTTTTCGAAGTCGAAGGAGATCGTCGATCTGTGGAATGAAATTCTGCCCGACGATTTTCTCGAACGGCCGCGCCTGTCGCGCATCTACTATCGCGGCAAATTCTACGCCTATCCGCTCAAGGCGTTCGAGGCTTTGAAAAATCTTGGATTATTCGAAAGCGCCAGATGCATGGCGTCCTTTGGCTTCGCCAAGCTCTTTCCGGTGAAAAATCCGCGCTCCTTTCATGAGTGGGTGCGCAATCAGTTCGGCGAACGTCTGTTCGGGATTTTCTTCAAGACCTACACCGAAAAAGTCTGGGGAATGGGTTGCGACGAGATTTCCGCCGATTGGGCGGCGCAGCGCATCAAGGGGCTCAGTCTCGCCGCCGCCATCATCGACGCTCTGCGCCGTTCGCTCGGCTTGCGCAAGGGAGCCAATGGAGAAGGCGCGAAATCGCTGATCGAATCGTTTCGCTACCCGCGCCGCGGCCCCGGCATGATGTGGGAAGAGGCCGCGCGCAAGATCAAGGCCTTTGGCGGCGAGTTGCGGATGGGCCGCACCGTCGCCGGTCTTCGCTATGACGAGGCCAGCAAGCTATGGACCGTCACGGCGACGCGCGGCGACGGCGAAGTCGAAACCTTTCAAGCCCGTCATGTGCTGTCGTCGGCCCCCGTGCGCGAATTGATGAACGCGATCGAGCCCAGGCCGCTCAGCCTGTTCAACGCGCGAGACCTCAAATATCGCGATTTTCTGACCGTGGTGCTGATCGGCCGTCCGCAAAAGGAGTTGCCGGACAATTGGGTCTATATCCACGATCCTTCGGTCAAGGTCGGGCGCGTGCAGAATTTCCGCTCCTGGTCGCCGGAGATGATCGCCGACGGCGTCTCGACCTGTCTTGGACTGGAATATTTCTGTTTTGAGGGCGACGGCGTTTGGTCCTCGCCCGACAGCGAATTGATCGAACTCGCCAAGAACGAGATCGCCAAGATTGGGCTGATGGATCCCGGCGACGTGTTCGACGCCTGCGTCGTGCGTCAGGCCAAGGCTTATCCCGTTTACGACGACGCCTACGCCGACAATGTGAGAGCCGTTCGTCTCGAGATCGCCACGCGCTTTCCGACGCTGCATCTGATCGGCCGCAATGGCATGCACAAATATAATAATCAGGACCATGCGATGATGACGGGCATGTTGAGCGCCCTCAACATCATGGCGGGGAAAGCGGTCTACGACGTCTGGCAGGTCAACGAGGACGCCGAATATTCCGAAAGCGGCATGTCGGGCGCGCGGGAGGCGTTGTCCAGCGAGCGTCTCGTGCCCCGCAAGGTCGCCTGATCATGACGCAACTTTCGGACGTTCGCCTGTCCCTGCTCGATCGGTCGCGCCGCGGCGGCCTGGGGCGCATTATCGTCGATCTCTTCAAATACGGGATCGCGAGCCTCGGCGCCCTGGCGCTCGACGCCGGGACGATGGTGTTTCTCAACAAGGCGCTCGGCGTCAATTACCTTGTCGCGGCGGCGATCGGCTTCACATCGGGCCTCGGGCTCGTTTATTGGCTGAGCGTTCGCTATGTGTTCGGCGACATCAGGCGTTTGCGCCCGTCGCAGGAAATATTCGGTTTCCTCGTGACCGGCCTGATCGGTTTGCTGCTCAACGAAATTTTGATGAAGACTTTCGTGGAGCAGGTCGGGCTTTCGGTTCCCCTCGCCAAGGTTCCAACGGCCGGCTTCGTGTTTCTCTTCAATTTCACCGCGCGTCGCATGTTGCTGTTCTCGGACGTGGCGAAAACGCATTTGATGAAGCGCGCCGCGACGGCCTGGGGCTTGGCTTTAAAGTCGAGCGCCGCCGAATTTCCGCTCTGGGGGACCGTCTTGCTCGCCGCTTTGGCGGCGGTCGGAATCACTTTTTCGCAGGCGCGAGAGGTCTGGAGCACGGGGCATTTTTTCGACACCGACGACGCCATGCGCGCGGTCCAGGTGCGCGATCTGTTGGCCGGGCAATCCTGGTTCGACATGACGACCTGGCGGTTCGATCCGCCGATGGGGGTGTTCAGCCACTGGTCGCGCGTCGTCGACGTTCCGCTCGCGGGATTGGAGCTGTTTTTCCGCTTGTTTCTCGACGCCGATCACGCCGAGCGCGCGACGCGGCTGGTCTTTCCGCTGGCGCTGCTGGCGACATTGCTTGGCCTCATGGCCTGGTTCACCAAAATTCTGGCGCCGTCCGCGTCGAAACATGTCGCGGTGTTGCTCGGTCTTCTCTCCGGCGCGGTGTTCTTGCAATTCGTTCCGGGACGGATCGATCACCACGCGCCTCAGATCGTCCTGCTGCTCGCGTCGCTCGGCCTTTTTCTGCGCGGATTGGACGCCAAGGAGGCGCGGGCGATGGCGCCGGCGAGTCTGGCGATGGCGCTGTCCATCGCCATCAGTCTCGAGAATCTGCCGTTTTTCGCGGTGATGCTGGCGGGTCTCGCCACGCTCTTCGTTGTCGACGGGGCCAAGATGCGCGCGTCAATGGGCTGGTTCGCCGGCGGCGCGCTGATCGCCTTTCCGGCGTGCTTCGCGGCGACGGTCGCCCCCGCGCGTTATCTCCTGTCCGCCTGCGACGCCTATTCCGCGGTTCACCTCGCGGCCCTCGCCGCGGGAACGCTGGGTTTCGCGGCGCTCGCGGCGCTCGCCCCGCGCCTCGCGACCATGCGCGGGCGGGCGGCGGCGGTGGCGGTTGTCGGAGCCGCGGTTATCGCGCCAATCGCCGCCATCGCGCCGAAATGTGTCGGCGACCCGCTTGGCGGTCTCGATCCGCTGCTGCGCGAGTTATGGCTGTCGCATGTGACCGAAGCCACGCCGCTGCTAAAATTCTGGGATAAGACGCCCAATCTCGTCGTCGTGATGGGCCTGCCCGTGATCCTGGGCTTCGCGGCCGCGCTTGCCGAAGCCGTCCGGGAGCACGGGATCGCGCGGCGCCGTTGGTTGTTGGTCGCCGCGGCGATTGGGATCGGTTTCGCCGCCGGGATGTGGCAAGTGCGGGTCTTTTCGTCGGTCACGCCCATCGCCATGGCGCCGCTGGTCATCGCGGTGGTCGCCGTCGCCCATCGGGTCGGCGCCTCTTTCAGCGGATTCACCCGCGCCTTGCTCGCCGGCGTGTTCTGCATCGGAGTCTCCCCCGTGGGACTGGCGAGCATCCTTCCCAAGCCGGAGAAGGACGGGAACATCGCGACGGTGGTTCAGGCGACCGAGGAGTCCCTTTGTCTGAAACCGGCGGCGCTCGAACCGCTAAAACATCTCGAACCGGCCCGCGTGGCCGCGTCGGTCAATCTCGGTCCCTATTTGCTCGCTCATACGCATCACAGCGTTTTCGCCGGGCCCTATCACCGCGACAATCACGGCAATCGCATCGTCGTCGACGCCTTCCTGGCCCCGCCGGACGAGGCGGAGCAAATTTTGCGCGCGGCGGGAGCGCAAATGGTGCTGTGGTGCGCCCGCGATGTGTCCGATTTCGCCTTGCACGCGCCGAACGGCCTTGGCGCGGCGCTGGCGCGAGGCGCGATTCCCGAATGGCTCGAGCCTCTGCCGGAATCCACAAAACAACTCCTTGTTTTCGCCGTAAGACCGAAGCAGTAATAGCGCGCCGCCGTTCACCCGGAATGGCGCGCCGCCGCTTGCGCGGCCAAAACAAGGAATGCCCACGAACATGACGTCGACCGATCGCCGCCGCTTCCTGCTTGGCGGGGCCAGTTTTGTTGGGGGAACGGGTCTCGCGCTCGGCGCGCCCAAGTCCCTCGCGCAATCCGAACCCGAAGACGAGTTGCAGGTGCGCGTCGAGAATAAATCGGTGCCGGAACTGTGCGCCGAGAAGGACAACATCGAACTCGATTTATTCTCTTCGCGCCTGCGCCGCATGCAAGTCCAGGCCGTGCATCCCTCCTACATCAACATGATCGGGACCGACCGCTATGCGCCCGACTGGTCGAGTTGCGAGTTCTCCCATGACTATTCCGGAGTCGTCGAGCATACGCGCCGCCTGACCTTTTGGGAGACGCCGGACTTCTGGCTGACGGGCTACACCTTCCCAGCCAAGGCGTTTTGGCGGGCCCCCACCGTGCCGGTGCGCGTCGGCGATCGTGTCGAAAATGGCTTTCACCTCGTGCAGCTCTGGATGAACTATCGCCAGCGCGCCGAAGAGATCATGGCCTTCTATCCGCCCGACGGCTATTGGCGCGCTCGTCCGCTGCCCTTCGAGGAGATGCGCTGGACCGCCTATGGCTCGTCCTTTCTGATCGGACCGGTCGAGATACAGCAGCGCCCGATCGTCGCCTTCGAGGAAATCGCCTTCGAGCCGGAGACCCGAACCTTCGTGCTGAAATTCAAGCGCGGCGGCACGGCGCGGATCAAACTGGACAAGATCGACCAGGAACACATCGCGCTCGACGTTTGCTACAGCGACGCGATGCCCGAGGGGCTGCCTTTCGCCTCGCTGCGTTCGATGTTCGCGATGCAAACGATGAACGACGCCGCGCGCGTCGCCTGGCGCAACAAGCGCGGCGCGAGTTGGCAGGAGGCCGAGGTGATCGGCTTTCCTGGCGCCAACGCCACGGAATTATGGGTAGGACGGCATTTGCCGTCGCGCCACAATCTGTCGGCGCCGGACATGGTCTTCGGCAAGTTCCAGGCCGCCACGGTGCTGGCGAAATGACCACGGCGGCGTCCGCGCGCATCGTCGCCCTCGACGCCGCGCGTGGGGCCGCCATCGTCGCCATGGTGGCGTTCCATCTGACCTGGGACCTCGGCAATTTCGGTTATATCGACAGGGATTTTCCCTATTCGGCGAGCGTGAAACTGTTTGGCCACGCCATCGCCATCGCTTTCTTGTTCATCGTCGGCGTCAGTCTGGTCGTGGCGCGCGCGCGGGGCGCCGGCCCGAGGGCGTTCTGGCGCCGGTTTTTCGTGATCGCTGGCGCGGCGGGACTGGTCTCGCTCGGCACCTATATCGCGTTTCCGCAAGCCTTCGTGTTCTTCGGAATTCTGCACTGCATCGCCCTCGCGAGCCTCTTGGCGGCGCCATTGCTTCCCCTCCCCTGGTCGGCCGCGCTTCTTGCCTCGCTCGTGGCGGCCCTGGCGCCGATGTTCTTCGCCTCGCCCGCCTTCAACACCCCTTGGCTGAACTGGATCGGTCTTTCGACCTTCGAGCCGCTGACCAATGATTATCGGCCGATTGTGCCCTGGTGCGCCGCCGTCTTCGCCGGCGTCGCCGCGGCTAAGTTTTGGGAGACTCGAGGCTGGGGGGTGATCGGCGGAAATCTCGAGGCCGGACCGCTGGCCTGGCTTGGCCAACACAGTCTCGCGCTCTATCTAATCCACCAGCCGCTGCTCTTTGGCCTTTTCGCCGCGCTCGTTTTCGTCGGGGCGGCGCCGAGCGACCGGAGTTCGGGCGGTTTCGTCGGCGCCTGCGTCGCGCAATGCGAGGCGAGCGCGGGCGGAAAATCCGTTTGCCGCGAGGCCTGCGCCTGCATGGCGGAGCGCGCGGCGAGCGAAGAACTGCCGACCGAGGCGAAAGCGCGCGCGGGGCGCCTGGACGAGTTTGCGCGCGAGTGCTTGGCGAAAGAATACTGAGCGCCGGGGCCAAAGATCCAAGGAGACGACGATGACCGAAGGTTCCGAAACCCCGAATGGCCCCGACCTCACCCAAGGCGTCGACTTCGCCGAACTCGAGCGCGATGGCAAATTGGTCGGCCGGGTCGGGGAAAAGGAAGTGCTGCTGGTGCTGCGCGAAGACGAGGTTTTCGCGATCGGCGCGCATTGCGCGCATTACCACGCGCCGCTGTCGACGGACTCGTCCTGGGCGGGGAGATCCATTGTCCCTGGCACCACGCGAGCTTCGACCTCGCCACGGGGGAAGTCCTGCGCGCTCCGGCGCTCGACCGGCTCCCCTGCTGGACTGTCGAACGTCGGGACGGCAAGGTTTTCGTGCGCGGCGAACGCACGGCGAAAACCCGCGCCCCCGCCCCCGCGGAGGCCTCGAAAACGGTGGTGATCGTCGGCGGCGGCGCGGCGGGCCTCGCGGCCGCGGCGGAGCTGCGGCGCCAGGGTTTCGCGGGCAAGCTCGTCATGCTGAGCGCCGAGGACGCGCCGCCGCTCGATCGCCCCAATCTCTCGAAGGACTATCTCGCCGGCGGCGCGCCGGAGGAATGGCTGCCGCTGCGGCCGGAGAGTTTCTATTCCGAGAATGGGATCGACCTACGGCTCGGCGTCGTCGCCAACGGCCTCGACGCGAAGGCGCGGCGGCTGACGCTCGCCGATGGGAGCGCGCTCGAATTCGACCGGCTGCTGCTGGCGACCGGGGCCGAGCCCGTGCGGCTCCAGATTCCGGGCGCGGAGCTGCCGCATGTGCGCACCTTGCGTTCGCTCGCCGATTGCCGGGAGATCATCGCGCGCGCGACGCAAGCGCGGCGCGTGGTCGTGCTGGGCGCGAGCTTCATCGGTCTCGAAGTCGCGGCCTCCTTGCGGGCGCGCGGACTGGAGGTTCACGTCGCCGCGCCCGAGAAGATCCCGATGGAGCGCGTGCTCGGCGCCGAAATCGGCGCCTTTGTGCGCAAGCTGCACGAAGAGCATGGCGTCATCTTCCACCTCGAGGATGTCGCGACCGCGATCGACGAAAGGCGAGTGACGCTAAAGAGCGGGAAGAGCCTGGAGGCCGAACTGGTCGTCGCGGGCGTCGGCGTGCGGCCAAGGCTCGAACTCGCGGAAAAGGCGGGCCTCGCCATGGATCGCGGCGTCCTCGTCGACGCTTTTCTCGAAACCAGCGCGCCGGGAATCTTCGCGGCGGGCGACATCGCGCGTTGGCCCGATCCGCACAGTGGGGCGCGCATTCGCGTCGAACATTGGGTCGTCGCCGAGCGGCAGGGCGCCGTGGCGGCGCGCAACATGCTGGGCGCGCGCGAGGCCTTCGACGCCGTCCCCTTCTTCTGGAGCCAGCATTACGACACGCCGATCAATTACGTCGGCCACGCCGAAAGCTGGGACGCGATTGAGGTCGAAGGCGACATCGCGGCCAGGGACTGCCTTCTCCGCTATATGCAGGGCGGCCGGGCGCTCGCCGTCTCCTCGATCTTCCGCGACGTCGACAGTCTGCGCGCCGAGGCGGAGATGGAAAGAATCGCGGCGAGCGCAAAATAGGGCCCGCGCCCTATTCGCCGCCGCCGTTCAAATCCTCGGGCCGCGGTTGCAGCATGATGTTGTAGCCGGCGTCGACCAGATGAATTTCGCCGGTCACGCCGCCCGACAGCTCCGACAAAAGGTAAAGCGCCGAACCGCCGATTTCGTCGAGCGTGATCATGCGCCGCAGCGGGCAGTGCGCTTTCTGGAACGCGCCCATCGCGCGCGCGCCGGTGATGCCGGCGCCCGCCATGGTCCGCACCGGCCCAGGCGAAATCGCATTCACTCTAATGCCGCGATCGCCGAAATCGGCGGCGAGATAACGCACCGACGAATCCAGCGCCGCCTTGGCGACGCCCATCACATTGTAATTGGGCATGACATGGGTGCCGCCGGCGAAACTCACCGTCAACAACGATCCGCCGTTCTTCATCATCGCCGCGGCGCGCTTCGCCGCCTCGGTGAAGGAGAAACATGAGATCACCAGCGTGCGGATAAAATTCTCGCGGCTGGTGTCGGCGTATAGGCCCTTGAGCTCGTTCTTGTCGGAATAGGCGATGGAATGGACGAGAAAATCGAGCTCTCCCCACTCCTCCCGCAACCGGGCGAACACCGCGTCGACCGTCGAAATATCCTCGGCGTCGCAAGGAAGCACAAGGTCCGAACCAAGCTCCTTCGCGAGCGGGGCCACGCGCTTCAGGATCGCCTCGCCCTGATAGGTGAAGGCGAGCTCCGCGCCATGCTCGCCGAGCTTTCGAGCGATGCCATAGGCGATCGAATGGTCGTTGGCGACCCCCATCACGAGGCCGCGCTTGCCTTGCATCAAACCTTTTGAACCCGTCATCTATGATTGTTCCTTACACGATCCTTCTTCGCGCGCGAATTAGGCGTCCGGATGCTTGAACACCAGAGTCGCGTTGGTGCCGCCAAAGCCGAAGGAGTTGGACAGCACCGCGCGCAAATGAGCGTTGTCGCGGCGTTCGCGAAGGATCGGCATGTCGGCGAAATCCGGATCGAGCTCCTCGATATTGGCGCTCTCGCAGATGAAGCCGTTCTGCATCATCAACAGGGAATAGATCGCCTCCTGCACGCCGGTCGCGCCGAGCGAGTGGCCGGTCAGCGACTTGGTCGCGGAAATCGGCGGGCATTTGTCGCCAGAGCCAAACACTTCGCGCAGCGCCTCGATCTCCTTCACGTCGCCGACCGGCGTCGAGGTGGCGTGCGGGTTGATATAGTCGATCGGCGTCTTCACGGTGGCGAGCGCCTGGCGCATGCAGCGAACAGCGCCCTCGCCGGAGGGGGCCACCATGTCGAAGCCGTCCGAGGTCGCGCCATAGCCGGCGATTTCGCCGTAAATCTTCGCGCCCCGCGCCTTGGCGCGCTCATATTCCTCGAGCACCAGCACGCCGGCGCCGCCGGCGATCACGAAGCCGTCGCGGTTCTTGTCATAGGCGCGCGAGGCCGTGGCCGGCGTGTCGTTGTAGGACGAGGACATGGCGCCCATGGCGTCGAACAGCACCGAGAGCTCCCATTCGAGCTCCTCGCAGCCGCCGGCGAACACAATGTCCTGCTTGCCCCACAGTATCTGCTCATAGGCGTTGCCGATGCAGTGATTCGAGGTCGCGCAGGCCGAGGAGATCGAATAATTGACGCCCTTGATCTTGAACCAGACGGCGAGCGTCGCGGAGGCCGTCGAGGACATGGCCTTGGGCACGGCGAAGGGCCCGACGCGCTTTGGCCCCTTGGTGCGGGTCAGATCGGCGGAGTCGACGATGACCTTGGCGGAGGGGCCGCCCGAACCCATGATGATGCCGGTGCGCTCATTGGAGACTTCGTCTTCGCCAAGGCCCGAGTCGGCGATGGCCTGCTCCATGGCGACATGGTTCCAGGCGGTGCCGGCGGCGTGAAAGCGCATGGCGCGGCGGTCGACGACCTTGCGACGCGTCGAGCGTCGGCATGCCATGCACTTGCGAGCGAAAGCCGAGCTCGGCGTATTTGTCGGCCTTGACGATGCCCGATCTCGCTTCGCGCAGCGAGGCGACAACCTCATTGGCGTTATTGCCGATCGACGACACGATCCCCATTCCGGTGACGACAACACGTCTCATTTTGCTTCTCCCCGCGCCCGGACCAAAGTCCTCGAGCTTGTTCTTTTGTGTGATGCGGAAACCGTCTTGCCCTTTAGGCCTCCGCCTTGGCCAGGCCGACGCGCAAATCCTTGGCTTCGTATATGCGCTCGCCATCGGCCGCCACCCAGCCGTCGGCGATGCCGAGCACGAGCTTGCCCTTGAAGACGCGTTTGAAGTCTATGCCATAAGTGACCAGCTTCACGCTGGGGCGCACCATGCCGGTGAATTTCACCTCGCCGACGCCGAGCGCCATCCCGCGGCCGGGAAGGTCGAGCCAGGCGAGGTAGAAACCGACCATCTGCCACATCGCGTCGAGGCCGAGGCAGCCGGGCATGACGGGATTGCCCTTGAAATGGCAGTCGAAGAACCAAAGGCTTGGCTTGATGTCGAATTCGGCGCGCGCATACCCCTTGCCGTGTTCGCCGCCCGTCTCGAAAATCTCGGTGATTCGATCGAACATGAGCATCGGCGGCAGCGGCAACTGCGCATTGCCGGGGCCGAACAGTTCCTCGCGGCCGCAGGCGAGCAGATCTTCATAGCCAAAAGACGAGCGCCGTTCGCTCATGGATTACGTCTCCCTTTTGTCCCGGGGCTTTTTCGCCCCTTTTTCGCTGGCCGGTCCGCCCCGAAAACAACACGGCGCGCCCGTCGTTGAATTTTCGTAACATAAGGGGAAGCCCGGTCAAAGGGTCAAACACACTTTGTTAAAACCCGCGCCTGTCTTATGCCTGTTCGGCGAAAGATTCGCCGCCGCCGTTCGAAAGTCTCGCCCTCGTGATGACCCGCTCCCCCAAAATCCTCGTCTTCGATTCAGGCCTTGGCGGGCTCACCGTTTTCTCGGAAATCGTAAAAATCCGCCCGAACGCGGAGTTCGTCTATTGCGCCGATGACGCGGGGTTTCCTTACGGCTCCTGGGGCGAGCCGGAGTTGGTCGCGCGCATCCTCGCCGTCATGGCGGCGCAGATCGACGAGCACGAGCCCGACATCGTTGTGATCGCCTGCAACACCGCCTCGACCTTGGCGTTGCCGCAGTTGCGCGCGCGATGGCCCGGCGTGCTCTTTGTCGGCACCGTGCCGGCGATAAAGCCCGCCGCCGCGATGTCGCGGACGAAACTGATTTCGGTGCTGGCGACGCCCGGCACGGTGGCGCGCGATTATACGCAAAAGCTCATTCAGGAATTCGCCGGCGGCTGCGCCGTGACGCTGGTCGGGTCGAAGCATTTGGCCAAGCTCGCCGAGAGCGCCATTCACGGTGAAGAGATCGCGGATGGGGCCATCGCCTCGGAGATCGCCTCCTGCTTCGTGCAACGGGAGGGCGCGCGCACCGATGTGATCGTGCTGGCTTGCACCCACTATCCGCTGCTGCTGGAGTTGTTCGCCCGTCTCGCGCCCTGGCCGGTCGACTGGATCGACTCCGCTCCGGCGATCGCGCGCCGCGCCGATCAAGTGCTCGCCGAAAATCTCGGTCCCGACGCGCCCAACGGCGATGCGCCGCGGCGCCGGGCGATATTCACCAGCGGCGCCGCCCCGAGCGAGTCCCTGGCGGCGACGCTGGCCCGTTATGGCCTTCCGGCCGCTTAAGCGCTTCGCGGTTCAGTTCCCAGCGGAGGCATTGGGGTTTTGCGCCTCGGCGGCCTTTTGTTGATAGAGGGCGACGAAATCGATCGGGTCGATGAACAGCGGCGGGAATCCGCCGTCGCGAGTGGCGTCGGCGACGATCTGGCGCACGAAGGGAAACAACAGCCGCGGGCATTCGATCATGATGATCGGATGCATCTGCTCCTCCGGAATATTGGTCAAACGGAACACGCCCGCATATTCGAGATCCAGCTTGAACAAAAGATCGACTCCCTCGCCCGCCTTGGCGTCGAGAGAGATCGACACCTCGAAATCGGTCGGAGCCAATTGCTTGGCGTTCACATTCACTTGAATGCCGATGTTGGGAGATTTTTCTTGCGGCCCGAGCGAGCGCGGCGCATTGGGATTTTCGAAGGAGAGATCCTTGAGATATTGTCCCAAAGCATTGAGAGCCGGCGCGCCAGTCGCCTCCTGCGCCGCTCCGCCGTTGCCATTGCCGTCCGCCATATCAAACTCCCTAAAATTCCAGATCATTAAGCGCGCGCCGCGTGGCTGGGCGCGCCCTTATCGCCGGGCTCGGGTAACACGTCCGCCGCGGCGCGACAAGTGACGAGCGTCCGTCGTCAGGAAGCGCACGGCGGCGCGCCGCCGGGTTTAGCGCGCGGGCCGCGCCGTCGCGATTTGCGGTGATCCAGGCTTTTCCATTCATTGGGCGCGAGGTCGATCGTGCGTGGGCCCTTGCGGGCGCCTCCACCGCGCAGACGTTGGGCGATATCGCCGCGAATGGACGGCGCCTTGAGCGCCAGACCCACGAGGTCCGAAGCGAAACCAGGCAAGATCAAAAGGAGCGCGCCCAAGGCCTGCAAGCCGCCGTCGACCATGTTGGACGACGGCTGGGCTTTCTTTTCGCCGGACCAGCCCATGCGGGCGCGCAAGTAAGTCACCAGCCGCCTGATGTCCAAAAGGCCAAGCAGGGTGGTGCCGACGCCAAGGGCGACCGCCGCCATCACTCCCAAAAATTGCACCACCAGCAAAAAGGCGACGACCTCTATGCCGAGCCATATTCCAATTGCATAGGCGATGAGTTTCGACTTGTTCACGGCGTATGAACCTCTGGGGGCGACGCTCCATGGCCCAAGATAGTTATAGCTGGGGCTTGATTCGTGACTTGCAACCGCCAACATGCTACCGCAAACTGGTATCTTCCGGGAGTGACTCAATTGCCCTTAGACGAAGCCTTCGACCCCTCCGTGCTGATTTTCGCGGCGTTAGCGGTGTTTGTGCTGTGGAAACTGCGTTCGGTGCTCGGAGAGCGCAATGATCGCGAGGGTCCGACGCTCGACCGCTTCCAGCCGACCGGCGCGCCTCTGGGCGGCGCTCCGTTGCCGGGCGCCGCGCCGATTTCGAGCGCGGCCAGGCCCTTGCCCGCCGATCGCTGGAACGGCGTCGCCGAAACGGGAAGCAAGGCTTGGGCTGGGCTTGACGCCATCGCCGCGACCGACGCGGCTTTTTCCGGCCCCGCTTTCATCGAAGGCGCGCGCAAAGCCTATGAAATAATTGTCGCGGCCTTCGCCAAGGGGGATCGCGACACTTTGCGCCGGCTTCTCTCGGCGGATGTTTTCGACGGTTTCGCGGCCGAGATTTCCGGTCGGGAGGCGCGTGGAGAGAGCGTCGAATCCGCTCTCGTCTCAATCGATTCGGCTGTTGTCGACGATGCGCGCGCGCTGCCGCAGTCGAACAGCGTCACCGTGCGTTTCACCAGCAAGCTGATCACCGCGCGGCGCAACCGCCAGGGCGAGGTTATCGAAGGCGATCCCAGTCAAGCGGCGAAGATTGTCGATTTGTGGACTTTCGCGCGCAACCCTCGCGCGCGAGACCCAAATTGGAAGCTTGTCGCAACCGAAACCGTCCATTGAACCGTGTCGCCGCCGCCCGCGCCGCTCATGCGCGAAGCCGTCTCCTTCGACGGGCTCGAAGGGTTTGAGAGCGACGATCTTGAAGCCGCGCTGGGCGCTTTCCGCCGCTCGGCGGAGATTATTCGCGCCGGCTTGGCCGAACAGCGGCCGGCGCGTCCTCCGACCGCCGGGCTGATCGCCGCCAGCGAAGCCGCTTTGTCGGAAACCGGCGACGCGGCCAGCTTTTTCAAAAGCTGGTTCACGCCCTATCGCCTGTCGACGCCCGGATTCCTTACCGGATATTACGAGGTCGAGGTCGAGGCGCGACGCGACGCGGAGTCCGGCTTTTCAACCCCTGTGCTGGGACGCCCGAACGATCTCGTCACATTGAACGACGCGCCCTTCCGCGATTCGGACGGCGTCCTGCTGACCGCCGGCCGGCGCCGGGCGGACGGCGGGATGGAGCCTTACGCCGAGCGGCGCGTCATCGAAGACGGCCCTTGGGAAAGTCGCGGAGCGCCGCTGGCCTTCGTGCGCGACAGGGTCGAATTGTTCCTGATGCAGGTTCAGGGATCGGCGCGGCTGCGCTTTCCGGACGGGAGCGCCGTCGCCCTCACTTATGACGGGCGCAACGGCCATCCCTATACGTCCGTCGGCAGGTTGTTGATCGAGCGCGGTTTCGTTTCCGAAGCGCTGATGTCGCTCGGCGTGCTCAAGGAGAGGCTGCGGGATCTGGGGCTTGGCCCGGGCCAGATGGGCCGTTTGCTGATGCAGGAGAACAAGTCCTACGTCTTTTTTCGGATCGACGCATCGCCGACGCGAGCGCTTGGACCCATCGGCGGCCAAGGCTGCGCGCTGACGCCGCTGCGTTCCATCGCGGTGGACAGGGGGCTTTGGAGCTACGGCTTGCCGTTCTGGATCAGCGCGCGGATTCCCTGGCGCGGCGAGCGCGCCGACCCCTTCGCGAGATTGATGATCGCTCAGGACACGGGCTCGGCGATCCTTGGCGAAAGCCGGGCGGATATATATTTTGGCTCTGGCGCGAGCGCCGGCGCCCTGGCCGGCGGGGTGCGCCATGGCGCGGATTTGGTGGTTTTACTGCCGCGCGGACGCGGGGGCGCCATGACCGATATAAAGCGACCGGCCGCGCGGTCGAAATCGCTGTCCGCGCTCGATCTCGAGCTATGGTCGGCGGTCACCGCCGATGTGCGGCCGTTTCGCGCCCGGCCGATCCACGCCAAGCCGGAGCCGGTCTCGGCCAGCGAAGCGCGTCCCTTCGCGGCCGCTTCGACACAGCGTGACGCGCCGCCGCGGGACCGCCCGGTTCCCGCGCTCGCGGACATCGATCACCGCACACGGAAATATTTGCGCCGCGGGCGGCTCGACGTCGACGCCAAACTCGACCTGCATGGGATGCGCCAGGCCGAGGCGCATCATGCGTTGATCGCGTTCCTGCGCCGGTCGCAAGCCGACGGAGCGAAGATGGCGATTGTCGTCACCGGCAAGGGTTCGGGCGGCGACGCCGGCGGCGTGTTGCGGCGGATGGCCCCACTCTGGCTGCAGGCCCCCGCGCTGCGCGATGTCGTGGTCGGATTTGGCGAGGCCTCGCGCAAGCATGGCGGCGAGGGCGCGCTTTATGTGCGAATTCGCCGCCCGGGCAAGGCCTCCGCCTGATAGCGCCTAATGCGCGGCTTCAGGCGGGCGCGCTCGGGGGAGGCGGCGCGACCGCGATGGTCGGCGCTTGATTGACGAAGGCGGCGGGAATGTTGGGTCGCTCATCCGTCGTGTGGCTTGCAGAAGAATCAGGCGGCGGTCCCCATTCAAAAGCGTCGAGACGCCCGGTTTTCGGAGAGATGGGCGCCCAGCTTTTCGACGGGACGCCGTCGGCGATCCATACGGGATCGCGCGGGGCGCGCGAGCCGCGCGCCAGCCATTCGCGCACGGCCCCGCTTGGACCAAACTCGGCGTCCTCGATTTCCGCCATCAGCAGACAGGTATGCGCGGTTGGCTGCCGGCCCGACGCGATCAGCGGAGCCAGCGCCTCGCGCGCCTTCGCGAACTCGCGCGCCGAAAGCGCCGCCTCCGCCAAAACGTGGCAGCTTTCCGGAGCGGCCGGAGCAAGTTGGGCTAGTCGCTTGACGCGCTCTAGCGTTTGCGCGTTCGATTCGCCGGGAAGCGCATCGAGATAAGCCGCCGCGAGATCGGGATGCGGCGCCTTGGACCAGACGCTTTCGATCAGTTTCAACGCCTGCTTGTTGTCGCCGTGGCGGGTTAGAACGCGCGCGGCGACGACGGCGGCCGGCGTGAAGCCGCTACGCCGCTTGAGCGCCAAGCGCGAAAGATGCAGCGCCTCTTGCGGACTCTCGATTTGTTTTTCCGTCGCCATCGCCGTTTCGATCACCGCGCGCAGTCGCTGCGCGGTGGGAAGATCGATTGCCTTGGCTCTAAAGCTTTCCTCTATGGCGGCGCGGGCTTTTTCCCACTCGCCCTGCGCCGTGTAATGCTCCAGCACGGCCGAGCCGGCCCAGGGCAGCGGCGCGATATCATGCGCGGCCTTGGCGAAATGATGCGCGGCTTCGGCGTCGTCGCGTCTGCGCGCCTCGATGTGCAGGCCGCGCAAACCGAGCAATTTGGTGTCCGGAAAGAGCGTCATTTTGTGAAAGGCGGCCTCGGCCTTGCCGCGATCCCCTTCGAGTTGCGCCGCCTGAGCCTTGAGATATTGGGCCAAGGGTTCTCCCGGCAGGTGTTTCTCGGCTTCCTGCGCCGCCTGGCGAGCGGCCTTTGAATCGCCGGCTCCGACCGCGATCATGCCGCGCGACAAAGCCTTGAAACCTTTTTCGCGCCGCCGTCCGACCGAAAGCTCGCGAAGCCGCCACGGCAGCCCGAACACCGAGGACAGAATCGCCCAAAGCAGCATCAACGCCGCGACGGTGAGAACCAACCCGCCGACCGCCACTGGAATGGAAGTGTCGACGTGGAACTCGCCCCAGTCCAGCGTCAGCGAGCCCGGCTGGTCGATGATCCATTCAAGCCCATAGGCGAGGACGGCGAGCGCGACGAGGAAGAGGAGGATGAACCACATGATCGAGCGATTCCCGTCTAATTCTTGAGATGAGCGAGCCCGGCGAGGGCGTTCGCCAATAGGGACGTGGCGGCCTGCTCCGCCTCGCGCCGTTGGTTGAGCGCCTCGCCGAAGGCCTTGGCCTCGGACCGGGCGTTCTCCGGCAATTTCGCGAAAGCCTCGCTCGCTCCATCCAGATCGTCATGGGCGAGCGCCGATTCGATCCGCGCGACAAGTTCGGTGATGGAAACGTTCGCCCGCTCGCCGGCTGGGCGAACGTGCACGAGTTTGCCCGCGTGGTGCAACAACTGATCGGTCAGCGATCCGCCAGCGGCGGGCGCGTCGTCAAGGGCGCGCAGGCGTTTCGCGACCGGCGCGAAAGAAGCCAGCAGCCGCGCCGCCGTCGGCGCGCCCTGTTCGGCGACCGGCGCCAATGCGGCAAGCAGCTGGGGATCGACGCCGCGTTCGGCCAGCGCCGCCTGTTCGGCCGCGAAGGGGCGGCCACGCTCGAGCGAATGCACCAGCGATTGCGCGAGCCCCAGGGTTTCGGCGGCGGTTATCGCCTTCACCTGGGTCGAGGCGGCGGCCTCGGCGGCGTCAGGCGCGACGCGCGTTTCGCTCTTGGGTTGATCGAGCTGTTCGCGCACCTTGCGAATCTCGTCGGCGAGTTCGTCGATACGGCCTTCCAGCGCATTGAGATACGAGCCCTCGTCCGCGGTCGGCGTCGCGGTCTTTTCGCCCGTTTCGGCTGGCTTGGCGCTTCGCTGAGCGTCCCTGGCGGTTTCAAGCGCCTCGCGCGCCGTCGCTTCCAGTTGTTCGATTCTTTTGACGAGCGCCGCGATCTGAGCGCTGTCCTCGGCGCGGACGGAGGGAGTGGGCGTCGGCGGGGCGATGGGGGCCGGCTGTTCGTCTCTCGCGGCCGGCGCGGGCTTTGGCTCCCGGGGAGCGGCCCAGCCTGGCGTCGGGGTCGGACGCGGCGTCTCGACAGCCGGGAGCGGGTTCGGCTCGGCGGCGGGTTTTGGCGTGGGGGCGGCGGGTTCATTCGCCGCGGTTTGGCGCGGTTTCGACTTGCGATCGCCCTCGACCTTCGACGAGGCCGACGCCCACAGCTCCGCGAGCTTGGTTTCGACGGAGGACGCAAAGCGCTGGGGATCCTTGGCGGCGGCGTCGATCGCGTCGCTTATCGCGCGCAGCCTCTCGTCCTTGTCTTTGAATTTTATGGCCGCGAGGCCGCCGCCTATCGCGAGCAAACCAAGAACGGCCAGCAGCAAGGTGAATTTTTGCCAATAGCCGCCGGATTTTCGAACGGGCGGCGCGATCGCCGGCTCCGGCGCTGGCTCGGCCGCCGTCTCCGGCGCGGCCTCGGGCGCGACGATTTCGGATTCATGCGATTCGGATTCATGGGCGAAGAGCTCGTGATCCCGCTCGTGAGAATCGGAGGCTCCCTCGTCCTTAACGACATGCGCGGGGCTCTCGGGGCCGCCGGCGCCTCGCGGCTCATCCGGCGTGTCGTGTTGGTTTTCCATCATTCTCGATTCCTCGGCTGCGCTCCTTATAGACGAGCAAGGGCGCCAGCGAAACAGGCTGTCGTTGTCCAAAAAGCAATCTCTCGACTTCGGTCGCCGATGCCCCAGGTATTATTCCGCCGCCGCCTCCATCAGCGCCAGCGTCCGCCGCGCCACGCCGAGATGCAGACGCTCGACCATCTGGCCGTCGATCTGGACGACGCCCTTGTCGGCGTTTTCGGGCGCATCGAAGATAGCCAGAATTTTCCTGGCGAAAGCGACCTCCGCGTCGCTGGGCGCGAAAATCTCGTTCACGGGACCGATTTGCGAAGGATGGATCAGCATTTTGCCGTCCATGCCGAGATCGCGGCCTTGCTCCGCCTCCCGGCGCAGTCCGGCCTCGTCATTGAAGTCATTATAGATTCCGTCGATTATCTCGATTCCGTGAACCCGCGCGGCGAGGACGCCGGCCGACAACCAGGACAGCAGCGCCGGTCGGCCCGGCGTCAGCCGCGCCCGCGTCGACTTGGCGATGTCATTTGGGCCGAGCACCAGAACCTCGAGGCGCGAGGCCGAATCATCGGCGGCGCTGGCGATCTTCTCGATGTCGAGGATCGCGCGCGGCGTCTCGATCATGGCCCAGAGCCGGGTTTTCGGCGGAGCGCCGGCGGCGATCAGATCGGCGGCGGCCTTGAGCACATCCTCGCGGGAGTTAACCTTCGGGATGACAATGGCGTCCGGAGCGGCGGCGGAGATGGCCGCGATATCGCCCTTATACCACTCCGATCCGCGCACATTAACCCGCACCACGAGTCGACGCTCGCCATAGCCCCCGCCCTTCACCGCGGCCGCGGCCTGCTCGCGCGCCAGAACCTTGGCGTTTTCGGCGACGCCGTCCTCGAGCTCGAACATCAGCACGTCGGCCTTTAGCGTCTTGCCCTTTTCAAGCGCCCGCGCGTTGGACCCGGGCATCGCCAGCACGCTGCGCTTCAGCGTCGAAATCATGGTGTCTCCCATTTTGTGAATTATCCTCGCGCCGGGTCGCGGGATTCTTTGCTTGCCTGCCGGCGCCGCCTCCACAATAAGGGAGCGGTCGCCGCCGCGACAATAGCACGGCGACCGCGGCGGGCGTTCCGCCACGCTCCAACCGCGCGACCTTGGGCGCGGCCGGCCCTTCGAGGATAGACAATGATCGACGCCATCGGCGCTGCTTCGCCGTCCCATGAATTTCCCAGCCATCTCGTCGAGGGCTATCAAACTTTCCTGACCGGCCGCTTCCCAAGCGAGCACGAGCGGTTTCGCGAACTCGCCGAAAAAGGTCAGCGCCCTCGGACGATGATTATCGGCTGCTGCGATTCGCGGGTCTCGCCGGAGGCCATCTTCGACGCCGGCCCCGGGGAATTATTCGTGCTGCGCAACGTCGCGAATCTGATCCCGCCCTACGAGCCGGACGACCACTATCACGGCGCGTCGGCGGCGCTCGAATACGCCGTCATGGCGCTCAAGGTGCGGCACATCGTCGTGCTCGGACACGCGCAATGCGGCGGCGTGGCCGCCTTCGCCGAGAGCCTCGCCGATCCCGACGCGCCGCCTTTGTCGGAGGGCGATTTCATTGGCCGATGGATTCAGCTGCTGCGTCCGGCCGCCGAACGCGCGGGCCCGCGCCCCATGTTGCTGGACCGCGCCTACACCGAACGGCTCGAATTCGAGGCGATCAAGCAGGGGTTGCGCAATTTGCGCAGCTTCCCCTGGATACGCACGCTGGAAATGCGTCACTATCTGCAACTGCATGGAGCCTATTTCGGGGTTATGGACGGTCGTCTGATGGCGCTCGACGAGGCGAAGGATGTTTTCGCGCCAGTCGCTGGCGCCACTCACGCCGCCGTGATCGAAGGCGCGAGATTTTGAGCGCGCCCGCCGCGGTGCAGTGGCAGGCCTGCGCGGAAGATATTCCGGCGGTGGCGGGCTTGTCGGCGCTCGCCGGAAGCTATGACGCCATACTCTGCGACGTATGGGGCGTGCTGATCGACGGCGCCAGACATTTCACGGCGGCGGCCGCGGCGTTGCGGGCGTTTCGCGCCGGCGGCGGGACGGCGGTGCTGATCACCAACGCCTCGCGCCCCAGCCAGGAGGTGCGGCGCCAGCTCGAAAATCTCGGGCTTCCCGGCGATTGCTACGACGATCTGGTCTCGGCGGGCGAATTGACGTTGCGCGAGATCGTCGCGCGTAACGGCGCGGCCTGCCATCATCTCGGCCCGAAGCGCGATATGGGTCTGTTCGAGGCCGCCGGACGCCAGCTTGGCGCGCCGATTCGGCTGGTCGGCCCGCGCGACGCCGATTACGTCGTCTGCACGGGATTGATCGACGAGGACCACGAAACGCCGGAAGATTACGATTCGCGGCTCGAAGAGTTGCGTCGGCGCGATCTCGTGATGCTCTGCGCCAACCCCGACATCGTGGTCGAGGTCGGCGACCGGCTCTATTGGTGCGCCGGCGCGCTGGCGCGGCGTTACGCCGACCTTGGCGGCGACGTGAGAATGTTCGGCAAGCCTCACGCGCCGATCTACGACGCCGCCTTGGCGCGCATCGACGAGCTAAAACGCGCGCCGACGCCGCGCCGGCGCGTGCTGGCGATCGGAGACGGGGCCGATACGGACCTTCGCGGCGCCGGCGCGGCGGGCCTCGATTGCCTGTTCATTACGCGGGGCGTGCATCGCGAAGAGCTGTATCGGCGGGGCGAGGAACTCGACCGCCGCGCGCTGGCGCGGTTGCTCGCGCGCGCAAAAACCAAACCCGTGGCTTTGGCTCCCGAAGTTGTGTGGTAATAAGGAAACGCGAAAAAGCGCCCGTCCCGATCGAACCCCTCGGTGAAGTCCATGTCCACGCCGTTCAAAATTTATTATTTCGAGGATCTGAGCGTCGGCATGCGCGAGACGTTGATGAAGGCCGTGATGGACGACGATGTGATCGCCTTCGCCGATCTTTCCGGCGATCGCAATCCCATTCACCTCTCCGATCATTTCGCGAGCAAGACGCGCTTTGGCGAGCGCATCGTGCATGGCCTTTATACGGCCTCGTTGATTTCGACCGTGATCGGCATGTATCTGCCGGGTCCGGGCGCGGTCTATCTCTCGCAAACGCTGAATTTTCGCGCTCCCGTCAAAATCGGCGACGTGATCAATGTCGTCGTCGAGGTGGTCGAATTGGTCGAGAAGGGCCGCCGCGCCAAGCTGAAATGCGAATGCCTCGTCGACGGCAAGGTGGTGCTCGACGGCGAGGCGATGGTCATGGTGCCGAGCCGCGAGCAGGCCAATCGCACAGCCGCCGCCGCCTCGGCCTGACGCAGGACGGGACGGCGCTTCCTCGAGCATGTTTCTCGCCGCCTTTTCCCGGAACCAGCCTTGCCTGACGCCGCGCATCCCTTCATCGACGCCCGCGACCCCGCCGCTCCGCCGCCCGGACTCGCGGGCGCCGTCGTGGCGCTGGGCAATTTCGACGGACTGCATCGCGGCCACAGGGGCGTCATCGCCAGAGCCCAGGCGCTAGCGCGCGCCTTGCAAAAGCCCTGCGCCGTGCTGACCTTCGAGCCGCACCCTTCCGATTTTTTCGCCGGCCGTTCGGTCATCTTCCGCCTCACGCCGCCCGCCGCCAAGGCCGCCCTGCTGGCCCGTCTTGGCCTCAACGGCATGATAACGCTCACTTTCGACGCGCGTTTCGCGGCGCTGACGGCGGCGGATTTCACCCGCGAGATATTGGCGCGGCGGCTCGGCGTGTCGGCGGTCGTGGCCGGCTATGATTTCCGCTTTGGGGCGGCGCGCCAGGGCGACGCCGATTTTCTGCGGGCCGAGGGCGCTCGTCTTGGCTTTGGCGTCGAGATCGTCGAGCGGATCGTCAAGGACGAGGCCGGCAGTCTCGACGCCGTCTCCTCCACCGCGACGCGCGAAGCCCTGGAGCGCGGCGACGTCGCGCTCGCCAACAGCCTGCTCGGGCGCCCCTATTTCATCGAGGGCGAGGTCATCCACGGCGAAAAGCGGGGGCGCGGCCTCGGCTTCCCGACCGCCAATATCGCGCTCGACCCGTCCAACCGGCTGCGTCATGGCGTTTATGCCGTGACGCTGGAGGCGCGCGGCGTCGTGCATGGCGGGGTCGCGAGCTTTGGCCGCCGCCCGACCTTCGATAATGGCCCGCCGCTGCTCGAAGTCTTCGTGTTCGATTTTTCCGGCGATCTTTATGGCGAGATGGTCGAAGTCGCCTTTCATGGTTTTCTTCGTGGCGAGGAAAAATTCGGGTCCATCGACGCGCTGATCGCGCAAATGAACGCGGACGCCGCCGCCGCGCGCGAAATTTTGGCGCGCCGATAACGCCACGGGCGCGTGGTCCACGATTTTCGCCGCTCGTTGTCGTGCCGAGTTCAATGCATATATATCGGGCGGGCGGCGTGCGCCGCGGAGACATGTGATGACCAAGGATAAACAGGACCAGGTCGAGACCCCCAGGGGCCGCGTCGAAATTCTTCCTCCCGAGGATGATCGATCCTCTTCGGGGCGGTTTTCCTATTCGACCGGTTATGGAACGATCAAAGTCGTGAAGCTCGGTCCCGTTCGCCAGCGTGTTGCTCGCCCTGGCGGTCGGCGTCGTGCTGCTGTGCGGGTTTGTTTTCCTGAGCGGCGCGCTGCTGTTCCTCTTGCCCATCGTCGGCTTGCTCGCGGCGGGGGCGGCCCTGTCGGCCTTTTTGGGCAACCCTTTCCGGCGGCTGCGCTGAGCCGAGCGCGAATATCCCTCTTTTCGTCCTAATCCCGGCCTGCTAAGGCTTGGGGATGACATTCCGCGCCTCCATACGAATTACTGGCCCGGCCCGCGCTCGCAGCTAAACGCTCGCGCGGGGTCCGGGTTTTCGCGCCGCCACGGCGCCTCCTCGCCCGTCCTTCCAGACACGCGCCAGACGGCCAGCGCCGCGCGCGGCAATAACTTGGTTTCACAGATGAGCGACTCCCCCAAGACGCCGGCCGACTATTCGGCGACTCTCTATCTGCCCGTGACGGATTTTCCGATGCGCGCGGGCCTGCCCCAGGCCGAGCCCAAAATCTCTCGCGCGCTGGGAGGAAATCGGACTGACCCAAAAGCTGCGCGAGGTCGCCGCCGGGCGCCCGAAATTCGTGCTGCACGACGGGCCGCCCTACGCCAACGGCAATATTCACATCGGCCATGCGCTGAATAAAATCCTCAAGGACGTGGTGACCCGCAGCCAGCGGATGCTGGGCAAGGACTGCGCCTATGTGCCGGGCTGGGATTGCCACGGCCTGCCGATCGAATGGAAGATCGAGGAGGAGAATTACCGCGCCAAGGGGCTCAAAAAGCCGGATTTTTCCGATCCCGCCGCGATGATCGCCTTCCGCAGGGAATGCCGCGCCTATGCCGAGAAGTGGCTCGCGGTGCAGCGCGAGGAGTTCAAGCGGCTTGGCGTCGCGGGAGAGTGGGAGCGTCCCTATTCGACCATGGCCTTCGAGGCCGAGGCGCGGATCGCCACTGAGATCATGAAATTCGCGGCGAACGGGCTGCTGTATCGCGGCTCCAAGCCGGTGATGTGGTCGGTGGTGGAAAAGACCGCGCTGGCCGAGGCGGAGGTGGAATACGAGGACCATGTGAGCGACACGGTTTTCGTGGCGTTTCCGGTGAAGGGCGATGCGGCGTCCGTCGTCATCTGGACGACGACGCCCTGGACCCTCCCAGGAAATCGCGCGATCTCGTTCTCGCATAAAATCGCCTATGGCCTGTATCGGGTGACGCAGGCGCCGGAAAACAATTGGGCCAAGGCCGGGGCAAGTTACATCCTCGCCGACAAGCTCGCCGAGGAACTGTTCAAAGCCGCGAAAGTCGAGGGGTTCGAACGCCTCAAGGACGTGCCCGCCGACGTGATGCGGGGGCTTGTTTGCGCGCATCCGCTGGCGAAATTCGACCCGGGATACGGTTTGCCCATCCCCCTCCTCGATGGCGATCACGTCACCGACGACACCGGCACGGGCTTCGTCCATACCGCGCCCGGCCATGGCCGCGACGACTTCGACATCTGGATGGCCAACGGTCGCCAACTCTCGGAACGCGGCATCGACACGCGCATCCCCTACACCGTCGACGAGGACGGCTTTTACACCGCCGACGCCCCCGGCTTCGAGGGCAAGCGCGTCATCACCGACAAGGGCGACAAGGGCGACGCCAACGAGGCGGTTATCGCCGCGCTCGTCGCCGCGGGAAATATTCTCGCGCGCGGGCGCCTAAAGCACCAATATCCGCACTCCTGGCGCTCCAAGAAGCCGGTGATCTTTCGCAACACGCCGCAATGGTTCATCGCGATGGATAGACCGCTGCCGGAGGCGCATAACGCGACGTTGCGTCATTTGGCGCTCGCCGAAATCGCCCGCACGCAATGGACGCCCAAGGCCGGCGAGAACCGCATCACCGGCATGATCAGTGGGCGCCCCGACTGGGTGGTCTCGCGCCAGCGCGCCTGGGGCGTGCCGATCGCGCTGTTCGTCAAGAAGGGCACGCATGAGCCGCTGATCGACGCGCGCGTGAACGAGCGCATCGTGGCGGCCTTCGCCAAGGAGGGCGCCGACGCCTGGTTCGAGGCGGGCGCCGCCGCGCGTTTCCTCGCGCCCGATCACAATCCGGACGAATACGAAAAAATCTCCGACGTGCTCGACGTGTGGTTTGATTCGGGCTGCACCCACGCCTTCGTGCTCGAAGACCCCAAGGCTTTCCCGAGTCTCGCTGGCATTCATCGCAAGCGCGATGGCGGCGCCGACGAGATCATGTATCTCGAAGGCTCGGACCAGCATCGCGGCTGGTTCCATTCCTCGCTGCTGGAATCCTGCGGCACGCGCCATCGCGCGCCCTATGACGCGGTTCTCACCCATGGCTTCGTGCTGGATGAGAAGGGCCGCAAAATGTCGAAATCGCTCGGCAATGTGGTCGCGCCGCAAAAGGTCATCGCCGATTCCGGCGCCGATATTCTGCGCCTGTGGGTCTGCGCCTCGGATTACGCCGACGATTTGCGCGTCGGGCCGGAGATCCTCAAAACCTTCGTCGAGACCTATCGCAAGCTGCGCAACACGATCCGCTGGATGCTCGGCACGCTGGCGCATCACGCGCCCGGCGCGGACGATCTCGCCAACGCGCCGGAGCTTGAGCGCCTGATGCTGCATCGGCTGGTCGAACTGGACGAAGCCGTTCGCACGGCCTATGCGGCTTACGATTACAAAAAGGTCGTGGCGCTGCTGACCCCGTTCATGACCAGCGATCTTTCGGCCTTTTACTTCGACATCCGCAAGGACGCGCTCTATTGCGATCCGCCGTCGAGCGAGAAGCGCAAGGCGGCGCTGGCGACGATCGAGCATATTTTCCGCTGCGTCACGACCTGGCTCGCGCCGATCCTGGTCTTTACCGCCGAGGAAGCCTGGCTCTCGCGCTACAAGGGCGCGGTGTCGGCGCATTTGGAGGTTTTCCCCGATGTGCCGTCGCATTGGCGCGACGAGGCGCTGGCGAAAAAATGGAGCGATATTCGCGCGATCCGCGCCGTCGTCACCGGCGCGCTGGAGGTCGCGCGCGCGGAGAAACGCATTGGTTCGTCGCTGGAGGCGGCGCCCGTCGCGCATATTTCCGAGCCTAAGCTTTGCGTGGCGCTCGATGGAATTGATTTCGCCGAAGTTTGCATCACCTCCGACATCGCCGTGGAGACCGAAGGCGAGGCGCCGCCCGAGGCGTTCCGATTGCCCGAGGTCAAGGGCGTCGCCGTGTCGTTCGCGCCCGCGCCCGGCGTCAAATGCGCGCGGTCATGGCGATATTTCGATCCCGCCACCGCCGATCCGGAGTATCCCGACGTAACCCCGCGCGACGCGCAAGCGCTGCGTGAAATCGCCGGGTTGGCGGGGCGCGGGGAGCGCGTCGAGCCTTGATCGTCGGCGCCCCAGCAGCACCAAACACGCGCGGCGCTCGCGCCGAAATCATCGAGCATGATTTCGGGGCCCGCCTCGCGCCTGGCGCCGCGATCGAGGTTGCGGCCCGGTGAACGTTCTCCTCGCATTTCTGGCCAATTCCGCCACGAATGTCGTGATCGGCTTGCTGGTCGCGAAATATCTCGGCCCCGAGGAATATGGGCGTTTCGCCATAGCCTTTTCGATCTCCGCCGTGGTGCAAACGGCGTTGTTCGATTGGCTGCGCCTCGCGGCGACGCGCTTTTACTCCGTGCGAGTGCGCGATCAGAAGCCGGTCGTGCGGGCGACGCTCGACATGTCCTTCGTCGCGGTCGTCTGCGCGCTGGCGCTCGCCACGGTCCTGTTCGCATATCTTGGGCCGACGCTCGACTTCGACGGCGTTCTGATTCTATTGGCGCTGCTGACGGCGGTGGTCAACGGGCTGTTCGACTATTCGACCGCGTTGGTGCGCGCGCGGTTCGACGACCACCTGTTCGGCCGGCTGGTCTTCGTCAAGAATCTGCTTTCGTTGCTCCTGACCGGCGGCGGGGCGTTTTTGTTTCACTCGGCGGGCGTCGCCTTGGCGGGCACGATCGTGAGCCTGTTCGGCACGGTGATCGCGGCGCGCGCCTCGCTGACCGACAAGGGAGCGCCGCCGGGCGCGGCGCGTCGCGAAACGGCGGCGGCGTTGATCGCTTATAGCGCGCCGATCGTCACCGCCAATTTGCTCTATCAAGCCATTCCGCTCGCGGCCCGCTCCACGGTCGCCGACGTCTACGACTTCGCCGAAACCGGGCAGTTCGCGCTGGCGTTCGACCTTGGCATGCGCGCGATGCTGGCGTTTGGCTCCGCGCTCGACGTGTTGCTGTTCCAAATCGCGGTGGCGGCGCACGAGAACCACGGGGCGGAGAGGGCGCGGCGACAGGTCGGCCGCAATATGGCGGTTGTTCTCGCTTTTCTATTGCCGGCTTGCACCGGCCTCTTCCTCGTCATGCCCTCGATCGAATTGCTGATCGTCCCAGCACAATATCGCGGGCCTTTCGCCCATTATCTTGGCCTGCTGCTTCCGGGCTTGTTCGCGATGGGAATGATTCTGTTTGGCGTCAATCCGGTGTTTCAGATCGGCAAGAAGACCGCGCCAATGGTGGGCGCGGCGCTGGTCGCCGTCGCCGCGGGATTTTTCCTGGTCGTGGCCTTGCCTTGGGGGAGGGACGCCTCCAGTCTGGCGCTGGCGCAGTGCGGCGCCTATCTCGCGGCGCTTGTCGCGACGCTGTTTTTCGCCGCCCGCGCGAAACCGATCTGGCCGCGTCCGCGGGATGTGGCCTTCGCGGTCGTCGCCACCGGCGGCATGGTCGCCGTCCTGTCGCCGCTGCGCGAAATGACGCCGGGGATTTTGACGCTGCTATTGCAGGTGTCCCTGGGCGTCGTGGCATACGGAGTCTTGACGCTTATTTTCGACACCGCCGGGCTGCGTGGCCAGGCGACGGTTTGGATAAAACGGCGGCGGGCGCGAGCCGTCCCGCCGCCGCCCTATTGATCAGGCGGATCAAGAAAAATGTTCGGGCGGCGACGGCAATGGTTATAACCCCAGCTCCATTTTGTAAAAGCCATGGCTCGTCTAACCAGTGCCCGACTGAACTTTTTATTGAACTATATAAGTTGTTTAGCTCCACGATGACCAACGTTTTGGCTAAGTTTGAAATCGCGCGTCCGCCTCGGAATTTCAATAATACATTTCAATAGTATAGGTCGTTTCTTTCTCGTCAGCCGTGATCAGTCTGGGGGCGCTCCGGCCGCGCGATTATTGTCTTGTGTACGTATCCAGTACTTGGTTGACACGTAAGCACGTTTACTTCTCAGCTCTAATCGCAATGGTTTGAAACGATTGCAATCGCGCCCAAAATAGGTGCAAGGGACGGAGGGTGCGTTGCTGTTTCGACGCTTAATATGGGTAGAAGAGCATTGGAGAATGGTTTGTGTGGTGTATTTCGTTCTGATGCTTGTGGCGTGGGCATTTGTCTATGGCGCGGGCAGGGCGAGCGGACGTGATACAGAGAACACAAAGAACACGGAGAACAAAGCCATTGCGCGAGACGAGCGTGACAATGACCTTATGTGACGGCCGGCAAAGCGAATATTTGAATATATGCAGATAATTATGACGCGATATATACGTATATTGCAGTCTCGGACCAGCAAGAAAATGCATTATTCGTATTAACGAAATATGTGTTCTATATTTTGCGCGATTATTCCCATCGCGAAAGCCGTTCGCGGCCATCGCGCGGGAGGCGAGAGCGTTCACTTCCGTCTCCCCGCTTATGGCGACGCTTTCAGAGGTTGAGTTTATTGAAGACGAAAGTTGGGCATGTGGCGAATGATCAGCATGATCGGCAGCCAGAATTTCGGCGCGTAGACCACTGGGCCGCCACGCTCCGCCGCCGCCTCGATCACCTCGGCGACTTGCTCCGGGGTGGCCCATAGCAATCCCTTTTTCGTAATGCTCGCCGTCATCGGCGTATCGACGAAGCCGGGCTTTATCAATACGGCGCGGGCGCCGAGCGGCGCCAAGCGATGGGCGATCCCCTCGACCAGCCGCGCCAGACCGCCTTTCGTGGCGCCATAGATGAAATTGGAACGCCGGCCTCGATCTCCGGCCACCGAGCCGATCACCAGCAAGGCGCCGGCGCGCTGCTTTTCGAAAATCGCCGCGGCGGCGAGGCACCAGGCGGCGGCGCTGGTGAAATTGGTCTGTATCAGCGTCGCCGCCGCGCTCGGATCGCGCGCGAGTTCGGTTTGATCGCCGAGAACGCCATAGGCGAGCAGCAGAATATCGAGGCCGCCGAGCGTCTCGACCATTTTGGCGAGTTCCGCGCCAGCGTCCGCCGACGCGCAATCGAGCGCCACGCAATCGGCTTGCGCGGCGCCGCGCGCGACGAGATCGGCGGCGACGGCGTTCAGGCGGTCCTGATCTCGCCCCACAAGCACGAGCCGCGCGCCGCGCTTCGCCCAAAGGCGGGCGGTCGCCCGCGCGATGGCCGAACCCGCGCCAAGAATGACGATGCGTTTGCTTTCGATATTCATTGGGCCACCCTTGTCCAAAAATCGGAATTCAATGCTGGATCCTTCAGCAGTTGCTCCCAGCGCGGGAAGGATCGGCGGAACATTTCACGCGACATGCGTCCATCCTTGGCCGGATAGAGCGCGCCGTTCGCCTCCCTGACCATGGCGTCGAGCCGCGCCAGCAGGTTGAGCGTCGTCTCGCCCCTGAACGGAAAGTCCAGCGCCAGCGTCGCGCCCGGCCGCGGGAAGGACAGAACGCCCGGCGAAGGCAAGTCGCCAAAGGTTTTCAGCACCGCGAGAAACGAGGCCTGGCCGGAGGCGGCGATGACGCGCAGCATCTCGGCGATGGCTTCCCGCTGGTTTTCGCGGGGAATGACGCATTGATATTGCAACATGCCGCGTCGGCCGTACAACCTGTTCCAGTCATGCACCGCGTCGAGCGGATAAAAGAAGGGCGCGTAATGCTGGCGGTTCGTTCCCGCCTTGGCGCTGTTGACGCGATGATAGAGCTTATTGAAGGCCCCGACCGTAAAACGGTTGAGGGCGAAGCCGGGCGCCTCGAGCGGAATGCGCTTCCAACTCTTGTCGTCGTGAAGATCATATGCGCCGTCGTCGATCCAATTGGCGCGGGAAAAAATCCCGCGCCCGGTTCCGGCGCCGCCGGCCGTGCAGTCGATCCAGGCGACAGTGTGTTCGAAGCTTCGCGCGCTCTCGTCGGCCAAGGACCAAAAGGCGTCGAGATTGTCGTAGGGAACGATCTCGACATCGAGATAAGCCCCGCCAATTTTGACAAGCTGCAACTCCACCCATTCGATCACGCCGGTCAGACCGAGACCGCCGATGGTGGAGGCGAACAGCGCCGGGTCGGATTCCGGCGTGACGGTCAACGCCCCGCGATCGCTGCGCAACAGCCCAAAGGCGCGAACATGGCGCCCGATCGAGCCCGCGCCATGATGATTCTTGCCGTGAACGTCGTTGGCGACGACGCCGCCGAGCGTGACGAAGCGCGTTCCCGGCGTCGTCGGCGGAAACCAGCCTTTTGGGACGACGAGACGCAAAATTTCCGAAAGGCTCGCGCCCGCTTCCGCGCGCAGGACGCCCGTCGCGGCGTCGAAGGCGATGAAGCGGTCGAGACCGCTCATATCGACGAGCGCGCCAGCGCGGTTAAGACAGGAATCGCCATAGGAACGCCGCAGCCCGATCGCCAAGAGGCTCTCGTCGCCGGCGTGGCTCGAGAGACCCGACAATTCGTCGCGAAAGCTGGGGCGCGCCACGCGCTGAACGCCGCGCGACACGCGGCCCCAGGACACTACGTCGCTTCTCTCGAGGAAGGGCGATGGCGCCGTGGCTGCTTTGGTTTTCACGATATCGCCGCGCCGAACATGGCCGCCATCAGCGCCCCATGGATTAGGCTGGGTCCGTCTTTCAGCGCGAAGGCCACGCTTCGGCATTTCTCATAATCGAATCGCCTTTTCCATCCAACTTTGGTCATCGGTCAACCTTCTCGGGAGAAGCGATGGATATCGTTCGGCGTTCGCAGGATCGCTCCCGGCCCATATCCGCGACTGATTCGCACTATTGGCAAGCGCGAAGCGACACTGCTTATTCCAACCGAGCATCGTGAGGGTTCGACGAGACGCCGCGTTTCGCGCGGCGCGTTCGAGCCCTGTCCCCCGACGCGCTCAGCCGCCCACCACCAGCACATGCACCAGGGGTTTCTTGCCCCAACTCGCGTAGACGGCGCCGCGCACCGCGCGCTCGATGGCCGTGGCCACCGAATCGAAATCTCGCCGGCGCGCGCGCGGCAAGGTGTCGAATGTCTTGAACACCGCGTCGTCGACCACATCGCCCATGTCGACGTTATTCTTGCCCAGCTTGGGCAGGCCGGCGAAAACAATGTCGGGATCGCCGACGAGATCGCCCTGCTTGCCGACCGCGAGAGCGATGGACACGACGCCCGCGAAGGCTAGCTTGACCCGCTCGCGCAGGGCGCCGTCGTTCTCGCTCACGAGGATGTCGCCGTCCTTGAACACTCTGCCAAAGGGAATCTTGCCGATAACCGCCGGCGCGCCGGGCGCGAGCCGCACGAGATCGCCGTTGCGCGCCGAGACGACCTGGCTAACGCCCTGCTCTTTCGCGAAAGCGGCGTGCCGCGTCAGATGATGCGCCTCGCCATGCGCGGGCACGGCGGCTCGCGGCCGCACCCATTCGTACATCCGCGCCACCTCGCCCCTGCGCGGATGGCCCGAGCAATGCACGAGATGGTCGTGATCGGTGATCACCTCGACGCCGAGGTCGCATAATTTATTGATGACGCGATGCACTTCGCGCATGTTTCCGGGAATGGCGCGCGACGAGAAAATGACCCGGTCGCCGGAAACCAGCTTGATCGCGGGATGTTCGCCTTCGGCGGCGCGCGCCATCGCGGCGCGCGCTTCGCCCTGGCTTCCCGTCGCGATGACCACCACTTTGTCGCGCGGCAGCGTCGCGAGATGGTCGAGCGAATAGAAGCCGGCGATTCCTTCAAGATAGCCGCAATCGCGCGCCACCTGGATCGCGCGATCGAGCGCGCGGCCAGCCACGACGACGCTACGGCCGCAAGCTTGCGCCGCTTCGGCGATGGCGCGCACGCGCGCTATATTCGAGGCGAAAGTCGTCACCAGCACGCGGCCAGCGGCCTCGCCGATCAGAGCGCGCAGGGTCCGGGCGACGTCGCTTTCCGAAAAGCTGTCGCCTTCGCGCAGAATATTGGTCGAGTTGCAGATGAGGGCGGTCACGCCCTCGTCCCCGAGCGCGCGCAGCCGCGCTTCGTCGATGCGATAGCCGACGCCAGGGTCGGGGTCGATCTTCCAGTCCCCGGTATGCACGGCGAGCCCCGCCGGCGTGCGGATGGCCAAGGCGCAGGCTTCCGGAATGGAATGAGCGACGGCGACATATTCGACGCTGAAGGGACCAAGGTCCAACACCGTCCCCGGCCCGACCCGAGTGATCTCGACATTGGGCGCGCCGGGTTCCGACAGGCGGCGCGTTTCGATGAGGCCCGCGGCGAAGGGCGTCGCGAAGACGCGGCAGCGCAGCTTGGGCCACAGGGCGGCGAGCGCGCCAATGTGGTCTTCATGCGCGTGCGTGATCAAAAGCCCCAAAAGATCGCGGCCGATTTTCTCGACGAAGGACACGTCGGGCAGCACGAGATCGACGCCGGGAAGATCGGGCCCCGGAAAGGTGAGGCCGCAATCCACCATCAGCCATTTGCGCCCGCGCGCGGGACCGAAGCCGTAAAGCGCCGCGTTCATGCCGATTTCGCCGAGGCCGCCGAGCGGCGCGAAGACGAATTCGCTTTCGTCAATCGTCATGAACGCAAACCTGACTGTTCGAGAACATTGGACTCGTCATGAGCCAAAAACACGTCGCCCGCGTCCACGACGCGTTCGCCCTCGGCCGTCGCGACGACCATTCGTCCGCGGGCATCGATCGTCAGGAAGCGTCCATGCGCTTCCTCGTCCCGCGCCAGCAGGACGCGAACCGGCTGGCCGAGGCCCGCCGCCGATTCAAGCCACTTTTCGCGAATGGCCGGAAAGCCGTCGCCCCCCGCCCAAAGATCCAGCGCGGCGACAAAGGCGTCGGTCAGCGGAGCGAACAACTCCTCGGCTGTCGGCGCGCCGGAGCCGGCTTCGCTCAGCGCGCGCGCCGGGTAAGGCAGTCCCCGCGGCGCGCTGGCGCAATTAACCCCAATGCCGATGACGACGACGCACTCATGGGGGGCGCGTGGGTCGCCCGTCGCGATCGGGACGCCTTCGAGGAGAACCCCCGCGAGCTTGCCGCCATCCAGTAGAAGGTCGTTCGGCCATTTCAGCGCGAGGCGTTCGACCAACCCGCTGACTCGCCGAACCGCGTCAATTAACGCGACGCCAGCGACAAATCCGAGTTGCGGCGCGAGGCTCGGCAGGGAACCGCCGGAGAGAACGAGGCTTGCGTGAAGATTGCCGGGCGTCGAAACCCATTGCCGGCCAAGGCGCCCTCTGCCTCGAGTTTGCCGCCCAGCGACGATCCAAAGCGGGCCGCGCTCGCCTTCGGCGACGAGCCGCTTGCCCTCGTCATTGGTGGAATCCACCTCCTCGAGGGAAAGCAGCCGAACACCGCGCGCGCGCGCTTCGCATCCCAGTTCCAAGCACCCGTCCGCTTTCAAAACAGCGATTTCGCGGCGGCTGTCGCCGCGTTCATCAGCGGCGCCGGATAGACCCAGAAGCACAGCAGGAAGATCGACGAAACCGCCAGCACCGCGCGCGGCGTGAAGGCGGAATGATCGAAAACGGGAGCCGGCTCGTCGAAATACATGACCTTGACGATCCGAAGATAGTAATAAGCGGCCACCGCGCTGGCCAGCACGCCGAGCACCGCGAGCGGATACAGCCCCGCCTGAACAGCGGGCAGCAGCACGTAATATTTAGCGAAGAATCCACCGAGCGGCGGCACGCCGGCCAGCGAGAACATCAGCATCGACAGGAAGAACGCCGTCGCGCCATTGCTACGCGACAGGCCCGCGAGGTCGGAGATGTTTTCGACCGGCTTGCCGTCGACGCGCATGGTCAGGATCGCCGCGAAAGCGCCAAGCGTCATGATCGCATAGATGACGAGATAAATAGCGACGCCTCTGATCGCGTCCTCGGTGCCGGCGGCGAGGCCGATCAGCACGAACCCCATGTGGCCGATCGAGGAATAGGCCATCAGCCGCTTGATATTGGTTTGGCCGATCGCCGCGAAGGAGCCAAGCAAGGTCGAAACGACAGCGAGAAACACGACGATCTGCCGCCATTGGCCGATCACGCCAGGGAAAGCCGTCAATACGATCCGCGCCGTGATCGCGACCGCCGCCACTTTCGCGGAAGAAGCGAAGAAGGCCGTCACCGGGGTGGGCGCGCCCTCGTAAACATCGGGCGTCCACATATGGAAGGGCGCCGCCGACATTTTGAACGCGAGACCCGCCAAGAACGAAAACGAGACCGAAGATCACGCCAATCGGCGCCGTGTGGGAGACGACCGCCGCGATGCCTTCGAACGACACCGTTCCCGAAAAGCCATAGAGCAGCGACGCACCATAAAGCATCATGCCCGACGACAGCGCGCCGAGAACGAAATATTTGAGACCCGCTTCCGAAGCGCGTCCATCGTCGCGCGAAAAGGCGGCGACGACATAAAGCGCGAGCGACATCAGTTCGAGGCCGAGATAGAGCGCGATGAGATTATCCGCCGAGATCAGCAGCAGCATGCCGAGCGTGGCCAGCAGGATCAGGATCGGATATTCGAATTTATCGAGCGCGGCGCGGCGCAGAAAATCCGACGACAGCAAGATCGTCACCAGCGAGGCGCCAAGCGCCAAGACCTTCACGAAGCGCGAGAAGGCGTCGTCGATGTAGGCGCCGTCGAAGACGATCGCCTCGGATTTCGTCGACAACAGGATCGCCAATATCGCCAGCCCCAGCACGGCGACGGTCAACTCGGTCACCAGCGAGAACGAGCGCTCGCCGCGCCAGGCGCCGACCAGGATCAGCGCGAGAACGCCGATGGCGAGGATGACCTCCGGCAGGAAGTGATGCGCGAGCTGCGTGAAAAAAGGCATCTTTACTGATCCGTCATTGGCCGGCGGCGGCGATGTGAACCGCGTGAAGCAGCGCCGAATGGGAGTTGAGTAGATTCGCGACGGAGGCCGCCGAAACTTCGAGAACTGGGCCTGGCCAAACTCCGTAGTAGATCGTCAACGCCAGCAAAGGAGTGAAGATCGCGATTTCGCGCGGCGATAGATCCGCGATGCTGGCGAGGCTCGCCTTGTCGAGAACCCCGAAGATCACGCGGCGATAGAGATACAGCGCATAGGCCGCCGAAAGAATGACGCCCGATGTGGCGAACAGCGCGACCCAGCTGTTGGCGTTGAAGGCGCCGACCAGCGCGAGGAATTCGCCGACGAAGCCCGAGGTGCCGGGAAGGCCGACATTCGCCAAGGTGAAGACCATGAAGGTGAAGGCGTAGAGCGGCATGCGCTTGACGAGACCGCCATAGGCGGAGATTTCGCGCGTGTGCATGCGGTCGTAGATCACGCCGACGCAAAGGAACAGCGCGCCCGAAACGAAGCCGTGCGAGATCATCAGGAACATCGCGCCCTGGACGCCTTGCGTGTTCAGCGTGAACAGGCCCATCGTCACGAAGCCCATATGCGCGACCGACGAATAGGCGATCAGCTTCTTGATGTCCTCCTGCACCAGCGCGACCAGCGAGGTGTAGATAATGGCGATCACCGACAGCGCGTAAACCAGCGGCGCGAATTGAACCGAGGCGTCCGGGAACATCGGCAGCGAGAAGCGGATGAAGCCATAGCCGCCCATTTTCAGCAGGATCGCCGCCAGGATCACCGAGCCCGCCGTCGGCGCCTCGACATGCGCGTCCGGCAACCAGGTGTGCACCGGCCACATCGGCATTTTCACCGCGAAGGAGGCGAAGAACGCCAGCCACAGCCACGTCTGCATTCGCGGCGAAAAATGCGTGTTCAGCAGCGTCTGAATGTCGGTCGTGCCGGCCTGGTTGTACATCGCCAGAATGGCGATCAACATCAGCAGCGAACCCACGAGCGTGTAAAGAAAGAATTTGAAGCTCGCATAGACGCGCCGCTTGCCGCCCCAAATGCCGATGATGAGAAACATCGGAATGAGGCCGCCTTCGAAGAACAGATAAAACAGCACCAGATCCAGCGCGCAGAACACGCCGATCATCAGCGTCTCCAGCACGAGGAAGGCGATCATATATTCGGCGACGCGCTTGGTGATCGACTCCCAGGAGGCGAGGATCGAGAAGGGCATCAGGAACGTGGTCAGCAGCACGAAGGGTATCGAGAAGCCGTCGACGCCTAGCTTGTAAACGAGGCCCGAACCGAACCACGCCTTTTCCTCGATCAGCTGAAACGCCGCGTCCGACGCGTCGAACCGTTGCCAGACGACGAGAGACAAGACGAAGGTCGCGATCGTGGTGAGCAGCGCCGCCCAACGAACGTTGCGCAACGAAGAGTCGCTGTCGCCACGCTGCGTCAATATGAAGGCCGCGCCGACCAGCGGCAGAAAGGTCAGGCCCGAGAGAATTCCAAAACCGAACATTAGCGAATGCCTCCGGCGACGAACCAGCTGACGACCGCCGCGACGCCGATCAACATCGCGAAAGCATAGTGGTAGATGTAACCCGTCTGAAGACGCATGGCGAGCCTCGCCCCGTCGACGACGCGGGCCGCCACGCCATCGGGTCCGAGCCCGTCGATGATTCGACCGTCTCCGCCCTTCCAGAACAGCCGCCCCAGAGCGAAAGCCGGGCGCACGAACAGGAAGTCGTACAGTTCGTCGAAATACCATTTATTGAGGAGGAATTGGTACAACCCCGGGAAGGCGCGCGCGAGCGCCTGAGCCGTGCCGGGCCGCAGAACATAGACATAGAGCGACACGAGAAAACCGAGAACCATCATGATCGAAGGGCTGTATGAAGCCCATGCCGGGATGTCGTGCATCTCGTGCAGGAGATGATTTTGCGTGCCGATGAACAGCGACTCCTTCCAGAACTCGTCGAAGGCGTGACCGGCGAAATAGGGCTCGAAGACAACGCCCGCCGCCACGGCGCCGGCGGCGAGCACCGCGAGCGGGATCAGCATGACGAGTGGCGATTCATGCGGCGCGTGGCCGTGATCGTCGTGCGCGTGATCGTCGTGGCCGTGAGCCGCGTGTTCGTCGTGACCATGCGCGGCGCCGTGATCGGCGCGCTTGCCAAAGAAGGTCATGAACACCAGTCGCCATGAGTAGAACGACGTGAGGCCGGCCGCCACGACCGTGGAGACGAAGCCGAACATCGCGGCATGGGAATGCTGTCCGGCCGCGTAGGCCGCCTCGATGATGGCGTCCTTGGAGAAAAAGCCGGCGAAGCCCAATTCCGTATGGGGTATTCCAACGCCCGTCAGCGCCAATGTCCCGATCAACATCATCGCGAAGGTGAAGGGGATGTCCTTGCGCAGACCGCCCATGTTGCGCATGTCCTGCTCGTGATGCATCGCAACAATCACCGAGCCCGCGCCCAGGAACAGCAGCGCCTTGAAGAAGGCGTGGGTGAACAAATGGAAGATGCCGAGCGAATATCCGCCAACGCCTTCCGCGACGAACATGTAGCCAAGCTGCGAACAGGTCGAATAGGCGATCACGCGCTTGATGTCGTTTTGCACGAGGCCGATGGTCGCCGCGAAGAATGCGGTCGTGGCGCCGATAATCGTGACGAAGGTCAACGCGTCCGGCGCATATTCGAAGATCGGCGACAGACGCGCCACCATGAATACGCCGGCGGTGACCATGGTCGCCGCGTGAATGAGCGCCGAGACCGGAGTGGGGCCTTCCATCGCGTCCGGCAACCAGGTGTGCAGCAGGAATTGCGCCGATTTGCCCATCGCGCCGGTGAAGAGCAAAAACGCCGTCAGCGTGAGCGCGTCGACGTCGAGCCCGAAAATGTGAATGGTTTGCCCCTCCAAGCCCGGAACAGCGGCGAACACCTCGTCGAACGCCACCGAATGCGTGAGCTTGAAAGTAAGGAAAATGCCGAGCGCGAAGCCGAAGTCGCCGACGCGGTTGACCACGAAGGCCTTGATCGCGGCGGCGTTGGCCGAAGGCTTTTCGTACCAGAAGCCGATGAGCAGATAGGACGCGAGGCCGACGCCTTCCCAGCCAAAGAACATCTGCACGAGATTATCCGCCGTCACCAGCATCAGCATGGCGAAGGTGAACAGCGACAGATAGGCGAAGAAGCGCGGGCGGTGCGGATCTTCGTGCATGTAGCCGATCGAATAGATATGCACGAGGCTGGACACGGTGTTCACGACGACCAGCATGACCGCCGTCAACGTATCGACGCGCAGCGCCCAATCGACCTTCAATGCGCCCGAGGTGAACCAGTTTCCGAGCACAGGCGTCACCGCCTCGCCCTGGCCGAGCGCCACGTTGAAAAACACCATCCACGACATGACCGCGCATGCGACGAGCAGGCCGGAGGTGACGAGTTCCGAAGCGCGCGCGCCGATTTTGCGCCCAAGACCGCCCGCGATCAGAAAGCCGACGAGTGGGAGAAAGACGATTGCCTTGATCATCGCGCGGTCAGCCCTTCAAGCTGTTGATGTCGTCGACCGCGATCGAGCCGCGATTTCGATAGAAAGTAACGAGAATGGCGAGACCGATCGCCGCCTCCGCCGCCGCCACGGTGAGAACGAACAGCGCGAAGACCTGGCCGGTCAAATCGCCGAGCTGCGCCGAGAAGGCCACGAAATTGAGGTTCACCGACAAAAGGATCAGTTCGACCGACATCAGGATAACGATGATGTTCTTGCGATTGAGGATGATCCCCGCGATGCCGAAAGTGAACAGGATCGCCGCGACGACGAGATAATGCGTGAGGCCGATGATCATGGGCTGCTTCCTTACACGCCGGCCCGCGAGGGCACTTTCTTCAGTTCGACCACGGTCTTGGCGGTCCGCGCGTTCTGCACGTCGATATTTTGGCGCTTCACATTGGGGCGATGGCGCAGCGTAAGCACGATCGCGCCGATCATCGCCGTCAGCAGCACAAGCGCCGACACCTGAAAGAAGATCACATATTTGGTGTAGAGCACCTGCCCCAGCGCCGCGGTGTTGGTGACATGGGCCAAGATCGGCGAAGCGGCGGCCGCGTCGGCCGAAGGCGCCGATGTCCAGCCGACGGCGACGAAGCCAAGCTCCCCAAGCACGACCGCGCCGACGCCGAGGCCGGCGGGAAGGTATTTCTGGAAGCCCTGCTTCAACTCCGCGAAATCCACGTCGAGCATCATCACGACGAAAAGAAACAGCACCGCCACGGCGCCGACATAGACGACGATGAGAATCATCGCCAGGAACTCGGCGCCCAGCAACAGAAAGAGACCCGCGCCGTTGCAGAAAGCGAGGATGAGGAACAGCACGGAATGCACGGGATTGCGCGCGGTGATCACCCCGAAGGCCGAGGCGATCAGCACGCCCGAGAAAAGATAGAAGAATACGGCGGCCACGGCTTCGTCCTCTTTGCGAGATCTCGCGTCTTTAGAAAAGGCGCTGGTTTTAGGGGCTTTCGTTTAGCGATAGGGCGCGTCGAGCGCGATGTTGCGAGCGATCTCCCGCTCCCAGCGCGCGCCGTTCTCCAGCAGACGGTCCTTGTTATAGTAAAGTTCCTCGCGCGTCTCGACCGCGAATTCCGCGTTCGGCCCCTCGACGATCGCGTCGACCGGACAGGCCTCCTGACAGAAGCCGCAATAGATGCACTTCACCATGTCGATGTCGTAGCGCGTCGTGCGGCGGGTGCCGTCGTTGCGGCGCGGACCGGCTTCGATCGTGATCGCCTGCGCGGGACAGATCGCCTCGCAAAGCTTGCAGGCGATGCAACGCTCCTCGCCATTGGGATAACGGCGCAGCGCGTGCTCGCCGCGATAACGCGGCGACTGGGGATTCTTTTCATGCGGGTAGTTAATCGTGGACTTCGGCTTGAAGAAGTAGCGCATCGACAACAGGAAAGCCCCGATGAACTCAGTGAGGAACAGCGATTTCGCGGCGTGGTCGAGTCTCATGATGCTACCTCAATTCGCCAGCGCGGCGGTGGGGCCAAACTGCAGCACGGCGGCCACGATGACGACCATCGCCAGCGAGAGCGGCAAAAACACCTTCCAGCCCAGACGCATCAATTGATCGTATCGATAGCGGGGCACGAAGGCTTTCACCATCGCGAAGAAGAAGAAGAAGAAGCTGACCTTCAGCGTGAACCAGATCACGCCCGGAATGTAGGTGAAAGGCGCCATCTTGATCGGCGGCAGCCAGCCCCCGCAGAAAAGGATCGTCAGCAGCGCGCACATCGTCACGATCGCCACATATTCCGCCAACATGAACAGGACGTAAGGCGTCGCGGAATATTCGATCATGAAGCCGGCGACGAGTTCCGATTCCGCTTCGACGAGATCGAAGGGCGGGCGGTTCGTCTCGGCCAGCGCGGAAACGAAAAAGATCACGAACATCGGCAAGAGGCGCAGCCAATACCAGCCGAGAATCCCATATTTGGTGTCCTGGGCCTGCACGATGTCGGTGAGATTGAGCGAGCCGGCGCAGAGTAGAACGGTGATGATGACGAAGCCGATCGACACCTCGTAGGACACCATTTGGGCCGCGGCGCGCAGCGCCGACAGAAATGGATATTTGGAGTTCGACGCCCAGCCGCCCATGATCACGCCATAGACGCCGAGCGAGGACAGCGCGAAAATATAGAGCACGCCGACGTTAATGTCCGCGACCACCCATCCCCCGGAGGAGACCGGGATAACCGCCCATGCGGCGATCGCCAAGGTCGCCATCAAGAATGGCGCGAACAGGAACACGCTCTTATTGGCCGTGTCCGGAATGACGGGTTCCTTCAGCGCGAACTTTATGAAGTCGGCGAAGCTCTGCCACAGGCCCCAGGGACCGACGACATTAGGGCCGCGCCGCAACTGCACCGCCGCCCAGATCTTGCGATCCGCCAGAATCACATAGGCGACATAGATGAGCAGCACGACGGCGATCAGGACGCTCTTATAGATCGCGAGAAGCACGGGATTTTCCGTGACGAAGGAAACGATAGTGTGCAGCCAGCCGTCGGTCACGTCGTTTACTCCTATTCCGCGGCTTGTCGCAGCCGGCCCTTGGCCAGCGCCGAACATTCGGCCATGACGGCCGACGCGCGCGCGATCGGATTGGTGAGATAGAAATCGGAGACGCTCGATACGAAAGCGTCCTTCATAGCGACCGACGAATGTTGCGCCAACTTCGACACCGAGGCGGCGTCGCCGCGCTCGATCGCGTCGAGCCGCTGCAAATGCGGATGTTTTTGGAACATCGCCTTGCGCAATTGCGTCAGCGAGTTGAAGGGCAAGGGATCGCCCAGCGCGCCGGAAAGCGCTCGCAAAATCGCCCAATCCTCGCGGGCGTCGCCCGGCGGGAACGCGGCCCGCGACGCGGCTTGCACGCGCCCCTCCGTGTTCACGAACAGGCCCGACTTCTCGGTATAGGCGGCGCCGGGAAGGATCACATCCGCGCGATGCGCGCCGCGATCGCCGTGCGACCCGATGTAGACGACGAACGCGCCTGGCGCGATGTCGATCTCATCGGCGCCGAGGTTGAAGATCAAATCCAGCGCGCCAGCCTTGACGAAATCATGCGCGCGCATTCCTCCCCCGCCGGGGACGAAGCCAATATCCAGCGCGCCGACGCGCGCGGCCGCGGTGTGCAATATCGACAGGCCGTTCCAGTCGCCGCCGACGCCGCCATGCTTTTGCGCCGCCTGCGCCGCGAAGGCGAGCACCGCGTCGCCGTCTTCGCGCGCCAGCGCGCCCTGACCAATGAGAATAATCCGCTTTTTCGCGGGCGCCTGCTGCTGCTGGATGAAATGCAGCAGCGAGTCCGGACCGGCGCCGAGATAGTCGTAATCATAGGTCAGATCGACCTTTTCGCCGATCAGCGCGATCTTGAAGCCACCCTTTAGCCAACGCTTGCGAATGCGCGCGTTGAGCACGGGCGCTTCCTTGCGCGGATTGGAGCCGATGATGAGCAGAGCGTCGGCGTCGTCGATGCCGGCTATGGTCGCGTTGAACAGATAGGAAGCGCGCCCGAACGCCGGATCGAGCCTGGCGCCATCCTGGCGGCAGTCGAGATGAACGACCCCCAGTCTATCAGCCAGAGATTTTAGCGCGAAGGTTTCCTCGAGCGCGGCGAGATCGCCGACCAGCGCGCCGATTCTTCCCGCCGGCGTCGATTTTGTCTTGGCGGCGACAGCGTTCAGCGCCTCTTGCCAGGACGCCGGACGAAGCCGGCTCCCCTCGCGGATATAGGGGCGATCCAGCCTTTGCCGGGCGAGACCGTCCACCACTTGCCGCGTCTTGTCGGAAATCCACTCTTCGTTAACCGCGTCGTTTATGCGCGGCAGGATGCGGATGACCTCGCGTCCGCGCGCGTCGACCCGGATCGCCGAGCCGAGCGCGTCCTGCACGTCGACGCTCTCGGTCTTCTGATATTCCCAGGGCCTCGCGCGAAAATTTTGCGGCTTCGGCAACAGCGCGCCGACGGGGCAAAGGTCCGTGACATTGCCCTGAAGCTCCGACGTCATGGCGCTCTGGAGATAAGTGGTGATCTCCATGTCCTCGCCGCGTCCGATCGCGCCCATTTCGCCAGTGCCGGCGACTTCCGCCGTAAAGCGGACGCAGCGCGTGCAATGGATGCAGCGGGTCATCTCGGTCTTGACCAGCGGACCGATATATTTGTCCTCGACCGCGCGTTTGTTTTCAATGTAGCGCGATGAGTCGCCGCCAAAGGCCAGCGCCTGATCCTGCAAATCGCATTCGCCGCCCTGGTCGCAAATCGGGCAATCCAGGGGATGATTGACCAGCAGGAACTCCATCACGCCTTCGCGCGCCTTCTTCACCATCGGCGATTTGGTGAACACCTCCGGCGGCGCGCCGGCCGGGCCGGGGCGCAGATCCTTGACGGCGATGGCGCAGGAAGCCTGCGGCTTGGGCGGGCCGCCCTTCACCTCGACAAGACACATGCGGCAATTGCCGGCGATCGACAGCCGTTCGTGGTAGCAAAAGCGCGGCACTTCCGCGCCGGCCTCCTCGCAAGCCTGGAGCAGGGTGAACTCGGGCGGGACATCAACTTCCACGCCATCGACGAGAATCTTGGTCACTTCGCCTTCTCCAAACCGACGCTTTTGCCCAATGCCGTCATGCCTCTCACTCCGCCGCCACGCGCACGGGATCGGGATGCGGATTGGCCGCATATTGGTCGATGCGCTGTTCGATCACATCACGGAAATGGGTGATAAGGCCCTGCACCGGCCAGGCCGCCGCGTCGCCCAGCGCGCAAATCGTGTGGCCTTCGATCTTCTTCGACACGTCGAACAGCAGATCGATCTCGCGCTTATGCGCCCGGCCCTCGACCATGCGCTCCAGCACGCGCCACATCCAACCCGTGCCCTCGCGGCAGGGCGTGCACTGGCCGCAACTCTCGTGCTTATAGAAATAGGATAGACGCGCGATCGCGCGGATGATGTCGGTCGACTTGTCCATGACGATCACCGCCGCCGTGCCGAGCCCCGAACCCAGCTTCGACAGGCTGTCGAAATCCATCGGACAGTCGATGATCTCATGCGCCGGCACGCAGCGAACCGACGAGCCGCCGGGAATGACCGCGAGAAGATTATCCCAGCCGCCGCGAACGCCGCCGCAGTGCTCCTCGATCAATTCGCGGAAGGAAATCGACATCGCTTCCTCGACATTGCAGGGCCGGTTCACATGGCCCGAAATGCTGAACAGCTTGGTGCCGGTGTTGTTCGGCCGGCCGATGCCGGCGAACCACGACGCGCCGCGGCGCAAAATGGTCGGCGCGACGGCGATGGACTCGACATTATTGACCGTGGTCGGACAGCCATAAAGACCGACATTGGCCGGGAACGGCGGCTTTAGCCGCGGCATTCCCTTCTTGCCCTCCAAACTCTCCAGCAGCGCCGTCTCCTCGCCGCAGATGTAGGCGCCGGCGCCGTGGTGGACATAAAGATCGAAGGGATAGCCGTGGATGTTATTCTTGCCGATGAGATTGGCCTCATAGGCCTCGTCGACCGCGCGTTGCAACGCCTCGCGCTCGGCGATGAATTCGCCGCGCACGTAAATGTAACAGGCGCGCGCCCCCATCGCGAAGGAGGCGATGAGAGCGCCCTCGACCAGCGTATGCGGGTCGTTGCGCATGATCTCGCGATCCTTGCAGGTGCCGGGCTCGGATTCGTCGGCGTTGATGACGAGATAATGCGGCCGCGCCGGATCGACCTCCTTGGGCATGAACGACCATTTCAAACCGGTCGAAAAGCCCGCGCCGCCGCGTCCGCGCAGACCCGACGCCTTCACCTCGTCGATGATCTTGTCGCGGCCCTTGTCGAGCAGGGCCTTGGTGTTGTCCCATTGGCCGCGCTTCCTCGCGCCCGCCAGCGAACGGTCGCCAAGGCCGTAGAGATTGGTGAAGATGCGATCTGCGTCGGAGAGCATATTTCGTCCCGTCACTCTTGGATCTTGGTTACTTCGCGCCGTCGCCGTAGAGGGATGTCAGGCTCGTCAACTTGCCTTCCGGCTCGGAACTGTTGCGGCCGGCCTGCGAGCCGGTTTTCACCGGTCGGCCGGCGGCAAGGTCGTCGAGCAGTTTCTCGAAGTTTTCCGGCGTCAGGTCTTCGTAGTAATCGTCGTTGATCTGCACCATCGGCGCATTGCAGCAGGCGCCGAGACACTCGACCTCGAGCCAGGAGAATAGTCCGTCGGCCGAGACTTTCCGTTGCGGGCCGACGCGGCGTTCAAGGACTTTGATGATGTCGTCGGAGCCGCGCAGCATGCAGGGCGTCGTGCCGCAAAGCTGCACGTAATATTTCCCCACGGGCGCGAGATTGAACATCGAGTAGAAAGTGGCGATCTCCAGCACGCGGATGTCGGGCATGCCCAGCGTTTCCGCGACCTTCTCGATCGCCGCGCGCGGCAGCCAATAGTCGTTTTGCTTTTGCGCCTGCCACAGCGCGGGGACGACGACCGAAGCCTGTCGGCCGTCGGGATATTTGGCGATCTGCTTTTCCAGCCACGTTTTGTTTTGTGGCGTGAATTCGAAGCTCTCGGGCTGCTTTTCGGCGAGACGACGGACGGACATTAGCGATCGACCTCCCCGAACACGATATCGAGCGACCCCAAGATCGCCGAAACGTCGGCGAGCATATGGTCGCGGCACAAAAAGTCCATGGCTTGCAGATGCGCGAAGCCGGGCGCGCGGATCTTGCAGCGATACGGCTTATCGGTGCCGTCCGACACCAAATAGACGCCGAACTCGCCCTTGGGCGCCTCCACCGCGGCGTAAACCTCGCCCGCGGGAACCTTGAAGCCCTCGGTGAAGAGCTTGAAGTGATGAATCAGCGCCTCCATCGAGCGCTTCATTTCGGCGCGAGGGGGTGGCGAGATCTTCGTGTTGACCACGGACACGGGACCGCGATTTTCTTGCATCAGCAGCTTGTTCACGCACTGGCGCATGATGGAGGTCGATTGCCGCATTTCCTCCATGCGGATGACGGCGCGATCGTAGCAGTCGCCGTTCTTGCCGACGGGGATGTCGAACTCCATCTCCTCGTAGCACTCGTAGGGCTGCGCCTTGCGCAAGTCCCAGGCGGCGCCGGAGCCGCGCACCATCACGCCGGAGAAGCCGAACTTCCAGGCGTCCTCCAGCGAGATGACGCCAATGTTCACGTTGCGCTGCTTGAAAATGCGGTTCTCGATAAACAGCGCCTCGAGATCATCGAGCACCTTCAAGAAGGGATCGCAAAAGGCGCCGATGTCCTCGATCAATTTGTCGGGCAATTCGCGCGCCACGCCGCCGGGACGGAAATAATTGGCGTGCATGCGCGCGCCGCTGGCGCGCTCATAGAACACCATCAGCTTTTCGCGTTCCTCATAGCCCCAGAGCGGCGGCGTCAAGGCGCCCACGTCCATCGCCTGGGAGGTGACATTGAGCAGATGCGACAGCAGCCGGCCAATCTCCGAATAAAGCACGCGAATAAGCTGGCCGCGGCGCGGAACCTCGACGCCAAGCAGCCGCTCGATGGCGAGGCAGAAGGCGTGCTCCTGATTCATCGGCGCGCAATAGTCGAGCCGATCGAAATATGGCACGTTCTGCAAATAGGTGCGCGCCTCCATCAGCTTTTCCGTGCCGCGATGGAGGAAGCCGACATGCGGATCGACGCGCTCGACGACTTCGCCGTCGAGTTCGAGAATAAGGCGCAACACGCCGTGCGCCGCCGGATGCTGCGGACCGAAGTTGATGGAGAAATTGCGTAAGGGTTGGTCGGTCATTTATGAGGATCCAGCGTTCAGATTTTCACGTCGAGGCCGTTCTTCTTCATTTTCTCCTGCGCGTCCTTGATGGCTCTCGGCACGATCGAACTCAGCAGCGTCGGCATTTTTTCCATCATTTTCGGCATTTTACTCATAATGCTCGCTCCAATTGGCGAGCTGTAAAATTTGCCGAGCGCGACCAATTCATCCTTGTCGAAGATGTCCATCATCATCAAAATCGACGCGTCCTCTATCGCCTGCGCATTGTCGACAAAGGCGCTCTTGACGAAGGCGTCCGCGAAAGTCTCGATCTGCGCGGAGCTGAGGTTTGGATTTTGCGCGCGGGCCCCGGCGATTACCTGTTGCCGCAGCGTGGGCGCCACCCTCGCCATCATTCCCTTCATGTCCGCCGCGCGCGCGTATTGTCGCGCGGCCGCGATCGATTCCGGGTCATAGGCCTTGAGCTTTTGCTCGAATTCATTCGTCGGAGAGGAGTCCAGCGCCAGCGCCCCAGTCGAGACCAGCCCCGCGACGAGCAGCGCGGCGCCCGCTCTTTTCAAAAAGGCGCTCTTTCCGGCGCTCCCGCTGGAGAAAACCCGACTCATTGCCCCCTGGCCTTCTCGTCGCCGGGCAGATCATATTGCACGCCCTCCCATGGCGAGAGGAAATCGAACTGGCGATATTCCTGCGTCAGTCGAACCGGGTCGTAGACCACGCGCTTTTGCTCGTCGTCGTAGCGAACCTCGACAAAGCCGGTCATCGGGAAATCCTTGCGCAGCGGATGCCCGTCAAAGCCATAATCGGTCATGATGCGACGCAGATCGGGATGGCCGGAAAACACCACGCCGAAAAGATCGTAGGTTTCGCGCTCGAACCAATCAGCGCCGGGATAAAGCGAGGTGAGCGAGGCGACCGGCGTCATTTCGTCGGTCAGCGTCTTCACGCGGACGCGCAGATTATGCTTGGGGCTCTGCAAATGCGCGACGACCTCGAAGCGCTCCTCGCGCTCGGGATAGTCCGCCGCCGTCACGTCGACGATATGGACGAAAAGATAGCCCGGATCGTCGCGCAGAGTCTTGACGGTGTCCAGCCAGCGCTCGCGAGCGACGGTCAGCGTCAATTCGCCGAACGCGATCTTGACGTCGGTTACCGCGCCCGCGGAAGCCGCGGCGATCTTCGCGCCGAGAGCTTGGAGTTGATCAACCATTCGCATCTTCCCTCGCGACCAACCGGCCGAGTCGCGCTCGACCGGGCCTCGCCCGCGCTTGCCTCGCGGCCAACGGCAACCCCGCCCTTAGCGTTCGATCGTGCCTGTGCGCCGGATTTTCTTTTGCAGCAGCAGCACGCCATAGACCAGCGCCTCCGCCGACGGCGGACAGCCCGGCACATAGACGTCGACCGGAATGATTCGGTCGCAGCCGCGCACCACCGAATAGGAATAGTGGTAATAGCCGCCGCCATTCGCGCAGGAGCCCATCGAGATCACGTAGCGCGGCTCCGGCATCTGGTCATAAACCTTGCGCAGCGCCGGCGCCATTTTATTGGTGAGCGTGCCGGCGATGATGATCACGTCCGACTGGCGCGGGCTCGCGCGCGGCGCGAAGCCGAAACGCTCCAGATCGTAGCGCGGCATCGCCGCCTGAATCATTTCGACGGCGCAACAGGCGAGACCGAAGGTCATCCACATCAGCGAGCCGGTGCGCGCCCAGGTGATGATATCGTCCGTCGCGGTGACCAAAAAGCCCTTGTCGGCCAGTTCGTCGTTGAGATTGACGAAAAACGGATCGGTGGAGCCGACCGGCTTGCCGGTGCGCGGATCGATGAGGCCCGCGCCTTGCGGAGCGACGAGCGTCGAACCCTGATTGGCGATCAATCCCATTCAAGCGCTCCCTTGCGCCATTCGTAGACGAAGCCGATGGTCAGCACGCCCAGAAACGCCATCATCGCCCAAAATCCAAAGGCGCCAGCTTCCTTGAAGGCCACGGCCCAGGGAAACAAAAAGGCGACTTCGAGGTCGAACACGATGAACAGCAACGAGACCAGATAGAACCGCACGTCGAATTTCATGCGCGCGTCGTTGAACGGATTGAAGCCGCACTCGTAAGCCGAGAGCTTTTCGGGATCCGGGGCCTTGAAGGCCACCAAGAATGGCACGACCAGCAGCGCGCCGGCGATGATCGCCGAGAGCGCCGCGAAGATCACCAGCGGCAGATATTGTTCGAGCAGGATCGGCATTTCGCGGGTCCAATAGATTTGCGGCGCATCCGACAGTTTTTGCGCGGGGCCGGAGCCTGGAACGCGCGAGAGCCTGGAACAGGCGCCTCCCCGACCGGCTGGCCTGCGTTCCGTAACAAAGCGTTCCGGTCAAAGCAAGTGACAACCGCGGCTTTCTCGTCACAAATGACGCAACTGCAGCAAAGTCGGGACTTGCGCTCAAAAATTCGGCGCCGCCGCCTTAGCTGGCGAGCGCCGACAACCTCGCGGCGGCGCGCATCTCGTCCCGGCGGCGCTCGCGTCGCGCCATTGCCTCCGCGTCCGCGCCCCAGACCCGCATCTGATAGTCCTCGTCGACATAAGCCGCCGCGAAACCCGCCTCGGCGTCGATCTCACGCAACGCCACCGCGAGCGCGACGATGCAGGAGCCGGTCAGCGTGGTCATCGCATGTAGCGCGGCGAGCCGAAATGGCGAGCCAGCGCCCGCGCCGACATGCGCGCGCGCGCGCGCCGCGACCGCCGCCAGCGCCTCGGGCGACTGCGGGTGGAAGGTCACGCCCTCGCATAGAATAAGCCGCGCGCCGCATTTTTCGCGCGCGAATTGCACCAGCGGGTCCCAGGCCTCGGTCTGGGCGCGCACCAGGCTATCCGGCCCGTCGGCGCGGTAGCAGATCAAATCCGAGCCGGCGTATTTCACCGCGTCCGCCTCGACCTCGGCCATCCGCGGCGCCACGCCGTCGATGGCCGAATTCGCCTGCCGCGTCAAAGGCATGGCGTTTGGGTCGAGCAGTTCGCCTTGGGCGTCCCACTCGGCCGCTATCGCTTGCGCCAGAGCCAGCGTCGGCAAGACCAAGGCGCTCCGCGCCGGCGTGCGCACCGGCTTGCCGTCGAGCAGCACGGCGAAGCCCTCGGCTACGGGCGCGGCTTCCGCTTGGGTGTAGAAGCGCTTGGGCAGCGTCGGCCGGCCGCCCCGAGCCGCCAAGCGTATCGGATCGCGCTCGCCGCCGTCGATGAAGATGGCGGATGCGAGGTCGTCGTTTTTGGTGGACATGCGATCCTTCCTCAACTCATTCCTCCGGCGCGTCCTCGATCGGATCGTACTGCTTCTCGTCAAACCCGAAAAAATCCCATGTCGCGCGCATATGCGGCGGCAAGGGCGCCGTCACGTCGATCATTCCGCCCTTGGGATGCGGCAGGATCAGACGTCGCGCCAAGAGGTGCAGCTTGCGCTCGACGCCCTCCGGAATCGCCCGCAGCGGATCGCGCCGTCGCACCTCGTCCTCCGGGCGATGGCCGTATTTCGGGTCGCCGACGATCGGGCAGCCGATCGCTTCGGCGTGGGCGCGCAACTGATGCGTGCGTCCGGTCAGCGGCTTCATCGACAGCCAGGCGCAACGCGGCGCGGCCTTGTCGACGATGGCGTAATAGGTCAGCGAATGCTGCGCGTCGGCCTCGCCATGGCGGGCGACGCGCATTTTCTCGAGGTCTCGAACCGTCCCGGCGCCGGGCTTGCGCGGCGCGCGCTCGTCGCCCATGCCCGAACCCTTGGCCAGATAGAGCGAAATCCGCCCCTGCGAGGGCTTCGGGACGCCCTCGACCAGCGCCCAATAGATTTTTCGCGCCTGCCGCGAGCGAAAGGCCTCGCCAAGCTCGGCGGCGGCGCGGCGGTTCTTGGCGACCAGCAGCACGCCGGACGTGTCGCGGTCGAGCCGATGCACCAGAACCGGACGGCGGTCGCCCTCGGCCAGCGACGCCAACATTCCGTCGATATGCCGGGTCGTGCCCGAGCCGCCCTGCACGGCGAGGCCGTAAGGTTTGTTGAGCACCATCACGTCCTTGTCCTCGAACAAGGTCATTTGGGCGATGTCGCGGGCGTCGTCCGGATTTACGCGCGCGGGCCGCGGAGCCGCTTGGGCGTCGAGGTTTAGCGGGGGAATGCGAATGGTCTGGCCCTGCTCCAGCCGTGTCGAGGTCTCGACCTTCTTGCCGTCGACGCGAACCTCGCCCTTGCGGCAGATTTTGGCGAGATGCGACAGCGTAAGCGCGGGAAAGCGCCGCTTGAACCAGCGGTCGAGCCGCATGCCGGCCTCGTCCTCGGTGACGAGCGCCGCCGAGACGCCGGCCCTTTGCGCGGTCTCGCTCATGACGAAGACCTCACGAAACCGGGTTTGCGAGCGAGCGAGCGCGCCGCCAAGGCGGCCGCCGGAAAAATCTGGAGCAATGAGCGCATGGACGCTTGTAACAAAGACGCAGGCCCGCGTCATCAGCCGAGAACGCGCGCCTCTACTCGCCCTGCTTGTCGGTCAAGGTCCGCAGAAAGGCCACCAGCGCGTCGATGTCGCTCTCCGAAAGGCGCGGCCGCTGGCCGAGACGCCGGTCGTAGGGGACTTCCTTCACATTGACATTGTCGTGGTATTTTTCCGGCAGATCGTTGAATTTGGCTACGCTTCCGTCCGCGCCCCTCGGATACCAGCGCTCGGGATTGGTGTCGCGCGTGGCGTAAAAGGCCACCGCGTCGCGCAAACTGGCCAAGACGCCGTTGTGCAGATAAGGCGCCGTCAGTTCGACGTTGCGCAAGGTCGGAACCTTGAAGGCGCCGCAGACGCTCTCGACGTCGAAACCCTTGGGCGCGAAATCCGCCAGCCCCTCGCGCCGGCACAGGCCCAGATCGAAGTAGTCGGCCTTGGCGTTGGCGGGCATCGCCGCGTTTCGCGGCGCGCCGAGCGTGTCGTAAGTGAAATCGGTGAACAGCCAGTCCTTGGGATCGCGCGAGCGCGGCTCGCCGACATGACAGGCGAGGCAATTGCCCTTCTTTGGATCCTTGAACAGCGCGAAGCCCTTGGCTTCCAGCGGCGAAAACCGCGCTTTCCCAAGCAAAACCGCGTCGAAGGTCGAGGCGAAGGGATGGAAGATTTCCGTTCCCTCATAGGCCGCGATGGCCTGCATGAGCTTGCCGAAGGCGGCGTCGGAGTTGTCGAAAACATCCTTGCCGAACACCGCGCGCGCGAGATCGGCGTAGGCGCCCTCGCGCACCTTGGCGACGACGGCCGCCTTGGAGGGATTGTTCATCTCGACCGGATTGAGCAAGGGCCCGCTGGCCTGCGCCGCGAGGTCGAGCGCCCGCCCGTCGCGGAACTGGCCGCCCACCGCCTGTTTTTCGATCTTGCCGGTTTCCTCGTCCTTCTTGTCCACGAAGGAGAAAGGCGGGCTGAAAGAGGCGTAGGCGAGCGAGGGCGGCTTGCGCAGGCCGAACGAGCCCGCGGGCGCGCCGCGCGCCACGCCGGGAATCGTCGATCCATTCACGCCCGAAAACGCCTTGGCGGGATCGTGGCACGAGGCGCAGGAGACGCCGCGCGGCTCCGACAGGGACGCGTCGACGAAAAGGCGGGCGCCAAGCTGCTCGAGCGGCGTAAGCGGGGCGCGCGTCTCCGCGGCCCGCGCGGCGCCGGACAAAAGCAGCGCGAGGACGCAGGCTCCCACGGCGTGGTGAGCGGAACGACGCGCGAGGCGAACAAACGACGGCACGAAAATCATCAACGCCTCTATCCGACGAATGGCGGGCCAAGCAGGCTGAACCTATAGGAAAGCTGGCGCATCCGCGTCAAATTCAATGATTTGGAGGATTTCCAGAGAGGCTGCGGGCGGGGCGCCGCAAACCGACGCGCGCGAAAGAGCGCGGCGCGAGAACGAAGAAAGAACTTGGCGATCAGAACAAAACATGCACAATGACGGTCGCGCGGTATTTCCGATTAAAGCCGCGCGCCGCCGTTGCGCCGGCCGGTTAACCCGTGTCAGAAGGAATTTCGCTGTGAGCCAAGCCAATCTCCGCCTCGTGGAAGGATCGTCCGTGGACAAAACCAAGGCGTTGGACGCCGCCCTGTCGCAGATCGAACGCGCCTTCGGCAAGGGCTCGATCATGCGGCTCGGCAAGAACCAGAAAGCCGTGGAGATCGAGACCGTTTCGACCGGCTCGCTCGGACTCGACATAGCGCTCGGGGTCGGCGGCCTGCCGCGCGGAAAAGTCGTCGAGATTTACGGCCCGGAATCCTCCGGCAAGACCACGCTGACGCTGCATGTCATCGCCGAAGCCCAAAAAGCCGGCGGCGTCTGCGCCTTCGTCGACGCCGAACACGCGCTCGACCCCATTTACGCCCGCAAGCTCGGCGTGCAGCTTGACGATCTGCTGATTTCGCAGCCGGACACCGGCGAGCAGGCGCTGGAGATCACCGACACGCTGGTGCGCTCGGGCGCGGTCGACGTGCTGGTGGTCGATTCGGTGGCCGCGCTGACGCCGCGCGCCGAAATCGAGGGCGAAATGGGCGATGTGCAGCCCGGCCTGCAAGCGCGGCTGATGAGCCAGGCGCTGCGCAAGCTGACCGCCTCGATCTCCCGCTCCAACACGCTGGTCATCTTTATCAACCAGATCCGCATGAAGATCGGCGTGATGTACGGCTCGCCGGAAACGACGACGGGCGGCAACGCGCTCAAATTCTATGCCTCCGTGCGCCTCGACATCCGCCGGATCGGCGCGATCAAGGACCGCGAGGAAGTCACCGGCAACCAAACCCGCGTGAAGGTCGTCAAAAACAAGGTCGCGCCGCCGTTCAAGCAGGTCGAATTCGACATCATGTACGGCGAAGGCATTTCCAAGCTCGGCGAATTGGTCGATCTGGGCGTCAAGGCCGGCGTCGTGGAAAAATCCGGCTCCTGGTTCTCCTACGACAGCCAGAGGCTCGGCCAGGGGCGCGAAAACGCCAAAAGCTACCTGAGGGCGAACCCCGAGGCGGCGGCTCGCATCGAACAGGCGATCCGCGAGAACGCCGGGATCATCGCCGAGCGGATTCTCGACGCCGGCGGCGACGACGAAGGCGCGGAGAGCGAGGCCTAGAAGGGCCGCCGCGCCGCGATGGGAATATCATCCTGGCGCATTCTGGCGCGGCCATGGGGCCGCGCCGGTAAAATAATTAACGCCTGTCAATATTCTTCCCCGGGTCCGGCGCGCGAGCGCGTCGGATAGGACGCCGCCCCGAGTCCGGCCTTTCCCATTGCCCAAACCTCGCCTAACTGGCATATCGCAAGGAGATAGCGACGGACGGCGCGCGACGGCGCCGTCCGAAGCGAGAACCGCGACGATACAAGCGTCAAGAGCGACAGCGAGCCAACAAGACCATGAGCGGCGTCAATCAAATCCGTACGGCATTTCTCGACTATTTCGCGCGCCACGATCATGAGCTCGTCCCTTCGTCGTCGCTCGTCCCGCATAATGATCCGACGCTGATGTTCACCAACGCGGGCATGGTGCAGTTCAAGAACGCCTTCACCGGCGTCGAAAAACGCCGCCGCACGCGCGCGGCCTCCGCGCAAAAATGCGTGCGCGCCGGCGGCAAGCACAATGATCTCGACAATGTCGGCTACACCGCGCGGCATCACACTTTTTTCGAGATGCTCGGCAATTTTTCCTTTGGCGATTATTTCAAGGAAGACGCCATCGAACTCGCGTGGAATCTGATCACCCGCGAATTCCAGCTGCCGATCGACCGCCTGCTTGTCACCGTCTATCACGACGATGACGCGGCCTTCGATTTATGGAAGAAAATCGCCGGCTTTCCCGATTCGCGCATCATTCGCATCAACAATTCCGACAATTTCTGGAGCATGGGCGACCTTGGCCCCTGCGGTCCCTGCTCGGAGATCTTCTACGACCAGGGCGACGCGCTCGCGGGCGGACCGCCCGGCAGCCCGGAGCAGGACGGCGACCGCTTTCTGGAGTTCTGGAATCTCGTCTTCATGCAATATGAGCAGGTCGCGCCGGGCGAGCGCGTCCCGCTGCCGCGCCCGTCGATCGACACCGGCATGGGTCTGGAGCGCATAGCGGCGCTGCTGCAGGGGGTCGCGTCCAATTATGAGACCGATCTGTTTCGCGCCCTGACCGGCGCCGTCGCCGACCTGACCAATGTGAGCGCGAGCGGCCCCCAGGCGGCCAGCCACCGCGTCATCGCCGATCACCTGCGCGCCTGCTCCTTCCTGATCGCCGACGGCGTTACGCCCTCCAACGAGGGTCGGGGCTACGTCCTGCGCCGAATCATGCGCCGCGCGATGCGCCACGCGCAATTGCTGGGCGCCGCCGATCCCTTGATGTGGCGTCTCGTTCCGACATTGGTGGCGCAAATGGGCTCCGCCTATCCGGAATTGCAGCGCGCCGAAGCCTTGATCGGCGACACGCTGCTGACCGAGGAAACGCGCTTTCGCGTCACGCTGGCGCGCGGCCTCGCGATCCTCGACGAGGAAACCGCGGGTCTTTCCGCCGGCGCCCGGCTGTCGGGCGAGACGGCCTTCAAGCTTTACGACACTTTTGGCTTCCCGCTCGATCTGACCGAGGACGCATTGCGCCCGCGCGGTATTGGCGTCGACAAGGAGGCTTTCGAAAGCGCGATGGAGCGCCAGCGCGCCGAGGCCCGCAAGGCCTGGGCCGGCAGCGGCGAGACGGCGACCGAAGCGGTTTGGTATGCGCTCAAGGAGCGCGTCGGCGCGACCGAGTTTCTCGGCTACGACGCCGAAAAGAGCGAGGGCGTCGTGACCGCCTTGATCCGCGACGGCGCGCAAACGGATTGGCTGCGAGCGGGCGAGCGCGGCGCGGTGATCGTCAATCAGACGCCGTTTTACGGCGAATCCGGCGGACAAGTCGGCGACATCGGCGAATTGCGCGCGAAGGGCGCGCGTTTTCGCGTCGAGGCCACGCAAAAGAAACTCGGCGACATCATCGTGCATGAGGGCGTGGTCGAGGAGGGCGAAATCGCGCTCGGGCAAACGCTGGAGCTCGCCGTCGATCACGCGCGTCGGCTGGCCACGCGCGCCAATCATTCGGCGACGCATATTCTGCACGAGGCGCTGCGCCAGGTGGTCGGCGACCATGTTCAACAGAAGGGCTCCCTGGTCACGCCGGATCGCCTGCGGTTCGATTTCACCCATCCCAAGCCGATGACCGAGGAAGAGCTGGCCGAGGTCGAGCGGCTTGGCAATGAGATCGTGCAGGGCAACGCGCCGGTCGAGACGCGCCTGATGGCGCAGGAGGAGGCGATCGCCACCGGCGCCCGCGCGCTGTTCGGCGAGAAATATGGCGATGAAGTCCGCGTCGTCTCGATGGGGCGCGCCACGACGCCCGGGGCGCGCGCTTTTTCGGTCGAACTGTGCGGCGGCACGCATGTCAGTCGAACCGGAGACATCGGACTCATCAGCATTGTTTCGGAAAGCGCCGTCGCCTCCGGCGTGCGCCGCATCGAGGCGCGCACCGCGGAGGGCGCGCGCGCCCAACTCGTCGCCCAATCCAAGGCCTTGCGCGAAATCGCCGCGCTGGTTCGCGCCCCGCTTGAGGAAACGCCCGCCAGGCTCGCGACGCTGCTCGACGAGCGCAAGCGGCTCGAGCGGGAGCTCGCCGACGCCAAGCGCAAGCTCGCCATGGGCGGCGGCGGCGACGCGAGCCAGCCGATCATCGACGTGGGCGGGGTAAAGCTATTCTCTCGCGCCGTCAGCGGCGTCGACGCGAAGGATCTCAAGGGCCTCGTCGACGACGCCAAAAAGCTGGTCGGCTCCGGCGTCGTCGCCATCGCCAACGCCTCCGCGGACGGCAAGGCGGGCGTCGTGGTTGGCGTGACCGACGACCTTACGGCCAAATTCAACGCCGTCGATTTCGTGCGCATCGCCAGCGAAAGATTGGGCGGCAAGGGTGGCGGCGGACGGCCGGACCTCGCGCAGGCCGGTGGTCCAGACGCGCAAGCGATCGACGCCGCTTTGGCGGCGATCCAGGAGGCGCTACGCGCAAAGGCCGCTCAATGATCGGTGGGGAAAGGTGCGGCAAAAGAGCGCCTGATCGAGAAACCTGACCGCGCGCCCCGCGGGCGTCGTCATTATTGGCTATAATTAGAACTTGTCACGGGGATGGCGAGCAAGTCGCCGCGAAGTTGAAGGAGGGGCAATTGTATCACAAAATTCTCACGCCGATCGACTTGAGCGAGCCCGCCATGACGCAAAAAGGGATCGCCGCGGCCATCGAGATCGCGAAGATCGCCGAGGCGCGGATCAGGCTCGTATATGTGCAATCCCTGATGCCGCTGGCGTTCATGGAATATGCGCCGGCGGATTTCGACGAACGGCTGCGCGAGAGCACGGAGGGCGAACTCGCGAAGGCGGCGGAGCAAATCGATTACCCGAAGGAACTGGTGTCGACGGCGCTGCGTTTCGGCGCGGTTTATCCGGAGGTTCTCACGGAAGCCGAGACTTGGGGAGCGGATTTGATTGTCCTGGGGTCGCACCGGCCGAGCATGTCGACCTATCTGCTCGGCTCCAACGCCAAGACCATCGTGCGTCACGCCAAATGCTCGGTCCTCGTGGCGCGCGATTAAAGCCGCGCGCCTCCGCGCCGATCACAAAATTCGCGCCATTTCCTCGAAGGCGAGTCGTGGACCGCGCGGGTAAAGCTTGGCGGGTTCGCCATAGCCAATGTTGAGCAGAAAATTCGACTTCACGCCGCCGCCGGGAAAGAACTCGGCGTCCACGGCGGCTTTGTCGAACCCGCTCATCGGCCCCGTGTCGAGCCCAAGCGCCCGAAGAGCGAGGATGAGATAAGCGGCTTGCAGCGTGGCGTTGCGGAACGCCGTTTCCTCGATCAACGGCGCATTGCCGACGAACCAGGAGCGCGCGTCGGCCGCCGGAAACAGACGCGGCAAATGTTCGTGGAAGGCGAGATCATAGGCGAGTATCGCGGTCGCCGGCGCCGCCATTGTCTTTTCGAGATTGCCGGGCGCGAGCGCGGGCGCGAGCCGCGCCTTGGCCTCTGGCGAACGCACGAAGACGATGCGCTGCGGCGAGCAATTGGCGCTCGTCGGCCCCCATTTGGAAATATCCACCGCCTCGCGCAGCAGCGCGTCGGGAACCTCCCTGTCGCGCCAGCCGTTGTGCGTGCGCGCCTCGGTAAAGAGCTGAGCCAGCGCTTCGCTCGGCAGCGGATTGTTCGCGCTCATGGCTTCCCCCTCGACGCGGCCCTTGCGTCCTTCCGGTTCAGATTGAACCAAAGGACTCTTTAGGTTCTTTTGTTTTGTCGTGCTTTCGGAAGGCAAAGCCGGCCTCCACTTTTGCCGAAAGCAATTTAAATGTCGCGTCCTTCGACATCGAGGCGCAGGCGCTCCTCGATTTTTTGCAAGGCTTCCTGTTTCGGATCGAGCGCCAGCGCGCGCCTGTAAGCGTCGAGCGCGCCCTTCTTATCGCCGGCTTCCTCGAATAGCGCGCCGAGCAGGGCCAGCGCGTCGAAGCGCCGGGGCTCCAGCCGCAGCGCGGCTTCGAGATCCTCGCGCGCTCCGGCTCCGTCGCCGCGCGCGGCCTTGGCGCGGGCGCGGCGCACAAACCCTTCGGACCAGCGAGGGTCGAGCGCGATCACGTGATCGAGCAGGGCTTGCGCTACCGGTTGCGCGCCGCCGAGCTCGGCCGCCATTGCTCGGTCGGTCAGCAAAGCGACGGTCTCGGAAGGGGCGTTGGCGAAGAGGCCCCGGACTTTGGCGCCAATGGCCAACGCCTCCGGCTCGTCGGCGGCATTTTTGAGTCGTGCAAGCAAATCCTCCAGGGCCGCCGCGCGCGCTTGCTCGGGCGACTTTGGCGCTGGCGGCGGAGCGGGCTTCGGGGCGACCGGCGCGGTCTCGTCATCGTCCCCGCTAAACCGCTGGGCGCCGCGCGGTTGGAACACCTTCGCGCCGGGCGGCATCGGAATGCGGCCGACGCCGGGAATTTCGATGTAATTCTCGCCGCCGTCCTGCCGCGAAATAATGGCCGGATCGTCGTTCGACGCGGCCGAGACCGGCCCGCAAACCGCTGATATCGCGGCGGCCGCGAAGAGCACCCTTGGCGAAACCTTGTGCATGGCTCGAAGTGTAGCTCCTGATCTCGCGTCCTTGCAAGCCGGGGCGATAAAATCACGCGCCGCAAACGGGATGATCGCATTTGCGCGCATTGGCGACGATCCCTTGCAGCGCGGTCTTGCCCGGCCAGCCCAGAAGCCCGACGCCGGCGATGGCGAAGGACGGAGTCATTTCCATTCCGAGGCTGGCCGCGAGCTTCGCCTGTCGCGTCAATACGGCCGTCACGGCCGGGCTGTCGCCGCTTTCCTCGACTTTTTTCGGATCGAGACCCATGTCGCGCACGACGGCCAGCGCCGAGGCGCCGTCGCCCTGGCCGCGTCTCCCGAACATTCTGGCGTGAAACTCACTGGCGACGCGCGGCCCATGCAGCCGCAACACCGCCTGTTGCACCTTGGCCGCCTGCACCGAGCCGATCGACAAAATGGCGTTGTTGATCAGGCCGAGGCGAAGATTTTTGTCATCGCGAAGAATCTCGTCCAGGTCGCGCGCCGCCTTGCGGCAGAAGCCGCAATTATAGTCGAAAAACTCATAGAGAACGACATCGCCCGCCCGAGCCCCGCTCCAGACGATGCCGGGCAGCGTCGCGGGATCGAGTTCGGCGGGGATGCGGAAATTTCCTATCGCCGCGCCGTCGTCGCCTCGCAGCGAATATTCCTGCTCCTCCTGCCCGCGCGCCGCGCCCGCGATCAAGGGCAAGGCGCCGATCAGCGACAGCGCCTGTCTTCTGGTCCGCACGCGCTTCTCCGTCTATTTCTTTTCTTCGCTGTGTTCCTCGAGCTCGAGCCACATCGCGTTGAGAATCGCGAAGGCGCAAGCGAGGCCCAGCCCCAAAATCCAGGAAAAATACCACATCGACGCGTTCCTTCGGTTCAGTAATGATAGTCGTCGCCGCGCTCGATCCCGGCCTCGCTGACCGGGCCGCGCAAAATATAGAACACCCAGCTTGTGTAAGCGAGCACGATCGGGAGAAAGAACAGGGTCGCGACAAGCATCAGCGACAGGGTCATCGGGCTGGACGAAGCGTCCCAAACCGTCAGGCTGTGGTCGGGATGGCTCGACGACGGCAGCAGGAACGGGAACAGGCTGAAGCCCGCGGTCGCGATCACCCCGGCGACCGCCACGCTGCTCGAAACGAGCGCAAATCTCGCCGCGCCCATGGCGAGCGCGATGGCCGCTCCAAGAGCGCCCAAATAGGCGAATATCGGCGCCGCGAGACTCAATGGCGCGTGGCGGAAGTTGTTGAGCCACCCGCCGGCTTCCTTGGTCACGCTTTTCCATAGCGGATTGGACGGCCCCGCCGGGTCGATGTCTCCCCGCAAGACAAGCCCATCCATGCGCAGCGCGACCCAGGCGCCGGCGACCGACAACAGCAGGACGAGGATGAGCGCCGCGACGGCGCCAAACCACGCCGCGCGCCGCGCGACCTCGCCCTCGCTTTTCGACGCCAAAAAACTCGCGCCCTGCATCGTCAGCATCGCGACGCTCACCGCGCCGCACAGCAGGGCGAAGGGATTGAGAAGGCCGAGAAGGTCGCCCTCATATTCGAGTTGCAAACCATTATCGAAATGGAACGGGGTTCCCAGCAAAAGATTGCCAAAGGCGACGCCGAACACCAGGGATGGGACGAGTCCGGAAACAAAAAACACGATGTCCCAGCCTCTCCGCCACGCCGAAGAGTTCGATCTTGCCGCGAAAGGTCAACGCGACCGGACGCAAGATCAGGCCGAGGAGAACCAGCATCATCGCGAGATAAAAGCCCGAGAAAGACGCCGCGTAGAGCAGCGGCCAGGCGGCGAAAATCGCGCCGCCGCCAAGAATGAACCAGACCTGATTGCCTTCCCAGACAGGTCCGATCACGTTGAGCAGCACGCGGCGCTGGGTTTCCGACCGGGGAAGGAAGGGATACAGCATGGCGACGCCAAGATCGAAGCCGTCCATGATGGCGAAGCCGATAAGCAGCACGCCAAGCAGCGCCCACCAAATGATGCGCAGGGTTCCATAGTCGAACAGCATGGCGATGCTTCCTTAGTTGGCCGCCGCCTGGACGGGTTGCTTGATCGAACCATCATGCTCGGCGCTCGGCCCGATGCGGACATATTTGACGATCAGCACGAGATCGATGAGCGCCAACACGCTGTAGAACAGCACGAAGCCCAACAGGCTAAACACCACATTGCTCGCCGGAACTTTCGACACGCCGAGGAACGTCGGCAACACGCCGTCGATAATCCAGGGCTGGCGGCCATATTCCGCGACGATCCAGCCGAGTTCCGCCGCGACCCACGGCAGCGGCAGACTATACATCGCCAGTTTGCGGAACCACGGCTGTATCTGGCCGCGCCTGCTCACCAGATAGAAATAGGCGCCAAACAGGGCGATAAAGTAAAACCCCAGCGCCACCATGATCCGGAAGGACCAAAACAGCACGGGAACATCGGGGATTGTCGACAGCGCGGCTTCGTGAATTTGTGCGTCCGTCGCGTTTTCGATGTCGGGCCGGATGCGCTTCAGAAGGAACGCGTAGCCAAGGTTGCCTGATCGACGCTTCGAGCTCGGCGGGAACTTCGGCGGTGGGTCCCCCGCCCTCTTTCTCAAGCCAGGCGTAGGCGGGCAGACCCGTGCGAATGCGCTCCTCGGCCTTGGCCACGAGAGGCATGATGCCTTCGACCGGCTCGTCGAGCGAGCGCGTCGCGATCAGTCCGAGCACCCAGGGGATCTTCACGCCATATTTCGTCGTCTCGTCAGCGACATCCGGCAGGCCGAACAGCGTGAAGGAGGCGGGCGCCGGCTCGGTCTCCCACATGGCCTCGATCGCGGCGATTTTCATCTTCTGGTTTAGGCCAGTGGTGTAGCCGCTCTCGTCGCCAAGCACCACGACCGAGAGCGCCGACGCCAGTCCAAAACTCGCCGCGACGGCGACGGATCGCCGCGCGACGCCGACATGGCGCCCGCGCAGCATGTAATAGGCGCCGATGGACATCACGAACATCGCGCCCGTCACATAGCCGGCGCTCACCGTATGGACGAATTTCGACTGCGCGACTGGATTGAACAGAACCTCGGCGAAGGAGGTGAGCTCCATGCGCATCGTTTGCGGATTGAAACGCGCGCCGACCGGATTGAGCATCCAGCTGTTGGCCACGAGAATCCACAGCGCCGAGAAATTGCTGCCCAGAGCGACCAGCCAAGTCACCGCGAGATGTTGAACCTTGCTCAGCCTCTTCCAGCCGAAGAAAAACAGGCCGACGAAGGTCGCCTCCAAAAAGAAGGCCATCAACCCTTCGATCGCCAGCGGAACGCCAAAAATATCGCCGACATAATAGGAATAATGCGCCCAGTTCGTGCCGAACTGGAATTCCATGGTCACGCCGGTGGCGACGCCCATCGCGAAATTGATGCCGAACAACGTTCCCCAAAATTTCGTCGCGTCGCGCCAGACCACGCGGCCTGTCATCACATAAACGCTCTCCATGATGGCGAGCAGCACCGAAAGGCCAAGCGTGAGCGGCACGAACAGAAAGTGATAAAGCGCCGTCAATGCGAACTGAAGTCGTGATAAAGTCGCCACATCGATATCGAGCATCGCCTTCTCCTGTAGGCTATCAGTGTCTCGATTCCCCGCGACCATCCATAAGGAAGCCGGCCATCTCCGATGGCGTCACGACCGGCGCCCGAGATCCACTGAAAAACAGCAAATAAATGAGGGTGAGCGCCACGGCCTTGAAGGCGAGCGCCGCCCCGATGTCCCGCGATAGCGACCTTTTGATCACGCGCCCGCCTCTTCGCCTTCCACGGTCCACTATAGCGCGCGAAGCCAATTGGCGACAGGCTTCGCGAATCGATCCTAGTCCATTCTTCACCCAAATCTCGACGATGCAAGGCGCTTCGTCACTCGAACGCCGTTTGACTGGAAGCGACTCTTCGCGCGAAAGCGGCGCTCGGAAGATAGCAAAATTGCTTGCGACGAGAGCCTCGCGGCAAGGGAGTTCGCGGCAAGGGATTCGCCTGGCCGCTCGTCCACGTGTAGCCGGCGGACTTCATACATCCGACGATGTGCTTGCGGATCACCCCCTCCGAGTCGCCGCGCCGCTCGTTTGGGTGCGCGCCTTCGCAAGATCTTCAGCCGATCGCGATTGGCTAAGACTTTGAGAAGCCCTTCCGCCCGCTCGGCCTTGGGAGCCAGTCGCTGTAAATTCATACTTGCTAATTAATATATTTCGTATATATATGTCAAGGCCCTTCCACGAGAGAGTCGAAGGCAATGCGTTTTTCCATTCAATTGCGTGTCCGCGTCGCTGTTTTCGCGGCGTTGAGCGCCCTTGACCCAAGCCGGCGCCGACGCTGCTGGTGATTCCGGCGATTTACGTCGCGCCGCGCGACGACGAGGAGACGCCTAAGACGCAAAACAAGGAGATGAAGACATGGTTCAAGATTGGCCGGAACTGACGAAGGCGCTCACGGCGGACGTGCGTCAGCTTCGCGCTGGCGCGCCGGATGTGATGAAGGCCTTTGGCGCGATGGCGATGGCGGCCGGCGCGGCGAAAGCGCTCGACGCCAAAACCAAGGAGTTGATCGCGCTCGCCATCGGCGTTTCGACGCGCTGCGACGATTGCATCGCCTTTCATGCCAAGGCCGCCGTCGATCATGGCGCGACGCGCGACGAGGTGATGGAGACGCTGGGCATGGCGATCTACATGGGCGCTGGCCCTTCCGCGATGTATGCGAGCCACGCGCTCGCGGCGTTCAATCAGTTTTCCGCCGCGAAGGCGGGTTGAGATCGAAACCCCTAAAGGAGCGACAGATGTCCTTGAGCAGCCTTCTATCCCGGTTGAGCGGCGGCGGCGTCCCGACCATCGATCACGACGCTTTCACGCAAGCGGTCGCCACGAAATCCCGCGCCATCGTCGATGTGCGCGAGCCGCATGAATATGCGGCGGGCCATATTCCCGGCGCGATCAATCTCCCGCTCTCGCGCTTTTCGCCCGGGCAATTGCCGAGCGGAAAGCCGATCGTGCTGGTGTGCCTAGCGGGCAGCCGCTCCGCCAGGGCTTTGCAACAAGCGCTCGGCGCGGGCGTTAAGGACATTTGCCACTATGCTCCGGGCACGGGCGGGTGGAAAAGTCGCGGCGGCGCCGTTGTCGGTTAAGTCGATCCGCGTTCTAGCGGCGCGCTCGGAATGAACGCGCTCGCCGTGCTCGCCGGCGTGGCGATCGGCCTCGTGCAGGGGCTGATCGGCGGCGGCGGCTCCGTTCTCGGCGTGCCCGCGCTGATTTATGTGGTCGGCGTCGGCGACCCTCATGTCGCCATCGGCACGAGCGCGTTGGCCGTGGCGATTTCCGCGCTCGCCGAGTCTGCTGGCCTATGTGCGCTCCGGCCACGTCAAATGGCGTTGCGGCCTGGCGTTCACATTGGCCGGCGTTCTCGGCGCGGCGGCGGGGTCGTCGCTCGGCAAGAGTTTTCCAGGCGACAGGCTGATCAGCCTGTTCGGCGTTCTGATGATCGCCGTCGCGCTGGCGATGGCGATCGGCCGTCCAATCGGCGGCGATGCGAGCGTGCGGCTCGAAGCGAAATCCGCCGCGCGGCTGGCGCCATGGCTGCTGCTTTACGGCGCCGGCGTCGGTTTCATGTCGGGCTTTTTCGGCATTGGCGGCGGCTTTCTGGCGGTTCCCGGCCTGCTGTTGGCGACGGACATGCCGCTGGTCTTCGCGATCGGCACGTCGCTGATTTCGGTCGCCGCGTTCGGCATGGCGACGGCGCTCAATTACGCGGTTTCCGGACTCGTCGATTGGGGCGTGGCCGCGCTTTTTTTATCGGGCGGCGTCGTCGGCGGAATGGCGGGAACGCGGCTCGCCCGCGCCCTCTCCTCGCGGCGCCACGCCTTGTCTCAAATTTTCGCGGTCATCGTCGCGCTGGTCGGCGTGTTTCTGGTCATTAAGGCGAAACCTTAACCGCGGGCTGCTTTGTGCATCCGGCCGGGCTTTCCTATATACACTCCAGCGGAGGCCACGCCCGCGAAACCTAGGGTTACAGAATGTCATCGTCAAAGGCGCCGATGCGCCGGTTCATAACAGTTTTCGCGCTCGTCGGACTGATCGCCTGCGTCCCCGGACTGGCCGAGGCCAAGATGGGCGGCCTCATGGGCGGCGGCGCGGGAAGTCGCGGCTCCCGCACTTTTTCGGCCCCGCCGCCGACCAATACGGCGCCCAGTCCCGCCGCGCCGATCCAGCGCACGATCACCCCGACGCCCGGAGCGCAGCAGCCCGGATTCAACCCTGGCGCGCAGCGGCCGGGCTTTGGCCGAGGCTTGATGGGCGGGCTCGCGGGAGGGCTCTTGGGCGCCGGACTGTTTGGTCTTTTGACCGGCAACGGCTTTTTCGGCGGCATCGGCGGCTTCTTCTCCATCATCGGATTCTTGTTTCAGATCGCGCTGTTAGCCGTGCTGGCGCGCTTCGCGTTCAATTGGTGGCAGACCCGCAACGCCGCGCCGGCCGGCGCCGGCCCGCGCCCGACCATGGCCGCCTTCACCGGCGGCGCCGGCTTTGGCGCGGGCGCCGCGCCGCAAAGGCCGAAACCCCAGCCTTTACAATTGTCCGCGGCGGATTTTCCCGCCTTTGAGCGCCTGCTCGGAGAGACGCAAGACGCCTATAGCCGCGAGGACGTCGCCCAGTTGAGCCGGCTCGCGACGCCCGAAATGGTCAGATATTTCAATGAGGAACTGGACCAGCGGCGCCAAAAGGGCCTCGTCAACCGCATCTCCGGCGTCAAGCTTTTGCAGGGCGACCTTGCCGAAGCGTGGCAGGAAGGGCGAGACGAATACGCCACGGTCGCGATGCGTTTCGCGCTGATCGACGTGACGCAGGAGCGCGCCACCGGCCGGGTTGTATCGGGCGATCCCACGCAACCCACGCAATCCACGGAGGTTTGGACCTTTCGCCGCCCGGCGGGGTCCGGCCCCGACGCCTGGAGACTTTCGGCGATCCAGCCGACGGCCTGAGCGTCGCCGCGGGGCGCGCATTTTCGCGCATTTTGACCTGGATTCGGCGCGCCCGCGCGCATTTTCGCGCATGGGCGCGCGGGCGCGCTTTTGACTTGCCTGTGTGATCTTCGACGTATATATATATCTTTATGTCTTGTTCGGATGATCCGATGCTCGCTCCGCTCACCCTGGCTCTCGATCCCGCGCTCGCCGCGCTCAACGCGGCGGGCGAGGAGACGCGCCTGCGCCTCCTCGCCTTGCTCGCCGAATCGGAACTGACGGTGAGCGAGGTGGTGGCGATTCTCGGCCAGTCGCAGCCGCGCGTTTCCCGTCACCTGAAACTTCTGGTCGAGGCCGGCGTCGTCGAGCGCCGCCGCGAGGGCGCCTGGGCGTTTTTCCGTCTCGCGCCCTCCGGCGCCGCGGGCGAACTCGCCAGAAGCGTGATCAATTCGCTCGACGCCTCCGATCCGGTGCTGGCCGGCGACCGCGCGCGGCTCGCCGAGGTCCGCCAGGCGCGGGCCGATAACGCCGCCCGCTATTTCGCGGCCCACGCCGACGAATGGAACGACATCCGCGCGCGCCATATTCCCGAGGCGCGGGTCGAGGAGGCCATTCGCGAGGCGCTCGGCGACGCGCCGATCCGGCGGCTGCTCGATCTTGGCGCCGGCGCCGGACGCATGCTGGAACTTTTCGCGCCGCGCGCCGAAGAGGCCATCGGCGTCGACCTCTCCTCGGCGATGCTGGCGGCAGCGCGCGGGCGACTCGAGGAAAGCGGCGCGCGCAATGTGCAACTGCGCCAGGGCGACATTTACGCGCTGCCGGTCGAGCGCAACTCCTGCGATGTCGCGATCCTGCATCAGGTGCTGCATTATCTCGACGATCCCGGCCGCGCCTTGCGCGAGGCGGCGCGGGCGCTCGCGCCGGGCGGACGGCTGATCGTCGTCGATTTCGCGCCGCACGACGAAGAAGCGCTGCGTGAAAAACACGCCCATCGCCGTCTTGGTTTTTCGGCCCTGGAAATCTCCGATCTTTTGGCGCAAGCCGGGCTGACGGTCCTCCTGCACCGCGACCTCGCGCCCGGCGCCGGCGACGCCGCGAAACTCACCGTGTCCTTGTGGCTCGCTCGCGATCCGCGCGTCATCCGCGACCCTATTCCCTCCAAAAACTTCGAGACCGCCTGATGACGTTAGAGCCGCGGCACCCGCTTTCCCCGAAGGGCGAATTCGTCATCAGTTACGAATTCTTCCCGCCCAAGACGCCGCAAATGGAAATCCAGCTGTGGGAGAGCATAAAGCGCCTCGCGCCGTTGCATCCGAAATTCGTTTCGGTGACCTATGGCGCCGGCGGCTCCACGCGCGAACGCACGCACGCCATCGTCGCGCGCATCGCCCGCGAAACCGATATGAAGCCGGCCGCGCATCTTACTTGCGTCTCCGCGACGCGCGAGGAAGTCGACAATGTGATCAGGAGCTATTGGGACATTGGCGTGCGCCACATCGTCGCTCTGCGCGGCGATGCGCCGGGCGGCGTCGGCACGCCCTTCATGCCGCATCCGCTCGGCTATCCCTCGTCGAGCCATCTCGTGCGCGGCATCCGCGCCATCGGCGATTTCGAGATTTCGGTCTCGACCTATCCCGAGGGCCATCCCGAAAGCTCTTCCATCGACAGCGACATCGACGCCTTGAAGTCGAAGATCGACGCCGGCGCGACGCGGGCGATCACCCAATTCTTCTTCGACAACGATATTTATCTGCGCTTTCTGGAGAAGGCGCGGGCGCGCGGAATCACCATTCCGATCGTGCCGGGCATCATGCCGATCCGCAATTTCAAACAGGTCGCGGGCTTCGCCGCAAAGGCCGGCGCCAGCGTGCCGCGATGGCTCGCCGACCGTTTCGACGGGCTGGAGAACGATCCCGAAACCCATGCGCTCGTGGCGGCGACGACCACCGCCGAGCAAGTGATGGATCTCGTCAAATCCGGCGTGAACGAATTTCACTTCTACACCAACAACCGCGCCGATCTTGTGTTCGGCATCTGCCATCTGCTGGGCGTGCGCCCGACCCGCGAGAAAGCGACAGCATGACTTTCGATAAAGACCACGGCCCCAGGATTCTCGAAACCCTCGACAGGCTGGCGCGCGAAAAAATCCTGATCCTCGACGGCGCCATGGGCACGATGATCCAGCGCCACCAGTTCACGGAAAGCGATTTCCGCGGCGAGCGTTTCAATGAGTCACGCCAAGGATCTGCGCGGCAATAACGATCTTCTGACGCTGACCCAGCCCCAGGCGATCAAGGATATTCATATCCAATATTTGGAGGCCGGCGCCGACATTATCGAAACCAACACTTTCTCGTCGACGACCATCGCCCAGGCCGATTACGGGCTGGAAAGCCTGGCTTACGAGCTCAACTTCGAGGGCGCGCGGCTCGCGCGAGAGGCTTGCGACGAGGTTGAAAAAAAGACAGGCGTTAAGCGCTTCGTCGCGGGGTCGATCGGGCCGACCAATCGCACGGCGTCGATCTCGCCGGACGTCTCCAACCCCGGCTTTCGCGCCGTCGGTTTCGACGATTTGCGCATCGCCTATCGCGAGGCGGCGCTTGGTCTGATCCGGGGCGGCGCCGACATTCTGCTGGTCGAGACGATCTTCGACACGTTGAACGCCAAGGCGGCGCTTTACGCGCTGGAAGACGCCTTCGACGAAGTTGGCACGGTGTTCCCGATCATGATCTCCGGCACCATCACCGATCTGTCGGGCCGCACGCTGTCGGGCCAGACGCCGCAGGCCTTTTGGAATTCGCTCGCCCACGCCAAGCCGTTCTCGATCGGCTTCAACTGCGCGCTCGGCGCGCGCGAGATGCGCCAGCACATCGCCGAAATCGGCCGCGTCGCCAATACGCGCGTCTGCGCCTTCCCCAACGCCGGCCTGCCCAATGAATTCGGCCTCTACGACGAGAGCCCGGAATATATGGCGGAGCTGACCGGCGAATTCGCGCGCGCCGGACTCGTCAATATCTTGGGCGGCTGCTGTGGGACAACCCCACCGCATATAAGGGCCATCGCCGAAGTCGGCGAAGGGCGTCAGCCCTCGCGAGATTCCGCAAATCGAGCCGCTGCTGCGGCTCTCGGGGCTGGAGCCGTTCACGCTGACGAAGGACATTCCCTTCGTCAATGTCGGCGAGCGCACCAATGTCACGGGCTCGGCTAAATTCCGCAAGCTGATCACCTCGGGCGACTTCGCCGCCGCGCTTGAAGTGGCGCGCGATCAGGTGGCCAATGGCGCGCAGGTGATCGACGTCAATATGGACGAAGGTCTGCTCGATTCGAAACGCGCGATGGTCGAGTTTCTAAATCTCGTCGCCGCCGAGCCCGACATCGCGCGCGTGCCGATCATGGTCGACAGCTCGAAGTTCGAGGTGATCGAAGCCGGGCTCAAATGCCTGCAAGGCAAGGGCGTCGTCAATTCGATCTCGATGAAGGAAGGCGAGGACAAGTTTCGCGACGAGGCGCGCAAGGTCAAGCGCTACGGCGCCGCCGTCGTGGTGATGGCCTTCGACGAACAGGGCCAGGCCGACACATTCGAGCGCAAATTCTCGATCGCCAAGCGCGCCTATAAAATTCTCGTCGATGAAGTCGGCTTCCCGCCGCAGGACATCATCTTCGATCCCAATATTTTCGCGGTAGCGACCGGCATCGAGGAGCATGAGAATTACGGCGTCGATTTTATCGAAGCCGCGCGCGCCATCAAGGCCGAGATGCCGCTGACCCATGTGTCCGGCGGCGTCTCCAATCTCTCCTTCTCGTTCCGCGGCAATGAGTCGGTGCGCGAAGCCATGCATTCGGTGTTCCTCTATCACGCGATCGCGCGCGGGAATGGACATGGGCATCGTCAACGCCGGCCAGCTCGCGGTCTACGGGAAGATCGACCCGGAGCTGCGCGAGGCCTGCGAGGACGTGGTGCTCAACCGCCGCAAGGACTCGACCGAGCGGCTCGTGACGCTCGCCGAGAAATTCAAGGGCGCCGGCGCCAAGACGCAGGAAAAAGACGCGGCGTGGCGCGAATCCAGCGTCGACAAGCGGCTCGAATATGCGCTGGTCAACGGCGTCGCCGATTACATCGACGCCGATGTCGAGGAAGCGCGCTTGCGCTCCAACCGCCCGCTCGACGTGATCGAGGGGCCGTTGATGGCCGGCATGAATGTCGTCGGCGATCTGTTCGGCCAGGGCAAGATGTTCCTGCCGCAAGTGGTCAAATCCGCGCGCGTGATGAAACAGGCGGTGGCGCATCTTCTGCCCTTCATGGCGCAGGACAAGAGCCGAGCGCTCCACCGCCGGCAAGGTGCTGCTGGCGACGGTGAAGGGCGATGTCCACGACATCGGCAAGAACATCGTCGGCGTCGTGCTCGGCTGCAATAATTTCGAGGTGATCGACCTTGGCGTGATGACGCCGGCGGCGAAGATCCTCGAAACCGCCAAGCGCGAGAATGTCGACATCATCGGCCTCTCCGGCCTCATCACGCCCTCGCTCGACGAGATGTGCTTCATCGCCGCCGAATTGGAGCGCGAAGGCTTCGACACGCCGCTGCTCATCGGCGGCGCGACCACGAGCCGCGTGCATACGGCGGTGAAAATCAGCCCCAATTATCGCGGCGGTCAGGCCGTCTATGTGACCGACGCCAGCCGCGCGGTCGGCGTCGCGCAATCCTTGCTGTCGGACAAGGGCCGCGTCGAATATATGGCGCAAACGCGCAAGGAGTACGAGCGCGTCGCCGACGCCCACGCCAAGGCGCAGCTCGACAAGCAGCGCGTGCCGCTCGCCAAGGCGCGCGCGAACGCGCTGAAGATCGACTGGGACGCCTTTACGCCGACAAAGCCCAGCTTCACCGGCGCGCGCGGCTTCGCGACCTATGATGTCGCGGAGCTGGTTCCCTATATCGACTGGACGCCCTTCTTCCAGACCTGGGAGTTCAAGGGCCGCTATCCCGCGCTGCTGGACGATCCCGAGCGCGGCCCGGCGGCGAAGGCGCTGTTCGACGACGCGCAAGCGATGCTGAAGCGCATCGTCGAGGAGCGCTGGTTCACGCCCAAGGCGGTGATCGGCTTCTGGCCGGCGAACGCGATCGGCGACGACATCGCGCTTTATGCCGGCGAGTCGCGCGAGGAGCGGCTCGCGACGCTCTACACCTTGCGCCAGCAGCTCGCGCGCCGGGACGGCAAGCCCAATGTCGCGCTCGCCGATTTCGTCGCGCCGAAGGACAGCGGCAAGGCCGATTACATCGGCGCCTTCGTCGTCACCGCCGGCGCCGGAGGAGGAGAAGATTTCGGCGCGCTATGCGCGGGCCAATGACGATTACGGTTCGATCATGGTGAAGGCGCTGGCCGACCGGCTCGCCGAAGCCTTCGCGGAACGCATGCACGAGCGCGCGCGGCGCGAATTCTGGGGCTATGCGAGCGCGGAGAATTTTTCGCCCGAAGAGCTGCCGAACGAGCCTTATCGCGGCATTCGCCCGGCCCCCGGCTATCCCGCGCAGCCCGACCATACGGAAAAGGCGACGCTGTTCAGGCTGCTCGACGCGGAAAAGCGCACCGGCGTGCGGCTGACGGAAAGCTTCGCGATGACTCCGGCGTCGACGGTCAGCGGCCTCTATCTCGCGCATGAACAGGCGCATTATTTTGGCGTCGCCAAGGTCGAGCGCGATCAGGTCGAGGATTACGCGCGGCGCAAGGGCATGCCGGTCGCGGAAGTCGAACGCTGGCTCGGGCCGATACTGAACTACGAACCCGCGACGGAAGCCGCGGAGTAGGAAGCGATCAAGCCGACGGCACGTCTTCGGGCGTCACCTTCAGCGAGGTGATGCGGTTGCGAATCTTGCGCAGCACTTCGAAGCGGAAGCCGTGGAAACGGAACACCTGACCGGCTTCGGGAATGGCGCCGGCTTCGTGGATCACGAGGCCGGCGATCGTCGTCGCCTCCTCGTCGGGCAGATCCCAATCCATCGCGCGGTTGAGATCGCGCAGCGGAACCGCGCCGTCGACCAGCACCGAGCCGTCCTTTTGCGGACGCACGCCCTGCACGGCGATGTCGTGCTCGTCGCGGATGTCGCCGACGATCTCCTCCAGAATGTCCTCCAGCGTGACGAGGCCCATGACCTCGCCGTATTCGTCGACGACGAATGCGAGATGCGTCTTGCGCTTGAGAAACTCCTCGAGCTGATCCTTGAGCGTCGTGGCTTCCGGCGTGAACCACGGCGCCAGCATGATCTCGTCGATGCGCAGCTTCGCGGCGTCGCCGCCGGCGGCGTCGAGCGCGCGCAGAAGATCCTTCGAATGCAGCAGGCCGATGAAATTATCGGGACGCTCGCGCCATAGCGGCATCCGCGTATAGGGCGACGCCAGCACTTCGCGGATGATGTCGCCGGGCGGCAGATCGGCGTCGACGGCCCTGATCTTGGTGCGGTGAACCATCACGTCGGACACATGCATGACCTGCAGATCGAGCACGCCGCCGAACATGTCGCGGGCGCTGCGCTCGACATTGCCTTCCTCGTGCATGATGTCGACGGCGCTCATCAGCTCGTCGTAGGGCGAAAGCACCTTTCGGCCATGACCGAGCTCGACGCCGGCCATTTTGAGCAGCCAGCGCACGAAAAACTCGACGCCGGCGAGCAGCGGGCCGAATATTGAAACGAACAGATGCACGCCGCGCGCGACGTGCAGCGAAATCTGGTCCGGCTGGTTGATCGCCAGCGTCTTCGGCAACACTTCGGCGAAAACCAGCAGCATGATGGTCATGATGAAGGTCGAATAGACCGCGCCGTGCTCGCCGAACAGCATGACCAGCACGCTGGTCGCGAAGGCCGAGCCGCCGATATTGACCAGCGTGCCGCCGAACAACAGCGCCGCGATCATGCGGTTGCGCTGGCGCAGCAGATTCGAGACGGTCGCGGCGCGCCTGTCTCCATCCTTTTCGAGCGCGTGCATATGCGCCGCCGAGGCCGCCGTCAGAGCCGTCTCGGAGCCCGAAAAAAACGCGGACAGCAGCACGCAGGCGAGCACGATGATCAGCGCCGTTCCAATATCGACGGTAGTCAATCCGGCCTCCAGGAAATGGACGGGCGCAGCGCTCGCATGTCCTTGGCTAAAGTTCGCTTTGCAGAAAAGCGCGCGCGTCGGCGGGGTCGACGGATTTGGCGACGAAGGCCGCGCCGATCCCGCGCAGCAGGATGAAGGTCAGGGCGCCGCGCTCGACCTTCTTGTCCTGATACATCGCCTCCATGATGGCGTCGGCGGTGAAGTCGGCGCCGGGAATGTCGCTTATGCGCGTCGGCAGGCCAAGGCTCGACAAATGCCGCTCGGCGCGCAGCGCGTCCTGCCCGGCGCACAGGCCAAGGCGCTGAGAGAAACGCAGCGCCAGCGCGAGGCCGATGGCGACGCCTTCGCCATGCACGAGACGGGCGCTGTCGTAGTCGACGAGGCGCTCGAAGGCGTGGCCGAAGGTGTGGCCGAGGTTGAGCAGAGCGCGGTCGCCCTGCTCGGTCTCGTCGCGCGCGACAATGGCGGCCTTGCTCTCGCAGCTCACCGCGACCGCGCAGATTTGCTCGGGCTTGCCGTGAAATATGGCGTCGCCATCGGCTTCCAGCCATTCGAAGAAACGTCGGTCGCCGATCAGCCCATATTTGACGACCTCGGCGTAGCCGGCGCGAAACTCGCGCGGCGGCAGCGTCGCCAGCGTGTCGACGTCGGCGAGCACCAGCGACGGCTGGTGAAAGGCGCCGATCAGATTCTTGCCTTGCGGCGAATTGATCCCGGTCTTGCCGCCGACCGAACTGTCGACTTGCGCGAGCAAGGTCGTCGGTATCTGCACGAAGCGCGCGCCGCGCCGGAGGCTCGCCGCGACAAAGCCCGAAAGATCGCCGACGACGCCGCCGCCCAGCGCGACGATCACGTCGCGCCGTTCGATCCTGGCGGCGATCGCCTCCTCGCAGACGCGGCCGAAAACGCTCAGCGATTTGGAGCCCTCGCCCGGCTCCACGACAATCGTGGAATAACGCACGCCCGCCGCCTTCAGGCTGTCTTCGAGCGCGGGCAGATGGAGCCGGGCGACATTCGCGTCGGTGACGATCGCGCAGGCGGCGCCGGGCGCGACGGCCGCGATTTTTTCGCCGGCCTCGGCCAGGAGACCCGCGCCAATCAGAATGTCGTAGGAACGCGCGCCCAGCGCCACCCGCACATTCTCGTGGTGCAGGGGAGCGTCGGACGGCTGCGGGCGGGGCGGGAAATGAGTCATGATCTGGGCTTCCATGGCGGTGTGCCTCGCGCCAAGGTCGAGCGTCGGCAGGCGCTCGGCGAGGGCTTCCAGCGTCTCGTCGACCATCGCCTCCTGCGGCGTGTCGCGCGAGACGACTCTTATGTCGGCGTGGGCGTAGACGGGATAGCGTTCGTCCATCAGCCGACGCAAGGTCGCCGCCGGATCGGCGGTCTGCAACAACGGGCGGTCGGACTTGCGACGCACCCGCCTAAGCAGGGTTTCGTGGTCGGCGTCGAACCAGATGGAGACGCCGCGCTCGGCGATGCGCCGACGCGTGCGCGGATCGAGAAAGGCCCCGCCGCCGGTCGCCAGCACCATCGGCCCATTGTTGAGCAGGCGAAGCACCACGCGGCGCTCGCCGTCGCGGAAATAGCCCTCGCCATATTTCGCGAAAATCTCCGGAATCGACATGCGGGCGGCGGCGACGATCTCGGCGTCGGCGTCGACGAATTTGAGGCCAAGCCGCGCCGCCAGCCGCTGGCCTATGGCGCTCTTGCCGGAGCCCATCATGCCGATAAGCACGATGCAATGGTCCTTTAGCGCGGCGCGGATCGCCGCGAGGCGTGGATCGGGCGGCGCCCCTTGGTGGCTCGCGTCGGCGCCATGGCTCTTGATCATGATGCTCAATCTATACCGGCCTTGCCGGAAATTCAGCCGAAATTCGCCAGCGCGCGGCGCTCAATGGGGCATCTCCAACGCCAAAAACGCCTTCACGAAGGCGGGAACGCGCAAATCCGACAGCTCCGCGCGCCCGCGCACCAGATGGGCGCGCGCCAGTTCGGGATCGCTCTCGGCGGCGATATGGCTCTCGACCCGCGCCAGCAGCGTTCGCGCCGGCTCGGGCCAGTCTATGATGTTTATGCAGGCCACGCGCTGGCCGTCGAAGACGACGCGCCAGGATGGCGAGAACATCCGCTCGGTGACGCAAACGCCTGTTTCCTCCGCGAGTTCTCGAACGATGCTGCCGCTAAGATCGACCGTCTCGCCGCTGATGTCGCCGAGGTCCGGCGTGCCGCAGGGAAAATACAGCTCCCCGGCGCAGGAATGGCCCGGCCCCATTTCGCCGAGCAGGAAGGCGCCGTCGGAAGAGCGCAGCGCCGGCATTGAGAAGCAATTATAGACCTCGCGGTCGGGAAAGCCGAAATCGCGCCAGGCGAGAAAACGCGAGAAGCGCGTCTCGAAAAAATCCGCTTCGAGAACCGTCAGCCCGGCCGCGTCGACGCTTGTCGCGACGCGGCTGGCGAGCAGCACGCGCCCGTCGAACAGCGTCGGATTGACCTTTATCCGGTCGCGCCAATGAGCCGCGATGTCGCCCGTCGCGTCGCGATCGAACGCCCAATCATGGGCGACGAGCCGGCACGCCAGCCGATCCACTCGCAAAATCCGCGCGTCATCCGTCAAGGCGTCAGCTCTCCGCAAGCAACCTCCACCGCCTGGCCGCCGAGATGGATATCGGCCAGCGCGCCAGCCGCGACGCTCATGCGCAGGGTCAGGCGCGAGGGGCGGCCGATCTTGTGCCCTTGTTCGATGAAAATTTGGTGTTCGCCGTCCGTCGGGCGCTCGAATTCCTGGGCCGCTCCGGCGAAGGCCGCCGCGGCCGCGCCGCTCGCCGGATTCTCGATGGCGCCGGGGCCGAACAAGCGCGCGAGTATGGCGCTGTCCGGCGCGATGGTTTCGTCGGTATAGAGGCAAAGCCCGGCGGCCGAGCCGCGAACCCGTTCGAAAGCCGCGCGCGACGGGTTGGCGCGTTCGAGCGCCGCGCGCGAGCCGACGGGAACGAAGACAAAGGGCGCGAGCACGCTATAAATGCGCGGCGCATGAGCCCTGAAGCCGATCTCCTCCGGCGCCAGCGCCAGCGCGGCGGCCAACGCCTCGACGTCCGGCGCCTCGCCGTCGCGCCGCGCCGCGCGGCTCAACGCGAATTGCGCGTAGCAGACGCCGCTTTTGCTTTTGATCACCTCGCAGGAAAAAATCTCGTCGGCGATCTCCAACGCGACCACCACCTCGCGGCGCGCCAATATTTCGGCGGCCCTGGACCGCGCCAGCGAAATGGCGACGCCGATCATGGCCTGCGCGCTGAAGAAGCGCTCTTCTCCCTGGGGCGTGAAAACACGGATGCGAGCGCTGTTCACGGGGTCGCGCGGCGCGCATGCGAAAGCCGCCGGAAGGTTGAACTCCCGCGCCAGGGCGACCATCTCGCCGCGCGCGAGGCCGTCCGCGTTTTCGAAAACGACCAGCGGCTTGCCGGCGAATTTGCTGTGCGTGAAGACGTCGAGCGTATGGAAGCGCGAATGGCTGTTTCACCAGACTTCCAACTCGCCCTGCATTTCGAGGATCGTGACGCTGTCGCGATATTCGATGAGCTCGACGATCAATCCATCCTCGAATCTGACGAATTCCGCGAGTTCGACCAAGCCCCGCCGGCCCGTGCCGCGATGACGCCACTTGACCGTGCGGCGGCAGGCGAGCCGTCCGCCGTCGACGAGAATGTCGGAGAGCGCGTTGTTGAGTTGCTCGAAATCGACATTGATGCCGCGCACGATATTGATCACGGCTTCGACGCCCACGTGCCGGCCGGCGTAGGGAATGCGCGCCCTGTGGCCAATGAATTCGCAAACGATGTCCGGCGAATAATATTTGCGTATCAGCCCTATGTCCGGCCCCTGCGACGGCGCGAAATTGGCCAGCTCGTTGACGCGCCGGACGATTTCCTCGCGGTCCAATCCCGGCGCCCGCGGGCGCAACATCTCCTCGTAGCTGGACAGCTTCTCGCAGCCAATCGCCGGCGGACCCGGATAATCCAGAAATTCGTGCAGCTCGGCTACGGTGTCGCCACGCCATTTCAGGAAATAGGCCATGTCGACGGTATAGACGCCGCCCGTCCCGCGATGGCGCCAGCACGTGCGCCAGCGCAGCGCCGCATTGCCGTTCTCGACCAGAACCTCGATGATTTCGCCTTCGAGCGCCTCATAATTCTCTTCCGTGAGCCGCATATTCGCCAGAAACGCGGCTCGGCCCCGCAAAACGCCTGGAGTGAATAGGCCGACCTGGGTGCAGTTATAATGCACGATCACGTCAGGTGAAAAATGCTCCACCATCCGCTCCAGTTGACCGGTCAGGCGAAATCTCGTGATCTCTTCCACTCGACGGCGTATTTCGCCGCCGCTCAATCGATTTGGTGGTTCCGTCGCTCCGTCCATGACGGCCATCCCAAAGCGCCGCGGCGGCCAAAAGGCGCCGACGTCGAGCCTATAAAAACCGCACCTCCCTTCGACTGTCGACAATAAGCTGACAGCCAAAGGGCTTAGCGCGCATTATGCGCTAATTGCGATCCTTGTCGACAAGCTTGTTCTTGCCGATCCAGGGCATCATGCCGCGCAGCCGCGCCCCGACCTCTTCGATCGGATGGGCGTTGTTGCGGGCGCGCGTCGCCTTGAACGAGGTCTGATTGACCTTGTTCTCGAGCATCCAGTCGCGGGTGAATTTGCCCGACTGGATATCCTCGAGCACCCGCTTCATCTCCGCCTTGGTGGCGGGCGTGATAATGCGCGGTCCCGTGACATATTCGCCATATTCGGCGGTGTTGGACACCGAATAGTTCATATTGGCGATGCCGCCCTCGTAGATGAGGTCGACGATCAGCTTGACCTCGTGCAAACACTCGAAATAGGCCATCTCCGGCGCGTAACCGGCCTCGGTCAGCGTCTCGAAGCCGGCGCGGATCAACTCGACCAGGCCGCCGCAGAGCACGACCTGCTCGCCGAACAGATCGGTCTCGCATTCCTCGCGGAACGTCGTCTCGATGATGCCGGCGCGGCCGCCGCCGATGGCGCTGGCGTAGGAAAGGCCCAGTTCATGGGCGTTGCCCGAGGCGTTCTGATGCACGGCGATCAGGCAGGGGACGCCGCCGCCCTTCAGATATTCGCCGCGCACGGTGTGGCCGGGGCCCTTCGGCGCGACCATCGCCACGTCGAGATCCTTGCGCGGCTCGATCAGGTTGAAGTGGATGTTGAGGCCGTGGGCGAACAGCAGGGCCGCGCCCTGCTTGAGATTGGGGGCAAGGTCATTCGCGTAGATTTCGCCCTGCAATTCGTCGGGCGTCAGCATCATGACGACATCGGCCCATTTGGCGGCCTCGGCCACCTCCATGACCTTCAGCCCGGCGCCTTCCGCCTTGGCGGCGGAGGTCGAGCCCTTGCGCAGCGCCACCGCCACGTTCGGAACGCCGCTTTCCTTGAGATTCAAGGCGTGGGCGAAGCCCTGGCTGCCATAGCCGATAATGGCGACGTTCTTGCCCTTGATCAGATTAAGGTCGGCGTCCCGGTCGTAATAAACGCGCATTTCCTGTTGTTCCCTTGATTATCCTGGAGTTGCCGGCGGATGAGGGGCCGCCCGTCGTCACGGCATGAATTTGGTCGGCTTCTTCTACGCGGGAGGGAGACGAAGGTCAAAGCGATCCTCGCGCTCGGGTTGGCCGGCGCGATCCGGGAAGCGCCTCGACTTGCGCGAATTCGCGAGGAAAAGATCGACGACGGCCAAGCTTCCGTCTTCAGCGATTTCCCGTTGGACGCCGAGGATGCGAAATAGCCTTTCCTCAACCCGCCTCGCTCGCCGACGTCACGCGCCGGCTGTTTTCTCCCATGATCCGGTATCGCTCCTGCCACTCGGTCGGGCCGTTGGACGGCGACACCTGCACCGCGGTGACCTTATATTCCGGGCAATTGGTCGCCCAATCGGAATTATCCGTCGTGACGACGTTGGTCTGGCACAGCGGGTGATGGAAGGTGGTGTAGACGACGCCGGGCGCGACGCGGTCGGTGATTTTCGCGCGCAGCGTCGTTTCGCCGGCGCGGCTTTGCACGCGCACCCAGTCGCCATCGCGCGCGCCGCGCATTTCGGCGTCCTGCGGATTGATCTCCAGCACGTCCTCGGGATGCCATTGGCTGTTTTCGGTGCGGCGGGTCTGCGCGCCGACATTATATTGCGAGAGGATGCGGCCCGTGGTGAGCAGGAGCGGGAATCGCGGACCCGAGCGCTCCTCGGTCGGAATATATTCGGTGATGACGAACTTGCCCTTGCCGCGCGCGAAACCTTCGATATGCATGATCGGCATGCCGTCGGGCGCGGCGTCGTTGCATGGCCATTGCACGGAGCCGACCTCCTCGAGCCGCGCGTAGGAGACATTCTTGAACGCCGGCGTCATGCGCGCGATCTCGTCCAGGATTTGGCTCGGGTGCGTGTATTTCCATTCGCAGCCCATCGCATTGGCGAGGAGCTGCGTCGCCTCCCAGTCGGCGTATTTCGCCTTGGGGCTCATCACGCGCCGCACGCGCTGGATGCGGCGCTCGGCGTTGATGAAACAGCCGTCCTTTTCGAGAAAGCTCGCGCCCGGCAGCAGCACATGCGCGTAATTGGCCGTCTCGTTATGGAAGAGGTCTTGCACGACGACGCATTCCATCGCGCCGAGCCCGGCCGACACATGCTTGATGTCGGGGTCGGACTGCAAAATGTCCTCGCCCTGCACATAGAGGCCCTTGAACACGCCATCGATCGCCGCGTCGAACATATTGGGGATGCGCAGGCCCGGTTCGCCATCGAGCGGAACGCCCCATTCCTTTTCGAAGGCCTCGCGCACCTCGTCGGTCGCGACATGGCGATAGCCGGGGAATTCATGCGGGAAGGAGCCCATGTCGCAGGAGCCCTGCACATTGTTCTGCCCGCGCAGCGGATTGACGCCGACGCCGCGTCGCCCGAGATTGCCGGTCGCCATCGCGAGATTGGCGATGGCCATGACGGTCGTCGAGCCCTGGCTGTGTTCGGTGACGCCAAGGCCGTAATAGATCGTCGCGTTGCCGCCCGTCGCGTAAAGCCGCGCCGCGCCGCGCACGAGATGGGCGGGAACGCCGGTGTATTTCTCGGTCTCTTCGGGACTGTTGCGCTCCTCGGAAACGAAGGCCGCCCAGTCCTGATATTCGTCGAGATCGCAGCGTTCGCGCACGAATTTTTCGTTTGCGAGACCTTCCGTGACGATCACATGCGCCAGCGCCGTGACGATGGCGACATTGGTTCCGGGGCGCAGGGACAGATGAAAGGCCGCCTCGATATGCGGCGAGCGCACCAGCTCCGTGCGGCGCGGATCGACGACGATGAGCTTGGCGCCTTCGCGCAGCCGCTTCTTGATCTGCGAGCCGACCACGGGATGGGCGTCGGTCGGATTGCAGCCGATGATCAGAACGACGTCGGCCTCCGTCACCGAGTCGAAATCCTGCGTGCCGGCCGACGTGCCGAAGGCCTGGCTCAGGCCATAGCCGGTCGGCGAATGGCAAACGCGCGCGCATGTGTCGACATTATTATTGCCGAAGCCGCCGCGGATCAGCTTCTGCACGAGATAGGTTTCCTCGATCGTGCAGCGCGAGGAGGTGATGCCGCCGACCGAAAGCCGGCCGTATTTCGCCTGAATCCGCTTGAACTCCGAGGCTGCGTGATTGATCGCCTCCTCCCAACTCACCTCGCGCCAGGGGTCGGTGATCTTTTCGCGGATCATCGGGGAAAGGATGCGGTCGCGGTGCAGCGCATAGCCATAGGCGAAGCGGCCCTTGATGCAGCTATGGCCGTGATTGGCCTTGCCGTCCTTCCAGGGAACCATGCGCACGATCTCCTCGCCGCGCATCTCGGCCTTGAAAGTGCAGCCGACGCCGCAATAGGCGCAGGTGGTGACGGCCGAATGTTCGGGCTGGCCGATCTCGATGACCGAATTCTCGATCAGCGTCGCCGTGGGGCAGGCCTGAACGCAGGCGCCGCAGGAGACGCATTCCGACTCCATATAGCCCTCGCCCATCCCCGGCGAGACGCGGCTGTCGAAGCCGCGCCCCTCGATCGTCAGCGCGAATGTGCCCTGCACCTCGGAACAGGCGCGCACGCAGCGATTGCAGACGATGCACTTCGAGGGGTCGTAGGTGAAATAAGGGTTCGACTTGTCCTTGGGCAGCCATTCGGCGTTTGGCTTGCCCTCGTTGCGGGCGAAGACGTGGTTCTTGCCGCCGTAACCATATCGCACTTCGCGCAGGCTGACCGCGCCCGCCATTTTTTGCAATTCGCAATCGCCGTTGGCCGGGCAAGTCAGGCAGTCGAGCGGATGGTCGGAGATGTAAAGCTCCATGATCCCGCGCCGGATCGCATGCAGCCGCGGCGTCGAGGTTTTTACGGAAATTCCCGGCGCGACCGGCGTCGTGCAGGAGGCGGGAAGGCCGTTGCGGCCCTCGATCTCGATGAGGCACAGTCGGCACGAGCCGAAGGACTTGATGCTGTCGGTGGCGCAGAGTTTTGGGATCTCGACGCCGATCTCCATCGCCGCGCGCATGATCGACGTCCCCTCCGGGACGCTCACCGCCCTGCCGTCAATCGTCAGGGTGACCGTCTTGTCCGACGGGGAGGCTGGCGTTCCGTAGTCGATTTCCTTGATGAGGCACATTGTTTCGCTCGCATCGACAAGATTTCAGGGGATGCGGCGAACGCCGCTTCGACGGCAGGCGTCCCGCGCCGTCAACGCTGGCGCGGGGCGATCGGAAGGGCTGAAGCCCAACCGAGCAATTCCGGCGGCACCGCCGTATATATGAATTATATCGCTCTGATACATCTAAGCGGAAAATCCTGTCAACACGGGGCGGCGCCGAATTTTCGAGCGGCGAAGGCGTCGCCGGCGGCGCCCGCCAATCCTTTTCCGGGCGCTTACTTTATTTGCAAAACAAATACATATATCGTTTCGCGCGATAGACGAGCGGGAACGTCGCCGCGAGTGAAGATGCGCTAGCCGAAAACTCCGGGCTCTTTATAATCACGACCGACGCCAGCGCGATATTGTAGCAAATATAACAATGTTGTTAGCAATATATCTAATGCCGACAAGCGACTCGACAGCTTTTGTTCGGTATCGACCGCCTGATGAATCTCATTTCATAAGTGTATGATTGAAATTTAGGCAAGACACCTTCGAATACGTCTTGCACACGCCCAAAGCCAAGCGTAATGATTCAGTTGTGTATATCGTGCACATAACGGTGGCCGCGTTTCGGCGCCCGATGATGGGGCGTCGACGTGGGCGGCTCTTTCCATGGGCGATAAATCATCGCCTGGGCGGCGATCGCGCGGCTGTCCGCGCTGGGCCGTTTCGATAACTCCGGGCTCCGTTTGGTGCTTCACCATGAAGGAGGATGCAATGCAAATGACCACGGCCATTGACGTGGCGATTGACCGAGAAAATCCCCCGCCGGTCGCGCGGCTCGAAACGCCCGCGGAATATGTTGTAGCGCCCGCCGCCAACCTTAATAGCGCGACGGTTCTCCTGCATGTGCGCTTTCGGCCTGATGCGACGATTTTGAATATTGACGAATGTCCCGCTGAAATGACCAATGAGGAATGGTTCAAGCGTCTTTGCGCGCGCGCCGGCGGCAAGTTCGCGACCCGCGCCGGCGGGCGAGGCTTCTTTCGCCTCACCCATGTCGAGTTGGAGACCTTGAAAGTGCAACGACCAAATTAATGAGCCGAGATCTCGAGCGCCGGATTGGACGATCCGGCCTCGTTCGCTCGCGGTTCGGGCCATCTGGCGCTTCTCGCCCGGAGTCCCGTATGGCCGGAGGCCCGACCCGACGAGCCGCCAATGATTCGATGACGAACATCGATTCGGTTTCGATGGCGAGGCGCGAGAAGCGAGCAAATCACGCCAGCGAGGGTCTTCGTTATCCGAATGTTCTCTTATCCCGGCCGCGTGAACACGTTTAAAAAGAAGCGACGAGCCTGATCGAGCGCATTTGGCTGAGTTCAGCCCAGGTGATCGCGCAGAAGAGAGTTGTTTTTTCTTTCGGAATCGTTAAATGCTTTTGGGCGCTTCTGAACGGCCCTTTCGATTCGTCCCTCCTTGGGAAAATGCAAGACGCCGAATTCGAGCGCGAAGCGGCTGGGTTCTCGTCGCGAGCGATTCCTCTTAGGCCGACGCCAACGGCGCCGAAATCGTCGCTTGGACGTAAGCCAATACAATTTCCACGCTGCCGAAGCGTCGTTTACTGTCGAGGTTCCGTGCGCCGTCCCGTCCGACCTTTCGTCATCGAATTCAAGCCCCGGTCATCCAAATCCTCGGCGCCGCGTTCGCCGAGGATGCGATGAGGCCGGTAAGATAAATGCGACGCCAGCCTTCTTGGATGTCGGCGTTTTCACCGCGAACCGGAGAGTTCAAGGCGACGACTATGAAACCGCGATGAAGGCGGCCGACGCCGTTTTCGGTCGAAGCAGCGCCGTTGCGGCCGAACCGATCGCTCCATCCAACGCGCCGACAGGCAGGGTGTTGCCGAGTCTCATCGAAAGCGTCGACGCGCTTGCGGTTCCTTCGACGGAGATTGAGGAGAAACCCCGTCGCGGTCGTGTCGCGAGAAAAGCCGAGACGGCTCCTCCCGTTCGGGTCAAGTCTCGGATGCGGCCGAAGACGCCGACTGTTCAGCCGGAAAGCGTCGCGCCACAAGATTTCGTGAAACCCGCGGCGATCGTCTTGCCGCCTAATACGCCAACCGCCGCCGAACCCGATCGCGAGCCAAGATCGCTCCGAAAGCGTCGTCTTCTCGACGCGGAACTAAAAGCCGGCGAGAGGTGGAAGCGACGTTTGTGCAAGGCCGCGCGGTAAAAATCGCGGACGGCCGCTCGCCTTCCCGTTGAAATCGCCGTTCCTTGCGCGAAAGCAACGAAAGCATGCCCGAACTGCCCGAAGTCGAGACTGTGCGGCGCGGGCTCGCGCCGATTTTCGAAGGCTCTTCGATTTTCGAGGTCGAACTGCGCCGCGCGGATTTGCGTTTTCCGTTCCCGCCGAATTTTCGGGCGAGATTGAAGGGGAGGCGCGTCGCCACATTGCGCAGGCGCGCGAAATATCTCGTCGCCGAACTGGATAATGGCGAGGTGTTGATCATGCACCTCGGCATGAGCGGATCGTTTCGTATCGACGCGGCTCCGCTCCCCGGAGATTTTCACTTTTCGCGTTCGAAACATCCCGCCCACGACCATGTTGTGTTTAATTTCGAGAGCGGCGCCCGCGTGACCTATAATGATCCGCGCCGTTTCGGCTTCATGCTGCTGCTCGCGGCCAAGGAGATCGACGCGCATCCGCTGTTCGCGAAACTCGGCATGGAGCCGCTGGACCCCGCGATGAACGCCGGCGCGCTGGCGAAGATACTGCAAGGCCGCGCGACGCCGCTCAAGTCCGCGCTGCTCGATCAAAAAAACATCGCCGGGCTCGGCAATATTTATGTCTGCGAAGCGCTTCATCGCGCCAGACTCTCGCCGCTGCGCATCGCCGGAAGTCTCGCCGCCTCCGGAAAGCCTCTGAAGGCGCTGGAGCGCCTCTCGACCTCGATTAAGGCGGTTTTGACGGAGGCGATCGAGGCGGGAGGCTCCTCGCTGCGCGACCACCGACAGACCGATGGTTCTCTCGGCTACTTCCAACATAATTTTCGCGTCTACGACCGCGAGAACGCGCCCTGTCCAACGCGCGGCTGCAAGGGTCTGGTCGCGCGCGTGACGCAAGCGGGCCGTTCGACGTTCTACTGTCCCGTTTGTCAGAAATAGGGCCGCGCGCGGCTCCGTCTCGCGCCGAAAAACTTAGCGCCGCGCGACGCCCTTTTTCGGGTCGAACCAGCCGAACAAAAGCAGCCCGGCCATGAAACCTCCAATATGCGCTTCCCAGGCGATGACGCCCGCGCCGCCTGGCGCTTGCGGAACCAGTCCGTACAGGAAATTCACGAGCAACCAGCTCATCAAAAACACCATGGCCCGCGGATCGGAGAAAGTTTGCGCGAGCGTTTGACGGCGACGTCCTTCGCTCTCGTCGCGCGTTCGCCCGCCCAAGCGTTCGCCGAGCGCTTCTCCTGGCGCGAAAGCAAAGCGCGCGATCGCCGCCATGGCGCCGGAAATCGCGGCCGAGGCGCCGACGACCGGCTCCAGGTCGAACGGATGCGTGGCGAGATGCGCCAAGGCGCCGGCGATGGCCGTCACCGCGAAGAAGCCGAGAAAACGCATCGATCCAAGACGCCTCGCGACGGGAGCGCCGAACGCCGCCAGCATCACGCCATTGATCGCGAGATGGGTCCAATTGGCATGTAGAAAGGCGTAGCTGAGCGGCGTCCACCAGGCGAAACGCGCCGTATTGAGAAAGTCCGCCAATTCGTCGGCGTCGACATCGGCGAGCGCATGCAACACCTGATTGGGGGCCACGAGAAAACTTAGGCGGGCGGGAATGAACGAAAAATACACCAGCGTCCAGACGCCGACGGATCGCGGAAACAGATCGACCGCGATTTGAATGACCGCCAGTATCGCGATGAGAGCGGTGACGACGCCCGGCAGGTTGAAAATCCTCTCCCGCTTCACGTCGTCTCCTGTTCGGCGGCCTGTTCACGGCGCTCCAGCGCCCTCGCGGCCCCCGAAGCGCGCCGAGCCCCATTGGCGCGTTTCGACACAGGCGGCTGTTTCATCTCGGGCCGCGTCGATCTTTCGCCGCGCTTCGCGGCTGGCGTTTCGAACCGAGGGGGAGGAACCGCCGGAGCAATGCGCTCCCTCCCGCCTTCGCCATCCATTCGAATCGTCAACCTCTATCACGGAGCAACAGCTTGCGGAGGTTTTCCCAACCTGTCCGGGATGCTCGTCGGCGAGCGGAGCGTCTCGTTCCGAGCCTCCCTGGGACAGGTGGAGAATGTCACGCGGGGGCCCTTGGCGCAACGCAACTCTTTCGAAAGGGTTAATCGCATCCGCGTGGCTCGGTTGCTGCAGTTAACAGTCTGGCGCCCGCGATTTCGATCGCTGGCGTGCCGAAACGGCGCCATTAAGACCCAGCTAGCGAGCGGCAGGACCGATGATGAGACATTCCGTCAGCAAAGACCTTTACGCCTATTGGAATTGATTGCGCGGCGCGCGCGCGGCTCCGGATAGAAGTGATATAGACCCCGCCGCGATTCGGCATGTGCTGGCGGACAGCTTTATTGTCGAAGTCGAGCCGGCCTGCGTCTTTCCGATCCGGCTGTGCGGCACGCGGATGAACGCGCTCTGGCTGTCCGATCAGAAAGGCAAATCCTTCCTCGATCTGTGGCGCGCGGAAGATCGCCGCAATGTCGCGGCCGCGTTGCTGACGGTCGTCGACGGAGCAACGCCGGTCGTCGCCGGCGTTCTCGCATGCCCGCCAAGCGTCGACGACGGCCGAAGCGGAGCGAAGGTCGCGGAATTCGATCGTGATTTGAACCTGGAATTGCTGCTGCTGCCGCTGCGCCATTTCGGGAAGACGCATTCTCGTCTGCTGGGCTCGCTATCCTCCTCCAATCAGACTTCCTGGTTTGGTCGCGCGGTCGCGGCGCCGCTTTATCTCAAATCGCTACGGATAATCCGCGCTCAAGAGCAAAAGCCGACCGCCCAATCTTCCTTGATCGGACGTTTGCCGCGAGGAGCGGCGAGACCCGCGCCGCGCCTCATTGTACACGAGGGAGGTAGGTCGAATATGTAGACATTGCTTAATTTTGAATGTAAGGCGTTGTTAAGCCGCGCTCCCTACTATCCTCTTCTCAAGAGCGTATTCCCGCTCCACAGATGGCGGCCATGACACTCCCATTGCAAACCCTTATCGATCAAGTTGAAGGTCGTCGATTTCAGCGCGTCCCGGTCGCGTTGTTTGGCAGATACATGCTGGAATCGAAGACCGAATATCCCTGTCAGACAATCGAGATGTCGCCCGGCGACATCTTGCTGTTCGCGCCGGTCAAGGCGAGCATCGGCGAAAAAGTGATTGTCTATCTCGACGAATTGGGCCGGTTCGCCGGAACGGCGGCGCGCCTCGTTCCGACCGGCTTCGCGATCACGATGAATTTGCCGCCGCTCAAGCGGGACAAGCTCGCCGATCAGTTGACCTGGTTCGCCAACCGGAACATCGTCGGCCTCCCGGAGGATCGCCGCCACGAGCGCATCACGCCTTTGATGACCCGCGCCATTTTGCGGTTGGAGGACAAGCGCGAGTTGATCGTCAGAATTTTGGACATTTCGATTTCCGGCGTGGCCGTCGCGACCGACACGATACCGCCGCTCGGCGCCCAGATCGTGCTGGGGTCCACTCCGGCCACGGTCGTCCGCCATTTCTCCGGCGGTTTCGCCGGAGCGTTCAAAATACCCTTCGCCCCCGGTTCGATAGACGAACTCACTAGACTATAATTTTACTGCCTCTCAAATTTCGCCGCCGGATTTTTCGTTGGCGACACGGGCGTTGCATCAAGACACGCGCCAAGCCGCTCTCGATCCATGACTCCTTCAAAAGCGAGCGTAACTCTTTAAAATACCCCATTCGCAATCTAATGGCGCGGCAAAACGGGGCGATGGGTGGACGCGGCGAAGCCCGCCTCGCCGACTTCTTGCCAATGTCGGCTCATTGACGCATGGTCGACCCAGACGACCCCGGCGGGGGCCGAACGGCGAAGACAAGCATATGCGAGGTTAAGCGAAGGCGAGCGTCATGACTTATATCATCTCGCACTTTTGGCTTTGGTTGCTCCCGATCTTCATCGCGGGAATAGCGACGGCGATGCTCACGCGCCAGGCCGAGGCGAAGGGGAAAGTCGCGCCCTGGCTGATCTGGTGCGGACTGGCCTTCGCCGCGGGCGCGCTGACGGCCCTGCTCGACGTGATGCTTGGCCGCGCTGGCGTTTGGCTTGAGACCGCGCTCGCCTCCTTCATGGTGTATATGCTCGGCGCGGGCGCCGGCGCCCTTTTGCGCAAGGGCGATTTGGCCGAGCACAAGGGTTGGGCGCTGGGGCTTATTCCCGCCGCGCTGCTCTGGTTCGCCGGCAATGTCTTCGGAACCCCCAATATAGAGGCGGATCTCAAGCAATCGGTCGGCGCCGCGATAAAGGACGATCGAGAAAACGCGCGGAATTTCCGCGTTGTCGGGCGCGACGTATTGCTTCCCAACGACGTCGCGGATCGCGCGGCTCTGGCCGCGACAATCGGCAAGGTCGAAGGAGTCCGACTGGTGATCGGAACCGACAAAACCTTCGCGGAGACGCCGGTCGCCAAGACCGTCGAGCAGGCGGTGGACGCGGGCGAGGACGCCGCGGAAAAAGCCGTCGAAGCAGGAAAAAAAGCCGCCGAGACCGGCTTGGCCGACTCTGGGAAGGCGGCGCATGACGTAGCGACCAAGGCCGCCGACGCCGGCAAGGAAGCGACGACCGCGACGGAGAAAGCCGCGACGGCGCCAAGGCCGTGACCGGCTGGGCCGATTCAGGAAAAATCGCCCAAAACGCCGCGACCAAGCCCGCGGACGCTGGCAATGACGCCGAGAAAAAGACCGTCCACGCCGGCAAGGCGGTCGCCGATCAATCGAAGGCGGCGGCTCCCGCTGCTTCGGCGGCGGAAAAGGCCGCGGCGGCCAAATCGGCGCTGAAATCCTTGCCCGCCTCCGGGCCGCTCGACGCCGCCGCTTGCCAGGCGGCGCTGAACGCCACGCTCGTTCTGGATAAGATCGATTTCCGCTCTGGCAGCGTAAAAATTCGCCGCGCTTCCGCCTATGTGTTGGACCGGCTGGCGGCGTTGCTGCAGCGTTGCCCGGAGCAGAAGGTGGAGATTGGCGTCCACGCCGACGATGTCGGCGACGAGGAGGGCAATCAGGCGCTGTCGCAACGTCGCGCCGACAAAGTGGCGCGATATCTCATCAACGAGGGCGTCGCCGCCGCGCGTTTGACAGGCGTCGGCCATGGCGACAAGAAGCCGATCGGCGCCCGATGACGACGAGGAGGGGCGCGGGGAAAACCGCCGTATCGAGTTCATCCTGAAATAGCGCCATTTTCGCGTCGCGCCGGCGCGGCGTGAACCCCTCGCGGAAATGCGCTAACATCCCCGCGATAAAACAAGGGCATGGAGGCGCGTCCCCTCTAGGAACGCCGCGCGCGGCGTCGAAGCCGCGGGAGACGCCGAGCCCGTTTCGAGAAAGTCCGCCGTGAGCATTATCGACCTCGCCGTTTCCCCTACCACCGCCCACTCCGGTCTCGATCCGCAAGCCCACGCCTTGCGCGACGAAGTGCTGCGCCGTCTCGCCGCCACCGTCGGCAAGGACAAAGCCTCCGCGAGCCCGCGCGACTGGTTCGTCGCCGCGGCGTTGGCGACCCGCGACCGCGTCGTGCCGTCCTGGCTCGCTTCGACCAAGCGCAACTATCAGGAGGATCGGCGGCGGGTTTATTACCTCTCGCTGGAATTTCTGGTCGGGCGGCTGTTGATCGACGCGCTCACCAATCTGGGTTTGACGGAGGCGATGCGCGCGGCCCTCGCCGATCTTGGAGTCGATCTCGACGCGCTGCGGGCGCTGGAGCCCGACGCGGCGCTCGGCAACGGAGGCCTCGGGCGCCTCGCCGCCTGTTTCATGGACAGCATGGCGACGCTCGATATCGCGGCGGTCGGCTATGGAATACGCTACGACCACGGCCTGTTCCGACAGACCATCAAGGACGGCTGGCAGCACGAATTTCCCGAGGACTGGCTGTCCTTCGGCAATCCGTGGGAGTTCGCCCGCCCCGAAATCGTCTACGACATCGGCTTTGGCGGCCACGTCGATGGCGCGCGTCTGGCCGACGGAGCCCTGGCGCATGTCTGGCGTCCGGCGGAAACCGTCGAGGCCGTGGCCTATGACACGCCGGTGGTCGGTTGGCGCGGAAAGCACGTGAATACGCTGCGTCTATGGTCGGCGCGCGCGCCGGACCCGCTGCGGCTCGACGCGTTCAACGCCGGCGATTACGTCGGCGCGCAGGCCGATCAGATGCGCGCGGAGTCGATCTCCAAGGTGCTCTATCCCAGCGATTCCACGCCGGCGGGGCAGGAGTTGCGGCTGCGCCAGGAATATTTCTTCGCCTCCGCCTCGCTGCAAGACCTGATCCACCGCCATATGAAGCAAAGCGGCGATATCAGAAAACTTAGCGATAAGGTCGCCATCCAGCTCAACGACACCCATCCGGCGATCGGCGTCGCCGAATTGATGCGGTTGCTGGTCGACGTGCATGGCGTCGCCTGGAAGGACGCCTGGAAGATCACCCAGGCGACCTTCTCCTACACCAACCACACGCTGCTGCCCGAGGCGCTGGAGACGTGGCCGGTCGGACTGATGGAGCGACTGCTGCCGCGCCATGTGCAGATTATCTATCTGATCAACGCGCTGCATCTCGACGCACTGCGCGAAAAAGGCGTCTGCGATAGCGGGACGCTGGCCAATGTCTCGCTGATCGACGAGCATAACGGCCGCCAAGTGCGCATGGGAAATCTGGCCTTCCTCGGCTCCCACAAGGTGAATGGCGTCTCGGCGCTGCACAGCGAACTCATCAAGGAGACCGTGTTCCACGATTTCCACAAGCTCTATCCGGACCGCATCGTCAACAAGACCAATGGCGTCACGTTCCGCCGCTGGCTGCTCGAAGCCAACCCGTCGCTCTCGAACCTCCTCGCGCAGACGATCGGGCCGCGGGTTTTCGACGATCCCACCCATCTCGCCGAACTCGAGAGTTTCGCCGACGACCCCGGATTTCAACAGCGCTTCGCCGCCGCCAAGCGCGCCAACAAGGAACGTCTGGCGAAACTGATCTTCGACCGCGTGGATGTGAGGGTGGACGCGAGCGCGCTGTTCGACGTGCAGATCAAGCGCATCCACGAATACAAACGCCAACTGCTCAATATTCTGCACACGATCGCGCTCTATCGCGACATCAAGGCGCAGCCGAACCGCGAATTCGTCCCTCGCGTGAAAATTTTCGCGGGAAAGGCGGCGGCGAGCTATCATCAAGCCAAGCTGATCATCAAGCTGGCCAACGACGTGGCGAAAATCGTCAACGCCGACGAGGATACGCGCGGCCTGCTGAAAGTGGTGTTTTTGCCAAATTACAACGTCAGCCTGGCCGAGGTCATCATTCCGGCGGCGGATCTCTCCGAGCAAATCTCGACCGCCGGCATGGAGGCCTCGGGCACCGGAAACATGAAATTGGCCCTCAATGGAGCGCTGACCATCGGCACGCTGGACGGCGCCAATGTGGAGATCAAGGAGCGGGTCGGGGCCGACAATATCTTCATCTTCGGCCTGACGGCGGCCGAGGTCGAGGCGAGCAGAGCCAATGGCATAGACGCGCGCGAGGCCTTGGCGGCGAGCCCCCGCCTCTCCGACGCCCTGCAAGCGGTGGCGATGGGCGCCTTTTCACAGGACGACCCCAACCGCTACGCGCAACTGGTCGATACGCTCACCTATTACGATCACTTCCTGATCTCGAAGGACTTCGACGCCTATTGGGACGCGCAGGCCCTGGTCGACGCGCGCTGGCGCGACCAAAAGGCGTGGCGGCGCTCGACCATACTGAACACCGCGCGCGTCGCCTGGTTTTCCTCCGACCGCACGATCAGGGAATATGCGCGGGAGATTTGGAACGTGCCGGTGTAAGGGGGGCGCCGCGATGATTTTGGGGATTTCGCTGAAAGGCGTGGGCGCGCGCTAAGGAGGGCGTCAGGAACTCAGAACCCGGCGCCAGCGCCAATGTCGGCGTACAAGCGGGAAGAGAATCGGCTATCGGCTACCCTCTTCCGGCCAGAAATCGTCCGCCATCATTTGATCGAACGACCACGGACATTCGCTCGGGAAGGTCGCTGCTTCGAGACCGGTCTCGCGTTCCGCCTCAATCAGCGCGCGGCGGTAACTAAAGGAAATCGCCTCGCTCAAACCGGCCTTGAGGCTCGGATTGTCCTTTAGATGAGCGTCGATGTCCAATCGTTGTCCCTCAATGCTCAGCCGCCAGCTCTTGCCGCGTAGAATGGGTTGAAACCGCCATTTGAGGAGATGGAGCATGAGCACTGTAAGGCGGCTGACCAGCTCGCGCTTTTCGGTCCGGCCCATGCTCTCGATCTCCAGCGCGATATGTTCGAGGTCCACCTGCCCGAGTTTGCCCTGGCGCAGCAACGCCGCCTGCTCATTCGCCCAAGCATGGAAATCTTCGTCGTACAGCGAGCTTTGAGGCATGGGATCCTCCTTCCGGCTAAGTTGAAAGACTATCGCAAAATGCAAGCGGCGTAAGCCAAAATGTCGGATCCAGCTCGCCCGCGATGCTCCCCGCGACAATGCCGCGCTGGCGCGGCGGCCGGTTTTTCTCTATTGTTTAGCGAGATAACCACTGGCCGCGGCGAGACGCAGTGACACGAATCTCCGATAGCGCGGACGACCCTTGGCGCCTCGGGCGAGGCGAGATCGAGGCGATTCTTTCCGCCCGCTGCGGCGATCCGTTCAAGGTCCTGGGGCTGCACGAAACCCCGGCGGGTTTCGTGATCCGGACTTTCGTTCCGGGGGCCGAGACGGTCCATGCGCGAACGCCGGAGGGCCGGGAGATCGCCGCGCTGGAGAGCGTCCGTTCGGACGGCTTCTTCGAGGGCTTGATCCCCGGGGCGACCGAACGCTTTCCCTATGTGCTGCATGCGCGAAACGCCGGCGGCTCCTGGGATTATTATGATCCTTACGCCTTTGGGCCGCTGCTCGGTCCGCTCGACGATTATCTTTTGGTCGAGGGCGCGCACCAAAAGCTTTATCAGCGGCTGGGCGCGCATGTCCTCAAGCACGAGGGCGTGGACGGGACTCACTTCGCCGTCTGGGCTCCAAACGCCCGGCGGGTGTCCGTCGTCGGCGATTTCAACGATTGGGACGGGCGGCGCGGCCAAATGCGCAAGCGCGTCGACAGCGGCGTCTGGGAGATATTCCTGCCTGGCGTCGGCGCCGGACCGCGCTACAAATTCGAGATCGTGGGAGCCAATGGCGCGCTGACGCCTCTCAAGGCCGATCCCTTCGGCCGCGCCGGCGAACTGCGCCCGGCCACGGCGTCGGTCGTGGTCGCCGACGCGCCCTTCCCCTGGACCGACGAAGACTTCCTGCGAGAACGCGCGCGTAAAAATCCGCGCCGCGCGCCGATATCGATCTACGAGGTTCATCTGCCGTCCTGGGCGCGAGGCGAAGGCGGACGATTTTTGAGCTACGACGAACTGGCGGCGCGACTGATCCCTTACGTCGCCGGTCTCGGCTTTACGCACATCGAACTGCTGCCGGTCAACGAGCACCCGCTCGACGCCTCCTGGGGCTATCAGCCCATCGGCCTGTTCGCGCCCACCGCGCGGCACGGCCCGCCGGACGGCTTCAAGCGCTTCATAGACGCGGCGCACCAGGCGGGGCTCGGCGTCATCCTCGATTGGGTGCCGGCGCATTTCCCGACCGACACGCACGGGCTCGCGATGTTCGACGGCGGTCCGCTGTTCGAGCATTCCGACCCGCGCCGGGGCTTCCATCCCGATTGGAACACCGCGATCTATGATTTCGGCCGCCGCGAGGTCGCCAATTTCCTGATCTGCAACGCGCTTTACTGGCTGGACTGCTTTCATATCGACGGACTGCGCGTCGACGCCGTGGCGTCGATGCTCTATCTCGATTATTCGCGAAAGTCCGGGGAATGGGCGCCCAATCCAGACGGCTCCAATGACAATCGCGACGCCGTGGCCTTTCTCAAGCGCTTCAACGAGACGGTCCACGATCTATTTCCCGGCGTGATCACGCTGGCGGAGGAATCGACTTCCTGGTCCGGCGTGTCGCGGCCGACCAGTCAGGGCGGTCTCGGCTTCGACTTCAAATGGAACATGGGCTGGATGAACGACACGCTGGCCTATATGGCCACGGATCCCATTCACCGAAAATGGCGCCACGACAAGCTGACCTTTGGCCTGCTCTATGCGTTCTCGGAGAATTTCGTCCTGCCGCTCTCGCATGACGAGGTTGTGCATGGCAAAGGCTCGATCGTCGGCAAAATGCCCGGCGACGAATGGCGCCGGTTCGCGGGCGCCCGCGCCTATTACGGCTTCATGTGGGGGCAGCCGGGCAAAAAGCTGCTGTTCATGGGGCAGGAGTTCGGCCAGACGAGCGAATGGAATTTCGATCGCGGGCTCGAATGGTGGCTGCTGGACCACGCGCCGCATCAGGGTCTGCGCGATTTCGTCCGCGACCTCAATCGCCTCTATCGTGAGCACGAGGCGCTTCACGCGCGCGACTGCGAGAGCGAGGGCTTTGAATGGATCGTCGTGGACGACGCCGATAACTCGGTCTTCGCCTTCGCCCGTTTTGGCGAGAACCGCTCGAAACCGGTCGTCGTCGTCTCCAACTTCACGCCGGTGACGCGCGAAAACTACCGCCTCGGATTTCCGCGCGCGGGTTGCTGGCGCGAAATTCTCAACTCCGACGCGACGGTCTATGGCGGCGGGGGACTGGGGAACCTTGGCAAAATCGTCGCGCGCCCGGAAAAGTTTGGCTCGTTTCCGGCCAGCGCGGTGGTTCTATTGCCGCCGCTCGCGACTATCTTCTTCGAATATGATTCCGATGAGCTAGAATAAGTCCGAAATCTTGGGAAAGACCGATGACGCCCGCCCCATACGCCCCGCTCGCTCGACACGCCATGGCCTATGTGCTCGCCGGCGGGCGCGGCTCTCGGCTGATGGAGCTCACCGACCGACGCGCCAAGCCAGCGGTTTATTTTGGCGGCAAGTCGCGCATCATCGATTTCGCGCTGTCCAACGCGCTGAACTCGGGCATCCGGCGCATCGCCGTGGCGACCCAGTACAAGGCCCATAGCCTGATCCGCCATTTGCAGCGCGGCTGGAGCTTTTTCCGCACCGAGCGCAACGAGAGTTTCGACATTCTGCCGGCGAGTCAGCGCGTTTCCGAGGATTACTGGTATCGCGGCACCGCCGACGCGGTGTTCCAGAACATCGACATCATCGAGAGCTATGATCCGAAGTTCATCGTGCTGCTGGCCGGCGATCACATCTACAAGATGGATTACGAACCGATGCTGCAGCAGCATGTCGACCAGGGCGCGGACGTGACCGTCGGCTGTCTCGAGGTCGCGCGCGCCGAGGCTTCCGGTTTCGGCGTCATGGCGGTCGACGTGAACAATGTGATCCATTCATTTTTGGAAAAGCCCAAGGATCCGCCGGCGATGCCGGGCCATCCCGACAAATCGCTCTGCAGCATGGGCATCTATGTGTTCGAGGCGAAGTTTCTCTATGAGCAGTTGCGACGCGACGCGGACGACCCGCGATCCAACCATGATTTCGGCAAGGATATCATCCCCTATATCGTCACGCATGGGCGCGCGGTCGCGCATCATTTTTCGCGCTCCTGCGTGCGCTCCGCGAACGAGCAGGAAGCCTATTGGCGCGATGTCGGCACGGTCGACGCCTATTGGGCCGCCAATATGGACCTCACCGATTTCACGCCGCATCTCGATCTTTACGACCGCGATTGGCCGATCTGGACCTATGGCGAAATCACGCCGCCGGCGAAATTCGTGCATGATCAGGTGGGTCGAAGGGGACAGGCGCTGTCGTCGCTGGTCTCGGGCGGCTGCATCATTTCCGGCGCGACCTTGCGGCGCACGCTGCTGTTCACATGGGTGCGCGTGAATTCGTACGCGAGCGTCGAGAACGCGGTGATTCTTCCATACGTCGACATAGGGCGCTCGGCCCGGCTCACCAATGTCGTCGTCGACCGCGGCGTGCGGATTCCGCCCGGGCTCGTCGTCGGCGAAGATCCAGCGCTCGACGCGCAACGCTTCAGACGCACCGACCAGGGAGTCTGTTTGATCACCCAGCCGATGATCGACCGGCTTTCGCAATGAAGTTTGTGGAGACGCTGGCGGTCGCCTCCGAAATCACGCCGCTCGTCAAGACCGGCGGCCTCGCCGATGTCGCGGGCGCCCTGCCCGCGGCGCTCAGGGCGGAGGGCGTCGAAACGAGGACGCTGATCCCCGGCTACGCGAGCGTGCTGGCGGCGCTCGGCGGCGCGCGAAGCCTGTTCGAATTCGAGGCGTTTTTCGGCGGCCCGGCGCGGCTTCTCGGCGCGAGCGCGGGCGAACTGGATCTATTCGTCTTGGACGCCCCACACCTCTATGTCAGAGAGGGCGGCCCCTACGCCGGGAGCGACGGCGTCGATTATCCGGACAATGCGTTGCGCTTCGCCGCGCTGGCGCGGGCGGCGAGTTTGATCGCGCAAGGCCTGCTGCCGAACTATCGTCCCGATATTCTTCACGCGCATGATTGGCAGACGGCGCTTGCGGCGGCCTATCTGCGCTACAGCGGCGAGCCGCGTCCGGCGACGGTTTTCACGATCCACAATCTCGCCTTTCAGGGCAAATTCCCCAAGAGCATATTGCCCGCGCTCGGTTTGCCCGCGCACTCCTTCGCGATCGACGGCGTTGAATTTTATCGGCGACGTCGGTTTTCTAAAAGCGGGACTGCAATTTTCCGACCGCATTACGACGGTGTCGCCGAGCTACGCGGCCGAAATCATGACGCCGGAATCCGGCATGGGCCTCGACGGGCTTTTGCGCGCGAGAGGCAGCGATGTCGTTGGAATTCTCAACGGCGTCGACGAGAGCGTCTGGAGTCCGGCCAGCGACGCCCGCATCGCCGCGCGCTACGATCCGTCCTCCCTGGCGCTTCGCGCGAAAAACAAGACCGAGTTGCAACAGCGCTTCGGCCTGCGCGCCGACCCGCAATCCTTTTTGATCGGCGTCGTCAGCCGGTTGTCATGGCAAAAGGGGCTCGATCTCCTGCTCGAAGCCTTGCCCGAAGTCGTCGGGCCAAATTGCCAATTGGCGCTGCTCGGCGCCGGCGACAAGCCGCTCGAACTGGGTTTCGTCGAGGCGGCGCGCGAAAATCCCGGGGAAGTCGGCGTCAAGATCGGCTTCGACGAGGACATCGCCCATCTCATGCAGGCGGGCGCGGATGTGATTCTCGTCCCCTCGCGTTTCGAGCCCTGCGGCCTCACGCAGCTTTACGCCTTGCGTTACGGCGCCGTGCCGGTTGTCGCGCGGGTCGGCGGCCTGCGCGACACGATTATCGACGCCAACGAAATGGCGCTTCGAGCCGGCGTCGCGACGGGCTTTTTATTTTCGCCGGTGACGGTCGATGCGTTGGCGGCGACATTGCATCGGGCGCGAAATCTTTTCGCCGACAAGGAGCAATGGCGCCAGTTGCAGGGCAATGGCATGAGGACGGACGTCTCCTGGCGTCATCCCGCGCGGCGCTATGCCGAGCTTTATCGCGGCCTGCTCGCGGCGCCGCGCCGCGTCAGGAGCGCCATGACGCGCATCACGCAAGGCACTCCCGAGCCGCTCGGCCTGACGCTGACGGCGACGGGCGCCAATGTCGCGGTCTTCTCCACGTCGGCGCGAGCGATCGACCTTTGCCTGTTCGACGAAGCGGGCGAGGTGGAAGTCGAACGCATTCGCATCGGTCATCGCACCGGCGATGTGTTTCACGCGCATGTCGAAGGACTGAAGGAGGGCCGGCGTTACGGACTGCGCGCTCACGGCGCCTATGAACCCGAAAAGGGCCTGCGCTTCAACGCGTCGAAACTTCTGGTCGATCCTTACGCGCTGAAGCTCGACCGGCCCTTCGCTTTGCACCCCTCGATGTTCGGCTATGAGGCGGACGACGCGGCGGCGGATCTCTCTTTCGATCGCGGCGACAGCGCGCCCTTCACGCCAAAGGGCGTCGCCACGCGCCCTTCGCGCGCCGATACTGTCCTCGCGGCCGCGACATGCGTGGGAGGACACGATCCTCTATGAACTGCATGTCAAAGGCTTCACCAAGTCTCATCCGGACGTGCCGGAGGCGCTGCGCGGAACCTTCAAGGGCCTCGCGTGCGAGGCCGCGATCACGCATCTCACGCGGCTTGGCGTCACCGCCGTCGAACTCATGCCCTGCGCGGCGTGGATCGACGAACGCCATCTGACCCGGCTCGGCCTCTCCAATTACTGGGGCTATAACCCAATCGCGTTGATGGCGCCCGATCCGCGGCTCGCGCCCGGCGGTTGGGACGAGGTGCGGGAAGCGGTCGCGGCGCTGCATCGCGCGGGGATCGAGGTCATCGTCGACGTCGTGTTCAACCACACGGGCGAAGGCGACGAATTTGGCCCGACTCTGTCGCTGCGCGGGCTGGATAACGCGACCTATTATCGACTGCGTTCGGATGCGCCGCGCCATTACGTCAACGACGCCGGCTGCGGCAATATTCTCGCGATGGACCGCGCGCCGGTCGCCCGCCTCGCGCTCGACGCCTTGCGCGCCTGGGCCGAATTTGGCGGCGTGGACGGCTTTCGTTTCGATCTCGCGACAACGCTCGCGCGCCGAACCGAAGGTTTTGACGCGCAGGCGCCGTTTCTGGCGGCGCTGCTGCAAGACCCCGTATTGCGCGAATTGAAAGCTCATCGCCGAGCCGTGGGACATCGGCCCAGGGGGCTATCAGCTCGGCAAGTTTCCGGGGCCGTTCGCGGAGTGGAACGATCGCTTCCGCGACTGTGTCAGGCGCTTCTGGCGCGGCGACGACATTGGCGTCGGCGAACTCGCGACGCGCGTCGCGGGGTCGCGGGATTTCTTCGAGGCGCATCGCCGCCCGTCAAGAAGCATAAATTTCATCACGGCGCATGACGGCTTCACATTGCGCGATCTCGTGTCTTATTCGCATAAACGCAACGCCGCCAATGGCGAAGACAACCGCGACGGGACGAACGAGAATTTTTCCTGGAACAATGGAGTCGAGGGCGAAACGGACGACGACGCCATCCTCGCGGCGCGCGGCAAGGATCAACGCAATCTGCTGGCGAGCCTGCTGCTCGCGCGCGGAACGCCCATGCTGTCGATGGGCGCGGAACTTGGCCAGACGCAGGCCGGCAACAACAACGCCTATGCGCAAGACAACGAAACCGCCTGGCTCGATTGGAGCGGGGCGGACCGGGAACTGCTGGCGTTCACGCGGGAGCTGATCGCGCTGCGCAAAGACTCTCCCGCGCTGACGCGCGACAGCTTTCTGGCTGGGCGCGCCGCTCGACGAGACGCTCATTCCCGACATCGAATGGCGCCGCGCCGATGGCGCGCTCATGCGCGAGGAAGATTGGCGCGACGGTTCCGCGACGACGCTGCTCGCCTGCCTCTATACGCCGACGGAAGGCGCGCGCGACGCCGATCGCGTCGCCATTATCTGGCATAGAGGGGCGGAGGCCGTAACGGTCACGCCGCCGCCGCCACGCGACGGTTTCGATTGGAGCATTCGCCTCGCGACGGCGCCGGCCGAGCTTGCTCCAAACGGCGTCGTGGTCGCCGCGCGCTCGGTCGTCGTCTTGCGCGAACAAGCCGCGGCCCAAGGCCGTCGATTCGACAGGGAAGCGCCGCCCGAACTCCTCTTCGCGCTGGCGCAAGCGGCGGGCGTGGCGCCCAGTTGGCGCGACGTCGACGGCGCGGAGCACGCGGTTCCGCGCGAGACCATCGAAGCGCTGCTCGCGGCGCTGCATTTGCCCGCCAACAGCCTGTCGCAAGCGCGGGAAAGCCTGGCCCTGCTGGCGCGTCGCGAGGACAGCCGCGCGCTGCCGATGAGCGCGGCGTTTCGCGACGACGAAGACATATTTTTGCGCCTTCCCGTCCGCGATGGGCGCGCGGCGACGAGGCTGGAGCTCGCGCTCGAAGACGGCGAGCGGCGCGGCGTCGATCTTCGCGCGGGCGATTTGGAGACCATCTCCTGGCGCGGCGTGGATGGCCGAGTCCATGAGGGCCTGCGCGCGCGCCTGCCGCGCTTGCCGCTCGGACGACACATTGTCTCGCTGGAGGGGACCGATTGCCGCCTCACCGTCGCGCCGCGCCGCTGTCACGCGCCGCGGATTGACGGGCGCGCCTTCGGCCTCGCGGCGCAGCTTTATTCGCTGCGGCGCGACGGCGACCAGGGCGTCGGCGATTTCACCACTCTGTCTCAACTCGGCGCGCTCGCGGCCGCGCACGGAGCGGCGATCGTCGCCATCAACCCGCTGCACGCGCTGTTCGCCTGGGATCGCGAGCGCGCCAGCCCCTATTATCCGTCCGACCGTCTCTTTCTCGACCCGATCTATCTCGACATCGTTCGCGGCGGAGATTTCTTCGACGCGCCGAACACCGGCCGCCTGGTCGACTATCCCGCCGTTCACGCCTTGAAGCAGGAGTTTCTCGAACGCGCGTTCAGGGACTTCGAGCATTTCGCTCAAGCCCAGCCGGGCGCGCGGACATCGCAAGATTTCGAAAGCTTCATCGCGGAGGGCGGCGACGCTTTGTTTCGCTTCGCCTGTTTCGAGGCGATCAGCGAGCGGCGCGGCGGCGAAGACTGGCGGCGCTGGCCAGGGCCGCTGCGCGACGGAGAACCGCTCGCGCTGGCAAGCTTCGCGCGCGAAAACGCCAGCCGCATCCGCTATCATCAATATCTGCAGTGGCTGTGCGAAAGCCAATTCGCGGGGGCGGCGCGAGCGGCGGAGAAGGCCGGCCTCGCGCTCGGCTTTTGCCGCGATCTCGCCGTTGGCGCGGCGCCCGACGGTTGCGAGAGCTGGCGCGGCGCGGCGCATCTTATCAAGGGCTTTTCGATCGGCGCCCCGCCCGATGGTTTTACGCGAGACGGACAAAACTGGGGCCTGCCGCCGCCCGATCCGCTGCGATGGAAGGCGGACGGTTGCGAGAGCTTTGGCGAGCTCTTGCGCGCGAATATGCGCCACGCCGGCGCGCTGCGCATCGATCACGTCATGGGTCTGGCGCGGCTCTTCGTCGTGCCGGACGGAGGCAAGCCGCTGGAGGGCGCCTATCTATCCTATCCGCTGGACAATCTGCTCGCCGAACTCGCGCTCGAATCCCATCGCGCCCAATGCATGGTGATCGGCGAGGACCTCGGCACGCTGCCCTGGGGCTTTTCCGAGCGATTGGCCGACTCCGGGATATTGAGCTACCGGGTGTTGTGGTTCGAGCGGGAAGGCGAGGGCTTCGCGCCCCCGGCGCATTACGCGCGAATGGCCATGGCCTGCGTCTCCACCCATGATTTGCCGACGCTCAAAGGCTGGTGGGAGGGCTCGGACATCGCCGAGAAGCTGGCGCTTGGCCTGCTGAGCGAAGAGGACGCGCGAAAAGAACGGGAGACGCGGCGCGAGGACCGGCGCCTGCTGCTGGAAGCCCTCGCGCGCGAAGGACTGCTCGCGGAAGACGTCGATTCAGACGTTGCTTTCAGCGACGCTCTCGCCGGCGCCGCGCACGCCTATGTGGCGCGCGCGCCCGCGCTGTTGGCGATGGCGCAAGTCGACGATCTCGCCGGCGAAACGATCGCGGTCAATCTGCCGGGAACCGACCGGGAGCGCCCAAACTGGCGGCGCAAGCTCGACCCGAAAATGGCGGTTCTGTTCGAAAGTGGTCTGGCGCAAGCGATTTTAAATGGGCTTCGCCGCAATCTGGACTAGATTTCGGCGGCATATCCGCTAAACGCGGGGCTGGAACGGCACAAAATTTGGACCCGAATGAAGCAGGCGAGATTGCGTGACTAGCGACAGCTCCCGGCGTCTTTGCCTGGCGCTCGTTGGCGCCCTGTGCCTGCCAGCGGCGCCGTTGCGCGGCGATCCCGCGCTCGCGCAAGATAATCAACAAGACAATCATGGGGCCAGCACGACGGATGGTCCGGAACTTTCCAGTAAGCGCCTGGAATTGCGCGGCGTGCAGGACACGCTGAACGCCTCGGACGAACAAAGACGCAAGATCGAAAGCGAAATCGCGGCGCTTCGAGTCGAGCGCGAGCGGCTCAATCAAACATTGCTCGACGCCACCGCGCGACTGCGCGCCACCGAGGAAAGCGCCGCCGAGGTCGAGCAAAAGCTCGAATTCGCTGAAGGGCGGCGAGAACACCATCGTGCAATCGCTGCGAAGCCGCCGAGCTCTCGTCGGCGAGGTTCTCATGGTGTTGCAACGCATGGGCCGCCGACCGCCGCCGGCGCTGTTGGCGCGGCCCGAGGATATTTTGGAGGCGATTCGCACATCCATGGCGATCGGCGCGGTGCTCCCGCAAATGCGGGCGGAAACGGCCGCGCTGCAGGCCGATCTGACGCATTTGCTCGCGCTGCGCGACGACATCCGGACGCAGCAAGCGAGACTGGCGCGCGAAAAGGAGCAGCTCGTGTCCCAACGCGCGACGCTGGCTCCGATGATCGAGGCGCGGCAGGAGGCGCTTCGGGAGAAGCAAACCGCGCGAGACGCACAGGCCGAACGTATCCGGGGGCTGGCGGCTCAGGCGACGAGCATCAAGGATCTGATCGCCCGCATGGAGGGCGAAAGCGAAGCCGCGAGACGCGCGGCGCAGGCGGCGCGCGACGCCGACGCGGCCCGCGAGGCCGCGGACGCCGCCCTGTCGCGCGAGCAGCGGGCCAAGGCGCGGGCGGCGCCCTTCCGCGACGCGGCGCGCCTCGCCCCGGCGGTCGCCTTCGAACATCTAAAGGGCCGCCTGCCATTGCCGACGACCGGCCCGGGGCTGCGCCGCTTTGGGGCGCCCGACGGCTATGGGGGGACCGAAAAAGGCCTTTCCATCGCCGCGAAGGAAAATGGTATCGTCATTTCGCCCAGCGATGGATGGATCGTCTTTTCCGGGCCATATCGCAGCTATGGACAACTCTTGATCATTAACGCCGGCGCCGGCTATTATGTAGTCTTGGCCGGCATGTCTCGAATCAATGTGAACGTGGGGCAGTTCGTACTGGCGGGCGAACCGGTGGCGGCCATGGGCGACGGGACCGCCCAAACCGCGGCGACGATAGCTATCGGCGCGAAGCAGCCTATTTTATACGTCGAGTTCCGCAAGGACGGAACTTCGATAGACCCCGGCCCATGGTGGGCGCGGTCGGACATGCGGAAGGTTGGCGGATGATTCGGAAAACTGCTTTGATTGCCACCGGCATCGCCATTGGCGCCGGATGCGTCGCGCTTGGCCAGCAGACGCGCTCGCTGGTGGGCGGCCCAGCCATGGCCGCCCCCGCGGACACGTACAAGAATCTGAGCCTATTCGGCGACATCTTCGACAAGGTGCGCACCGACTATGTCGAGAAGCCCGACGAGCAGAAGATGGTCGAGGCCGCGATCAACGGCATGCTGACGTCGCTCGATCCGCATTCCAGCTATCTCGACGCCAAGGGCTTCAAGGATATGCGGACCCAGACCGAGGGCAAGTTCGGCGGTCTCGGCATCGAGGTCACGCAAGAGGACGGCTTCGTCAAGGTGGTTTCGCCGATCGACGACACTCCCGCGTCGCGCGCCGGCATCCAATCCGGCGACCTGATCGCCGGCATCGACGACGAGAACGTGCAAGGGTTGACGCTCAATCAGGCCGTCGAAAAAATGCGCGGCCCCATCAACACAACGGTCAAGCTGACAATCCTGCGCGGCAAGGACAAGCAGAAGCTCGACGTGAAGCTCACCCGCGCCGAAATCCATATCAAATCGGTGAAGTCGCATAAGCAGGACGAAGATATCGGCTACATCCGCATCTCGCAGTTCAACGAGGAGACCGCGGACGGCCTCAAATCGGCGATGCTCAAGTTCCAGCAGGAGATTCCCGCCGACAAGTTCAAGGGCTATATCATCGATCTGCGCAACAATCCGGGCGGCCTGCTCGACCAATCGATCCAGGTGGTCAACGCGTTCATCGACCACGGCGAGATCGTCTCGACGCGCGGGCGCAACGCCGACGAAACGCAACGCTACAACGCGCGTCCGGGCGGCGATCTCTCCAAGGGCAAGCCCGTGATGGTGCTGATCAATGGCGGCTCCGCCTCGGCCTCGGAGATCGTGGCCGGCGCCTTGCAGGATCATAAGCGCGCGACGCTGATCGGCACGCGCTCCTTCGGCAAGGGTTCCGTCCAGACGATCATTCCGCTGGGCGGGTCCAATGGCGCGCTGCGACTGACCACGGCGCGCTATTACACGCCGTCGGGCCGCTCGATTCAGGCCAAGGGCATCGATCCCGACATCAACCTGTTGCAGGACGTGCCGGACGAGCTGAAAGGCAAGGACGACACCAAGGGCGAAGCGTCGCTGAAGGGTCATCTGAAGAATGGCGACGATGAAAAAACCGGTTCGCAAGCCTATGTCCCGCCGGACGAGAAGAAGGACAAGCAGCTGATCGCCGCCGTCGAGCTTTTGCACGGCAAGCCGCGCGCCCAGATCGTGCCGGCCGAGCCTCCCAAGGACGCGGCTTCGGGCAAGACTGAAAAAACGGCTAACTAGCCGCGAACGCCACTCCTCTTCCCGGCGCCGGGGAGAGGAGTTTTCCCGCGCCCGGCGTGAGTGAACAGTTTGACGACGCTTCTCGACTACATGAATCCGACGCGCTTCATGGCGCTGACCGACAAAGTCTTGCCCTGGCTCGGGGCGGCGGCCGCGTTGCTGCTCGGCGTCGGTTTGTTCGCGGCCTTCTTTTTGGTTCCGCCCGATTACCAACAGGGCGAGACCGTGCGGATCATGTATATCCATGTGCCCGCGGCCTGGCTGGGCATGTTCGCCTATATCGTGATGACCTCCGCCTCGCTGGGCGTGCTGGTGTGGCGCCATCCGCTCGCCGACGCCGCGCAGAAGACGGCGGCGCCCCTGGGGGCCGCATTCACCTTCGTGTGCCTCGTCACCGGCTCGCTTTGGGGCAAGCCGATGTGGGGAACCTACTGGGTTTGGGACGCGCGGCTGACGTCTTATCTCGTGTTGTTCCTGCTCTATCTCGGCATCATCGCCATTCGCCAGACGATGGACGACACGCCGCGCGGCGCGCGCGTCGCCGCGATCATGACGCTGGTCGGCCTCATCGATATTCCGATCATCAAATTTTCGGTCGACTGGTGGAACACGCTGCATCAGCCGGCCTCGGTGTTTCGCGCCGGCGGCTCGACGATCTCGGGATCGATGCTGTGGCCGCTGCTGGTGATGGCGCTCGGCGCCTCGGCTCTGTTTTTGACCCTGCATTTCATGGCGCTGCGCAACGAGATCCTGCGGCGGCGCATCGCGCGGCTGATGCGGCAAAGCGTGCGCGCGGGAGAAGCCGACGAGCTGGAGGCGGCGGAATGAACGACGACGCGCATTGGTCCTATATTCTGGCCGCTTACGGCGTCACCTTCGCGGTTGTCGGCGCCGTCGTTTGGCGCATCGTCGCCGAACACCGCCGCCTGCTCGCCGAACTGGCGCGATTGCAAGACAGCGGCGGAGACGAGGTTTGAGCGAGTCGTTAGAGCCGGGCGCGCCGCGGCAAGGCTCGTTGCTGCGGTTGCTGCCGCTGGGCGTGTTCATCCTTCTGGCGGGGCTGTTCCTGCTGCGGCTTTTCGCGGGCGACGCGTCGCGTTTGCCCTCGGCGCTGATCGGCCGGCCAGCCCCGCCCTTCGTGCTGCCGGCGGTCGAGGGCCTCGCAAGCGTCCCGGGATTCAGCGACGAAAATCTGCGCGAGGGCCATGTCAGCCTGGTCAATGTCTTTGCGTCCTGGTGCGCGCCGTGTCACGCCGAGCACGCGACGCTGATGGCGCTCGCGCGCGATCCGGCGCTCAAGGACAAGGGCGTGCGGCTGTATGGACTCTCCTATAAGGATGAGCCGGCCAATGCGCGAAAGTTCATAGAGGGCGACGGCAATCCCTACGCCGCGATAGGCGCGGATTTTTCTGGCCGCGCGGCGATCGATTTTGGAGTTTACGGCGTGCCGGAGACCTTTGTCGTCAAGGGCGACGGAACCGTCGCCTATAAATTCGTCGGCCCGCTATCGCCGCAAGCCCTGGCTACGACGCTGATTCCGGAAATCGAGAAGGCGATGAAGTGACGCCTTGATCGCGCGCTCTGTCTTGGCCCGCTCTGTCTTGGCCGTTGAATAACGCCCGCTTCCGCGACGCCTTGCGCGCCAGCGGCCAGACGACGCGGCCAATGCGCGCCGGCATTTTCTTCAGCGCCGCCTTGATTCGCTGCCGCGCCGCGCTGCTCCAGAGGCGCGCGAAAATCCTTCCGCGCGGCGTAAAGCCCATGACATAATCGGCCACCGGCGCCGCGTCGTCAGCCCATTCGGATTTATAGGCGTCGTACGGCGCGAGCATGTCGTATCGTTCGAACCCGCGCTCGAAGCAGCTTTTCATCACATGCTCGGCGAGCAGAACCCCGGCGCCCTGTTTGTCGCAATCGGTGTCGTGCGCGAGAATGTGACCAAAGCCGACGCCCTTGCAGGCCAAGGTCACGCCGACCGAAACGGCTTCGCCATCGCGGCGGATCGCATCGATCAAGGTCGTCACCTGCTTTGGCGCGCGCGTCGCGAAATCGACGAAAAACGCCAACATCGCGTCGCTTTCGATCGGCCCCGAATAAAGCCCCCGGCGCAGCAGCCACTCGCGTTTCATCGCGAAGGCGCGCCGCAACAATTTCGGGGCGGAGGCGCTATCCGCTCCGCTCTCGAATGCGATGTCGCCGGTCTCCTTCAGTCTACGCAGAAGACGCCGCCGCGACGATTGCGTCTTGGCCGAGCGGCGGGACAGCGCCGCCGTGAAATCGGCCTTGCCGCCAAACCGCGCGAAAGGCGCCAGGGTCTGCTCGCAGAGCAGAGCCTCTTCGCCCAGCAATGTCGAAACATTGGAGTCGGCTCGGGTCTTGCGCAACAGCGCCGCGTCGGCGTTGAGGGCGCGGACCGCCCGCCAACCCGCGGCGAGACTCGCCCGCGCCGCGGGTCCGGGCTCGATCAGCGCGTCGCCATATTGGCCAACGGGTTCGCCCATCCACGCGAGCTTTGTGAAGCCCAGAGGGCCCTGGGTTTCCATGAGGGGCCAGACCATGACGAGCCGGCCGTCCCATCGACCGACGACGATGCGCAAGCTGTCGGTCGCGTCCAGGAAATGATCGGCCCAGCAGGACAGCCATTCGAAGGTCTGGAACAATTGTTCGGGACGGCCAACTCGCTCGAACAGCGCCGTCCATTCCACTTCGAGAGCGTCGAAACCGGCGCGGTCGCGAATGACCGAAATGTCGCAAGAGCTTTCCGACGCAAGCGCGCGCGACACAATCTCGGACTCGTCGGTCATTGCGCGCGCGAAGGGAATCCTGGACGCGGAAGCCGCCGCCACGGTGCTCATGCTTTTCTCAATTCGGCCAATCGCCGAGCGCCAGCGAGCGGGAAGCTGCCGTCCCGCCCAAGTTCCAGATGGTCGCTCATCGGAAATTCGCGGGTCCAACGCCGGATGGTCGCCGCGGCGTCGCCGCCCACGGTCTCTGGATCGGCGTTCTCTTGCCGGAACGACGCCAGTCGAAGTCTGTCGACGGAACTCGATGCGCGATTACTCATGGACAGGCCTCCGGCCCGCGCGGGCGCGAATGATCCGGAACATGTTAGGCGGAAAGGTCTTAACTTCGGGTGAGCGCGATATCCGATAAACAGTTAAGCGGCGAACCGGTTGGGGATCCGCCAGCGTCTTGCGGATCCCCGATTCCCGACAAGAGCTAGAAGGTCGCCTTTACGGCGACATACATGCTGCGGCCCGGCTCGGGATAACCGTAGGTCAGCGTATAGCCCGTGTCGAACAGGTTACGCGCGCCCACCGAAAATTTCAGGTTCTTCGTAACTTGATAGTCGGCGTTGAAATTGACGACCGTGAAGGCGCCGGTGCGATAATAGATCGGCGTCGCCACATCCGTGACGGTCCAGCGACTCCCGTCCATTTCCAGACTTGGCGTAAGCGTGAGCCCCGGGACCTGGAGCGGGCGATAGCCGGCGAAGAGGAACATTTTGACGTCCGGCACTCCGATCGGCTGGAAGTTCAAAATATCCGGCGCATAGATGTGTCGGTGTTCGATCGTCAGATTGCCGCCGAGCGAAAAGTCGTCGCGCACCAAATAATCGGCCGTAATCTCGCCGCCGAAAAATTCACCGCTGCCGACATTCTGGCTCTGGGTTATGCCGGGGCCATAGCTGGTAACCGGCACTTGTTGAATGTAATTACGAATTATGTCGTAGAACACGTCCACCGACACCTTGGTGCGCGGAGCGAATTGGCTGGACCAGCCGAGATCGAAGTTGATCGCGCGCTCTGGCTCGAGCTCTGGATTGGCGATTGAACTGCCAAAGCGCGAACTGAATCGCTCGAACAGCGTAGGAAAGCGGTCGCGATCCGAAACGTTGAAATGAGCCTCTTCCTTATCTGTGTAATGGTAGATCGCCGCGCCTTGGAAGCTCGGCGCGCTGGAGTTGGTAAGCGGATAATTGACGACGCCGAATGGGTATGGCGCGGCGAGAGTCGGGGCGAAGATTGAGGAGTTGAAGTCCTCCGCTTGGCGCAAATGCCGCCAATCATAGCCGAAGCCCTGCACGAGATCGATCTGCGGCGTGGGCCGATAGGTGTTCTCGACGGCGACCGAGTAGGTGTCCTCGAGCGACGTGATGATGGGCTGCTCGTAACAGACGACGTTGGCGACGCATCCGTTATAGCCCTTGAATCCGTAATATTGCTCCCAGGCGTTGTGAGCGTCGAGGCGGTATTCCAACATGGTTTTAATTGTGTCCACGCCGGCGATGACGGTCCCAGCCTCGACGCCGGCTCCGAGCGCGTAATCGTTATAGACGCTGTTGAAGGCGGCGGGCGTGTTCTGAATCGCAACCCAGGGGTTGCTGTAGGCGACGAGGTCGTTGTCAAACTTGTTCCAATAGGCTTTGGTCTTGACGTAGGAGGTATCGCCAATCTTGGTGTTGGAGAGAAAATAGAGGCTTTGCACGTTCCAATAGGGCCAGTCCCAAGCATTCTGGCTCGAATATGCGGTGACTCGCTTGGGAGCGACGAGCGGGTCGATCACATTGAACGGAGAGCCCTTCTTGCCCTCCTGGTGCATGAAGCTCAGCGAATATTCGTCGGTGGCGTTGGGCGTCCACCCGACTTTGGCGTTCACGTTCCAATCATATGTGCCGGAGCCGTCGCGAAAACCCCATCCCTGATCCGGCGTGGAACTGAAGCTCTCGGGAAGCATCCATCCTTTCATGTCGCGCCATGTGCCGCTGACCTGCGCGTAATAATTTTGCTGCTTCGTGCCGAGATAGGCCGCGGATTGCAAGCCCTCATATGTGCCGTCTCTGCCAAATTCGTTCCGGACGAACAATTCGCTTTCCACCTCGCGCACCGGCTTGCGTGAGACCAGGTTGATGGAGCCGCCCATGCCGTCCGGCCCGTCGAGCACGGAGGCGTAGCCCTTGGAGATTTGCACTTCGGCGATGTCTGGCGTCTGGAAGCGCGCGTAATCGAGTCGGTTGTCGACGGGGAGATACACCCGCACGCCGTCGACGGTGAGCGGAACCTCCCAGCGATCGAAGCCGCGCACATAGATGTTCTGCTCGTTTCGCGCGGTCCCGGTGGTTTCGCTATTGACGCCGGCCGCGATATTGACGGCTTGGTCGAGCGTATCCTTGGCGAAGGTCTCCATCTGGCGGTTGCTGATCGTCACGCCGCCGAAGCTGTCCGTTCTCTGGATCGGCGTCGGGCCGATGTCGGTGTTTATAGGCGTCGGCGGACGTAGCTCGACCGCGCCCTTCTGCTCGCCCACCGCGCTTTCGCCGAGTTGGAAAGGTTGCGCCGAGCCGACGTCGATCGACGGCAGCGCCTCTTGCGCGAAGGCGCTGACCGAGAAGACGAACCCGCTGGCGAGAATGGTCGAAGCGTAGAGTTTTTTCATTTGCGGCTGTCCACACGCTGGTCGGTTAGAGGGAATTGAGGAAAGTCAGCAGAGCCTCACGCTCCGCGCGTGCGAGCTTGCGAAAAGCCTCCGCCGCCGCTTGCGCTTCGCCGCCATGCCAAAGGATCGCCTCGGGGACGCCGCGCGCGCGGCCGTCATGCAAAAAATTGGCGGCGGCGCCGAATTTGCCGGCGAGACCCAGTCCCCACAGCGGCGGCGTGCGCCAGTCGCGCGGCCCCGCGAGAAAATCCGCGCGGCCATCCGCGAGATCCTCGCCCATGTCGTGCAGCAGCAGATCGGTGTACGGATGAATTCGCGCTCCCGCCAGCGCGGGCAGCGGAGCGAAGGCGCCGAGCGTCAGGGTCTCGCGGTGGCACGCCGCGCAGCCGATCGCCGCGAATAGCGCCTCGCCCTGCTTTATGCGCGCATCGTCCATCTCGCGCCGCGCCGGTGGGGCTAGCGCGCGGATATAGTCCAGCATCTCGGCGAGTTGCGCCTCCGTCAGTTCCGCCCGCGGCGCGCCTTTCGCCGCCTCGAGGCAGGCGACCTCGGCTGGCGTGCAGTTTTCGCCCGGAAACAGACTGGAGCTGATGCCGATGTCCTCGGCGAAGGCGTTGGCGATCTGCTGCTTCAGGCTGGGCTGGTTGGCCTTCAGGCCGAAGCGCCCCAGCTTTATCGCGCCGGATTCGATGTCGAAAACATAATTGGCTCTGCCGCCGTTTTTCGCCGCCAGCGCGAGGATTTCCGATTCCGGGACCGCTTCCAGCAAGCCGAGCCCGAACACCGGCGGCGCGTTGCGCGGCGAGATCGGCGTCTCCGGCTCCAACGGCCCATAAGCCAGGTCTTCCAATGCGATGCGCGGGCGGCGCATCGCCACCGCGGTTCCGTCGGCGAGCTTGCTCTCGAAAAACTCGTAACGAATGACCGCGCGACCCTCGCCCGGCACGCCCGGAGCGCCTTCCGGATTTAGCTGCGCGCCATAGACGGGATGGGGCGCGGGGCCGCCAAAAGCGCCTCGATCAGCGCCGCGCTTCGAAAGCCGCAACACCATGGCGCGCGCGACGCCGCCTTCATCGCCGGGCGCCGCGCCGCGTCCGTTCTTGACATGGCAGGCGATGCAGGAAAGGCGATTATAGAGTGGCCCCAGCCCCGCGACATCGGGATGATCCTGCGACGGGCCGATCACCCAGGCTTGGCGAAACAGCCCGCTTCCGGCGTGAAAACTCCTGGACTGCGCGGCGTCGAGGCCGGGCGTCGGCCGGCTGAACGCCTCGCCGTCGAGCTTGGCGTTTTCGAACGGCGCCGCGGCGGTCAAAACCAGCAAGGAAACAAGCGCGAGCGCCCGCTTCACGGCGCGGTTCCCACATGCGCGAGCAAGTCTTGCGCTTGCGTTTGCGCCGCGTCGATTTCGGCGCGCCATTTCCGCGTCAACGCCGGATCAATCGCGTCGCGTTTGGCGAAGCGCTCAAGGAAGGTTGGGTCGGAGGCGTCGCGCGCCGAAACGGGGACAAGCCCGACGAGGCGGCGCGCTTCCTTAAGCGTCGTCAACGCCTCGCCGCCGAGAGGCTTTTTAGCCTCGGCGGCGTGAATCGCCCGCCAAAGAACAGCGATCTTCGCGCGCCGCTCGTTCAGCATGACTTCGAATAAAGCCACGACGAGGCCGGGCCGCCGGCGTCCGATCTCCGTGTCATAGGCGAAGGACGCGCTTGGCGGCAGCGCGAAGGGATCGACAATGGCCGCCGGCTTGCCTTCATAGGCGTCGGGACGCGCGGGATGGCGCGAACTGTCGGTCTCCATCATCAGACGTTGGCCCGCCCTCGACAGCGTGAAGTCGACGAAAGCCTTGGCGAGTTCGAATTGCCGCGTCGTCGCCGTGACGGCGACATGGCCAGGTAGAAACGCGGTGCGCTCGGGATAGACGAAATCGATCGGCAATCCATTCGCTCGCGCTTGCAGCGCCAGGAAGTCGATCGTCAGGCCAAGCGGAGCCTGGCCCTCCTTGACCGCGCTGACAGGTCCGCCGCCCTGGGCGAGAAGTTCGGACCCGCCGCCGATCTCCGACAACAGCGCCCAGCCCTCCTCCCAGCCTTCCGATTGCAGGATGATGTCGTAGAGCGCGGGCGAAAACCCGACCTTGCTGGCGAGCGGCATGACGATCTGACCCGCGTAGGCGGGCGCGGCGAGGTCGCGCCAGGCGCGCGGAGCCTTGAGCCCCCGCTCGGCCAACAGCGCGGGGTTGATCGCGACGCCATAGCCCGCGATGTCGTAGGCCTCGAAGAAGCCGGATGGGTCGGAAAGCTGCTGCGCGCCGAGCTTGCCAGGCAAAACCGCGCGGTCGACTTCAAGCGCGCGCAAGGCTCCGCGATCGCGAAGGATCGGAAAATTGCCGAGCGAAGGCGCCCAATAAACATCGGCTCCGCCTTGATCGGCGCGCGAAAGCTGCTCCAGCGCGTCGCGCGACTGCTTCCAAACGAATTGCACATGCGCGCCAGCATGCGCTTTTTCGAACTCTTGCTCGTAGCGGGTCGTCAGTTCCTCGGGGAAACTGGTCACCACTTGCAGGGTCGCCGTTTGCGCCAAAGCCGGACGCGCGAGCGCCCCCGAGGCGGCAAGGGCGCCGAGCAATACCGACCTGCGGCTGGGGTTCGCGCGATCCAGTGGCTTACGGGCCATTTTCACATCTCCAACGGCGGCATCGCCGTATAATGAAGGCGCGCATATCGGTCCCGAAGCGACGCCAACGCCGGTATCGCTTCTTGCCAGCCTAAGTGCAGGCGGCAAAGCGTGATATAAGCTATATATATAGATTACGCTTTTTGGACTTGTCTAGCGCCTAGTGACGCAAACTGACGAATTTTTAGAAAATTGCAGCAAGTAATAAAAAGAGCACGTTGCTCATATTTTGGGTTTTATGATTATGGCGCGCGCATGCTGTAAGCAATGCGACGTTATTCGAGGCTTTTGTATCACGGAGAGTGTCGGTTAGGCGCCAAACGCCGTCCAGGCTGTTGAGCCATCTCGACGGCAGCTTCGTAGCGAATTTTTTGGGTCCAAGCTCACCGAAGAGCCGGTCGCGATCATTGCGAGGACGACGATAAAATCGGGAGCGCGCTGGAATGCTTCGCTCCTCGCTGACGGGCTCCAATGGAGCCGGCGAAAGCTTCAGCCGCTAGTCGGCGTCACGCCACCGAAATTATTTGCTTTTTGGCGTCAAGATGCTGTGCACGCGACCCGAATCCTTCCCCGAGCCGTCGTCGGCCAGAACGACGGCCTGACCCGTGGGGATGTCATAGACCAGCCGATTGCCCTTGGTCACGGTGTCGCCTTGGGTCAGAACGACATTGCCCTTCAGATACACCTTGTTCTCGGCGCGGTCGTAAGTGCCGTGATCGCCCGTGCCGATCTGGTCCTTGGAAACCATGGTCACGGGTCCATCGGCTTCGATATGCTTGACTCTGTCGCTCGACGTTCCGCCTTCGGCGCCGCCCTTTTTGGGCGCGGTCTTGCTGTCGTCGAGGAAGATCGTCAGCTTCGAGGCTTTCAGCGTCGAAGGGCCGTTAACGACGATGACGCTGCCGGAATAGATGAGCTTCTGCTCCTTGTCGAAATAATCGAGCTTGCCGGCGTCGATGTCCAAAGGGTCGCTCGCGCTGGCGCCGGGCAAAATTCCTCCGGTGCGGGTGGACTTGGCGCATGCGGGCGCGCCGACCGCGAAAACCAGCGCCGCCGCGAGAATGGATGCACGCATCAAACTATCGCCTTCCCATATTGGTTGCGTCGAAGCCCTTCGCATGGATACAAGGCGGCTAGCGCCCGTCGCAAGCCCGCGCGCCCTATGGCGCCTTGGCCGCTGTTTCGCCGTCGTCGCCATACAGCACCGAATGCACGCCGCCAACGAAGGTCAAGCGCCGCTCCCCTTGGACGACTTCGACCGAATTTCCCCAAATCTTGCCGCCATCGAGGTTTAGCGTCGAGTGGCGCTCGGACGTCAGTGTGCTCGCCTTAAAGTCCATGACCGCCGATTCGAGCAGCAGTTCATAACTTTTGTCGTCATAGATTCGAACGCCGCCGGAAAGATCGGCGCGGTCATTCTTGAAGTCATAGACACCAGTCGCCGCCTTCAACAGCACCGCCTGGTCGGGGCCGCTGTCAAGATGCACGTCGAGTTCCTCGAGTTCGAACAAATCGGGCGTCGACATGTCCTGTATCCCGACTTTCGCCCGCAGTTCGTAGGGGCGTCCGTCGGGGCGGTATCCGACCAGCTTGGGCGATTCGATGGTGATGCGCGACCCCTTCATCGCGATATGGGCGAAGCGCAAGTCGATGGGCAGAAATCGGAGGAATTGAAAGCCGACGATGACGGCGACGACAGCCACGATGCCGCCGACGCCCCAGAGCATGAACCAGCGCAGTCGGGCCACGCGCGTCGTGTGTCGCAACGCGGCCGGAAAGGCGTTCTCCCGCGGGGCTCCGATGGAGCCAAGGCGGCTACGCGAAGTGGACGGAGCGTCGTTCAAGCGGACCTCGGCAGGACGGACAATGTTGGATTTCCCGGATTAAACCCGCGCGCCATGGCGAATTCGAGGCGCGTCACATATGCGCGAAAATATCCGTTTCCGGCCATCCCGCGAGATCGAGCCTGGCGCGCGCGGGCAGAAAGTCGAAACAGGCGGCGGCGAGGCCGTCGCGCCCCTCGCGCGCCAGCATGACGTCGAGTCGGGCCTTAAGCTCGTGCAGGTGCAGCACGTCCGAGGCGGCATAAGCCTGCTGCGCCTCCGAGAGGGTCTCCGCGCCCCAGTCCGAGGACTGTTGCTGCTTGGAGATTTCGACCCCGAGCAATTCGCGCGTCAGATCCTTTAGGCCATGGCGGTCGGTATAGGTGCGCGCCAGTCTGGAGGCGATCTTGGTGCAATAGACCGGCGCCGGAACCGCGCCGAAGGTTAGGCCCAGAATCCCCAGGTCGAAACGCGCGAAATGAAAGAGTTTCAGCACCTTGGGATCGTTCAGCAGCCGCTCCAGATTGGGCGCGCGCGTCTGGCCGCGGGCGATTTGAACGAGTTCGGCGTTGCCGTCGCCGCGCGAAAGCTGGACAAGGCATAGCCGATCACGCTGGTGGTTGAGGCCCAGCGTCTCGGTGTCTATCGCGACGCTGGAGCCGAAGTCGGCGCCCGCGGGGAGGTCGCCCTTATGCAATCGGATGGTCATCGCCCGGTGTCGCTTGTTGAAGGTTTCATGGCGGCCTTATAGCCGATGAATTGGTGATTTGTGGAAAATTTCGCCGTCGCGCGCGGTCCGCTTGTCAGCCCGCCCGAAGCCGTTTATCTTGAACTCGCCGCAACCCCGGCCCAATTGCCGGCGAACGAGGATCCTAGAAGCGTGGCGAGCCATGCCGCCCCCGCGATTTGCTCGAAAGCGCGCCGCCCCAACGCGGCGGCTGTTCTTGTCGGGCGTCCTCTCGCCATTCTGCTGCTTCTTAGCCGCCCCTGAACGCACGACGGGCTTTTAGTGGCCCAGGCCTTCAGGGGATCAAGCGCGAGACTGGCAATAAGAAGCCCGCGCGGCGGGCAAGGCTACAGCAGGAACCGACCAATGACTCATCACATTCCAGACCCACGCGCGCCGTCGCATGCGCCGGACCATGACGCCAACCGCGTCGTCATTTTCGACACCACGCTGCGCGACGGCGAGCAGTCGCCGGGCGCCTCCATGACCCTCGAGGAGAAGTTGGAGGTCGCCGATTTGCTCGACGCGCTGGGCGTCGACGTCATCGAGGCGGGCTTTCCGATCGCCAGCCCCGGCGATTTCGAAAGCGTCTTTGAGATCGCGAGGCGCGTGAAAAGCAGTTCCGTCGCCGGCCTGGCGCGCGCCTCGGAAAAAGACATCGACCGCTGCGCCGAGGCCCTGCGCGAGGCGCGTCGCCCGCGCATCCACACCTTCATCTCCACCTCGCCGCTGCATATGAAATACAAGCTCCAGTTGGAGCCGTCGCGCGTGCTGGAGTTGATCGCCTCCTCGGTGACGCGGGCGCGCAACCATGTCGCGGATGTGGAATGGTCGGCCGAGGACGGCACCCGCACGGAGTTCGACTTTCTGTGCCGCGCGGTCGAAATCGCGATCAAGGCCGGCGCGACGACGATCAATATCCCGGACACCGTGGGATATACGACGCCGGCGGAATATGAGGCGCTGTTCCGCGGCGTGCGGGAGCGCGTGCCCAATTCCGACAAGGCCATCTTCTCCGTGCATTGTCACGACGATCTGGGGCTGGCCGTGGCCAATTCGCTCGCCGGCGTGCGTGGCGGCGCGCGGCAGATCGAATGCACGATCAACGGCATCGGCGAGCGCGCCGGCAACGCCGCGCTGGAGGAAGTCGTCATGGCGATGCGCACGCGCCCCGACGTGCTGCCGTTCCACACCGGCATAGACGCCAAGCTGTTGACCCGGGCGTCGAAACTCGTGTCGGCGGTCACTTCCTTCCCGGTGCAATATAACAAGGCCATCGTCGGACGGAACGCCTTCGCCCATGAAAGCGGCATCCACCAGGATGGAATGCTCAAAAATGCTTTCACGTACGAGATCATGACGCCCGAGAGCGTCGGCGTCGCCAAGACCTCGCTGGTGATGGGCAAGCATTCGGGTCGCCACGCCTTCCGTGAGAAGCTGAAGGAATTGGGATACGATCTCGGCGACAATGCGCTGGAGGACGCCTTCAAGCGTTTCAAGGATTTGGCCGACCGCAAAAAGGTCGTCTACGACGAAGACCTGATGGCGCTGGTCGACGACGAGATCGTCAACGCCCATGAGCGGATCAAGGTCGCGGCTCTGACGGTCATCGCCGGCACCAGCGGCCCGCAATCGGCGGCGCTGACGCTCGACATCGACGGCGAAAAGGTCACGCATCAGGCCACCGGCAACGGCCCAGTGGACGCGATCTTCAACGCGATCAAGGCGCTGGCGCCGCATGAGGCGGTGCTGGAGCTGTTCCAGGTCCATGCCGTGACGGAAGGGACCGACGCGCAAGCGGAGGTCTCGGTGCGTCTTTCCGAGAATGGCAAGTCGGTGACGGGACGCGGCGCCGACCCCGACACGCTGGTCGCCTCGGCGCGCGCCTATGTCTCGGCGCTCAACCGCTTGATGACCAAGCGCGCGAGGACCAAGCCCGAGGCCATGCAGGCGGGGTGACCGCGCGGCTTAAACTCTCCCGCGACGGCGACGCCGGTCGCGGGAGAGCTTGAAACTCATAGCTTTCTATTCGCGGGCAAGCGATTGAAATCGTTGATTTTGATTATTGGAACGGTCCGCCTGCCGCCTGAAAATCTTCTCGCCGCGCGGGCGGATATGCTCGCGATGATCGGCGCCAGCCGCGCCGAAAAGGGATGCCTCGAATATTGCTACGCCGAGGATGTGCTGGAGCCCGGCCTCATCCACGTCAAGGAAATCTGGACCTCTCGCGAGGCTCTGCGCGATCATTTCGCGGCGCCGCATCTGAGCGTGTGGCGCGCCGCCTGGGCGACTTTGCAAATCCATGACCGCAAGCTCGTGTTGTACGAGATCGGCGATCCCGAACCGGTTTGAGCGAGGCGCGAGGCGATCCGGCCTTTGCTATTGTATCTCTGGCATGGAATTTTCTAAAAGAGACGGCGAGCCCTCCACCGCGCCCCTTAGGACAAAGTCCCATGATTTCCATCGATAGCTTCAAATCCCGCAAGAAACTCGTCGTCGGCGCAAAAACATATTTTTATTATTCGCTTAAGGCCGCCGAAAAAAACGGACTCGCCGGCGTCTCGCGGCTGCCATATTCGCTAAAGGTTCTGCTCGAAAATCTGCTGCGCCATGAAGACGGCCGCACGGTCACGAAGGAGAATATCGAGGCCTTCGCCGGCTGGCTGACAACCAAGGGCAAGGGCGAAGTCGAGATCGCCTTCCGTCCGGCGCGCGTGTTGATGCAGGATTTCACTGGCGTTCCCGCCGTGGTCGATCTCGCGGCGATGCGCGACGCATTTGTCGCGCTCGGCGGCGATCCGCAAAAGATCAATCCGCTGGCCCCGGTCGATCTCGTCATCGACCATTCGGTGATCGTCGATTACTTCGGCACGGCCCGCGCCCTGAAACAAAATGTCGATATCGAATATCAGCGCAACGGCGAGCGTTATCGCTTCCTGAAATGGGGCCAATCCGCCTTCGATAATTTCCGCGTCGTGCCGCCGGGCGCCGGCATCTGCCATCAGGTCAATCTCGAATTTCTGGCGCAGACGGTCTGGACCAAGAAAGAGAAGATCAAGGTTAAAGGCAAGACGCAGACCATCGAGACCGCCTATCCCGACACATTGGTCGGCACCGATTCGCATACGACAATGGTCAACGGTCTCGCCGTGCTCGGTTGGGGCGTTGGCGGCATCGAGGCGGAGGCGGCCATGCTCGGCCAGCCCTTGTCGATGCTGGCCCCCGAGGTGATCGGCTTCAAATTGGAAGGCCAACCGCGCGAGGGCGTCACCGCCACCGACGTGGTGCTCACGGTCACGCAAATGCTGCGCAAAAAAGGCGTGGTCGGCAAGTTCGTGGAGTTTTATGGCGACGGGCTCGATCATCTCTCGCTCGCGGACCGCGCCACCATCGCCAATATGGCGCCCGAATATGGCGCGACATGCGGCTTCTTCCCGATCGACGCCGAGACGCTCGATTATCTCCACACCTCCGGGCGCGGGGCGGCGCGCGTCGCGCTAATCGAAAAATACGCCAAGACGCAGGGCATGTTGCGCACGGCGAAGGCGCCCGAGCCGGAATTCACCGATACGATCGCCCTCGACCTCTCCAGCGTCGTTCCGTCGCTCGCCGGCCCAAAGCGTCCCGAGGGCCGCGTCGCGCTGGAGGACATGGGCTCGACCTTCGAGACCTCGCTCGCCAATGAATATAAGAAGCCCGGCGGTCTCGGCGCCCGTTTCCCGGTCGAGGGCGAGAATTACGACCTCGGTCACGGCGATGTGGTCATCGCCGCCATCACATCCTGCACGAACACCTCCAACCCCGGCGTGTTGATCGGCGCGGGGCTGCTGGCGCGCAACGCGGTCGAACGGGGTCTGAAGGTCAAGCCATGGGTGAAGACCTCGCTCGCGCCCGGCAGCCAGGTGGTGGCGCAATATCTCGAAAAGTCCGGCCTGCAAAAATCGCTCGACAAGCTCGGTTTCAATCTCGTCGGCTTCGGCTGCACCACCTGCATCGGCAATTCCGGGCCGCTCCCGGCGGCGGTGTCGAAGACCATCAACGCGCATGATCTCGTCGCCGCCTCGGTGCTGTCCGGCAACCGCAACTTCGAGGGCCGCGTGAACCCCGACGTGCAAGCCAATTATCTGGCGTCGCCGCCGCTGGTGGTGGCTTTCGCGCTGGCGGGAACGACGGCGATCGACCTGACCAAGGAGCCGCTCGGCCGCGACAAGAAGGGCGAGCCGGTGTTTTTGCGCGACCTTTGGCCGTCCAACGAAGAAATCGCGCAGTTCATTCGCAAGAACGTCACCCGCGCGATGTTCCGGGGCGCCTACGCCAATGTGTTCGACGGCGACGCGCATTGGCGCAAGATCAAGGTGCCCGCCGGCGAGACCTATGGTTGGGACGCGAGACTCCACATATGTGCGCAACCCGCCCTATTTCGAGGGACTCACGAAGGAGCCAAAACCCGTCGCGGACATTTCGAACGCGCGCATTCTGGCGCTGTTCGGCGATAAGATCACGACCGACCATATTTCTCCGGCCGGCTCGATCAAGGCGGCCTCGCCCGCCGGCAAATGGTTGCAGGAGCAAGGCGTCGAGCCAAAGGACTTCAACCAGTACGGCACGCGGCGCGGCAATCACGAAGTGATGATGCGCGGAACCTTCGCCAATATCCGCATCAAGAATTTCATCGCCAAGGACGCCGCCGGCAATGTGCCGGAGGGCGGCGTCACCAGGCATTTCCCCGGCGGCGAGGAGATGTCGATCTACGACGCGGCGATGAAATACGCGTCCGAGGGCGCGCCGCTCGTCGTGTTCGCCGGCGCCGAATATGGCAATGGCTCCTCGCGCGATTGGGCCGCCAAGGGCACGGCTCTGCTTGGCGTGCGCGCGGTGATCGCCCAGAGCTTTGAGCGCATCCATCGCTCCAATCTGGTCGGCATGGGAATTTTGCCGCTGACCTTCGAGCCGGGAACGAGTTGGGATTCGCTTGGCCTCACCGGCGCGGAAACCGTGACGATCGAGGGTCTTGGCGAGAGCCTCGCGCCGCGCCAGACGCTGAAGGCGAAGATCGTCTATCCGGGAGGCGAGACGAAAGAGGTTCCGCTGCTGGCGCGCATCGATACGCTTGACGAGCTCGAATATTTCCGCAACGGCGGCATACTGCCTTATGTGCTGCGGCAGTTGCTGGGATAGGGCGGCTTCACCGCCGCTCGATCCGCCCCGGCGTCACCGTAAAAATGTCGGCGCGGCCCTGCAGCGAAGTGAACAGCGACGGATCGGCGCCGGTCATCCAGACCTGACCGCCGAGCTTGTCCAGTTCGTCGAACAGAGCCTCGCGTCGGCGCGGGTCGAAATGCGCGGCGATCTCGTCCAGCAGAAGCACGGGGGCCATGCCGCGCATGGCGGTCACCAGCCGCGCATGGGCCAGAACAAGGCCGGTCAGCAGCGCTTTTTGTTCGCCCGTGGAACAATCCCGGGCGGCCTCGCCCTTGGGGCCGTGCCGCACCAATAGATCGCTGCCTTGCGGCCCGATCAGCGTGCGTCCCGCGGCCGCGTCGCGACGGCGCGACCCCGCGAGCATTGAGCGGTAGCGCTCCTCCACGGTGAAGGCCGGCTCGTCCCGCAGCATTTGCTCCAGATCGCCGTCGAGCGCGATCAGCGCGAAGGGGAAGGGCGAGGCGTCGTCGCGCGTCGCCTCGATCAAGGCGGCTAGGCGTTGCGCGGTGTCGAGCCGGGCGCTCGCGACGGCGACGCCGAGCGCGGCGATTTCCTGCTCGGCGGCGGCGAGCCAGCGCGGATCGGCGCCGCCGTCTTCCAGCAGGCGGTTGCGGTTACGCAAGGCGCGCTCCAACTTGGAGACGCGCGCGCCATGGTCGGCGTCGACCCCCAGGGTCAGCCGGTCGAGAAAGCGCCGGCGGTCGCCCGCCGGGCCGGTGAAAAGCCCGTCCATCGCCGGCGTCAACCACAGCGCCTGGATATGCTCGGCGAAGGCGCGCTGGGATGTCGCTGGCGCGCGATCGACGCGAAAGCGCCGCGCCGCGGCGGAAACGCCTTTTGCGGCGCCGCCTAAAGTTGCGCCGCCCTGAGCATCGGGCTCCAATCCGTGGCCGAGCTGCAGGATTCGACCGTCCGTCTCCAATTCGATGGAAACCGCGAAGCCTCCTGGCCCGTCATGCCGCGCGCAAAGACCGATCTCCGCGCGGCGCAGCCCGCGCCCCGGCGAAAACATCGAGAGCGCTTCGAGAATATTGGTCTTTCCGGCGCCGTTTTCGCCGGTGAGCGCGATGGTCCTGGAGCCGAACCGCGCGTCGAGCGCCGCGTAGGAGCGAAAGTCGCGCAGCGTCAGCCGGCGGATCAGCGGACTTAGGATCGCGGGACTTGCGTCGAGAGGCCTCATCGCGGATCGCTTTGCCACGCCGGGACAAAAAGGGCCAGCGCCGATCCACGAAACCGATCCACGAAAAACCGATCCACTTGGGCGCCGCTCCGAAAATGAGTATTGTCGCGGCGGCTGGACTTTGGGAGCGTTGGGGTGGCGGATCGCGAAAAGGCGCAAGAAGAGACGCCAGACTTGGCCGGCAAGCGCGTCCTGCTGATCGTCGGCGGCGGCGTCGCCGCCTATAAATCGCTCGAACTGCTTCGGCGGCTGCGCGAGCGCGGCGTTTTCACGCAGGTCGTGCTGACGGCCTCGGCGCGGGAGTTCGTGACCGAGCTTTCATTTTCGGCGATTTCGGGAGCGCCGGTTCACACCGATCTCTTCGACGCGGCGCGCGAAGGCGAAATGGGGCATATCCAGCTTTCGCGGCAGGCCGACCTTATCGTCGTCGCGCCGGCGACCGCGAATCTGCTGGCGCGCGCGGCGCAGGGGCTGGCCGACGATCTGGCGACGACGCTTTTGCTGGCCACCGACAAGCGCGTCCTGTTCGCCCCGGCGATGAATTTGCGCATGTGGCTGCATCCGGCGACGCGGCGCAACGTCGCCCGGCTGAGCGCGGACGGGGCTCTGTTCGTCGGGCCGGAAGACGGCGAGATGGCCTGCGGCGAATACGGCCCGGGACGCATGAGCGAGCCGCCCCAAATCGTTGAGGCGATCCGCGCCGCGCTCTCCGCGCCGGCTGGAGACGCCGGCTTGCTCGCGGGGCGCCATTTCGTTCTCGCGGGGCGCCATGTCGTCGTGACCTCGGGGCCGACGCATGAGCCGATCGACCCCGTTCGCTTCATCGCCAATCGCTCCTCGGGCAAGCAGGGGCACGCCATCGCCGCCGCCGCCAGGCTGGCTGGCGCGCGCGTGACGCTGGTCAGCGGCCCGGTGACTATTCCCGACCCTCCTGGCGTCGAAACGCGTCACGTCGAAACGGCTCGCGAGATGCTCGCGGCGGTCGAGGCGGCGCTGCCGGCCGACATATTCATCGGCGCCGCGGCGGTCGCCGATTGGCGCGTCGAGGCGGCGACCGACAAGATCAAGAAACAACAGGGAGGCGGCGCGCCGGCGCTGGCCCTTGTCGAAAATCCGGATATTCTCGCGCGCGTCGCGGCGCGCGAGGCGGGACGCCCGGCGCTGGTCGTGGGCTTCGCGGCCGAAACGCGCGATCTGTCGCGCCACGCGAGGGAAAAACTCGCGCGCAAGGGCTGCGATCTCATCGTCGCCAACGACGTTTCCGCCGGGGTGTTCGGCGCGGACGAAAACGAAGTGCATATCGTCTCGGCGAAGGGCGTCGAAAGCTGGCCGCGCCTGGGCAAGGAGGCCGTGGCCGCCCGGCTGGTGCGACTTCTGGCGCGAGAGTTGGCCGGCGATAGCGGAAAGTCGTCTCCATGAAAATTACGATTTCGCGTCTGCCCCATGGCGAGGGCCTGGAACTGCCTTTTTACGCCAGCGCCGGCGCCGCCGGCCTCGATCTTTGCGCCGCGCTGGCGCCAGGACGAAAACTCGTGCTCGAACCCGGCGCCCGCGATCTCGTGCCGACCGGATTCGCCATCCATTTGCCCCGAGGTTTCGAGGCCCAGATCAGGCCGCGCTCGGGGCTCGCCTTGCTGCACGGCGTAACGATCCTCAATGCTCCCGGCACCATCGACAGCGATTATCGCGGCGAACTGCATGCGCTGCTGGTCAATTTCGGCGCGCATCCCTTTGAGATCGTTCGCGGCATGCGGATCGCGCAGCTTGTCGTCGCGCCGGTGACGCGGGCGCATCTGGAGGAAACGCGAGCGGCGCTGGAAGAGACGGAGCGTGGCGGCGACGGCTTCGGCTCCACCGGCCTGTTGGGAGAGCGGCAAGAATGAGGCTGCTGCCGCGCGCCGCGCGTTTCGCCTTGCTCGCGGTTCTCGACGTGGCCTTGCACGCGCGGGCGCGACCGGTGTCTTCGAAAGAGCTGGCGGCGCGTCACGATTTTCCGCCGCGGCGGCTGGAAGGATTATTGCAGGCGTTGGTGCGCGCGGGAATACTGAGGAGCCTACGCGGTCCCTCCGGCGGTTACGAATTGGCGCGCGAGCGCCGACGTTTGACCGCCGCCGAAATCGTTCGCGTCGCGCTGCGCGCCGAAAGCGACGACGAAGAGGGATGCGCGCGCGCGAGCGATGCGTCGCTCGAAGCGGCGCTGACGCCGGTTCTGGAGCAAATCGAGGCCTGCGTTTTCGAACGGCTGGAGAGGATATCGCTCGACGATTTGCACGCCAGCGCGCTCGCGCGCGGGTTCGGTGAGAGGCAGGACGCGGGCGGCGATTTCGACATATAAAGACGCCATCGGCGAAGGATGCTCGCCGTGTCCGGAAGATGCGAGGAGATGCGCGCGTGAGCTACGAGACGATAGAGATCGAAAGGCACGGCGAAGCGGGGCTTGTTCGTCTGCATCGGCCGGATGCGCTCAATGCGCTCAACGCGAAGTTGATCGGCGAACTCGATGACGCCCTTCAGGCGTTCGAGGCGGACGAAGAGATTGGATGCGTCGTGCTGACCGGCTCCGAAAAGGCCTTCGCGGCCGGCGCCGACATTAAGGAAATGCGCGAAAAGGACTTCGCCGACGCGTTTTTGGGCGATTTTCTGGCGCGCTGGGACGCGGTGGCGCGTGTTCGCAAGCCGATCGTCGCGGCGGTAAGCGGCTTCGCGCTTGGCGGCGGCTGCGAGCTGGCGATGATGTGCGATTTCATTCTGGCCGTCGGACAATGCGCAGTTCGGTCAGCCCGAGATCAAGCTTGGCGTCATTCCCGGCGCCGGCGGCACGCAGCGTCTGACCCGCGCCATCGGCAAGGCCAAGGCGATGGAGCTTTGCCTCACCGGCCGCTTCATGGGCGCCGAGGAAGCCGAGCGGGCGGGGCTGGTGTCGCGCGTCCTGCCGGCGGCGGATTTGCTGCCCGAGGCGATCAAGACCGCGCAAACCATCGCGAGCATGTCGCGGCCGGCCGTGCTCACCGCCAAGGACGCGATCAATCGCGCCTTCGAGACGACGCTGGCGGAAGGCGTGAGATTCGAGCGCCGCGCCTTCTATGCGCTGTTCGCGACCAAGGATCAGAAGGAAGGCATGTCCGCGTTCATCGAGAAGCGACGCCCGAAGTTCCAGAATCGGTGACGCCTGGAGCGAATTCCGCGAAACGCCGCGCTCACCAGCGCATAATCACGCTGCCCCAGCTCATGCCGGCGCCGATGGCCATCATCGCGATCACATCGCCTTGCTTCAACCGTCCGGCCCGGTTGGCCTCGTCCAGCGTGGTCGGCAACGAGGCGCTCGAGGTGTTGCCGTAGCGGTCGATGTTGATCCAGCATTTTTCGAGCGGAACGCCGAGCGTCTCCATCGCGGATTCGATGATGCGCAGATTGGCCTGATGCGCGATCACATGGGTCACGTCGGCGGCTTCCAGCCCGGCCTGCTCCAGCGCCTCCCGCACGACCTCCGGCAGCAGCCGGGCGGCCGCCTTATAGACCTCGCGTCCGCGCATTTTGATCTTGTGGCCGTTGTCCGTCAGCATCTCTTGCGAAAACGGGCGACGGCTGCCGCCGCCGAAAATCCCCAGAATTTCGGTCATCGAGCCGTCGGTTCGCAGTTTCGCCGCGAGCAGGCCGCGTGTTGGCGCTTCGCTGGCGCAGAGCAGCATCGCGCCGGCGGCGTCGCCGAACAGCACACAGGTCTCGCGATTGGTCCAGTCGACCACCCGGCTCAAGGTTTCCGCGCCGATCACCAGCGCGCGCCGCGCCATGCCGTTGCGGATGAATTGGTCGGCGATGACGAGGCCGTAAAGCGAGCCGGCGCAGGCCGCCGAAACATCGAAGGCGAAAGCGTTCAACGCGCCGATCTTGGCCTGCACGAAAGCCGCGCAGGAGGGCGTGGGCGTGTCGCCGGTCACCGTGGCGACAATGATGAGATCGATCTCGCTGGCGTCGACCCCGGCGAATTCGAGCGCGCGCCGCGCGGCGGCCGCGGCCATGTCCGAGGTGGTCTCGCCTTCCGCGGCTATGTGGCGTTCCTTGATGCCAGTGCGGCTGACGATCCAGGGGCCATTCGTCGCCACTATTTTTTCCAGATCGGCGTTGGTGAGAATTTTCAAGGGCGCATATGCGCCCGTCCCGAGAATGACGGATGTCGGCAAATTTTCAGGCCTTGTTGGCGCCGCGATAGGCGAGTTCATGACAACGCGGCGTGCGACGCGACGCTTGGCGCGCGGCTCGTCCCCGAGCCCTTTCCCTTGGCCGGGCGTCCAATGGACGCGCCGTTCGCGGGGCTTTTTCCCGGCGAATGCTCGCCGGCGTTCCCGCGACGCCAATTTCTATACATAATCCTAGGGTCGTGGAGCGCATTTTTTTTGTCTGAACGGCGCCTCGGTGGTCTCGCTCGTTAAGTCAATGTTTTTAGGGCTCTTTACGCCAGCTGCTCCCGTTCCCGACCGCTAGCGGGCCGCGACGAGCCGCGAAAAGCTAAAATTTGTTAAGCCTTCAATTCTATTAATTCGGCCTGGCGCCTTTGGCGCCGCGTTCGAGGCCGAGGCGATGCGACTGCTTGCCAAATCGGAGGGTAATGCGTTGATAAAGATTGTTATTCTCGTTATCGTGGCGCTGTATTCCCTGGCCGGCGCCGTCATGGCCGCGGATCTCGCGCCTCGCAATGGGCCGGGCGCCGCGCCTTCGGTTCACGTCTCGGCGTCCTAGCTCGCCGCCCGATTGCCATTCGCGCCCCGGCGTGGCAAGCCACGCCCATGCGCGAAAATCCCAACGATAACTTGACTAAATCCACTGTCGCCGCCGCGCCGCGCGTTTCCTTCGTGTCGCTCGGCTGTCCCAAGGCTCTGGTCGACAGCGAGCGGATCATCACGCGGCTGCGCGCGGAAGGTTATGAGTTTTCGCGCGGCCACGCCGGCGCCGATGTGGTCGTGGTCAACACTTGCGGCTTTCTTGATAGCGCCAAGGCCGAGTCGCTGGAGGCGATCGGCGCCGCCTTGGGCGAAAACGGCAAGGTGGTGGTGACCGGCTGCATGGGCGCGGAGCCCGAGAACATATTGGCGAAATTTCCCGACGTATTGGCGGTCACGCGACCGCAGGATTACGAGAGCGTCCTCGAGGCCGTGCGCGCGGCGGCGCCCGCGCCGCACGACCCCTTCCTCGACCTCGTCCCGGAGCAGGGCGTCAGGCTCACGCCGCGTCACTACGCCTATCTCAAAATCTCGGAGGGCTGCGACAACAGCTGCTCCTTCTGCATCATCCCGCATCTGCGCGGGCCTCTGCGCTCGCGCTCGGCGGCGGAAGTTCTACGCGAGGCCGAAAAACTGGTGCGCGCGGGCGTGAAGGAATTGCTGGTGATCTCGCAGGACACTAGCGCCTATGGCCGCGATCTGCGCTACGCCGAAAGCGCGTATCAGGACCGCGCCGTGCGCGCGCGGTTCGTCGATCTCGCGCGCGAGCTCGGCGAGTTCGGCGTCTGGGTGCGGCTGCATTACGTCTACCCCTATCCGCATGTCGACGAGGTGCTGCCGCTGATGGCGGAAGGCAAGATTCTGCCCTATCTCGACATTCCCTTTCAGCACGCGGCGCCCTCGGTGTTGAAGGCCATGAAACGCCCCGCCAATGAAGAGAAGACCCTGGAGCGCATACGGAATTGGCGCCGTCTCGTTCCCGATCTCACGCTGCGCTCGACCTTCATCGTCGGCTTTCCCGGCGAGACGGAGGAGGACTTCGCCTATCTTCTCGATTGGCTGGAAGAGGCGCGGATCGACCGCGCCGGCGCCTTCAAATACGAACCCGTCGCGGGCGCCCCGGCTAATGATCTGGGGCTCGCGCCCGTTCCCGACGAGGTGAAGGAAAGCCGCTGGAAGCGCTTCATGGAGCGCCAGCAGGCAATCAGCGCCAGACTGCTTAAGCAGAAAATCGGCCAGCGCATACAGGTCATCGTCGACGAGCCCGGGGGTGGGACTCTCAGGCGGCGCCGCTCGAAACATCGGCGGCGCGAGCGGCCCCGCCAAGGGCCGCGGCAAGGCCGATGCGCCCGGCGTCGACGGCGCCGTTCACATTTCGTCGCGCAGACCATTGCGCGCCGGCGACATTGTGAGCGTGAAGGTCGAAGGCGCCGACGCATATGATTTGCGGGGAACGGCGACATAAGGCGCGACCCGCGCGCGAATAGGACGGGGCGCGCATGATCGAGCGCGGCGGCGAAAATCGCTCGGAACCACGCCGCGCGTCTTGGAAAGATAGTCAGCTTTGTCTCATAATGCCCGGGATCGGGCGGAAATTGGCGGTTTGCAATGCGCGCGCATCCGCTATGTTATCGCGCAGCCAACCCATTCACGCCGCATCCGATTGACCCGGTGCGCCGCCAGATCCAGGGATCCGCGCCATGACAGACGAACAGCCGAAAAAGCCGCCACAATACCGCGTGCCGCGCGGGCTTTATTTTTTGACCGCCGGCGTCATGGCGCTATGGGTGTTCGTCGTGTTCTTCTTTCGCAACCCATATACGCAGGCCGTCTCCAACGATTATTACGACACGCATCCCTATAGCGAGACCTCGACCTGGGTGATGGTGCTGGTGATCATCCCGATGATCGGCCTCGCCGCCTTTCTGGCCTGGACGCGGCGCAAGCGTGGGTGATTATCGATCCTTGCGCGCGGCGCGCAGAGCGGTCGAGGACTGAAAGGCGCGCCTGTCGTGCAGATAGACGAAGGCTGGCGGGCGCAGCCCCGCCAGGAGGCGCGCGTCTTTCTCCGGCAGTCGCCATTTTGCGAACGCCTGAGCGGCTTTCGCGCCGGAGCTGCTCCAGGTCGCGCCGGGCCGGTCGATCACCGCGATCGGAACCAGCCGCGCGATCTCGCGCCAATGGCGCCAGCGGTGGAAATGCAACAGATTATCCGCGCCCATGATCCAGACGAAACGCGCGCCGGGACAGCGCAGACGCAGATAACGCAGCGTGTCGTAGGTGAAGCGCGTGCGGATTTGCGCCTCGACGCCGGTCACGACGATGCGCGGATCAATCGCCAGTTCGCGACAGGCCGCGATGCGCGCTTCCAGCGACGGCAGTTCCTTGGCGTCCTTAAGCGGATTGCCGGGCGTGACCAGCCACCACAACCGGTCGAGCCCCAGCCGCGTTAGCGCGATGCGCGAGACCAGCACATGCCCCTCATGCGGCGGATCGAAGGAGCCGCCGAACAGGCCGATGCGCATGCCGGGCGCGTGAGGCGGAAGGCGTGGGATCACTCCGGAGGCCGCTTCACGGGCGCGTCTGCCCCTCGCCGTGCACGCGATATTTGAACGAAGTGAGCTGCTCGACGCCGACCGGTCCGCGCGCATGCATTTTGCCGGTGGCGATGCCGATTTCGCCGCCAAAGCCGAATTCGCCGCCATCGGCGAATTGCGTCGAGGCGTTGTGGACGACAATCGCCGAATCGACCTCGGCGAGAAAGCGCGCCGCCGCCGCTTCGTCATCGCGTCACGATGCAGTCGGTGTGATGCGAGCCATGCGTCGCTATATGCGTCATCGCGTCGTCCAACCCGTCGACGACGCGCACGGCGATGATGGCGTCGAGATATTCCGTGTCCCAGTCTTGTTCGCTCGCCGGCGTCACGCGCGGGTCGGCGGCCAGCGTCGCCGCGTCGCCGCGCACCGCGCAGCCCGCCGCGAGCAGCATGTCGACAAGCGGCGCCAGATGCGTCGCGGCGCAGGCGCGGTCGACCAGCAGCGTCTCCGCCGCGCCGCAGACGCCGGTGCGCCGCATCTTGGCGTTGAGCACGATGTTTTTGGCCATTTCGAGATCGGCGGCGCCATGCACATAGACATGCACGATGCCTTCAAGATGCGCGAACACCGGCACGCGCGCCTCGTGCTGCACGCGCGCGACGAGGCTCTTTCCGCCGCGCGGCACGATCACGTCGATGTCGCCATCGAGACCCGCGAGCATCGCCCCCACCGCCGCGCGGTCGGTCGTGGGAACCAGGGCGATTGCTTCCGCCGGCAGGCCGGCGGCTTCGAGCCCCGCGACGAGACAGCCGTGAATGACGGCCGACGAACGTAGACTGTCGGAGCCGCCGCGCAAGATCGTGGCGTTGCCTGACTTAAGACACAGCGCGCCGGCGTCCGCCGTCACATTGGGCCGGCTCTCGTAGATCACGCCGATGACGCCGAGCGGCGTCGTCACGCGCTCGATGCGCAGCCCGTTGGGGCGCTCGAACACCGCCAGCACGCGGCCGACGGGATCGGGCAGATCGGCGATCTCCTCGACGCCGCGCGCCATCGCCTCGATGCGTTTCGGATCGAGCGTCAGCCGGTCGAGCGCGGCGGGCGACGCGCCGGAAGCGCGCGCCGCTTCGACATCCAGCGCGTTGGCTTTGAGGATCGCCGCGCTGGCGAGGCGGATTTCGCGCGCCGCCGCGCGCAAGGCGGCGTCCTTGACCGCGCTCGGCGCGAGAGCGGCGGCCCGCGCCCCCCGCCGCGCCGCGCGGCCGATTTCGGCCATGAGGCTTTGCGTGTCGGAGGTTTCAAGGAGTTGCGATTGCATGGCCTTGGCTCGGGCTGAGAAAATTGAAGTGCAAGCAGCTAGCACGACGGGGGCTGGAGCGGAAGCGGTCGACGCCCGAGCGTTTCACTCCGACACGATAGGAGCGTCGGTCGGCGGGGCCTCGGATTGCGGCGCTCCCTTGGCGAGAATCTCCACGTCGGCGTCCTTGGTCGACTGCACCTTAAATACGTTCTGATAGGTTTTTCCGTCATGGCGGGCGATGGCCACATATTCGCCTTCCGCCAGCATCAGCGACGGAAAGGCGCCGATCAATTCGCGGATCACGTCGCCGCCCGGCGTCAGCACGGAAAAGGAGGTGTTGGCCAGCGCCTCGCCCCCCGCCGCGTTGACCAGTTTCAGCGTGATGGTGGCGGCGCGGTGGCGCAGCGTGGCTTCGATCAGCTTGCCGGCGGGCACGCGCAGATCGGCGGTCACGACGGAGTTGGTGGCGTTGTTGTCGCCCTGCGAGCCCTGGCTGGTGTCGAGCAAGGTCGAGACGACGTGATAGGCCCCTTCCGGCAGACAGATCGTGTCGCCGCCGCGCGCGTTCGCGAGCACCAGTTTGGCTTCCGAATTGCCGCGCTCCGGCACGTATATCGAGATCGAGAGCCGCTGCGGCGGTATCGTCGCCTCGCCAAGCTTGTCGACGAGTTTCAGCCCGCCAGCGTTCAGCGTCACGCGCTCGGTGACGATTCGGCCGTCGACGACGACCCGGCGGGTGGCCGCGGCGAGGCCGAAGGCCGCATGAACGATATAAGTCCCGTCCGGGAGGCTGATGGTTGGCGCGGCCTCGCGCGAACTCGGCGACCAGTTTATGCGTCCCGTCGGACTCAACCTGCTCGTCGAAAACGCGCCAGACGACGCCAGCCTTGACGCCCTGTGTATCGGCGGGCGCCAGCGAGGCGATGAGGCGCACCGCGCCGGTCGGCGCCGTTTCGGGCTCGGCTTTTGGCGCATGGGCGCCCTTCGGCTGCGTCTGCGCCAAGGCGGCCGAGGCGCCAAGCAGGCCGACCAGCAGCAGCGCGGAGGAGAGAGATTTTGCGAAAGCCATTGGCATGTCCGCACATATGGCGCCGAATGGGGCGTTTTGTCGACGCTTGATGGGGATCATGAACCCGGCGGGAAGATTTCGTCGAAGATCGCGATTTCTTCCCGCGTGGTCGCCAGCTTGCCTTTGAATCCGTCGGCGCGCGCCACGAGGCACTCGTCCCGCAATTCGATCGGCGTCGTTTGGGAGAAGGCTGGGCGCGTCGAGGGCGGGCAGTCCCGCCGCCGCCGCGCCCAAAACCAGCAAGCCGCGCGCGACGACGAGCGGCGCCGCGTCGACGCCCGGCCAGTCGTCCAGTTCGAGCGCTCGCGCCAGGGCGTCGCGCTCCCAGGCCAACGCCACGAGTCTGCGCGAACAGTCCTTATAGCTTCCTAGCGTGAAAATCGCGGCCGGAGTCCCGGCGGCGCCGGCGATAATGGTCATGGCGCCGTCCGCCAGCCCGGCCCGCGCCTCGAAAACGGCGAGTTTGGCCGCGAGGTGCTGGACGCTGGCGCCGCCCTCGGCTCCGTCGAGAAAAATCCCGTCGGGCGGCGACCGAAGCATCGATTCGAGCGCCAGGTCGAAGCCGGGATGCTCGACCGGCCCGAGCCGCGCGTAAAGCGCGGGGCGCGCGCCGAATTCGCGGGCTTGCCGCAAAAACGCCAGCGCGCCGGCGCGCGGCTCGCGCAAATCGAGCAGCAAGGCCGAGGCGTCGCAAGCGAGCCAGGCCTCCGCTTCAAGCCGAGGGTCGTCGGGCAGGATCAGGCAGGATCGCGCCGCCACGTCTTTTCCTCTCAAGCTGTTCGAGCTTGGTCGCGTCATTAAGGGGGAATTTACCATAAAACGTCACACTCTGTTGAGTGAAACCTAGTTTTCGCGGTCGGCGTGAAAAGGATGCAGTCGCCCATGATCGTTCGTAATTTCTTGCAGTGGGCAATGACAGCTTCGGCCGCGCAACGTTCCGAGGGCGCCGGCGCGCTGGCTCGCGCCTATCTTTACTCGGAGCTGGACGAGCGCACCCGACGCGACGCCGAAATCGCGATGATGTCGCTGCTTGACGATCCCTCGCCCCTGGTGCGTCGCGCGCTCGCCGATAATTTCGCCAGCGCCGCCGATGCGCCGCATTCGCTGATTTCCGCGCTCGCCAATGATCAATCCGACATAGCGGCGCCGGTTCTGTCGCGTTCGCCGCTGCTCTCCGAGGCGGAATTGGTCGACTGCGCGGCGATAGGCGACGCCTTCGCCCAAAGCGCCATCGCCCTGCGCGCCCGCGTTCCCGTCAGCGTCGCGGCGGCGCTCGCCGAAGTCGGCGCGCGCGAGGCGGCGATTTCGCTCGCGGTCAATCCCGGCGCGGAACTGGCCGAATTTTCGATGCGTCGCATGATCGAGCGCTTCGGCGAGGACGGCGAAATGCGCGAAGCGCTGCTCTCGCGTCCCTGGCTGCCGGCGACGATCCGCAGCCAATTGGTCGCGGCGGCGGCGGAGAGCCTCACCGCCTTCGTGGTCGATTGCGCGTGGCTTTCGCCGGAGCGCGCCGAACGCCTGTCGCGCGAAGCCCGCGACAAGGCCAATGTGATTATCGTCGCCGAGACCGCGGCGCGCGACGGGCGCGCGGGGCTGCGCGAACTCGCCGCGCATTTGCGCGATTCCGGCCAACTGACCCCCAGCCTCGTGCTGCGCGCGCTGCTGTCGGGGCGCCGCGATCTGTTCGAGGCGGCGCTCGCCGAACTGTCGGGCCTGCGCGAGGATCGGGTCGCCGGCCAGTTGCGCGATTTTCGCGGCGCCGGCTTCGCGGCGCTTTACGCCAAGGCGGGCCTGCCGGCCAAATTCCTGCCGGCCTTCCGGGCGGCGCTGGAGGCGCAGCGCGATTTCGCCGATTTGCACGAGGATAGCGGCGAGGCGCGGCTGTCGCTGATCATGATCGAGCGGGTGCTGACCGCTTGCGAAGAGCTGAACGGCGGCGAACTCGACCGCCTGATGGCGTTGCTGCGCCGCTTCGAAATGGAGGCGGCGCTGGAGCAGGCCCGCCTGGAAGCGCCTCTGCTCGCCAAACCCGAATTCGCCGCCCCGGCTTTGCATAGGCCGGTGATCGACATGGAGGCGTTCGAGGCGGCGCTGGCCGAGGCGGCGTGAGGTCCGAGGTTTGCACCGAGCCCGGAGGCCGTTTTCGCGACCGGCCATGCGAGATGACGTTCGGCCGCTCCAAAATTCAGACCGCTCGCGCGCCGATGGCGTGACTGGCCGGCGCGGCCATATTTCGGTATGAAGGGCGCGGACATCGTGGCGCGGGAGAGCGGGTGTTTCGTCCCCAAGGGCTTGGAAAGGTGCTTTACATGACTAAGGGCTGGCAGTTCAGGACAATCGCGGCGGCGGCCTTGACCGCGTTGACGTTGATGACCGGCAAGGCGGACGCCGCGCAGTGCGGCAGCGGCCCGGCGGGTTTCGAGAATTGGAAGCGGGAATTCGCCGCAGGAGGCGAGAGGACGCGTCGGCGGCTCGGGCATCGCGGCGCTGATGTCGACGAATTATAACAGCGCGACCATCGGCGCCGACCGCGGCCAGAAGAGCTTCCATCTGTCGCTCGACCAGTTCATGGCCAAGCGCGGCGGCTCGATCATCATCTCGCGCGGGCGCGCGCTCAAGCAGACCCATGCGGCGCTGTTCGCGTCGATCCAGCAACGCTACGGCGTCCCGCCGGGACCGCTGCTCGCCATTTGGGGCATGGAGACAGGTTTCGGCGCCGTGCAAGGCAATCAGAACGCTCTGTCGGCCATAGCCACTCTCGCCTACGACTGCCGCCGCTCGGCCTATTTCACCGACCAGCTTTACGCGGCGCTGACGCTGGTCGATCGCGGGATGCTTACGGCGAGCACGCGCGGCTCGATGCACGGCGAGATCGGCCAGACGCAGTTCCTGCCCAAGAACATCCTCGAATACGGCGCGGGCGGCAGTCTCGAAACCCCGAGCGGCGCGCTGAACGCGACCGCGAATTTCCTTCATGCGCACGGCTGGCAGGCCGGCGCGGGATACCAGCCCGGCGAACCCAATTTCGCGGCGATCGAAGCCTGGAACGCCGCGACGGTCTATGAGCGGTCCATCGCGCTTATCGGCCAGAAGATCGACGGAGGGCAATAAGCCCGGGCGAGCGGTGAAGGGGGCGCCGGCGCTTGCTCCATCGCCGCGCGGCCCCTCGCCCGCCGCGCCCGGGTTCAACTCGGCGCGAGGGGCGCCACGCGACGCTAAGCGCCAAAATAGATGGCGGATCCGCGGGGACGCGGCTCCGCCACATTGGAGCGCGACACCCCAATCAATAAATCTTGCCGTCCTGGCCTTTCCAGCCGTCCGAGGTCTGGTCGAAGCGGGTCTCGTCCTTGAAGTCGACGACCTTGCCCGGCTCGATATATTGCTTGTCCTTGATCATCTGGTTCTGGATCGTCGTCGAATAGTAGGTGCTCGCCGAGCATCCCGGCGCGACGGTCTTGGCGCCGTCGGCGGCTTCCGTCGGCTTGCATTCGAGATGAGCGCCCTTCGGGAATTCGACCTTGGCGGTGAAATAAAACTCAACGCCCTTGTGGCCGGCGCCCTCGACATCGAGCTGCCAGAAGCGGTCCACCTTGAAGTCGACAAGTTTGGCGTCGGGATCGAATTTAGCCTTGACGAGATTTTCGAACACTTTCTTGGCCTGATCCTCGGTCGGCTCGCAATTGAAGAGGCAGAACGCCTTGGCTGGCGCGTTCGCGGCGAGGACCATGGCGAAGGCCGCCAGCGCGAGGATTCTCAGTTTGCTCATGGGTGCGTCTCCTGCTTTTTTACGTGCAGCGGCTTTTTTCCATGGACCGGCGCAAGGTGACGGGCGCCGAGATGAATGTCTCATTTCTTTTGCTGCAGTCCTCAAGCTGCACGCCTGTTTGATCCGCCGCAAGAGCGCGGCAATGGACTAATTGTCGCATCAAGCCCTCGCGGCCCCCAGAGCGCGCCTGGTTGCGTCGGAAATCCCCGCGCCTTATTGACGCGCGAGGCGATAATTCGAGACATCGGCGGCGAGCCGTCGAATCACACAAACCGCGAGAGGGTTATAAATGTCCGTCCATAAGCTTCTACTCCTCCCTGGCGACGGCATCGGCCCGGAAATCACCGCGGAGGCGGAAAAGGTTCTGGCGCTTCTGAACGAGACGGGCGTGGCTCGGTTCGAGACCCAGACCGGCCTCGTGGGCGGAGCGGCTTACGACGTCCATAAACAGGCGATCAGCGAAGCCGACATGGAACTGGCGCGGGCGGCGGACGCCGTGCTGCTCGCCGCCGTCGGCGGCCCCAAATGGGACGGCGTCCCTTATGAGGTCCGCCCCGAAGCGGGCCTGTTGCGGCTGCGCAAGGATCTCGGCCTCTTCGCCAATCTGCGTCCGGCGATTTGCTATCCGGCGCTCGCCGAGGCTTCCTCGTTGAAGCGCGAACTGGTCGACGGGCTCGACATCATGATCGTGCGCGAATTGACGGGCGGCGTCTATTTCGGCGAACCCAAGGAAATTATCGATCTCGGCAATGGCCAGAAGCGCGGCGTGGACACGCAGGTCTACGAAACTTACGAGATCGAGCGCATTGGCCGGGTCGCCTTCGAACTGGCGCGCAAGCGCGGCAACAAGGTCACGTCGTCCGATAAAGCCAATGTCATGAAATCCGGCCTGTTGTGGCGCGAGGTCATCACCGCGTTGCACGGGCGCGAATATCCCGACGTGAAACTCGAACATATGCTCGCCGACGCGCTGGGCATGCAGTTGGTGCGTTGGCCGAAGCAGTTCGACGTGATCGTCACCGACAATCTTTTTGGCGACATGCTGTCGGACGAAGCCGCGATGCTCACCGGCTCGCTCGGCATGTTGCCGTCGGCCTCGCTCGGCGCGCCTGACGCGCAGGGCAAGCGCAAGGCGATGTATGAGCCGTGCCACGGCTCGGCGCCCGACATCGCCGGCAAGGGAATCGCCAATCCGATCGCGATGATCGGTTCGCTGGGCATGGCCATGCGCTATTCTTTCGATCTGCCCAAGGCGGCGGACGCGATCGACGCGGCGATCTCGGCGGTGCTGGCGCAAGGACTGCGCACGGCTGATATCAAGGGCTCGGCGGCGTCCGCGGTTTCGACCAGCGAGATGGGCGACGCCATCGTTAGGGAACTCGGCGGAATATTGGCCTAATCCGAGTCGGCTTATGAAGCGCGCGAACCGGAGGCGTCCGGTTCGCGCATCGGGCTTTCACCAACCGGCGACCCGTTTGCACGACGCGTCCTGCGCGCCAAAGGCATAGCGATCGCCGCACGCATAGGCGGTCGGCGGTTCGCCGGTCTGTTGGAACAGATCGTAACCTTCCTTCAGATTCCGCCAAAAATCAGCCCATTGCGCGGTATTGCCGCCGTCGGTGGCGAAGAAGGACAAAAAGCCGCTGCCGCCGCCGGTCTCGCGGGCGATCGCCGCGTCGGTCATGTGGAAGGGAAAGATATGCACTGGCACCTCCCGCTGACCAGCGGAGAGGGCGGCGGCGACAAAGCCGTAAATCTCCTCGATGCCCTTGTCGGTCATCGCGAAACAGCCGACCGATTTGCAGGCGCCATGCACCATCACCAAGCCGCCGGTGTGCCCGTTCTGTCGGTCGAATGCGTTGGGATAGCCGACGTTGAACGCCAAGTGATAATTTGAATGCGGGTTAAGCTGGCGCGCCGAGACTGAGTAGAAACCCTCCGGCGATTGATAGTCCGCCTCCTTCACCTTTGGGCCTAGTCGGCCAGACCATTTGCAGATCGGGAAGGTGCGATAGAGCGAATAACGCCCGTTTACCTTGAGCCAGAGTTCGAGTTCTCCCTCTTTCTTGAAAATTCGCACATAGGCGGGCGCGCCCATATTGAAACGCGCCGGCCGCTCGGGTTCGTTGAAGACCTCGGGAGGCGCCGGGCGCAACACCGGCTCCGTCGTATGCGCCGCGAGTTGTTGCGCGGCCGGGGCGGCGGGAGCGGGAGCGGCCAGGTCAGGAGCGGCGGGCACAGGAGCGGCAGGGACAGGAGACGCTTCCGGAGCGGAAGCGGACGGCGGGGGCGTCAATGCGGCGAGAGCGCGAGGACGGGTCGGGGGCAGCGGAACATTCGCGACGGCGGGCTCCGTTGGGATGACAACCGCGGCGGGTTCTTGCGCGAGGGGCGAAGCGGCGGCCTGCTCTCGCGGCGGCGCGGCTTCGCCGTCCTTCGTGAGGCCGGCCGGACGTGGCGGCGGCAAGGGAGTCGCGGGCGGCGCTTCCTGGCTGGCGAGATCGGCGGGACGTTTTGGCGGCAGCGGCGCATCGGCTTGCGCCTGAGCCGTCGCGCCATCCGGGCTCGACCAGGCTTCGGGATTCTCGACCAGCGCCATGGTTCCAGCGGGCGGCGACGGTTCGGATTCGGGCGCGATATGTCCACGCAGCCCACGGCAAGAAGGGCGCGGCCAGACCGCTGGCGCCGCCGGTCGCGGCGGGTGACGCGACGGGACCGTTGGCGACGCGGATATTTCGTGATGTCGGGGTGAGCGCGGAGCGCTCGGGGACGCCCGACAGCAACCGCAGGGCCACGACGCCGATCACAAGCGACGCTATCGCGAGCGTGGCCAATGTAATGTGTGTTCGACGCGGCGTCATCCAGACCAGCCTCAAGCCCCGTGGCGGTCAAGCCTAACGATACGACGCCCTTTAGGCAAACCAAGAGCAGCCGTCAAAGCGCCTCCAGGCGGCCGCCACCCCCTGGAAGACCCAGACTCTTTCGAATCAATGCCCTTCGAAGGAAACCAGACTGCGCGTCGGGACGCCAAGCGCCTCGATCTTTTTCGCCCCGCCGAGGTCCGGCAGGTCGATCACGAAGCAGGCGGCGACAACTTCCGCCCCCATTTTCCGCAAAAGTCCTATGGCTCCCGCCGCCGTGCCGCCAGTGGCGATGAGATCGTCGACGAGAATGACCCGTTCGCCCGCGGTCACGGCGTCTTCGTGCATCTCCATTTCATCAAAGCCATATTCGAGCGCATAGCTGATCGCCACGGTCTTGTATGGCAATTTCCCCTTCTTGCGGATGGGGATAAAACCCGCCGACAATTGATGGGCCACGGCGCCGCCGAGAATGAAGCCGCGCGCTTCCATGCCCGCCACCTTATCCATCTTCGACCCGGACCAGGGCTGCACCAGCTCATCGACCGCGCGGCGGAACGCCCGCGCGTCGCCGAGCAGAGTCGTGATGTCGCGAAACAGAATCCCTTTCTTGGGATAGTCTGGAATGGTGCGGATGGCGGCGGTGAGCGGCATTTGCGAATCCCATGGGAAATGTTGGCGTAGCGGCTTCATAGCGCATCCGCGAGAAAAACGCAGCGCCGAGGTTTTGGCCGGCGCCGCGGCGCGCGGCCCTTTACAGGCGGTCGCGGATGAAGACATGCTTTTGTCTTGCGCCGAACGGCGGATGTTTCGTTCGACAAATAGCGCGCCGCTCCAGCATTTTTCCGCGACCGGGCGCGAAGACCCAAGCTCTTGGAGCGGCGCTGGAAATCAAGTTCCGGCTTGCTTCCGGTTCAGCCGGGCCATCACCGCGTCGAGCTTTCTCAGCAGCGCGGGGTCGCGCGCCTCGGGCGCCGTCAGAATCGCATTGTCGAGCGCGCGATCCGAGCCGTTGGGACAAGCTTCGTGCTCCGCCGGAAAATCGCGCAGCAAGCGCGCCAGCAATCGGCTCGCGGCCTGCGCGTTGGCCCGCACGACCTCGATCACCGCCGCCACGTCGACGTCGTCGTGTTCGGGGTGCCAGCAATCGAAATCCGTCACCATGGCGATGGTCGCATAGGAGATCTCCGCTTCGCGCGCGAGTTTCGCCTCCGGCAGAGCGGTCATGCCGATCACGTCGTAACCGGCGGCCTTATAGGTCAATGATTCGGCGTAAGTGGAAAACTGCGGACCCTCGATGCAGACATAGGTTCCGCCTGGCGCGCAAGCGATTTGCTCGGCCCTGGCGGCGGCCAGAATGCGCTCGGAAAGTTTCGGCGCGACTGGATGCGCCATCGAGACATGGGCGACGCATCCATTGCCGAAAAACGAGGAGTCTCGCGAAAAGGTGCGGTCGACGAATTGATCCACGGCCACGAAGAGTCCGGGATAGAGCTCGGATTTAAACGAGCCGCAGGCTGAAACCGACACGATGTCGGTGACTCCGGCCCGTTTCAGGGCATCGATATTGGCGCGGTAATTTATGCCCGAAGGCGAAAACCAATGTCCGCGCCCGTGACGCGCCAGAAACACCACGCGGGTTTCGCCGATCGTCCCAAAACGCAAAGCGTCGGAAGGCGCGCCCCACGGGGTCTCGATCCTCTCTTCGCGTATATTTTCCAGCCCCGGCAGATCGTAGACTCCCGATCCGCCGATGACGCCCACGACCGCCGCAGCCATGTCCGCCCCCGCGTTTTCGCGCATTTTTTGTGCGCTCCGCGCGTATATCGCGCAAAAGCGAGCATGTCGCCAGCTTTTCCGCCTCCACGCCGCGCCTGGGCCGCGCCGATAGGGTTGCGCCACAAAATAGCCTGTGTTAGGGGACGCTCGCATTGGAGCGAGGGCGTTGCGGCCTTGGTTCCTCACCCTGACCTTATCGTCGCTTGAACGCTCCAAATTCCGCCGCCGCGCTAACGGCGCGACCGGGAGTGTTTAAAGCGGCCCCGATCTTAAAGAGCAAAACCAAGTGGCTCAAGACGGAGTTGACCTTTCCGGCGTAGCGGGACGTTACGCCTTTGCCCTCCATGAGTTGGCGTCCGAGCGAAACGCGACCGGAGAAGTCACGCAAGCGCTTGCCGCCTTTCAGCGATTGCTGGGCGAGAGCGCGGATCTTCGCCGTCTGGTGGAGAGCCCGGTGTTCTCCGCGGCCGAGCAGGTGAAGGCGCTGGACGCGGTGCTGTCCGCGGCGCAGATCGGCGGAATCACCGCCAATTTCATCCGCCTGGTCGCGACAAAACGTCGCCTCTTCGCGCTCCCGGGGATCATCTCCGCCTTCCAACGCCTCGAAGAAAAGGCTAAGGGCGTGGTGCGCGCGGAGGCGACCGTCGCCGCGCCGATGAGCCCCGATCAAGAAGCCGCGCTGCGGCAGACTCTGGCCGCCACGACAGGCGGCAAGACGGTCAGTCTCAACGTGAAGACGGACGCCTCGATCATCGGCGGCATCATCGTCAAACTCGGTTCGCGCATGGTCGACGCCTCCTTGAAGACCAAGCTCAATTCTATTCGCACACGTATGAAAGAGGTCGGCTGATGGTGGATATCCGCGCCGCAGAAATTTCGGCGATCCTCAAGAATGAGATCGCTAATTTCGGCAATGAAGCCCAGGTGAGCGAGGTCGGTCAGGTGTTGTCGGTCGGCGACGGCATCGCCCGCGTCTATGGTCTCGACAATGTTCAGGCCGGCGAGACGGTCGAATTCGAGAACGGCGTGCAGGGCATGGCCCTCAACCTCGAGACCGACAATGTCGGCGTCGTGATTTTCGGCGCGGACCGCGACATCATGGAAGGCCAGACGGTCAAGCGCACCGGCGCCATCGTCGAGGTGCCCGTCGGCCGCGAACTGCTCGGCCGCGTCGTCGACGCGCTCGGCAATCCGATCGACGGCAAGGGGCCGATCAACGCCACGAAGCGCTCGCGCGTCGACGTCAAGGCGCCCGGCATTATTCCGCGCAAATCGGTGCATGAGCCGATGGCCACCGGCCTCAAGGCCGTCGACGCGCTGATCCCGATCGGACGCGGCCAACGCGAACTCATCATCGGCGACCGCCAGACCGGCAAGACCGCGATCGCGCTCGACACGATCCTGAATCAGAAATCCCTGAACGACGGCGACGACGAGAAGTCCAAGCTCTACTGCGTCTACGTCGCCATCGGCCAGAAGCGCTCGACCGTCGCGCAATTCGTGAAGGTGCTCGAAGAGCGCGGCGCGCTGGAATATTCGATCGTCGTCGCCGCCACCGCTTCCGACCCCGCGCCGATGCAGTTCCTCGCGCCGTTCTCGGGCTGCGCGATGGGCGAATTCTTCCGCGACAACGGCAGCCACGCCGTGATCATTTACGACGATCTGTCCAAGCAGGCCGTCGCCTATCGCCAGATGTCGCTGCTGCTGCGCCGTCCCCCGGGCCGCGAAGCCTATCCGGGCGACGTGTTCTACTTGCACTCGCGTTTGCTGGAGCGCGCGGCCAAGCTCAGCGACGAGCGCGGCGCCGGTTCGCTCACCGCCTTGCCGATCATTGAAACCCAGGCCAACGACGTCTCGGCTTATATTCCGACCAACGTGATCTCGATCACCGACGGCCAGATATTCCTCGAGACGGATCTGTTCTACCAGGGCATTCGCCCGGCGGTGAACGTCGGTCTGTCGGTGTCGCGCGTCGGCTCCTCCGCCCAGACCAAGGCGACGAAGAAGGTCGCCGGCAAGATCAAGGGCGAACTGGCGCAATACCGCGAAATGGCGGCCTTCGCGCAGTTCGGCTCCGATCTCGACGCCGTGACGCAGCGCCTGCTCAATCGCGGCGCGCGCCTCACCGAACTCTTGAAGCAGCCGCAATTCTCGCCGCTGAAGATGGAAGAGCAGACCTGCGTGATTTACGCCGGCGTCAACGGCTATCTCGATCCGCTGCCGGTGAACCGCGTGCGCGCCTTCGAGGATGGATTGCTGGCTTTGCTGCGCTCGTCGCACAATGATCTTCTGGAAGCGATCCGCACATCGAAGGATCTGTCCGACGATTCGGCGGCTAAGCTAAAGAGCGTCGTCGAAGGCTTCGCCAAAACCTTCGCGTAATGCTTTCCCTCTTCTCGCGCGCGAGAAGAGGGAGTCTTCGCCGTGTCTCGATCCGTTAATGGTCCTGCGCTCCTTTTGGGCGCAAGAAAACCTTAGAGCAAGAAGCTAGCCCATGGCCTCGCTGAAGGATCTTCGTAACCGCATTTCTTCCGTCAAGGCGACGCAGAAGATCACCAAGGCGATGCAAATGGTCGCCGCCGCCAAGCTGCGCCGCGCGCAAACCGCGGCCGAGGCGGCGCGCCCCTATGCCGAGCGCATGGAAAGCGTCCTCGCCAACCTCGCGGGCGGCGTCGTCGGGGGACCGCAGCTGCTCGCCGGAAACGGCCGCGACGACACGCATCTTCTGGTCGTCGCCACCGCGGAGCGCGGATTGTGCGGCGCCTTTAACTCCTCGATCGTGCGTCTCGCGCGCGAGCATATCGTCAGCCTGCAAGGCCAGGGCAAGACGGTCAAGATTCTCTGCGTCGGCAAAAAGGGCTACGACCAGCTCCGCCGGCAATATGAGAAGGACATCATCGAACTGATCGAACTGCGCGGCCTGCGTCAAATCGGCTTCGACAACGCCGATCCGATCGGCAAGAAGATCATCAAGCTGTTCGAGGATGGCGCCTTCGATGTCGCGACGCTGTTCTTCTCGCGGTTCAAATCGGTGATCGCGCAGATTCCGACGGCGCTGCAGTTGATCCCGGCGCAGATTCCCGTCAACGAGAACGCGCCGGCCGCGACTGGCGTGCAGTCCGCGTACGAATACGAGCCGGGCCAGGACGAAATCCTGTCCGAACTGCTGCCCCGCAACATTTCGGTGCAAGTGTTCCGCGCGCTGCTCGAAAACGCCGCCTCGGAACAGGGCGCCCGAATGAGCGCGATGGACAATGCGACGCGCAACGCCGGCGACATGATCCGCAAGCAAACGATGCAGTACAATCGTTCGCGGCAGGCGATGATCACCAAGGAACTGATCGAAATCATTTCGGGCGCCGAAGCGCTCTGACGAAAAAGAGTGAGGACTAACATGGCATCGGGCAATCTAGCCACGGGGCGCATCACCCAGGTCATCGGCGCCGTCGTCGACGTTGAGTTCGACGGGCATCTGCCGAAAATTCTGAACGCGCTGGAAACGGACAACCAGGGCAATCGCCTCGTGCTCGAAGTGGCGCAGCATCTTGGCGAGAATTCCGTGCGCACCATCGCGATGGACACGTCCGAGGGTCTCACCCGCGGCCAAGCGGTCACGGACACCGGCGCGCCGATCTCGGTGCCGGTCGGCGATGAAACGCTCGGCCGCATCATCAATGTAATCGGCGAGCCAGTCGATGAAGCGGGCCCGCTCCACACTTCGGGTCGCCGCGCCATTCACCAGCCGGCGCCGTCCTACGCCGAGCAGGCGACCGAGGCGCAGATTCTCGAAACCGGCATCAAGGTCGTCGATCTGCTCGCGCCTTACGCCAAGGGCGGCAAGATCGGCCTGTTCGGCGGCGCCGGCGTCGGCAAGACCGTGTTGATCATGGAGCTGATCAACAACGTCGCCAAGGCGCACGGCGGATATTCGGTGTTCGCCGGCGTCGGCGAGCGCACGCGCGAAGGAAACGACCTCTATCACGAAATGATCGAGGGCGGCGTCAACAAGAAGGGCGGCGGAGCCGGCTCCAAATGCGCGCTGGTCTATGGCCAGATGAACGAGCCGCCGGGCGCGCGCATGCGCGTCGCGCTGTCGGGCCTCACCGTGGCCGAGGATTTCCGCGATCGCGGCCAGGACGTTCTGTTCTTCGTCGACAACATCTTCCGCTTCACCCAGGCGGGTTCGGAAGTGTCGGCGCTTTTGGGCCGCATTCCTTCGGCGGTGGGCTACCAGCCGACCCTCGCCACCGACATGGGCGCGCTGCAGGAGCGCATCACCACCACCAACAAGGGCTCGATTACTTCGGTGCAGGCGATTTACGTGCCCGCCGACGACTTGACCGACCCGGCGCCGGCCACCTCCTTCGCCCATCTCGACGCGACCACGGTTCTGTCGCGCTCGATCGCCGAAAAGGGCATTTATCCGGCGGTCGATCCGCTCGAACTCGACCTCGAGGATGCTGTCGCCGATCATCGTCGGCGAGGAGCATTACGACATCGCCCGCAAGGTGCAGTCCACCCTGCAACGCTATAAGGCTCTGCAGGACATCATCGCCATTCTCGGCATGGACGAACTGTCGGAAGAGGACAAGCTGACGGTGGCCCGCGCCCGCAAGATTGAGCGCTTCCTGTCGCAGCCGTTCCACGTCGCCGAAGTCTTCACCGGGTCGCCGGGCAAGCTTGTGTCGCTCGCCGACACGATCAAGGGCTTCAAGGGCCTTGTCGCCGGCGAATACGACCACTTGCCCGAGGCGGCGTTCTACATGGTTGGAACCATCGAGGAAGCGGTCGAAAAGGCCGCCAAGCTCGCCAAGGAAGCGGCATAATCCATAATCGATTTGCGCCGGTCGGGGCTGCGCTCCGGCCGGAACGATATTGAGCAGCGCCGTCGGAGATAGACATGGCCGCATTTCACTTCGAACTCGTCTCTCCCGAAAAACTGCTGTTTTCGGGCGATGTCGAGCAGGTCGTCGCGCCGGGCGCCGACGGGCAATTCACCGTTCTAAAGGATCATGCGCCTGTCATGACGACGCTGAAGGCGGGCGTCGTGCGGATCGACGCGGGCGGCGACGGTCGAGAAGCTTTTCGTGCGCGGCGGCTTCGCCGATGTGAGCGCCAAGGGGTTCACCATTTTGGCCGAGCAGGCCGTCGCCGTGGCCGATGTAGACGTCGCCAAGCTTGACGCCGACATAAAGGACGCGCGGGAAGACGCGGCCGACGCCAAAACGGAAGACGCCCGCGTTTTGGCGAATGACAAGCTGGCTCAACTGTTGGAGCTTCGCGCGGCGGTTGGCGTCTAGAGCAAGTGTCGCCGGATTTCCCCATCGCTCGGATGACGCCATCCGAGCGAAACTCGCGCTAACCTCGACGCCCAAGCGTCAATCGGCCTGGATGAGCACTTCCGGCATCTCGTCGTTCTCTTCACGATCAAGTCCGTCTTCCTCGGCGATTTTAACGCCGGCGATGCAAACTTCCTCGTCGTCTATGACAACCTCGACTGGCTCCAGTCGCTCGCCCTTACAGGGGCCGTCGTTGCAATGGCCGGTCGCGATGTCGAATTGCGCGCCATGCTTGCCGCACAACAGATAGCGGAAGCTGGGGTCGAGAAACTGCTTAGGCTCGAAATCGAGCCGCGTTCCCTGGTGCGGGCAGCGGTTTACATAAGCGTAAAACTTTCCGGCCTGCCGCGTCACGACGATCGGGAAGGGGACAATTTCGCCCGCGTCGTTCACGCGCGCAAGCACGAAGCCTAAGGCGCGCCGCTTGACGACATCGTTAACATGGCAGACGGCGTAAATTTCGCGGACCTGCTCCATCTGGATATCTCCCTGGCGGCGGGATCTGTCCCCGCCGCCCTATTGGAGATGCAATTTCCTTACCTCCCGCGGGAAAGCCGGTCCGCAGGGTGATCCTTCAGTGCAAACTGACGGTCATCAGCTTGTTTTCCCATGCGTTGGCAAGGGCGCCTTCTTTCGTGTCCGCTAGTACGATTGGCGAGCCGTCGGCGGACAGCAAAGCGAAAACGGTCAAACCGGGACCGATTTCCGGCGCCTCCGGATAAAGCCGCGTCACGTCCTCCGAGCGCATGGAGCGCACATAGGCGATGGCTCCATCTCCCAGATGGGCGAATTGTTCAGGGGTGAGCCGTGGCGTCCGGCTCTCGGGGGCAATTTTTGGTTCCATAGTCACTCTCCTGGGCGGTTTGTCGTAAACCCGCCGCCTTGGCGCCTGCGCCGCAGCGCGCTCCTGAATATAGATACGAACGGCCAAGGATATTTAAAGAGCTCCCGATCGCTTTATAGATCAAGAATGAGCCGCTCTGGGTCTTCAAGCAATTCCTTCACGCGGACAAGGAACGTCACCGCCTCCTTGCCGTCGACGATGCGGTGGTCGTAAGACAGGGCGAGATACATCATGGGCCGGATCTCGATTTTGCCATTGATGACGACCGGACGCTCCTGAATCTTGTGCATTCCGAGAATGCCAGACTGCGGCGCGTTGAGAATCGGGGTCGACATGAGCGAGCCGTAGATTCCGCCGTTGGAGATCGTGAAGGTTCCTCCCTGCAGTTCTTCGATGTCGAGCCGCCCCTCCCTGGCCTTCTTGCCGAGCGCGCCAATGGTCTTCTCGATCCGCGCTATCTCCATCTTGTCCGCGTCGCGCACGACCGGAACGACGAGACCCTTGTCGGTTCCCACGGCGACGCCGATATGGGCGAAATGCTTATAGACGATGTCGGGGCCGTCGATCTCGGCGTTGACGGCGGGAACCTCCTCCAGCGCCTGGCAGCACGCCTTGACGAAAAAGCCCATGAAGCCGAGCTTCACGCCGTGCTTCTTTTCGAACAAATCCTTGTAACGGTTGCGCAGCTCCATCACCGCGCTCATATCGACCTCGTTGAACGTCGTCAGCATGGCGGCGGCGTTTTGCGCCTCCTTAAGCCGCCGGGCGATGGTCTGGCGCAAGCGACTTAAGCGCACCCGCTCCTCGCGCCGTGCGTCTTCTCCCCGCGCCGCTCTCGGGGGCGGCGGCGCCTCGGCGCGTATTTCGTGCGGCGGCGTGGGCGGGACTTGGATCAATGCCGGCGGCGCGGGCGCGACCAAATCGCTCTTGAGAACCTGCCCACGTTTGCCGGAACCGGCCACCGAGGAAAGATCAATGCCCCGGTCGAGGGCGATTTTGGCGGCCGCCGGCGAGGGCGGCATTGCCGGCGGCCGAATCGCGCGAAACCGCCGCCGTGGGCTTCGCCGCGGGAGCGGAAGCCGGCTTAGCGCTCGCCGCTCCTTCGGTTATTTGGCCCAGCAGCGCGCCGGGCGTCACGGTCTCGCCCTCCTTGGCGACAATTTCGGCGAGGACGCCCGATGCGGGCGCATTGACTTCGAGCGTAACCTTGTCGGTCTCCAGCTCGGCCAGCGCTTCATCCGCCCGCACCGCGTCGCCGGGTTGCTTGAACCAACGGCCGATTGTCGCCTCGGTTACGGATTCACCTAGGGTCGGCACACGAATTTCAGTCATCGCCGCATCATCCATCGACTTGGCGACGGCACGACTCTGCCGGCGCTGCTTCCTTGCTTCCGGCCGGCGGCCAGAAATGCTCTTCGTTCGAACGCCCACGTCCGGGGCGCGAATTCTATTTCGCCAAAGCCTCGTCGAGAAGCGCCTTGAGTTGCGCGAGATGCTTGGACATCGTGCCGGCGGCCGTCGAGGCCGACGGCGGACGTCCGGCGTAACGCGCCCGCTTGGTCGCGCCGCCCGCTTGCGCCAACGCCCATTCGAGATAAGGCTCGACATAAGACCAGGCGCCCATGTTCTTGGGCTCTTCCTGGCACCAGACGATTTCGGCTTTTTTGTATTGCGACAGGCGCACGATCAGCTGCTTCAACGGCAGTGGATAGAGCTGCTCGACGCGCAAGAGATATATGTCGTCGGCGCCCCGCTTGTCGCGCTCCTCCAGCAGATCGTAATAGACCTTCCCGGAGCAAAGAACGACGCGGCGGATCGATTCCGCCGGCCGCAGTTTGAAGGCGCCGGCTCCGGCGGGCTTCATGGCGTCGTCCGACAAAAGCCGGTGAAACCCCTCGCTCGGACCGAAATCCTCGATCCGCGAAACGCAGCGCTTGTGACGCAGCAGCGACTTCGGCGTCATTAGCACCAACGGCTTACGAATGCTGCGATGCAGCTGCCGGCGCAGGATATGGAAATAATTGGCCGGCGTCGAACAATTGGCGACCTGGATATTGTCCTCGGCGGCCAGTTGAAGGAAACGCTCCAGCCGCGCCGAGGAATGTTCCGGCCCCTGGCCTTCGTATCCATGCGGCAACAGACAGACGAGCCCCGACATGCGGAGCCATTTACGTTCGCCCGACGACAGGAACTGATCGAAAACCACCTGCGCGCCATTGGCGAAATCGCCGAATTGCGCCTCCCAAAGCACGAGAGTTTGAGGCTCGGCGAGGGAATAGCCATATTCGAAGCCAAGCACGGCCTCTTCCGACAGCATCGAGTTAATGATCTCGAACTGGCCCTTGGCGCTGCCCAAATGATCGAGCGGAATATATCGGCTCTCGTTCTCCTGATCGATCAAAACGGCGTGCCGCTGCGAAAAGGTTCCGCGCTCGCTGTCTTGTCCCGAGAAGCGAACCCGATGTCCTTCCCGCAGCAAAGTGCCGAATGCGAGGGCCTCGGCGGTCGCCCAGTCTATGCCGACCCCCGTCTCGATCGCCGCGCGGCGCGCATCGAGAATGCGTCGGATCGTGCGATGAATATTGAACCCTTCCGGCACGACCGTTAGTTTTTGGCCGATCTCGCGAAGGGTTTCCAGGGGCGTGCCGGTCTTGCCGCGCCGCTCGTCGTCCGAGGATTGGTAGCCCGGCTTCAGCCCGGCCCAATGGCCGTCGAGCCAGTCGGCTTTATTTGGCTTGAAGGACAGCGCGGCGTCAAACTCCCGCGAGAGCGTTTCGCGCCAATCCGCTTTCATCGCGTCGGCCTCGACCCGGGTCATATGGCCTTCGGCCATCAGTTTTTCGCCGTATAGGTCCAGCGTCGTTTTATGGGCCCGAATCTTTTTATACATCAAGGGCTGGGTGAAGGCCGGCTCGTCGCCCTCATTATGGCCGTAGCGCCGGTAGCACCACATGTCGATGACCACCGGCTTTTGGAATTGCTGGCGGAACTCGGTCGCGACGCGCGCCGCGAACACCACCGCCTCCGGGTCGTCGCCATTGACGTGGAAGATCGGCGCCTCGACCATTTTCGCGACATCGGATGGATAAGGCGAGGATCGCGAATAGCGAGGATAGGTGGTGAAGCCGATCTGATTGTTGATGATGAAATGCACGGAGCCGCCAGTGCGATGGCCCTTCAAGCCGGACAGACCGAAGCATTCCGCGACGACGCCCTGGCCCGCGAAGGCCGCGTCGCCATGGATCAGCAGCGGCAATACGGCGCGCCTGTCGTCGTCGGCGCAGCCGTGCTGGTCCTGTTTCGCCCGCACCTTGCCGAGCACCACGGGATCGACGATTTCGAGATGGGAAGGATTGGCGGTCAGCGACAGATGAACCTGATTGCCATCGAATTCCCGGTCCGAGGACGCGCCAAGATGATATTTGACGTCGCCCGAGCCTTCCACCTCGTCCGGCAAAAACGAGCCGCCCTTGAATTCATGGAACAACGCGGCGTGCGGCTTCGCCATCACCTGACAAAGAACATTGAGCCGGCCGCGATGCGCCATGCCCAGCACGATCTCCTGCACGCCCAGGGCGCCGCCCCGTTTGATGATCTGTTCCAGCGCCGGCACGATGGACTCGGCGCCGTCGAGTCCAAATCGCTTGGTGCCCGTGTATTTCACGTCGAGGAATTTCTCGAAGCCCTCCGCCTCGACCAGCTTGCGGAAGATCGCGCGCTTGCCTTCCTGCGTGAACACGATCTCCTTCTTCGGCCCCTCGAACCGCGCTTGCAACCAAGCCTTTTCCTGGGGGTTCAGAATGTGCATGAACTCGAAACCGATGGAGCCGCAATAGGTGCGGCGCAGAATTGTCACCATCTCGAACACGCTGGCGTATTTCATCCCAAGCACGCCGTCGATGAAAATCTTGCGATCGTAATCCTTATCCTCGAAGCCATAGGTCGCCGGATGCAACTCCCCGTGATCGTGGCGTTGCTCCAATCCGAGCGGGTCCAAATTGGCGTGGAGATGGCCGCGCATGCGGTAGGCGCGGATCATCATCAGCGCGCGAACGCTATCGCGGGTGGCGCGTTGCAGCTCATCGCCGAGCGGCGGCGGCGGCGCGGGCGCGACTCCCGCGAATATGGGCGGGGCGGGGGCGGCCTTCGGCGCGCCCCAATCCCCGTCGAGCGCGCTCACCCATTCGTTCTTGGCGGCTGGCGGCCAATCCTCGCGAGCCCAGGAGGCTCGCGTCGTTCCATTCCCGCCAGGACGCGGCGCCGCTCCGAGTCCGGCGAAAAAGGCGCGCCAATCGGGACCAACCGTGGCTGGGTCGGCCTCGAAGGCCGTCAACAGATGTTCGAGATAGGCCGCGTTCGCGCCCTGCAAAAACGAAGTCGTCTCGAACACTTCCTTTTGCGAATTGGACTGCGTATCGACGCCGCCGCCGACACCACCGTTCGTTTCCAAACGCGCCATTTTTTCACATTCCCCAGGACGCGACTACCGCGTCCGCTTCTCTCTCCAATAGGGAGAGATGGAATACCCCCTAAGCCCGCAACGCCTCGACCAAGGTCTTGCCGAGCCGCGCCGGCGAGGGCGAAATACGGATGCCCGCCGCCTCCATCGCCGCGATCTTGCTTTCGGCGTCGCCCTTGCCGCCCGCGATGATCGCGCCGGCGTGACCCATGCGGCGGCCGGGAGGGGCCGTGCGGCCGGCGATGAACCCCGCGATCGGCTTTCGGCGTCCGCGCTTGGCCTCGTCTATCAAGAATTGGGCCGCTTCCTCTTCCGCCGAGCCACCGATCTCGCCGATCATGATGATGGATTTGGTGGCGTCGTCCGCCAGGAACAATTCCAGCACCTCGATGAAGTCGGTGCCCTTGACGGGATCGCCCCCGATGCCGACCGCGCTCGTCTGACCGAGACCCTCGCGGGAGGTCTGGAAAACCGCTTCATAGGTCAGCGTGCCGGAGCGCGACACCACGCCAACCGTGCCCGGCATGAAAATATTGCCCGGCATGATCCCTATCTTGCATTCGCCCGCCGTGACGACGCCAGGACAGTTGGGCCCTATGAGCCGCGATTTCGAGCCCGACAGCGCGCGCTTCACGCGAATCATGTCGTGAACCGGCACGCCCTCGGTGATGGCGACAATCAGCGGAATTTCGGCGTCTATCGCTTCGCAGATGGCGTCGGCCGCGCCCGGCGGCGGGACGTACACGACGCTCGCATCGGCGCCGGTCTTTGCTTTCGCCTCCGCCACGGTGTCGAACACCGGCAAGTCGAGATGCGTCGACCCGCCCTTGCCGGGAGAAACGCCGCCAACCATGCGCGTGCCATAGGCGACCGCCTGCTCGGAATGGAAGGTGCCGGTCTTGCCGGTGAAACCCTGACAAATGACCTTCGTGTTTCTGTCTATCAGCACGGACATGGGTCGTAATTCCTAGGGACATACGGCGATGAGGCCTGGGATTGAACTCTTATGGACAGATCAAACGAAAACGCGGCGATCCCCGTTCCACGCGGTGCGAATTGATCAGATCGTGGCGCGATGGCCCCGACTCTCCGTCTCAGCTCAAACTATTTGGGATGAACGCCCGTTTCAAGGCGGAATGAGGCTAACGGTTAGGCGACGACGACCAAATATGCGCCATTTGATCGTCACCTGCGATTTTATGGGCATCCTGGCGGCCTCTCGAGTTCAAGAGTCGCGGCTATCCTCTTGGAAGTCCTAGCTGAGCAACGATCCAGCGAGATCGCGCAATCCCTCGTCGTCCACGCCGAAATGGACGTGCCATTCGCTCACGCCATGGCTTTCCGCTCCTTCGCGCGAACCGATATCGCCCCAGACGTGAAATTCACGCGACGACATAACGCAAACCGGGCGCCGCGCCGCGCCAACCTTGGCGACGCCAATCACCGCGGCGGCGGTGAATTCCGAAATGACGGCCGCTTCGGCGGCGGAAAAGACTGAGCAAATGTAACGGCGCCCCGAGAGTCCGCGCCAAGAATAAAACCTTTCGCGCAAATCCGAGGTTAACAGCGAGGCGAGGGCTTGACCACTCGGCGACGCCCCTGGGGGCGTCTCGCGCCGCGCCTTGGCGAATTTGCTTTTGCGATCTTCGCGCATGGTGGTGAATCCGTCGAGGAAACCGATCTCAATCACCGCGCCCTCCGTCTCGTCGCGCGCCCATAGTCAGAACATAACTAGAACAAACAGCGATTGACGTCAACCGACGCTCTAGCAATAGAGACGAACGACCTATAATCTCGCCGAATAGTAAAATTTATCGCCCGAGCTGCTCCGCCTCGCGCTCCTAGGCTAAAAGGTGGTGGCGGTTTCGGACTTATTCAAGGTGAAGGCCGCCGGCTTCGGTGCGTCTCCACGCGGCGCCACAAGCTTTGGCTAGTTCGCGGACGCGTAGAATGTAGCTTTGACGCTCGGTCACGGAAATAACGCCGCGCGCGTCCAAAAGATTAAATGCGTGGGAAGCTTTTATACATTGATCATATGCCGGCAAACACATGAGGTGTTTCGTTTCACCGTCGCCGTCTCCGAACTCAAGCAAGCGTCCACACTCCGCTTCCGCCGAGTTAAAATCTGAAAAGAGCTTATCCGTGTTCGCCGCCTCGAAATCATAGCGCGAGTATTCTTGTTCCGCCTGCAGGAACACATCCTTGTAGCTCACGCGCGCGGCGCCCTCGCCGCCATTGAAGTTCAACTCCATGATGCTGTCGACGCCCTGCAGGTAACAAGCCAAGCGTTCGAGCCCATAAGTGAGTTCTCCGGCCACGGGCGCGCACTCCACTCCGGCGACCTGTTGGAAATAGGTGAATTGCGAGACCTCCATCCCGTCGCACCAGCACTCCCAGCCCAGTCCCCAGGCGCCCAGTGTCGGGCTCTCCCAATCGTCCTCGACGAAACGGATGTCGTGCAGACGCGCGTCTAGGCCGATCGTCGCGAGCGAATCGAGGTAGAGTTGCTGCAAATCAGGCGGCGAGGGTTTTAGTATGACCTGAAACTGGTAGTAATGCTGGACCCGGTTGGGATTTTCGCCATAACGCCCATCCTTCGGGCGTCGGCAGGGCTGCGCATAGGCGGCCCGCCAAGGCTTTGGACCCAGCGCGCGCAAGGTGGTCGCGGGATGAAATGTGCCCGCTCCCATCTCCATGTCATAGGGCTGAAGGATGACGCAGCCCCGCGCGGCCCAAAATTGTTGCAGGGTCAGGATCAGCCCCTGGAAAGATTTTGCCGGGGACAATTCGGTCGTGGTCATCGGATTTCCTCAAAAGGGGCGTCGACGAAGGGCGCTCTCCAAATCGTCACGGCGCCTATTCGCGAGGCTCGGGCTCGCGAGATTCCAGCGATTTTCCCGCCTCGGCCCAACCATCGGCGCCGTCTGGATACCAGGAAACATTGGTGTAGCCAATCGACAGCGCGCGCTTGGCCGCGTTCCAGGACATCCAACAATTCTTGCGGCAGTAAAACACGAGCGCTTTGCTCTTGTCGTCATGTGTCGCGCGGCTGAGTCCGTCCTCGAAGTAGCGCTGGGTTGGCGCCGCCAATTCGCCATAGCCCGTGTCTGGAAGCCAAACGCTGCCGGGAATGTCTTGGCGCGGCGCATCTCGCCAGACAGCTTCCTTGGGCAATCCCGCGGGCTTTGGCGGACGCGGCAAGACATCCACGAATACAGCCGCCTTTTGGCTCCATAGTTCGAAGGCCTTTGTCGTGCTCAACACCGAAGCGCCCTTGAGCGTGGCCGGAACGAGCGCGCCATAATCGTCCATTCGGTAGCCGACGGGTTCCCTCGGCGTGGCTTTTTGCGCGGCTAGGCTCGCGCCGGCCGCGGCCGCGAAGAGACAGCCCAGCAGCGCGCGCTTCATCGCGTCGAACTCGAGCGGCCGCCCGTCCTCGCCGAGCAGCGGCACGCCATATTCCTCAAGGATCTTGTCAAGCGGCGCTTTGTTTTGCGCGATGAACTGATTGAGTTCGCGCTTCCAATTCTGGTCGGAGTGACGCACCCCGAAGGCGATGCGAAAACTCATCCGCGTCCCCGGCGCGTCGGCTATCGGCGTCACGATCAGTCTGTCAGCGGCCTTTTTGGCGTAATAGCCCGCGAATGGCCCCCAAAGGATAGCGATGTCGAGGTCGCCCTTCTCCAGATCGGCGATCATCGCGGCGCTGGACGATTCCACGCGCGTATCCACCATCAACGCATAAGGCCTAACCGCGCCCATCAATCCATTCGCCGCGAGAAGATTGCCCGGCGGCGTATTGGCGACGAGGCCGATATGCCGCCCATTTTCTTTTAGTCGCGGATCGTCCAGGGTTTTCAAATCCGCGAGATCGGAACCGGCGCGCGTCACGATCGCATATGTCGTGCGGTAATAGGGATTGGTCGGCTGAACCAAATCATTGCCCTGCGGCATGCCGAGGACAACATCGCAAAGATGGGCGTTCAAAGTGTTGCGAATAAAACCGGTCGCGCCGGGATAATAGGTGTAAGCCACGTCCTTGTTGAGCTTCTCGGCCAGCAACCGCGCGACCTTGTTTTCGAATCCGTCGCCTTTGTCGTTGGAAAAAGGCATATTGTTGGGATCGGCGCAGACACGCAGCACCTTGGGGTCCACGAGTTCGATGGAGCCGGCGTTGTCCGCGCCCTTGGCTCCAAATTCCGACCCGAGATTTTGCGCGCTCGTCGCCGGCGCGATCAACATCGCGACGGCGATCACAAGCAGGGAAACTCCGCGAGGGCTCACACGTCCTTGCCCGACCATGCGCGACTCCCTGCCCTAGCGCTTGTCCAAAATGGGCGTCAACCCAATTCCGCCCACGACATTTCCCGCCGGGCGCCTTACTTGGCGCTCATGCATTTGGTTTCGGCGTCGGAGAACGCCGCGGGCTTGTCTTCCTTCTTCTCTGGACGACCGCGGCCTACCGCGTCGGTCGAGCGCGCGCGAAGATAGACGTAAATGTCGTCGAGATAGCACATGGCGTTTTTATTGTCGGCGAAGGCCGGCATAACGCTTTCGTTGCCCGCCTGCTTGTTTTCGCGACCGCCAATGACGATGCCGGAAAACTCCGCGTAATCGAAGCGCTTCACCGAGTCCTTCAGAGCCGGGGCGTAAGTCGACCCTTCGGCGTTGGGACCGTGACAGACATGGCATTCCGAGTGGTAGCGGCGATAACCGGAGAAGGTGTAGAAATCGACGGTTCCGTCGGGCTTCACATTGTAGGTGGGGTCGCCCTTCGCGTCGAAATATTTGCCGTCGACCGATTTGACCGCCTTCGGATCTCCGGGCGCTTCCGCGTTCGCGGCCGTTCCAACGCTCATGATAACGCCCAGGGCGAGCGCCCCGGCCAACGACAGTCTCATCATACTCTCCGACGTTTTCTCGTTTTGACGTTTTCTCGTATCCAAAAAATGGCGCCCGGCGACACGCCTTCGAGGCAGTGGGCCGAGCGCCAAATCGCTATTGCGTTAGGCTAGGCTCAATTGGGCAGGGCGAAGACCGTCAACACGCCGCCGAGAGCGGTGTAGTTGGACAGCGACGCATAATTGCCCACGGCGCCGAGACCCTCGTTGCCCTTCGTGAGGCCCGCCGCGAGACCGATGCCGGCCCAGCCGCCGACGCCCGAGAGCACCGCGACATATTGCTTGCCGGCATGCTCGTAGGTGATGACGTTGCCGATGATGCCCGACGGGGTCTTGAACTTGTAAAGCTCCTTGCCCGTCTTGAGGTCGACCGCCTTCAGATAGCCTTCAAGCGTGCCGTAGAAAGCGAGACCGCCAGCGGTCGTGACCGTGCCGGACCACACGGAGAACTGCTCCTTGTCGGACCAAACGATCTTGCCGGTGCGCGCGTCCCAGGCGATGAAGTTGCCGGTGTTGTCCGTCTTGTCGCCGAGAACCCGGCCGGCCGGGAACATTTCCAGCGTCGCGCCGACGTAGGGCTGACCGGCGGTGTAGCTGACCCGGAAGGGCTCGTAGTCCATGCAGACGTGGTTCGTCGGCACATAGAACAGGCCGGTCTCCGGATTGAACGAGGCCGGTTGCTCGTCCTTGGAGCCGAGCGCCGCCGGGCAAACGCCCTGCGTGTTGGTGTCCTCGCCGTTTTTCTCCGTCGAATATTTGTCGACGACGAGCGGCCGGCCATAGGTCTTGGAGCTCTTGTCCATGTCGACCTTGGTCGCCCAGTTCACGGCCGGGTCGTATTTCTCGGCGACCAGCAGCTCGCCGTTGGTGCGATCGAGCGTATAGGCGAAACCGTTACGATCGAAATGCACCGCCGTCTTGCGCTTGACGCCGCCGATATCCTGATCGGCGAGGATCACTTCGTTGATCGCGTCGTAATCCCATTCGTCATGCGGCGTGAGCTGATAGACCCACTTCACGGCGCCGGTGTCGAGATTGCGCGCCCAGATCGTCATGGACCAACGGTTGTCGCCCGGACGCTGCTTCGGGTTCCAGGTCGACGGGTTGCCCGAGCCGTAATAGACCAGGTTCAATTCCGGATCGTAGGAATACCAGCCCCAGGTGGTGCCGCCGCCGATCTGCCATTGATCGCCCTGCCAGGTGCTGGTCGAGGAGTCCTTGCCGACCGGCTTGCCGAGCATGGTGGTCTTTTCCGGATCGATCAGCGTGTCGGTGTCCGGCCCCATGGAATAGCCGCGCCAAGCCAACTTTCCGTCGGCGACGTTATAGGCGGTGATATGGCCGCGCACGCCGAATTCGCCGCCGGCGATGCCGACGAGAACCTTGTCCTTGAAGACGTGGGGAGCGGCGGTCGAGGTCTGGCCCTTCGACGCATCGCCGTTCTTGACCGACCAGACCACCTTGCCGCTCTTGGCGTCGAGCGCGACGAGAGTGGTGTCGGCCTGAGCCAGGAAAATCTTGCCGTCGGCGTACGCCAGACCGCGATTAACCGTGTCGCAGCACATCACGGGAACCACGGCCGGATCCTGCTTCGGCTCGTATTTCCAAAGGATCTTGCCGTCGTGATTGAGATCCAGCGCGTAGACGATATTGGGGAACGGCGTATGAATATACATCACATCGCCGAGCACCAGCGGCGCGCCTTCGTGGCCGCGCAGCACGCCGGTCGAGAAGCTCCATGCCGGCGCCAGCTTGGAGACGTTTTCGGTGGTGATCTGCTTTAGGGTAGAATAGCGCGTATTGGCGTAATCGCCGGTGGGAGACACCCATTGCTTGGGGTCTTTCTGCAGGGTCAGCAATTCGTCGGCCTTCGCCGCGCCAACCGAAAGCAGCGCGAAAACACCGACCGAAGTCGACAACAACAGCTTATGCATGAGCTTTTCCTCCTGACGACATCGGCGCGCGCCTATCTTGGCCTCGTCGCCGACATCGCGCCTCGATGGCGCCTCGACACTGGGAAGGCGTTTTCCGTTCCTTGTCTCGCGTCGATCGGCTGGACCCTACAAAATGGCTCCATCGACCTCCGAAGAGAAGCTTCCGGTTCCCGTCCAGAAGACATCTTTTAAGTCGGAAACGGCGGGATAATATGGCGCCGCCTTTTAGAGCGCAACCCGGAAAAAGCGCTCTACTGAGTTTGCGGAGCCGGGACGCCGATTGGACGTGATCAGCGAGGTCGAACATCATGGTGCGCCGCATTATATTGTCGCTAGTCTTGGCGTTTTATTACATAAGCCCCTCCGCCGCGACGGAGTTCAAGCTCGAGGAAATCGCGCCCGGCGTATTCGCCCATCCGGGCCGGACCGCGCTTATGGACCACGAAAATGATGGAGATATCGCAAATCTTGGAGCGATTGTCGGTGATGACGCCGTGGCGGTGATCGACACCGGCGGCAGCCTGATCGAAGCAAAGGCTTTTATTGCTGCGTTGCAGCAAGCGACATCGAAGCCGATTCGCTATGTGATTAACACCCACGCCCATCCGGACCACGTCTTCGGCAATGGCGCGTTTGTCGGCCCCGGCGTCGTTTTCGTCGGTCACAAGAATCTCCCGCGCGCCCTGGCGGCGCGCGGCGCCTTTTATCTGGAATCGTTTCGCGCGGCGATGGGCGACGCTCTCGACGGCGTGGTTATCGTCGGCCCAAGCGTCACCGTCGACAAAACGACGACGCTCGACCTTGGCGGACGCAAGATCACCCTGCAAGCCTGGAGCGCCGCGCATAGCGATTGCGATCTGACCGTGCTCGACGAGCAAACCGGCACGCTGTTCGCGGGCGACCTCTTGTTCCTGCGGCATGTCCCGATCGTCGACGGCAGCCTGCTCGGATTTCTCGACGTGGCGGAAGAATTGGCGAAAATCCCCGCCGCGCGCGTCGTGCCCGGCCATGGGCCGCTGGTCGCGGCTTGGCCCAAGGCGCTCGACGACGAACGGGCCTATTTAACCCGATTGACCGCCGATTTGCGCGCCGCGATCAAGAAAGGCGACACTGTCGCGGACGCCGCGAGCGCGGCGGCGCAAAGCGAGCGAGAGAAATGGCGTCTCTTCGACAATTACAACGGCCGCAATGCGACCGCCGGCTTCGCCGAATTGGAGTGGGAGACGCCTTGAGGAATTTTCGCGCGAGGATTAGCCTGCGCCCTTGTTCTGGAGGCAACCATGAAGATCGTCGCCCCGCGCCGCTGGCGCCCCGCCGGACTCCTGTGCGTCGGACTTTTGCTCGGCGCGCTTGACGGAGCGCTCGCGCAGGCGCCCGCTCCGGTCGACCCCTGGCCCGATCTAGCCCGCGATTTGTTTCAAGGCCGCGCGATCGCGAACGACGACTTTGTCGTTCTCGAAGCGCCGGTCCGCGCGGAGGACGCCGCCATCGTGCCGATGACGCTGCGGCTCAAGGCCGCCGGATTGCGTCGGGCGACGCTCGTCGTCGATCAAAACCCGATGCCGATGGCGGCGGCTTTCACATTCGGCGAAACGGCGGGCGTGACCTTTATCTCGACTCGCGCGCGGGTGAACTCATATACTAACGTCCACGCGGTCGGCGAAACGGGCGACGGCGCCCTTCACGCGCAAGTGAAATTCGTCAAGGCCGCCGGCGGTTGCTCCGCGCCCGCCGTCAAAAACATGGATGAAGCCGCGTCTCATCTCGGACAGATGAAATATCGCGAATTCAAGAGCGCGGAATCTGGACATCGCGAAGCGCAAATCATGATCCGACATCCCAATAATTCGGGAATGCAGATGGATCAACTCACGCATCTCTATATCCCCGCCCATTACATCGACAAGGTGGTGGTCCGGCAGGGCGACACGCTGATTTTTTCAATGGAGGGCGGGATCTCCTTATCGGAAGACCCCAATTTCCGGTTTAGCTATGCGCCCAACGGCGCCAAAACGATTTCGGTCGAGGCTCATGACACGAAAGGAAACGTATTTAAACAAGAATGGCCCATCGGCGAGGCTTCCTGACGCGGGTTCGCCCGTGTCGATCCATTCCACCAAAAGAACGTCGCGCCGAACCAGGGAATAAGCGTTTGCACGGGCCTCCACGGAAGGGTTCGCCCTACTCGGAGGACCGCGAGCGCGCCCGTCGACCCGGACTTTTGGGCTCGGGGGCCTTAACCGCCCCAGATCATCAAGGCGACGGAAATCAGCAGAGGTGTCGACGCCAGTAAGCAGATCGCCGCGATACAGAAGACTTTCTGTTCCGACGACGGCGCGGCGGCCGTCAGGCTTTCGTTATGCTTAGGGAACATCGCGAAGGACATCGTTCCACCCTCTCAGATCACATACGCCGCGGACTCCGAGAATGACGCCGCGCGGCTGGTCGCGACGGTAGACCCGCAACCGTAAACGCAAGGGCGTCGGATTAGGTTCCAATTTAGCGGTGGCGAAGTAAAAATCTTGTTGACGCGCGAAGTCCCGGCGCTTCGTAACCCATGAAAATGATTCGGGATTAACGCGCGGCGATTGATCGCGCCGCCGGCGCGTTGTTTCGGCCGGGCATCTCCGGAACGGCGTTCTCGCTGAACAATTCCGCCAGTTTTTCGGTCATGGCCCCGCCCAGTTCCTCGGCGTCCACAATGGTTACGGCCCGGCGATAATAACGCGTCACGTCATGGCCGATGCCTATGGCGATGAGTTCGACCGGCGATTTCGTTTCAATATCATGGATAATCTGGCGCAAATGGCGCTCGAGATAATTGCCGGGATTGACCGACAGCGTGGAATCGTCGACCGGCGCCCCGTCCGAGATCATCATCAGGATGCGACGCTGCTCGCTGCGAGCCATCAACCGGCGATGCGCCCAGTCCAGCGCCTCGCCATCAATGTTTTCCTTCAGGAGACCTTCGCGCATCATCAGGCCCAGATTCCGCCGCGCCCGCCGCCACGGCGCATCCGCCGCCTTATAGATAATGTGGCGAACATCGTTGAGCCGGCCAGGGCTGGGTTTCTTGCCGTCGTTTATCCAGGCCTCGCGCGATTGACCGCCCTTCCAGGCTCGCGTCGTAAAGCCGAGAATCTCGACCTTGACCCCGCATCGCTCCAATGTTCGCGCGAGAATATCGGCGCAGGTCGCCGCGACGGTGATCGGGCGGCCGCGCATGGAGCCGGAATTGTCGAGCAGCAGCGTCACGACAGTGTCGCGAAAATTCGTGTCCTTCTCGCGCTTGAACGAAAGGGGCTGCTGGGAATCGATGATGACCCGGGGCAGGCGGGCCGGATCGAGCATGCCCTCTTCCAGGTCAAACTCCCAGGAGCGGCTCTGTTGCGCCATCAGCCTGCGTTGCAGCCGATTGGCCAACCGCCCGACCACCGAGGAAAGATGCAAAAGCTGCTTGTCGAGGTAGGAACGCAGGCGGTTCAGTTCCTCGGCGTCGCACAGTTCCTCGGCCCGGACGATCTCGTCGAACTTGGTCGTATAGACCTTGTAATCATTGCCGGAGCGATCGCTCGCCGGCAGGTTGGGGCGGCGCGCGCCCGAATCGTCGTCGGCTTCGCCGCCGTCGGAGTCTTCGCGCGTTTCCCCATAGGGCGCGTCGGCGGATTCGCTCTCGCCTTCCCGCGACGAATCCTCCGAGACCATCGCCGTATCCATCTCGGACGCGCTCTGGGCTTGATCCTTCTCGTCTTGATCGCCCTCGTTCCGGTCCGGATTGGGCGGCGCGTCGTCGCCCAAATCCTCGTCGGAGCTGTCATCCCTATTTTGTTCGGGCCCGGACATATCGAGGCTGGCGAGCAAATGGCGCACGATCCGCGCGAAGTCCTGTTGATCCTCGATCGCGTCGCTTAGCCGATCGAGATCGGCGCTGGCGCGCTCTTCGATAAATCCTTGCCAAAGATCGACAATTTTTTTTGCGTGCGGCGGCGGCGGCAGGCCGGTCAGCCGTTGGCGCGCGATCAGCGCGAGCGCGTCTTCGAGCGGGGCCTCCTCTCGGCTCTCCACCGCGTCGAATTTGCCCCGCTGATAGCGGTCGTCGAGCATGGCGGCGATATTGGCGGCGACGCCGCTCATCCGCCGCGATCCGATCGATTCGACGCGGGCCTGCTCGATCGCGTCGAAGGCCGCGCGAGCCTCCATGCTGGTCGGCGAAAAGCGTCGGTGCGCGGCTTCATTGTGACAGGCGAGACGAAGCGCGAGCGAATCCGCGCACCCGCGCGTGATCGCCGCCTCTTTTTGCGTGATTTTGCGCGCCGGTTCGGGCAAGCGGGCCTTCGCTCCGTCCTCGCCAACGATCAGGGATGGGCGTTCGGGCGCGAAGCTGACTTCCAGCTTGGGCGTTTTCGCCATCGCCCGCATCGTCCCGGCCACCGCGCGTTTAAACGGCTCCTGCGGAGATTCCTTGGGGGTGGCGGCTTTCCGATTGGTGGGCGCTGACATGAGAAAGATATAGCTCCCGCGAGCGCCGCGGCAAAGGCCGCCATTGGGGCGGGCTATGCCGGAGGCTCGCTTGTCGTTTCATGGCGGAGACATGGGAGCGCGCGGTCCTTGCGTTTTCCTCAAGTCATGACGACGTTGACCGCGCTCTCCGGCAACTCCTTGCCGAAACAGCGTTGATAGAACTCCGCGACCAGAGGGCGCTCCAACTCGTCGCATTTATTGAGGAAAGTGAGGCGAAAGGCGAATCCGATATCGCCGAAAATTTCAGCGTTTTCCGCCCAGGTGATGACCGTGCGAGGGCTCATCACGGTCGATAGATCGCCCGCCATGAAAGCGTTGCGGGTCAGATCCGCGACCCGCACCATTTTATTGGCGGCGTCGCGCCCTTCCTTGGTCGTTTGCAAATTCTTGACCTTGGCGAGAACGATATTGGTCTCGGCGTCGTGCGGCAAATAATTCAACGTCGCCACGATCGACCACCGGTCCATCTGGCCCTGATTTATCTGCTGAGTGCCATGGTAAAGTCCGGAAGTATCGCCGAGGCCAACGGTATTGGCGGTCGCGAACAGGCGAAAGGCGGGATGCGGACGAATAACCCGGTTTTGGTCCAACAATGTCAGCCGGCCCGACACCTCCAACACCCGCTGGATGACGAACATGACATCGGGCCGACCCGCGTCGTATTCATCGAAACAGAGGGCGACGTTATTTTGCAGCGCCCAGGGGAGGATGCCGTCGCGAAACTCGGTGACCTGCTTGCCGTCCTTCAGAACGATCGCGTCCTTGCCGACGAGATCGATGCGCGAGACATGGCTGTCGAGGTTCACGCGAACGCAAGGCCAATTGAGTCGCGCCGCCACCTGCTCGATATGGGTCGATTTGCCGGTGCCGTGATAGCCCGTGACCATGACGCGCCGATTATGCGCGAAACCGGCCAGAATGGCCAAGGTGGTCTCGCGATCGAAGAGATAGTCGGGATCTAGCTCGGGCACGTGCTCGTCGGCCACCGTAAAAGCTGGAACCATAAGTTCGGTGTCGATTTTGAAGACTTCGCGCACGGAAATTCGTTTGTCCGGCAGTCCCGACATTTGCGCGGCCTTTTCTACTGCGACCAACACTCTTCCTCCGTTTCGCCAGCGGTTCGGCTCGCGCCGCCCAAATTTCGCGCGAAACCATCAAACCAGGCGGGCGACTCTCAACGTCTTATAGGCGTGGATGATCTCCCGCAATTTTTCTTCGCAGGATCGATCTCCCCCATTGGCGTCGGGATGGTTGCGTTTGACCAGATCCTTATAGCGCGCTTTAATTGTTTCCGCACTGGCGGCTTCGTCCAGGCCCAAAGCGTCGAGAGCGCGCATCGTCACCGGCGAATAACGAGGGGACGCGGGTTCCGCCTCCCTCGCGCGATGGTGGCGTTTTCGATTTGCCCCGAGCGGATCGGAATAATTGCCTGCGCTTTCTCCATCGGCGCGGAATCCATTGGCGCCGCGCTTAACGCCCATCGACCAGGTAGGGCGATGGCCAACAGTCGCATCCTTGAGATACCGAGCCACCGCCTCGTCGCTCATCCCATTGAAATAATTGTAGGAATTGTTGTATTCGCGAACATGTTCCAAACAAAAGCAGAAATATTGGCCCTCGCGCAGGCGCCCCATCGGCGCTCGAAATTCCCCAGCCTCTTGGCAGCCCGGGGAGTCGCATCGCAGCCGAGTTCCTGCTCGGCTCCCGCTTGGGGGGGCGATTGACGCGGATACGATCGAAGAGAGGTGAGTTAAGGTCCATGGCGGCTCATTATGAAGAACTAATATGATGCCGCAAGTGACGAAGCCGCATTTATTTTGCCTCCCCGCGGCGAAATGCGGCGCCAACCCGGAACGTCCCAGGGCTTTCTTGGGATCGAATATGAGGAACGGAAAAATGACAAATCTCGGTAAAGGGGCCGTCAAGGCCGCGATTGAAAGCAAGATTTCCGCGGCTCTAACGCCGACGCGGTTGATCGTTATCGACGAATCGGCCCACCACGCCGGGCATGGCGGTCATCACTCGGATGGAGAGAGCCACTTTCGCGTCAACGTAACGAGCGCGGCTTTTCGAGGTAAAAGCCGAATTGAGCGCCATCGAATTATTCATGAGATTTTGGCCGAGGAATTGGCGGGGCGCGTCCATGCTCTCGCGCTGGTGGCCTCGGCGCCGGAAGAAACGGATTGAATGGCTTATCGCGGGCCGGCGGATGCGGCTTCGCGAGAAGGCGCGCCTCTGCTTGGCTGGACGTCGCAAAAATATTGGCTCTGTCGCCTCGCGTCGCCCGCTGGCAAAAAGAAGCCGGCCGGACTTTTGGTCCGGCCGGCTGTGTTTTAGGCTTTGATCAGAAGTCGATCAGGGCATGTCGCCCGCGACGAACTTCGGAATGACCGGTCCGCCGATTTCAGCCGCGAAGCGACGGCCGCTCGGCGTGAAGAAGAAGAACAGGCCGCCGACTTGGCTGTCGGTGTCGTAGGCCAGGTCGGACAGACGCTCGATATCCCAGCGCGCGTCCTGGATCTTGACCTGGATTTCCTTCGTCTCGCCCGGCGCGATCGGAGTCGCGTCGGTCGAAAGGCCGCGATCCGCGAGCAGATAGTCGGGGAACTCGGGCTTCGTCGTGAACACGTCGGGGTTCAGGAAGCGCAGACCCGCCGCGGTGTATTCGCCAAGACGCAAGGGCTCCGAGGTGTTGTTCTTCACCTTGACGCTCAGGCTCATCTCGCGGCCCGGAACCTTGTAAACGCCACCCTGGAGGTCGGCGGTCACCTGCTCCTTGCCGACGCCGACGGTGCCTTCGGTCGTGATCGGGGTCAGCGGCTTCTGCAAACCAGCCTGAAGCGGGATGGTGCGCGGGAAGGTGCTGTTGGTCACGGCGTAACCGACGATCGTCGCGAGGATCGTCAGCGCGAGAACGATCGCGCCAATGCGGCGGTCCTCGTCCGTCACGGCCTCATCGGCGCGGCCATCGGCCACCGTCAGATAGGACGAGATGATGCCCTTGCGCACGAACCAGAAGAAGATCCACGCGGCGCCAACCGCCAGCCAAGGCAAATGCCACGCATAAATGCGGTCAATGCCATAATGCTCGAGGTCGACGGTCGTGCCGTCGAGGAGCGTCACCGGATCGGTGAAGTCCTTCATGTCGCCCTTGATCTCGATCCACTGGCCGGGTCCGATGATCGGGCCGCCGCCTTCGACGTTGACCTGAGCATGGACGTGCCAGCGGCCGGCGCGACGACCGCGCAGGTTGATCTGGAACGCATAGTCGTTGCCCGGAACCAGCGACACCGAGCGAGGAGCGAAGTTCTCGCCGATGAACTGAGCCGTGCGCACCAGAACCGGACCCGGCTCGCCGGCGTTCAGGAACGACGACTTCGGATTCGCCACCGCCTGCGGCCAGGCCGAGAACACATGGAACTTGCCCGAAAGCACCATGTCTTCGTTGACGTTGACCGTCGTCTTGGACCAAGCGACATCATACCAGTTCAGCGTGCGCATCCGCAAAAACGCCTGCTGCGACTTCTCGCCGTGCGCCGAAGCCGGAGCAATGGCTCCAACCGTCGCGACCACAGCCGCCGCGCCCATGGCGGCCAGCTTGACTAGGTTTCTCATGAACAAACCTCCCAGTTTCTTCCTCTTCGCGGCTAACGCGACACATGCGCTTTCAACACATGCCTTCAACGTCGCCGCAGCTTGTCTTCCCAAGCCCTTGTTTCTTCCCAAGAGCTCTCGATCTTCAGAGTTCTCGTTCTTCGGGGCGGCTTCCCGTTCTCCTCGCGGAAAACCGCGCCGCCCCGTCCAGTCCTGCTCGATCTCGATCAGATCTTGTCGATGACCTTGGTCGTCGAATACCAACGACCCATGAACCACCACAGGAAATACACCATCATCGAGACGAAGCCCGAGAAGAACGCGGCCACCGGCACGACGTCCTTACCGAAGGTGCGCAGCGTGCCGCGCTCGACCATGCGGATGTATTCCGGCATCGACGTGCGCACGAAGTGCAGGCCGATCAGATCGGCGAGGGACATAAGCTGACCATGCTGCTCGGTCGCCTGATGGAACGCCGCGATCGCCGGCCAGTTGTTCGGATAGAACAGCAGACCCCAGCCCAGCGAACCGACAACCGCCGTGATCACATAGCTGCCCGAAAGAAGCAGGATCACGTCGAGCCAGATCGCCGGAACGATCAAAGCGGACGGGAACACCAGCGAGATCGGGAAATAGGTCCAACCCCAGAAGTTCACGTAGCGGTTGATCCACTCGCCGATCAGCAGGCCGAGAGCCGCGAACACCGCGCCAAACGGAAGACGGAAGTTGACCCAGAAAAACGCCTGCGACGCGGCGCAGAACGTCACGCCCAGGATCGGAATAACCGTCGGCCACATACGACGATCCTTCCAGTCGACCCAGAAGTCCCAGTCGCCCGCCGTCAGCATGAAGTGGACGTGATAGCCGCCGAGAACGGCGAAAAACAACAGTGTCAGAAGCAACCAGTCGACGGTCTGAACGCATCCCGCCGCCTCGGCGACGGAATGGAACGGACCGACCGCTCCCCCGCTCTTCGATGATGAAGACATCTTTCTTCTCCTTGGTGTCCTTGACGATAGTCCCCGGCTTTTCACTCGCCGGATTTTTTAGGCAAATGCGCGCGACCCATCCAAACCACCACCTTCAAGCAAGCCTCGCGAGAACATCCCTCCTCGCGGGAGCCGCCTTGTTTCGAGCATGGAACCGGCGCCTCGCGAAACGATCGCGCCTGATCCTTAGCTGTAAAGGGCTTGGTCTAAAGCGGTCGGCGTCGTCAAAGCCGCGCGGACAGTTCCGCCGCGCGGCTCGTTAGGAATATTACGTCAGCAGAGCGACGCCTTCCTTGCCGACCAGGGCGTGAATGCGGGCGAGGATCTGAAGAACCACGCCGAACACGCCGAGCGCCATCCAGCCGAAGAACACGAAGCCCCAATGCAGCGGAGCGACGAACAGTTCTTCCATGAACCAGAAGGTGTGGCCCCATTCATTCAGGCCGACGTTCGGGATGATCATGAACGGGCCAATCGCCACGATCAGGAACGCCAGCGAGTAGCCATGAGCAAAAAACGGAATGCGGGTCTTCGCATAGAAGAACGCGCCAACCGCGATGACCGAATAGATCGGGTAGCTCATGTAGAACTCGATGATGTGCGACGGCGTGAAGTCCGTGTCGCGAATCACCGTCATGTGCCAGGTGCCGTCCTGCTCCGTGAAGAACGAAGCGCCCCAGTAAATGGCGATGCCGTAAACCGTCAGCCATTGAACCAGGTTCACGATGCGGCGCATCTCCTCGCGCGGCGTAACCGCGTCGACGTTGCGGTCGCGGGTCTTCCACAGATAGCCGGCCAGGCCGATGCCCGAAACCAGCTCAAGCGGAATCTCCGTCCACAGAATGCTCAGCCAGTAGGTCTGGAACTCCGGAGCGAACGAGTCGAGACCCGCGCGCCAGCCGAAAACCTGCTCGTAAATACGCACGATCAGATAGAAAACGTCCAGAACCACAAGGCCAATCCACATGCCTCGCAGATCGACAACCGTATCTGTGCCAGCAGCCGCGCCCGCGGCTGTCTCGGTGGTGGAACTCATGCTTAGTCCTCCTATATTGCTCCCAGGGATTTGCGCGCGATCGGTGACGCCCCGCCTCCCAGCACGGAACTTGTTCGTCCTTTTTCTTAACGTAACGTTCGCGGCGCTCGAAAGCGCCGAACCGCCCTGTCTCGTCGCGACTTAACGCCCCCAAGGAGTCACGGTTCAACTGAATCAAGGATGGCTCAATCGAACCAGGGCTCCGACGCCGCCGCCGTTGTTGCTTTTTGGACGAACACCGATGTCGCCGCCTAAACAGGCCCCGCCCCGTCCGTTGAAAGACCACGGCGGACCCTGTTTAGCGTGGCCTAACAATTCAGCTTCGCGCCCCCAAAAACAATACTCGATAGGATAGCAGATGACAATCTATTGAAGGGGTCTATTAGCCCATTTGGGTGGTAATGCCCCCACCCAAATTTCGAGACAAAACCCAGCCCAACCCCCTCGCTTCGCTCTCGCAATAAAACGCAAATTGGCCCGTTTCATAAGCAAATGAGCTATCCCAACCAAAATCCAAAACCGACCAGAAATCTCAACAAATACCCCCAACCCGAATGGCTGCGACATTTTGTGCTGCAGCGCGGTAAATGGGGTGGGGGCGATTGGCGAAATACGACGCGACAAACGAGGAGCGCCATAATTCGAAACGCGGATTTTGAAATTTCATTGTTCCCAAACGGAAATAGCCGGAGAGATCGAAACGCGCCGCCGCCTCGGCGACCGACACCCCCTCGAGAACCAGATTGGGCGCGATTTCCGTCAACGGAGCCAGAACAAAGGCCCGTTGAAACAATTCCTTGTGAGGAATCGTGAGTTCCGGATCGTCAAGGCTGCGATCGCCCAGGAACAAAATATCGACGTCGATCAGCCTCGGACCCCAGCGCTTGGTTGGCTCCCGTCCCATATCCGCCTCGATTTTTTTCACCGCGGCGAGAAGTTCATAGGGAGCAAGGCTGGTCACGCCCACGGCGCAGGCGTTGGCGAAATCTCCTTGGTCGAGAACGCCCCATGGCGGCGTCCGGTATATTCGCGACACCAATTCCAGGCGGGCAACTCCGCGCTCCTCGATAAGGCGCAACGCCTTGCGAATATTCCCCGGCTTGTCCCCAATGTTGGAGCCCAGTCCAAAACCGACCTGCGCTATCGTCATGGCGTCACATCCGTTCAAAATCAACGCGGCTTCATCGCCGCCATGACAGCGAAGGCGGTCCTGTGTTCGAGCGCGTCATGCACTCTGAACACTCGCGCGCCGAGGCTCGCGGCGAAGACATTCGCCGCCAGAGTGCCGACCAGCCGTCCCTCGATCAATCCGTCGGGCAGATCGCGAAAGATAGTTTTCCGCGAAACGCCGATCAATAAAGGACAACCAAACAGCAGCAATCGCGGAATGGCGCGTAGCGCCTGATAATTTTGCTCGCGGCTTTTACCAAAGCCGACGCCAGGGTCGAGCAGAATATGCCGGCGAGGAATGCCGGCGCGCCGAGCCAAATCCAGTGAGCGCTCAAAAAATCCCAGCATGTCGGAGACGATGTCGACGCCAGCGTCCACCGTGTCGCGATTGTGCATGATCACAACGGCCGCGCCCGCTTCCGCGACCACGGACGCCATCGCGGGGTCTCGATGCAAACCCCAAACGTCGTTCACGACCGCCACGCCGGTTCGCAGCGCGCGACGCGCCGTCTCCGCCTTGTAGGTGTCGATCGACACCGGAGCCCCCGCCTGCGCGACCAGCGTCGCCAGCAATGGGCGCAAGCGCTCCCATTCTTCCTCGGCGGAGATGGGCGTATGGCCCGGCCTGGTCGACTCCGCGCCGACATCCACGATGCAGGCCCCGTCGGCGACTAGTTTTCGCGCCTGGGCCAGCGCCGCGTGAGGCGAGGTGAAAAGACCGCCGTCCGAAAAAGAATCCGGGGTCACGTTGACGATGCCCATGATGGCGGGTCCCGCCTCGACACTAGACAGAAACGCTTCCCTCGCCGCGCTAATATCTTCAACTTGCACAGGCAAACCATCTCCCCCCGTTCCACGTCGCTCTTGTCCAAGGGGGTTCTAATCGTCGTATTTCAGATAGGCGAATCGCAGGTCGGTTTCGGGCGTCCCTTCGAGCGCGCCGCCCTGCTTGCCGGGTCTCCAGCCCACGACTTCCTCGATCTTGCGGGCGAGTTCGAAGTCCTTGTCGGTGATCCCCTTGGCGGTATGCGTCATCAATTTGACCTCGACCCAGGCATAGGAGGCGGCGATATCGGGGTGGTGCCAGGCGGCCTCGGCCAAATGGCCGACCGCATTAATGACCATGAGCGTTCCCTTCCACGAATGGGTTTTGAATTTGCGGCGAATCCAGCCGTTTTCATAACGCCAATGCGGCAAGTCCCTGGCCAGCCGCTCGGCGATCTCGTTCTCGGAATAGGCGTGTTCCTTGGTGGTCATGACGCTCTCCTTGGGCTGGGGTTCTAGAAAGCCATTTGACCTGACGAGATAAGGGGCGATGGCGCTAGAATAGCTAAATCCTCTTGCCATTATTGGTCAGGCGCGTTACTCGCGCAACGGCGTCGCCGTCGCGACGAGCGGCGCCATCGCGTGATGTAGGGCGAGGCGACGCCAAGTCGCGCCGCGAACTCGCGCTTTGAAGTCTTGCTCGATCGAAACGGGGCGTCATGTCGGCCCAATCTAGCGTCAACGAAGTTCGCGTCACGGCCGCGGCGCGCCTGCACCTGGGCTTTCTCGACATGAACGGCGGCCTCGGCCGCAATTTTGGCGGACTTGGTCTGTCGGTCGGCGGCCCAAGGACAAGGCTCACGCTGAAGCGGGCCGACGAGACTCTCGTGGAAGGCGCCGAATCCGAACGCGCGCGACGCCTTCTGGGAAAAGCCCAGGCGGCCTTGGCGCCGCGTTCGGCCCATCATCTCACCATCCACCAAGCGATCCCCGCGCATTCCGGACTTGGTTCTGGCACTCAATTGGCGCTGGCCATCGCGGCGGCGCTGCGGCGACTGGAAGATTTGCCGCTCGACCCGAACGCCGACGCCGCCCTGTTGGAGCGCGGCGCCCGCTCGGGACTAGGCGCGGGCTTGTTTCAGGACGGCGGATTCGTGGTGGACGGCGGACGCGGGGCGAGCGGCCGCACCCCGCCGGTCATCGCCCGCCTGCCGTTCCCGCCCGACTGGCGCATCCTGCTTGTCATGGACAACAACGCCCAGGGCCTCAACGGCGAGCGCGAGCGCGAGGCTTTCGCCGCCTTGCCGCCCTTCTCCGAGGCGCGGGCGGGAGAGATTTGCCGGCGCGTGCTCATGCAAGCCTTGCCGGCCTTGGCCGAACGCGACATCGCCGCCTTTGGCGAGGCCATTACGCATATCCAGATCATCGTCGGCGATTATTTCGCGCCCGCGCAAAACGGGCGACGCTTCACCAGCGCCCGCGTCGAAGCCGTCGTCGCGCGGCTGTTGCGCGAAGGCGCCACGGGCGGCGGTCAGACTTCGTGGGGCCCCACGGGCTTCGCATTCGTCGCGAGCGAAGCGGAAGCGCGGCGCCTGGCCGAGCGCGCGCGCTCCGACGCCGCCGCCGATGGGCTGAACATCGAGATTGTCGAAGGGCTTGCGCATGGCGCGCGCATTGACGCGATTTATGCGCGGATAGCCTGAACGGCGCTTTAGACCTTGCCGCCGCGCTCGAAATTATCGTTCCGGCCCGCGCGAAAACGCGAGCCGGAGCGATGTCAGGTCCGCCGATCAGAACCAAATCTTCAGGCCGCCGTAGGTATAACGACCGGCTTGCGAAGTGTAGGTGAAGGGCCCGCCGGCGGTCGCGGCGATGCCGCCGGCCGTGCTGACGGAAGGGTTGAGGTACCCAACCGGGTTGCCGCCGATGTCCGTCAGTCCGCGGTTGTCGAAGATGTTGGTCACGCCAAATCTGACTTCGACCTTGTTATGCACGCCCCATTGCTCGAAGAAGTTGCCGCGCACGCCCATCACGAAGTCGGTGGTGTCATAGGACGGGATATGGTTGACCTGCGGATTTGTCAGCTGGAAGTTCCCCGGCTGTCCATACCAATAGGCCTGGTTGCCGTAGGAGCCGTAGGCGTCGCCGACGACTTTGTGCAGAAGCGAGCCGAAAAATCTGCCGTCGTCGTAGATGAAGCCGGCGGCCGCAGTGAAACTCGGGCGCCGCCGACGCGTAGACCAGAGTACATGCCTTCCAGGAAACGCGCGTCGATGATGGCGCCGCTGGCGTAAAATGCGAGGCCCTGGATGATCTTATACGTGCCTTCCGCTTCGAAGCCGCGATAACGCGCCGTGCCGCCATTTGTATAGTTCGTCAGGCCCGTGGTGTTCGTGTAGGTCACCGGGAAATTATTCGCGGTGATTTGGTAGACGTCCATGTCGCCCGTGAAATCCCCGGACTTGTACACGGCGCCGAGTTGGTAGTTCATCGTCGTCTGCGGGTCGATGTTGCTCTGGCCCGGATTGAAGACGTAGTAAGCGCGAGACCGTCGGCGCGAGAAAGCCGCGCGAAGCCTGCCCATACACGGCGATTTCCGGCGTCAACCTTGTAATTCACCGCGAAGAAGGGCATCCCGGCGCGATAAGTGTTTTCGTAATATTGCGGCGAGATCGTCGTCTGGTTGATCACGCGCCGTCTGGTTGCGCGTGAAAGCCTCGAACTTATAGCCTGGCGTGATGCTCAGATTGTCGATCGGCTTCCACTCATATTCGATGATAGGGCTGCACGTTTTCGAATGTGCGAGCCGATGTTGAGCTTGTAAGCGCCCTGATAGGCGCCTTGCAGCGTCTGTGCGTAGGCGGGATAGAGAACGCCGGTCGTGTAGTTAATATATTCCTGCGTAGCGCCAGTTATCGACGCGCTCCCACCACACGCCCGTGCGCAGCGTGCCGCTGGCGTAGCCGGCGTTGATGTCGCGCGTCACGTCGAAAATATTGCCCCAGGCGCGATAGTTATTGTTCTTCAGATAGCCCGTGATATCGCCGACCGGCACGTTGAAGCCTAACTTTCTGGGTTCCTCCGCCCGAGAAGAGGAACCTTAACCGACGTTATCGTGTCGGCGCCGCCGATGGCGGTCGAAAGCCCTTCGGTCGCCGTATTGGCGGGATTGTTTTGCAGGTCGGGATACCAATAGGAATAGGTGTAAACCTTGTCATTGAAATGAATCCGAAGTAATCTGCCTTCAGATTAATATACTCCATGTCGGTCTGTTTTTCGGAATTATTGTAACCGGTATATTGCGCCGTGAATGGATTGGGGCCTAGCGCGGCGTAAGTGGGGCCGCCGAGGTAATATTGCTGCACGCTCGGGCTATTGCCGCCATCGTAATGGTAATTGCTCAGGCTTTCCTGAGCTTGAGCGTTTTGGCGACGCGAACGGGGCTCGTGGCTCCTTGATCTTTGGATTGGTAGAGACTGCTGGCGGCTGAGCGGGGCCGATTATGACGGGGCCTGCGCCGGGAGCTGCTTGCCTGCAAGGGTGAGGCGGATCGCCTCGAAGCCATCGATGGCGCGGCGTCGTCCGGTCTCGATGACGGAGCGGATGTCGGCGTAAAGCTCGTCGCCCCAGACGCTGCGAAAGCAATAGGTGACCTTGCGGAAGATCACGGCGGGCCAGATCGCCTGTTCGGAGCCGTTGTTGTCGCCGGCAGTTCGCGACGGTCATGAACACGAACAGATGGCGGCGCGTGCGCCTGATCATCTCTTTCAGTTTGACGCCGGCGGAATGCGTCGGCGTTCGCGCCATGATCTTGTCGAGGCGCGCCTCCAGCCGACAGGCGTAGCTTTTCAGCGTGGCGTCCGACAATTCATCGCGCCGCGCCGCGATCTTGCAGGCCTCGCCGAGCAAATGCCGCAGATCGGGGCCGATGACGTCGTCGCCACATTCAATCGCGTATTGCACGTCGCGAATGAGATGCGCGAGGCAAACCTGATTTTCCTTTTCGGCCCATCCCAACTGGCCGGCATCGCGGTCGGAGACCCAGTATTGCGAGTGAAGTCGCCGAGAAAATCCGCGATGACGTCTGCGCCCTTGTGGGTTTTGCGACGAAGACGGCGCTGTCCTCATGGTGGAACACCCACAAATACCAATTGTCCTTGCCGACGCGCAGGCCGGTCTCGTCCGATTGCAGTATGGTTCCCGAAAGCAGTCTTGCGTGGATCGCCTCGCGCTGCGTCGCGAAGGCGTCGCGCGCGGCGGCAAGGATGTTGACGATGGCGCCTTCGCTGATCTCCAAGCCGAGAATTGTGGAGAGCAGCGTCGAGAGCCGCTCCAGCGCGATGTTCTGCGTAAAGCGCAGATAGAGGACGAGCGCGCGCAAATTCTCGCCGAAGGGCGATCCCTTGGGCATATCCGGCGGCGGCGCGGCCTTGAATTTTTTCGAGCAGCTCGGGCAGGTTCCGCCCTGGAGCGTGACGCTGGTCACCTCCGGCTTGATCGGCGTAATCTCGATATGGTCATAGGCCTCGCAGGAGAACTGCGGGGCCTGCGAAACGTCGGCGCCGCAATGCTGGCAGGCGCAGGTGGGAATCTCGCGATTCTTCGTGGGATTTGGATGCAAGGGCCATGCGCGCCAGGTGCGACTTGCCGCGCTTTTTAGCGCCCTCGCCTTCGTCCTTGCCCACCGCGGAGGCCGAGGGCTTCTGCCCCTTGCTCGGCGGCGTGCTGGAATTGTCTGGGGTCTTTTTCGGCAGATTGAGCTTGGTTTCAAGCTCGGCCACACGCTGCGTCAAACGCTCGATCACCTCCGCCTGCGACACGATCAGGCGGATCAGCGTCTCCCGGTCAAGCAAATCAAGCGCGCGCGGTCCATCCCAAACGTAATCAAACCGCGATTCGCCCGTCAATAGCCCATTTAAAGCTAAGCTATAGAAAGGGGTGAGCAGTTACTCGTAATGCTCGCGGCCGTAATTGGCGAAAGCCGTCACATTGATTTCGCCGAACTGACGATCCCCCTTGAGCAGCCATTGATTGGTCTCGACGCTGTTATACTGTAGCGCGCCCGCGGTCTCGGAATGGTTATATTGCATCAACAGGCGCACGCCCGTGTTCTTGTCGAGACCCGTCTGGACGGTCGCGCTGGCGTTAAGCGTGCTGAAGGCGCCATAGGAAGATTGGACGTTGCCCCCGAACGCGTCCTGCAATTCGAAGGATTGCATCGCTAGCGTGCCGCCGAAGGTCGCATAGCCGACCTGCGAGGCCGCGCCCGGACCGCGATCGACAGTCACCTTGCCAAGGAAGGCAGCGGGGAAATAAGCCGCCGAATGGTGCGTCGGATCGTTTTCGTCGCCGAAGGGAATGCCGTCGAAGGTGACGTTGTACTGGCCGTCCTGGAAGCCGCGCCAGCCGCCCTTGGCGTCGCCAAGCGGGCCGTTCGGATTGCTGGAGTAGAAGCCGGGCGTGTATTTGACCGCGTCGTTATAGTCGCCGCTGGGAATGACCACGTCGCGCAGAACCTTGTCGCTGACGATCGAGGTTGGCTCGAACAAGTCCAGCGGGGCCTGCGACGGAGCCAGCGCCGGGGCGCTTCCGGGAGGCGCCTTGGAGCCTACGGCGTCTGGCGAGGTGATCGGAAGTGCGGTCGCGGGAGCTGGATCGGACGACTGCGCGGGGCGCGGCCCACGCCAATGTCGATTTCCGGCAGGGCCTCTTGCGCGGAAGCTTTTTCGCTTGGCGCGAACGCGCCGGCTGCTAGGGTCGCGATGCTTATGCGGTCAATGAGATCGCGCGGCGCGCGTTGACTTTATTTTTCATGCCTGTCTCCGCTCAGTGGCCTGATTTTTTTGGCGTTGCTGCTTGGGCGGAGCGGTAAGGGCGTTCATTGACGAAATGGCAACGGAACGATGACGATCAGTAATTTCGTTCGAACTGTGGCAAAATGGCCACAGTTTCGACATTGATCCAAGAATGAGGTCCACTGGATTAGCGGCGAACCGAAATTCGCACATCTTGGGGGTTGGCGCCGCCATCCCCTATCCACGCGCGACGCGGCTATATGAAATGGGCGTCCGCGAGAATCTCGTTCGCGCGATCAATTGTCTGTCGGCGAATTGAGAGAGGCGTTCCGCGCTAATCCGCGCCTCACCCGGGCCCGTCCTCCTCTCCCTTGACGTCAGGGTTCGTCCGCGTGGCGCCAGCATCGATAGGGGCCGAACCGAGGCGGCGGCGCGCCATGACTTGTCCGCGCGTCGCGGCGCGCGCCACGTGACGCTGGCGCGCGGCTTCCGATTTGGGTTTCAGCAATTCGCGATATTCGTCGCGCCTTTCGTGGATCGAGGCGATAACGAACCCCATCGGCACGCCGATGTCGACGAGCACGGTTTCGGCGAGTTGCAGGCTCGCCTCGATTGTTTCGGGGATCGCGTCGCTGGCGCCCGCTTCATAGAGGCGCGTCGCATGACCCGCGTCGCGCGCTCTGGCGACGATGGTCATGTCGGCGCGCGCCTCATGCGCGAGACGCACAATCTCCTCCGCCGCGCCCGGGTTTGGCACGGTGACGACCAATGCTCGCGCCTGCGCGACGCCGCAGGCCAGCAGAAGTTCGCGCCGGGTCGCGCTGCCCCAATAGATGTCGACGCCTTCGTCGCGCCGCGACGCGACGAGTTCAACGGCGTCGTCTATGGCGACGAAGGGAATGTCGTGACGCTTGAGCATCTCGCCGACCAGCGCGCCGACGCGGCCAAAGCCGATGATGACGACACGGCCGGACGCCACGTCGCCTTCGGGCGCGAGATGCGCGAACTCGGCCTGGAGTTCGGCCGGCGTCTTCGCCCGCGCGAAGCTCGCGCCGAGCCGCCCCAGCGCGGGAATCGCGAACATGGACAGGGTCACCACGACCATGGCGTCGGCGCCCTGGCCGCCCGGCAACACGCCCGCGCCAATCGCCGAGGTGAGCAACACAAAGGCGAATTCGCCGCCTGGCGCCAGCAGCAGGCGCGATCTCGCCGCCGACCGCGCCCGTCAGACGAAACGCTCGCGCCAGCGCGAAGATCACCAGCGCCTTGAGCGCCACGAGCCCACAGGCGTTCAGCATGATCGGGATCGGATCCCGCAGCACCACGCCAATATCGAGGCCGGCCCCGATCGAAACGAAGAACACGCCAAGCAACAGGCCCTTGAAGGGCTCGATGGTGATCTCGATCTCGCGGCGAAACTCGGTTTCGGCGAGCAGCAGGCCGGCGATGAAGGCGCCAAGGCCCATGGAAAATCCCGCCGCGGCGCTGGCGACGCCGGAGCCGACCACCACCAAAAGGCAGGCGGCCATGAATAATTCGGTGGATTGCGCCGCCGCCACCAATCGAAACAACGGCCGCAGCAACAGCCGTCCGCCAAGGATCAGCGCGCCGAGCACGACCAGGGCCGGCAGGAAAGTCCAGAAGATGGCGACGCCCGTCAGGCCGGCCTTGGCGTCCGCCAGCACGGTGACGAAAAACAGCAATGGCGCCACCATCAGATCCTGCGTCAACAAAACCGCGAAGGCGGCGCGCCCGGGCGTCTTGTTGAGGTGACGCGTTTCCGCCAGCACCGCGATCACGATGGCGGTCGAAGACATGGCCAAGGCCGCGCCCATCAGGATCGCCGGCGCGAGATCGAGGCCAAACCAAAAATGGCCAACCGCCGCCAACGCCGCGCCGCAGACGAACACTTGGGCGAGACCAAGCCCGAACGCCAGCCGGCGCATGCGCACAAGGCGCTCCCACGACAGTTCCAAGCCGATCATGAACAATAAGAAGACGAGACCGAATTCGGCGACGCGCGCGACCTGCTCGACGTCGGCAATGGCCAGTGGCGCTAGAAATGGGTATTTTTGAGCGAGGCGCCCGAGCCCGAACGGGCCAAGGCACGCGCCCGCCAGCAAAAATCCAAGCACCGGGCTGACGTGCAAACGGTGAAACAAAGGCACGACGACGCTGGCGGTCGCCAGAAACAGCAACGCCTCGCGATAGGACTCCCATTGAAACGAGCCGACCATGCCTAAATCTTTCCGCGCCGCGTCTTTCCCCGGAAATATCGCCGATTGATTCGGCGCTTCGAGAATAAACGCGGCGCGGCCTATTTAGGAACGCAAAGCGCTGTTCGCGGCGCTAATTATTATTGTTCCGTCGCCGCCATCGCATGGTCCGGCCGGGCGGCGCGAGCCTCCGCTATTCGCGTCCTGGGAGCGCGGCTTGGTCGAGACGGCGGCGGTCGAGGGCGCGATCCGCTTCCATGTCTCGCCGCCACACAGCACGCCCAGGATACAGCCCTTCACGCTCAATTCGCCATTGGCCTTGACGGTGATGTAGCCGTCGTAAACCTTGCCGTCCTCGGAGTTGATAGAGCTTTCCCCGCCACTCATTGGCGCTGGTTTTCTTGGCGTCTCGCAAGATCACCGTTCCGACGCCAGCCTGATCCTCGGCTCTTTGCGCGCCGACCACCTTCGCGCACAACGAGTCGCCGCAATCGTAAAAACTGAAGCGCACGCCGCCTTCCGGACGCAGCCAAAGCCCATGCGGATCGTTGGCTTCCAACGCGCGAGCCGGGCCTCCGAAACAAAGAGCGCCAAAGAGCAGGGCGAGCGAAGCAAGAGCGGAAAGGTGATGCGAGTGTTTCATGGCGCGATCTCCCGTTCAATGATGACGGGGCAAAGTCTTGTCCCGCATCTGGGCGAATGTTCGGCCTCCAGATGTTAAGAAAGCGTCAACCACGCTCGCATTTTGATTGTGACACACCGGCGCGAAAAGACTCGCCTCCATCGCCTTTACTTCATGGCGCGAATTTTAAATGGTGGGCGGCACAGGGATTGAACCTGTGACCCCTCCCGTGTGAAGGGAGTGCTCTCCCGCTGAGCTAGCCGCCCCGGCGCGCTTGGGCGCGATCCGACGGAACCGTTTACGTGCGCGCGAGGCGTTTCGTCAAGTGCGCGCTTTGGCGCGCCACTCGGGCGAGCGCCTTGCGCGAACTGGGCGAATGGGTGCAAGCTCAAGGTTGAGCGGTGACAAATAATCCATATGAATCCGAGATATAGGAAAGTCCTTGATGCGCCTTTTGCTGTTTATGTGTTTGCTAACCGGGCTCGCGATCCCGCCGGCGCGCGCTCAGCCCGATCTTCATATTCTCCCGCCGAATCCCACTTACCGCCGCAATTTGGAATGCGCGACGGTCCCCGCGCCGCTGTTTAGGCGCATGCCGAATTCGCAGGGCAATTCGGCGATATGCTACGCCTATGCGGCGGCGGACATGATCTCCCAAAGGATCGGTTTAGCTGTTTCGGCTCTCGATGTCGCGACCACCTTCTACTTCACGGACCCTTCAGGCCTTTACACGGCGAGCGACAGGCGTGTTCGCGAATTCGTCGCTGGAAAACCAGGACTAATCGATGAAATCGTCGCGCAGCGTAGTCGCGTGGACGTTTCAGAAGAAAAGAATCCTTTAAGGCGGCCCTATTTCGACAAGCTCGAAGGTGGAGAAGAGGATCTCGCGGCGCTGCTGCTCAATATCAAGGGGGTCTGCCTCGATCGGGATTTGCCGTCGAACGATGGTTATTATCTCTATACAGCGCTGCTCGAAATCCTGCGCCGCAAGGCCCGCGCGACGCCCAATCCCGGGATTTGCCTGCGCTCCGTCGGCGCGACGGTCCCGAAGTTGAACGATCCAATCGCCGATGTGTTTAACGATGCGTGGGTGCGATATGTCGAGGAGCGATGCCATCGGATTCAAAGTCCGGCGCCGCTTCTGCCAATATCCTATAGGGCCGCGGTGGACCAGCGCGAAGTGGTGGAGCGCAAACGCGCCGGAAAGGACATTTCTCGTCAGGACAAGGCGCATATGTTCGCCATGATCGACTATGCCCTCGACCATCGACGCAATCCGACGATTGGTTATTCATTCTATCTACTCGAAGCGCGGGCGCCGGACGACCCGGATGAATTCGCCGATCATTCGAGCATGGTGCTCGCCCGCAAGAAAATCGACGGAGTCTGTCATTATCTCGTGCAAGACAATACCGGCGAATTTTGCACGAGCCTGCTTCCAAACATCGAGCGCAGATGTTCCGCGGGGCGCATCTGGCTCAACGAGCGGGAACTCGAGGAAACGATCTACAGCGTGACCTATTTGAGGTGAAGACGATTTATTGAACGGCATATAAGCAGATCGCCCGCTCTTTGTGCATTAGTTGCATTTTTGTCACAGCAAGAACAATTCTCTCTCGCGGAGACTGTTTCCAGCGGAGTTCCTTCTTCCAGGCGGTATGTCCATTGCTTATACAGCGAAGATCATCTGCTTATATGGCGATGAACGTCTTGATTCGTTCGGCTGGAGGTAGGTTTATGAACAATGTTGCGACGCGGCCGACCATGAGGCTGCTGAAAAGAGCGCTGATGGGATCGGCGGCCTCATCCTTGGTTCTCTCGTTGACCGCCGGCCCGGCTTTCGCGGAAGACCTCTCCTTCCCATCCCTCCTGCCGGCGTTTGTGTCCCAGCCCTTGGATGGTCCGAAACCTCCGCCGGTGCCGCTCTCGGTATTCGGCGACACCATGCCCGATCCGGGTCATTTGACGATCTCCGTCATTCCGCAGTTCGGCGAGAACGCGCATCAGATGATGGGGACGCGCAACATCACCGCGCAGCAGGCCGCGTCGACCTTCCCCGGCTGGTACTGGAACCCGACGGTGCCCTACACCATCATTCCAGTGGCAATGTTCGCGGAAGCGCAGGCTCTGACGCTCGCCTATGGCATCATGCCAAGATCTGTCGCTCGTCATTCTCACCGGCACGTGGGAGAAGCACTCCCACCTCGTGACCATGTATGGCTCGTCGAACTCTCGTCACGCGCGGCATGAGCTTCCCGGGCACGGACAGCCTGCTCGAATTCGCAGGCGGCCGTCGTCTGGCGCGCCTATCAGGATGAGGTCAACCGCGTCAAAATCAATCTCGGCATGTCCTTCCCGACCGGCAGCAATCACGATATCGGCGGCGCCGTGCTGAACACGTCGGGAGGCTACAATGTCGGCTGGGCCTTCTACGGCATGCAGACGGGCACCGGCACTTTCGACGTGATGCCCGGCATCCTCTATGCCGGCATGATCAAGCCCTGGTCCTGGGGCCTCTCCTATCGCGCCCGCCTGCCGCTCACGGTCAACCCCGAGGGCTATAATTGGGGCAATTATCAGGAGCTGAACGGCTGGATCGGCTACACTTTGTTCCCGGGCCTCACGACGACCGTTCGCGCCTGAACTACAACCTCCAGAGCCCAGATCGTCGGCGCCGGCTGGTTTGAGGCCGGCAAGCTGCCGAGCGCCAATCCGAAGAACTGGGGCGGCAAGATGATCCAGGTCTTCGCCGGCGCCGACATCGACGGCAAGCTGTTCGGATATCCGGGCTTTTCGATCGGCCTGGAAGGCGGCGTTCCGGTCTATCAGAATCTTGAACGGCCCGCAGCTTTCGAGAGTCTGGCAGGCCGGCATGGCGCTGCGCTGGAAGGTCGGCGAGGAGGAGACGGAAGAGAAAGTCTCCAAGACCGGCATCTTCAAGGGGCCGGCGCCGGCTATGGCTTCGACCTCGAGTCATATGCCCTGGGACGGCGTGCATGTCGGCGTGAGCGGCGGATTCGAGTGGGCGGCCGACACGAGCACCAACTTCACCTACGCCGGCACCTCCGCCGCCCGCACCGGCGGGTTCCCATACCTCTATGCGCACGGCGGCCTCCCCGCCAGCGTCAGCCTGGGCAGCCAGGGATTCATCGGCGGCGCGCAAGTCGGCTACGACAGGCAGCTCTATCAGAGCTTCGTCGCGGGCCTGGAGGCGGACCTCTCGGGGCTCGGCGTCGGCAACAGCAGCAAGGCCTCCTGGCAGGGCTCGCCGGCTCACCTATCTTCAGACGGGCCGCAATCAGCATTTCTTCGGCACGGTGCGCGGGCGGGTGGGCTATCTCGTGACGCCGGACGTTGCTCGTCTATGCCACGGGCGGCGCGGCTGTTCGGCGAGAACGACCTCAACGCGACCTATTTCGCTCCGACGCTAAGCCCCCTGCTCTATCTCGGCAACAGCGCCTATGGTTTCACCGACATGATGCTCGGCATGGACGGCCGGCGCCGGCGTCGAGTGGCTGTTCATCCCGAAATGGAGCGTCAAGGCCGAATATCTCTACTACGACCTCGGCACGGCGAACACGGCGAACTTCGGCCCGCTGCTGGTACTCGCAACACCAAGGCGCGCGCCTTGTCCTCGGCGGGCGTCAGGGCCGATTTCAACGGCAATGTCGTCCGCCTCGGCGTGAACTACCATTTCAACGGCTTCGGGCCCGCGCCGATGCTCGCCAAATACTGATCGAGGACTGGGCGTCTACTGGACGGCCTTCGCCCTTTTTGAGGAGAGTCCGGCCTACTGGCCGGGCTCTTTTTTGTCGCGATCACGTCCCTTCTTTGCTTTGCCTCAATTCAAAGGTAGGATTTTCTTGGACGGTTCGCCGGAACGGTCCAGCTCGGTCGAGGTAGAGCTACGAGTGATTTCGAAATTGCCGGGGTTGGCCGCGCGCACGCTGATCTTCGTCTACCGCGTCTCTCTCTCCGCCTTCGCCGGGCGCTGGTGTCGGCACGCGCCGACTTGCTCGGAGTTCGCGGATGAGGCGATCGCGCGCCACGGCCTATGGGCGGGCGGCTGGATGAGCCTCGCGCGAATTTGCCGTTGCCGGCCAGGCGGCACGGACGGCTTTGATCCGCCGCCACTCATTCCGCCCGCCGGGGCCAGCGCCTTAACACCCTGGCGCTATGGCAAATGGCGAGGACCGCTGGTCTGCGAAGCGGTGGACGCGCCTCAGGAGCGGGCCATCAATTCCATCGCCAAGCCGTAGATGCGCAGCCGCGCCGCCTCGGGGAGCGTGTGCAGCGTCTCCAGATAGGTTTGCCCGGCGGCGCACATGCGCGCGTCTTCGAGCGGCGGGTCCGGCATTTTGCCGTCGAGCAGCGCGTCGATTTCGAGCTTGCCGAGCCCCCTGGCGAGCAGCGCCGTCTCCAACATCTTGAAATCATTCTCAGTTGGCGCCACGCGATCGATTTTCTTCGCCTGACCGCTCGCGATCGCGTCAAGGCCGGTCAGCGCCATATCGGCCACGAGCGGCCGCCGAGTCGCGGCGAAGCGCGCGAAGTCCTGATCCGTGGCGCCGTAGAGAAAGGCCACGCACAAATGCGGGTCTTCCTCGCCGATCGCCCGCAAGACCTTGAGCTGAATATCGAAGACCCTGGTCAAGGGTTCGGGTTCCGCCTTGGCGGCAAGCACTCCGCGCGACTGACGCAAAAGGCGAACCGCCTCCGAAACATAAAAGTCGACGCTCTCTTCATGTTTGCTTTCGACGAGACGCGCCGCGAACATGTCCAGAGCCGCGGTGTATTCGACGGGAAAAGCCTCCCGCAGCCGCTTGAAGAAGCGGTCGTAATCGGGCGCGCCGGCGATCAGTCGGTCCAGTCTTTGTCTGGCGGCGTCTTTGTCGATCGGCGCCGGCTCGGCCGCGACGGATTGCTCGGCGGCGGGTCTCCGCGCGTCGGCGACCTCGGCCGGGGGCGCGGCGATCTGGTCACTCGGTCGCTTGGCCGGATTTGACGCCATTATTATGAGCGCGAAACCCAGACAGAGAAAAACGAAGACGCCTGTGATCAGAAACAAGAGTCGTTCTAGGGTACATGACGCATTTTCTCGGGAGTTGTCGGCGTGGCGCGCGGAGTCTATGCAAAGCGCGCCCGCGTGGAAAGGGCTTCTCGGCCCTATTGTGGTCCGTGGCGGCCGGGAGCCGGAGGGCTTCAGACGGCCGCGCGGGCCTCGTTCTTGATGCGCTCAACCATCGCGCGCAATCCGTTGGCTCGCTGCGGGGTCAGATGTTGCGCGAGGCCGAGTTCGGCGAACAGCGGCGCGGCGTCGGTCTCGAGGATTGTCGACGCGGCGCGGCCAGAATAAAGCGCCAACACCAGCGCCACCAGTCCGCGCACGATATGAGCGTCGCTGTCGCCATGAAAAATCAGCAACTTCTGCCCTTTATCGTCCTGCGCGACCTTGGTGTCGAGCCACACCTGGCTGGCGCAGCCCCGCACCTTGTTGGCCTCGGTATAGGCCTCCTTGGCCAAGGGTTCGAGCGTGCGGCCAAGTTCGATCAGATAGCGGTAGCGATCCTCCCAATCGTCCAGGAGTTCGAAATTGCCGATGATGTCATCGATAGCCATTTGCATTCGCGTTGCAACCAAGTTTCGCGCCTGGGCGAGTTTTCGCACAAATCGACCTCGCGCCCAAGGACTAAACGCTTGCCCCAATAGCCAGCGGGCAAATCGCCGCCAGACATCCGCCGTCGTCTTTTGCTTGGCGTCGGCGCCTCGCCCTTCCAAATTTCATGCCTAAGGCCTAAGTTCCTCCCCGCCCATGCCGCCCTGGCGCGGCCAGCCATGGAGATTTCAATGAGCGTCGTTTCCCGTTTGCGTTCGTTCGCGATCGCGACCTTGCTGGGCCTGAGCGTCGCCAGCTGCGGTTACAATACGATTCCCACGCTGGAGGAAAACGCCAAGGCCAAATGGGCCGAGGTGCAGGCGCAATATCAGCGCCGCGCCGATCTCATTCCCAACCTCGTCGCGACTGTTCAAGGTTACGCCAAGCAGGAAAAGGACGTCCTCACCCAGGTCGCCGAGGCGCGCGCCAAGGCGACGCAGATCAAGGTCGACGCCTCCTCGCTCACCGACCCGGACAAGGTCAAACAGTTCCAGGACGCGCAGGCGCAGCTTAGCGGCGCGCTCGGACGCCTGCTCGCGGTCAGCGAAGCCTATCCCGATCTCAAGTCCAACGCCAACTTCCTGGCGCTGCAGTCGCAGCTGGAAGGCACGGAAAACCGCATCAACGTGGCGCGGCGCGACTACATCGAGGCCGCCCGCGACTTCAACCTCGCGCTACGCACTTTCCCGACGGTGCTATGGGCCAAAACCTTTTTCACATCGGAAAAGCCGCTGGCCGAATTCACCGCCAGCGACGCGGCCCAAGGCGCGCCGCAAGTGAAGTTTTAGCTGGCCGCGTTTTTTTCCGCTCCGACGCGCAGGCGCCCTCGCACCCGCTGGCGCGCTAGTTTTTCTTTGTCGAATGACGCCTATTTGGCGATCGAGGGAGAGGAGATTGCGTAAAATATGAATCGACATGCCCCCCGGCTTTCCCACGACGGCGAAGACGACGCCCGCGCCGCGCTCAGCGAGATTTGCTCGAGCGCCGCCGTGTGGCGGCATATGCGCGAGGAGGCGGCGCGGCCTTGACCCTGGAGCCGGCGCTTGCGCCATTGCTGGTCGGATCGGTTCTAAACCGATCGAGTTTCGCCGAGGCGGTTATCCGCCGCGTCAGCGCCAAGCTTGGCGCGCCGGCCGTGCCCGCCGAAATGATCGCCGACGCATTCGAAGCCGCCGTCGCGGCGGAGCCCGCGATCATCGAGGACTTTCGCGCCGATCTCGCCGCCATTGTCGAGCGCGATCCGGCTTGTGGCCGTCTGATCGAGCCTTTCCTCTATTTCAAGGGATTTCACGCGGTCGAAGGCCATCGGCTGGCGCATTGGCTGTGGCGTCGCGGCCGCGTCGACTTCGCGCTTTACCTGCAAAGTCGCGGCTCGGAGGTGTTCCAGACCGACATCCATCCGGCGGCGCGCTTCGGGCGCGGCGTCTTCCTTGATCACGCGACTGGGCTCGTCGTCGGCGAGACGGCCGTGGTCGAGGACAATGTGTCCATATTGCAAAATGTCACGCTTGGAGGCACGGGCAAGGAGTCCGGGGACCGCCATCCAAAAGTCAGGCATGGCGTTTTAATCGGCGCCGGCGCTAAAATTCTTGGCAATATCGAAATCGGCGCTTGTTCGCGCGTGGCCGCCGGCTCGGTCGTCTTGCAAAGCACGCCGCGCAATGTGACCGTCGCGGGCGTGCCGGCCAAGGTCGTCGGAGTCGCCGGCTGCGCCGAACCGGCGCGGGATATGGATCAACTGCTCAGCGAACTCGCTTATGATTCGTTCACTTATGTGATTTGAAGCAAGCCGCCGTGAAATTAGAGCGTTTTCGAGCGAAGTGGATACCCGGTTCGCGTTAAGAAAACGCGTCAAAACAAACTCCTAAAGTATTTTCATGTTTCCGCGAAACATGAAAATACTTTAGGCGATTATGTCGGGGGTGATTTCGTCCTCGAGGCGCTGCAGCCGGTCGCGCAGCAACAGCTTGCGCTTTTTCAAGCGTTGGATTTGCAGCTGATCGACGGCTCCAACCGCCAGGAGCGCTTCGATGGCGGCCTCGAGATCGTGATGCTCCAACCGCACCCGCTCGACTTCCGCGCGAATCGCGGCCTTTTCGGCCTCGCTACGATTATCGTTCATACACCGGTCGCCGCCGCTGTGATCCTGCCCGCCGCGCCCGCGATTTTCGCGAGGAAGTCGTGAGCTTCGCCATTATCGCCTCCTGGAGCGGGCGCCGGCAACAGAAAATGCGCGGCCCCTCCTCGATCGCCAATTCGGGTTCCGGGCCCGACGGAGCGCCGTGACCCCCTCATCCCCCGAGCCCCAAAGCGCTGCGCACCAGCGCGGAATAGCCATAGAGGTCGTTGCGCATTTGCAGACGGCCGTCTTCGTCCACGAAGGCGGTGAAATATTCAATGTGGATCGGCAGCGGTTTGGATAGATTGATATAGCGTTCCGAACCGCCGATCAGTCTCTTCACCCGCTCCTCGGACCAGCCGCTGCCTGGACCAAGCACCGCCTCGGCGAGGGCGAAGGGGTCCTCGACCCGCATGCAGCCATGGCTGAAGGCGCGGTGGCCGGCGGCGAACAGCCCGCGCGATGGCGTATCGTGCAGATAGACCGAGAAATCGTTCGGAAACATAAATTTGATTCGGCCTAGCGCGTTGTCTTCGCCTGGCGGCTGGCGCACCGTAAGCTTGCCGTTGTGATAGGCGACCTTCCAACCGCGCTGGGCGAGATAGGAGAGATCGCCGCCGTGCTTGGGCAGCATCTCCTTATTGATGATCGACTGCGGCACATTCCAGGATGGGTTCACGATGATGAATCGCAGCGCATTGGAGAACACCGGCGTCGGCGTGCCCTCCTTGCCCACGATCACCTTGGCGCGATGCGCGACGGCGCCGTCCCGCACGACCGCCAGTTCGAACTCCGGAATATTGACCTCGACATGACTCCCGCCGAGATCGCGCGGGAGCCAGCGCCACCGCTCCATATTGGCGATAATCTCGGCCTCCACGCGCGAAACCGAAGTCCGGTTCGCCGTCATCTTCCGCCGCGCGGCCTTGTTCGCGGTCGAAGGCGTGTCGGTCAAGGGCGAGGCGTTGCTCGCCTCGGCCAATTGATCGACGTCGCCCGGCGCGCGGCGCGAACGCAACTCGATCAGCTTCGCTCGCAGCTGCCGGTAGCCGTAATGCGCCGGATTGAAGCCTTGCAGAACTTCGTCCGCGCCGTCGCCCGCCGTCGCCACGCGGGTCAGCGCTTCGCCCATGTCTGGCGAGGCGGGGCGCGCGCCAATCAAGTGCGAGATCCGCCACGGATCGACACGGGAACCGGACGCCTGCGCGACATAGACCGCGACCGCTTCGCTGAGCGCGAATTCGTCTAAGAGACGCGGCGCGCCCGCCTCCATGGCGGGGATTTTGTAAGCGGATATGTCGAGACCGTCCTCGCCGGCTTCGCGCAGCCGACGCGCGGCGGAGCGCGCGGACTGGCGCCAATCCGCGCCGTCGAGCCATAAAGGCGCGAAATCGCGCGCGACGTAAAAGCCGACGATGGCCGCGCGAAGCCGGCGGTGTTCGATCCCGCGCGGCGCGGCGCGGTTCCAGTCGTCGAGCGCCAGCGCCAGCGCGCGCTGCTTGGGGTCGAGCAGTTCGATGGCGAAAGAGCGGTCGTCGCCGGGCGTCGCGACGACCGGCGTCAGATCGACGAGCGGCGACGCCTCGAGCGCCTCGAACAGCGCCGGGTCGAAGGTCGGCCGCGGCGCGGCCCTGAGCGTCGCATGGACCATTTGCAGCAGCGGCGCCGGCTGGGGAAGCGGGGAGGCGCGAAAGGCGACGCTCTCCCGCGCCACCGAGGGCGTCGCGTGAAACGCCGGCGAGAGGCATGACGCCGCCGCCAACGTCCAGCATAGTCGAGAGATTCGCGAGCGAACGCTCATGGGTTGTCCTGTGAGCTGCCTGGGGCGCATCCCGATCGCCAGCTGCGTCTTCGCGCCCCATCCAACAGGAAGGTAGTGCCGTATCCTCAACAATTAAATGCGCCGCCGCACGTCGCGACCACGCTCGGCGAAAATTCTTTTGACTGTTGCATGGGCGCCACATCCCCAGCGCCCAAGCTTGCGCCAGCGGCTCCCCCAGCGGCCCCCATGGGCGCCGCATTAGTTGTTAAACCGGAAATGCAGCACGTCGCCATCGGCGACGAGATAGTCCTTGCCTTCCAGCCGCAGCTTTCCGGCTTCGCGCGCGCCCGCCTCGCCCTTCAACCCCGTAAAATCCGCGTAGGCGATGGTCTCCGCCCGAATAAAGCCCTTTTCGAAATCGGTATGGATGACGCCGGCGGCCTGCGGCGCGCGCGTTCCCTGTTCGATCGTCCAGGCGCGCGCCTCCTTGGGGCCGACCGTAAAATAGGTGATGAGCCGCAGCAGCTCGTAGCCGGCGCGGATAACCCGGTTGAGGCCGGGCTCCCGTAGCCCCACCGCCTCCAGATAATCCTTTTGCTCCGCGGCCGGCAGCACGGCGATTTCGCTCTCGATCTTCGCCGAAACAACGACGCAGGCCGCATCTTCTTCCTTGGCGCGCGCGAAAACCTTCCGTGACTGCGCATTGCCCTCGGCCGCCGCGCCCTCCTCGACATTGCAGACATAAAGCACGGGCTTGGAGGACAGCAGGCCGAGACCACCCAGCGCGGCGCGCTCCTCGGGCTTGATCTCGACGAGCCGCGCCGGCTTGCCCTCGCGCAGCAAATCGAGGCATCGGCGCATCAGATCGAGCAGCTCCTTGGCGTCCTTATCGCCGCCCTTGGCCTTTTTCTCCGCCGCGACGACGCGCTTTTCCAGGCTATCGAGATCGGCCAGCATCAGTTCGGTCTCGATGGTTTCTATATCGCGCAACGGATCGACGCCGCCCTCGACATGGGTCACGTCGCCGTCCTCGAAACAGCGCACGACATGCGCGATGGCGTCGCATTCGCGGATATTGGCCAGAAACTGATTGCCGAGCCCTTCGCCCTTGGAGGCGCCGCGGACGAGGCCGGCGATGTCGACAAAGGTCAGGCGCGTCGGAATGATCTGCTTCGAGCCGGCGACCTTGGCGAGTTCGTCGAGGCGCGGGTCGGGCACGGCGACCTCGCCGACATTGGGCTCGATGGTGCAGAATGGATAATTGGCCGCCTGCGCGGCCGCCGTCTGGGTCAGCGCGTTGAAAAGGGTCGATTTGCCGACATTCGGCAAACCGACGATGCCACATTTGAAGCCCATGTCGGTCCCACTAGCGAAAGGAATTGGTTGCGGCGCGGTATGGGCGGGCCGCGCGCAAAAGGCAAGGGGCGCGCGGATTTTCTGAACGAGGGAAGGGCGACGACAACGCCCGCGGGCTCATCGTTCGCCGTCGACCGTCGGACCGAAGAAATCCTCGAAACGACGGCGCAACGCCGCGTCGACGATCGGCATCGCGCTCGGCGCGCCAAGCTCTTCGAGGCTGGTCACGCCAAATTGCGCGGCGCGAAGGCCGCAGGGCGCGATGCCGGAAAAATGCGACAGATCCGGAGCGACATTCAGCGCGACGCCGTGGAAACTCACCCAATGGCGCAAGCGCACGCCGAGCGCCGCGATCTTGTCTTCGGCCGGCTCGAAGGCCGGACCGCGCGGCTTGTCCGGCCTTGCCACCCAGACGCCGACGCGGTTGGCGCGGCGCTCCGCGCGAACGCCCAAATCGCCCAGCGCGGCGATCAGCCAGCCCTCCAGCGCGCATACGAAGGCGCGCACGTCGCGGCGTCGGCGGGAAAGATCGAGCATCACATAAGCGACGCGCTGGCCGGGGCCGTGATAGGTGTATTGTCCGCCGCGCCCGCTGCGATAAACCGGAAATCGGGGATCGAGCAGATCGGCGTCATCAGCCGATGAGCCCGCCGTATAGATCGGCGGATGCTCGAGCAGCCAGACCTGTTCGCGCGCGGCGCCGGCGGCTATGGCTTCGGCCCGCGCCTCCATTCGCGCCACGGCTTGTTCGTAGGGGACGAGGGTTGACGAGATCAGCCATTCGACCGGCGGAGAGCCCGGAGCCGGCGACATTGAAGGCGTCTTCGCGGCGCGGTCTGGCGTCATGTCACGTTCCATTGAGCGCGAAGCGTTCGCGCCATGAATATTTGCGAGATGAGCCCCACATGCGCTCGAACCGGCTCCGTGTCGTTATTTGACGACAAGCACGGGGCATTGCGCGAGCTGAGTGATGCGGTCCGCGCGGCTTCCGATCAGTCTTTCGTATAGCGCCGAATGCCCCACCGCGCCGATAACGAGCAACTCCACCTCAAGCTCGGCGGCGAGTTCGACGATATCGCGCACGGGGTGTCCAACCACCACATGCGTCCTCAGCTGCAATCGCCGCTCCCGCGCCGCGTCGCTCGCGCGCCGCAGCACGTCGCTGTAACGCCGATCCGCGGCTTCCTTGGCGTCGCGGACTTCGGCGATGAACTCCGGCAGATTCGGAAGTTCTTCGACGCACACCATGTGCAATTCGGATTGATTCTGCTCCGCCAAGGCTATCGCCAGCGAGAGAGCGTGAAAAGCCGATTCCGAGCCGTCATTCGCATGCAGGATTTTCTTGAACAATTTGGCCTCCCGAGATCATTGATTCGCGGCGGCTAGCGGAGACGCCTCCGTCGCCGCGGCGGCGCCGACGTCAGCCGAGTCCTTCGGCAGCAGGTGGCGAGGCAAGAAGAAGCTGTTGGCGATCACCGTCGGAATGATCGCCGTGGCGATGATGGCCGCCACCAATGTGGAATATTGGCTCTCGTCGATGATCTTGTGCGACAGGCCGAACAGCGAGGCGATGGTGCCGAAGGTCAGACCGGAGGCCATGATCAAAGTGGTGTACATCGCGTCCTTGGGCGGCGATCCAAAGGCTTTCGCCACGGGATAGACGCTGACGACCTTGGTCGCGACCTCGACGGCGAGCAGGATAACGACGCCGATTGGCGCCAAAATGACAGCCGCGATCGATACGAAATAGCCGGCCCTTATGAAGTAGAAGGGCGTCAGCAGTCCGATGACGATGGTGCGGAGGCGGCGGATCAGCGCGTGATCGCGGCCGACGCTGCCGGCGAGCGTCATGCCGATGAGATAGGCGGGCAACACCGCCTCGCTGTCCGCCCATGTGGCGAGCGCCCCCATCCCCAGCAGGCAGAACAACAGGAGCTTCGCCTCGAATTCCGAGGGGCGCCCGCCGAAGAGCTTGAACAGATGCGGCGTGACCCGCGGCAGGCCGATAAAGGCCGCGGCGACCACGACGACGAACACCGCCGTTTTGAACGTGAAGGGGGCGAACACCAGGCCGAGCGTGACGACCGTGCCGAGATCGGTGACGAAACAGGCCGCGAGAATGGTCTTGCCGAAGTCGGTTCGGTTGAGGCCATATTCCATCATCACCGTATACACGACCGCGACCGAGGTCGCGGCGAGCGCGATGCCGGCCAGGATCGCGGGCATCGTCTCCCAACCCAGCAGATAATGCGCCGCCGCCCAACATCCGATGGCGGGGAGCAGAAAGCTGGCGACGCCGATCGAGACGGACTCTTTCCATTTCGCCTTGAAGACGTCGGGGTCGAGTTCCGCTCCGGCGAGAAACGTCAAAAGAATGGCCCCGACGCCGGCGAGGGTCTTCACCCAAGGCTCCTGGACGCCAAAGATTTCGACGCCGACCGTGACGCTGAAAATCGCCCGCGCGAGCATGCCGACGATGATCTCGGAAAGAGCGGTCGAAATTCGCAATTTGTTGGACACAAGCGTCGCGATCAGCGCGAGCCCGAACACCAAAGCCATTTGCGCCCAAATGCCGGTCATGATCGGTCCTGAATGTTAGAGAGAGAGGTCCAAGGCGGGGCCCCGCGCGAAAACGCCTCCGCCATCGCTCCAAGAGGGAGGCGATCCGGAAAGGGATTGGCGGGCGAATAAGCAGAGGGGATTGTGCTTCGCCAAATTACGCATACGACTCCTTCTCGCGTTGAACGCGCAATAGGAGTCATCGGCCTGTTCGGCGGTTTTGGGGAACTCCATCCCCGTTTTTGTGCAGGGCCATCTTAGCGGGGATTGCAGCTCTGGCAAGGCTGTATTCGGGCTTGAGGCTCCGAGCGAGGCGCATGGCCGGCAAAAAACTATCGCCCGGCGCAATCCTTGCCGGCGCGAGATTCTCACCTATCTTCAGCCCATGACTGGCGTGCGGGGAGGAGGATAGCACCGAATTATGACAAGCATATAACGTTCGTCATGATTCGATTTCTGAAGCCGCAGGGTCGAAAGCTGAAGGAAATCGTCATGTCTCGATCTACTATGAATTCCGCTCTCATTGTGGCGGCTTGCGCGGGAATGTTCATTCTTGCGGAGGGGGCGGGGGCGCAGGCCTATGAGAGCGCCATGGACGCCTGTCGCAAATGGACCGGCCAAGGCGCCGGGATGCAGTATAAGTGTTTCGACTGCATCAAGCCCGTGGGCGACGGACCAACTCAACACTGGGTCAACACCTGCCCGGATACCCCTACGGTGGTTATGTCATAGTGAGGTGAGGGGTGGGATCACCCCTCGTCGATCTTCTTCTCAAGCAAAAGGACCGCCCGTCGTCAGCCCACGGGCGGCCCTTTGAGAAGGGGTCCGGCGCCGGAAGCTTTTCTCGCCTCGGCGCCGAAAACCGTTAGTTGAAGGGATAGTAGCGCATGCTGGTGAAGATCATGTTCTCCGTTCCCTTGAAGGCGCCGCCGACGCCCTGGAACGAATCCCTGATCGTGTAGGAATATTGCGCGCCGACCCGCACCTTGCCGGCGGGACCGTCGTAGAGATTATGCCAGAAGCCGCCGTGACCTGGCGGACATCCTTCGTATTGCCTACGCAGTTTGACAGTAGGCTCGATCCAACACCACCGGAGTCGAAGTTACAGCCGGTGTTCATATAGGCCGGGTTGCCGTATCCGTAGGAATAGAGCCCTCCCCCATTGATGGCCGTCTTGGGATATCTGGCCCAGCCATAGGTGGCGCTCATAAATTCGCCGCCGGCGAAGACATAGACGTCGGTCGCGGGCGTGGGATGGGCCGTGAGGCCGATCATCGCCTGGCGCTCGTGGATCGGCGTCAAACCACCCATCCAGTTGAAGGCGACGTCGGGAATCGATTGATCCGAGGAGCCGTAACGGGCGTTGCCGCGGCCGGAGACGGCGGAAAACTGAAAGTCGAGCCATTTCGGAATGATCGAGACGATCACGCCGAGCTCGCCGCTTCCGCCCCACACGTCATGATTGCCGCCAAAAACGCGATCGTCGAATTTGCGCAACATGCCGCCGCCTTCGACATGCACCGATGGCCGAAAAGGTCGGATCCCAAGCAGCTTGGTCATCAGATCGGGAACGTCGTTGGAGGAAATGGTGTTCGCGTTGTTGTAGAGAGAGCCGCCGACCGGCGTCTGAAGATAGGCGCCGGGAAGCCCCGACGCTGCGGGTACGGGCGCCGCCGTGCCGTTAACTGAAATCGCGGGCGTCGCCGTTCCCGAAGCGTCGTATAGGGCATTTCGGCGGCGAACGCGTACCTGGAGGTTATAAGGAAGGTCCTTGCTTAGGCGAATGCCAAGCTGACGCGACCACGTATAGCCGGGCATGTACTGGTCGTCGATGACCGGCGGGGTGATAAAGGTGTCCGGCGTCGTTCCTCGCGAGTTCATGCCGATCAGGTGTACTCTGACCAGCGCCATGACATGCAGACCGCCAAATCCGCCCTGTCGAGCTTGCATATAGAGCTCGCGCAAGCGGAAATTCCACGAATCGCTTTGGTTGAGCGTCCCCGTTTGCGCATCCGACAGGAAGTCGGTCGCGAGATACATTTTGACGTGGGTCACGGGGTCGAGATCCGCATCCGTGCCCAGGTGAAGCGGCTGCGACGGGCGGTGAAGCGATATCTCGTCGCATGTGAGGCGTATCAGTTGTTCGCATACGGAATATTGCCGAACGGCGTCGCGATGTCCGCGCCAATGTAGTGATCTGCGGTGGAGCGTGGCGAATTCGAAGAAGCCGCCGGGAGTGATGGTGACGGCCTTATAATAGAAGGCGGACGGCCAGGGCACGCCATCCTTGCTCACGAAGCGCCGGGGCCGCCGGGCGCGGGGGGCTTCGACCGTGGCGTGTTCGACGCGCTCGACCTTGCGCTCGGTCTGGCGCTGGCTCTGAGCCTGGCTTTCGAGCCGCTGTTCAAGGCGCTTCAACTGCTCTTTCAGCGCGCGAATTTCGGCCTTCGTTTCCGCGTCCGCCGCGGCAAACGCCGGCGCGCATGATGCGAACACCGCGATCGAAGACACGCCGGCCAAGAGTCCCAAGACCCATTTGCGGGCGCCGCTTTTCTTTATTTTACTCATTCGATGTCTCCGAGATCGAGGGCCAATCCCAAATTGACGCCTAGCTAGTGCTGACAGCGATAGGGCGCATTTGTGACACTTTTGAAACACTAATTTTTCAGAATCGAATTTCGGTACGATTTGCTATTTGGTGTGGCTCAAATGCCACACTATTTGGTGTTGCTGGAATGCGACACGATGGGCGGCGCTTGTCACAATATTTGAGAAGCGTACTTCTTTCTTATAGAGCGCGCCGCACTCGTTCCGAACGCCCGCCTATTTCGGCGCGCCGGAAAATCAAGTAGTTGCATAATCACTTAGCTCACTCGCCGCAGCGTGAGGTTTATGCGCGCGGCGCCGGCGGGCAGGCTCGGCGCGAGGGGCGCCGGCAGGGTCGGCAATACTCTATCGACGCCGTGAAAACACAGTCGCGCCGGCCCGCCCAAAACCAGCGCGTCGCCGGACGACAGCACGAGCGACATCGTTTTGCCGCCCCGCCTCGTCCCGCCAACGCGAAACCGGCAATCCGCGCCAAGCGACAGCGACACGACCGGCGCGGTGAAATCTTTCTCGTCGCGGTCTTGATGAGCGCCCATTCGGGCCTTGGCGTCGTAAACATTGATCAGGCAGGCTTCCGGCGGCGCCGGGTAACCGGCGAGACGCTCCCAGGCGAGAAGAAGCGCCTTGGGGATGGCCGGCCAAGCCTCGTCCGTCACCGGGTGGCGAGGGACGTAGCGATAGCCGCCCTCCTTGTCGCTCAGCCAACCAAGTTCTCCGCAATTGGTCATCCGCACCGACATGGGCGCGCCGCTCCTGGGCATGGCGCAAGTATAGAGCGGCGCTCGGGCGATGACCTCCGCGATTTCAAGCGCGAGGTTTTGCTGCGCCGCGCGGTCGAGATAGCCGCGATGGAGAATGACGCCGGGGGGAAGGTCGAGCATATATCGATTTTAGCGTATCGGCTTGGGTCTGTCGCCGCGCCGGGTCGAGCCGGTCGGTTCGTTCATCGAGGCCGCCCAAGGCGCCCCGGTTGAGTGTAAATTCACGATCTTGAGCGAGTATCGCAGCCACGAACCGCCGCTGGACGCCCCTCCTTGTCCGGGCGGCGATTGCCTTGCGAAAACGGGGCGCTCTTTGACGATCCTGCTCTTTATCGCTTATATTCCCGCGGATGGGGATGGAGTCCCCCTTAACCGCCGGAACGGCTGATGACTCCTACGAACTCGTCGGCGCGATCATTTTGATCGCGGGCGTAGAGCGTGGGAGAGCATGCCTTGAATCAAGATCTCGCGGTTTTCATTGTTCCGTTCGCCCTGGTTATCGGCGGGAGCCTCCTGGCGTTAGGAGGCCTCTACTTCATCAATATCCGCTACGTATCGAGCGCGCCGAGAGCCATGGCGGCCCTGGTCGCGGGCGCCGTCATCATCGGCATTTTGGAAATCATCTTGTACGGCAGCGCCGTGTCTTTCTTTAAGGCCCAACAGGTTCAAACGTCGGCCTGTGAGTTGGCGGGCGAATCCGCCCATCCCGAGGCGCGGCGCGGCGCCGATCCCACGGTCATCCACAAGGCGATCACCGCTTGCATGAATGAGGCGGGATACGAATGGGACGGCAAGCACAGGCACTGCAGGGACGCGCCGATCGCGACGAATCCTTTTTGCTATCTACCGACCGATTCAATGGACCGGACGATCACAAATATCCAGTTGAGCTTCGAATAGCTCTGGCGAGCCAGCGGAAACTCAGCCCGCGTCATGGAGTCGGTCTCACCTCGGCGCCGCGGGCTTGGACGACGGAGTTGCGCACTCCACCACATCCTTCGACGCGACGGTCGAATCCGCGTTGAGCGTATAGATCACCACCGCGCCGGTCGCGAATTCGAGCGTGGTGACGCTTTCCGGCGTCATCTGGTCGAGCACCATGGCCAATGCGCGCAGCGAATTGCCGTGCGCCGCGACCAGCACGCGCTCGCCGCGCAGAACCGGAGGCAAAATGCGCTGGCAATAGAAAGGCACCACGCGCGCCACCGTGTCCTTGAGGCTTTCGCCGCCGGGCGGCGCGACATCGTAGGAGCGGCGCCACAGTCGCACCTGCTCCTCGCCCCATTTGTCGCGCGCCTCGTCCTTGTTGAGTCCGGAGAGATCGCCGTAGTGGCGCTCGTTCAACGCTCGGTCGCGGACGGTCGGCACATTGGACTGGCCAAGCTCCTCGAAAATAAGATCGATCGTATGTCGCGCGCGCAGCAGCGCCGAGGTGAAGCCGATGCTGAACAGAATGTCGCGGCGCCGCAACTCCTGGCCGGCGCGCCGCGCCTCCTCGACGCCGAGCGGCGTCAGGTCCGGATTCTTCCAGCCGGTGAAAAGATTCTTGGCGTTCCATTCGCTTTCGCCGTGGCGAACGAGGACGAGCGTGCGATTCATGTTTGCGAGGCCCTTGTGTCGATCAGCCATCGGAAAGACCGAGCACGTCGGCCATCGAATAAAGACCCGGGGCGCGGCCCCTCGTCCACAATGCCGCCGCCAGCGCGCCGCGCGCGAATATGCCTCGGTCCTCGGCGCGATGCGAAAACTCGATGCGCTCGCCCACGCCGGCGAAAATCACGCTGTGATCGCCAATGACCGTGCCGCCGCGCAGGCTCGCGAAACCTATATCCCCAGCCTTGCGCGGGCCCGTGAGGCCGTCGCGGCCGCGCGCGCTGTGCTCGCTCAAATTCACGCCCCGCCCGCGGGCCGCCGCTTCGCCCAGAAGCAACGCCGTGCCCGACGGAGCATCCACCTTCAGCCGGTGGTGCATTTCGACGATCTCGGCGTCCCAAGCCGGCCCGAGAGCCCGCGCCGCGCGCTCGACCAGCACCGCGAGCAGATTGACGCCCAGGCTCATATTGCCCGAGCGCACGATGACGGTCTTTCGCGCCGCCTCCGCTATCGCTTCAAGATCCCCCTCCGAGAGGCCGGTGGTCCCGATCACATGGGCGACGCCCGCCCGAGCGGTCAGACTCGCCAGCGCCACGGTCGAGGATGGAGAGGAGAAGTCGATCAGCACGTCGCAGCATTCGAGAACGGGCCCGGGCTCGGCGCCGACGAGGACGCCGTTGGGGTCGGCGCCGATCAGCGTCCCGGAATCCTGGCCAATTATCGGCGAGTTCGCGCTCTCGAGCGCGCCCGAGAGGCGCATGCCCAAGGTGTCGGGAATCGTCTGCAACAGCATCCGGCCCATGCGGCCGGCGGCGCCCACCACGGCGAGCCGCAAATCGTTCATGTTTCTAACCCTTGATCTTTGCTCGTGCGACGGATGAATATCTCGATGCGGCGGGACGCATCGCGGTTTGATTCGGGGCGGCGGACCAAATCTATACAGGCGGCGCCGCGCGATGAGAAGCGCCCGCATTGTCGCGCGGCGTGGATGTTTTCCTACCCGTTCGAGTGGGCAACGTGCGGGCCGCGCCGGCCCGAGCTCACTTCGCCTTCGGACGAAAGGTTTTGACGCGCGCCGGATCGGTGTCAAGCCAAGCGGCGCCGATAAGGTCGAGACAATAAGGCACGGCCGGCATCACCGCGTCGAGACACAATTCGATCGCCGCCGGCTTGCCCGGCAAATTGATGATGAGACATTTACCACGATGCGCCGCGAGCTGGCGCGACAGGATCGCGGTGGGAACCTGCTCCAGCGAGACCTTGCGCATCAGTTCGCCGAAGCCCGGCAGCTCGCGCGGCGCCGCCGCCAATGTCGCTTCCGGCGTCAGATCGCGCGGGCTGGGGCCGGTTCCGCCCGTCGTGACAATGAGATCGCAGCCGATGATGTCGGCGAGGTCGATCAAAGTGTCGCGCACGCTCTCGAAACCGTCGGGGATGATGCGTCGCTCCAGACGGAACGGCGTTGTCAAAACCTTGCGGAAATAGGCCTCGATCGCCGGCCCGCTTTCGTCGGCGTAGACGCCGGCGCTGGCGCGGTCGGAGGCGGTGACGACGCCGATGACGGCCGGAGGACGCATTGTGGTCATGGCTGTTCCGTTCGTGCGCGCCGAGGCGCCGGCGGCGTGCGCGTTCAAGCAGCGGAACGGCGATCCGCGCCAGCGCGTCGGCATAGGCCCTCGGACTGAAGACCGCGTCGTATAGCCGCCGCGTGTCGCTGGTCGCGCAATCTCGCGTTAACGAGCCGGCGCGTAGTTTCGCCGAAGTCTCGCGAAGAGCGGCGGCGAAGCCGGGCGCGTCTTCTCTCAACGTCACATTGGCGAGCCTGCTTGGATCGACGCCCATGCCGCGAAAGGCGGCTGTCGTCGCGATCAACGGCGCGCCGCTGGACAAAGCCTCCACCGCCTTGATCGACAGGCCGTGGCCTTCGACGGTCGGCAGCAGAATACATGCGGCGTCGGCGTAAACGGCGCCAAGATCGGCGACCCGGCCTTTGAACAGCGCGCGATGCGCCTCATACAACGCCCTGTCGCGGTTCTTCACGCCCGCGTCGATATTGCCGTAAATCGACACCGCGACGTCGCCGGCCAGCGGCAGAACCTCGTTCAGAAACCAGCGCATACTGACGAAATTGGCGTAATTGTCGCTGGCGACGATCACAATGCCGCGACCCTTTTCGCTCAGCGGAACCGGCGCGACGGCGGGATAGACCAGCGCATGGCGGGCTTTTGGCAACAATCGCCCGAATTCGCGATGCTCTTCTTCGTTGAGATGGACGCAAAGATCCGCCTGGCCGGTCCAGTCCAGTTCGACCGCCAGCATATCCTCGTAGCTCGCGTATGGCGGCACGAAAAACCCGCCCTGGTTGCGCAGAACATATTGGCGGGCCTGAATATCCTGGGTTTCGCAGATGATTGGCGCCCTGGCGGCGCCGCGCAGCCGCCGAGCCAGGGGCAGCGTGAAATAATGGTTGGCGTGGATGAGGTCGATCCGCTCCGTCTCCAATCCGCTCGGAAGCGGCGCCAGCTTGGCGAGTTCGATCAACCATCGCGCCTGATCGCCGTGGATCAATGGCCACCAGCCGTCCTTTAGCAGCTTCGAAGTCCAAAGGGCGCCACGCGGCGGACTGGCGTAATAGCGGCCGTCGGCGGCGAGATCTTTTGTCGCCGCGATGTAGTCCGCCCATCGGCCGCCCGGCGGGGGCGGCGACGGCACGTCCATCAGGGCGACGGAAATCGCTCTGGCCCCGAGCGCCTTATAGGCGTAAACTCTGGCTTAGGTTAACCTGATAGCTGCCGCACGAATGCCAAGCGGCGTGAATCACCGCGACCGTTCTCCCGGCCAGCGGCCCGTCGGCGACCCTCTCTTCAGACGTTCTGACGGCGTCGCCCGACCCCAAATCCACCCCTCTTGCTAACCGCCGGACTTTCCAAGTAGACCTTGGTATATGATCCCATCCTCCCCGAATCCAGCTTTTTCGTCCCCCAACGACGCCGCGGCCGCCAGCGGACGCTACGGCGTCGCCATCGTCGGCAACGACAAGATCATCGACTGGCTGCTGCCCTTTCTGGAGAGCTATCGCGCCACGAACTCCGCCTTGCCGCTGTATCTCATCCCCTATGACGACAATATCGCGCAAACCCGCCGCGCGGCGGAGATATACGGCGCGCATTTCGTCGAGGAGGAGCCAACCGAGATCGATCGGCTCGCGGACGAGCTTTATCCCGGCATTTTCAACACTAATCGTCGGCGCTTGAGAAAACTCCAGGCGCTGGCGCTCCCGCTCGACGAAGTGGCGTATGTCGATGTCGACGTAATTCTGTTTCAAGACTTCACGTCGATCTTCGGACGGCTGAAGGCGGGCGAGACCGAGTTCATCGTGGCGTCGCCGAGCTTCGAATATGTCTATAACGACCGACGCGCCGCCTATCCCTTTTTGGACAATGTGCTGCTGTTCAACGACGGTTTTTGGGTCACGTCGAACAAATACCTGAAACTCTCGGATTTTCTCGACACCATGGCCAAGGACGCGGCGATCTTCCATGACGTGCGCAAGCGCGGGCAGCTTTTCGCGCAACCCTTGGTGAACTTTGTCACCCATCGGCGCGGACTAAAAATCGCGCTTCTTCCGGACGTCGTGGCGAACGCCTCGCACGAGAGCTTCTACAAGGCGCCGGGCGTGACCTTCGCGAAGGGAAAACCGCTCGCCCCCGACGGAAAAGAGATTTACTTCGCGCATTGGGCGGGCGCGACCGCCTTGCCGTCGCGCGGCGTGTTCGATTCGGCCTGGACCGAATATTCCAAGGCGGCCTGGGCGAGGTTCAAGAAATGAGCCGCTGCGCCGGCGAGCCTTTTACGACGGGAGCGCTGAATCGATGCCGCGCCTGCTGTTCGTCTATCTTATCAAGCGCGTCGCGATCGCCGCCTTCGTCGTGGAATCCGCGCTGTGCGTGCCGGTGGTGCTGTCCTATCTTTTGGGCCAGTTGCCCGCCGCCGCGGTGCGCGGGGGATTGGTGTGGCCGGCCATCGTCGGCGTGACGCCCACGGTCGCCTATGTGGCGCTGCCGATGGCGGTTGGCGTCGCCACCGCGATGACGTTCGCCAGCATGGCGAGCGAGAGTTTGATCTCCGTTTTATACGCGCTTCGCCTTTCGGTTTGGGCCATTTGCCGTACCGACTTTGGTGCTGGCGCTGCTGTCGGTCGGCGCGGGTCTGGCGCTCGCGAATTTTATCGCGCCGCAATACCAGGGAAGCATGCAGGACGTGCTCAACGTCGTGCGCAACTCGCTCAACCACCGCATGCTCGAGCCCGCGCATTTCTACACGTTCGAAAACGGCGCCAAGACCCTCTATCTGGAACGCTGGGAGACGCCGGATATCGCCGTCAATCTGTTCGTGCGGCAGATTTCCGTCGAAAAAATGCAGGAGCAGACCATCACGGCGGCGCGCGCCGAATTTCGGCGCAGCGAATCCGGAGTGGTCGTCGCGCTGACCAAGGGCAGCATCCAGACCCGCCCGATCGCCACCAGCGACGTGCGAATCGCCGCTTTCGACGAATATGCGATCGCTTTGCCGATGCAGGGCAGCGGTGGCTTGCCCCCGCGCAGCTGGCATGGCGTCTATGAATTGCCGGCGAAGGAGTTCATGGCGCAGTTCGCGGTCGCGCGGGCGGATTCGAGAGTGCTCGCCGAATGGACGACCGAGGCCGCGATGAGAATTGGCGTCCCACTGCTGACTCTGGGTCACTCGCTGCTCGCCATGGCGCTTGTGCTCAACTTCGGCAATATCACCGGCCGGCGCGGGGCTGGCGGCGCGCTGACGATCATCGCCATTCCGGCCGCGCATATTCTGTTTCTCGTCGCGTTGCAGTCGCTGTTGCGGGCGGACGCGCGCTTCGTGGTTGTGCTCGCGGCCATGGCGCTGCTGGAAATTCTGGGTCCGGCCTGGCTGATCGCGCGGCTGAATTACGGGCCGCGCGCCAGGCTCGTCGCCGCCGGCGCGGCGTCGCCTTATTCGGCGCCGAGCGACAGTCTCGCCGCGCCTTACGCGTAACGCTTAGAGTGCTTTCGGCAAAAGTGGACGCCGGTTTTGCCTCGGAAAGCACGACAAAAACAAAGCAATCTAGAGACTTTCCGGTTCAATCTAAACCGGAAAGTCTCTAGCGCCGCGCGCGCGAGAAATTGGTTTCAGATGACGTCGACAATGACCGACTTGTAACGCATGAAGAATTGGTAGCCGAACAGGAACATGGCGTAGGAAGCCGCGACGAGCAGCACGTAGCCAAACGGATTCGGCAACACGCCGTCGAGCGCGACGGCGCGGAGCATGTCGATATAGTCGCCCACTATGTTGAACCGCAGCCACATCGCGTATTGGGGCGGCACTTGATCCATCGAATAGAACACGGGCGTCGCGAACATCAGGACCGGCACGATCGAGGCCATGATATGCGCGACATCGCGCGTAAAGGCCCCCAGCGCCATGAAGAACCAAACGATCCCCAAAATGAACAGCGCGAAAGGCGCGAACAGCAAGGGCGCGAACAGCAGGGTCGCCGGGAGCGGGGCGCCCGTGACAAGCCGAAACGCCAAAAACACGACGAATGCGATGCCGCCATAGGTGAAAGCGCGGATCGTGGCGGTCCAAGCGATGGTTTCGCTGGGGAAGATCGATTTTTTGACGAAATTCACATGCTCATGCAGCAGCATCGGCGCGCGATAGGCGAGTTCGCTGAAGAGATTGAAGATAATCAGTCCGACGAAAATTCCGCTGGCGTATTCGGTCACGCTCTTTCCGGCGGCGAGCTGCGGCACGGTGATCGAAAACACCACCGTATATGTCAACATCATGATCAGCGGCGCCAGCACGGCCCAGGCCGGCCCCAGCGCGGAGCCGCGAAATCGCGACAGGAACTCTCGCCGCGCCACCGCGCGGATAAGCTCCCGATGGCGCCAGGCGCGTGTAAACGGTTCGATGGCTTCGGGTGGCAATTTGATGGGCAAAGGTCGTTAAATCCTTTTCCTATTCACGGGCGCGTGGCGCGGGCTTAAGGCCAGCATAGACCAGTTGCGACGGGCGCCTGTCAATGGCGGGCGGCTTGCGGCGGGCGGCTGCGCCCCGCGCGATGAAAGCTTTGCGCGGCGCGTCAAGCGCTTACATTTGATCGAGGGTGTTCCGGCGACGCTCAAAGATGGAATGCCGATTTAAGTTGATCGAGGCCGTCGCCGGGAATGGCCTGCGTCGCGCTATTTTGGCGTGTTCCATCGGCGTCAAGGTGCTCCAAGCAGGCTACCGAGAGCCGCTTGACTCGGAACTCGGCGCTTCGCCGCGCGATCCCATATCCGCGACAGCGCTCACCCGATTCAGCTCATCCCTTGATGAGCGCTACGCCGGAAATCGCGACAGTGGGCGCCTTGGACGCGGCCGAAGCGCCGCGAGTCCTCACGCCGCCAGCGCCGGCGCCGCGTCGCAAAGGTGAAAATCCCGCGTCGCTGGAGTTGGCAGGCTGGTCCAGGACGCCGCCTCGTAGCCCCTGGCGCAAAGATCACCCGCTCCCGCCGCCGACATTTCCACGACGAGCCGCGTCGTCGCGTTCAGCACGGGCGGCACGGCCCAACGGAACGCCGGGCCGCCGGGCGCGAAGCCGCGCATCGTGGCCTTGCGCGCCTCGTTGTTCTCAAGCCCCATCCGGCCGTGCCAGCCCCGGCGCGGCGTCTGCCAGTCGTTGGCGACCGTCGCGTGGCCGCGCAGCACGAGCGCCTCCGCGCTCGGTCCGCTCGACGACCGCCATCTCGTCGGGGCGCGTTCCGGTCAGCGTGAACAGCGCCGGTCGAGCCAGCGGCTCGCGCGAGAGGAGCGCTATCGCGTCCTCGAAGCTTTCGCAGGTTTCGAAGGCGAGACGCAGCAAATGGTCCGGCGGCCAGCCGTCCTCGCGCATCAGCGCATTGCCGAGATTGATCATGGCGTCATAGGGAAGCCCGATGAGCCCGCGCGTGCGCCGGCGCATCGGCGCCTGGTTGATGACCGCGCAAAAGCGTCCCGGCGCCATGGCGCTCAGCACGCCGACCGCGCCCGGCCAGGTGACGTTGTAGAAGTCGCCCGCCGGCCCGGATTGCCAAGCGATTTCGACGCAACGGCCGAGCCCGTCGAACGGCCAGTCGAGCGAGCGGCGCAGCAGCGGCGCGCCGTTCGGCCCCCGCGCCGCCGAGGTGGTGCAGGCGAAAAGATAGGACATGTTCAGCGTCAGCGCGCCGGGAAAACCCAAAATCCGCGCGACATCGCGCAGGTCCTCGCCGTAGGTCGAGACTGAACTGCGCAGCCATTTCGCGGCGATGTGGTCGATCGATGACAAACAAACATGCCGGCTCCAGCGCGGGATCGGCGCCAGACAAAGCTCGCGCAACGCCGCCGCCGCCGCGACGCGGGCGCGCGTGTGTGCGACGGGACCGCCGCGCCGCACGTCAACCAGGGGAATCAGGTTCATTTGTGTCTCCCACTGGGAAAACGTCATTGAACCGATATAAGTTTCACATGTGTCTGTCACAATATAGAAAAAAACTTGTCATAATCGAATTTCCCGAACTTGGAGCGGGCTTGCGGGTCGCGCCGTCGTCGCCCGCGGCGGAGGCAACGACGCCCGCGGGCGGGAATGCGCGGCCCGCGCCAAAAAATGCGCGTCGATGCGCGTTTTTGCGCGTTGCTTCCAGCCGGCGCGGCGGCGGCGTCCTTTTGCTATGGTGTCGGGCGCGAATCGTTCGCCCTTCAAGCCCCGCTCCCGCAAAGGCGCCTCCATGCCGCAAACCGCCGTCGCCTCAGCCTTCGACGCCCTCGACGCCCATGCCCGCGCGCTGCGCAAGGAGCGGGCGCGCGACTTGTTCGCGCGAAACCCGTCGCGCTTTCAGGAGTTTTCCGTCCCGCTCGACGATTTTCTGTTCGATTTCTCCAAGCACAAGATCACGCGCGAGACGATCGCCTTGCTGGTCGCGCTAGCGAAGGCGCGCGATCTCGAGGGCCGGCGCGCGGCGCTGTTTCGCGGCGAACCGGTTAACAACACGGAAGGGCGCGCCGCCATGCATATGGGGCTGCGCGATTTTTCAAACAAGCCGATCATCGTGCAAGGCGTCGATTTCAGGCGCGAGATCGAGGCGACGCGCGAGCGGGTCTTCGCCCTCGCGCGCGACATCCGCGCGGGCGCGATTCTGGGCGCGGGCGATAAACCCTTCACGGATATCGTGAATATAGGGATCGGCGGCTCCGACCTCGGGCCGGCGATGGCGGCGCGGGCCTTGTCGCCCTATCGCGGCGCGGGGCCGCGAACGCATTTCGTCGCCAATGTCGACGGCGCCGATCTTTCCGACACGCTGGAGCCGCTCGATCTTTCGCGCACGCTGTTCATCGTCTCGTCGAAAACTTTCACGACGCAGGAGACCATGGCCAACGCCGCCAGCGCGCGGGCGCGCGTCGTCGCCGCGCTCGGCGAGGCGGCGGTGGCAAAGCACTTCGCCGCCGTGTCCACGCGGCTCGGGCAAGGCAGCGGAGTTCGGCATCAACCCCGAGCGCGTGTTCGGCTTTTGGGATTGGGTCGGCGGCCGCTATTCGCTGTGGTCGTCGATCGGACTGGCTCTGGCGATCGCCGTCGGACCCGATCATTTCATGCAATTTCTGCGTGGCGGCTTTGACATCGACACGCATTTTCGCGAGGCGCCGCTCGATAAAAACATCCCCGCGCTGATGGGCCTCTTGGGCGTGTGGCATCGCAATGTGCTGGGACGCGCGGCCCATGCCGTCATCCCGTATGACCAGCGGCTCGCGCGTTTTCCCGCCTATCTGCAACAACTCGACATGGAGTCGAACGGCAAATCCGTGACGCGCGCCGGCGCGCCCGTCGAAACCGCCACCGGCCCGGTGATTTTCGGCGAGCCCGGCACCAATGGACAGCACGCGTTTTTCCAACTGCTGCACCAGGGGACCGACGTGACGCCGATAGATTTCCTCGTCGCCGCCGAACCCGTCGCCGCCGACCCGCATCACCATGCGCTGCTGTTCGCCAACTGCCTCGCCCAAAGCGAAGCTTTTATGCGCGGGCGAACGCTGGAGGAGGCCAAGGCGCTGCTGCGCAAGGAAGGGCGCTCCGAGGCCGATGTCGAGCGCCTCGCGCCGCATAAGGTTTTTTCCGGCGACCGCCCGTCGAGCACGCTGCTCTATCGAAAACTCGATCCGCGCACGCTCGGCCGCCTCGTCGCGCTCTATGAGCACAAGGTGTTCGTGCAGTCGGTGATCTGGGACATCAACCCGTTCGACCAATGGGGCGTGGAACTTGGCAAGGAACTGGCCGGCCGCCTCGCGCCGATCGTCGAGAACGCGGGCGCGTCGACGGCGGCGCTGGATGGGTCCACGGCGGGGTTGATTGCTTGGCGGCGGGGGTGATGGCCCCCGCCTACCGCAAAAACCCCACGATATCCTTCACCGCCTTCATGTTCTCGTTCGCCAGCGCCCGCGCGCGCTCGGCGCCGTCGCGCAGCACCGTGTCGATATAATCATGGTTCGCGGTGATCTTGCGCATCTCGGCGGTGATCGGCGAGAGCTTTTCCACCGCGAGATCGACCAGCGCGTTCTTGAAGGTCGAGAAATTGGCGCCGCCATATTCGGCGAGCACGCCCGCCTTGTCGCGCCCGGAAAGCGCCGCGAAAATCCCGACGAGATTGGCCGCCTCGGCGCGCCCTTCCAGTCCCTTTTCCTCGGTCGGCAGGGGCTCGGGGTCGGTCTTGGCCTTGCGGATTTTTTGCGCGATCTGCTCGGCGTCGTCGGAAAGATTTATCCGCGAATATTCCGATGCGTCCGACTTCGACATTTTCTTGGACCCGTCGCGCAGACTCATCACCCGCGTCGCCGGGCCGGAAATCAGCGGCTCGGGCAGCGGAAAGAACGCCTCGCCAAAACCATTGCGGGAAATGGACTCGGCGAAGTCGTTGTTGAATTTTTGCGCGATGTCGCGCGCGAGCTCCAGATGCTGCTTCTGGTCCTCGCCGACCGGCACATGCGTCGCGCGATAGATCAGAATATCGGCGGCCATCAGCACGGGATAATCATAGAGACCGATGGAGGCGTTCTCGCGATCCTTGCCGGCCTTGTCCTTGAACTGCGTCATGCGGTTCAGCCAGCCAATGCGCGCGATGCAGTTCAAGACCCAGGCGAGTTCGGCGTGTTCGGGAACCTGGCTCTGGTTGAAGACGATGTTCTTCTTGGGGTCGATCGCCGCAGGCGATGAAGGCCGCCGCGATCTCGCGCGTGTTGTCGCGCAGCGTCAGCGGGTCTTGCGGCACGGTGATGGCGTGCAGATCGACGACGCAATAGAGGCAGTCGTGGGTCTTTTGCAGCTCGACGAATTTGACGATGGCGCCGAGATAGTTGCCAAGATGCAGATTGCCGGTGGACTGCACGCCGGAAAAGACGCGCTCGGGGAAGCTGGACATGTGTTGCGCCGGTTGAGGGAAGCCGGCGGTCCTTATGGCAATGGTTTTTGCCCCGCGCAAGTGCGAGGGCGGATTCGTTGGTGCGCTTTGTGTCCTTCGTGGTTCAACTTTCACCCTCGGAAATACACCACCAAGAACACAAAGAACACGAAGACCTCACAAAATAAACCGGCTCAAATCGCGGTTTCTCGCGAGATCGCCGATGTGCTTTTCGACGAACTCGCCGTCGATGACGATCTTTTCCCCGTCGCGGTCCGACGCGGTGAAACTGATGTCGTCGAGCACGCGCTCCATCACCGTTTGCAGCCGGCGCGCGCCGATGTTCTCGACCGAGGTGTTGACCTCCACGGCGACCTTGGCGATGGCCTCCACGGCGCTCGGCGCGAATTCCAGCTCGACGCCCTCCGTGCCGAGCAGCGCCATATATTGCTTGGTCAGGCAGGCTTCCGTCTCGGTGAGGATGCGGCGGAAATCCTCTTCATTAAGCGAAGAGAGTTCGACGCGGATCGGCAGGCGGCCCTGAAGTTCGGGCAAAAGGTCCGAGGGCTTCGCGACATGAAAGGCGCCGGAGGCGATGAACAGCACATGGTCGGTCTTCACCGAGCCATGTTTCGTCGTCACGGTCGTGCCCTCGATCAAGGGCAGCAGGTCGCGCTGCACGCCCTCGCGCGACACGTCGCCGCCGCCGCCGCGCCCCTCGCGCGCGCAGATCTTGTCCATTTCGTCGATGAACACGATGCCGTTGTTCTCGACATCGTGGATCGCCTCGCGCACGCTCTCTTCCTGATCGATCAGCTTGTCGCTCTCCTCGGCGACGAGCGGCGCGATGGCGTCCTTCACATGAAGCTTGCGAGTCTTCGTGCGGCCCTGAAAGGCCTTGCCGAAAATGTCGCCAAGCGAAAAGGCGGTCACGCTGCCGGGGATATTGGGCATTTCGAACACCGGGCCGCTCGGGCCGGCGGAGGCGATTTCGATTTCGATCTCCTTGTCGTCGAGTTCCCCGGCGCGATATTTCCTGCGAAAGCTTTCCCGCGTCGCCGGCTGGGCGGCGGGACCGACCAGCGCGTCGAGCACGCGGTCCTCGGCGGCGAGTTGCGCGCGCGCCTCGACGCCCTTGCGGCGGCGTTCCTTGACGAGGCTGATCGCCACCTCGACGAGATCGCGCACGATCTGCTCGACATCGCGGCCGACATAGCCGACCTCGGTGAATTTCGTGGCCTCCACCTTCAGGAAAGGCGCGTCGGCGAGCCGCGCCAGCCGGCGGGCGATCTCGGTCTTGCCGCAGCCGGTGGGGCCGATCATCAATATGTTCTTTGGCAGAACCTCCTCGCGCATCTGACCTTCGAGACGTAGCCGGCGCCAACGGTTGCGCAGCGCGATGGCGACGGCGCGCTTGGCCGCCGATTGTCCGACGATGTAGCGGTCGAGTTCGGAAACAATCTCGCGCGGCGAGAAATCGGCCATATTTCGGTTCCTTCAGAAGGCGACGGGGATCAAATCGTCTCCACGACGATATTATGATTGGTGTAGACGCAAATGTCGGCGGCTATGTTCATCGCGCTGCGGGCGATCGCCTCGGCGTCGCGCGGACCGTCGAGCATCGCCCTCGCGGCGGCGAGCGCGTAATTGCCGCCGGAGCCGATCGCGGTGACGGAGCCGGTTTGATCGGCCTCCGGCTCCAGCACGTCGCCGGAGCCCGTCAGCACCAGGCCGACATCCTTGTCGGCGACCAGCATCATCGCCTCCAATCGGCGCAAATAGCGGTCCATGCGCCAATCCTTGGCGAGTTCGACGCAGGCCCGGGTGAGTTGGCCGGGATATTGCTCGAGCTTGGATTCGAGCCGCTCGAACAGCGTGAAGGCGTCGGCGGTCGCGCCGGCGAAGCCGGCGATCACGTCGCCCTTGCCGAGTCTTCGCACTTTTTTGGCGTTGCCCTTCATGATGGTCTGGCCGAGGCTCACCTGACCATCGCCGGCGATGACCGTCTTGCCGTCCTTCTTCACCATCACGATGGTGGTGGCGTGCCAACTCGCCGGTCTCGCCCTTTGGTCCTCGTCCATTCGCGCCTCTTATGCCTGCCAAGCCTCGCATGTAGGCACTCTCGCGCCGGCGAGCAAGGGCGGTGTTCGCCGGCCTCGCCTCGAGCCCGGAGCGGCGCTTGGGATAAGGGACAGTACGCGGTTGATTTTGTCGGGGGCGAAGATATTTTCGACGCTATCGGCGGCGTAGCGGGTCGGTCCCGAGACGCTAAAATTTCGTTTCTCTCGTCCGCGCGGAGAGCCATCGTCCTCCCCGGAAAAGTTTCGCGTGAGGGGCGCGATTGGCGATGTGCATTTCCCTGGGGGCGAGCGTTAACGCGGGATGCGCTCTTGCGGTGATCGGCGCCGCCATGGTCCATAGGGCCTCGCGCCACGACCGGCGAATGCTTGGTTTCGCCGTGTTTCCCCTGGTGTTTTCCCTGCATCAATTTGTCGAGGGCGTCGTTTGGTGGTCGCTCGAGCGTCCTTTCGTCGGCGACGAGATTTTTCGCTACCTTTACACGATGATCGCGTTTCTCGTGTGGCCGGTTCTGACGCCGCTGGCCGCGTCGATCGCCGAACCCGACGCGCGGCGTAAGCGCATTTGGAAGTGGATGTGCGGCTGCGGCGGCCTCCTCGCGTTGTATCTCGGCTTCCTGCTCGCCGGCGCCGACGGCATCGAGGTGAGCGTCGTCGGACATTCGCTGGCCTACGATCCGGGGTTCGACCGTCCACCCCTGTTGGTGGATCTCGCTTATCTCGCGCTGACGGTCATTCCGCTGGTCTTGTTCGACAATCGGGCGCTGCGGCTGTTTGGGGCGATTGTGTTCCTCACCTTCGTCTATTCGCTGCTGCACAACCGCGCGGCCTGGTATTCGCTGTGGTGCATGTCGGCGGCCATGTTCAGCCTGATCATCTCCTTCGGGATACGCGAGCGCGCCCGCTCGCGCGTCGACGAGATGAACCCGTCGATGCGCTGACCGGCGATTACTTCAACTCGACGCCCAAGGCGGCCAGTTCCTCTTTCAGTTTGTGGCGGCCGCTCATCGCGTCGGGGCCGCGCACGCGCGAGAGAACCTGACGTATCCAGCCCTGTTCGGGCATGCCCTGCTCCTTCTGGAAATCGCGGAATTTCGCGTCGAGCGTGTTGATCGCGTCGAGTTGAGCCTCGCCCCATTCATATTGCTCGCGGTGCAGCACGGCCCCCTGGCCGAGGCGCGGTTTGACGCCCGTGTCGACCGCGGGGTCGGGAAAGCCGACCGCCATGCCGAACACGCCGAAGACGTTAGGCGGCAGGTTCAGTTCCTTGGCGACCTCCAGGGGCTTGTTGCGCATGGCGCCGATGTAGACCGAGCCGAGCCCCAGCGATTCCAGCGCCACGACGGCGTTTTGCGCGGCCAGCGCCGCGTCGACGACGCCGGTCAGGAACAATTCGACATAGGGGAGCGCGCCCGCCTCGCGGCCGTTGAGCTTGGCGAGATTGTCGAGCCGGGCGAGATCGGAGAGCCAGACCAGAAACACGGCGCAGTCGCGGATATGCTGTTGCCCGCCGGCGAGATCGGCCAGGCGGTTCTTGCGCTCCTGATCCTCGATCGCGACGACGCTCCAGACTTGTAGATTCGAGGAGGTCGAAGCCGATTGCGCGCCCGCTATGATGGTCTCCAGCGCGCCCTCGGGAAGCTTTCGCGGCAGGAAGGCGCGATGCGAGCGATGCGCGAGCAGGAGGTCGAGCGTCTCGTTCCACTGCGTGGGTTTTGGCGAATCGTCTCGCCGATAGCGGGCGAACATCGCCGCCGCGCCTTTGAGGGTTTCGATGTCCGTGGCCGGCTTGTTCATAGCTGCGTCTCGTGAGGTTGTGCGGCGCGAAGGCGGCTTGCTTTGCGCCTTTTTGCCCCGCCCGTCCGTCCCTGTCCAGTCGCGACGCCCGTCACCCGATCCGCAGCTCCATCACGTCGATCACATGGCGCGGCAGGCGGCGAGGGGCGACGAACACGGCGTCGGCGCGCAGCGTATATTGGGCGGCCCAGGGGTTCGCCGCCAGCCAGCGCGCCGCGGCGATGGCGAGGCGCCGCTGCTTTTGCGGCGTGATCGCGATCATCGCGTCGTCCATCGCGCCGCGCGCCTTCACCTCGACGAAAACAATGTCGTCGCCGCGTCTGGCGACAATGTCGATCTCGCCCCCGTTGACGCGGTAGCGGCGCGCCAGAATCTTATATAATTTCAATCGCAACCACAGCGCCGCGAGACTTTCCGCGCGCAGGCCGAAGTCGTGGTTGGCGCGGCGTTTTCGCGAGGCTGGCGGGTTCACTTCTCGCGGCCCGCCGAAATTTGCAGCGCGCGGGCGTAAACCTGTCGGCGCGGCTGTCCGGTCGCGGCCGAGACGACGCTGGCGGCGTCCTTGACCGAATGGGTCGCCAGCGCCTCGCCGATCGCCGCGTCGAGGTCGGCCTCCAGAATCGCCTCCGCGCCCGCTTCGGGCGGCGCGATCAGCAGCACGATCTCGCCCTTGGGCGGCTCCTCCCGCGCCAGAGCGGCCGCCAGTTCGGCGGTCGAGCCGCGCCGCACGGTCTCGAAAACCTTGGTCAGTTCGCGGGCGATGGCGGCCTCGCGGTCGCCGAGCGCGGCGAGGCAGTCTTGCAGCGTCTCGGCGATCCGGCGGGGGCTTTCGAAGAACACCAGCGTGCCCGGTATGCGCGCGAGTTCGGCGAGGCGCGCGCGTCTCGGCCCGCTTTTATGCGGCAGGAACCCCTCGAAAAAGAATCGGTCGGTCGGCAGGCCGGCGACCACCAGCGCCGCCAGCACGGCCGAGGCGCCGGGAATCGAGGTCACCTTGACGCCAGCCGCCAGCGCCTCGTGCACCAGCTTAAACCCGGGGTCCGAGACAAGCGGCGTGCCGGCGTCGGAAACCAGCGCCAGCGCGGCGCCCGCCTCCAGCCGCGCGATAAGATGCGGCCGCATCACCTTGGCGTTGTGCTCGTGATAGGCGACGAGCGGCGTGGAAATGCCGTAATGCGCCAGAAGAACGCTGGTGACGCGGGTGTCCTCGGCGATCACCGCATCGGCGGCGGCGAGCGTCGCCAGCGCGCGGAACGAGATGTCGCGCAGATTGCCGATCGGCGTCGCCACGACATGCAGACCGGGCGCGATCGGCTCAGCTTCCGCCCTGAGGCCGAACGCGGTGTAGCCGGCGTTCGCCGCGCGGGCGCTTTCGTCAGACATTTTCACCTCGCATAGGCATCGCACGTTAGGCGCCGTTCGATCCAGCGGTCAAACGTTCTTTATATAGAACGTCAGCTCTGCTTTCGGCAAGACGGCGCTCGTGGAATCGCTTCGTGCCGCAGCGTAGCCAATTTGAACCTCTATTGACATTGGGCTAATGAGGCGGGCCTATTCGGCGCAAATGGACGGCGGGACGGTCCTTGCGGCCGTGGCCGCGAGTCAGAGGACGTTAATCTTCATGCACGAGGCAAATCGATTGTCGCCAGCGGGCGCGCCGCGCCTGGGCTTCGCTTTGACCATTCTGGCGGCGGCCTTGCTTGCGGCCTGCAACCCGGGCGGCCGTCCCGGCGCCCACGACTTGAGCCTCGCCACGCCGCCGGCCGCCCGCGCGGCCGGGGAGGCCAGCGAGCAGATCGGGACCGGCTCCATCAAAATCGCGCTGATCGTCCCGCTCACGCAAGCTTCCGGTCCGTCGGTCGTCGGCGCGTCGCTGCGCAACGCCGCGCAGCTCGCTTACATGGATTCCGGCGCCAACGACGTCAGCATTCTGGTGAAGGACGATCACTCCACGCCGGCGGGCGCCGCCGCCGCGGCGCAGAGCGCGGTCAACGAGGGCGCGGAAATTATTCTGGGGCCGGTCTTCGCCGCCGGCGTCAAGGAGGCCGGCGGCGTCGCGCGCGGCGCCGGACGTCCGGTGATCGCCTTTTCCACGGACACTTCCGCGGCGACGCACGGCGTGTATCTGCTTTCGTTCCTCGTCGAGAACTACGTCGAGCGGATCATTTCCTTCGCCGCCCAGCGCGATAAAAAGTCCATCGCCGCGCTCATTCCAGATAACAGCTATGGCGCCATCGCGCTGGCGCAGTTTCAGCAAAGCGCCGCCAATCACGGGCTGCGCGTCATGACCATCGAGCGCTACAAGCCCGGCTCCGCGAGCGAGTCCGTGAAACGCATCGCCGCCGTCGCGGATCAGATCGACACGCTGTTCATTCCCGACGCGCCGGACGCGATGGCGTCCATTTCGCGCGATCTAGTCGCCGCCAATCTCGATTCGAAGCGCGTGCAGATTTTGGGAACCGGCCTTTGGAACGACCCGCGCGTCTATAACCTTCCGGCCCTGCAAGGAGCATGGTTCTCGGCGCCCGAGAACGGCGGGTTCAACGCTTTCGCGTCGCGCTATCGCGCCAAATTCAACATAGAGCCGACGCGCATCGCGACGCTTGGCTACGACGCGGTTTCGCTGTCCATCGCGCTCTCGCGCGCGCAGGGCTCGCAGCGCTTTTCCGAGAGCGTGCTGACCAACCCGTCGGGCTTCAACGGCGCCGACGGCGTGTTCCGCTTCCGCGTCGACGGCACGAACGATCGCGGCCTGTCGGTGCTCGAAATCACCGGCGGGCAGGTGAAGGTGATTTCGCCCGCGCCGCGCACGTTGAGCGGCGACGGCGCCTGACGCGTTATTTGCGGCCGAACAGCCGTTCTATGTCGGAGAGTTTCAGCTCCACATAGGTCGGGCGTCCGTGGTTGCATTGGCCGGCGCCCGGCGTCGTCTCCATCTCGCGCAGCAGCGCGTTCATTTCCTGCGGCGCCAGGCGGCGTCCGGCGCGCACGGAACGATGGCAGGCGCAGGTCGCCAGCACGTGGTCGAGACGACGCGACAGCGCGCGCGCGTCGCCTTCTTCGGCGAGCAGGTCGGCGATGTCGGCGACGAGTTTTCCAGCGTCGATCTCGCCTAAAATCGCCGGCGTTTCCCGCACCAAAACCGCGCCCGCTCCGAACGGCTCGATCACGAGGCCAAGCTCGGCGAGTTCGGTCACGGCCGGCGCCAGCGCGTCGAGGCGCGCGGCGTCCAATTCGACAACGGCCGGGATCAGCAGAATTTGCCGGGCGACACCGCTGGCCTCGCGCTGGCGCTTCAACTTCTCATAGACAAGACGTTCATGCGCGGCGTGTTGATCGACGATCACCAAGCCCGCGCGGGTCTGCGCGACGATATAGGTCTCGTGAAGCTGCGCCCGCGCCGCGCCGAGGGGCGCGTCCAGGTCTTGCGCGGAGATGGCGGCGATCTGCGCGCTCGTGTCGGCGGCGGGCGGTCCGGGGGTGAAGCTCGCTTGCGCGCCTTCGGCGAAGCCTTGCCGCGCGAACTCGGGCGGCGCGTTGGGCGAGAGCCGCGCGTCCCAATTCGCCGGCGGCGCCGGTCGCCAATGCCGTCCCGTCGCGTTACCCGCGGAGATCATATCGAGCGCCCTCGAAGCATTGCTGTCCGAGCCGCGATGCAGCGCGCTCGAGAGCGCCTGTTTGAGCGCGCCGACCACGAGTCCGCGCACGAGTCCCGGATCGCGAAAGCGCACTTCGGCCTTGGCCGGATGCACGTTCACGTCGATGGCGGCGTAATCGCCCTCCAGAAACAGCACCAGCGCGGGATGCCGGTCATGCGCGAGAAAATCGAGATAGGCGGCGCGCATCGCGCCGGAAAGCTGCTTGTCGCGCACCGGCCGGCCGTTGACATAGACATATTGCATTTGCGCATTGGCGCGATTGTAGGTCGGCAGTCCCGCGAGGCCGGCGAGGCGAAAATCCTCGCGCGCCGCGTCGATCGGAATCGCATTGGCGACGAACTCCTCGCCGAGCACTTGCGCGATCCGACGCGCCCGGCCGGTCTCATAGCCCGTCTCTAAGGACGGGCGTCCTTCGGGCGCCCTATCCGGCTCGCAGGCCGGATAGTCGAAGCCGGCGCCGCCACCCGCCGAAAACGCGAAGCGCACGTCGGCGTGAGCCATCGCGAGGCGTTTGACGACATCGGCGACGGCCGCCGTTTCCGCGCGGTCGGTCTTGAGAAATTTGAGCCGCGCCGGCGTCGCGGCGAAGAGGTCGCGCGCCTCGATGCGCGTGCCGCGCGGCCAGTTGCTGGCGCGCGACAGCCCGCTTCTCGCCGGCCTCGACATGAATCGCGAAGCCGTGCGGCGCCCCTTGCGCGCGCGTGTCGATCGAGAGGTTCGAGACGGCGGCGATGGAGGGCAGCGCCTCCCCGCGAAAGCCCAGCGTCCCGATGTGCGTGAGATCGCCGTCGGGAATCTTGGAGGTGGCGTGGCGCTCAACGGCGAGGATGAGATCCTGCTCGTCCATGCCGCATCCGTCGTCGATCACGCGGATCAGTTTGCGGCCGCCATCCTCGATCGCCACGTCGATGCGCTTGGCGCCGGCGTCGAGCGCGTTTTCGATCAGCTCCTTGACGGCGGAGCTTGGCCGCTCGACCACTTCGCCGGCGGCGATGCGGTCGACGAGGATGGGATCGAGACGGCGAACGGGCATGAGCGATTCTTTTTGCGAAGCGTGACGATTATACAAAGGGAATGTCGGGCGTCCCTCCGAGATTTCGCTCACCCGAACTTGTTGTTCTTCGGAAATCCCCGCGGCGGCAGGCGGCCGGCCTCGGCGCGATGGCCGAGCCAGTCCTTCAGCTCCGGGCTCGCGACGTTGAAAACGCGGCCGGAGGAATCGGTCCAGCTCAAGCCCTCATTCATTGCGAACACCTTGGCGTCGGAAACGCCGCCGTCCTTGTAGCGCTGCATCCGCACGCCCTTGCCGCGCGCCATGCGCGGCGCCTCGCTGAGCGGAAACACCAGCAGCTTGCGGTTTTCGCCGATGATCGCGACGTGATCGCCCTGCGCCGCCGCGACGATTTTCAGCCGCGCCGGCGCGTCGATGTTGAGCACGGCGCGGCCCTTGCGCGTCGTCGCGATCAAATCGTCCTCCGCGACGACGAAACCGCGCCCGTCGTCGCCGACGAGCAGCAGCGAAGCTCCCGGCGTATAGGGCGCCACCCGAATGATGCTGGCGTCCTCGTCGATGTCGGCGAGCAGCCGGATCGGCTCGCCATGGCCGCGTCCGCCGGGCAATTTGGCGGCGTCGAGCGTAAAAACCTTGCCGTTGGAGGCGAAGGCCAGAATCTTCGAGGTCGTCTGCGCGAAAAACGCCGTCTCCAGCGCGTCGTCGCCCTTATAGGGCAGGGTGGACACATCGGCGACATGGCCCTTGAGCGAGCGAATCCAGCCCTTTTGCGAAACCACGATGGTGATCGGCTCGCGCTCGATCATCGCTTCCGTGAGGTCGAGGTCCCCGGTCTCCGGCGCGTCCTCGAACGTCGTGCGCCGCGCCCCGAGCTTTGTCTGCAGGCCGAATGTCTTCTTCAACTCGCGGATTTGCGCGGTGATGGCGCGCCACTGCTTGGGCTCGTCGGCGAGAAGCCCCTCGACCTCGGCGCGCTCCTTGGTCAGCTCCGCATGTTCCTTGCGCAGCTCCATTTCCTCCAGCTTGCGCAGGGCGCGAAGGCGGGTGTCGAGAATATAGTCGGTCTGCATGTCCGTGAGTTTGAACGCGGCCTTGAGCGCGGCCTTGGCGTCGTCCTCCTCTCTGATGATGCGGATCACCTCGTCGAGATTGAGAAAGACGACGAGCATCCCTTCGAGCTGTTCGAGCCGCCGCAGGATCGCCGTCAGCCGATGGCGCGAGCGGCGCAGCAGCACCTCGCGGCGGTGATCGAGCCATTGCCGCAGCGCCTCGTCGAGCGAGACGACGCGCGGCGTGACGCCATCGACCAGCACATTCATATTGACGGCGAAGCGCGTCTCCAGTTCGGAGAGCTTGAACAGCGTCTCCATCATCAGCGCCGGATCGACATTTTTCGCACGAGGTTCGAAAACGATCCGCACGTCCTCCGCCGAATTCGTCGCGGACATCGGCGACCAGCGGCAGCTTCTTTTCCATCACCAATTCGGCGAGCCGCTCGATCAGCCGCGATTTCTGCACGCCATAGGGTATTTCCGTGACGACGGCGACCCAGCCGCCGCGCGGCTGCTCCTCCTTGTTCCAGCGGGCGCGCAGCCGGAACGAACCGCGCCCGGTGCGATAAGTTTCGATAATGTCGGCGCGCTTGTCGACGACAATGCCGCCCGTCGGAAAATCCGGCCCCTGCACAAAAGTGAGCAATTGCTCGGCGTTGGCGGTGCGGTGGCCGATCAGATAGAGCGCGGCGTCGCAAAGCTCGGCGACATTATGCGGCGGCACCGAGGTCGCCATGCCGACCGCTATGCCCTGCGAGCCATTGGCCAGCAGATTGGGCAGCGCCGCCGGCAGCACGATCGGCTCTTCCTCCTCGCCCGAATAATTGGGCTTGAAGTCGATCGCGTCGTCGTCGATCCCCTCCAGCAGCAGCCGCGCGACGGCGGTCATGCGCGCTTCGGTGTAGCGATAGGCGGCGGCGGAATTGCCGTCGACATTGCCGAAATTGCCCTGGCCGTCGACCAGCGGATAGCGCGACGAAAAATCCTGCGCGAGGCGCACCAGCGCGTCGTAGATCGCCTGGTCGCCATGCGGATGGAACGAGCCCATCACGTCGCCGACGATCTTCGCGCATTTCTTGAACGGCGATCCCGGGTCGAGCCGCAGAATGTGCATTCCATAGAGAATGCGGCGATGCACGGGCTTCAACCCGTCGCGCGCGTCGGGCAGCGCCCGCCCGGTGATGGTCGACAGCGCATAGCGCAGATAGCGGTCTTCCAGCGCCTCGCGCAGTTCGATCGGCGTCGGGGCCTTGTCCTCGCCGCCGCCGGGGGGGCCAGAGCCTTTTTGCGCCATCGCCATAATCCTTCCATCGCGCCGCCGTCGCGCCAAGCCGATTCGCGCCCGGGCGGGCCGTTGGTTGTATGGACATCGGCGGGGCCGGGCGCAAGCCGGGCGGGCCCTCTCGCCACCGGGCGCGGATCGGGCTAAGACGGCGCGAAGAAGGCGCGCGTCCCGCGCCAAAAGGTTTCGCCCCGAAAAATGAACGCTCCCACGCCCAACGCCGGCCTCGCGCCATCAAAATTCGCCGATCCGATCTCCCGGCGGCGCACCTTCGCGATTATTTCGCATCCCGACGCCGGCAAGACCACGCTGACCGAAAAGCTGCTGCTGTTTGGCGGCGCGATTCAGCTCGCCGGCCAGGTCCGCGCCAAGCGCAACGCCACGCAGACCCGCTCCGACTGGATGAGCATAGAGCGCGAGCGCGGGATTTCGGTCGTCACCTCGGTGATGACCTTCGAATATGGCGATTGCGTCTTCAACCTGCTGGACACGCCGGGCCACGAGGACTTTTCGGAAGACACCTATCGCACGCTGTCGGCGGTCGACGCCGCCGTCATGGTCATCGACGCCGCCAAGGGCATAGAGGCGCGCACGCGAAAGCTGTTCGAAGTCTGCCGGTTGCGCGACATCCCGATCGTCACCTTCATCAATAAGCTCGACCGCGAGAGCCGCGATCCGTTCGAACTGCTGGACGAGATCGAAAAGACCCTGGCGCTCGACACGGCGCCGGTCACCTGGCCGATCAGCCGCGGCAAGACTTTCGCCGGAACCTATTGTTTCGCGACGAAATCGGTGCGCAAGCTGGATAAAGACGACGAGCTGATGACCGTCTCCGGGCTGGATGATCCCGCGCTGACCGCGCTGCTGCCGCCGTTCGAGGCGGAGGCGTGGCGCGAGGAGGCGGAGCTTGCCCAGGAGGGGGCGAAGCCGTTCGATCTCGCGGCCTTCCGCGAGGGCCATTTGACGCCGGTGTATTTTGGCAGCGCCCTGCGCAATTTCGGCGTGCGCGATCTCATCGACGCGATGGCGGCCTATGCGCCCTCGCCGCGGGCGCAGCAGGCCGACAAACGCCCGGTCGAGGCCGACGAGCCCAAGATGACCGGCTTCGTCTTCAAGATTCAAGCGAATATGGACCCCAACCACCGCGACCGCATCGCCTTCATGCGCATCTGCTCGGGGCGGCTCTCGCGCGGCATGAAGGCGAAGCTCGTTCGCACGGGCAAGCCGATCAGCATCACCGCGCCGCAGTTTTTCTTCGCGCGCGACCGCTCCATCGCCGACGAGGCTTTCGCCGGCGATGTCGTGGGCCTGCCCAATCACGGGATTTTGCGGATCGGCGACACGCTGACCGAGGGCGAGGATCTGGTTTTTCGCGGCGTGCCGAGTTTCGCGCCGGAAATCCTGCGCCGCATCACGCTCGGCGACGCGATGAAGGCCAAGAAGCTGCGCGAGGCGCTGAAGCAGCTCGCGGAAGAAGGCGTTGTGCAGCTGTTCATTCCGCAGGACGGCTCGGGCGCCATCGTCGGCATGGTCGGGGCGCTGCAACTCGACGTTCTCCAGACGCGGCTTAACGCCGAATATGGCCTCCCCGTCGCCTATGAAATGTCGCGCTTCACGCTGTGCCGCTGGATAAGCTCGGACGACAAGACCGCGCTGCGAAATTTCATCGACGCCCACGGCTCGTCGATCGCGCTCGACATCGACGGCGATCCCGTCTTCATGGCGCCCAGCGCCTATTCGCTGCGCTACGACAGCGAGCGCCATCCGCAAGTCGTCTTTTCCGACGTGAAGGACTATCAAAAAAGCAGCGCGGAGAAGGGGTGAGTTTTTTCGACCGATTGTCTCGCGTCTAATTCACGGACAGATCGCCGTCTCCGGGCGTCGATTCCCAATGTTCCTCGTCAATGGGGCCGCGGTTGGAGCGATAACAATAGGTCATCATGTGAATGCTTCTGTAGGTTGTCGCGCACATTGTTGGAATCGCATCGGCGATCATCGGCGCGTATCTCCAAACGTTGATGAAGGATATTCCCAGCGACTGCGGCATGATCGCGCGCGGCCCAAATCAAGACGCGCGCGATTTCGGGGTCCGCATTTTCGCACCGGCATTCCAATAGATAAAACGAATTCATGATCCGCTTCACGGCGAGATAGCCGACGATCGAACCGCCGTCGAACGCGGCGAACACGGCTCTGTTCTCGCGCACGTAGTCGCACCCGAAATACATCCAGTCGAGCGTCTCGCGATCGCGGATGGCGTAAGTCGTCGGAGACTGTTCCGCCCTGAACGTTTCGATACGTTCGGACCCTGGAACGTCGAAATTCAGGATTCTCCGCGCCGTGAGCGCCCGCGAAAGCGCGGGACTCGACATTTTCGCCAGCGCGATCACAACGCGGCCCAGACCTCCCAGCGCGGGCCTCAGCAAGCGCGAATAAGACCGCCGCGCATCGAGCAAATGATCGGCGCCGCCCAGAACCCGGCAGCTTTTTTCGCGCCAGTTTCGCTGAAGTGGACGCATTCCAAGGCCCAGCCAAAGTTGATAGGCTGGTGGCGTTGAGTCGGTCCCGATAAGCAGATCGGCGTCGTCTTGAGCGAGGAAAGCGCTGCCAATCTTTTTGGACAGCTTATGTCCGCGCCAATTTTCATCGACGCATGTGTATCCGGTCACGAAACATTTGCCGGCTTGGCCGTTTATGACATAGGCGAATGGTATGTTCGCGGTGAAGGCGATGATGTCCCCGTCTTGCGATTTTATCGCCCAGCCCTTGGGCAAGCCGCCATGCCAGCAAGCGTTGCTCTCCCACCAGTAGGAAAACAATTGACGATAATGCGATTCGCTTCCGCCAAAAGATAGAGTCAGGAATTTCGCTATATCGCCGAGATCCGCGTCCACGACCGGGCGCGCGGCCATTTCGACAACCATGACAAGCTCCTGCTTCATAAGAAGGATTGGTTTATGCGGACATAATTGCCGTTAGCGCGCCTTCGCTCGATCGAGCGCCGCGTTCAATGTGAGAATATCGATTCCCCTTCGTATCGCGGCTTCGATGGCGTAATGGAGCATGCGTCGCGAAACGCCATACGGGCTCGGCGCGTCCCCGACATCGTGAGTGAAAAAGACGAGCCATCCATTATTGTCGATTGCTTGATCGAGATAACGATCAATCTCGGGGTAGCCTATCGACGCTTCGCCAAGAGCGACGCTGCGAATGAATTGGGCGTCGATCGTCCCGCTGTTGACGCCGCTTTCGACGCCTCGGCTCGATCTGACAAGCTTCGAGAGCCGCAGCTTTCTGGCGAAGCTCGCCAGACCATAGGGATAGGCGAAATTTTCAGCGAGCGCGCCCGGATCGATGGACCGCAACGTCTCGCGATTGCGCGCGATATCCGCGGCGAATTCGGGGCCGCCATGCAGTCCGACGGGAAGATGCGCGTGTCCGTGCAACCCGATTTCGTGCCCTCCGTGATGGAGTTCGCGAACCCCCTCGGCGTCGATCACGGTCCAGTGCGCCGTGCGGCGGCCCAGCAGCGCGGTGGAAATGTAAAACGTTCCACGCGCCTTCGCTTGTTCGAGAAGCCGCGCTCCCTCGGTGAGCGCCGTTTCCGGCGCATCGTCGAAGGTGAATGTCACGATCGGCTTTTCGTTTTTCAGCACAACGGGCCGCGTCGGAATATGTCGCGACAGGCGCGCGGAAATGCGAACGCCCAGGGACCGATGGGCGTCCCAATCGGCGAGAGAATCGAGATAGACGGAAGAATCAGCGCGTCCATCGTCGACGACGCCGGGGCCGCGCGGTCGTGGAGCGCGAGAAGCGGCGACTTCAGGATCATTTAGAGCCATTATTTCGACCTTCTCGCATATATCCGTGTCGATTTGGGACAAGAGCCCGGATTCTTCGGCGATCTTTAAAGAATCGTGCCAGCGACCGGCGTCGTGCGTCGCGGCGCGCCAGCCACGCCAAGAGGCTATCTTTTCATTGCCTTGACGCGCCGCTTATTAATTAAGTTTGAAACTTTGGATTGCGTTATTCCAAAATCGGGTATGCTTGCGAGCAACTAATTCGTCTTGCGGATAGGGACGTAGAAGCATGCAACCACAGTCTCAGCATCTGACCCGACTTCGCCAGTTGATACCGGTGGGGGCTGACGGGAAATTGGATCTTTCCATTTTAAATACATATGTCGATGCGATAAACAACCTTATCCCGCTAACCGCGAATATTAACACTATAAACCGCAATCACTTCCGCAAGGCGCGCGTAAGGCGCTTTCTCTCAATTGTTGACGAGATCATTCGAACCAAAGGAAAATGCGACATTCTCGACGTCGGCGGCACGCTCGCCTATTGGCAAGGGCTGGAGCCATTCTGGCGTGACCGACAACTCCATTTCACATTGGTGAATGTCGAAAGCGAGCCGACGCAAGACGAGCGTTTTCGTAGCATTGCTGGCGATGGCCGCGCTCTGGATCAATTCCAGGACCAGAGCTTCGACGTGGTGCATTCAAATTCCGTGATCGAGCATGTCGGAGGCTGGCGGGAGCAGTGGAGGATGGCGCGGGAGATACGCCGGCTCGCGCCGCGCTATTTCGTGCAGACGCCGAATTTCTGGTTTCCGCTCGAACCACATTTCCGGGCGCCATTCATCCACTGGCTGCCGGAGCCTTGGCGCGTGTCTATTCTGATGCGATGGGCTTGCGGGTTCCATCCGCGCGCCCGATCGGCCGGCGAAGCGCGTCAAATGCTCGATGACGCGCGGCTTGTCGACGCGCGAGCGATGAGAGAATTGTTCCCCGACGCCGTGGTCGAGCGTGAACGATTCGCCGGATTCACGAAGTCGTTAATCGCGGTTCGTTGAATGACGGGTCGCGCCGAAATGAAGAGGCGCGCGCTTTTGCTCTTATTCGCGCTCTCGCTCCCTTTTGCCGCCGGGGCGTCCGTCGCCGCGCGGCCGCAACCGCCCCGCATGGGCATGTTCGTGCGCTGGGCTCAGGAGCCCGACGGAACGGACCGCGGCGGCCGGGAGGCTTCCTTGCGGGCGCGCGAGCAAAGCTTGAACCTGCCGCCGTCCTCTCTCGTCGCGCTCGATTATTTCGGCGTCGACAGCTGGGCGGAAATGGCGAAATACAATTGGGTCCCGGCCTATTGGCGGCAAAAAAATCCGGCGCGAAAGCTCATCTGGTCCATCGCCCTGACGATGAAGGGAACCGCGCTCAAGGAGGTGGCGGGCGGCGCGCATGACGCCGATTTCGAGACCGCCGCGAAGTCCATCGCCGCGTCGCAGCCCGACGCCATAGCGCGTATCGGCTGGGAAATGAACGGCGACTGGTTTCCTTGGGCGGCGGGCGGCGTCGAGGCGGATTACATCGCGGCCTATCGGCGCGTCGTCGGCATATTTCGCAAGGCGTCGCCCCGCTTCACCTTCGCCTGGTGTCCCGGCGCCGGACGCTTGAACAGTTCGCCAGAACTCGCCTATCCCGGCGACGACGTCGTCGATACGATCGGCCTCGATATTTACGACGCGCCAAGCGCCGTCGCCCCGGCCGAGGCCTGGAAGAGCGGTTTGGAAGGGCCCTTCGGCCTGCGCTGGCTGGAGGATTTCGCGACCCGTCACGGCAAGCCGATGCACATCGGCGAATGGGGCGTCGGGCTGAGGGACGCGCCGGACAATCCATATTTCGTCGAAAAAATGAGCGAGTGGCTGCGTCGTCACGCGGGCGCGATCGCGTTTCACGTGTATTTCGACGCGCCTCCCTCCGAACTCGACAGCGGCAAGTTTCCAAAATCGCGCGAGCGCTTCATGAAGCTGTTCTCGGGAGCGGCGCGCTAGGCTCTTGCCAATTTAGATCGAACCGGAAAGAGTCTGCTTTCCTTGTTTTGTCGTGCTTTCCGAGGCAAAACCGGCCTCCGCTTTTGCCGTCCACGACGCAAACGCTCGATGCTTCCTGGGGGATGACCACTCCGCCGCAAAGCCGAAGCCCCGCCGCGGCCCGCTACGCCATCTAACGCGCGCTTCGTCCAAAATCCACGGGCACGCCAAAGCTTTGCGCCAGAAACAGACCGCCATGAACGAGTCCGGCGTTGTCGATGCCGTGTTCGAGCCCCGCCGAGAGGTGCCACTGCGCGGGAATGCCCATCTCGCCGAGAAGATTGACCGACAGGAACAGCGCCTCGACCGGGATCAGCGGGTCTTCCTCGCCATGCGCCAGCAGGATCGCCGGCGGAACGGCATGTTCGACGCGTTCTTCGCCCGGCTGCGCCGGTCCGATCACGAGCACGCCGGAATAGCCGAGGATAGCGCGCGGCGCGATCTTGCGGCGCAGTCCCGTGTGCAGCGCCATCATCGTCCCTTGGCTAAAGCCCACCAGCGCCAGTGCTCGCTCGTCGAGCCCGCGCCGCGCGAGTTCCGCGTCGATGAAGGCGTCGAGCGTCGGACGCGCCCCCGTCACTCCGCGCCAACGCTCGTCTGGATCGCGCATTGTGAGAGGGAACCATTGCCGCCCGCCGGGCGACATCGCGCAACGTTCCGAGGCGTTCGGCGCCACGAAATCCGCGTCGGGCAGAAAATTACGCCATTGCCGGCCAATCTCGATCAAATCGCCGCCGTCGGCGCCATAGCCATGCAAAAAAATCACCAGTTGCTTCGCGGCGCCGGATTTCGCCTGCACTCTTGGACCGTCGATGGGCGTCGCCATGTCGCTTGCCTTTTTTGCTTTCGGCCTGATGCGCGCATGGTTTTGAGGGTTCCGCGCGAAAGGTCAAGAGGATCGCCGGCGATCGAAAGGAGCGCCAGCGCATGAAAATCGACGCGGTTCGGCTATCGTGGCGAAAAATTCAGCGCGACGCCGTTGATGCAGTAGCGCAGACCAGTCGGCGGCGGGCCGTCGTCGAACACATGGCCGAGGTGCGAGCCGCAACGAGCGCAGTGGACCTCCGTCCGAACCATCAAATGGCTGCGGTCCTGCGTCGTCTCCAGCGCGCCTTCGAGCGGATCGAAGAAGCTCGGCCAGCCGGTCCCGCTGTCGAATTTTTCCGTCGAAGCGAACAAGGGCTGGTCGCAGCCGGCGCAGGAAAAGACGCCCGCGCGTTTTTCGTGATTTAGCGCGCAGCTGCCGGGGCGCTCCGTGCCATGCTCGCGCATGACCTGGTATTGCTCGGGACTGAGGCGCGCGCGCCACTCCGCCTCGCTGCGCGTCACCGGGAAGTTTTTGGCTGGGGTCACGGCGTTGGTCTCCTCGAAGGGTCGCCCTTAACGGCTGCAAAAGGGCGCGCGGGGCTCTTCACGGTCATATAAGCACAATCCGAAACCAAGAGCGCCGCGCCCGATCAGCCGTCCTGTTCGGCGGCGAGCTCCAGCCATTGCTCCTCGGCTCCGGCGAGCGCCTTCGCGAGATCCTCGCGTTGCGCGGCGAGGCGCGCGGCCTCGTCGCGGTTGCGCGAAAACGCGTCCGGAGCGGCCAGCGCGGCGTCCACCCGGGCCAGCAGCTTGGTGAATTTTTCGACCTTTTCCTCGGCGCTCGCGAGTTGGCGGCGCGCGAAGCCGGCATCGCGCCGTCCCTTGCCGGCGGGGGGCTTTTCGAGGCTCGCCTCGGCCGGAGCCGCCGCCATCGCGCGAGGCTCCTCGCCGCGCGCCTTGCTTAAGACATGGCGCGCATAATCGTCCACATCGCCGTCGAAAACACGCACGCGTCCGTCTTCGACGACCCAAAGCTGTTCGGCGCAGGCTTCCAGGAGATAGCGGTCATGCGAAACCAGCACCACCGCGCCCTCATATTCGTTGATCGCGTCGATCAGAGCCGCGCGGCTGTCAATGTCAAGGTGGTTGGTCGGCTCGTCGAGTATCAGCATATGCGGCCCGTGAAACGAGGCGACGCCGAGCAGCAGTCGCGCCTTCTCGCCGCCTGACAGCCGTTCCACCTTGGTGTCGGCCTTGGCGCCGGAAAAGCCCGTGCGCGCCGCCATCGCGCGCACCCTGGCCTGAGGCGCGTCCGGCATCAGCCGCGCGAAAACGCCATAGGGCGTGTCGTTCAGATCGAGATCGTCGATCTGGTGCTGGGCGAAAAACCCGGCTTCAAGCTGAGGCGCGCGGATGGCCTTGCCGCCGCAAGGCGCGAGGCGCCCGCCGAGCAGCTTGGCGAAGGTCGATTTGCCGTTGCCGTTGGCGCCGAGCAATCCGATGCGGTCGTCGTTGGAAAGGCTGAACGAAAGCCGCGACAACACGACGCGTTCGCCATAGCCGACGCTGGCGTTCTCCAGCGCGATGATCGGCGGCGACAACGGTTTTTGCGGCGAGGGCAGGTGAATCGGCAGAACCTCCTCGTCGACGATGGCGACCACCTCCTGCATTTTGGCCAGCAGCTTCATGCGCGACTGCGCCTGCCGCGCCTTGGTCGCCTTGGCGCGAAAACGGTCGACGAAGGCCTGCAGATGCTTGCGTTGCTCCTCCTGCTTCTTGCCGGCCTTTGCGGCCAGCTCCTGCGCTTCGCGACGCTGCTTTTCGAAGGAGGAATAATTGCCGCGATAGAGTTGCAGCTTTCCTCGGTCGAGATGCAAAATATGTGTCGCCACCGCGTCGAGCAGATCGCGGTCATGGCTGATGACGATCACGCTGGCCGGGTAGCGCGAGAGATAGTCGACCAGCCACAATGTTCCCTCGAGATCGAGGTAATTGGTCGGCTCGTCGAGCAGCAACAGGTCCGGCTTGGCGAATAGCACGGCGGCGAGCGCGACGCGCATCCGCCAGCCGCCCGAAAACTCCGAAAGAGGCCGCTGCTGCGCGCGCTGGTCGAAACCGAGGCCGCTCAAAATCGCGCTGGCGCGAGCGGGAGCGGAATGCGCCTCGATGTCGGCGAGGCGCGTCTGGATTTCCGCGATTTCATGCGGATCGGTCTCGCTCTGGGCGCGCTCCAGCAACTCCGCCCGTTCGAGATCCGCGGCCAAGACGAAATCGATGAGCATGGTCGGCCCACCCGGCGCCTCCTGCTCGACGCGCCCCATTTTGGCCCGCGCGGGGATGAAAATGTCGCCGCTTTCAGCCGCGATTTCGCCGGCGACGAGCCGGAACAACGTGGTCTTGCCGGCGCCGTTGCGCCCGACGAAACCGGCGCGCCCGCGCGTCGGCAGGGCGACGCTCGCCTTGTCGAACAGGAGCCGGTCGCCGAGCCGGTAAGTGAGATCGCTGATGGTGAGCATGATTGTTTCTTCGGGACGCCCGCATTGGACGACGTTCCGGGGGCTATAGCACGCCCATCCGTCGACGGGCTATGGGGCGCGCCTCGATGCTCCCGTCGCGATTTCAATATTTGGATGTTGGTTGGTCGATCCCCAATGGATCGCGAGCGCGCGCGATTCGAAATCTAAAAATGTTTTCGAGGTTGTTCTTTTTCACGGAAAGGCGTGAAAGCCGCCTTTGAACACCGCCGGAGGAACCGGGTTTAGCGCGAAGTTTTTGTCTTGGCCCAAAACTCTCGAGTTCTTTGCGAATAAACAGGCCCTTCGAACGCGAAGCGAGCCGCGCGGACAGTTCCGCCGCGCGGCTCGTTAGGAATATTACGTCAGCAGAGCGACGCCTTCCTTGCCGACCAGAGCGTGAATGCGGGCGAGGATCTGGAGAACCACGCCGAACACGCCGAGCGCCATCCAGCCGAAGAACACGAAGCCCCAATGCAGCGGAGCGACGAACAGTTCTTCCATGAACCAGAAGGTGTGGCCCCATTCATTCAGGCCGACGTTCGGGATGATCATGAACGGGCCAATCGCCACGATCAGGAACGCCAGCGAGTAGCCATGAGCAAAAAACGGAATGCGGGTCTTCGCATAGAAGAACGCGCCAACCGCGATGACCGAATAGATCGGGTAGCTCATGTAGAACTCGATGATGTGCGACGGCGTGAAGTCCGTGTCGCGAATCACCGTCATGTGCCAGGTGCCGTCCTGCTCCGTGAAGAACGAAGCGCCCCAGTAAATGGCGATGCCGTAAACCGTCAGCCATTGAACCAGGTTCACGATGCGGCGCATCTCCTCGCGCGGCGTAACCGCGTCGACGTTGCGGTCGCGGGTCTTCCACAGATAGCCGGCCAGGCCGATGCCCGAAACCAGCTCAAGCGGAATCTCCGTCCACAGAATGCTCAGCCAGTAGGTCTGGAACTCCGGAGCGAACAAGTCGAGACCCGCGCGCCAGCCGAAAACCTGCTCGTAAATACGCACGATCAGATAGAAAACGTCCAGAACCACAAGGCCAATCCACATGCCTCGCAGATCGACAACCGTATCTGTGCCAGCAGCCGCGCCCGCGGCTGTGTCGGTGGTGGAACTCATGCTTAGTCCTCCCGAATTTACCCCGAAGACACCTGCTTCGAAGTTGGCGGATCATGCCTTTTCAACCGCTCCATGGCACGAGACTAAGTCGCCAAATGAAGGACATATTCCGCCAAATGACGCCGGAATGGCCGCCGCGACGCGAAAAAAGCCCGGCCTGAGCCGGGCTAAAAGTCGCCAGGAGGGAGAACTTGGCCTCACGCCGGGTGCGGCTCCAAACCGCCCACGTCGGGCTCGGGCTTTCGGCCGGTCGAGGGGACCGGCGAGGCGCGCGGCGGCTGCGGCGCCGAGGGCGGGAGGTCCTCGCGGACGGGTTGCACGCCGTTGAGCAGGTTGACGATCTCCTCGCCGGTCAGGGTCTCGTATTCCAGCAGCCCCTTGGCCAGCGTGTCGAGGTCCTTCCGCTTTTCGGTCAGTATGCGCTTGGCGGTGTCGTAGCCCTCCTGCACGAAGCGGCGCACCTCGGCGTCGATGGTCTGCTGCGTCGCCTCGGAGATGCTCTGCTGGCGGCCCACCGAATAGCCCAGGAACTGCTCCTGCTGCGGCTCGGCGTAAGCCACCGTGCCGAGCTTGTCCGAGAAGCCCAGCTGCGTCACCATCGCCTTGGCCACGCGCGTGCACTGCTGGATGTCGCTCGCCGCGCCCGAGGTCACGTTGTCGTGGCCGAACACCAGCTCCTCCGCGACGCGCCCGCCCATCGCCATGGCCAGCATGGCGATCAGCTGCTCGTAGCTCTGCGAGATCTGGTCGCGCTCCGGCAGGCCCTGCACCATGCCCAGCGCGCGGCCGCGCGGGATGATCGTCGCCTTGTGGATCGGGATCGACCCCTTCATGTTGATCGACACCAGCGCGTGGCCGCCCTCGTGAAAGGCCGTGAGGCGCTTCTCCTCGTCGGTCATCATCAGCGTGCGCCGCTCCGCGCCCATCATGATCTTGTCGCGCGCGTCCTCGAACTCGGCCTTCGTGACGATCCTCTTCGAACGCCGCGCCGCCAGCAGCGCCGCCTCGTTGACGAGGTTCATCAGATCGGCGCCCGAAAAGCCCGGCGTCCCGCGCGCGACAACCTTCAAATCCACGTCCGGCGCCAGCGGCACCTTGCGGGCGTGAACCTTCAGGATCTTCTCGCGCCCGATGAAATCGGGGTTCGGCACTTGAATCTGGCGATCGAACCGACCGGGACGCATGAGCGCCGGATCGAGCACGTCGGGACGGTTGGTCGCGGCGATCAGGATGATGCCTTCATTGGCCTCGAAGCCGTCCATCTCGACCAGCAGTTGGTTGAGCGTCTGCTCGCGCTCGTCATTGCCGCCGCCGAGCCCCGCGCCGCGATGACGGCCCACCGCGTCGATTTCGTCGACGAAGATGATGCAGGGCGCGTTCTTCTTGGCCTGCTCGAACATGTCGCGCACGCGCGACGCGCCGACGCCGACGAACATTTCGACGAAATCGGAGCCCGAGATGGTGAAGAACGGCACATTGGCCTCGCCGGCGATGGCGCGCGCCAGCAGGGTCTTGCCGGTGCCGGGCGGGCCGACCAGCAGCACGCCGCGCGGAATGCGCCCGCCGAGCCGCTGGAATTTCTGCGGATCGCGCAAGAATTCGACGATCTCCTCGAGGTCTTCCTTGGCCTCGTCGACGCCGGCGACATCCTCGAACGTCACCCGGCCCTGCAACTCCGTGAGCAGCTTGGCCTTAGACTTGCCAAACCCCATCGCCCGACCCGCGCCGCCTTGCATCTGCCGCGACATATAAACCCACACGCCGATGAACAAGACCAGCGGCAAGGCGTTCAGCAGCAGCGACAACCAAAAGCTGTTCTGATCGCCGGAAGGCTTGGCGCTTATCTGAACTTTTTTCGACTCGAGCTTCGACACAAGGTTTGGGTCGTTGGGCACATAGGTCGCGAAGCTACGATTGTCCGAGAAATGGCCCGTCACTTCATTGCCAGAGATCGTGACGTCGTGAACCCGACCCTCGTCGATCTGCACAAGCAGCTCGCTAAATGAGATGTCGCGGATGGACGTGCGCTGGCCGTTTTGCTGGAACACCAGAAACGCCACGGCGGCCAGGCCCGCGATGACGATCCACGGCGCGTATTTCTGCCAATTCGCTTTCATCTCGCCTCTCTCCTTTACGATCGCCGCCGCGAAATGAGCCGGCGATTGGCCCGCCATTTGTTCTTATTTTGTATGCGGGCCCGCGTTTCACGTCTAGCGATTATGGCGACCGCGCAAAGAAAGGGCAGGGTGGCGGAGTCGCCAAATTAAGTGCATAATTCGCCAAACGGCGAGTTCAAAATGATAAAGATCGTTGTAGCCGGGATAGATGGCTGTCTAGGGTCCGCCTTTATCGGCCTGACCGACGCGCTGACCTTGGCTCGCGACGCGATCATGCGCGCCACCGGGGTCGAGGCGCCATTCCAAATGGTGACCGCGAGCGCGGATGGCGCGGGCATTATCGACGGATTTGGACACCGTTTCGAGGTCGCCGCGTCGTTCGAGGAAATTTCCTCCTGCGACGCTATTCTCGCCCCGAGCTTTCAACCGGACGAAACGGGACAGGCGCCGTCGATGTCTAATCTCTCCGGCGTCGCGGCCTGGATCCGGCGACAGCATTCGCGCGGGGCCTTGGTCTGCGGCGCCGGGACGGGCGTGTTTTTGCTTGGCGAGGCCGGTCTGCTGGACGGACGCAGATGCACGACCGGCTGGCGCGGCATCGACGAATTGAAGCGGCGTTACCCGCGCGCCGACGCCGCGCGCGGCGCCACGTTGATCGAAGATCGGCGGGTCGTGACCGCGGGGGCGCCCTTGGCGTGGATCGATCTGGCCCTGCACAGCATTCGCGCGTTGTGCGGCGACGCGGCGGCGCGCATCGCCGCGGAGTTCACCGTGCTCGACGCCTCTTCGAACGAGCATTCCGTCTATCAGCCGACCGGTTATCTTTCGGGCCTCAATCCCTTTCTGGTCGAAGCGGAGCGAATCGTCCGCCAGGCCGGCGATAAACCTCTTTCAGCTCAGGATCTTGCTCGCGCGCTCTCCACTTCGGAACGGACGCTGCATCGACGCTTGAAGCAGGCGTGCGACGAATCGCCGAAGACTTTCATCGATCGCGTAAAGGTGGAAACCGCCCGCACCTTATTGGAAACCACCGGGAAATCGGTCAAGGAACTGGCGAGCAGCGCCGGTTTTGTCGACGAGGCGAGTTTTCGACGCGCGTTTCGTCGTTACGCCGGCATGGCGCCGGGGGCCTATCGCGTTCTCGCGCGCGCCAGAAACCAGCCCAAGGGCCATGTGTTCGCGCTGCGAAAGACCGCCGAGCTCATTCCGGAAATGCTCACGCAAATTCTTGATTCCTGCGTCAACGGGGTCACCCTCGCCGATCCTGATCAGGAAGACGCGCCGATCGTTTATGCGAACAAAGAGTTTCAGCGCATTACCGGCTACTCGCTTGACGACATCATCGGTCAGAATTGCCGTTTTTTGCAGGGCGCCGATCGCGATCAGGAAGGCCGCGCGCGGGTGCGCGAAGCCATTGAGAAGCGGGAACATGTGGAGGTGACGCTGCGAAATTATCGCAAGGACGGCTCGCTTTTTTACAACACGCTCAACATAACGCCGCTGTTCGACGCACAGGGACAACTGCTCTACCTGCTCGGAATCCAATATGATTCGACCGCGCGGGCGCTGGCCGAGGCGGAAATTGGCGCGCTCAAGGCAAAGCTCGCGGCGCTGGCTGGCGACGATCGCGAAAACCACGACGATAATTGATTTGGCTGGCAGGCTGAAGCGTTGCTAGGCGGCGACACTTTCGTCGCCGCAACGCGAAATCTCGTAATGATTAACCCAAACGGGCGCGCGACATTCGCCCGAGGCGCTAAACCGGGCTCCAATAACCGAGAAGTGAGTGCGGCGCAATATGTTTCCACCTTGAAACTTCCGCCTCAGTCATGCGTTAATTTGTCGCATGGGGAAGCATGAGGAAGCTTCACCAGAGCGTTTCAGGCGAAATCCGTTTCGATTTCGCCAAGGAGTCCAAACAAAGCTGCATTTCGAACAGAGCGAAAGAACCCATAGACAAAAGAGGAAACGAACATGAACGCGCTTCCAGCAATCCTGTCGATCCTAGCCGCCGCCGCCGCCGTTACGCTGGCGATCACCGCTTTCGCAAACGCGTGAACACCGGACGTCGACGCTCGAGCGATCATCGAGCGTCGGCGGTTTGACCAGACGGCATGGGCGCTGGCCATGACAGGCGCGGTCTTTTTCCATTTCCGCGCGGAGCCGCCAAGGGGCCGGCACAAGCGTGACGATCGGTTTGGGCGGCCGAATAGCGCCGCAAATGCCTAACTCCAGTGAGCAATCGAACGCCTTGGCGCTCTGAAGCCGCTGAAAGGAGCGGGGGAAGGGACGCGGGCCCCGACTTCAACTCGCCTTTGAAAACGCAATCGCGCGCATAGCGGAATGCGCCTTCGAGCGGGCGCTGATTACGCCCCGGCCGCCGCCAACCCGCGCTCCAGATCCGCCAAAATATCGTCGATATGCTCCAGACCGATGGAAAGCCGCACGTAGCCCTCTGTTACGCCGGCGGCGAGCTGCGCTTCTGGCGAGAGCTGCGAATGCGTCGTCGTCGCGGGGTGGATCGCGAGGCTGCGCGCGTCGCCGATATTGGCGACGTGATAGAACATCGTCAGCGCGTCGATGAAGCGACGCCCGGCGTTCAGCCCGCCCTTCAATTCGAAGCCGACCAAGGCGCCGTAGCCGCCCTTCAGATATTTCTCGGCGCGCGCGCGGACCTCGCCGCTCTGCCGCGAGGGATGAATAACCTTCGTCACCTCCGAACGCTTCGCCAAAAATTCCGCGACCGCCAGCGCGTTTCGCACATGCCTTTCCATGCGCAGCGTCAGCGTCTCTATGCCTTGCAATGTCAGGAAGGCGTTGAAGGGCGAGAGCGCGGAGCCGAGATCGCGCAACAGCGTCGTGCGCGCCTTGATTATGTAGGCGATAGGCCCCAGGGGCTTCACCGCCTCGACCCAAACGGCGCCGTGGTAGGACGGGTCCGGCGTATTCAACGCCGGCTGCCGGGCGGGGAAATTCTCCCAGTCGAAATTGCCGCCGTCAATGATCGCGCCGCCAATCGACGTGCCGTGGCCGCCGATGTATTTGGTGGTCGAATAGACCACGACCGCCGCGCCATGGTCGAGCGGACGGCACAGAATCGGCGCGGCGGTGTTGTCGATAATCAAGGGCACGCCGATTTCGCGTCCCATGGCGGCGACCTCGGCGATGGGAAACACGGTGAGCTTGGGATTCGGCAGCGTCTCGGCATAATAGGCGCGGGTACGATCGTCGGTCGCGCGGCGGAAGTTTTCGGGGTCGGCCGGGTCGACGAAGCGCACCTCCAACCCCTGCTCCTTCAGAGTATTGGCGAACAGATTGTAAGTGCCGCCATATAGATCGGTCGAGGAGACGATATTGTCGCCGGCGCGCGCGAGATTTTGCACCGAGAAGGCCGAGGCCGCCTGCCCCGAGGCGACCGCCAGCGCCGCGACGCCGCCTTCGAGCGCGGCGAGACGAGACTCCAGCACGCCCGTCGTCGGATTGCCAATGCGCGTGTAAATCTGGCCCATTTCCTTCAGCGCGAAGAGATTGGCCGCATGCTCCGTGTCGTGAAACTGATAGCTGGTCGTCTGGTAGATCGGCACGGCGACCGCGCCATTGGTCGCATCGGCGCGCCAACCCGCATGCAGCGACAATGTTTCCGGATGTTTGGATTCGATGGCCATGTCGGGTTCTCGTTTGGCTGGATGCGATGGATCAGCTTAGCCGGGCGCGGCGGGAGGATAAAGGCCCTTTGCGATCACGCCGACGGAAGAAATCACGAGCGACGACGCCTCCAGTCTTTTCAGCCAGGCCTCTGCTTGAGCGCATACATTGGCGGGCGCCGCGCCGCCGTAACTCACGCGGCTTTCGACCGATTTATCGACCCCCAGCACATCGAAAACCTGAGCTGTAACGCGGGGCTCGACGGCTTGAAGATCGGCCAGGGACAGTTCCTCCAGTCCGACGCCGCGTTCACTGGCGATTCCGACGATGCGGCCCGTCACGTGATGCGCCTCGCGGAACGGCAGGCCGAGCGCGCGCACGAGCCAATCGGCCAGATCCGTCGCGGTCGCGTAGCCGGCGCCGGCGGCCTCCCGCATTCTGGCGCGGTTCGCGCTCATGTCTCGGGTCATGCCAGCGATGGCGGCGATGCATAGTTCAAGAGAGTCGAGCGCGTCGAAGGCGCCCTCCTTGTCCTCCTGCATGTCCTTCGAATAGGCGAGCGGCAGGCCCTTCATGACGATCAGCAGTGCTTGCAGGCCGCCGATGATGCGCCCGCTCTTGCCGCGCACCAGCTCCGCCGCGTCCGGGTTGCGCTTTTGCGGCATGATCGACGATCCCGTGGTGAATTTGTCGCTGAGCGCGACGAAGGAGAATTGCACCGTCGTCCACAGCACGATCTCCTCGGCGAAGCGCGACAGATGCGTCGCGCAAATGGCGGCCGCCGACAGCGTCTCCAGCACGAAGTCGCGGTCCGAGACGCTATCCAGCGAATTGGCGGTGGGACGGTCGAAGCCGAGCGCCTTCGCCGTGTCTTCGCGGTCGATCGGAAAGGAGGTTCCCGCCAGCGCGGCCGCGCCCAAAGGCAATTCGTTGAGGCGCGTCCGCGCGTCGTGAAAACGCCCACGGTCTCGCGAAATCATTTCGACATAAGCGAGAAGGTGATGGCCAAACGTCACGGGCTGCGCCGATTGCAGATGGGTGAAGCCCGGCATGACGGTCGCCGCCTCCTCCAGCGCCTTTGTCGCCAGCGCCATCTGGAGGTCGGCGAGTTGGGCGTCGAGCCGATCGATGGCGTCGCGGATATAGAGGCGAAAATCGGTCGCCACTTGATCGTTGCGCGAGCGCGCCGTATGCAATCTTCCGGCGGCGGGTCCGATCAGCTCGGCGAGCCGCGATTCGACGTTCATGTGAATGTCTTCGAGCTTGCGCGAGAAGACAAAATCGCCCGCCGCGATCTCAGCCTTGATCCGGGACAAGCCATCGCGAATCTTGGCGGCGTCCGCGTTCGAGACAATGCCACAATGTTCGAGCATCGCGACATGGGCCAGCGACGCCGCTATATCCTGGGGCCAGAGTCTCTTGTCGAAGTCGATGGAGACGTTGATCGCCTCCAGCACGGCGGCGGTTGCGTCCTGAAAGCGGCCGCCCCATATTTTGCTCGTCATATGATCCCTTCCGAAACGCCGATCTTCTGGAACCCTTGAACGATGACCGAACAGCCGGCCGCAAGTCCCCAGCGCAATCGCGGCGCGCTCGCCTTTGTCGCTTTGTTGCTCATCGCCGGCGTGGGATTTCTATACGTCAAGGCCGGTCATGGCGGCAAGAAAGAGCACAGCGCCGCCTGCGACGCCGCGAAGCCGCTGGCGCAGTCCCTCGCCAGCCTCGCCAAGGGCGAACTCGCCGCGCTCGCGATCGCCAAGGATCCCGAGCCGATTCAGGCGCTCGCGTTCAACGGGCCGGACGGCGCGCCGACGAGCGTGGAGGCCTTCAAGGGCAAGACGCTGCTGGTCAATATTTGGGCGACCTGGTGCGTTCCGTGCCGGGGCGAAATGCCCGCGCTCGACCGGCTGCAACAAGCCGCCGGCTCGGATAAGTTCGAGGTCGTCGCGATCAATGTCGACACCACGCGGCTGGAGCGGCCAAAGGCGTTCCTTGATGAAATCGGCGTCAAGAGCCTCAAATTTTACGCCGATCCGAAGGCCGACATCTTCTTTCGCCTGAAACAAGGCGGCGAACTCATGGGGCTGCCGACGACCTATCTCGTCGATGCCGCCGGCTGCGCGCTTGGCCAGCTCTCGGGCCCCGCCGCCTGGGACTCCGCCGAGGCCCTGGCGCTGATCCGCCGCGCGACCGGCGAAACGCCGTGAGAAAGCGATTGGCCGCGAGTGACGACCGCCATGGATCAGACGGCGCGCCGATCCACGCGCGGCACGTCGTCCTCTTATCGCATTAGCGCGGGCGAAGGGGCTGGAATCGCGATCAGCGATCGGGACCGACATGGGCGACACCCTCTCAACCGATTGAGCGCAGCGAACGGATGCGGCGGGTTCGCGGCAAAGACACGGCTCCGGAGCTTTTGGTTCGGCGGATGGTCCACAAAATGGGCTTTCGCTTTCGTCTTCATCGAAAAGACCTCCCGGGCACGCCCGACCTTGTTTTTCCTCGCCTTCACGCCGTGATTTTCGTGCATGGCTGTTTCTGGCACCGCCATCCCGATCCCCACTGCCACCTCGCCCGCATGCCAAAGTCGCGCCTCGACTTCTGGGAGCCTAAGCTCACGGGCAACCGCCTACGTGATTTGCGCGATCAGGCGGCGCTAAAAGCCGCCGGTTGGAGAATTCTGGTGGTTTGGGAATGCGAATTGGGCGACAAGGAACAATTACAGAACGAAATAAAGGCGTTCCTGGAGGAGCCATGCGAGTAATCGAAGTTTTCGCGGGAGCCGGGGGGCTTGGCATTGGCGTGAGCAAGGCTGGTTTTTCTCCGGCTCGGATCGTCGAATGGGATCGCTGGTGTTGCGACACGATTCGCGAGAACAGACGCCGCCGGACGCCCATGGTGGCGAATTGGCCGGAGCCCTTCGAAGGCGACGTTCGCGACGTGGATTTCCGCGACTTGGCGGGGAAAATCGAGTTGGTCACCGGCGGGCCGCCCTGCCAGCCCTTTTCGCTTGGCGGCAAGCATCGCGCCCACGGCGACGCCCGCGATATGTGGCCCCAAGCGGTGCGCGTCGTGCGCGAAACAAAACCCAAGGCCTTCATCTTCGAAAATGTGAAAGGCCTGAAGCGCGGGAGCTTCGCGACTTATCTCGCCTATATCGTTCATCAGCTCACATTCCCCGAGCTTGTTCGCCGCGAAGATGAAAGCTGGGAAGATCATCTTGGCCGCCTGGAGCGCCATCTCACCGGGCGCCGTCGCGGCGCCGATTCCCTCGCCTACAGCGTGGTTTACCGCGTGCTCAACGCCGCCAATCATGGGATTCCCCAGCGTCGCGAACGCATCGTTTTCGTGGGATTCCGGAACGATCTCGGGATCGAATGGTCCTTTCCCGAGGAAACCCATTCACTCGACGCGCTGCTGTGGGATCAAACCCGCGGAGACTATTGGGACCGGCACGCGGCGCCAAAGCGCTCGCGCGAAATCGCGCCGCGATACGCCGAACGGGCGCGCCGGCTGGAACGTCCGACGCTGTTGCCCTGGCGCACGGTTCGGGACGCGATAGGCGACATGCCGGACCCCGAGCATGAGGCAGGGAGGGCGGCGGCGATCGCAAACCACCGCTTTCAACCAGGCGCGCGCGCCTATCCCGGCCACACCGGATCGCCGTTCGATGAACCCGCGAAAACTCTCAAAGCCGGCGTGCACGGCGTTCCCGGCGGCGAAAACATGTTTTTCCGCCCGGACGGAAGCTTGCGCTATTTCACCGTGCGAGAGAGCGCGCGTTTGCAGACTTTTCCCGATGATTTCGTTTTTCACGGCTCCTGGAGCGAAACCATGCGGCAACTCGGCAACGCCGTGCCGGTAGAGCTTGCGGCGATTGTCGCGCGCGGCGTTCGCGAGAGTTTGGGCGCCAAAGCGCGAATGACCGATCCGTGAAACCAGGAATGACCCGACCAACCGTCATTACGAGGAGCGTAGCGACGAAGCACTCCAGAAGACAGGGTTAACTGCTGGATTGCTTCGCCTTCGGCTCCCAATGACGAAGAGGGCATTGACCGAGGCCGAAGTTCACCCCGTCAGCCGGTGACAAAGCCCATCCAGCTGCTCCAGCGTCTCGTAGCGGATGCGCAGTTCGCCGCGCTCGCCATTGTGATGAATCGTCACCGTCAGGCCCAGGGCGTCGCTTAGCGTCTTTTCGACGGCGAGGGTGTCCGCGTCCTTGTCCTCGCGCGGCTTGCGCGGCTTGACTCCAGCCTCGGAAGCCTGGCGCCGAGCGAGTTCCTCAATGTCGCGCACCGTCAGGTCGTCGGCGACAATTTTGCGCGCCACCGCGTCCGGATCCTTCACCGACAGCAGCGCGCGGGCGTGGCCGGCGGAAATGGCGCCGTCGGCGACAAGACGCCGGGTCGCCTCGGGCAAATTCAGCAGCCGCAGCGTGTTGGCGACATGCGAGCGGCTTTTGCCGATGATTTTCGCCAGCTCCGATTGGGAATAGCCAAAATCGGCCCCAAGCCGCTCATAGCCGCGCGCTTCCTCGATCGCGTTGAGATCCTCGCGCTGGACATTCTCGATGATCGCCAGCTCGAGAGCCTCGCGGTCGTCGGCCTCATGAATGACCACGGGAATATCGGCGAGACTCGCGAGTTGAGCGGCGCGCCAACGCCGTTCGCCGGCGATGATTTCATAGGCGTCGGCGACGCCGGCGATGGTGCGGACGACGACCGGCTGAATAATGCCCTTTTCGCGGATCGAAGCGGCGAGGTCCGCAAGGTCCTCCTCGCGAAAACTGGTGCGCGGGTTGCGCGGATTGGGACGCAGAAATTCGATGGGAATACGGCGCTGACCGCGCGTGCGCTCGATCGCCGGCGCCTCGTCGCCAGCGTCGCCGATCAAGGCCGCCAAGCCCCTGCCCAAACGCGGCCGCGCTTCCTCCGCCATCTCAGAACTTCCCCTCAAACATTCGCCTCGGCCGATCAGGCGGCGCGCAGGCGCCTTTCTCTCTGAATGACTTCCGAGGCCAGCTTCAGATAGGCTTGGCTGCCGACGCATTTCAGATCATAGAGCAGCACCGGCTTGCCATGCGAGGGCGCCTCGGATATCCGCACATTGCGCGGGATCATCGTCTCGTAAACCTTGTCGCCCATAAAGCGGCGCACGTCCGCGACCACCTGCGTCGCCAGATTATTGCGGGCGTCGAACATGGTCAGGACAACGCCGTGGATCGACAGCTTGGGATTCAAAGTGCGCTTGACCTGCTCGACCGTCGACAGAAGTTGCGACAAGCCTTCGAGCGCGAAAAATTCGCATTGCAACGGCACGACAACCGCGTCGGCGCTGGCGAGCGCGTTGATCGTCAGAAGATTGAGCGACGGCGGACAATCGATGAGAATATAGCTGTAGTGGCGCGCATTGACGTGACGCTCGGCGGCGGCCAGTTCCGCCAGCGCGCGCTTCAAGCGAAAGGCGCGATCCTTGTCGCCGGCGATTTCCAGTTCCACGCCGAGAAGGTCGAGGGTCGAGGGCGCGATCGACAGACGCGGCACCGCCGTTGGCACGATGGCGTCGTCGAGACTGCTTTCCCCGAGCAGAACGTCATAGGTGGAAATGCTTCGGCTTTTGCGATCGACGCCAAGACCGGTCGAGGCGTTGCCCTGTGGATCGAGGTCGATGACCAGCACATTTTCCCCGACGGCGGCGAGCGCCGTGCCGAGATTGATTGTGGTCGTGGTCTTCCCGACGCCGCCCTTCTGGTTGGCGAGCACGAGGACGCGCGGAACGATTGGCAGCTCGGTCAAGGGGTAATCTCCGGAGACCTGGTCTCTTCAGCGCGAAGTTGCGCCCGTTCCGTTCGAATCCGCCTTTTCCACGACAATAATGCGCGCGGCGGTATTGGTGCGGCTAACGATGTTTCGTGTCTGGAAGCTACTCTCCGGCGTCAAGCCGGTCAATTCGCCGCGCCAATCTTCGCCCTTTAAAAACACGCCAGTGGCGTTTTTCAACAGATGTTCGCGCGACCAGTCGACAAGGCACGGCAGAGGCGCCACGGCCCGGGCGCAAATTCCTTCGATTTGACCGATCAGCGGCGGCAATTCCGATTCGATGCGCCCCACATGGACGATCGCCGGCGCGCCTGTTTCACGTGAAACAGCTCTCAGAAAAGCCGCCTTGCGTTGGTCGCTCTCGATCAGATGGACGACGGCTCCGGCGCGCGGCTTTAGCAAGATCGCCAGAACCATTCCGGGAAATCCGGCGCCCGAACCCAGATCCGCCCAGCGAGAAATATTGGGGAAGGTTTCGAAAAGCTGGGCCGAGTCGGCGAAATGCCTGGTCCAAAGCGCTTCCAGGGTCGGGCCCGAGACCAAATTGATTTTGGGCTGCCATGTCCGCAGCAAGGCTTCATAGGCCTCCAGTTCGGCGCCGGCCCCGGCTAGGGAGGGGCAAAGCGCGATAGCCGCCGCCTTGTCGGAATGCGCTCCCCTCCTCACCCGCGTCGCGCCCGCGCCGCGAGCAGCGTGAGAGCCGCCGGGGTGATCCCCTCGATCCGCTGAGCCTGACCAATCGTGCGCGGCCGCAGAAATCTGAGCTTGGCTGTCAATTCGGCCGAAAGTCCGGCGATCCCCGAATAGTCCAGCGCCGCCGGAAGCGAAAGCTCTTCATCGCGGCGATAGGCCTCGATGTCCGAGGCCTGGCGGTCGAGATAGACCGCATAACGCGCGTCGATTTCGACCTGAGCCGCGGTGGCGTCGTCGATCGAGGCTAGCTCCGGCCAAATCGCGCGCAGCCGGTCGAAGCCGATCTCCGGGAAGGATAACAGCGCGAAAGCGCTGCGCCTTTGACCGTCTTGTGTCACCGGCAGCCCGTGCCGCGCCGCGGCTGCGGATGTCAACGACAACTCGTCGACCAAAGCGCGCGCCCGCGCCAGCCGCGCCGACCTTTCGGCAAAGATTTCCGCGCGCGCCGCGCCGACGCAGCCGAGTTCGAGCCCGCGCGGCGTCAGGCGCTCATCGGCGTTGTCGGCGCGCAGCGACAGGCGATATTCCGCGCGAGAGGTGAACATGCGATAGGGCTCGCTGACCCCGCGCGTGACGAGATCGTCGATCATGACGCCGAGATAGGCCTCGGCCCGATCGAACAGAATGGCCGGGCCCCCCGCCGCGAAGGCGGCGGCGTTGAGGCCGGCGACGAGCCCCTGCGCGCCCGCCTCCTCATAGCCCGTGGTGCCGTTGATCTGGCCGGCGAAAAACAGCCCGGCGATCCGCTTCGTTTGCAACGAGGCGTCCAGTTCGCGCGGATCGACATAATCATATTCGATCGCATAGCCGGGCCGCAGGATACGCGCATCCTCCAGGCCGGGAATCGCGTTGATGAATGCCTGCTGGGTCGCCTCGGGCAGGGAGGTCGAGACGCCATTGGGATAAACGGTCGAGTCGTCCAGTCCCTCGGGCTCAAGAAAAATCTGGTGACCATCTCGATCGCCGAAACGCGTCACCTTATCCTCGATCGACGGGCAGTAGCGCGGACCGGGCCCGGAAATGGCGCCAGTCCGCATCGGCGAGCGCGAGAGATCGGCCTGTATGATCCTGTGCGAGGCAAGCGTCGTGCGGGTGATGTGACAGGCGATCTGGCGATTAACGATTTTTCGGGTCAAGGCGGAAAAGGGCTCCGGCTCCGCGTCGCCCCATTGCGGCTCGAGGCGATCCCAATGGATCGTCGCGCCGTCCAGCCGCGGCGGCGTGCCGGTCTTAAGCCGCGCCACCGAGAAGCCCGCGCGACGCAGACTCGCCCCGAGTCCATTGGCCGGCGCGTCGCCCATGCGCCCCGCCGGCACGCGGAGATCCCCGATATGGATCACGCCGTTGAGAAATGTTCCGGTCGCCAGAACCACGGCCCCGGCGTGAACGGTCTCGTCGACAAGTTTCACTCCGACGACTCGCCCGTTCTCCAACGCCAAATCTTCGACAGAGCCCTCAAGAACCGATAGGTTCTCCGTCGCCTCGATCGCCGCCCGCATCGCGACGCGATAGAGCTTGCGATCGGCCTGGGCGCGGGGACCACGCACGGCCGGCCCCTTTGAGCGGTTAAGCACCTTGAACTGAATCCCGGCGGCGTCGGCAACCCGGCCCATCAGCCCGTCGAGCGCGTCGATCTCCCGCACCAACTGGCCCTTTCCGAGCCCGCCAATCGCTGGATTGCATGACATCGCGCCGACTGTCCCGCGCGACTGAGTCACCAGCGCCGTGCGCGCGCCAAGGCGGGCCGCCGCCGCGGCCGCCTCGCAGCCGGCGTGGCCGCCGCCGATCACGATTACTTCGTAGTGTTGCCGCCTCACGGCGCGGATCCTCCCTGTTTCACGTGAAACATAATTACTTTCCGATGCAGAAACGAGAGAATACCACATCCAGCACTTGTTCGACGTCAATCGCGCCGACAATTCGCTCAAGCGAGCGGGCCGCCAATCTTATCTCTTCGGCGACGAGTTCCAACGGCCTGCCGGGCGCCAGCGCCGCCGCAATAAAATCTCGCGCGGCGCCTATGGCGTCGCGATGGCGCTCGCGAATAACCAGGGCGGAAGAGCCATCGCCCAGCATCGCGCGCGCGCGCGTGGCGATTTCTTCGCATAACTCGTTAATGCCCAGTCCCGTGCGCGCGGAAATCGCAAGACAACTGGCTTGAGGCGGGAATTCATCGGCCTTCGCCGCGATCCGCAAAATCTCGACGCCGTCCGTCTCGACATCAGGCGGCGGCGCCGCGCCGCCCTCCGACAACCACAGCAGCAGATCGGCCTCGCCGGCCCGCGCCCGCGCCCGTCCGACTCCGATGCGCTCAACCGCGTCCTCCGTCTCGCGCAACCCCGCCGTGTCAACGAGGGTGACGGGCATTCCCTTGAGATTCAGCTCAACCTCGATCATGTCGCGCGTCGTTCCCGGAATTTCCGAGACAATCGCGACTTCGCGCCGCGCCAGCAGATTGAGCAGCGTCGACTTGCCGGCGTTGGGAGGACCGAGGATCAATACGAGAAATCCGTCGCGGAGCCGCTCGGACGCCGGCGCGCGGCGTAAAACCTCGTCCATTCGCGCCATGAGAGGACGCAAAACGCGTCCCAGCGCGTCCGGGGAAAAACTCCCCACATCGCCCTCATCCGAAAAATCCAGCTCCGCGGCGAGCAACGCCGAAGCTTCGACCAGCCCGCCGCGCCAATCCTCCACCTGCCGTCGGAGCGCCCCGCCCGCCACCCGCAGCGCTTGGCGGCGCTGAAATTCGGTTTGCGCGTCGATCAAATCGGCGAGAGCCTCCGCCTGCGACAAATCCATCTTGCCGTTAATAAAGGCGCGGCGGGCGAATTCGCCCGGCTCCGCCGCGCGCAGCCCGGTTCGTCGCCTGAGCAGTGACAAAATCGCATCGACGACCGCGCGGCTCCCATGGAGATGAAATTCGGCGCAGTCTTCCCCGGTCGCCGAATTGGGTCCGGGGAACCAGAGCGCCAGGCCCCGGTCAAGCGTCTCGTTTGTTTGGGGATCCCGAAAGCGCGCGAAATGCGCATGCCTCGGCTCGGGGCTAATCCCGGTGAAATCGGCCAAGGCGTCTCGCGCGCAAGATCCGGAGAGACGGATCACCGCGACCGCGGAGCGCCCCGCGCCTGTCGCCAAAGCGAAGATCGTGTCATCCGGCATTCACCCTCGCAGGGGTCGTTGACAGGCGCGCGGCGCAAGATTGCGCGCGCCCGCGCCGTCTCAGGTGTTCATCGAATCGAAGAAGGACGCATTGCCCTTCGGCGTCTCGCGCAGCTTGCCGAGCAGGAACTCGATCGCGTCGACCGTGCCCATCGGATTGAGAATCCGGCGCAGCACATACATCTTTTTGAGAATGTCGCCGGGAACCAACAGTTCTTCCTTGCGCGTGCCGGACCTCGTGATGTCGATCGCCGGGAACACGCGCTTATCCGCGACCTTGCGGTCGAGAATGATCTCGGAGTTGCCGGTGCCCTTGAACTCCTCGAAAATCACCTCATCCATGCGCGATCCCGTGTCGATCAGCGCGGTGGCGATAATGGTCAACGAGCCGCCTTCCTCGATGTTGCGGGCCGCGCCAAAAAAGCGCTTGGGCCGCTGCAACGCGTTGGCGTCGACGCCGCCGGTCAACACCTTGCCCGAAGAGGGAACAACGGTGTTATAGGCGCGGCCCAGGCGCGTGATCGAATCCAGCAGAATTACCACGTCGCGGCGGTGTTCAACCAGACGCTTGGCCTTTTCGATCACCATTTCCGCCACCTGAACGTGGCGCACCGCCGGCTCGTCGAAGGTCGAGGACACGACCTCGCCGCGCACCGAGCGCTGCATGTCCGTGACTTCCTCGGGGCGTTCGTCGATCAGCAGCACGATCAAATAGCATTCGGGATGATTGGTGGTGATCGACTGCGCGATGTTTTGCAGCAGCACGGTCTTGCCGGTGCGCGGCGGCGCAACCACCAGCGCGCGCTGGCCCTTGCCGATCGGCGCGACGAGATCGATGACGCGCGACGACAGTTCCTTGCGGGTGGGGTCCTCGATTTCGAGCTTCAGCCGCTCATTGGGATAGAGCGGCGTCAGATTGTCGAAAGGAACCTTATGGCGGATCTTTTCAGGATCCTCGAAATTGATCGTATTGACCTTGAGCAGCGCGAAATAGCGCTCGTTCTCCTTGGGACTGCGGATAATGCCCTCGACCGTGTCGCCCGTGCGCAGACCAAATTTGCGGATTTGCGAAGGCGAAACATAAATATCGTCCGGCCCGGCGAGATAATTGGAATCGGGCGAACGCAGGAAGGCGAAGCCGTCCGACAACACCTCGACGACGCCTTCGCCGACGATCTCGACGTCGCGGCTGGCGAATTGCTTCAGAATTGCGAACAGCAGCTCCTGCTTGCGCAGCAGCGATGCGTTCTCCACCTCGTGCTCCTCGGCGAAAGCCAGGAGTTCAGCGGCGGTTTTGGATTTTAAGTCGGAAAGTTTGATTTCCCGCATGGGGACAAGCCTCGAATCGATAGGCGATCGGATAGAGCGGAGAGAAGAGCGGCAGGAAGGCGGGAGATTCTCCCGGAGGCGCCAATTAAAGCGCGCCGATTGAAGCGGCGGTCGCTAGAACGACAATCTGCCGTGTGGAGGGGACGACAGTCTATTAAACACATTTGGCTCGGAAAGCAAGATCACGCCATAAACAATATGGAAACATTAGGTCCGCTTGATCCCGGCGAGGAATCCCGCGCCTCCTGTCGCGAACACACGCGCCTTTTCCAGCCGCGGAACGCCGTGAAAAGTCGCCCGTGGCCCATCGACGAGCTTGACGTCTGGCGTTCTTGATCGACAGCGGCCCAGGCCAGCGGCGCGGCGAAAGACTTTTCATCGCTCCCTTGGGTTCGGACCGCGCGAGCGCACCACTATTCCCAAGAATCAAAATGCGCGCGAAATCCTCGGTCCACTCGCCACGGTCTTAAAACGGCTTCACAATCACGAAAATCACAATCGCGATCATCAGCACCGTCGGCGCCTCGTTATAGAAGCGGAAAAATTTCGCCGAATGTGTGTTCCGGTCCTCCGCGAAGGCTTTTTGGAGAACCCCGTCGTAAAAGTGAAGGGCGGTCAGCAGCACGACCGCCAGCATCTTCGAATGAAACCAGATCGCATGAAAATGCGCGCCCTGCACGGCCAGAGTCACGCCGGTGATCCAGGACAGCAACATCGCGGGAACCATGATGAAACGCAGCAGTTTGCGCTCCATCGTCTTGAAAATCTCCGATTGCGCGCCGGGCCCGACGCCAGCGTGATAGACAAAAAGTCGCGGCAGATAGAGCAGCCCAGCCATCCAGGAGATAATGGCGATCACGTGCAGAGCTTTGATCCACAAATACATTCTTCAATGCCTCGATTTACGGATCAGATCCACCAGCCGCTCGACATGCGCGATTGGCGTCTGAGGCAAAATGCCGTGGCCTAGATTGAAGATATGCGGGTGACCCTTGAGCGCGTCCAAGATCGCCTCGACCTCTTGGTCGAGCGCCGCGCCGCCCGCGAGCAACGCCAGCGGGTCGAGATTTCCCTGCAACGCGGCGCGCCCCGCCATCTCGCGCGCCGCCCAGACCGGGTCGGCCGCTGTGTCGAGGCCATAGGCGTCGGCGCCAAGTTCCGCCACCAGACGACTTAAATGCGTCCCGGCGCCGCGCGCGAAGGCGATGACGAACGCATTTGGGCGCTCCGTTTTTATCCGCGAAACGATTTTCCGCAGCGGAGAAAACACCCAGCTTTCGAACTCATGCGGCGGCAAGACGCCAGCCCAACTGTCGAAGATTTGCACAACCTCGACCCCGGCGTCGATCTGGCGCAGAAGATAGCCGATCGAAGCTTCGGTGAGCTTTTCGATCAGAATGGCGAAGGCCTCGGGGTGACGATAAGCGAAGAGACGCGCCGGCGCCTGGTCGCTGGTGCCTTGGCCCGCGATCATATAGCTCGCGACAGTCCAGGGCGCTCCACAGAAACCGATAAATGCCGTTTGCGCGGGCAACGCGCTTTTCACCCGATCAACCGTTTCAAAAACCGGCGCGAGACGGCTATAATCGGGAGCCTCGCGCAAGCGGGACAGGCCCTCCGGCGCCTCTATCGGCTCCAACCTGGGGCCGGCGCCGCTCTCGAAGGAAACCCTCTGGCCGAGAGCGTCGGGAATAACCAAAATGTCGCTGAACAGGATCGCCGCGTCGAAACCAAACCGCCGTATCGGCTGCAAGGTTGCTTCCGCCGCCGCCGCGGGCGAATAGCAAAAATCCAGGAAACTCGCCGATTTAGCCCTGAGTTCTCGATATTCCGGCAAATATCGCCCGGCTTGGCGCATCAGCCAGAGCGGTGGATTCGCGGTCGTTTTTCCGCGCAAAACCGAAAGGAGCGGCTTTTCGTTGTTCATGCGAAGGGGTCCAGGTAGCGTTGGGAGGCGCCAGCGCCGATAATCCGTTTGTTTGGAGAGCAAGCAAGGAGCTAAACCTTTTTTTCATAAAAATAAAGAGATTAGTTAAACCTATATTAACCTGTTTCTGTTACACCCGCTCAAGAGATTGTTAATTTTTATTAACTATTTTTCCACAGCTTGGCGCGATGCGACAAAGTTTTCCAGAGGCCTGTTAATATGTGGATGAATTTAGAATATTGATATATTTCAGTATGTTGGGTGTCATTTTAACGAGGCGTGGCTTCGCCGGCGTTTTCGTTCCGCCGAAAACCCGGACGCCGTGGGCTTTTATCGACAGGTTTAAACCTGTTGAAGATTGGCTAGGCTTATCCCCACCTATACAATAACGATGGGTTCTGGCCCGAATTATCCCCGGTATCCCGAGACCAGGGGCTCCTGTGGATGGCTTTTCCGATATGACAGCGCCCGAAGTCCTGGCCTCCGAGGGGCTATTTTGGCTAGCCCCAAAACCGCTGATTCTCGCTTCGAAAAGCCGAGGACGACGCCTCGTGCTGGAGCAGACGGGTATTCCCTTCGAGGCCTTGCCGCCGGAGATCGACGAGCGCGGGCTTGAACGAACAATCCTCGGCCAGGGCGGCGGCGCCGATGCGGTCGTCTCCGAACTCGCGCGCGCCAAGGCGTTGGCGATCTCCGCCGAGAGTCCGGACTGCTTCGTCATCGGCGCGGATCAGGCCGCGAGCTGCGAGCAACGGCTGTTTGGCAAACCCGCTGATCTGACCGAGGCCGCACGGCAGCTCGCCTTTCTCGCCGGGCGAACGCATCGACTGCATTGCGCGGCGGCGTTGGCGCGCGGCGGCGTTATTGTCTTTGAAACCGTTTCTCACGCTGATATGCGGATGCGCCCGTTAAATAAGGCGTTTATCGACTTTTATCTCTCCATTGTCGGCGAAGCGGCTTTGACCAGCGCGGGAGCCTATCAGGTGGAGGGGCTCGGCGTTCACCTCTTCGCCGCCATTTCCGGAGATCACTGGACCATTCTCGGTCTGCCGATATTGCCGGTTCTCGAGGCCTTGCGACGTGAAGGGGCGCTTCTTGGCTAGATTAAAGCGACAAAGGCTAGAGACATGCTGCTGCTCGGGCTGACCGGCTCGATCGGCATGGGAAAGTCGACCACGGCCGATATGTTTCGCGCCGAGGGCGCCCCGGTCTATGATTCCGACCGGCTTGTGCATGACATCTACAATGGGCCGGCGGCAATGGAGATCGAACGCGCCTTTCCCGGCGCCACGGTCGGCGGCGCGGTCGACCGCAACCGGCTCGCGAGCCTCGTGCTGGGCGACGCGGAGGCGATGAAGCGCCTGGAAGCCATCGTGCATCCGCTTGTCTGGGAAGGGCGACGGCGCTTTCTGGAGGAGCAGGCGCGAAGGGGCGTAAAAATCGCGGTGCTCGACATTCCCCTGCTGTTCGAGACCGGCGCGGATAAGGACGTCGACGCCATTGTCGTGGTCACCGCGCCCAAATCGCTGCAACGCGCCCGCGTGTTGGCGCGAGCGAACATGACGGAGGAAAAATTCGAATCCATCCTGGCGCGCCAGACGCCAGACGAGGAGAAGCGCCGGCGCGCCGATTTCATCGTCCACACCGACGCGGGACGTGAAGCCGCGCGCGGCGAGGTGCGCGCCATATTGAAGACGTTGCAAGCAAGAGAGGCGCAAAAAAGCTGATGCGGGAAATCGTGCTCGACACCGAGACCACGGGTCTCGATCCCTCCAAGGGGCATCGCGTCGTCGAAATCGGCGCGGTCGAAATCGGCAATCTGATCCCGACTGGCCGAACCTTCCACGTCTATATCGACCCGGAACGCGATATGCCCGAGGAAGCCTTTCGCGTGCATGGACTGTCGCGCGGGTTTCTCGCCGAACACAAAAAATTCGCGGAAATCGTCCATGGCTTTCGCGAATTCGTCGACGGCGCGCGGCTCATCATTCACAACGCCGAATTCGACGTGCGCTTTTTGAACGCGGAACTCGCGCGTCTCGATTTCCCGCTGATTGAAATGGCCAATGTCATCGACACGCTGGCTCTCGCCCGCCGTCGTCACCCCGGCGCTTCCAACACGCTCGACGCGCTGTGCCAGCGTTACGGAGTTGACACGTCGCGGCGCGAAAAGCACGGCGCCTTGCTCGACTCCTATTTGCTGGCGGAAGTCTATGCGGAGTTGATGGGCGGGCGTCAGACGGCGATGTCGCTCAGCGTCGAGCGAAAGGTCGCCGCGCTATCCAACGCGCAATTGCTACGGCAAAGGCCGGCGCCGCTCGGGTCTCGCCTGACCGCGCAGGAAGAGGAGGCGCATCGCGCCTTCGCCATCAGCCTTGGCAAGACGCCGATCTGGAAACGCTATTTCTCACAGGACGCCTAAGCCGTCGCGCCCGCGTCGACCGTCAGCACGGTTCCCGTGATGTTGCGCGCATTGTCGGCCAACAAATAGCTCACGGCGTTGGCGACATCAGCCGGTTCGGCGAGGCGGCGCAGGGCGGCGCGCGCCGCGATCCTGGCGCGGTCGTCGTCTTGCAGCCCGGCGGTCATCTCCGTCGCGATAAAGCCGGGCGCCACGGCGTTGACGGTGATGCCGAGCCGCCCGACTTCGCGCGCCAGCGATTTAGTGAAGCCGATCAGCGCGGCCTTGCTCGCGCCATAGGCGCTGAGGCCGTTATAGCCCGTCGAGGCGATGATCGAGGAAATATTGACGACGCGGCCGCCGTCGCCCGCCATCATTTGCCGAACCACATATTTCGTCAAAATGATCGGCGCCGTCACGTTGATGCGCAGCAGTTCCTCGATTTGCGAATTGTGCATATTCGCCAGCAGGCCTTCCGTCCCGAGTCCCGCGTTGTTGACGAGGCCATAGGGCGCGCCATGCTGCTTTTTCAACGCCGCGACGAAGCCGGGCAGGGCGTCGATCTCGCCAAGATCAAAAGGCGCGAAGGCCAGGGCGCCCGGCGGCGCGGCGTCGATCTCGCCCCGCAAGGCGTCGCTTTCGCGCCGCGCGACCGCGATCACGCGAAAACCTTCCGCGACCAGACGCCGCGTGATAGCGAGGCCAAGGCCCCGGCTGGCGCCAGTGACGATGACGTTACGCATGACGACGCGCCAATTTGCCGCTCGCGAGAATGTCGATCGCGGGCACGAAGCGAATGGTGACAGGCACCATGTGACGCGGCAGGCGGGCGCGGCATAAATCGAGGATTTCCGTCTCCAGCGCGCCGCTTTCGCTCGCCGCGACGGCGCTTTTTGGCGTCACCTCGGCGATGATCAGATCGCCCATGATCGGATTGCGCCGGGCGCTGACGCGCGACATACGGACCTCGCTGTGCTCGTTGATGACTTGCTCGACTTCCTCGGGATGCACCTTCAACCCGCCGACATTGATGACGCCGGTCCGGCGACCCTTGAAGAAGCAGCGCTCGCCCTTTTGCTCCACCATGTCGTCCGTGTCGACAAAACCCTTGTCGTCGAGCAGTTTCAAATCGTCCCGACCGATATAGGAGGTCGCGGTCCGTTTGGAGCGGACATGCAGCGAACCGTCGCGCAGGCGCAGCTCGACTTCGCCATTGGCGTCCAGCAACGCCGCGGGAAATCCCTCGCGCCCGTCAGTCACCTCGAAGCCGACGCCCGCCTCGGTCGAGGCGTAGGCATGAGCGATGACGGCCCTGGGATAGGCGGCGCGCAACGCGTCGAGAATGGCGCGATCGGCGATTTCGCCGGAGAGCCGGACATATTTCGGGTCGATGACCTTGGCGTGGGGGCTCATGAGCAATCGGCGCCAATGCGACGGCGTGCCGGAAATATGACTCACTTCGGCCTTGGCGCAGCGGATCATATAGTCCCCGAGAGATTCTCCCGCGTCGGACAATAGCAATTGAGCGCCCGTGACGCAGGCGCGCAGGAATATCTGTAGACCGCCGTAACGGCGAATGTCGTAAAATGTGGCCCAAACCGGGATCGGCTCGGACGCGGGTCGGATGGCGCCGAGTAGTCCTTCGAGCCGATGCGCGACGAGCTTGGGCGCGCCCGTCGTGCCGGACGTGGGCAGCACCCATTGGCTGGCGAGACGTGTGAAGCAGTCCTCTTCATCGATCGGGACGGGATCGGCGCAAAGGTAGACCTCACGTTCGGCGCCGAAATCCTTGTCCGCCGCGTCGCTGACGATGGCGTCGACTTCGGCTTGCGAAATGACGCTGGCGAGCCGCCCCGGCGAAAAATCGGGCGGACAGATCACCAGCCGCGCCGCGAGGCCGTCGAGTTCGATCAGCGCGCGCGCCGCGACGAATTGCGACCGGGCGTCGATCAGCACCGATTTTCCCGCCAGCTCGCGTCGTCGGCTGGCGAAGATCGTTGACGCGCCAATATCGCGTCCGCGCAAGGCGGCGCCCGGCGCGAGCACGCGCAAACCCGGTCGGCTGGCGACGAGCACCCTCAGGCTGGGCGTCTCAGCGCGGGCTGTGTTCATAGAGTCCAATGAGCTCTCCAAGGGTCTTCGGAAAATAGACTTCCTCGGATGCGGTGAACGGGTCGGCCCCAAGCTCGTCCTCGAGACGGGCGACGAGGATCGCGAAGCACAGGGAATCGAGCCCCGATTCGGTGAGGATCAGATCGTCTCGCAGCGGAGCGATCTTCTTTTTCTGTTCGGCGGCGACATTTTCGATTTGGGAAAGTATCGTTAACCGTATCGACACCGCTTTGGCCTCGCTGTTGTCAGAGTTTCAATAGATTTCTCCTTTTATAGGCGTCACGCAAGTTGTTCGGCGGCGAATGGTGAATGAAAAAGGTGGATCCTTCACCGTCGAAGACGCCGCTAACGGCGCGCCAAGCTCAGAAAAAACGGGAAATCAATGCAACAGCCGCCGTTCGAAATCAGCGCAGCGCGCGCGCTTGTCGATCAATTGCTGATCAATGGCGTCGACCGGGCCTATTGCGTGCCGGGCGAAAGCTATTTGTCCGTGCTCGACGCCTGCTATGAGCGCGGTCTTCCCCTGACGGTCTGTCGCAACGAGGCCGGCGCCGCGATGATGGCCGACGCTTATGGCAAGGCCACCGGCAAGCCCGGGATTTGCTTCGTGACGCGCGGGCCGGGAGCGGCCAACGCCTTCGCCGGCGTGCATATCGCCGCCCATGATTTCGACGCCGATGATCCTCTTCATCGGCCAGGTCGAGCGCTTCGCGCGGGGCCGCGGGGCGTTTCAGGAGGTCGATTATCCCGCCATGTTCGGCGGCGAAGCCAAATGGGTCGCGGAAATCAACGATGCGTCGCGCGTAAATGAATTCGTCTCGCGCGCTTTCGCCCTCGCCAGCGCGGGCCGCCCGGGTCCGGTCGTGCTGTCCTTGCCCAAGGACATGCTCGAGGAGCGCATTCGCGCGGCGCCTTATCCCGCCGCCGGCGTCGTGGAAACCGCGCCGTGCGAGAAAGATATGCGCGAATTGGAACGGCTGATCGCGGCGGCCTCGCGCCCCGTTCTCATTCTGGGAGGAACGCGCTGGGACGAGGAAGCGCGCGGCGCCTTGCGCGACTTCGCCGAGCGTTTCGACATGCCTGTCGCGACGAGCTATCGCCGCCTGCCGTTGTTCGACGCGCTCGATCCGCGCTACGCCGGCGATCTCGGCCTCAACGCCAATCCCGAGCTGATAAAACTCGTGCAAGACAGCGATCTCCTGCTGCTGGTCGGCGGCCGGCTCGGGGAAATTCCATCGCAATCCTATCGCTTGCTCGATATTCCCTCGCCGCGCATGACCTTCGTTCATGTCTATCCACAAGTGGAGGAATTCGGCCGCGTCTATGCGCCTAATCTCGCCATTCACGCGTCTCCGCGCGCGTTCGCGCGGGCGCTGAGCGATTTGCGCCCGCCCGAAAACATTCCCTGGCGCGAGAGAACGATTGTCGCGCATCAAAACTATCTGGCTTTTTCGACGCAAAGCGCGCCGTCCGCCGATGTCGATCTGGCGCGGGTCATGCTGTGGTTGAACGACAATCTTCCAGACGACGCGATCATCTGCAATGGCGCGGGCAATTACGCCTCCTGGATTCATCGCTATTACCGTTTTCGGCGCTTCGGGGCGCATATAGCGCCGACCTCCGCCAGCATGGGCTACGGCGTCCCGGCGGCGGTGGCGATGCAGCAGCTTTTTCCGGGTCGACTGGTGGTGTCGATCAACGGCGACGGCGATTTCCTGATGAACGGGCAGGAGTTCGCGACGGCCGTGCAATATGAACTGCCTATTGTGGTCATCATCTGCGACAACGCGAGCTACGGCACGATCCGCATGCATCAGGAGCGGCATTTTCCGGGACGGGTCATCGCGACCGATTTGCGCAACCCCGATTTCGCCGCCTATGCGCGGGCGTTCGGCGGTTTTGGCGTGACGGTGGAGAAGACGGCGGATTTCGCGAGCGCGTTCGAAGCGGCGCGCGCGTCAAGAATTCCGGCCATCGTGCATGTGAAGATGGATCCGGATCGAATCACGCCGACCGCTAGTCTCGCGGCCATTCGTAAGGCGGCCCTGGCGACGGGGTAGCGCGCGGCTTCAGGACGCCGCGCGCGCATGCGACGCCTTCCGATGCGCGAACTCCCAATAAAGCGCGCGCGCTTTCATATATATCGGCCCCGGCTGCAATTCGCGCGTGTCGATGCGCGTCATGGGCGCGACCTTCTGAAAATTGCCGGTCGAGAAAATCTCGTCCGCCGCCTCAAAATCGCGATAGGACAGAATTGTCTCGACCACTTCGACGCCGGCCGCGCGCAAAAGTCCGATGACGCGCTGGCGCGTCACGCCGTCGAGAAAGGTTCCATTTGGCGCTGGCGTGAAGACCACGCCAGTCCTTGGCCATGAAGGCGTTGGAATTGGCGAATTCCGCGACATTGCCGAGCGCGTCGAGCATCAGGCAATTGTCGAAGCCGCGCCGCGCCGCCTCGATCAACGCGCGCGCCCCATTGGCATAGAGGCAGCTGGCCTTCGCGTCGACGGGCGCCGACTCGGCGGTGGGACGGCGAAAGGGCGACAAGGTCACCGCGCCGCCGCGCGGCGCCGGCATCGGCGCCTCGTAGATCGATAGGCACCAATTGGTCGAAGTTGGATCGAAACGCACGCCGCCGCCTAACCCCTGCTCCGGCCAATACATTGGCCTGATATAGAGCTGCGCGTCCTTCGGGAAGCGCCGCAAGCCCTCGGCGACGAGTTCCAGCCAGCGTTCGACCGACACGACCGGATCGAGCAGCATATTCGCCGCCGAGCGGTTCACGCGCGCGAGGTGTTTGTCGAGATCGGGCGTCACGCCCTCGAAGGCGCGGGCGCCGTCGAAAACGACGGAGCCAAGCCAGGCGCCGTGGCTACGCACGCCGAGAATCGGCAGATTGCCCTCGCGCCAGACCCCTTCGAAATAGGTCCAGGTCTGGGTTGGCGCGCGGGAGACGGTTTCGATGTTGCTCATGTCGAACCTTGCGTGAGGCGAGGGATCGATCCGCCGAATGCGGAATAATTTAAGAGGTCAGCTCGCTACGTCGAACATGTCCATCCCGTCTCCGGGCTTGCGCAATCCGACCTTTCGCAAAGCCGCCTTGGCGACTTTTTTCGCCAAGAGATAGCCGCGCGGCATGGGTTTGCGGCAGAAGGCGACCTTGCGCACATAGGAGTCCACCCGCCATATTGCTCGCGACCCCGAAGGGAAGAAGGCGGTGGCCCCGGCCTCGAGGCGACGGGTTTCGCCCGCCGCGTCCTCAACGATTACCGATCCTTCGAGAATGTAAACGGTCTCGTCGATGACTGTAGCGCCATTCGAACAGACCCGCCGTGCAATCCCAGATCAGCGTGAAGGCGGATCCGTCCTCGCTACGCGACAGCAAGGCGTTGCGCGCGACGGGCGCGCCTTCGATAATCCAGTCGGCGTTGATCGGCGCGGATTTAAGCGTCGCGTGGTCGGCGATGCTGAATTCGATTCTCTTGGTCGTTTCCAAGGCGATCTTCCTAATTGCGAGAGGCGGTGAGTCAAAGGGCGCCCAGGTCCAGAGCGGCGCGCACGTCGTCGCTCCAGAGGTTCGGCTCGAGCCCGTGGTTCGCGAACAGCGCCAGCGCGAGTCGATCGACGCCGAAAGCGACGCATCCCGTGTGGAGGCGCTCGCCTTGCGCGCCGGCGAGGCCGAAAATCTCGCCAAAGTGTTCCTTGTGGTAGTTGAAGCTCATGCAAGCGGTGGGCTCCTCCGCCGAGCGCAGCGGGACGAGCAACTCGAATTTCAGCGCGTGCTCCAATTGATTCGCCGCCATCAACTGGCCGACTCGGCCAAAAAAGGGATCGCTGGCGGTTTCGAGCCTATGGGGCAAACGCAACCGCGTCGCGATCGCCTGGGCGCGATCGATCCAGCTCGCGCGGAAGGCGAGAACCTGCTCGGGCGAACCGATCCGCACGAATTCGCGCATGCGGAACGACTGCAGACGATCGGGATCGCGCGAAGGCTCGTGGCGAAAGCAGTCCGCCGCGACGTCGAAAATATAGCCCTCTTCCGGCGCTGGTCCCCGCGCGGCGGCGATGGGATAGACCGGGTAGCACGCCGCCGGGCTCAGCACGAGATCGGTCGAGCTTGTGGCGCTGGTCCAGTCATCGTCTGTCCCCGAACGCTCCGCGGCGTCGAGAATCTCCCGTTCGGTTCCATGCAGGGCGCAGACGCAGCCGAGCAATTGCGGAAAGCTCTTGAGATAGCCGGCGTCTTCGAGCTGACGCCGGCTCATGACCGGCGGAAAGCGGAACACCTCCGCGCGATCCGGACGTTCGTTCGAAATCGCGCGCTGCAGCCCTTCCACGACGCGCTCATAGATGGCGGTGCGGGCGTAAACGCCGTCGACGCCCATGGGTCGAAACAGATAGTCGAGCAGGCTGCTCGTATCGGCGCCGCCGTCGCCGGTTGGATTGATCGCGATGTTCATGGGGCCTCGCGGGTGAGGAGGAACGGAGCTTCGGTCATGCTTGCGCGTCAGATTCGTTCGGGAACGCCGCCGAGCAGGGAGGCCGCGGCGACATTGGCCAGAATGCGGTTGTTGTTGATCATCACCGAACTCGACAAGACGTCGCGCAGCGACCGGCCGATGGAAAATTCGCTGTCGTTGCGATAGCCCGATATTCCGGCGGCGCCCAGCGCGCGCATGACCGTCTCGATCGCCAATTCCGAAGCGCCGACCTTGAGAAGATTAAGGGAGGTTTGAAAGGCGATCTCGTCGAGCCCGCTCTTGCTCGCCGCGCGGCGCTCGTAATCGGCGAGCGCCGCGCCGACCATGTTGACCAGAGTCATTAGCGACAGCGAGGCCTGCGTCGCCAAAGGCGCGCCCGGCGGCAGCGCGCCCTTGGCGAGGCGCGAGATTTTGCGCACGAATCCTTGAGCCCGCTCCACGGCGCCGGCCGCGATTCCGGCCCAGCACGCCGCCCACAATAAATGGGTGACCGGCATCATCGCGTGGCGGTGGATGCGCTCGTAAGGCGTCGTCAGAACCTGTTCGGCTTCTCCGCGCGCTTCAAGCCGAAAACCCGCGCTGCAAGTGCCGCGCATGCCCAGCGCGTCCCAACTCGCGCCATGGGTGAGATTGTATTGCTCCCTAAAGAACAGCACGAGCACCTGATCGGTCCCGATGGACTCGGGCGCGCGCCGCGCGGTCGAAACGATTGCGTCCGCATCGGCGCCATAGGAGAGAACCGAGGAGTCGCGGCTTAGCGAAATTCCCTTCGCGTCCGACTGGATCGCCGATTCGCTCATGCGCACATTCGCGCCGTTGTTTCCTTCGGTCGTCGATGACGCCACCAACATTTGCTCCTGGCCAATACGGCGCAGATAGCTCGAAAATTTCGGCGTGGCGTCGGCATGTTGGACGATGCAGGCGACATTGGCCTGGTGCATCGCATAAATCATCGCCGTGGAAGAGCAGACGCGGCCGAGCGCGTAACAGATTTGCGCTACGTCCGAGACGCGCGCGGCCTCGCCTCCCGCCCCGACCGGAAGCAGCAAGCCGAGCAGCTTTTGCGCGCGCAATTCCTCGAAGGCCTCGCGCGGAAACCGCGCCTCGACGTCGACGGCGTCGGCGTGACGTCGCGCGACCGCGACCGCGGCGTCGATCCTTGGATCCATGTCCCGCGACGAAGCCTCCTGGGCCTCGACAATCGGGCCGGTTTTCGTAACGAAGGAAACGGCCATGACACGCCTCTGAGTGGAAAACATTTGCGGAGATTGGCGCGAGGCGTCGAGACCGCCAAAATTCTCGGGCGGGAAGCGACGCGCAAGCATGAACCCCCGCGCTAACCCGAGATTATGCGCCATCTCGCGAACATGCTATAATTAATACTATGTTCAGCCTGTAAGGGTTAATTGGAAGCACTATCAATTAAGTAAAGTTGCGCGTTTCGTGCAAATTATATCTACTTCAATGCAATGTAAGAACATATCGCGCCGATGGCCCGGCGCGGCTGGCCAAACGAACGCCGCCTGACGATTAAGAAGAGAGAAGCTCCATGCTGGATGTTCCAACCCGTGATATTTCCGCGCGCATCGACGCCATCGTGCGCAATTTTGTCAAGGCAGGCGCGCCAAATGGAGAGATCGGGCCGGATCGAAACCTTGAAGAATTTGGGTTGACCTCGATGGACATGGTGAATTTGATGCTGGCTGTCGAAGCCGAGTTCGACCTTACGATTCCCGGATCGAAACTTATTCCCGCGAATTTTCGCTCCATCGAGCGTGTCGCGGCGCTTGTCGAAGAGCTCACGCGGTAGCGTCGGCTCGCGCCTCGCGAATTTTCTCGAACGCGACGAGTTCGAGCCAGTTACGGTACAGACGCTCCGCGTCATTCAGCCCAAGCGGGCGCCGGCGCGTCGCTCTGGACGATTTGGCCGAGCATTCGCGCGAGACGCGGGTGATCGAGGGAGTCCGCGGACTGTCTCAATGCGTCGAACGCGGCCTGGGCTTCGTTCGAGAAATAGTTTCGCGGCGGAGAGGGGAAACTGTCGCTCTCGCCGTTCAGGAATCGCAGCGCGTCGCGGCGGAATTCGCGCGCCAAGGTGTCGGCGTTATATTCGGGATGACCCTGGGTGAACAGAAAGAGGCTGGGTTCGCGTCGCCAGAAGCAGTCGACCTCCACGTCCCCGGACCATGAGGATATGCGGTAGCCACGCTCGACCAGATCGCTTCGCGACAAGCCATTATAGCGCGAATGCGGAACCAGGATCGAGTCGGCGGCGCCACGCGTCGCCCAATCATTCGCGGCGACCTCGCAAGCGAAGACGCCGGAGATTTTTTCGCTCGCGCGGCGTCTCGTCACGCCGTCGAGCCGCAGCACCGCGCCATGCGCGGCGAGGCAGGACCATAGCGCGGAGATCGTATGAACGCGCGCCCAATCGACCAGTCGCGCGAAATCATCCCAATAGGGTTCGCTTTCGAGCCTGTCGGCGCGCGGCTCGCTTCCCGTGACGATTAGCGCGTCGGCGCCGCGAGCGTAAAGCGCCTCGATATCCTCGTGACTTCGCGCGATGGCCCGGCGGGCCGTTTCCCCGCGCGGCACGCTGGACAATGTGTAGCAGCGCAAGCGAAATGGAACTTTCCCGGCGCCGGCGCGCAGCAGTTTGACAAACTGCGCCTTGGTCGCGTCGATCGCCTGATCCGGCATGTTGTTGACCAGCGCGATTTGGAGCGCCGGGCCGTCGAAGGATTGGCGGGCGGGAATCGCGTTCATTTCAGACGACGCCTTGCGCCGCGAGGCGTGGCGCGGCATGCGCCGTCGCCGCCAAGGCCTGATCGAGATCCTCGATGATGTCGTCGATATGTTCGATGCCGATGCTCAGCCGGATCATCTCCGGCGAGACCCCGGCCTTGGCCTGCTCCGCCGGCGACATCTGTCGATGCGTCGTCGACGCGGGGTGGCAGGCGAGCGATTTGGCGTCGCCGATGTTGACGAGTCGCTTGACGAGCCGCAGCGCGTCGTAAAACGCTTTGCCGGCGTCGAGCCCGCCCTTCACGCCGAAGGTGAGCAGCGACGGGACGCGGCCCTTGAAATATTTTTTGGCCAGCGCGAAATTGGGATTGTCGGAAAATCCCGCGTAATTCACCCAGGCGACGCGCGGATCGTCGTGGAGGAATTCGGCGACCCTTCGAGCGTTTTCGACATGGCGTTCGACGCGGAGGTGGAGCGTCTCTATGCCCTGAAGCAGCAGGAAGGCCGAGAGCGGCGGCAAAACAGCGCCGGTGGTGCGCTGATAAACGCTGCGCGCCCGCGCGATATAGGCGGTTTCGCCGAAATGATCGACGTAAACGAGCCCATGGTAGGAGTCGTCCGGCTGGTTGAACATCGGAAAGCGTTCGGAATGATCGCGCCAGCGGAAACGTCCGCCGTCGACGATGATTCCGCCGAGCGTCGCGCCATGTCCGCCCATGAATTTGGTGAGCGAATGGACGACGATGTCGGCGCCGTGCTCGATGGGCCGCAGCAAGGCCGGAGTGGCGACCGTATTGTCGACGATCAGCGGGACGCCGCGCGCATGGGCGATCTCGGCAAGCGCGGCGATGTCGCAAATATTGCCGGCGGGATTGCCGACGCTTTCGCAAAACAGCGCGCGCGTGTTGACGTCGATGGCGCGCGCCATGTCCTCCGGCGCCGTGCTCCGCGCGAAGCGCGCGTCGACGCCTTGGCGCGGCAGCACATGCTGCAACAGAGTGTGGGTCGTGCCGTAGAGCGTCGGCGCCGCGACGATATTGCCGCCGTGGTCGGCGACATTGGCCAAGGCATAGTAAAGCGCGGCCTGGCCGGTGGCGACGCTGAGGGCGCCGACGCCGCCTTCGAGTTCGGCGACGCGCTTCTCCAGCACCGCGTTGGTGGGATTGGCGATCCGGCTGTAACGATAGCCCTCGGCTTCGAGATCGAACAGCGCGGCGGCGTGATCGGCGCTGTCGAATTCATAGGCGACCGTCTGGTAGATCGGAACCGCGACCGCCTTGGTCGTCGGATCATGATCAAAGCCGCCGTGCACGGCGATGGTTTCGCTACGCATCCATGCGCCTTTCCGTTGATTTTTTCGAGCGACTCGACGAATACATGTCCCTAAAGTCCCGCGCGGCGCCGTGACCCGCATTTCTGAACCAGACGCGTCAATAATCCCTGTCCTCGCCGAAATAGCGAGGGAATGAGAGTAGTAACCCTAACTGCTCGCGACACTTTCACTCTTTGCGCGCGGCGCTTAACTTGGCTCCGTTGCTCCGCGGACCTACTATCGAATTCGGTTAATGCTTTCGAATCTCCTCCAACGACGGCCCGCCGATGACCGACGAGACTTCCGGACGCGCCAATTCGGCCGCGGCCGTAAAAAGCACCGCCAACAAGGATTGGCTGCGCGCGCTGCAAAAAACCGCGCCGATCGAGCAGGATCAAAGCCGCATTCTTTCGGCGGCCTTCGACGAGGTCGTCGCCGCGCGAGGTTCCGAGGTGGCGGTGATCGACGACCGCGAGAGCCTTTCATTCACGCAGTTCGCCGAGCGCGCGAATCGCTATTCCCGTTGGGCGTTGGACGATCAATTGCAAAAGGGCGATGTGGTCGCCCTGCTGATGGGCAATTGCGCCGATTACGCCGCCATCTGGCTCGGGCTCACGCGCGTCGGCGTGGTCGTGGCGTTGCTCAACACGCATCTTTCCGCGCCGGCCCTCGCCCATTGTCTGCGCGTCGCCGGGGCGCGGAGCGTGATCGTCTCCGACGCGCTCGCGCCGGCCTGCTTTGACGCGGCGGCGATGCTCGATACGCCGGTCCGCGTCCTGGTCCATGACGGCGAACGATTCGAGGGGCGCCTCAAGGCCGACGTCGCCTCTCTCTCCGGCGCGCCGCTTGCCGATGAAGAAAGGCGCGAAGTCACGTTAAGGGATCGCGCGCTCTATATATTCACATCGGGAACGACGGGACTGCCCAAGGCCGCCATCGTCACGCATCGCAAGGTGATGAACTGGAGCCTATGGTTTTCCGGGCTGACGAACGCGGGCCCGAAGGACCGCATGTATAATTGCCTGCCCATGTATCACTCCGTCGGGGGCGTCGTCGCCGTTTGGTCGGTGTTGCTGGCGGGAGGCTGCGTCGTGTTGCGCGCGCGCTTTTCGGCTTCCAGCTTCTGGGACGACGTGGCCGCGTCGCGATGCACGATGTTTCAATATATCGGCGAACTCTGCCGCTATCTGCTCAATGCGCCGGATTGCGAGGCGGCACGGCGGCATGGCTTGCGGCTCGTCGTCGGCAACGGGTTGCGCGCCGATGTGTGGACGCGGTTCCAACGCCGTTTCGACATCCCGCGCATTCTCGAATTTTACGCCGCGACCGAAAGCAATTTCTCGCTTTATAACGTCGAGGGCGAGCCGGGCGCGATCGGTCGCGTCCCCGCCTTTCTCGCGCATCGTTTCCAGATCGCGCTCGTCGCTATCGACGAAGCGACGCGGGCGCCGGCGCGGGGTACGGACGGATTCTGCATACGCCTCGGCGCCGGCGAGACGGGCGAAGCCGTCGCCAGGATCGAAGCGCGGGAAGGCTCCAGCGCCAGTTTCGACGGCTATGTTAGCCCGGAAGACTCGGACAGGAAGGTCCTGCGCGATGTCTTCGAGCCCGGCGACGCGTGGATGCGCAGCGGCGATCTCATGCGCAAGGACGCGCGCGGCTATTACTATTTCTCCGATCGCCTAGGGGATAGTTTTCGCTGGAAGGGCGAGAACGTGTCGAGTTTCGAGGTCGCGCAGGTTCTCGCCGCCTGCCCGGGCGTGCGCGACGCCAATGTCTATGGGGTCGAAGTGCCGGGTTTCGAGGGACGCGCCGGCATGGCGGCGCTGGCGGTGGGCGATGATTTCGATCTCGACCGGCTTCGCCAAAGCGTCGACGCGGCTCTGCCGCCCTACGCCCGACCTCTCTTTTTGCGTCTTTGCGAAACTCTCGAGACAACCGAAACATTTAAGCACAAGAAGCAAGCCCTTGCCGCGCAAGGGTTCGAGACGGAAGAGATCGCGGGGGCGCTATATTTCGCTCGGCCGGGCGCGAACGGTTATGTTCCGCTCGACGCGGCGATGCGCCAGCGCATTTGCGCTGGAGAGTTTCGCCTGTAGGGTCGGAGTCGTGAGCAAGCCCGCGTTGACCGTTTGGCATAACACCAAATGTCCGGTGTGCGAGGCCGGCATATCCCGGCAAAGGGAGCGGCTGCGCGCCGCGGTCGCCGCCGGGGAGATCGAATTTCGCGACATTAATTTGGAGCCGGAAGCGCTGAAGGCGTACGGCGCCAGCGTGGACGACGTGCGCCGGCGCCTGCACGCGGTCGACCGGACCGGCGCCTTGCTGGTCGGCGCTGATGTCGTCGTCGCGGTCTGGCGCGCGACCCCCGGCGAAGCCTGGCTGGCTACCCTGTTCGGGGCGCCCGGCGCCATTTGGCTCACTCAACTCGTTTACGATCAATTCGCCGATCTGCTGTGGGCCTGGAACAAGCGCGCGGGGCGATGGTGACGAACCTCTCGCGCGCTGTCGCGAGGGCTCGCAATCTTGACCTCCGCCGTCTTATGGATTATAAAATTGGGGAAAGATCAACGTCTTGGTTAGTTGTCCGTTGATTGGACAGCAGGCTAAGTTTTTTCATAGGAGACACGCATGTCCCGTAGCGCCACTGTATTAGGATGCGCATTAGCATTGACGGTCGGGATTCAGGTGGCGGAAGCGTCGTCTTGTATCGATCATCAGCTGGTTGACAAACTTGGGCAGATTGTGCGCGACGCCAACGGCCATCCCGTGCCATGCGGGCTCGATCCAAATGCCGGAGATGTTGACCCGACCCGGAATGGTTCTTCGCTGGCGATCAAGGGGCTTATTTGGGCGCTGGAACGTTGTTGGTCGGCGGCGGCATCGCGGCGGCGCTGGCGACCTCTAATAACAACGGCGGCGGTGGCTCGTCCCAGCAGAATCAGTTACTTTACCAGCTACTGCTTAATAACAACAGAAATTCCGGCGGCGGCGTCGGCAATCCCGCCAGCCCGTGACATTGAAAGATCGGGGTTTTTGACGGGTTCACGGCGCTAGCCGCTATTTTCAACCCGCGACTCGGGAGTCGCGGGTTTTTCTTTATTCGCGAGTCGCTTTTTCATATTACTCGAGCGCGGCGTGATGGCGGCAAGTTTAAGACCAGGACGTACTCGCGACCGCCGGAGCGTTCGCTATGGCTGCCTCGAGTCGCCATTCAACGGCGCCGGCGGAAGTTCTTCCCAGCAGAATCAGTTGATTTATACGCTGCTGCTCAACAACAATAAAAATCCCGCCAGCCCGATGATCCCTTGACCGATGCGGGCGCTGGCGTCGCATAGTTAGATGGCGTGACGCCCGACATCGGATGAGGGAAGCAAACATGCGTCTCGGTCGTGAAAATCGACGCGTCCGATCAATTCGAAAATCGGTCAATTTCCAAAAAATAATCATTTGCCGGTTTATTTCCGCAGGGCAGAGGGGCCGCCAATTAAGACAGACGGACTTTTCCAAAAATAGACAACTTTGAGCGTGACTGTTATGTCTGATACACTTCCGGGTCAAACAATCCAGTTCGAAAGTCGAGCGAAACGGTTCGGTGAAATCGCTGGGCTATCACCCCTTTTCATGGCGGGTCTTCGTGATCGATCTCCACTCACACATCTTACCAGGCATCGACGACGGCGCCGCGGATATTGGCGTAGCGTTGGAAATGGCTCGAATGGCGGTCGCCAATGGCGTGGAGGTGCAGGCATGCACGCCCCACATCCTTCCGGGCTTATACAATAATACGGGTCCCCAAATTCGTCTCGCGATCGCCCAGTTCCAGCGGGCCCTCGACGAGCATGGAATCGCGCTCCAACTGACAACGGGAGCCGACGCCCATTTGGTTCCGGATTTTCTGTCCGGATTGAAGTCGGGACATATTCTGTCTCTCGCCGACACGCGCTACGTCCTCGTGGAGCCGCCGCATCGGACTGTCAACGATTTTGAGACAGCCAGTTTTGGAATTTAAGCTTGGATTTCTTCGTGTTGAGATGGCGGGTTGATCCAGGCGGCGATAGGTTTTCTGGGCGGGCTTGGCGGCCTTCTGACGAAGCGTTCTGGGTTGGCAACGAAGGCGCGATCGAGGATTTTCTGGCGGGCGTCATAGACTTCTTCGGCCTGGCCGTAATGCACCTGATCCGGCGTCATCAGGCCGATCCCGGCATGATGATGGTCACGATTGTACCAGTCGAAGAAGTGGCGGCTGAAGGTCTTTGCGTCCTCGATACAGCCGAAGCGCTTTGGGAAGTGCGGCTGGTATTTCAGGGTCTTGAAGCAGCTCTCGGAGAACGGATTGTCGTTCGAGGTATACGGCCGGCTGTGCGATCGGTGACGCCGAGATCGGCGAGCAGCAACGCTGTGGCCTTCGCCTTCATCGGTCCGCCGCGATCGCGTGGAGAGTGAGTTGGCCGGGCTCCACGCCGTGTTTTTCGACGCGTCGTTGAACAGAGGTTGAAACAGCGCGGCGGTTTCCGCGTCGGCGATGTGCCAGCCGACCACTCTACGGCTGAAAATATCCAGAATCACATAGAGATAGAAGTAGGTCCATTTGACCGGTCCCATCAGTTTGGTGATGTCCCAAGACCAGACTTGATTGGGTCCCGTCGCCAGAAGCTCCGGCTTTTGATAAGCGGGATGGCGCAATTGGCGGCGTCTTTCGCGGACCTCGCCGTGCTCGGCGAGGATGCGATACATGGTTCGGATCGAGCACAGATAAACGCCCTCGTCGAGCAGGCAGGCATAGATTTCGGCGGGCGCCAGATCGACGAAGCGCGGCCCACGCAACATCTCGAGCACGTGCTGTTGCTCGGCGTCGGTCAGCGCCCGCGGGGGCTTTGGACGCGCCCGCGCTGGCGCAGGCGGCTGTTCCCTTGCGCAGCTCGCGGCGATGCAGGCTGGCGCGCGAAGCCCCAGCGCTGCGCAAGCCGCTGCGATCAGGCCACTGCGCGGCGCCAGCGCCACCACGGCGTCCATCAGGAGTCCTCGTCGTTCACGTCGGAAGCCCCAGCAGCGACGCAATTTTTTTTTGGATTTCGATGATCGCCTCGGCGCGCTCCAGCCGCTTTGTCAGCAGCCGGTTGTCGCGCTGCAATTGCGCATATTCCGCCGCCAGCGGATTGGGCGCGGCGACCTTGGGGCCCCGTTTGACCGGGCTCAGCGCCTCAAAGGCCCCCGCGTCGCGCTGGCGTCGCCAATCTGTCAACGCCGACGAATAGAGCCCCTCGCGACGCACGATCGCCCCGACCCCTCCAGGAACGCCTGCCGCACGGTCCGCTTCGCCAGGATGCGCAATTTCTCCTTCGCCGTGAAGCTGCGGCGACGAGGGCGCAGGACGAGTTCCGGCACGCGCGTCTGGCGCCGAAACATCGTCGGCCTACGGCCATCCTCAGTTTCGGCGCCAGACGCCGCAGAGTTTCCATCAGTGAAGATAAATATGTTCATCGCTCAAAAATCCCAGTATGTCTCAAATCGTTGGCACGAGGCATCATATCGCGCCACCCAAAATCGAGGAGTTCTTTTTCGGCCTTTTGGTGCAAGGCTACGTGCCGGTGCTGACGCATCCCGAGAGGCTGACCTGGATCGAGGCCAATTATCCGATCATGGAACAAATGTGCGACGCCGGGGTTTGGATGCAGGTCACGGCTGGATCGCTTACCGGCGTCTTCGGGCGAGGCCCGCTATATTGGGCCGAGAAAATGATGAAGGAGGGGCGTGTCCACATTCTCGCCACCGATGCTCATGGCGTGGGCAGGCGGCGCCCCAATTTGCGGGAAGGCCGGGACGTCGCCGCGAAATGGGTGGGCGAGGAAGAAGCCAACCATCTCGTCGTTACGCGCCCACGCGGCGTTCTTTCCGACGAATCGCCCTCTCGGCTGCCGCAACCCGGCGGCGCCCAGGCGGGCGTGGATTTCAGCGAGACCCGACGCGCGACCCGCGACCGACGCGCTGCTTCGCGCGGGCGCTCCGGCGCCGCGAGAAGCGATGAGGGTCGTGTTTCGAGCCGTCTTGCGGACTGGTTGCGATCCTTCTATCAATAACTTCACTCCAGTCTGGAAATGAGTTAAATCATGGTGAATGAAGTTCCGCAAGGACGACCATGAGAGCCGCTTTCGCGGACGCGGCGGCGCTTGTGAAAAGGACCGAGCGGCGTTTCCGGCTCATCTTTTCGGAACGCTTCCCGGAATGCACGAGTCGGCGGGCGTGTCCTCGCGCCTTGAACCGTCAAACCCTCGAGGTCGGACCGCTAGCATCGAGACCGCGACGGGCCCGAACGGGTAAACCGCCGACGAGGGGATGCTCCGCCAAGACAGCAGCGTCCTAACGTCCGGGCAGATGTTCGCGAGCGTTCATCCTAGATCGCCTCTTTGCTTGACCCACTGACGAATGCTCGAACGCGACGTGAAACAATGACCAACGCCGAACAGAATTCGCCAGACGATAACCGCCTTCCGATCGACGGCTCGGGTTCGGGCGGTCATTTGGTTTCGGCGCCACGCCGCGGTGACGGGCAACTCGCGGGATTTGCGCCAAGACAGAAAGAACTTCAAGACGCCGCGGGCGTCAATCTGCGCGAATATTGGCGCATCGTAAAGAAACGCAAATGGCTAATCGGAAGCATCATTTCCGCCTTCGTGATGATCGGCTGGCTGCAGACCCTGATGTCGATCCCGCAGTACTCGTCGACGGTCCGGATTCAGATCGACCGCAGCGTTAGCAAGATCATCGAAAACGGCAGCGTCACGCCGTCGGATTCCAGCGACGGCGATTTCCTGAGAACGCAATATGAACTTCTTCAAAGTCGCAGCCTCGCGGAACGCGTGGTGTCCATGGCCCGGCTCGGGAACGACACGGCGTTTTTGAAACCCAAGCAATTTTCGCTTTTGGGGATGTTTCGCGGAGGGGATAAGTCGGCGGCTCAGGCGGACAAAAGCATCGGGAGCGCCGAACGCGCGGCGGCCGCCGTCGGCGTCGTTCTGAGCCACCGTTCGGTTCGGCCGGTTTCCGGCTCGCGCCTGGTCGACATTACATATACCGACGCCTCGCCGACGGAAGCGCAAAGAATTGCCCAAGTCTATGCCGAGGCGTTCATCGCCTCCACCCTCGACAAACGAATTCTCACTTTCCTGAGCTTGAGCGTTTTGGCGACGCTTACTGGTTTCGTTGCTCCTTGATCTTTGGATTGGTAGAGACTGCTGGCGGCTGAGCGGGGCCGATTATAGCGGGGCCTGCGCCGGGAGCTGTTGCCTGCAAGGGTGAGGCGGATCGCCTCGAAGCCATCGATGGCGCGGCGTCGTCCGGTCTCGATGACGGAGCGGATGTCGGCGTAAAGCTCGGCGCCCCAGACGCTGCGAAAGCAATAGGTGACCTTGCGGAAGATCACGGCGGGCCGGATCGCCTGTTCGGAGCCGTTGTTGGTCGCCGGCAGTTCGCGGACGGTCATGAACACGAACAGATGGCGGCGCGTGCGCCTGATCATCTCTTTGAGTTTGACGCCGGCGGAATGCGTCGGCGTTCGCGCCATGATCTTGTCGAGGCGCGCCTCCAGCCGACAGGCGTAGCTTTTCAGCGTGGCGTCCGACAATTCATCGCGCCGCACCGCGATCTTGCAGGCCTCGCCGAGCAAATGCCGCAGATCGGGGCCGATGACGTCGTCGCCACATTCAATCGCGTATTGCACGTCGCGAATGAGATGCGCGAGGCAAACCTGATTTTCCTTTTCGGCCCATCCCAACTGGCCGGCATAGCGGTCGGAGACCCAGTATAGCGGAGTGAAGTCGCCGAGAAAATCCGCGATGACGGTCTGCGCCCTTGTGGGTTTTGCGACGAAGACGGCGCTGTCCTCATGGTGGAACACCCACAAATACCAATTGTCCTTGCCGACGCGCAGGCCGGTCTCGTCCGATTGCAGTATGGTTCCCGAAAGCAGTCTTGCTGGATCACCTCGCGCTGCGTCGCGAAGGCGTCGCGCGCGGCGGCAGAGATTTGTCGATTCGCCTTCGCTGATCTCCAAGCCGAGAATTGTGGAGAGCAGCGTCGAGAGCCGCTCCAGCGCGATGTTCTGCGTAAAGCGCAGATAGAGGACGAGCGCGCGCAATTCTCGCCGAAGGGCGATCCCTTGCGCATATCCGGCGGCGGCGCGGCCTTGAATTTTTTCTAGCAGCTCTGTCAGGTTCCGCCCTGTAGCGTGACGCTCGTCACCTCCTGCTTGATCGGCGGATCTCGATATGGTCATAGGCCTCGCAGGATCACTGCGCGGCCTGCGAAACGTCGGCGCCGCAATGCTGGCAGGCGCAGGTGGTAATCTCGCTATTCTTCGTGCTATTTCGATGCAAGGCCGATGCGCGCCAGGTGCGACTTGCCGCGCTTTTTAGCGCCCTCGCCTTCGTCCTTGCCCACCGCGGAGGCCTAGCGCTTCTGCCCCTTGCTCGGCGGCGTGCTGTAATTGTCTGCGCTCTTTTTCGCAGTTGAGCTTCGTTTCAAGCTCGGCCACACGCTGCGTCAAACGCTCGATCACCTCCGCCTGCTACACGATCCGGCGATCAGCGTCTCCCGTCAAGCTAATCAAGCGCGGCGCGTCCATCCCAAACGTAAATCAAACCGCTATTCGCCCGTCAATAGCCCATTTAAAGCTAAGCTATAGAAATGAGCAGTTACCGACAAACGTTTCAGGCGAATTCCTACGCGAAGACTTTTCTTGACGACCAAGTAACGCAAATGAAGCTGCGCCTTGAGCAATCCGAAAAGACGCTGTTGGAGTTCGCGCAGAAGGAACAAATCGTCGCGACAACGGACAAGGCTTCGATCGCGGAATCCAATTTGGCCGCCGCGAACACGGCGCTGGGAAACATTATCGCGGAGCGCATCAAGAATGAACAGCTCTGGAAGCAGGTCCAAAGCGCGACCGCGATCAATCTTCCGCAATTGCTGACAAATAACGTCATCGACGGTTTGCGAGCCAAGCGCAATCTGCTCGTGACGGAGTTCGAGGAAAAATCGGAAACCTTCCAGCCAAGCTATCCCAGTCAGGTGCAAATTACTAATAAAATTAGAGAAGTAGATCACCAGCTCGCCGCCGAGGTCAAGACCATTCAGTCGTCGATGAAAGCGCTTTACGAGTCGTCGCTAAGCCAAGAAAGAGAGATGTCGAAGAGAATCGAGACGCTACGCGCGGAAGCGCTCGATCTCCAAAGGCGCAGCATCGAGTATAATATCATAAAACGAGAGGTGGACTCGAACCGCAATCTTTATGAGGGGCTTCTTCAGCGAATGAAGGAGGTCGACGTCGCCGGCGGCTCCGGCGCCAACAACGTGTTCATCATCGACAAGGCGGAGCTGCCGGGGGGGCCGTCGTCTCCGGTCATGTCGCGCTCGCTCGCTCTCAGCCTTGTCCTTGGACTCGGCGTGGCTTTCGTGGCCGCCTACCTTCTTGAATACCTCGACGACTGCATTCATTCTCCCGACGATTCGGAAAGGCTTTTCGGCCTGCCGACACTGGGCGTCATCCCGAAAATCAAACCTCCGTCCACCGTCGAAGCGGAGTTCGCCGACGTGCGCTCGGCCCTCGCGGAGGCTTATCGTTCGCTTTGCACGGCGCTGCAATTTTCCACCGAAGCTGGTCTGCCGAAGACGATTTGCGTGACCAGCTGCGCCTCATCCGAAGGCAAGTCGGTCACATCCCTGGCGATCGCCAGGCAATTTTCGATGATGGGCCTCAATGTCCTGCTCGTCGACGGAGACCTTCGCAATGCGTCGCTGCATAAGAAGCTTGGCGTCGAAAACAGCGTTGGCCTCAGTAATTATCTGACGGGGAGCTGTTCGCCTCCGGATGCGATAAGGCGGACGGTGCACAAAAATCTCTTCTTCATGTCCTCCGGGCCATTGCCGCCCAACGCGGCCGACTTGCTGGTCGGTTCGCGGCTGATGACCCTGCTTACAAGAGGACTGGAGGTGTTCGATCTCGTCGTCATCGATGGGCCGCCCGTCCTGGGATTGGCCGACGCGCCATTGCTGTCCGCGGCCGTCAATGCGACGATCTTCGTCGTCGCCGCCGGCCAAACACGTATCGGCCCGGTCCGAGTCGCGTTGAAACGACTGGAGAGTTCGCGGACCCCGATTATCGGCGCGGTTGTCACCAAGTTCGACGCGAAGACCGCCAATTACGGCTATGACTACGGCTATGGCTACGGCTATGGCTATGGCTACGGTCAGGACGTCAACGACGAATTGGAAAACAAATCGGAGGACTTCGCGGAGGAGGATGATCATCCTCAATTGAAGGATGGCGGCGCGCGTCACTCAAATAATGCGCAAGATGTTGGCCGATGAGCGACGCGACAGCATTAAGGATGGCGGTCGACTTGATGTTGATCCCTTCGCGCGTCCGCTCGCTGAGGACTGGACCGCTTCCCCATGGCGTTCCATTTTTGCTGCGTGTCGCGGCGAACGACGAAGAGGCGACGCGAGAGGCGATAGTCTTGACCGGAAAACCACCGGAGACACTGCGAGCCGCGGCCGCCTTTTTTATCGAGCAAATATTGTTGAGGCCGGGCGCCGACAGCTATCACATATTGGGCGTGGGGCCGGATGCGACGGCGTCTCAATTGCGTCAAAATCTCGCGCTGCTCCTTCGATGGCTGCACCCGGACGTTAGTGAGAACGCTCAAAGGTCCATTTTCGTGACGCGGGTCACGACGGCGTGGAACGACCTCAAGACGCCGGAAAAGCGCGCGGCCTACGACATCGCCCGCGCCTCCGGCGAAGCGGAACAAGATACTCGACGCGACGAATGGTTCATGGATATGTCGGCCATTCCAGAATCTAGCAAGGTGACGCTTTATGAAGATTTCACGACCACGGCCGCAATAAACCCGCCAGCGCGGACGGAGAGAGTCCAGCAGCGTAAGAACGACAGCTTTCTCCATCGCCTTCTGCTGTTACTGATGGGTGAACTCGATGACTAGGGTTAGAGAAATTCTTTCGCCGAAGCGGACGCCGAGCGGATCGACGCGAATGTTCGAAGCTTGAGCATGTCGCCATCGGATTATTCGCGCAAGAACAAACGGCGCGGGCTCGCCCGGCCCCCCTTGGCTTGGATGGGGTTCCTGGCGTTGCTGGCGCCAGTGCTCGTCTGGCTGATCATATCCCGGAGTTTGGTCGCTTATCTCGTTCAGACCGAGCCTGAGACCGCTTTGTCGTTAAACTCGAGCGATCCATCGGCGCTTGTCGCTCTCGCTGAAAAAGCCATCCTGTTCGACAAGAATCCCACCACCAAGTCACTGAACGAAGCACGCGGACGGTTGGAGGAGGCGCTTTCTGAGTTTCCGCTCAACGCGCGCGCTCTGCGTTTGCTGGGCCAGTTGCTGGCGCGAACGGGCGACGACGCCAAGGCGACGAAAGCGATGCAAACGGCGGCGCGATATTCCTCCCAGGAAGTCATCGCGGTCGATTGGGCGATGCGGAGCAGTTTTCAAAACAAGGATTATCGCTCCGCGGCCTATTACGCGGACGTCCTGCTCAGAGTGCAGGCGGATCTTTACAAATTTGCGTCGCCTATTCTCGGACGCATGGCGGAAGACGAGGTTGGCAAGAAGGAGATCATAGAAGCTATTCGCCACTAATCCGCCATGGCGATTTTGGTTTTTTATCGAACCCGGGATGACCATAACCGATGCGCGCACGCCGCTGGAATTACTATTGAGTCTCAAAGATACGGACGCCCCGCCAAGTCCAGGTGAATTACAAGGCTATATTGGATTTTTATTCCAACATAAATTTTATAAATTTGCATATTTCGTCTGGCGGCAATTTTTGCCGCCGGATCAACTGGCTAATACCGGATTATTGTTTAATGGCGGCTTCGAGACAAAGCCCTCCGGAGCTCTTTTTGACTGGAAGTTGGAGCAGGCGGATGGCGCGTTTGTCGATATCGCTCCGCGGCCCGACTCCCCCGACAAGAACGCTTTGTCCGTGGAATTCGGACAGGGGCGCGTGAACTTTGGCGGCGTCTGGGAGATGGTCATTCTACCGCCGGGCGCCTATCGATTGACGGGCTCCTACGAGGGAAACGTCACGGGCCCGCGTGGAATGCAATGGAGCGTGCTCTGTTTTGGAGGGAGCGCGATCGGAGAAAGTCAGATGATATTGGGAACCTTCCCGGAAGAGAGGCAATTCGATTTCGACTTCAAGGTTCCTCCGACCGGTTGCGAGGTGCAAACAGTGCGGTTGGATCTCGCCGCGCGCTCTTCCTCCGAGCAATTGGTCGCGGGGCTCATTCGCTTCGCCGATCTCTCGATCGAGAGAAAATGACCTCTTCTCCTAGGAGGGCGGAATTTGTCGAGAGACCGAATTCCGCCCGTCGCCTTCGACCGTGCTCCCCTTGGAGGCTTCGGAAGAAGCGCGGGCGCCGAGCGCGAGGTTTCTCCCGTCCATGCGCTCGACGAATGCGAACAACGCCCATATTGGGACAAAATCGAGCGATAGTTTGTCCGCGACGATCGATGGAGAGGTTTGGACGGATGGGATCTGAAAGTGGTCGCTGGATGCGAGCGGGATCTTGAGCCAACAGCCTCCTTGCGAAGCGCTTTGTCGAACCAGGGCTTTCACGCTCCAAAGCATCGCGCCGAGCTCAACTAAAACTTTATCAAATTCGCTTAGTCAAAGCTCGACAGGCGTCGAGATAGTGGAGAATTGGGAAGATGGGCACGCCGCTAACCGCGCTGAGATTTGCGATGCTATTTGGCGGCGTCGCCGTGCTTGCCGCATGCGACTCGACGGTTCAAAGTCCCGCAGGCGAATTCGGCGCAAGCGGCGGGCGAACAACAATTGGCGCGGAAAGTTGGCGCGGACGCGGCGGCTTTGTCGCCGGGAAGCGCGACCTATCAGATCGGCGTGCAAGACGTTCTCGAAATCGTCGTGTTCAAAGTGCCGGAACTCACGCGCAACGTTCAGGTCTCCGATTCGGGGACGATCAATTTGCCTTTGATAGGCGAAATGCAGGCGGCGGGTTTGACGTCGCAGGAGGTCGAGCACGAGCTCACCAGGCGGCTTGGCGCGAGCTATTTGAAAAACCCGCAAGTCAATATTTATGTCAAAGAATATAACAGCCAGCGCGTGACCATCGAAGGGTCGGTGAGATCGCCCGGCGTCTTTCCGATTCGCGGCAAAATGACTTTGATGCAAGCTCTCGCCACTTCCGGAGGTCCGGATCGCGACTACGCCTCCTCGGACGTGATGGTGTTCCGCACGCATGACGGTCTACGCAGCGGTTTGGAATACAACATCAACTCGATAAGATCAGGAGAGGCGCCAGATCCGCCTTTGCGCAGCGGCGACGTGGTCGTCGTGCCGACCTCCACCGGAAAATTCATCTTCCAGAGCTTATTGAAAACTGTCCCGGTGGCGGCGACCTTTAAACCTCCGGGCATACCATGATGGGATTTGCGCGGACGCTCGGATGAGCTTTCCCGCGATGCTCGCGGAACTCCCTTGCTGCTATGTTTCGCGAGCATGGCCTTTCCTAGAGCCTCTTTCATAGAGAACGGAGGCCGCATATCCGAGTTTTATCCGAGCTGTTAGGAAAATGCTCTTGCGTTTTCGGATCGGACCGGATCGAATAGCCGATATCGGAGACGGCCCGCGGATTGGCGTTCAGGCTCCGTAGGGGATCGATATCCTCTTCGAGAAACCGAAGAAGGCCGCGCGTCCTCCGCGCTCCCAAGCTTTCAAGTCGAACATCATCGCTTGCAAGCTCGACGAAAAAAGGCGGACGGTCCATTTCGTGAACCATGGAAACCATCCGCGTTCCTTGATTGCGATGGAGCGTGTTTGATCGCGGACGCCGGCCGTCAAAAAGCGCGAGGAACGTCTCGCCGATTCGGCCGCGAACAAAGGAAGGAACAATGAACCTTAGGCGCTTTAGACTTCCCTGGCGCGGCACGCTCACCACCCCGATTGAATTCTACGAAGCAGATCGGCGTGGATCGTGAGTTCTTCGCAACCGCGGATGAGGGAGCAGATTAGCGCGCTCTTTTATTTTTGCGCCCTCGGCCTGATATTCGCGGTCCTATTAGGAGGCGGCACCCGAGGCGGGTTCCTATCGGACGTGATTCTTCAATTTGTCTCGGTTCCAATTCTTGTCGTCGCTCTGTGGCGAGCCGGGACCGGTTCGCTATCGCGTGGGCAACTTTACTCCCTGTTGTTTTGCGCCGCGATTTTGGCTGTTCCCCTGGCGCAATTGGCGCCGCTTCCGCCCTCGATATGGACGGCCTTGCCCGGACGGGCGATCCTTGGAGCGCCGTACGAGTTGATCAATCGCGGCCTTCCCTGGGCGCCCCTGAGCTTGGCGCCGGCGGCGACCTGGCTGAGCGTGCTTTCTCTATTGCCCACTTTCGCCATCTTCCTCGGCGTGCTTCAGCTTGATTATGCCGAACGCAGGCTCTTGAGCCTCGTCGCCCTCGCCATGGGATTTTTGAGCGTTCTCTTGGGGTTGACGCAGGTCGCTCAAGGTCCGTCGAGTTCCCTAAGGTTCTTCGAGTACACCAACGCCCAAGAGGCCGTGGGTTTTTTCGCGAATAGGAACCACTTCGCGGCGATGCTCTATACGCTCACATTATTGGCGGCGGCTTGGACTGGAAACAATGGAATCGCCTTCGGTCTCGAAAAAAATCGAAACAAGTTCAGCACGGCGTCGATCGTTTCGCAGCTTGCGAGTTTCTGCATCCTGACCGTGCTGATCGGAGCGCAGGTGGTGACCCGTTCGCGCGCCGGCATGATTTTGACCTTAGGCGCGCTGTTTGGCGCGTTCCTGCTGATTCGACAGGGGCAACGCGCGACGAACGGCATGCGTCCGACCTGGTTAATGGTTGGAGCCGCGAGTTTGGCGGTGGTTCTGTCGATTCAATTTTCGCTTTACCGCGCTTTGGATAAATTCGCGATCGAAGCGGCGCCGGACGCTCGCATAGCGTTCGCCCGCAACACGATCGAAGCGGCAAAAACCTTCATGCCTTTCGGCGCCGGGGTCGGCTCTTTCGTTCCGGTCTACGCGACCTTCGAAAAGCCGCGGGATTTGATGGCTGGAGGCTACGCCAACCACGCTCACGACGATTTTCTCGAAATCTGGCTCGAAACCGGGGCCGCCGGGTTGATTCTTATCCTGCTTTTTGTCGCGTGGCTGCTGTGGCGATCCCTTCAAGTGTGGCGGCGCTCATATGTGGGCGGGCTCCAAATCGACAGGTTCCTTGTCCGCGCGTCGACATTGGCCATCCTTCTTCTGCTGTTCCATTCCATAGCCGATTACCCCCTTCGCACGGGGTCGATGATGGCGCTATTCGCCTTCCTCTGCGCGCTGTTAATCCCTCCGCGGGACGATTTGATTAGCGATCCGCGTGAGGCCGCGAGGGTGGCGCGAGCGCCGCGGCCGGCTCCGGCGCGGCCCCGAGCCGAGTCGACGACGACCGCGCCGCCGCGCCCATCGGACCCGCGCCACCTCGCCAACCGGCAGCCCCGCCGCGACCCGCGCGACCGAAACCTGTCACGGCGTGGGATGATGAGCATTGGCCCGAGGAATGGCGGAAAATGCAGGCCCGAACTTTCGAGGGAGATGGCTCGGGGAAGGCGCCGGAACCGTCATCGGAAGAATGAGGAGGTCGTCGTCGCGAGTCGGACGTAACGCGAGCTTCGAGGGCTCCAACAGATATGCACGGAATGTCTGAGCCTGCCGCGTCTATTGTGTCGCCGCGCGAGGCAACGACTTTTGTCGGACGAGGCGAAAGAGATCGGTTCGCGCCTTCGATAGTGCCGCTTCGCGCACCATTATTATCGATGATTGCCCCGGATCGCAATAACCGATACGATCGGCGTCAGCCTTTAGCGCCGGCGCGGTCATTCAGTTACGATCTTGTAATGTTCTCCAGGAATTATCGCCGCGCCGGGATCCAGTTCGTTAAGCAGCAGAAAATATTCCACTGGGCGGTTTGGCGTGACCATGCGCGCCGCCAATGTGTCGATCGTGTCGCCGGGCGCGGCCGTCACCACCGCGATCTTGAGACCATGCACGTCGTTGGCTTCTTGCGGGGTGAGACGGCGGAAACTCGCGATCGAAGCGTCGAAGCGACGCTCGGCGTCTTCGTTGAGCGCGCGCATGGCGAAAATCAGGCGATAGACCTCGTTGTCCAGTTGGATCACCGCGAGCCTGAAATTCCATTCGCCAGCCCGAGCGGTGGCTGTCACGGCGGGCAAACCGTTCACCTCCAAGCGGCGCACCGAAGAGCGTAACAGGCCGTCGACCCATCCCGACGCGACGTAGCTTTCCAGCGACTGGGAGGTCGGCGCTCGCACGCTGTCGAGACGCAACGCCTCGTTTTCTTTCTCGCGCACGCCAAATACGGCTTCGGCGGAATTTTCGAGAAGAAAGCCCTCGGGCGCGACGAAGGTGAAGCCCAACCGCGGATGCGTGAACACGCGCCCGCGCACGTAACCTTCGGCGGGATCGTCGCCAAACGCGACGCCGGTGATCGCCGCGAGATAGCCCTCGCGATCGCGCTGACCAATTCCCGGGGCTCCAATCTGGCGCGCCGCCGCGACAGCCCGCGCCACGCGATCCGGCGTGGAAGGATGGGTCGAAAGAATGTCGAAATCGATCGAGGATTTATTCTTGCTGTAGAGGGCGGCGCGCAGGTCCGAGGATTTCCCGAGCGCCGTGAGAAAGCGCGAGGCGCCATAGGGATCGTAGCCCGCGCGCGCGATCACGCGCACGCCGATGGCGTCAGCCTCCAGCTCCTGCTGGCGCGAGAAACTCGCCACCGAGAGACGCTGCGAAGAGCGAATCTCCTCCCCTTTTTGCTTGTTCTGGATGACCTCGGCGGCTTTGGTGATGACGGCGGCCTCGCGTTCGCGCTCGGCGCGCAGCGCGCTGTGGCGCGAAGTCACATGACCGATCTCATGCGCCATGACCGCCGCGACCTCGGAGGCGTCGCCAGCGAGCGCCAAAAGGCCGCGCGTCACGTAAAGATTGCCGGAAGGCAAGGCGAAGGCGTTGACGACCGGGGTGTTGAGGATCGTCACCTTGTACGCGGTTTGATTGGGATAGTCGCTGGCGCGCGCCAGCTTGACCAAAATGCCGTCGAGATAAGCTTCGGCCGCGGGCGCCTGATACTCGCCGCCAAATTGGGCGACAAGCTCCTTGTGCTGGACCGAATTACGGTTGTCCACGCGCGGCGCGGTTTGCGGCGAACGCGAAGGCGCCGGCTTTATCTCGAAAAGCTGTCCCTGCTGCTCCAGTTGCGCGCAACCGCCGAGGGCGAGGATGCCGAAACCGCAAATCGCCGCCAAGGCTCGCCAGCGACGCTCAGCGGATCGGAGCAGCGTCGAGAATCTCGATTTCGGCGGGGGCGGCGATCTCCATCCGCGGTCCATAATTCGTTTCAATCAAGCCTCGCACGCGAATGCGTCGCCCATAGAGCGCTCGGGGAGTGACGCCATTTTGTTCGAATATAGCCGTATTCCGCTTCGAAATCACAACGGCGAAATCGACGTTTCGTCTCGGACCGAAATTCAGATAGACGGCGCCGGGCGCTTCGCCGACCGATTGAACCACGCCGGAGACGACCGCCATGCCCTTTTTGCGCGCCAGCGCCGCCCTGACCGCCTCTCCGGCGCCGGAGACCTCGACGACCGGATCGCTGATCCAAACGCCAAGATTCTGGTCCCGGGCGAGTTTCTCGGCGTCAAGATAGGTCTTCGCGCAAGGCGCCGCGACCGGGTCGGGGCGAAAACGCGCGAGCCCCTCCGCCAGCAGCGCGGCGCCGACCGAAACGAGCGGAGCGTCCGGCGAGGAATCCGCGGCGGCGATCGCCTGCGCGGGCGCGCGGCCCCACCGATCGGGCCCCGAGGCGAGCGGGGATAAAAAGATCTGCTCGCCGGCGAGCCAGTTCGAGAGCCGCGAAAGGGCCGCTTCGCGTATTGTTTTAGCTTGGCCGCCGGAGGGCGGGAACTCCAGACCCGCGAGAGCGACGCGGCGTCCGTCGTCGAGCAGCAAATCAAAGTCTTCGTCGACTAGCGCCACAATGGCCGGACTCGCCCGCGCGAGTGAACAGGGGCCCTCCTCCGCGGCGGGCGTCAAACCGCCTTGGGCCGCGGCGCGGCCCGAATTCGATCCAAAAAGGGCTATAAAACAATAAATCGCGCATAATCGCATCACGACGCGAGGCAAGGGCGCCGCCGCGGTGATTCGGATCATGGCTCTAGGTGGGGCGCGCATGAATGAAATCCGGTCCAATCGCCAATTTTCGCCGCGCCGGCAAGCTTGATCTTCCCCTAACAGGCTTGTGCAAGCGCGCACGCTATGAATATGGTCGCCGCGCCGCGGCACGCGGCGGCTAAGCAAGTTCCTCAAAAGTTGACAGACTTTTGCGATTAGAACTCGCTCCAGCATTTTGATTTTGCGCGATTTCTTATCGTTCGAACGATTTCGTTCGAACGGAAAGCGCCTACAGACGGCGGATCATGACGGAAACGAGGCCCCCGGCGCAAGAGCGCCAAATTGTCACGGACAAGGAAGCCCTGCTGTTTCATTCGCGCGGGCGTCCCGGGAAACTGGCCATCATCGCCACGAAGCCAATGGCGACGCAGCGCGATCTCTCGCTCGCCTATTCGCCAGGCGTCGCCGCGCCGGTGCTGGCGATCGCGCAAAATCCCTCGCTCGCCTACGACTACACGATCAAAGGCAATATGGTCGCGATCATCACCAATGGCACGGCGATTTTGGGATTGGGAGATCTCGGCGCGCTCGCGGCGAAGCCGGTGATGGAGGGAAAGGCGGCGCTGTTCAAGCGGTTCGCCGACATTGATTCGATCGACCTCGAGGTCGACACCAAGGATGTCGAGGAGTTCATCGGCGCCGTGCGCTATCTCGGGCCGACATTCGGCGGCATAAATCTCGAGGATATTAAAGCGCCGGAATGTTTCATCATCGAAGAGCGGCTGCGCGAATTGATGGATATTCCCGTTTTCCATGACGACCAGCATGGAACGGCGATCATTTCGGCCGCGGGAATGCTCAACGCCCTGCAACTGACCGGGCGCGACATCAAAACCGCGAAACTCGTCTGCAACGGCGCCGGCGCCGCCGGCATCGCCTGTCTCGATCTCGCCAAGGCGCTCGGCTTTAATCCGGCGAATGTCACGCTCTGCGACACCAAGGGCGTGGTTTATCGTGGCCGCGTCGAGGGCATGAATCAATGGAAAAGCGCGCACGCGGTCGAGACGAGCGCGCGCACGTTGGCGCAGGCGCTCGAAGGCGCCGATATTTTCTACGGTCTCTCCGCGAAAGGCGCGCTGACGCCAGCGATGCTGAAAACCATGGCCAAGGACCCGATCGTATTCGCCATGGCCAATCCCGACCCGGAAATCACGCCGGAAGAGGCGATGGCGGCGCGTCCCGACGCCATCGTGGCGACGGGCCGTTCCGATTATCCCAACCAAATCAATAATGTGTTGGGCTTCCCCTATATTTTTCGCGGGGCGTTGGACGTGCGCGCGAAAACCATCAACATGGAGATGAAAATCGCGGCGGCGAAGGCGCTGGCGCAATTGGCGCGCGAGGACGTGCCGGATGAGGTGGCCAACGCCTATCGCGGCGCGCGGCCGCGCTTTGGCCGCGACTATCTGATCCCCGCGCCGTTCGATCCCCGCCTCATTTCGGTCGTGCCGCCGGCCGTCGCCATGGCGGCGATGGAATCGGGCGTCGCCCGCCGACCTATCGTCGACCTTAAACTCTACCGCGCGGAGCTATCGGCTCGGCGCGATCCGGTCGCCGCCGTCATGCAGACGATTTTCGAGCGGGTGCGGCGCAGCCCGAAGCGCGTCGTCTTCGCCGAGGGCGAGGAAGAGCAGGTGATTCGCGCCGCGCTCGCCTTCGTCAATCAAGGGCTTGGCCGGGCGATCCTGGTGGGCCGCGAGGACCGCGTGCTGCATACGGCGGCCGAGGCTGGGCTGGAACTTGGCGACCGCATCGAAGTGCATAACGCCAAGCTGTCGTCGCGCAACGCGGTCTATGCGCAGTTTCTGTTCGAACGTTTGCAGCGCCGGGGCTTTTTGTTCCGCGATTGCCAGCGGCTCATCAACACCGACCGCAATCATTTCGCCGCCGCGATGGTCGCGCAAGGCGACGCCGACGCCATGGTGACCGGCGTCACGCGCAATTTCTCCAACGCGCTGGAGGATGTCCGGCGTGTCGTCGACCAGAAGCCCGGCCACAGGCTTATCGGCGCATCTTTGGTGCTCGCCAGCGGCCGCGTCGTGGTCGTCGCCGACACGGCGATCACCGAAATGCCGGAGGCGGCCGATCTCGCGGAAATAGCCATCGAGGCCGCGGGCGTCGCGAAACGCATCGGGATCGAACCGCGCGTCGCCATGCTGGCCTTTTCGACCTTCGGCTATCCTCCGGGCGAGCGCACCGCCCGCGTTCACGAGGCGGTGCGGATTCTGGATCAGCGCCGCGTCGACTTCGCCTATGAGGGAGAAATGGGCGCCGACATCGCGCTAAACCGCCAGCTCATGGCCTCCTATCCGTTCTGCCGTCTCAAGGACACCGCCAACGTTCTTGTCATGCCGGCGTTTCATTCGGCGGCTATCTCCACGAAAATGTTGCAGGAATTGGGCGGAGCGACGGTGCTTGGACCCTTGATCGTGGGACTCGACAAACCGATCCAGATCGTTCAACTCGGCGCCACCGACGCCGAAATCGTCAATATGGCGGCCTTGGCCGCTTTCGGCGTCGGCGGCTGATGACAGCAAACGCCTGTCGCCTCGCTGGTTCGGCGATCCCGAAAAATGAGAGACATTACGTTATGAAGATCACGATGATCGGCTCGGGTTATGTTGGCTTGGTTTCTGGGGCGTGTTTCGCGGATTTCGGTCATGTGGTGATCTGCGTCGACACGGACGCGGGGAAGATCGATCGTCTTCGGCGCGGCGAGATTCCGATTTACGAGCCTGGGCTGGACGAGCTCGTCGCGACCAACGCGCGTCAAGGCCGGTTGTCGTTCACGACGGAGCTTGGCCCGGCGGTTCGCGGCGCCGACGCGGTGTTCATCGGCGTCGGGACGCCGTCGCGTCGCGGCGACGGGCACGCGGATCTGTCCTATGTCTACGCCGCCGCGAAAACCATCGCCGAGGCGCTGGAAGGCTTTACGGTCGTCGTCAATAAATCGACGGTTCCGGTCGGCACCGGCGACGAGGTCGAGCGCATCATCCGCGAGCTTCGTCCGGACGCCGATTTCGCTGTCGTGTCGAACCCCGAGTTTTTGCGCGAGGGCGCGGCGATCGAGGATTTCAAGCGTCCCGACCGGGTGGTGATCGGCACGGACGATCCGCGCGCGCGCGAGGTGATGAGCGAGATTTACCGGCCCTTGAGCCTGAACCAGCCGCCGCTGCATTTTGTCGGGCGCCGCACCTCGGAACTGACCAAATACGCGGCCAACGCCTTTCTGGCGACAAAGATCACCTTCATCAACGAGATCGCCGATTTGTGCGAAAAGACCGGGGCCGACGTTCAGGATGTCGCGCGCGGCATCGGGCTGGACAAGCGCATCGGCAACAAGTTTCTGCACGCCGGTCCCGGCTATGGCGGCTCGTGCTTTCCCAAGGACACGCTGGCCTTGCTGAAGACCGGGCAGGACGAGGGCGCGCCGTTGCGGATCGTCGAGACGGTGGTCGCGGTCAACGACGCGCGTAAACGCGCAATGGCGCGCAAGGTGATGCATGCGCTGGGCGGCTCGGTGCGCGGCAAGCGCGTCGCGCTGCTGGGTCTCGCCTTCAAGCCCAACACCGACGACATGCGCGACGCGCCGTCGCTGGCCATCGTCGCCTCGCTCGCCGGCGACGGGGCGCAAGTCCACGCCTACGACCCCGAGAGCATGGAGCAAGCGCGGCCGCTGATGCCGGAAGCGGTGTTCTTCGACGACGCCTACGCGGCGATCGAGGGCGCCGACGCGCTGGTGATCGTGACCGAATGGGACGCCTTCCGCGCCCTCGATCTCGACCGGGTCAAAGCCCTGCTCAAGACCCCCGTGATCGTCGATCTGCGAAACATATACCGCCCCGAAGACGCCAGAAAACGCGGCTTCACCTACATAAGCGTCGGAAGAGCCTGAAGCTGGGCGGAAGGCCGTCGCCCGCGGCGACAATCATGATATGCTTTCCGCTCCCTGGCGACGACGGACCGCCGAAACCATTCGAGAGACGGAGGCGAGGCGACAAAATGAAAGCGTTTTCGCGCCGCGTCGCGGCTCTCGCCGTCGCCCTCGTTTTGCTAACGGGTTGCGCCGAGCGGCCGCACGGCTTCCTGACGCCGAGTGGCGCGCAAGCGCCGGGAACAAGCCGCGTGGACATGCTGATCGCCACGACCCGCGATTCCGAGGGCGCGCAGCCCGGCGAATTGTTCACCGGCGAGCGCGGCGATGGGCTGGCCTTCGCCGATATAGCGATTTCGCTCCCGCCCGACAGCATGCGTAAAATCGGCGACGTGCAGTGGCCCGAGACCAGCCCGCCCGACCCGCTGCGCGAGTTTGTGACGCTGCGCGCCGATCGGCTGGACCGCGCCGCCGCATTGGCGCGTTTCGACGCCCGCATCGCCAAAACGCCCCACCGCCAAGTGTTGGTGTTCGTTCACGGCTTCAACACCCGCTTCGAGGAAGCGGTTTATCGTTTCGCGCAAATTGTCCATGACGCCGGTTCGACCGCGCTGCCGGTGTTGTTCACCTGGCCCTCGCGCGGCAAGCTGCTGGCCTATGGCTACGATCATGAAAGCGCCAGCTACTCCCGCGACGCGTTGGAAGAAGTGCTGCAAAACCTCGTCCGCGACAAATCGGTCGGCGAAATTTCCATATTGGCGCATTCGATGGGTAATTGGGTGACGATCGAGGCCTTGCGCCAGATGGCGATTCGCAACCATGGTCTTCCCGCGAAGATCACAAGCGTCATGCTCGCCGCGCCCGATGTGGATTTCGACGTGTTCCAGCGCCAGATCGCGCAGATTGGCTCGGCTTCGGCCCGCTTCACGATTTTTGTCTCGCGCGACGACCAGGCGTTGGCCGCGTCGCGGCGCGTGTGGGGCGACAAGCCGCGCCTTGGCGCCGTCAATCCCGAAACCGCGCCTTATAAGCAGGATCTTCACGCCGACCGCGTCGTCGTCGAGGATCTCACCGGCGTGAGTTCGGACGATCCGCTCAATCACGGCACATTCGCGCAAGCCCCCGAAGTCGTTCGACTGATCGGTCGGCGCCTCGCGGGCGGCCAGGCGCTTACCGACGGCGGCTCCGGCGTCGGCGACAAGTTTGGACAGATCGCCGTCGGCGCGGCGGGCGCCGTGGGCTCGGCGGCGGGAGTCGCGATCTCCGCGCCCTTCGCGGTCATCGACCCGCGCACGCGCGAAAACCTTGGCGAAAACTTCGAGCATGTGGGATCGAATTTAGGCGACGCGGTTGGAGCGGGCGGAGCGGTTTTCGGAGGTCGCTGATGAACGACGCCGCCTTCGCCCGTCCTTGCCGCGCCTCGGGCGATCATTTTCATCGGCATTTCTTTCGGTATGTCGCGAACATCAGGGCGAGCGAATAGCTCAATAGATCGGATGCCGCCCGCATAGCCCACGAACCTCGTCGCGAATCGCGCGAAATCATCGGCGCGTCGTTCGGACTTCGCAGGACTTGATCGATCCAGCGCCCGATCGACTGAAATTCGCCGACGCCAAATCCGCGCGTCGTCCCGGCGTTGCTGGAAAGGCGCAGCCCGGACGGGCTTTCGGGCGGGCGCCTATCGAAAGGGAGAAGATTCTTGTTCACGGCGAGGCCCGCGCGCTCCAAGGCCGCCGCCGCCACGTCGCCGGTGACGCCTCTGGAGGCGAGGTCGACCAGCAGCAGGCCAGTGTCGGTTCCGCCCGTGACGATGCGGAGCCCCGCGGCGGCGAGCGCGTTCGACAGCGCCCGGGCGTTGTCGAGGACCGCCCGATTGTAATTTTGAAACTCCGGACGAAGCGCTTCGCCGAGGCAGGCCGCCTTGCCAGCCACGCCGTGCAGCATCACCGAGCCCTGGACGCCGGGAAATATGCCGGCGTTTATCCTTTTGGTCAGTCCGTCGTCGTTCCAAAGCACGAGCCCGCCTCGAGCGCCGCGCAGGGATTTATAGGTCGTCGTGGTCACGACATCGGCGTGCGGGAAAGGATCGGGATATAGCCCGGAAGCGACAAGGCCAGCGAAATGAGCCATGTCGACCATGAAAAGAGCATCGACCTCATTGGCGATGGCGCGCAAGCCGGCGAAGTCGATGGCGCGGGGATAGGCCGATCCTCCGGCGACGATCAGTTTTGGCCTGTGCCGGAGAGCCAGATCGCGGACTTCGTCGAGATCGATCCGCTCGGTTTTTCGGTTAACGCCGTAGGACGCGATTTTGTAGTCGCGACCCGTCAGCGTCGCGGGATGGCCGTGGCTGATGTGGCCTCCGGCGGCGACATTCATCGAAAGAATCGCGTCGCCGAGCTTCAGCAGGCCGAGGAACACGCCGGCGTTGGCGTTCGATCCCGAATGCGGTTGCGCATTGGCGAAGCGGCAGCCAAAGAGCCGGCGGGCGCGATCGATCGCCAGCGCTTCGATGGCGTCCGCGAATTCCGCGCCGCCGTAGTAGCGGCCGTAGGGCGGGCCTTCGACCGTCTTGTTGGTCAATACGGAGCCCTGGGCTTCCAGCACCAAGCGCGAAACGATGTTTTCGGACGCGATCAACTCGATCCCGTCTTGTTGCCGGCGCATTTCGCCGCGAAGGGCCTCGGCGAGTTCGGGATCGCCGTCCAGGCCAGACGTGAAATATCCGTCGTGCAACAATGACATCGGCGGTCCTCCGCGCCCCGACCCTAAAGAACCGCGCGGAGGCCGGTCCTAAGATAATGGGACAGGCGTTGCGCGGATCGCTCGAAAACGGCATCCTCATGGTTGATAAGCTTGTCGAGCGGCGCGCGCCAGCTAGGCCGATCATCGCGCTCCCGAGGCGACTTGAATAAAATGGAGCCCTTCATGATTACCCGTAAGCTTGGCGCGACCGGCCCCGTCTCCTCCGCGCTGGGTCTTGGCTGCATGGGCATGTCGGACCTTTATGGCCCGCCCAAGGATCGCGTCGAGAGCATCGCCGCCATTCACGCCGCGTTGGATGCTGTGCGTGCCCTTGGTATTCGGACGGCACAGGCTGACTTCTACGAAAGCTTTTGGGTCATAATGAGATGCTGATCAGCAGCGCGGCGCCTGAAAGCGGTGGCGCAGCCTGCGACAAGGGCATCAGCTATTGAACTGTTCGGCGATCTCAGCGCGAAAGCGACCGACGCGAACATGGCGCGTGACGCGGCGAAACAACTTGCCATGCCGACGAGCGCCGCCATGCGCAGATCGAGCCCCATGTTGGGGGCAATGATGTTCGATAGCTGGCCCGTCAAAACGCCAATGGCGCCGCCAATGGTGAAAAGCGGCGCCAGCGTGCCGCCAGAGGTGCCGCTGCCCAAGGCAATGGACCATGAAATGAACTTGAGGGCGCAAAAGGCCATCAATGTCGGACCGACAAAATCTCCATTGAGTATCTGCTCGATGTTCTCGTAACCAATGCCCATGGTATGCGGGGAATTGACGCCAATGGCCCCCACGGCTACTCCGCCCAATGCGGGCCACCACATCCAGTAAATCGGCAAATGCTCAAATAGGTCCTCAATATAGTAGATTGATTTCGAGATTATAACGGCGCACAACCCCAGACGATTCCTTCCAGAGCATATGCCAAAAGCGCGCTTTGGCTTGCCGGGGGCAGATTCGGAACATGAAACAAGGGCGCGGGGCCAAACAATAGCGGATGCAGACATATGGCGGTCAACGCGGCAAACGCCACTGGAATAAAGGAGCGGGGACGAAACTCAAACAGGAGCAATTCAATGGCAAGGAGAATGGCGGAAAACGGCGTGCCGAAAATGGCGGTCATTCCCGCGGCTGCTCCCGCCGCGAGCAGAGATTTGCGTTCATGGGCGGTTACATGAATAAGCTGTCCTAAAAGCGAACCCAAGGCTCCTCCCGTGCCGATGATCGGACCTTCCGCGCCAAAGGGGCCACCCGTGCCGATGGCGATGGCGGCGGAAAGGGGCTTCAAAAAAGTCATCCGCAGGGGAATTCGGCTCTCATTGAGCAGGACTTGTTCCATGGCCTCCGGGATGCCATGACCGCGTATGGCTTTGGACCCATAACGGGCTATGACGCCAACGATCGCCGCGCCGATGACGGGAACAAGAATCACCCAATATCCCAGTGCGTTACCCGCGGGAGACGAAAGTTCCCCCGACAACCGCCCGTAAAAGGCCAGATTGGTGATCAACCCGATCAGAATATATCAGCCCCCTGGCAACGATGGTGGTTGCGAGCGCCAGAACGACGCTGAGACCGACGATAAACAGCGTTCTGCTATCGAGAACATTGGGGTGTCTTATGATATGCGCCTGTTCGAGAGCCGGCCCTAAACCCGGAGAAATGGGCAGGCCTGCCGTGGTCGACGACCGTTCAACGTCATGAGCATTCATTTCGGGGACTCTCCTGGAGGCGTAGCGCTTCGGTCGTCGTCAAAAAACCTGACGGCAGGCTCGATCGGAAAGATCAGCCACATGGATCTTCGCAAGGCAAGATGTCGGAAACGCGACGGTGGCCCAAATCGCCATTGCTTGGGTTCTTTCGCGAGGCGACGATGTCGTGCCTCTATCGGGGCTCGCCGCCGCGATCAACTCGCCGAGTCGCTTGGCGCTCTCGCGCTCACATTGTCCCGGGACGATCTTGCCGCTTTGGAGAAGGCGCTCCCCAAGGGAGCGGCGGCCGGCGCCCGTTACGCCGAGGCGCAGATGGCGCATCTGGATAGCGAAAAAAAGTAATCCGACGTGCTCTGCCTTTCGTCGCGCTCGGGCGCCCAGGCCGCATTGGCGTGAAACCCCGGAGCGAGGCGGCGAGAAGCGTCATTCTCACGGCGAAACCCCGCCAAGGCGCCAACGCGCGAGCAGGAATCCTCGCAGACCCGCGCGAAGCCCGCCTATGTCGAGCAACCAGGCGGCGGTCGCGTAAACCACAATTCCGGCTGGGATCTGCGCGAACAGGAGGGTCGGCCCTTGGTCCGACGCGCTTGTCGCGAGAAGACGCACGACAAGCGCCATGGCGCCGACAGCGGCTACGACCCGTAGGATTCGGTCGAGAGGGAAGGGCATGGCGAACGCGGAGCGGCTTAGAATGAGCGAGCCGAAAAATCCGAACGCCTCCGTGCCGAGGCGTCCCCATACGGCCCCCATCACGCCGAAGCGCGGAATCAGCAATGCGGAGACGATCACATTGAACAGGAGAATCGATCCGCTGTTGATCAGATAGAATGTGTTGCGCTTCGACAGAAGAAAACTTGTGTGCATGTATTGCTGATTCAATATCTGGAACACCACGCCGATGGCGAGATAGGGCATCGCTTCATGCGCGGTTTGCCGGAAATCCCGCCCGAGCGCGAAATCGGCGATTTGCCCCGAGACGAGCGCGTATCCGACGCAAGCGGGCAGGCAAATCGCGAGAAGAATTTCGAGGCATTTTTCGAGATGACATCGCGCGGCTTCGGCGCCTCGCGTCGCGAATATCTGAACCGTCATTGGAACGAAGGCCGAGGCGACGCTGACCGCCGGAATGATCAACGCCTGACGCACGAGATCGAAGCTCGCGCCAAAGTCTCCGGCGGCGGCGCTGCCGGAAAGTTTGGCGAGCAGGAAGCGATCCGTCACGCCGGCGACCGCGAGCAGCGATAGAGAAAGCGTTAGCGGCGCGCCAGTCTTGGCCACGGCCAGAAACTCGCGAACGTCGAACCGCGGCGTCGAATTTCCCCAGGCCCGGCGCCAAAAGCCGAGGGTTGAAAGAAAGTAGGCGATCGATGACGATGCAAGCAAAATGGCGCCGCCGCTTCCAAAAAAAGCGCCGCCAAGTCCCAGCACGGATACGAGGATCGTGCGCGCTATCGTTCCGCGCATGTAGGCGGTCGCGTTCTGCCGCGCCCGAAGCATTTCCTGACTTGTGTCGAACAGAACGATTGTCAAACCGAATATGACGGCGCTCGCGGCGACGGCCGGCTGCAAATTGGCGAGTCGCGCCGCATGGTAGCCAAGCGGCGCGGCAAGCCAACACAGCGCCAGCGCACCCAGAATCGTTTGGCTCACATCGGTTCCGTCGCCGCGCGACTGTTCTCTCAGTATCAGAAATTTCAACGGAGTCGCCAACAGTGTCGCGAACAGCGTCGCGAAGGCGAGGCCGAGCAAATAGTCGCCGTAAGCGTTCGGTTCGAATATGCGCGTGAACACAACGACGTTCAGGAAACCGAACGCGGCGGAGAACACGTTGACGAAGAAATAGATAGCGGTCTGCTTGACGAGCATTGCACTTGTCCGGGCACGATCAGGGAAGACGCCGACTTTGGGGCGCGTTGTTCCGTTTCGAGATGTTAAATCGCGCTTCCCGTCACGCGGCGCGTGGCTCCGATCGCCTCGCGTACCGTATCCCTTCCCGCCGCCGGGCTTTGGACGGAAGCGGCCGCGCGCGCGATTACGCCGTGCAGAATTTGCATGTGTCGCGCCTTGGAATAGTTTTGCTCGACATGAAGACGCGCGCAACGCCCTCGCCCCGCGAGCATGTCGGAATTGTCGAGATAGGTTGATAGTTCCTTTTCGAAAGCCTCGAATTTCGGTTCGGGGAGGACCGTTCCGGTAACGCCGTCGACGACAATTTCTCGAATGCCCCCGCGACCCGTGATGATCGCGGGCAGGCCACAGGCCGCCGCCTCGAGCGCGGAAATCGAAGACGCGTCCGCTCTGGTTGGCAGGATGAACAGGTCGCACTCCGCGGTAAGGCGAACGAGATCGGGCGAGTCCGACGTGAGGCGGCGATGCGGATGGATGTTGCTTGGCCCCGCCTCGGCATGAGGAGAGACAATGTGGAAGTCCACGTCCTTGAACTTATCTTGTCGCGCGAGTTCGTAGACGATGTCCGCGCCCTTGCGCGCGAGATCGCCGCCGATGAACAGGACCTGCTTGCGCGCGTTTCGAATCTTGTTCGCCAGCGGCTTCCATATCTCCGTGTCGACGTAAAAAGGCAAAATTTGCAACTGATTTTCCGGTATCTCGAACTCCTCCCGCAGAGCGTCTTGGTACCATTTCGACATGCACAAAAAGATACAGCCATGTTCCTTGAGTTGGCGGATGCGGGCGCAGATCCAGGAGCCCGGCGCGCCGAGCGTCTTGCCGCCATAGTTCGTCGCCAGTTGCGCCGAGGTGCAATCGCCGTACACAATATATCGCACGCCTTTTTCGAGGGGCGCGAAGGGAGCGTTCTGCAGCGTCGAAAGCAGGATCACCTTGGCGCCAGCGTCGATGGCCGCGCGCGCGGCGGCGCGCCCCGCCAGCGCGTGGCCGATGCTCCTTGCTCCAAATCTTTCGGTGACGGATGCAAGCGATCGCCAATGGTCCTCGATGTGATGAAGCGTCGGCGCGTACATCGCGAGATCCGTCTCCCACCTGCGCCGCACCGTATTCCATCCCGCGCTTGCGTTGGTGACAAGACCAAGCTCAATGCGTTTTTGCGTCGCGCCAATCATTTTCGTCTCCAGCGCCTCTGTGCCATTTCGTAACACCCGAACGGGCTTCGAACCCCGAATAAGGATTTTCGTGCCACGCCGCGGACCGCGGACCAGCGGCGCCGCGCTTGATGGCGGGCGGCACGTTTCTTTCTTCGAGAAAACGAAAATCGCCGATGTCCGCCGTTTTGGGACAGGTTCCATTCTTCTCCATGGCGCGGACGCTCGGCGGAAACTCTCGCGGCCTAATTCTGGGTCGAGCAAGCTCTCGATCCCAACAGCAAGGATCTTGGTTTTGACAGTGGCGACGCCCGTCTCGATCGGCCAGAATTTCGGATGGCTTCACCACGCCAACGGCGATCGTGGCGTCGTCATGTGCGCCGCCATGGGTTACGAGGCGCTCTGCGCGCATCAGTCGTGGCGCGTCCTCGCCGATAATCTCGCCGCGGCGGGCCTCCCCACGCTGCGTTTTGATTATCCCGGCGCGGGGGATTCTCTCGACGACGCCAACGATCCCATGCCGTACGACAGCTGGCGTCGTTCCATTAAAGAAGCGACCGCCTGGATGCGCGAGACGCTTGGCGTCCAAGAAATCGTTCTTATCGGCTTTCGCATCGGAGCCACGCTGGCGGCTGAAGCAGGCGAAGCGAGCCATCTCGTTCAGCTCGCGCCAGTCGTAAAGGGCTCCGCCTATCTTCGCGAATTGCGGATTTTATCGCGAATGCTCGCCGAGCGTGAATTGGGGCCGCGTGAACGAGGCGGAGCGAGAGCGAGATCAATCTGGAAGGCTTCACGACAAATGCGTCGTTGCTCTCCGCGATCAAGAATATCGATTTGATGGAGCTTTTCATCTGTCCGGCGCGGCGGGTCTTGATCATGACGGAAGGCTCCGCGCGTCATGTCGAGGACTATGCCGCTCGGCTGGTCGAGCTGGGCGCGACGGTCGAAACGATGACATTGGACAATTACGAGGCGCTGGCCCCCGCGCGCGCGCCAAGCCCGGCGCCCATGTCGGACTTCGAGAGGATCGTGGCTTGGGCGCGTTCAGGGGCTCGGCCGAAGCCGACGCCATCGCCGGCGGCCGGCGTTCTATGCGGCGGATTTTTCACCGAGCGGGCGGTTCGCTTCGGCGAAGGCGATTCGCTCGCTGGCGTGCTTTGCGCGCCCAATGGCGGAAAGGCGAAGAGCTTAGTCCTGTTGCTCAACACCGGCGCAAACTATCACATCGGCAGCGGACGATCCTTTGTCGATTGCGCGCGTTCGCTCGCCGCGAAAGGCGTCGCTACTTTGCGCATGGATAGTCTCGGCATCGGCGACTCCGATCCGGTGGCGCGGGGCGCCCGTTCGGTGCTTTATCGCGAAGCGCGCCAGGCCGACGTATTTCGCGCGCTTGACTGGGCTTGCGAAAACGGCTTCTCCGATCTCTATTTGGCGGGCGTCTGCAGCGGCGCGACTCAAGCCTTTCTGTCCGCGGTGAAGGATTCGCGAATCAAGGGCGTCGTGCTCGGCAACATCCAGGTTTTCACCAATCTGCCGGACGAAGCGGCGATCGAGGCTCATCTTAGTCTCGCCTTGGGCGCGACATCAACCTATGTGGCGAAGGCGATGAGCCTCAGAACATGGGCGCGCGTTCTCACAAGCGAAGTCGCGTTTTCCAAACTTCTAGCGATCGTCGCCGGCGTGCTGCGACGAAGCGGCGCCGCCTATTGGACCAAGATGATGACCATGTCCGGCGCGCTTGGTTCGATTTCCGCGAGGGGGCGCGAAGCCTATGCCCACTTCGAGACATTATCCGCGCGCGGCGTGCGCGTGATTGTGTTTCACGGCGACGCTGACGCGGGTTTGGAGGAGCTTGCGATATGTTTTGGTCCGAACGCACGACGTTTGCGCGCCCTCCCCGGCGTTCGCCTGACCACGATCCCGGGTCTTGATCACGCCTTTTCCTCGATGCGCGCGCGCAAACTACTGACGGACGAAATCGCGGCCCTTGTCGGCGCGACGCCCAGTTCGAACGCGGTCTCCCTTCGTTCCGCTCAACCAACAACGAGTTGCTCAATGCCCGCCCGATGCGACAGGCCCCGAGGCCGTGATTTGCGTTCCGACATTTCGCCGCCCAGAAATGTTGAGGGCGACGCTGGAGTTGCTCGTCGCGCAACAAACGAGCGTCGCCTTCGCCGTCGTGGTGGTCGATAATGACGCGGAAGCCAAGGAGGGTCTAGAGATCGCCCGCGTCTTCTTCGCCGATGGGCGATTGAAGGGGTTCGTGGCGACCGAAGATCGACAAGGGAACGTCCACGCCATTAACGCCGCTTTCGGAATGGCGCGCGTCGCGTTTCCAGCGACGGAGTATTTCCTGATGATCGACGACGACGAGATCGCCGCGCCGATTTGGCTCGATCAAATGATCGCCGCGGCGCGGCGCGACAATGCCGATGTCGTCGGCGGCCCGGTGTTTCCGATCTTTCCCGCCGACGTAAAGGCCGCGTTTCGCGATCATCCGGTCTATTGGCCCGCTTACTCAAAGAGCGGTCCCGTGCCGATGATTTACGGCACCGGAAATTGCCTGATCACGCGCCGCGTTTTCGAAGGACTGGCGAACGCGAGCTTCGATCCCGCGTTCAATTTTCTCGGCGGCGGCGACACGGAATTCTTCACCCGCTGTCGCAAGGCGGGCTTCAAGTTCCATTGGTGTCACGAAGCCAGCATAAACGAACAAGTGACGCCGAATCGTCTTGCTCTCGGCTGGGTTCTGCGTCGCAGCATCGCGACGGGCGTGATCAATTATCGCATCGATCGCCTGGCCGCCCGGAGTTTGCTCGATCGCGCGCGACTCGCCGCCAAGAACATCGCGGTCGCGCCGATATCGTTGCAGCGCGCCGCGCAAATATTGGCGGCGCCAAAGCATCCGTTCGCCGCGCTCCATCCGATCGGCGTCGCCGTCGGTCGCTGGCTCGCGTCATTCGGCTTGGATCCGCAGCCATATCGGCGCCGCGCTCCAGGACCGAATTCGCCGCGCTAAGCGTAAGCGGAATTCTCGCGCGGCATGGAGAGTTCCGGCGCTATCTCGCTAAGGCGGATGTGATCATCTTGATTCGCTCGATGCGTCTTGGCCGATCGAGCATGCGAGAACACGACTGCTCTTCCCGCCGCGGCGCCTGCGATTAGGCTATCCCGCTATGTTTCCCGCGTCCGAGCCAGACACTCGCGCGCCACCCCGACGTCCGTCCGCGCGCTTGACGCGCCAATTTCGGATCAAGCGGAAAGGACAGCCGTCGTCACCTCGTTTGCGTCAGCAACATCATGAGAGCGATTGGATTTGTCGTGAGATAGCGAATAGCGAGGCGCCGAGGCTCCAAGAAGAGCCGGAAAGCCCATTCGAATCCCGCCTTTTGCAACCAGCGAGGAGCACGCGACTTCGCGCCCGCGATGAAATCGAACAGCCCGCCCGACGTCTTGATTATCTTCACGTTCGGAAGGCGAGCCGAATAGCGCGCGACGAATTCCTGTTCCAGCGGCACGCCAAGCGCGAGCCACAATATGTCGGGCGCCAGCGCGTTGATCTCCGTGAGCTTCGCATCGAGCGCCTCGCCTTTGAGAAAGCCATGCGAGCGGCCGCGGATGTTGAGGCGCGGAAACATTCTCCGCGTGGCGCCGTAGGCGGCCGAATTGACTTCCTCCGTCGCGCCGAGAAGATAAAAGCTCAATCCCATTTCCTCGGCCATTGCCGCCACGACGGGATAGAGGTCGGTCGTCGCGACGCGTTCGGGCAAACCGTTTTGGGCCAATATGCGCGAGGCGACGATAAGCGGCTCGCCGTCGGCGCTGATAAGGTCGGCGTCGTCGATCAGTCCGGCGAAAACCGCGTCGAGGCGGCGCCGCGCCAAAACTTCGCCATTCACCGATGTGAGGTAGTAAGGGCGGCGACGAGTCTCGGCGCCTCGCGCCAAATTTACGATGAGACGCGCGGTTTGCTCCAAGTCCAGCCGCGCGACCTGCGCGCCGCCGACCATCGTTCGCTCGATAACGCCTATCGGATTGTTGAGTTCCGCGGCCATGAAATTCCCCGTGTCATCGCGTGGCGTTCGAACGCCAATTCACGCGGCGTTGTCGCTTTGGGACGCCGCGCCGCGCCTTGTTCGCGGGGAGAAAAAAGCGTACCGTTCATTCCGCTTGGATTTGACGCCGTTCGATCAAGTCGATGTTTCAAATTCAGACAGAAGGCGGCGTCGGAGCGTCGAATTCGGACTTGTGGAGACGAGACGTCGACGGTCCGCAAAAGAACATGACCGACGCGCGAGCGGCCTCTGTCTTGCTGAGACATGTAAGACGCGCGCGTTGCTCTCAATTCGACGCGGCGGTCACGCAATTTTCGGAAGGTCGTGATGATGGTCGTCGAACAGACGAAACTTGGCGCCGTGACTTCCTTTCACACGAGGCGGTCGGGAGTCGATGGTTCAACCCCGTTAAACCGCGCCAAGCCCGAGACGGAGCCGGGCACCCGCTCCGCCGTTCGGGCGCTGTTTCTCGTTTCGCCTTCGACGACGCCATGCGGCGTCGAGATGTTCGCGCGACGCTTGGCGCGGACTTGGACCGATATCGGGCTGATTGAGGAAAGCGTCGTGATAGGCGGCGACGTTCACGACATTTTCGCGGTTTGGAGGGCGCTTGACCGCGCCGATGCGGTGGTGATGAATTTTCCCATTGTCGCTTGGAAGAGAGTGCTCTTGACTCCGTTGCTGGCGTTCGCCGCCGCGCTGGCGCGGGGAAAAAAAACGATTCTCGTCGCGCATGAATGGGGCGATCTCGATTGGCGCCGCCGACTCGTCTTGATGGTTTATGCGCTATTCGCGCGGCGCGTCATATTGTCGTCGCCAATGGTGCGCGCGCAATATCTCTCAAGCAGCTTCGCGCGAATGATACGCCGGCCGACGTCGGTCATTCCGATACCGCCAAATATCGAACGAGGTCGCCTTCTCGCCTCGAGCCAGATCGCGGAACAAATTCGCTCGCGCCGAAAGGACAAGATCGTCATCGGTCATTTCGGTTCGATCTATCCCAAAAAGCAGTCCGACTTCGTGCTGTCGGTCGCGGCGGAAATGAAGCGCATGGGTCTCGATGTCCTCGTCGTCTTCGTGGGCGCATTTATAAAGGGGCTGGATTCGGTCGAGGAGGATTTTAATCGTCAGCTCGATCTGTTGAAATTGAGGAACGATGTCATCGTGACCGGTTATGTCGAGCGCTCCGAGGAAATTTTCACGCTGTTCGAGGAAGTCGATTGCTTCGTTTATCGATTCGCCGAGGGGCTCAGCTCTCGCCGTTCGAGCGTCCTCGCCTGCCTTCAAACCGGAAAGCCAGTGCTGGTGAACGCGCCGGCGTGCGTCGACGAATTCAATCATCATCGCATATTTAGCTTTGCTCTCGATAATGACATTTTGCGCCTTCTTCCCATCTCGGCGGACGCCAAGACTTACGCGATCGCGCTTGCGACAAGTTCGCGTAGCGGCGAAACGCAGGCCATCGAAATGTATGACGCTTCTTGGCGTGACGCCGCGCATGCGTTGGAGGCGTCCGCGGCTCCAGCCGCGAACTGAACGCCGCGGATGACGGGCGCGCCTTCAATGAGCGCGTGGGCGGTCGATACGAATTACCCGTCGCAATGCCGCTGTTCGTGAAATCATCAAAACGAAATTAGCGCGCGGCGTGCGCAAAATATCGCGCCGCGCGCCCATTCGAAACAGCCGCTCACCTCATACGAAAGCACGTGATCGCGCGCTATGCCGCCAACTCGGTCGGAGCTGCGTCCTTCACCTCCACTTGCGATAGGCCGACAGCGCGGCGGATCGCGGAGACGGGCGTGTTCGAGAATGACGCGACGGACAAAGCGACCTTGGTCGTGGGCGCATGCTCGACCATGGAGGCGACCGCCGCCGCGTCTAGGGGCGCCGCGTCCCAATATGCGAGGGCGAGACCCTCCGTCACGATTTCGTGACCCTGGAGAAGCGCCGGCGAATTTCGAACGAAATGGCCGTAAAGGAGATATTCCGAGAGCGCGCGCGTCTTGCAAAGCGCTTCTTTCCAGTTCCTTTTGGCGGCGGCGGAAATTGTTTGTGTAAGCTCCTGGATGGAGCGCTTATCCCAGACAATCACATGACCGATATAGTCGTCGGCGGGAAAAGCGGTCGCCGCTTGACCGAGCAGTCGGTCGCAGCTTCGCGTCCAGGCGGCGTGCATCGGCGCGTCGGCTTCTATGGCGCCGCGCTCGACATACAGGGGGGCTCGTTCACCACCCGCATAGGCGCCCGCGTCGAACCGACGGAAAAACACATTGTCCGAATCGATGACGCAGAACCGCTCCTCGGGCAGGGCGGAAACGGCGGAGATCTTGAGAAGCTGCTGGATGTGCCAGCCGTGGACCGGACCCGAGCGGAACGACCACCAGAGACGGCGACCGCGGCGCAACAGGAAGGGTGGAATGAGTTTCAACCATTTCGGAAGGAATTTGGAGCTCGGGAGGACGATGCGTTTCTCGCTGTTGAAGCGGGAGAACAAGGGAATTTCGTCGTCGGCGACGATAACATAGTGCCTCTCATGTCCCTTTACGTGGCGGTCGATGCTGTCGCAAAGGAGCGCGAAGCGCTCGAGGTCCTTGTGATAGCTGGGGGTGAGAAGAGCAACGGTCCGGGCTTGCTTCACACGACTCTCCGTTCCATTTCGGCGCAATTGATTGCGCCATGTTGGCGCGAGAATTCGATTTTGGTCGAAAGTTGCAACAATGAGTCCGCCGCCCGCCCCACCGGATTGGCGCTACGCGCCTTGGACCTCGGCCCGAACAAAGTCACGATATCGCTTCCCAGGCGACCGGGAACGCCGCCGAACTGAAACCCGCGGGCGAGGCCGCGTCAGGAGCGCTCGCCGTAAATCGCCCGCGCGGCGCAGGCGAGCGCGAAGGCGTATTCAACCGCGATGTCGTCGAGCTGTTCGAAACGCCCCGAGGCGCCGGCGTGGCCCGCCCCCATTTGCGTGCGCAGCAGGATCGGACCGCCGCCCGTCATCGTCGCGCGCAGCCGCTGCACCCATTTGAGCGGCTCCCAATAGGTGACGCGCGGATCGGTGAGGCCGGCCATCGCCAGTATCGGCGGATAATTTTGGGCGGTCACATTGTCATAGGGGGAATAGGCCGCCAACCGGTCGAAGGCGGCGGAGTCGGCGATCGGATTGCCCCATTCCAGCCACTCGGGCGGCGTCAGCGGCAGATCGTCGCGTAGCATCGTGTTGAGCACGTCGACGAAGGGCACGCCGGCGACAATGCCGGCGAAAAGCTCCGGCGCCATATTGGCGACGGCGCCCATCAACATGCCTCCGGCGCTGGCCGCCTTGCGCGACGATCGCCCCCTCGCGCGTGTAACCCGCGGCGATCAGATGCCGCGCGCAGGCGATGAAGTCGGTGAAGCTGTTGGTCTTGTGTTCGAGCTTGCCGTTCTCGTACCAGCTCCAGCCCTTGTCCGTGCCGCCCCGCACATGCGCATAGGCGTAAACGAGGCCGCGATCGACCAGCGACAGCGCGTTCGAGTCGAAACTCGCCGATAGCGCATGGCCATAGGCGCCATAGCCGTAGAGCAGCAGCGGCGCCGCGACGCCAGGCTTGAAATCCGAGCGATACAGCAAGGTGATCGGCACGCTCGCGCCATCCTCGGCTTGGGCGAACAGCCGCCGCGTGACGTAATTCTTGGGGTCGTGCCCGGATGGAATCTCCTCGCGCTTGACCAAAATGCGCGTGCGCGAGACCATGTCGTAGTCATAGGTCTCATGCGGAGTCGTCATCGACGAATAGGTGAAGCGCAGCGTCGTCGTGTCGAATTCGAGCCCGGGTTCGAGATGCAGCGCATAGGCCTCCTCGTCGAAGTCGATCGCGTGCTCCTCGCCGCTCGCCAGCGCGCGTATTTTGAGGCGCGGCAGCGAGTCCTCGCGTTCCACCCAGGCGAGATGACCGGCGTAGACCGTGCAGAATACGATCATTCGGCCGGGACGATGCGGGACGACCTCGCGCCAATCGTCGCGCGAAACCGAAGCGAGCGGGGCCGAGAATATCGCGAAATCCTCGGCGCCGTCGGCGTTGGCGTGGATATAGATCAAATCGCCATGCGGTTCGACATCATAGCGCAGCCTCGGTTCGCGCGGCGCGACGCGGCGCGGTTTCGCCTCCGCGTCGGTCAGATCGACGAGATGACATTCGCTGGCGTCGTGGCCGTGGATCGAAACCACGGCGAACCGCCCGCAGCGGCTCTCGCGCAGCGTCACGAACCAGGCGGGATCGGTCTCCTCGATGACGAGCCGATCGGTTTTCGGGTCGGCGCCGACGACATGGCGAAACACCTGGGCGGTGCGATGATTCTCGTCCACGCGCACATAAAGGAAGCTCTTCGAGTCGCGGCTCCAGACGATGGCGCCATTGGTTTCGCCCACGACGTCGGGCCGGTCCACGCCGTCCTTTAGCGCGCGCGTGCGGATGGAATAGAGCTCGGAGCCCTTATCGTCGACGCTCCAGCCGAGCTGCGCGTGATCGGGCGCGTGAACCGTCTCCCCGATGTCGAAAAATTCGGCGCCCCGAGCGAGCGCTTCGCCGTCGAGCAGGATTTCCTCGTCGCCGCCCCCGCGTTTCGTACGGCAATAGAGCGGATGCTCCCCGCCTTCGCGATAGCGCGCGAAATAGGCGAAGGGTCCGTCGGGCCAAGGCGGGTCCGCGTCGTCTTCCTTGATGCGCCCGCGCATTTCCGCGACGAGGGTCTCGCGCAAGGATTTGAGCGGCGCCATCACGCGGTCGCAATAGGCGTTTTCCGCCTTGAGCAGCGCGGCGATGTCCTTGGGCAGGGCGCGCCCATCGCGCAGCACCGCGCGCCAGTTTTCCGCCGCGAGCCATGAATAGGGGTCGCTCAGCGCGCGGCCGTGATAGTCGCGCAGGGTCGGGCGGGGTTCGGCGCGCGGCGGCGTGGCGCTGGAGGCGTCCAGACGAGGGGCCTCGCCCGCGGCTATGTCGTGCAGGGTCATATCGCGGCTCCGTCGATTGAGCGGGGCGTGGTCGCGGGCGCGAGAAGCCGCGCTATATCAAGGGCGCGAGGCGTCGGCGCCGTGGGAAGCGGCAGAGTTGTTTTGGGGGTTCGCGAGCAGCTTCAGCGCCTCGAGCACGAGGGGACTCAGGCCGGCGCCGCCGTGGGCGACATGCGCCATGATGCCGGCGCGCATGCGCGGGTCCCAGAATTTCTTGATGTGGTCGGCGACTCCGGCGGCGCTGTCGGAATGACGTTGCGAGCCGAAGAAATCGCCGATCTGGTTGGCCATCTTCACCAGATGTTCGGAAGTGCTATGCGACATGAGCGGACGCCTGTTCGATGATGCGGGCGGGATGCGTGAAAACTTCGAAATCGCGGCCCCGCATTACCGCGACCAGCGTCAAGCCGCAAGCGTCGGCGGTGCGCACGGCGAGCGCCGTCGGGGCTGAGATGGCTGCAATGACCGGCGCGCCGATGCGCGCGGCCTTTTGCACGAGTTCGACCGAGACGCGGCTGGTCATCAGCACGACGCCGGAATATCCCGCGATCCCCTGCCGCGTCAGCGCGCCCGCGAGTTTGTCGAGCGCATTGTGGCGTCCAACATCCTCGCGCACGATCAGCGCTCCGGTCGCCGGATTCCAAAAGGCGGCGGCGTGCACCGCGCGCGTCTCCTGGTTGAGCTTTTGCGCGGCGGGCAGACGGTCCATGGCGTCGATCAAAGCCGAGGCGGGCACGCGCAAGGCGCTTTCCAGCATCGGCAGCTCGCGCGTGGCTTGTTCGAGGCTCTCTATGCCGCACAGGCCGCAGCCCGTCGGGCCGGCCATTGAGCGCCGCCGCGCGGCATATTGCCCCTGCCGCTCGCCCGGCAGCCAGCTACGCAATTCGATCCCTAGCTTGGAGGCGACGATTTCGACATCGAGCGCCCCCGTATCCGCTGTCGATCAGCCCTTCGGTCAGCGCGAAGCCGACGGCGAAGTCTTCGAGATCGGCGGGCGTCGCCATCATGACAGCGTGAGTCGCCCCACCATAGGTGAAGGCGATCGGCGTCTCCTCCGGGATAAGGCGCGACCCCGGCGCCGCCGCGTCGAGGCGGCGCGCGAGGCAAGGGACCCTGACCGCCGGAGCGGGAATAGCCTCGCTCATTCCGCCGCGTCGATCCTGTTGGCGATGCGCCGGCTGGCCTCCGACAATTCGCGATATTGCTCCTGCCAGTCGGTCGGACCGTTGGACGGCGAAATCTGCACGGCGGTCACCTTATATTCGGGACAATTGGTCGCCCAATCCGAATTGTCGGTGGTGATCACATTGGCCTGCGTCGCGGGGTGATGGAAGGTCGTGTAAACGACGCCCGGCTGCATCCGATCGCTGATTTTCGCGCGTAGCGAGGCGTCGCCGGCGCGGCTCTGCACGCGCACCCAATCGCCGTCCTTGATACCCCGATCCTCCGCGTCGTGCGGATGGATGTCGAGCACGTCCTCGGGATGCCATTCGCTGTTCTCGGTGCGCCGCGTCTGCGCGCCGACATTATATTGCGACAGGATGCGCCCGGTGGTGAGAAGCAGCGGGAAACGCGGCCCCGTCCGCTCGTCGGTCGGGATATATTCGGTGATGACGAACTTGCCCTTCCCGCGCGCGAAGGTCTCGATGTGCATGATCGGCACGCCGTGCGGGTGCTCGGCGTTGCAGGGCCACTGCACCGAACCGTCCTCGTCGAGCCTGTCGAAGGACACGCCCGCGAAACTCGGCGTCAGACGCGCGATCTCGTCCATGATCTCGCTGGGGTGAGTGTATTTCCAGCCAAGACCCATGGCGTTGGCGATCAATTGGGTGATCTCCCAGTCGCCATAGCCGTTCTTCGGGCTCATCACCTTGCGCACGCGCTGGATGCGGCGTTCGGCGTTGGTGAAGGTGCCGTCCTTTTCGAGGAACGTGCAGCCCGGCAAGAAGACATGGGCGTAATTGGCCGTCTCGACCAAGAATAGATCCTGCACCACGACCAGTTCCATCGCGGCGAGGCCGGCGGAGACATGCTTGGTGTCGGGATCGGACTGGAGAATGTCCTCGCCCTGGACGTAAAGGCCCTTGAATGTGCCGTCGACGGCGGCGTCGAACATATTGTTGATGCGCAGGCCCGGCTCGGCGTCGAGCTTGACGCCCCATTCGGCCTCGAACTCCGCCCGCACGGCGTCGTTCGAAATATGGCGATAGCCCGGCAGTTCGTGCGGGAACGAGCCCATGTCGCAGGAGCCCTGCACATTGTTCTGGCCGCGCAGCGGGTTAACGCCGACGCCGCGCCGGCCCAGATTGCCGGTCGCCATCGCGAGATTGGCGATGCCCATGACGGTCGTGGAGCCCTGGCTGTGCTCCGTGACGCCAAGGCCGTAATAAATCGCCGCATTGCCGCCGGTGGCGTAAAGCCGCGCGGCCGCGCGCAGATCGGCGGCCGGGACTCCGGTGAATTTCTCGCTTTGCTCGGGGCTGTTGCGCTCCTCGGCGACGAAGGCGGCCCAATCCTGGAACTCGTCCCAGTCGCAGCGTTCGCGCACGAATTTCTCGTTGACGAGGCCCTCGGTGACGATCACATGCGCCATCGCCGTCACGACGGCGACATTGGTGCCGGGTTTCAGCGGCAGATGGTAATCGGCCTCGATATGCGGCGAGCGCACGAGGTCGATGCGGCGGGGATCGACGACGATCAGCTTGGCGCCCTCGCGCAGGCGCGCCTTCATGCGCGAGCCGAAAACCGGGTGAGCGTCGGTCGGATTGGCGCCGATGACGACGATCACATCGGCTTCGTCGACGGAATTGAAATCCTGTGTTCCGGCCGAAGTGCCGAAGGCCTGGTTGAGGCCGTAGCCGGTCGGCGAATGGCAGACGCGCGCGCAAGTGTCGGTGTTGTTATTGCCGAAGCCGGCGCGGGCCAGCTTCTGCACCAGATAGCTTTCCTCGTTGGTGCAGCGCGAGGAGGTGATGACGCCGACGGAATCCTTGCCGTATTTGGCCTGGATTTCCTTGAAGCGGCGGGCGGTGAAGCCGATCGCCTCGTCCCAGGACACGACGCGCCAGGGCTCGTGAATTGAATCGCGGATCATCGGCTTCAGCAGGCGCTCGCGATGGGTCGCGTAGCCATAGGCGAAGCGGCCCTTGATGCAGCTATGGCCGTGATTGGCCTTGCCGTCCTTCCAGGGCGTCATGCGCACGACTTCCTCGCCGCGCATTTCGGCCTTGAAGGTGCAGCCGACGCCGCAATAGGCGCAGGTGGTCACGGCGGCGTGTTCGGGCTGGCCGACTTCGATCACCGATTTCTCGGTCAGCGTCGCGGTCGGGCAGGCCTGAACGCAGGCGCCGCAGGAGACGCATTCGGATTCGAAAAAGGCTTCCGACATGCCCGGCGACACGCGGCTGTCGAAGCCGCGGCCGCTGATCGTCAGCGCGAAGGTGCCCTGCACCTCTTCGCAGGCGCGCACGCAGCGATTGCAAACGATGCACTTCGAAGGATCATAGGTGAAATAGGGGTTCGACTCGTCCTTCGGCATCCACTCGAAATTGGCCGAGCCGTTGTTGCGCGCGAAGACGTGATTGGCGCCGTCGTAGCCGTAGCGCACCTCGCGCAGCCCAACCGCGCCCGCCATGTCCTGCAATTCGCAGTCGCCATTGGCGGCGCAGGTCAGGCAGTCCAGCGGATGGTCGGAGATGTAAAGCTCCATCACGCCGCGCCGGATCGCCTTGAGGCGCGGCGTCTGGGTATGCACGGAAATGCCCGGCATGACCGGCGTCGTGCAGGAGGCCGGCGTGCCGTTGCGTCCCTCGATCTCGATCAGGCAAAGCCGGCACGAGCCGAAAGCCTTGATGCTGTCGGTCGCGCAGAGTTTCGGGATTTCCGTCCCGATCTCCATCGCCGCGCGCATGATCGACGTGCCCTCGGGCACGGTGACGCTTTGCCCGTCGATCGTCAGCGTAACGAGTTTCGAAGACTTCGACTCTGGTGTTCCGTAATCGATTTCCTTGATCAAGCTCATGGTCAGTACCTCACTCGGCGGCGGCTTCAAGGGCCGGCTTGTGGAAGTCTTCGGGGAAGTGACGCAGCGCGCTTTCGACCGGGTAGGGCGCGAAGCCTCCCAGCGCGCAGAGTGAACCAAGTTTCATCGTCTGGCAAAGGTCTTTGAGCAGCTCGATGTTGGCGGCGACATTCTCGCCGGCGCGGATCTTGTCGATCGTCTCGACGCCGCGGGTCGAACCGATGCGGCAGGGCGTGCATTTGCCGCAGCTCTCGATCGCGCAGAACTCCATGCCGAAGCGCGCCATCCAGGACATGTCGACCGTATCGTCGAACACCACGAGCCCGCCGTGGCCGATCAGGCTGTCGACCTTGGTGTAGGCCTCATAGTCGAAGGGCGTGTCGAACAGCGACACCGGCACATAGGCGCCGAGCGGGCCGCCGACCTGCACCGCGCGGACGGGCCGTCCCGAGAGCGTGCCGCCGCCGATGTCATTGACGATTTCGCCGAGCTTCAGGCCGAACGGAACCTCGCACAGTCCGGCGTATTTGACGTTGCCGGCGATCTGCAACGGAATGGTGCCGCGCGAGCGGTCCATGCCGAGCGCGTGATAGGCGGCGCCGCCATCGGCCAGGATCATCGGCGCCGTGGCCATGGACAGCACGTTATTGACGACGGTCGGCTTGCCGAACAGACCGACATGCGCCGGCAGCGGCGGCTTCGCGCGCACGATGCCGCGCTTGCCCTCCAGGCTTTCGAGCAGCGAGGTCTCCTCGCCGCAGACATAGGCGCCGGCGCCCATGCGCAGCTCGATGTCGAAGGAGAGGTTGGAGCCGCGCACATTCTTGCCCAACGCCCCGGCGGCGCGGGCGGCGATCAGCGCCTCCTCGATGATTTCCGCGGCGATCGGATATTCGGCGCGCAGATAGATATAGCCCTTGTCGGCGCCGATGGCGAAGGCGCAAATGGTCATGCCCTCGATCAGCGAGAGCGGATCGCCCTCCATGATCATGCGGTCGGCGAAGGTGCCGCTATCGCCCTCGTCGGCGTTGACCACGACATATTTTTTCCCCGCCGGGCAGTCCGCGACGGTCTTCCATTTGATGCCGGTCGGGAATCCCGCGCCGCCGCGGCCGCGCAGGCCGGAGGCGGCGATTTCGGCGACGGTCGCCTCGGGACCGATCGAAAAGGCGCGGTCGAGACCCTTATAGCCGCCATGGGCGGTATATTCGGCGAAGGACACCGGGTCGATGACGCCGCAGCGCTGGAAGGTCACGCGGCGCTGGCGGGCGAAATAGGGGTGCGCCTCGACCTTGCCGATGGACAGCGGATGCGCCCCGCCCGACAGGAAACCCGCCTCGAACAACGAGGCCACGTCGGAGGGCTTCACCGGACCATAGCCGACGCGGCCGGCGGGCGTCTCCACCTCGACCAGCGGCTCGAGCCAAAGCATGCCGCGCGAGCCGTTGCGAACGATTTCGACGTCGAGCCCGCGCGCGGCGATTTCCTTCTGGACCGCGGCGAGAACCCGCTTCGCGCCCGTGGCGAGCGCCGCCATGTCGCGGGGGATGTATATCTTGGTCATGCGCTTTTCGCCTCTTCCGCGAGTTCGTCGAGCCGCGCGCCGTCGACCCGGCCGATGGGCTCCTCGTCATACATGGCGGAAGGACTGTGTGAACAAAGTCCTAGACAGTAGATAGCCTCCACGGTCAAGGCGCCGTCCGGCGTCGTCTCGCCCCAGTCGAGCTTGAGACGGGCGAGGAAATCCCGCGCCATCTTCTCGGCGCCCATGGACTGGCAAGACTTGGCCCGGCAGATTTTCAGCACATGGCGGCCCTGGGGCTCGCGTTTGAAGTCGTGATAAAAGGTCACCACGCCATGCATCTCGGCGCGCGAAATATTCAGCGCCTCGGCGAGTTGCGGCACGGCGGCCTCCGGCACATGGCCGAATTCGTGTTGAAGGGCGTGAAGAATTGGGAGGGCTGGGCCTTCCAGGCCAAGATGGGCGGCGATGATCTCTCGCGCCCGCTCGGCGTCCCAAGGTGCGGCTACAGACATTTCATTCCCTTGCGATCTTGTGCTTGACGGTTGTTAAAAACCCGCCATTTTCTCCTGTTTAATAATACGCTGACGCAAAACCGCGCCGCGATCAATAGCCTCCTTTCGTGGAGCGATAGGCGTCGTCTATCATACCACGAGTTCCTTGCTCTCGGCGAGCTTCCTCGCCTCGGCGACCAGCGCCGCCACCATTGGGATCACGGGATCTCGGAGGGGCACGACAAGGCCGATTTCATGCACTACCTCGGGTTCGACGATCGGTATGGCCCGCACGGGCTCCCCGACCCCGAGCGTCGCGGCCAGCTTTTCCGGCATGATGGTCGCCCAATGGCCGGCCCTTACATGGTCATACAGCAAAATGACCGAATCCGACTCCAGCGTCGTTAGCGGCGCGCCCCCGGCCTCTCGCATCAGCGCGTCGACAATGCGGCGATTTTGCATGTCTGGCGTAAGCAGGCAGAGCGGAATCTGGGCGACGTCGGACCAGGTGACGCGATCACGGTCGCCAAGCGGATTGCCGGCGACGGTCAGCAGACGGTAGCGCTCCGCGCATAGCGGAACGGTCCGCACCCGGCCCAGCGGCTCATTGTCGAGATAGGTGAGACCCGCGTCTATATCGAGATTGTCCAGCATCGACAGAATTTCGCTCGAGGGCGCCGACAACACCTTGAAGCGCACGCTGGGGTGCTTTTCTAGAAACGGCGCCGTCAGCGCCGAGACGATCCCGACGGCGGTCGGAATCGCGGCTATTTTCAGTTGGCCGGAGAGCCCTTCCCGTAGCGAGCGCACCTCGATCCGCATCGCGCGCGTGTCGGAGACGATGCGCTTGGCCCAGATCAGCACGTGCTCGCCTTCCTTGGTGAGCCCGTGGAAACGCGACGAACGGTTGACCAGCAGCACGCCGAGCGTGTCCTCGAGCTGCTTTATCCCGGCCGAGAGGGTCGGTTGCGTCACGCCGCAGAGTTCCGCCGCCCTGGAGAAACTATGCTCCTTGGCGACCGTGATAAAAAATTCCAGTTTGTCTATCACCTGACCTCGAAGCCCCGCCGCGCTCCAGCGCATGAGGCAGAATAGCACGTCGCGCCCCCCTCCAAAGCGCCAAAAACTGGGCATGGGACCGAGAGACGCCGTCACGTTGCGGGCCGTTCCGAGTTTTTGGATCAATTGGTGGGCATGAGCAAGGTTCGCAACTCCCTTTATCGCGGTCATCGCCTCCCGGCCGAGGTCATCGCCCATGCTATTTGGCTGTATTTCCGGTTTCCGCTCGGCCTCGGATTGGTCGATGATCCGCCAGAGCAAGTTCCGCAAAAGTTGATAGACTTTTGCGATTAGAACTTGCTCCAGTATTTTGATTTTGCGCGATTTCTTATCGTTCGAACGATTCCGTTCGAACGGAAAGCGCGCTAGAGCGCTCGTTCGCACAAACGGTCCGGTTTTGCCTTCCGAAAGCACGGCAAAACAAAGGAATCCAGAGACTTTCCGGTTTGGATTGACCCGGAAAGCTTGTCCTATGGCTTTTCGGCGAGCCGCTATTGGTCCTGGCGTCTCAGCGATCCGAAACGGCGGCGCTGCCGCCTGCCGCGATTAGGCGCTTGATCTCTGGTATGCAGGATCCGCAATTGGTTCCAGCGCGCAGTTTCTCCCCGATCGCCGCCGGGCTTGCGCAACCTCCCGCGATCGCCCCTTCGATCGCCTTCGCGCCGACGCCGAAGCAGGCGCAAATAACGGGGCCACAATCCGCCGCTCCGTCGTGAGAGCGACCCGACAAGAGGCTTGCGCGCTGGGACGCGGTGATAGCGTCCAGGTGGAAGACTTTAAGCGTAGCCTCCCAACCGGGATCTGGATCGGGGCCGATGAACACCACGCATTCGAGCCGGTCGCCGTCAAACGCCGCCGCCCGAAAAATTCCGCGCGCGTCATCGACATATTCGACGACATCTTCACGCGAGAACCCATCCGTCAGAAAGTCGCGCCAAATCGGAGGGGCCGCGTTGCTTGCGATCTTGTAACCCCACCCGCCGGGGATCGCGACGCGCGCCCACCAGCCGTCTTCCGGCGGGATCACTGTTCGTCGCGAGAGCAGGAAGCCATTCGACGAAAAGGCGCAAGGAGCGAGCGCCGCCGGCGTCGCCTTGGCTTCGGGCTGACCAGAAATTGGATCGGTGAAAGGCGCGACCAGCGCGCCTATTCGCGCGTTCGACGAAGTTGCGTCGGTCCAATGAATTGGCGCGAAAACTTGACCGCGTGGTTGGCGGTCCGTGACGATCACGCGCAGCACGCACGCGCCCCACTCTGTCGAGACTCGCGCGAGGTCGCCATCCGTCACGCTAAACAGTCGCGCGTCGGCGCCATTGATCTCAATAAAAGGTTCGGGCAAATGGCGCGCGAGCCTTGGGCTCGATCCCGTGCGCGTCATGGTGTGCCACTGGTCGCGCACGCGCCCTGTGTTAAGTCGAAGCGGGTAGAGTCTCGAGGTCTTGGTCTTCAACGCGGGCGGTTCCGGCGCGACGAAACGGGCGCGTCGGCCCGGCGTGAAGAAGTCGCCGTCGCCGAACAGTCGCGCGCGGCCTTTGCTCTCGCCCGCGCGGATCGGCCATTGCGTTGGCTCTAAAGCGTCGTAGACCTCGTCCGAGAGACCCGCGAGGCCGCCCAGATCGAAGTCGCGCGAACCGTCATTCTCGAAAGCCGACAGCGCCGCATGTTCGCGAAACACATCGGCGACTTGCGAGAAGTCGAATCCCGAAAAACCCATGCGCTCGCCGACCTGCGAAAAAATGAGCCAATCGGCGCGCGCCTCTCCGGGCGCCGGCATAAAAGCGCGCTGGCGCGAAATGCGTCGTTCGGAATTCGTCACCGTGCCGTCCTTTTCACCCCAGGCCTGGGCGGGAAGCAGCACATGCGGCCGTGCGTTGATCGTATCGTTCGAGAGCACATTGTCCGAGACGACAAACAGTTCGAGCTTTCCGAGCGCGGCGCGGGCCGCATCGGCGTTGGGCAGAGACGCCGCCGGATTAGTGCCGATCACCCACAGCGCTTTTATTTCGCCGCGCGCCACGGCGCCAAACATTTGCACCGCCTTGTGACCCTCGCGCGCCGCCATCCTCGGCGCGTCCCAGAAGCGGCGCACGCGATCGACGCTCTCGGGCTCGAAACCCATGTGCGCCGCGAGTTGGTTGGCGAGACCGCCGACCTCGCGTCCTCCCATGGCGTTGGGCTGGCCGGTGAGTGAGAATGGCGAAGCGCCGGGTTTGCCGATGCGCCCCGTCGCCAAATGGCAATTGATGATCGCATTGACCTTGTCGGTTCCTTGCGCCGATTGATTGACGCCCTGCGAGAAACAGGTGACCGTGCTCGGCGTCGCGGCGAACATCTCGAAGAAGACGGCGATGTCGAATTCGCGCAATCCAGTGATCGCCGCCGTCGCCGCGATCGATGGCGTAAGGGCCCGCGCGCGGGCGAGGGTTTCGTCGAACCCCGCGGTGTGACGGCGAATGAATTCCTGATCGAGCGCCCCAGATTTGGCGAGATGCACAAGCAGGCCGCTGAACAACGCCTGATCCATCCCCGGCGCGATCCCAAGAAATAGGTCGGCCTCCTCGGACGTCGCTGTTTTACGCGGATCGATGACAACGATCTTCGCTCCACGCTCCTGTTTGTTGCGGAGCATGCGCTGATAAAGGATCGGGTGACACCAAGCGGCGTTGGAGCCGACAAGCACGATCAAATCCGCGCAATCGAGGTCCTCGTAACAGCCCGGCACGGTGTCGAAGCCGAAGGCGCGGCGCTGGCCCGCGACCGTCGAGGCCATGCACAACCGAGAATTAGTGTCGACGTTGGAAGAACCGATAAATCCCTTCATCAGCTTGTTGGCGACGTAATAATCCTCGGTCAACAATTGCCCGGAAAGATAGATGGCGACAGCGTTTGGGCCGTCGCGCGCGATGATCCGCGCGAACTCGTCCGCCACCCTGTCCGAGCGCCTCGTCCCAACTCGCGCGGTGAAGCCCGCCCTCGGCGTCACGCATCATCGGATGCAGCAACCGCCCCTCAAGCGTCAGCGTTTCATTGAGCGCGGAACCCTTTGAGCAGAGCCGTCCGAAATTCGCGGGATGGTTGGGATCGCCAGCAACCATAGCGCCGCCGGCGCCGTCGGGCGTCGCGAGCACGCCGCAGCCGACGCCGCAGTAAGGGCAAGTGGTCTTCGTCGTCGTGGCGCATTGCGCGGGCCTATTATCCCGCGAGCGTTGTGCGACCATCGGAGCCGGCGCCTCGTCGAGCATGGGGTTCCTCAATAAACGTCCTGTTGGAAACGGCCGGTTTTCTTTAGCTCGGCGACGAAGGCGATCGCGGAGTCCGTATCGCGCGCGCCGTGCCGCGCGACAATATCGACGAGCGCTCGCTCCACGTCCTTGGCCATGCGCTTGGCGTCGCCACACACATAAACATGCGCGCCGTCGGCCACCCACGCCCATAGGTCGCGCCCGGCTTCGCGCATACGGTCCTGCACATAGAATTTTTCGGCGCCGTCGCGCGACCAGGCGAGCGATAATCTCGTGAGCAGTCCGCTCGCTTTCATCGCGTCGAATTCGTCGGCGTAAAAGAAATCATGCGTCACGCGCTGATGCCCAAAGAACAGCCAGTTCCGACCGGGCGACCGCGCCGCGCCACGCTCTTGCAGGAAAGCCCGAAACGGCGCCACTCCCGTGCCGGGGCCGATCATGATGATCGCGGTGTTGGGATCGCGCGGAAGCGCGAAATTATGCGCTGGCTGGACATAGACTGGCAGCGTCTCGCCCGCCATGATGCGTTCGGACAGGAATGTCGAAGCGACGCCAACTCGCTTGCGCTTGCCGATAATGTAACGCACGGCGTCGACCGTAAGCGATAGCCTTCCCGGCGTCGCCTTGGGCGAGGAGGAAATCGAATAGAGGCGTGGCTGCAACGGTTCGAGCGCTTCGATGAAAGCCTCGGGATGTGGCCGCACGCCGGCGAATTTTTGCAATACCGCGAGAACGTCCAGTGTCGCGGCGTCGCCATCGGGGTCTTCTCCATGCGCGAGCCTCCGCGCCTTCTCCCGGCTTTCGCCGCCGGTGAGGAACGAGATGAGATCGAACAGCGCGTCGGGCGCGGCTCCCAGCGAAACGTCGCTTCGCAGAACGTCGCGCAAAGTCTTGTCGCGAATCCGCGTGATGTGAGAAGCGCCGAGCATGGCGATAATCTGATCGACGAGGCCAAGCTCGTTTTTGGGGAAGACCCCGAAGGAATCGCCCGGCGCGTAGTCCAGACCGCTATGCGTCAGATCAAACTCCACATGCCAAGTCTCCTTCTCGGACCCTTCCTTATTAAGGCGTCGGCGCGAGAGGAACAGGGCTTGCGCCGGATTGTCGCGCGAACGTCCGGGCGGCGCGGAAATCTCCAAGGACGCGCCGATGGCCGGCGCGGATTGCGCCGTCGCGCCGCCCTTGTCCAACTCCTCCGCGAGCACCTTCAACATGCGCGCCGTGTCCTTGCCGCCGGGCGCGCAGAGATTGAGCCGCGCTTCCTCGCGCGAGGCGATCGCTTCCGCGTAGTCGTTGCAATTGTACCCACATTGGCCACAATCCTGCTGCGCCATCGCGGCCATCATGCGCCGGCGCAGAGGGCGGCCTTCCGCCATCGCCATGCGAGCGCCCAGCTCAAGCGTCTGATCGTGCCAAGGCGCTTCGCCATCGTCGCCGCCGCCGAGAACGGCGGCGTTCTGCTCGGGGGAAAGAGCCGTAACCATTCCGCCTTCGGGCGACGTAAACCCAGCGAAAAAACCGTTGAGCCAGGCGCGCTGCTCCGGCGAGAAAGGCGCGGATTCCGGCAGAAGATCGAGCTGGGGCGCCGGTGTAATCTGATTCATGACAGCGTCTCCGCGTCGGCTAAGCGACGAATCGCGTCAATGTCGTTGCGCCGCGCGAACGCGACAAAGGTTTCATCCTTGTCGGCGCGATTGGCGATAAAGGCGCGCAGGATGCGGGCGACGACATATGGCGCTTCGTCGGCTTTTACGTTCGAATAAAGTTCGCGCGCGATGGCCGCGTCCTCGGCGAACCCACCGCCAACCAGGACGTTATAGCCCTCGATGGTGTCGCCTTCCTCGCCGACCGGCACGCGCGCCCCGATAAGGCCGATGTCGCCGATGTAGTGTTGCGCGCAGGAGTGATGACAGCCGGTCAGATGAATATTGATGGGCGTGTCCACCGGCGCCGCCGTTTCGCAAAAACTCGCGATTTCGGCGGCGTGTCGTTTGGTGTCGGCGGCCGCGAAACGACAGCCGAAGTTTCCCGTGCAGGCGACAAGCCCGGCGCGAAGCGGCGACACCCGCGTCGCAAGCTCAAGCGCCTCGATGGCGGCGACAGCGTCGGCGACTCGCGAATCCGGCATGCCGGTGATCAGGAGGTTTTGCCATACCGTCAGCCTCACGCCGCCGTCGCCAAACTCTTGCGCGATCCGCGCAAGGCCGCGCGTTTGCGCCGGCGTGAGCCGCCCCAAGGGCAAGGCGACGCCGATCCAGTTGAGACCGGGTTGTTTTTGAGGATGCACGCCAATATGCGCGAGACGATCTTGCCGTGGACGCGGGGCGAGCGCGGACGAAGGCGCGCGCGATAACTTACGACCGAGTTTTTCCTCGACCAGCTCAAGAAACTTCTCGAAGCCGAGCGCGTCGAGCACATATTTCAGCCGCGCCTTGGCGCGATTTGCGCGGTCGCCATGCTCGATAAAGACCCGCAGAATTTTGTCCGCGACCTCGATCGCCTCGCCAGGGGGCACAATGACGCCGGTATCGCGCGCGAAGTCCTTGTGGCCGGTGATTCCGCCGAGGGCCAAGCGGAAATAGACGCCGGGCTCCGCCCCGTGCGAGGCGAGAACCTCGACAGCCTGAAAACCGATGTCGTTGGTGTCTTCCAGCGCGCCGACGCGACCGGCGCCGTCGAAGGCGATGTTGAATTTTCGCGGCAAGCCATAGAGCGAACGGTCGTTGAGAATATGATGGTGCATCGCGCGCGCGAAGGGGCGGGTGTCGATGAGTTCCTGTGGATCGACGCCCGCCGTCGGCGTTCCCGTGACGTTGCGAATATTGTCCGCGCCGGAGCCTTTGCTCCACAATCCAGCGTCTTGGACGCCTTCGATGATCTTGACGGCGCTTTTAGGCTCGATCTCCCGAATTTGAATATTGGCTCGCGTCGTCACATGCAAATAGCCGCCGCCAAAATTCTCGGCGAGATCGGCAAGGGCGGCGAACTGCCAGTGCGACAGCGCGCCGTTGGGAATGCGCAGCCGGCACATGTAGGAATTTTGCGCTGGCGCGACATAGAACAAGCCATAATAGCGCCAGCGAAAATTGTCCGGCGGCTTGGGCGGTTCATCGCCTTGCGCTTGCGCGACAAGGCGCGGATAAGCGTCGAACGGATGTTCCTCCCGCTTCCATTTCTCCTGGTCGCACAACTTTCCGCCATTGTTCGCGACGCGGTCTTGCGCCTCGAAATGGATGGCGTCCGGGCCAGTCGGTTTCGCGCTGGCGCGTCGCGGACGCGCGGCGCCAAGGCCGGCGGCGAAGCCTTCGAGGTAACGCTTCTGGTCGAGCGTAAAATCGCCGGACATGATCACGCCGCCTTTTTCACAGAGGCGAGGTCGCCAAACATCAACTCGTCGCGAAAGCGCCCGACATCCGCGCCAGTACAGGATCAGGTCGAGATAGGAAGGCGCCGCGCCCGTGTCTCCGATTAGAACCGCGCCGACGAGGCGATCACCATCCAGGACGAGCTTCTTGTAGTGACCCATGCGCGGATCGGCATAGATGATCGGCTCCGCCTTCTCGCCGCCCAAAAAATCTCCGGCGGAAAAGACGCGCACCCCGGAAACCTTCAGATTTGTGGCGGTAACGCTGCCGGCGTAGGACGCATTTCGTCCCGCGAGGCGGGAGGCGAGCACCCGCGCTTGTTCATAAGCGGGCTCGACCAGTCCATAACAGACGCCGCGATGCTCGACGCATTCGCCAAGCGCGAAAACGCCGTCAATATTCGTCGCAAGTCCGTCGTCCACCAGTATGCCTCTGCCGACCCCAACGCCCGCCACGCGCGCGAGGTCGACATTGGGCTTGACGCCGACGGCGAAGACGACCGCATCGGCCTCGATCATGGCGCCGTCGCGAAATTCGAGGTTTTCGACCGCTCCCCGTCCATGAATTCGCGTCGCGCTGGCGTTCAACAGCACGCGCACGCCCTTTTGTTCAACGAGACGGGCAAGGAGCGCGCCGCCAGCGGCGTCGAGTTGGCGCTCCATCAGCCGATCCATGATGTGCACGAGCGTGACCTTGGCGCCGCGCTTGGCGAGGCCGTATGCCGCCTCCAATCCGAGCAGACCGCCGCCGATCACGACAACCCTTTTGCGATCGGCGCCGAGACGCGCCAACTTCTCGATGTCCGAGACATCGCGAAATGTGTGCACTCCGGCAAGCTGCGCGCCGGGGAGGGGTAGCCGCAAGGCGTGAGAACCGGTCGCGATGACGAGTTTGCTGTAAGGAACGCTTTTTCCGTCCGCCAATTTTACGCTTCGCGCGGCCAGATCAATCGCGCTCGCCTTGCAGCCGTAACGCAGCGTCACGCCATGGTCGCTCCACCACCCCGCGGGCTTCAAGTCGATGTCATTTTTGTCGATGTCGCCCGAAAGCACCGACGAAAGCAGCACGCGGTTATAGGCAAGACGCGGCTCTTCGCCGATGATCGCGATCGCGTAACGCCCGAGCGCCTTCTTCGACAACTCTTCGACGAGACGCGCGGCGGCCATGCCGTTTCCGATGATGACGAGCGCTTCGCTCATGGGGCATTTCCTCTTGGCGTCTGGCGCATCTTGCACATGGTTCGCTCCTGCATCTGATCACCGGCTCGTTCGAGCCTCCAATCGCCCGCGCGGCGCGCAAAACAAAAAAACGCCGCGTCCTGAGAAAATCCGCGCGGGAGTCGCGGTTTCGATCAGGACAGCGGCGTTGCTGCGTCGGCGCGTCTTTGAGCCTGCCAGGGCTGGGTCGGCGCTGGCGTTTCTATCGTAGCAAGCGCGGCGCCAAGCGCTTGTTGATCCGACTGCCTAGAATAATCAGGTGGACGCGCTAGGCGCGGCGACCGCTTTGGGCGCTTGCTGATCATCACGGCGGCGTCTTGCCTAACTTGTAATCAGAATATGGAAAGCGCGATGGCGGCTTGGGCGTCACCGCCAGAGTCGGTAAATCAGCAGAAGGTTGATCAATGCCAGGACAAGAGCGAGACCGCGCCAAAATGCCGTCGGATTGCGTTCCAACATCGGACGCGGGCGATCGGAATAGTTCGGATTGGGTCTCTGCAAATCCATCGTCAACGCGGACAACGCCTCTGTGCGTTCGGTTGGCTTCCAATGCGTCGCCCTGGCCAGCGCCGCGTCGAACCAGGGCGGGACGGCGTTGTTGAAATCCGACGCCGGCACATACTTAAGCCGGCCTATGTCGCGCCTACTCGAAAAGCCGCGACCATAGGGTAATTTTCCAGTGAGCATCTCGTACGCGATCACGCCGAGCGAATAAATGTCGGAGCGATCCGTTGGCGCTTCGCCCAGATGATATTCGGGCGCGGTGTAATCGAGCGTGCCGACCAGCCCGGGCCTGTTCGCTGGCTCCGCTGCTTCCTCTAGTCCCGCGACATATGCGGAGCCGAAGTCGATAATCTTCGCCGTTCCATGGCGATCAATTATGATATTCTCCGGCTTCAAGTCCCGGTGAATGACCTCCTTGCGATGGAACGCCCGCAGTCCCTTCGCGATCTGGTCGACGATCAGGCGGACGGTCGTCAGATCGGGACGCGGATTGTCGCGCATCCACTGGCGCAAGGTTTGGCCATCGCAATATTCCGTCACATAATAGAGCGAGCGTGGCGGCCGCCCGGACCGCTTGAGCTCCAGCACATGCGGGCTCGACACAAGGCGCCCGATCCATTCCTCGCGGGTGAACATCTCGATATATATGGGGTCGTCCACATAATTGATCGAAGGCGTCTTCAATACGACAGTGTCGCCGCTCGCCTCGTCCTTCGCGAGGTAGACTTGCGTACGCTTGGAAAGATGCAATTCTCGCAGAATCCGGTAGCCTTCGAAGAGCTGCCCAGGCGTAAGCTCGGGCGGAAAGGGCAGAGCCGACAGCTTCTCGATATGCGCGGCCTCGTCCAGCTTTCCGGGATCGTCGACGCGCACGATCTGGCAGGTGAGATTATCCGAGCCGCCATTGGCGAAAGCGGCTTGCACGATTCGCCGCGCGGCGTCGTCGAGTCCTTCGGTCGACGTTCGCAGAATTTCGGAGATTTTGTCGTCGCGCAGAAAATCATGCACGCCGTCGGTCGTGAAGATCAGCACGTCGCCTGACTCCATCGGCACGGTCCGATAGTCGATTTCAAGGTTCGTATCGATACCCACCGCGCGCGAAAGATATTCCCGCTCGCGCGAGATTCGAACGCGATGGTCTCGCGTGAGCTGTTCGATCGCGCCGCTCCGCAACAGATAAATTCGCGAATCTCCGGCGTGAAATATGTACGCGGTCGCCGATTTCAGCACGAGCCCCGAGAAAGTGGTGACCATGCCTCGGTCCGACAGATGATTGACCGCGCCTTGGCCGTGCAGCCAGCGATTGATGGCCGAGAGCACGCGCCCGACGGAGGTTTTGACCGTCCAGGAAGGATGCGTCGCATAATAGTCTTGGAGAAAAGTTTTGACGCAGGTCTCGCTGGCGATCTTGGCCGCCTCGCTCGAACTCATGCCATCGGCGATCGCCATGGCGATGCCCTTGGCTTCAAGCAGGGCGGCGTCGGGAATGACAACGCCATAGGAATCGTCGTTACGCTCCTTTCGGCCAGCCTCCGAGTGCTGGCCGATGGAGATCGCGGGGCCGCCGGCCTTCATGCATTGTCCTCGACGATTGCGCGTGGCGCTCACGCCACGTCTATCATGGTCACGGAACCGTCCGGCATGATTTCGGAAATCTGGCCCTTCGGCTCCTCGATGAAGAAAAAGATCAGGAGGAAACCCAGACCAGCCGCGATGGACCCGGCGAGGAAGAAGACATGTGGCGTTACGAAGGAATAGAAGGTGAGAAAGAGCACGCCGCCAACATTGCCAAAGGCGCCGACGATGCCGGCGATTTGCCCAGTGAGCCGGCGCTTGATGAGCGGCAGCATGGCGTATACCGCGCCATTGCCGGCATTCACGAACAGCGAGCAGCAGAATGTCGCCGCCACGGCGAAAGCGACGCCGGTGGCGGCTCCGATGAAGCTCATCGCGAAATAGCCCGACGCCGCTCCGGCCATGGCGACGAGCATTACGGGTCGGCGGCCAAAGCGGTCGCTGAGCCAGCCGCCCGCCGGCCTCGCGAAAAAGGTCGTCGAGCCGAAGCTCGCGCCGACAAATCCCGCGACGGCCAAAGAGAGGTTGAACGTGTCCTTGAACAGCAAGGGCAGAACCGAAACCACCGCCAGTTCGGAGCCGAAGGTGACGAAATAGGCGACGCTCAACGCCGCCACTTGTCGGAATTTGTAACGATGTATTTCCGGAACGACTTCCCCGCGCATCATGGGAGCGTTGATGCGCCACATATCATAGAGCTGATAGGCGTAAAGCGCCGCGAGACCGGCGTATATCGAATTGGTCAGCATTGGCGACAACATTTTGAGCCCGGAGGGACCGAGCTTCCACGCCAGCAAGGCCAGGGCGAGGGCGAGCGGCGCTTGAAGAATCGCATAGAGAACGAAGTCCCCTCTGCTCGTCACCTCCATCGAGCCCGTCTTCTTCGGTTTGAAATAGGTCGAGCCCTTCGGCGTATCGCTTGTCGCGAGATAATAGACTCCGGCATAGGCGATTGAGATCGCGCCCGTGAGAATGATCGCCCAGCGCCAGCCGTCCGGACCGCCAACCCAAGCGGCGACGCTCGGCAAGGCGACCGCGGCCGCGGCCGAACCGAAATTGCCAAAGCCGGCATAGATTCCTTGGGCGAAGCCGGCCTGCTTGGCCGGGAACCATTCGCCGATCATGCGAATGCCGACGACGAATCCCGCGCCGACGAAAGCCAGCAGGAAGCGCGCGATAGCCAGCGTTTGAAAGCTTTGGGCGAGTCCAAAGAAGATGCAAAGGCCGCCCGAAATCGCCAGCAACAACGCGAACAAAAGCCGCGGCCCTAGCTTGTCGACCAGCATGCCGCAGACGATGCGCGCCGGAATTGTCAACGCGACGTTGAGAATGAGCAAGGCGGACACTTGGGCGTCGGTTAGATGCAGCGAGGCGCGAATCGCGGCCATGAGCGGCGCGTGGTTGAACCACACGAAAAAGCTCACGAAGAATGCGAGCCACGTCAGATGCAGGATCTTGATGCGAGGCTCGAGACGAAAAAGATTCAGGGCGCCGGGCGATGGCTCGGTCATGAGGGCTCCAATTCGAGCTTTGTTTGGGGGAGGCTGGACGACGCGCGCGCCGTTGGTTGACGTGGTCCAGTGCGCGGTTCGAAGCAATCGTCGTGCCATGCTTGAAGCGACGCCTATGCGGGGCGAGCGTCGCCACGCGCTCGCGAGGCCGGGGCGGAACGGCGTAAGTTTTCTGGCGGCGTTCAAAGGATTGGCCGCGTCGATCCGGCTTCCAAAACAAAAATTCGTGTCGCTGCGAATGATCGCTCTCGAAGAAGCAAATCGCTCACGTACTAGGCAGCGCGTCCGCTCTAATGAGCAGCCCTCGTCGCGCGCGACAACGCGGTTTGGTTTGTAACTTATTGATTTGTTTATCCCCCTAAAGCTGCGCGCCTTGGCGCCTCTCTTGCTCCGCTTTTCGCGAACCGCCCGATGACGGGCCGAGCAGCAACGCCGCTGTTCCGATAGAGCCGCGCTCTTTTCGCGCTCTGTCGGAACAGCGGTTTTTTCGTGGCCGCCTACGCCGACGAGCGGCCACGGAGCGTCGAACCAAGTTTCGGCCTTGCGACAAATCGTCCGGGTGATCGGCGCGGCGGGTTCGGGTTTCCATGAAACCTAAACGCGAATATACGTCGCGGGACGCGCCGATTTTAACAACGTGTCGCGGAAAATCGGCTTCGCGCGCATCGTGGGATTCGACCAGTTGAAAATTGTCATCGTCGACGAGAGTTCCGATCCGCGCCGCCATTCTTGAAGAGGGGCTGCGCGAGGCCGGCTTCATGGCGGTCGAACGCCTGAGCGACATGAACAATCTGCTGATGCGCATTCACGCCATCGACCCGGACGTGATCCTCATAGACCTCGAAAATCCTTCCCGCGATACGCTCGAACAGATGTTTCAGGTGAGCCGCATCGTGCGGCGTCCGGTCGCGATGTTCGTCGACCAGAGCGATACGGCGTCGATCCAGGCTTCCGTCGACGCCGGTGTTTCGGCCTATATCGTCGACGGCTTAAAAAAGGAACGGGTCAAATCGATACTTGATTTATGCATTTCCCGGTTCAATGCTTTCTCCAAACTTCAAAGCGAACTTGAGCGCGCGAAAACAGACCTGGAAGATCGCAAAACGCTGGATCGCGCGAAAGGCATTTTGATGAAAAGCAAGGGTCTCACCGAGGATGAAGCCTATCGGCTGATGCGAAGCGCCGCGATGCGTGAGAAGAAGAAAATCGCGGACATCGCGGCCGCGATCATCACCGCGGCGGAGCTTCTGAAATGACCAAGGCGCTCAAACCCATACGGATCGGGTTTATTCCGCTCGTGGACGCGGCGGCGCTGTTTGTCGTCGTCGACAAGGGCTTCGCCGTCGTCGAGGGCCTCGACATCCAGTTGGCGCGCGAAGTCTCCTGGTCGAACGTGCGCGACAAGCTCAACATCGGGCTGTTCGACGCCGCGCATTTATTGGCGCCGATGGCGATCGCCTCCAGCCTTGGGCTCGGTTGCGCCAAGGTTCCGATCATCACGCCCTTCACTCTCGCGGTGAACGGAAACGCCATCACCGTCTCGCCCACGCTTTACGCTGATTTGCAAACCGTCGCCGATGGCGATCTTGTCGATCCCGTTTCGAGCGCGCGCGCGCTGGCCCGCGTCGTGCGGCAACGCAAGGAGAGCGGCGCCGAACTGATGACTTTCGGCATGACCTTTCCATTCTCTTCCCATAATTATCTGTTGCGCTACTGGATGGCGTCCGGCGGCGTCGATCCTGACGAGGACGTGCGACTGATCGTGCTGCCGCCGCCCTACATGGTCGAGAGTCTCGCGAAAAAGCAGGTAGATGGATTTTGTGTCGGCGCGCCTTGGAACTCGATCGCGGTCGACGCGGGCCTTGGGCGCATCCTCCACTTCGGCGTGCACATTTGCGCGAGCGCTCCCGAAAAAGTGCTGGCGCTACGCGAAAGCGTCGCGTGCATGGAGCCGGAAACCGTGGCGGCGCTAACGCGGGCGCTGGCGAGGGCCGCGGATTTCGTAGCCGCGCCCGAAAACCGGCGGGAAGTCGCATCGATCCTGACGAGGCCCGATCGCGTTGGAGTTGAAGCCGAGCTAATCCTCCGCACGCTGGAGGGACGGTTGAAGGTCGCGTCGGACGGCTGCGTGCGAGAAAACCCGAACTATCTGCTAATCGGTCGAGATTCGGCCAGCCGCCCCGACCCGACGCAGGCGGCGTGGCTTTACGCACAGATGCTACGCTGGGGACAAGCGCGGCACACGGCCGAATTGCTCGCGGCGGCAAAGCGAACATATCGCCCGGATCTCTATGACTCCGCTCTGGGAATCCATGAAATCGCAGCGGCGCCTCCGGCGGTCGGCGCGTTTTCCGACCCACCTTTCAACGATTTCGACATTGCCGCATATCTCGCTAAGTTTGAGATCGGGCGCCAAATTTGAGAGCGCGCATGCCCTATGCGCGGGATGCTCATTTATGGGTTCTGTCGCAAATTTTGCGTTGCGGTTCCCACGCAAGGCGATCAGAAGATCACAATCGACAACAGCGGCGCCAACACGGCGGCAATCGAAAGCTACAACGCGGAACATGAGACGGACATCGAAATCCGTCAGATCAAATATCTGAATAACATCGTCGAACAGGATCACCGAGCCGTCAAGCGAGTGGCCCGGCCAATGCTGGGGTTCAAATCCTTCCGGTCAGCTGCGGTAACCCTTGCCGGTATCGAACTCATGCACATGATCCGCAAGGGCCAATTGCGCTCGACGGGCAAATTGCGTCCAGCGCGGCGGTTCTATGCGCTGGCGGGATAAACCTGCGCATCGTCCCAGGCCTTTCTCGTCCACAAAGAAAATTTGCGACAGAACCGACTGAAGAAAGCGCGCGCCAAGCTCTTCGCAATGCCAGAGCGGCTGACGAGCATCGCCGCGTGGACTTGCATCTTGGCGTCGTGCCATTGGCGAAAACGCGTAGCAAGTTGGTCCGCCTTTCTAACGCCACGCCTCCCAGTCGTCATAGGTGCGCGGGCGCCGCCCGAAGCGCCCGCTCGCTTCGATCAGAATTTGGCGACCACGGGAGCCGGCGCGCCCCAGCCAAAGTGATAGTTCACGCCGGCGCGGACGACATCGCCATTGAAACGGGCCTGATAGGAGGCGTTCGAGAAGAGCCCCTTCGCCCCATAGACCGCTTGCAACGGCGTCGTGGTCGCCGTGCCGAGATCGTAATAGAGATATTCGACCTTGGCGCTCCACTTCGGCAGGAACATCCATTCCACGCCGCCGCCGCCCGTCCAGCCGGTGCGCATGTCTTGATAGCCATACGCGGTCCCACCCGCGTTGAGTACTGGGCTTCAATTTCGGGCTGAACCAGGCCGCGCTCAGATCGGCCTCGCCATAAGCGAGACCGCCGGTCCCAAAGACGAGCAATGTCGGCGTGACCAGGAAGCCCGCGCGGCCCCGCACCGTGCCGAACGTGTGCTGGCTGCGCACGCCCTGCGCATAGGTGATCGGAGACGCCGCGAACCAATTTGCGGCGCTGACGCCGACGGCCATGCCTTCAATGTCGGATTCGACGCCCGCGACCAGTTTGTCGTTAATCTGATAATTGTAACCGATCTGCCCGCCGCCCATGAAGCCGTTGTTGCTCAGATTGAAACCTGTTGGGAGAGCCCCCGCCGCGGAAAGCGCGACGAAGCCGCCGCCCGAGCCGGTATAGTTGAAGTTCGTCGCGCTGTCGCCGTTCCAGGCATAGCCCCCGTTGAGGCCGAGATATAGGCCGTTCCAGCTCCCAACGGGCGACGCCGCGAAGGCCGGCGACCCCTTGCGCGAGGGAAGATCGGGAACAGCGGTGGGCGCGGGTTGGTCGCCGATCTTCCAGCGCAGCGCCGCCGTAGCTTGCCAAGCTTTCGCGAGCTGCGGACCGACGAGGTTCTGGTACACGGGAATTCCGCCTTCGACGAGCAGGCTCACGCCGGGAACGCCGACGAGCTTTCCGTCCAGCGACGCGCCGCCGAACAATTCGATGCGCTTGCCGCCATAAGAAGTTGGATCGGCAGCCTGGATCTTGCCGATGATCCACCCATCGGCGCCGACGATATGGTTTTGAACGTTGACGTTGATGCGGGCGGTCGTCGTGAAGCCGGGAACCCAGCTGTAGCCGACCCAGCCGTTCACTTCCTGATAATTGCCCCACATATAGCCCTCGGGATTGACCCCGAGCGGCAGGCGCGCGCGGTAGGAGAGGCCCCACGACCATGGCCCGAGCGCTTCCGCCGTAAAGAATGCCGGGCATGATATCGAAGGTTCCGGTCCCGGTCTGCATGGCGTAAAAGGCTCGGCCCGTGACCCAGGTTCCGGTCGGCTGGAGGGTGTGGCGAGATTGTGATCGCTGCCGGTCGGGAAAGACATGCCGAGTTGATCTGGACGCGATTGATCGGATCCTGATAGACGCGCCAAATCCCCGCAAGCTGTGAGTCCTGGAGGCTTTCGGTCCCCACATTGCTCATCCCTCGCGGAATTATTCCCGAAGTCCCATAGAAAGTCATGAGATCGACGTGCTTCTCGATCCAGCCCGTGCTCAGGACCACCGAGATGTCCCCGGTGACGCCATAGCAGAGCGTCACCGACTGCAGCTCGTCCAACCGTCGCTGCGGAACGAGGCGCAGCGGGACCGGGGGTTCCAATACCAGGGAATGGTCGCCACGATCTGCTGCGACGAGACGCCGTGCGTGCCGATGAGCGAGTTGGCGCTTCCCACGAATTGCGGCGAGAGGGTGAGCAGAAGATTCCCCGCCCCGGGCAGAGCGTCGCCGAACACGCCAATGGGCGCTGGCGCCAAGGGGGTAGGCGGCGGCGGCGCGACGCCGATCGCCGGCGCGTCGGCCGCTTGCGCCGCGGTCGCCGCGACAACGGAGATGAGCGCCACCCCTCTTAGGGCGTTCTTCACGCGCTTACCCATGCTATTTTCATCCTTCTCGGAACAGGGTCGGGGCCACGAAAAAAACGCCGCTGTTCGAGAAGCCCGCGCATGATGCGAAGGCTTCCGGAACAGCGGCGTTGCTGCATGACCCGACGTTGGGCTGCCTAGCTTGAAGCAAGGATGGCGCCACGAATGGCGTCGATTTTATGCCAGTCAAAATCAGATACTTATACACTTTCGTGCGATATCTACGGCTTCGCCGTGACCGCGATACAGGCAATCTGCTCGCCGGCTACGCCGAATTCTTCCGCACCCGCGAGGGTTCTGTCGCAAATTTTGCGTGGCGGATGCCCGAGGTATGAATCGCCGGAGACGTATCCAGCGAGACAGCACGACATTGCCGCATATCTCGCTAAGTTTGAGATCGGGCGCCAAATTTGAGAGAGCGCATGCCCTATGTGCGGGATGCTCATTTATTAAGGCCGGCCACCAATGAAAAGCATCAATATCCGCGCTTCGAGTCCATTTATCTCGCCAAAAGCGTCTGACAAACGTTGATCACGCGCGAAGACGGAATATCTATGTGCTTTGCGAACACGGCCCTTTGGCCTCGCGTTGGCGAGCATGTGCTTCGACGATCGCCTGAACCATCGGACCGAAGCGATCTTTGAGTTCGGCGCAGCGTGTCGAACTGATGAGTTCGACGCCCTTGCGCTCGCTGCGGATCAGCCCTGCTTCCCGCAAAATTCGGAAATGCTGGGAAAGCGTGGATTTTGGAAGAAGGCCCTTCTTGACGTGGACGAAGGCTGAACAGTTCTTCGCGCATTCGGAAGTGGCAAGCTGTCCAAATATCTCAAGGCGGATCGGGTCCGAAAGCGCGTGGAGAATGCCTTCCACGGTGATTTCATCCAGTTTGGGGTGCGGCAGCGGTCTCATTTTTTGAATTATCGCACATATTGACAAATCGCGCATTAGTTCCGTATTATTGAACTATGGAACTATGCCGCGGGTCGAGCGCCGCGGCTCATGATGGAGATTGATATGGGCAAGCTATCCGGGAAGATCGCGATCGTGACGGGCGGCAATAGCGGCATTGGTCTCGCCACGGCTAAGCTTTTCGCCGCCGAAGGAGCGCGGGTGGTCATTACCGGCCGCCGCAAACCTGAACTCGAAGCCGCCGTCGCGGAGATCGGCCATGGGGCTTTGGGGATTCAAGGCGACGTGTCGAAACTCGCCGATCTCGACAACCTCTATGTCGAGGTCAAACAGAAATTCGGCCGGATCGACATCCTGTTCGCCAATGCCGGAATAGCCGAAGTCGCCCCGCTCGACGCTGTCACCGAGGCGCATTTCGACAAGCTTTTCGACATCAATGTCAAGGGCCTGTTGTTCACCGTGCAAAAGGCGCTGCCGCTGATCGTCGACGGCGGAGCGATCATTCTCACTTCGTCCGTCGCGAACACGAAGGGCATGGCCGCCTTCGGCGTTTACTCGGCGACGAAGGCCGCCGTGCGTTCCTTCGCCCGAACCTGGACGTCCGAATTGAAGGACCGCAAAATTCGGGTCAACGCCATCAGCCCCGGGCCCATCGAGACGCCCATCTTCGGAAAGATGGGCCTGGCCGATCAACAGATCGAAGAGTTTGGCGCGAATATCTCCGCGCAGATCCCGCTCGGCCGGTTCGGCAAGGCTGAAGAAATCGCCAAGGCGGCGCTGTTCCTGGCGTCGGACGATGCGAGCTATGTCGCCGGTGTCGATCTCTATGTCGATGGCGGCATGGTCGCCGTTTGATCTCCGGGCTTTGACCCCCAGGAGCGCTCGGCGGCCCTGGGGAATATTCCGACCATTCAGTAAACCCGACTTCCCTCGGCGACATCGCCGAGGCGACGGGCTTGCGCGCAACTCAAGGATAAACCCATGTCATATTCGATGTCTCGCGCTTCTCTGCCGGCCTTCAAACTCGGCCTCTCCGCCTTGTCGTCGCTCCTCGACAAGGCCTCGGCGTTTTGCGCCGCAAGGAACATCGACGCCGCCGTCATTCTACAGTCGCGCCTAGCCCCTGACATGTTCGCCTTCGTTCGGCAGGTGCAACTGGCGACGGACCAGGCGAAGAATGGGGCCGCGCGCCTCGTCGGCGTCGAACCTCCTCGTTACGAGGACAACGAGACGACCATCGAGCAGCTCAAAACCCGTATCGAAGCCACGATCGGCTATCTCGAGACGCTCGACCCCGTTCGGATCGACGCGTCCGAACATCGTGAGATCATATTTCCTCTGGGGCCGAGCGCCAAGGGAAGCATGAAAGGCGATGATTACCTCGCCCAATTCGTGCTGCCAAACTTCTATTTTCATCTCTCCACCGCCTATGCGATCCTTCGTCATAGCGGCGTGGAGATTGGCAAGCGCGACTTCCTTGGAGCAATCTCCATGACGCCGGTTTCTTGACGGGCTCTCGTCTTCGTGAGGCGCAAGGAAAAATCCGCATTGTGCCGGACGGTTCGCGGGGCGGGCGCGGTCACCCTCCGCGCACCAGGCCTAGGAACTCCTCACGCGTGCGGGCGTCATCACGGATCACGCCGAGCAGACGGCTGGTGGTTAATGTCGACCCGAGCGTGTTCACGCCGCGCAACGTCATGCAACTGTGCTCGGCCTCGATCACCACGCCGACGCCATGCGGCTTGAGAATCTCCTGAATGGCTTCGGCGATCTCGGCGGTAAGTTTTTCCTGGATTTGCAGCCGGCGGGCGAACCCGTGCACCACCCGCGCCAGTTTGGAGATGCCCACCACGCGGTTCGTCGGCAGGTACCCGACATGCGCGCGACCGATCACCGGGAGCATGTGATGCTCACAAAAGCTGACCACACGGATGTTCCTCAGCACCACCAGTTCGTCGTAACCGCCGACTTCCTCGAAGGTGCGCTTTAGGTATTCGCGGGGATCGTCGGCGTAGCCGGCGAAAAGCTCCCGATAGGATCGGGCGACCCGGCTCGGCGTATCGACCAGGCCTTCGCGGCTGGGATCGTCGCCCGCCCATTCGATGAGAACCCTGACGGCCGCTTCGGCGTCGCTCTGGGTCGGTTTCGCCATCTCCATGCCTCCGGAGTTCTTCGTCGAGCCCCGTCAATCGTAAGGCCATGGGATGAGCCCGCGCAACCAGGCCGATATTTAACCCGACGGATTTCAATGCCCGCCTCATGTTCGACTTTCTCGCTCGAGCCGGGATCAGGGTCGACCAGCCAGTTGCTATTTCAAATCGAAGGATCAGGCCCTATTTTTATGAAATCCGGGCTTGACGCCGAATCACCGGCCAGCGCTCCGACACGTGAAACTGTCCAATGTTCAAAGCTCTCTTCCACAAAATCGGAACCGCGGTCGCCAATTACCTCATGCAAGAAGTCGAAAGTAGTCCGGCGCTGACACTGAATAACTTCGCGGCTCTCGAGCAAGTCTTACGACCCGGCGACATCATATTGATCGAGGGCGCCTCGCGTATTTCGGGACCGATCAAATATCTAACCCAATCGACCTGGTCGCACGCGGCGCTCTTCGTCGGCCCCGTCGAGAATCATCGCGAACCTGACGGCGAGCCCCATGTTCTCATCGAAGCCGAATTGATCGATGGCGTGCGCTCTTCGCCCCTCTCGCGATACCGCGGCGCGCACACGCGCATCTGCCGTCCGGTCGGCCTAGCGCGGAATGAGGTGTCAACTTTAGTCAGCTTCGCTTGCGAACGCTTGGGCGAACAATACGACCTGCACAATCTGTTCGACCTTATCCGCTATCTTTTGCCGACGCCGCCGATCCCATCCCGGCTGCGTCGACGCGCCATCGCAATCGGCGCCGCGGCCCCCACCCGCGCCATCTGCTCCACGTTGATCGCGGAAGCGTTCCAAGCGATCCACTATCCGATCCTGCCCGTCGTCGAATTGACGGAAGACGCCAAAGCGTCGAGCCGAATGCACCAACATGTCGTCCGCGAAATTCTGCATGTGCGTAATTCAGCGCTCTATGTGCCTCGCGATTTCGACATCTCGCCCTATTTCGCCGATAGTGAAGCCGACCATCGCGATGGGCTTCGATTTCCATGAATTCGATTGGACCCGAGACCCGCCGCCTCCGGCGCCTGACCTCGCGGAATGATCGACGCGGCGCGACCCACCTTTCAGCGACTCGTTCCGGCGACGGCGGTCTTGCGGCGCGGATAGCGGCGTGAAGAATTAGGCGTATAACCGGCCACGCGACTACGCCGAAGCTTTCGTATTGATATGATTTTTCGCCTCACTTCACGTTCGTGGTCCGCACATAATAATTAATCCGCGTCATCGGGTCCAAGCTGCCCAAACCGAGCAAGATGCAAAGCCAAAGCAGACCGGCGGCGAAGAACAGGCGCATGGCTTCCGGGCCTCGCCTTAACTCCATGAACGCCACGCTCACCACCGCGATCATCAGCGCCGCGGGGACCAGAATAAGCGGACGAGCCGCTCGGTCTAGCGGCAAGAAACTCGCGCCGAACTCTATCGCCAACAGAGCGACGAGTAGGCCCCAAGCCAGTAGCAAATGACGTGATCGAGGGTTCATGCTCCGCGCCCTATAAGATAGATCAGCGGATAGAGAACGATCCACACCATATCGACAAAGCTCCAATATAGGCCGACAACGCTGACCGGCGTGTAAAAACCGGCGGAAAACTCCTTCCGGCGCGCGCGAAAGATGATCCAGCCGACCAAAATCAGCCCCACTATCATATGCAGCCCATGAACCGCGGTGCCGAGAAAATAGAAAACGAAAAATAGCCGCGCTCCATCCCTGTCTGGACCGTCGATGGCGAAATCTGATCCGGGAAACAGATGCCGCTCAAAATCGTGACGCCATTCGACGCCGAATTTGAGCAACAGGAATGCGAGACCGAGGAGCCAGGCGCCGACGCAACATTGAATGAGCCTGCGGGTGTCGCCAGCCTCGATGAAGCTAACGCCCACGCTATAAATGAGACTGCTTGTCACCAGGACCATGGTGTTGATTGTGCCGATAATCAGTTCGGTCTGCCGCGCGCCGGCGTCGAACCCTTGCTGGTTCCAATGGCGAGAATAGATCCAGGCGAGAAACAGGGGGCCGAAGAACAGCATTTCGGTGGCCAGGAACAGCCACATCCCCGATATCGCCGACTCCGCTTGATGTCGCGGGCTGGAATATTGGAATTCCTGGGTTGACGAAACCTCAGACATGGCGCCGCTCGACTTCACGCAAGGGGTAATCATATGGCGGCGCGGTCACCACCGGCGTCACCTCGAAATTCTCGGTCGGCGGCGGCGATGCGGTTCGCCACTCCAGCCCCGTGGCGTTCCATGGATTGGCGCTCGCACGCTTGCCATAGAAAAGAGACCACGTCAGATAGGCGAGCGGCAGCAAATAGCCAATCGCCAGAATCGTCGCGCCGGCGGATGAGAGCACGTTCAGAACCTGGAATTCCGGCGGATATGAATGATAACGTCGGGGCATGCCGAGATAGCCCAACAAGAATTGAGGGAAGAAAGTCACATTGAAGCCGAAAAAAATGATCACGGCGCTAACTCGACCCCATATCTCCGGATAGATTCGTCCGGTGATCTTCGGCCACCAGAAATGTAATCCCGCGAAATAGGCCGAGACCATGCCGCCGACCATCACATAATGGAAATGCGCAACCACGAAATAAGTTTGAGTAAGATGCACATCCGCGGCAAGCGCCGCCACGAACAGACCTGTCAGACCACCGGTCGTGAAGAGTCCAATGAAGCCAAGCGCATACAACATCGGCGCGTCGAACCGGACGGAGCCGCCGTGCATCGTCCCGATCCAATTGAACACCTTGATAGCGGACGGCACCGCGACCATAAAACTTAGGATCGAAAAAACCAGGGCGGAGTAAAGCGACGTGCCCGCCACGAACATGTGATGCCCCCACACCAGGAAGCTTATCACCGCGATCGAGATGCTGCACCATACGACGAACTTATATCCGAACAGTCGCCTTGTTCGAGAATGCGGGAACGATTTCGCTGATCACGCCGAACCCTGGCAAAATCATCACATACACCGCCGGGTGTGAGTAGAACCAAAATAAATGTTGGAACAACAATGGGTCGCCGCCGATCGCCGGGTCGAATACGCCAATGTGAAAGATCCGCTCGAACGCCAGCAACAGCAATGTCATCGCCAGCACCGGGGTCGCGAGCACCAAAATGACGCTTGTCGCGTATAGGGACCACAGAAACACTGGCATCTTGTACCAGGTCATCCCGGGCGCGCGCAGGGTATGGATCGATATGATGAAGTTAAGTCCGGTGGCGATGGACGAAAAGCCGGCGATAAAGATCGCGACGATCGTCGCGACCACGTATCCTTTCGAGTAAGCGGTGGTTAGCGGGGTGTAAAAGGTCCAGCCTGTGTCGACGCCCCCGGCAATCAATGAATAAAGAGCGGCTGCTCCGGCGAAAATATAAAGATACCAACTGATCAGGTTCAATTTCGGGAAGGCCAAATCGCGCGCGCCAAGCATGAGCGGCACTAGGAAGTTGCCGAGAGTGACTGGCACCGCCGGGATAAGAAAGAACCACACCATCAGCACGCCATGCGTGGTGAACAAGCGATTATATGTTTCAGCCGAACTGATCATCCCTTGCGGCACAATCAGATTATAACGGACCAAGGCCGCGGCGATGCCGCCAATAAAGAAAAACAGCGTGATGGAGCCGAGATAGAGAAGCGCGATTTGTTTGTGATCGGTCGTCAGCAGCCAGCTTCGAATCGTCGTCCCGTCGGTCAAATACGAGCTGGCGTTCTTGGTCGTATCAGCAACAATCGCGCTCATGGCCGCGCCTCCGACGCCAGGGACTTGATATAGGCGACAAGCTTCAGAACGTCCTCCTCGCTGACTTGTCCGGCGAACGAGGGCATGATCGGCGGATAACCCGCGACCCGTCGCTTCTCCGGCAACAGAATGCAGTCGCGGATGTAACTTTCGTCGGCCGTGACAATCGTGCCGTCTTCGAGCGGCACGGGGCCGCCATAGAGGCCCGTGAGTGGAGGCGCTTGCACGGCGCTTGCCGCCTGAGCTCCGCCGATCCCGTTGCCGCCATGGCAGCCGCTGCACCCATATCGCATGAACAAAATCCCGCCTTGCTTCGCCATCGATCCGCTGGCGCCGTTCTGCTCCAGCCATTGCTCATATTCAGGAAGCTCCATCGCCACGACCTCGCCGGTCATTTTGGCGTGGTCCGCGCCACAAAACTGCGTGCAAAAGAGGCGGTAGACGCCGGCGATCTCTACCTGAAACCATAATGTTTCGTAACGCCCTGGAAGCACGTCGTGCTTGATGCGAAACGCTGGCACGGAAAAATCATGTATAACGTCTTCCGAGGTCATCAGGAGTTGGATCGGCTGTCCGATCGGCACATGCAACGCATTGATCTCGCGTTGCCCGCCATGATGCTCGATTTTCCACATCCACTGCTTGGCGACCACATAGATCTTTAGAGCGTTGGGGGGCGGTTGAAACAGTCTGACATAGAGGTCGGCTCCCCAAATGAACAAGCCGAAGAAAACCAGCAAGGTGACGGAGGTCCAAGTTACTTCGAGCCTCCAAGACTTTTCCGACGAACCGTAACGAGCAACTTTGCTGCCGGCGCGATATCTGATCGCGTATAAAATGATCGATCCGAACACAAGGCCGAGAATCGCGCAAGAGCCAACGACCAGCGCAAAAATCAAATAGTCGACTTCCGCGGCTTGGGTTGTCGGGTGGGAGAGCCAGAACCTCATATGGCCTGCCTCCCGCGACGAAACGCAACATAGACCATCCCGGCGACGGCGATCGTCGTGCCCGCCGCCGCCACGCGCAACAGTTTCATAATGGAAAGCGTGAGCTTTCCCGTGGTCGGATCAAAATCATAGCAGAGCAACAGCACGGGCGACGCCGCGGGCGCGACATCGCCCCTCGCGGAGCGCGCCACGGCGAGCCGAACATCGTTAGGCTGGTAGCCAACGCCGAGCAGATAACTCGATACGACGCCTTCCGAGGTGGCGAAAACGACTCCCACGGGATGCGGAAACTGGTTCCGATCCGGTTCGGGGCGGGCATGAAATCCCACGGCGTCGGATAGGGCCTGCGTCGCGTCGGCCGTCCCCGTCAGAAAATGCCAATCGCGCGCGGCGCCGGGCGTCGGATAGCGGCGCAAATCCGACGCCTTGGCGGCGGCCGCGTCCGCGCTCGATTCCGACGGATCGATGCTCACCGCGGCGAGCGAGTAGTCGCGACCCGCCGTCAATCCTGATTTTCGTAGAGCGTCAAATAGGTCAGCGCGAACGATGCCGCAAAGGTTAGGGCAATGAAAATATCCAAGCACGAGAACAAATGGTTTTCCGTCAACGAAATCGATCAACCGCGCCGCGGCGCCGCTCTCGTCGCGAAACATTTGCTGGAGGGGGATGGCGGCGCCCAGCCTTTGTTCGTATGCAATCCCGCTGAGATCCGCCTTTGACGCCGCAAGCGCGATTCGTGGCATGATAAGAAGGATGAGTAGAACGAGCAGCCTCATTGGATTTCTCCGACGATGCAGGCAAGGAAGGAGCTTCTTTTTGCGCGACGGGGGGCGTTTCGCTGGGGGTGGGCCAGCCGGGAATACCCTCCCGCGCGACTTCGCGCATCGCATCCGAGATCGGGATGTGCGCGATATTATTTGCTTTGTCGATCCAGCCCGCGCTGTTCAGCCACCGCATCTCGTCATCGTAAAACCGCTTCATATCAGCCCGAGGATCTGGTTGAAGCGAAGGACTGGGATATCGCGGCAACGGCAATTCCAGAGTCGTGTCGGTTGTCGCGCGAGGAAACAGCCAAAGAACGATCAGCGCCATCAAGACGGTCGTCGCCAGTAAGAGCCCTCCGCCGATCCAGATCAGGCGGGGGCCGACGTCGGTCGGTTCATGTTGCGCGGGAAGGAGGCGCCTATTGGACATCGCGCCGCGCCAGGGTTGGTATCCACGAGATGAGTGGCGCGTGCAGCGCTAGCGCCGCCGCAATTCCGATTATCCCCAACATCGCGGATACGTCGACAAAGCCAAAGCTTGTCGAGGATTGCGGCGCCACCAGCCACCAGCTGCGTATGATCTCGCCCAATATCAGCAGAACCGTAACGCTGGCCATCGCGAGCGACGATTGTCGCACCCAAGGCGCCAACAAAGCGAAAAAGGGCAGCGTGAAATGGATTCCAGCGACCAGCGCCGCGGCAAAGCCCCACCCCCCCTTTAAACGGACGCCGTACCACGACGCTTCATTCGGCAGGTCGGATTCCCAAACAATCAAGAGTTGCACGAAGTCGAGATAGGCCCAGAGAATTAGCAAGGCCAGAAGCAGCCTGCCGAGATCGCACAGGGGCCGTCGGTCCGACGGACCTCCGACAGCGACGCCGAAAATCGAAACGGCCAATGCGAGCAGCCCCATTTCGGCGACGGCGATCAACCCATAGACGCTCGAGGAAAATTTAGGGTCGAGCGACATCGTTGTGTCGATCGCCGCGAAGGTGACGGTGATCGCCAGCAGGATGAGCCCGACCGGGGCGATCCGCTCAAGCGCCGATTCACGTTCGTCGAGCCGAAGCGCGCGCAAAATCGACCAAGCCAATCCGAACCAGACGATCAAATAGAAAATGATCCTTGCGATGAAGGCCGGCAGGTTCAAATAGAACGAATTCGCCAGATGCGTCGCCACATCAGGCCGCAGCCAGGAATAGAGATGGGGCAGCACGATCGCCAGCGGAATTAGCGCGAGCGGAAGCAGCAGCAACGTGCTCATGCCCGCGACCAACTGGGGCCGGGTCGCATAGCCCCAAGATCCGCCGGTCAAGGCATGGATCAGCAACAGTCCCATGCAGCCGATTGGCCATCCGACCCAGGCCGTGACCGCCGCTAGCCAGGCGTGCGGGAATGCGGCCGGAGTGAGGATCCAGCCCGCCGCGGCGCCCGCGAGGCCCGCGCCTCCAACGCACAAGGCGATGAATTTTCCTTGGCGGCTATTCACTGTAGCTCTCTCCACCGATGTGATTTTAGGTCCGATGCGGTCGCCATTTGGCTCCGCTGCAACGCCCGGATATAGGCGGCGATCGCCCAGCGATCCGGCGGCCGCACACGGTCGGCGAAGGAATACATAGCGCCATGGCCGTTCGTTATTACGTCGTAGAAGTGCTGGACCGGCGCCTGACGCAGACGATCGCTGTGATAGGAGGGCGGCGACGGGAATCCGCGTTGCACAACCATGCCGCGCCCGTCTCCCAGCTCGGAATGACAGGGAGCGCAATAGATACGATAGCGGTCCTGCCCCCGCTCCAATAGCGCCAACGTCACGTTAGGCGGAGGCGCCGGGCTTTCGAGAAATTCCACCGTGTCGAGCGGCGTCTTCGCGGGCCCAACGAGCGGCGAATAGACCTTTTGCTTTGGTTGAACGCTCATATCGTCGCATGCGCCGAGCGTGGCGGCGATTATGAAGATGATCGCGCGTCTCATGCCCACATCTCCTCGATCAATTTCGGATCAAGGCGTTTTAGTATCGTCCGAGCGCGCTCGAGTTGCCGCGCATCGTCGTTGCGTATGGCGATCACCCATTCGTCGCGCATGTTTCGCTTCATGGATTCGCACTCGTCGATCGGATCATAAAGCTTGGGCAACCCGGCGACGATCAGACAGCCGATGAAGCCAGACAAGACCGCGAAGAGCACGCCTATTTCGAAAGCGATTGGCACAAAGGCTGGCCAGGAAAATTTTGGCCGCCCCCCAATGTCGAGCGGATAAGCTATTAGGTTCGCATAAACCTCCATCCCGAAACCGACCGCGACACCGAACAATCCAGCGATCAGAATAACCAGCGGCAGAGGCGAGCGCATATGACGCTCATCGAGAATTTTCGGCGTATATGTCCGTAATCCGCCGATCCGCTGCTCGCCCAAACGCGCCAAAGCGTTGCGCAAAGCCTCCTCCGTTTCGAAAGAGGCGATGACGCCCACGCTTGATGGCTCTCTCCCTTTCACAGGCTGCTCTGGAGCGGCGCGCGCATCTGGGACGCCAATTTGCTCAACAGGAGGCGCGGACACCGGACCCGCGCTTGATGGCTCTCTCCCTTTCACGGGCTGCTCTGGAGCGGAGCGCGCATCTGGAACCGGCATATAATCAATGAGGGGATCGGACTCGCCAGCAATCTCCTCTTCCTTGAGCGTGTATAAGCACTCGATCGGATCGCAGCTTGCTCCTAAGCGTCCCTCATAAACGAAAACCGTCGCGCAATAAGGACAGATCGCCTCGCTTCTTTCCCCTATATCGATGAAAATATGTGGGTGATCGAAAGGCGGCAGCGCGCCAATACACATGAACTCCTTGACGCCGACGCGTATGCGCGCGACGCCTGGCTCGTTATGGAAACGCGGAACGCGGTTGGTGTCCATAACACTTTCCCAAGCAGAGAACGATCTTCAAGGACGCAGGTAGGGCGATGATCGGTGAAATCCAAGGCGCATGATCGAACGCGAGCGATTTCGATCCCTGCTCAAGGATCGGACGATCAGCTGGCGTGTTGGCCAGGCATTTTGGCTTAGCCGATTGAACGCGCCGTTCATCCCGGCTCTCCTTCACGTGAGCGATGTTGCAGCAGCGCGCGCAGCTCGAACATCGAAATCACCGGCAAGAAGCGCACGCAGACGAGAAGGCCGAAGGCGAACAGTCCCACCGTGCCCCAAAGCGTCGCCCAGTCCCAGAACGTCGGATAATACTCCCCCCATGCGGACGGCAGATGCGTGCGACGTAGACTCATCACAACGATGGTGTAGCGTTCGCACCACATGCCGACGATCACGGCGAAACAGATCAATATGGTCAGAAATTGGTTCTGACGCGCGTCGACGGAACCACATGAGTTGTGGAATTACGATGTTGAGCAGGATGGTCGCCCAATAGACCGCGGCGTACGATCCGGCGACTTTGTCGATGAACTGCTCTTTTTCCGCGCGGTCGCCGCCATAGAAAATGGAGAATGCGTCCATCATATACGCATAGCCGAGACACAAACTGCTCACCAACAACATCTTGCCAAGCGCGTCGAAATGCCTGCCGGTGATAAAGGCTTCCAAGCCCAACAGCCGTCGCAGCGGGATCGCCAACAACAGAACCATGGCGAAACCGGACAGCAGCGCGCCGAAAACGAAAAACGGCGGAAATTCCGTGGAATGCCATCCGACGGTCGCGGCGCCGGCGAAATCCAGCCCCACGATGCTGTGCACCGATATGACCAGCGGCGCCATGATGGCCGCGAGTACGCCGTAAGTGGCGTGATAATGCCGCCACTGGCTGTCCGAGCCGCGGAACCCGAGAGCCATCACGCCGTAAATGATCTGCTGGCGACGGGTTGTCGCGCAATCGCGCATCGTCGCGAGATCGGGGATCAGGCCGAAATACCAAAACACGACCGAGGAGATGACATAAGTTAGAATTGCGAAAAAGTCCCAGAGCAGCGGACTGCGAAACTGCGGCCATAGAGTCATGGTGTTGGGAAACGGGAACAGCCAATAAAATAGCCAGGGACGTCCCAGATGCAGGATCGGATAAAGTCCGGCGCAGGCGGCGGCGAATACCGTCATCGTCTCGGCGATACGATTTAATGAGGTTCGCCATTCGACGCGCACCAAGTAAAACAGGGCGGAGATGAACGTTCCTCCCGATGCAATCGCGATCCACCAAACATAATTGATGATCGCAAAGCCCCATACCACCGGCCAGTCTATGCCCCATATGCCGACACCCTTGTAAAACACCCAGAAGATCGCGGCGGCGAGAACGCCTGTAAGAAGCAGGGCGGGGATCATGGCGAGGAGCAACCAAAGGGCAGCGCTTTGGCGCAAGGCGATCGAGCATATTTTGTCAGTCATCGAGCCGATTGTGGGAGCGCCGAGAACGACCGGATCCTCCACATGATACGGCGCCGCTGGACCCTCGAAATCCCCGCGATTCCGCGTCTTTGAATCTGGGACGTCGATCATCCGGCGTTACCCCTGATTGACGGATTCGGATTTCGGATGAGCGCTTCATAAGTAACGCGCGGATGCGTGTTTTGGTCGGCCAACAACGCATAATCGAGCGGACTCTGTTTGCGCTTTGTAACTTCGCGATCGGGATTCGCCATGTCTCCGAAAGTGAAGGCTCGCGTCGGGCACGCCGCTTGACATGCCGTAACCACGTCGCCGACTGGCTTATTCTCGCGATCGGCGGTAATCCGCGCCTGCGCGATCCGCTGTAAGCAAAAAGTGCATTTCTCCATCACGCCGCGCGCGCGAACGGACACTTCCGGGTTTCGCGCTTCCGGCGGTCGTTGTTCCTCCCTGGCAAACGCGAAGTAATTGAAGCGGCGCACCTTGTATGGGCAATTGTTGGAACAAAACCGCGTGCCAATGCATCGGTTGTAAACCATGACGTTGAGACCCTCGGAATCATGCACTGTCGCGCCCACGGGGCAAACGACCTCGCAGGGAGCTTGCTCGCAATGCATGCACAGCATGGGCTGAAAATAGCTTTCTGGAGCTTCGGGCGTTCCCGCGTAGTAGCGATCAATTCGCAGCCACTGCATCTCGCGTTCGTGAATGACCTGCTGTTTGCCCACGACCGGAATGTTGTTTTCAGCTTGGCACGCGACGACGCATGCGTTGCAGCCGATGCATGCGTTCAAATCGACGCTCATCGCCCATGCCGCTGGCCCTTCTGGCTTCCAGCGATACAACGCGCTCTCCGACTTCGAAGTGGCGAGAAACTTGGGGTTTTCGAGGTAATCCGCGAGCGTTCCATGCCTGACAATTTCATTCGGCTCGGAAAAAATCAGGTTGTGATGCTCGGTGCACGCCAGTTCCGCGCGCCCGGCCATTTTTTTCAGCGACGGCGCATCAGCGCTGCCCCTCAAAGGATAGAAATCGAAGCCGGCCCCGCTCCCGATGGCGCCGACGTGCTTCCTGCCAAAACCTAACAGCGCGACGACGCAATCCGGCGCTTGGCCCGGCATGATCCAGACCGGCGCTTCCAACTGCTCATCGCCCGCGGAGATGCGAACAATATCCATATTTTGAAGTTTCGATTGCTTCGCCAAGGCGGGTGAAATCAAAAGCGGATTATCCCAGGTCAGCTTCGTGAGCGGACGCGGCAACTCTTGCAGCCAGGGGTTATTGGCGTAGCGCCCGTCCCAAATATATGGATCCGGGCGGAAAAGGATCGTCATTGGATGATTGGGCGGCTCGGGCGGCGTTAAGCGCGTCGCGCTCGCCATGCAAACGCGCGTCGACTTTCGGACTCGCGGTGTTGGAAATTACGCCATCCGCCAAGGCTTCGCGCCATGTCCCCGCGAAGTCCTTCGCCATCCGCGGGCTTCCAGGTCGCCTGAACAATTTCGAGCGGCGAAGCCGGGATAGATCCGGCGAATAGCGCCAGCATCGTGTGAATGTCGATTCCGTCATATAGCGGCAATGCTTGCGGCTGCAGAATGGTCGCCACGCCATCGTAAGCGCGCGCGTCGCTCCAACTCTCCCAAGCATGCGCCATCGGGACAGCCCAAATCGTCTCATTGCTGGTTTCGTTTGGCGTCGGACTGAGTGTGAGACTGAACTCCACCCGCTTCAACGCTTCGACAAATCCGAGCGCCCTTGGCGCGGCATAGGCTGGATTGCTGTCTATAATCACCAAGGCGTTCACTTTTCCGGCGCGCATTTCATCGACAAGTTCGTCTAGCGATTGCGGTTGCAGGCTCGCCGCTTGGACCAAGGGCGCGATCAATTCCAGAGTCTGTCCACGGGCGCCAAGCGCCTCGTTCATCGCATGCGCCAGCGCATGTGTTTCGGGCGGTTGTTCTGGTCCCACATGGATCAGCGCGCGTCCATAATTCGCGGCGAGATCCGCGATGACGTCGTCCATCCACTCGGGAGCAGCCGACAGCGATGTGTCGTGAAGAACACCGGCGGCCAGCGCTACGACGATCTGATGAAGCTCACGCGGCCCCGCGATGAAGCGATGATCGGCGATCGCGCCGGTCAGCGTCGGCGTCGGCTCGATCGCGTAGATTCGGCTCATTTTCCGCGTGCGCGCGGGATTGCGGCGCGACGCAAAATCGCGCGCGTAGCGCAAGTGTCCCGGCGCGGCGCTCAGGAGATCACTGTCGATCGCGACGATGACGTCCGCCTGGTCGAGCTTCAACGTCAACTCGACCGGCGAGCCGTAAGCAAGCACGGCGCCCTTGGAAACGTTGTCGCGGGAGATTGGCTGCCATTGCGTCCAGCGAGCCTCGGGGTAGCTTTTTGTCAGAGCATCCAGCTGCGCCATCAGGGTCGGCGATGTGAACGCGCCCGTCAGGATGCGAAATCCCTTCCCCCTGTTCTCGCTGATTTTAATTCGCTGCAAAGCGAGCGCGCTCTCCAGGCTTTCTCGCGTGGAAGGGTATCCTCGCGCCGAAATTGCCCAAGCTCTTTCCGGATCGTAGAAATCGAGCAGTTGAGCCTGCGCGAACACGTCTGTCGCGCCGAGACTCGCGGGATGGCGGGGATTACCCTCCACCTTGATTGGTCGACCCATGTTGTGCTTGATCACTACCCCCGCGGCGTAACCGTCCAGGATATTGGCGGTGCTGTAAAAATTTGGCAGACCGGGAATAATATTTGGCGGCGTTCTCACCGCTGGAATTAAGTGTCCACCCGGCGCCCCCGAATCACAGTCGCTAAGTCCCGCCGCCGCGAAGGCGGCCGCCATTAGTTTGATCGCGCGTCGACGATCAGGTGGCGAAGCTAGGGCTTCCGCGAGCATCGGAAATTCCTCCGACGCACGCGCGACGAAAGCCTGATCGTTCGCCAGTTCATCGAGGCCGCGCCATTGAGGACTTACCGATGACATATCGAACAATCCGTTAGATCGCGGCCGCCAACATGGTATTCCGCCATCAAGTTTTCCGGCGAGGTCGTATCGGCCGAGCGACGCCATTCCGTGTTGTATATTTGGTCTTTTGGACGCAGGTTCGGGCCGGGATTACGGTGACAGTCCAAACAGAACTGCATCGTGAGACTCCGCGCCTTGTAGGTGAGGGACATCCGATCTACCTCCCCATGACAATTAGAGCAGCCGACGCCTTTGGCGATGTGAATGCCGTGGTTGAAATAGACATAGTCTGGCAAATCATTGATCCTGTTCCAGACAATCGGCTTGTCATCGACCAGGCTATGTCGCACGGGGGCCAGAATCCGAGCGTTCGTCCAAATTTGGGAGTGGCAGGTCATGCAGGTGTATGTGGGAGGCATCCCTGCATTGGATGAAACCTCCACGGCGGTGTGGCAGAATCGGCAATCGATCCCTAAACCGGCGACATGATGCTGATGGCTGAACGGGACCGGTTGATCGACGATCCAGTCGACATGACGCGCGTAATCAGTGCGAGGCGAGAACCACCACCACCCGATCAGACAAATCAATACTCCCGCGAGCCCCAACAGGGTCAGCGTCGCCGCCAGATTCGCGCTTGACCGAAAGACAGCGGCCATTCGCTCAATGCTCCGTGTCTCCTACAACAATCTTCGAACGATCCAACTAAAACTCGAAGTTACGAAGTTAGTTCCATCCGCGCGAAGGCCAATTGAGATGCTCTCCCTATGAAAAGCGCAATATCGAATACGTTGCATCCCCGCGATCGCGGGACCCTGACAGTCTGGTTGACGCCCGAAGCGATCGCCGGATCGAAGCTGATCCAACGCCCAATTACGTCTTCACAACTCTTTGCGACATGCTCGCGCATTGTCGAAATCAGGCGGGAGAGGAGGGTTGACGATTTCGATATATAAAGAGAGAAATTCGATGACGTCGCATGGAGATCGAGGCGCTGAATTTCGTCAAGCGCTCTGTGCGCCGCCGTCATGAGCGAACATCCTCTCCCCGCGAGAAGCGCATTGGCCCGAAGGCGCCGTGTTCACAGTCGGCCATTCAACTTTGCCAATCGAGCGCTTCATCGCTTTGCTGCAAACCTATGGCGTCAAACGCCTCGTGGACATCCGCGCGATTCCCCGTTCGCGCCATAACCCGCAATTCAACGACACGTCCTTGGCCGAGAGCCTGACAGCGCGGGATATCGAATATGCGCACATTCAAGCGCTGGGCGGTCTGCGGCGCGCCCACGAGGATTCTCCGAATACCGGCTGGCGCAACAAAGGCTTTCGCGGCTATGCCGACTATATGCAAAGCGAGGAGTTTCAGGACGCGCTTGAAACGCTCATTCGCATGAGCCGCCAAGAACGCGCCGCGATCATGTGCGCCGAAGCGGCGCCGTGGCGCTGCCACCGGTCCCTGGTCGCCGACGCGCTCACCGTGCGCGGCATAGCGGTGGTCGAGATTTTATCGGAAAGCAGCTACCGCATGCATAAGCTTACGCCTTTCGCGCGGGTTGAAGGAACGCGAATTACATACCCACCCGGGCAAGCTACATTACCTCTGTAGTTCATGCTCGCTCACGTCGTGAAAAATGCACAAGACCCTGCCGCGACTGCTTAAGGAATATCCGGGCGTGCACACATTGCGCCGACGCCCTGCCATGCGGTCCTCGTCCTGTCTTGCAGGCGCATACATCGGCGCGGTTGTGTATTGTTGGCCAGGCGCCTAGTCGAAAGGTGCACGAAACCGGCATTCCCTGGAACGATCCGTCCGGAGATCGGCTGCGCGAGTGGCTTGGTTTATCGCGGGAGCAATTCTATGACCCGCGCAAGACAGCCATTATCCCAATGGGCTTTTGCTATCCGGGCAAAGCCGCCTCCGGCGATAATCCGCCCCGTCCAGAATGCGCTCCCCGCTGGCATGAAATGCTTAATGCACACTTGCCTGACATCGCGCTCACTTTGCTTGTGGGACAGCATGCGCAAGCTTATTATCTTGGCGATCGTCGTAAAGCCACGCTTTGCGAGACCATCAAAGCCTGGAAAGAGTTTCTGCCGCGTGGTTATCTGCCGCTGCCGCATCCCTCTCCACGCAACCAGCCATGGCTTGTTAGAAATCCGTGGTTCGAAGAGCGGTTCGTGCTAGAGGCGCAAAATATAATTCGAACCATGAACCTGTAATGGCTAACTTCGCGCCGAGTTTTCCATCTCATTATCCCAGCGCGATGGCGCGACCCGGCTCCACGCGCCGCGATCACAACACACGCCCCGCGCAAACCTTGCCGTGGCGCGCCCGGCGGAGAAATTGCCCTCGCGGGCATGGCTTTGCCACATTTTGCGTCGATTTGAAGGTTCGATCTTTCGCGGCTATTCTGGCGCGAGCGGTTAAACTCCGGGGGACGTCGACCCTCAAGGGGAAGAGTTGGATGCATTTGCCGGACAAACGGATATTTCGCGGGCTTCTCGCCCTAGCGTCGGCTCTGCCGATCGCCTTCGCCTCGCCGGCGCGGGCCGCGCCCTCTGTCGTGATCGACGTCGCCTCCGGGCAGATTCTCGAGCAAGAAGAGGCCACCGCGGTCTGGTATCCGGCCTCGGTCACCAAGCTAATGACCGTCTATGTGGCGCTCGACGCGGTGCGCCAGGGTCGGCTGACCTTCGACACGCCGCTGGTCGTTTCGGCGCGCGCCGCGAAGATGGCGCCGTCGAAGATGGGGTTTCGCCCGGGATCCGAGGTCACGCTGCGCAATGCGCTGGTGATGCTGATGGTGAAGTCGGCCAATGATGTCGCCGTCACGGTCGCCGAAGGCGTGTCGGGCTCGGTCGAGGCCTTCGCCGATGAGATGAACAAGGCCTCGGCGGCGCTGGGGATGCGCGAGTCCAATTGGGTCAATCCCAATGGCCTGCCGGATTCGCGGCATGTGACATCGGCGCGCGATCTCGCCATTCTCGGCCGCGCGCTGCTACAGCAATTTCCCGAATCCGCGAACCTGTTCAATATCGGCGCGATGCAGCTTGGCGGAAGGATCACGGCGAACCACAATGGGATGCTCGGCCGCTATCCCGGCGCCGACGGCATGAAGACCGGCTTCACCTGTCCCGCCGGCTATAATCTCGTCGCTTCCGCCACCCACGGCGGGCAAAAGCTGATCGCCGTGGTGCTGGGCGCGCCGACGCCGGCGTCGCGCACGGCGAAGACCGCCGCGCTGCTCGACCGCGCGTTCCAGACGGGCTCGCCGATGGGTTCGCTCGATTCCTTGCCGGCCGGCACCGGCGCTCCGCCCGACTTGCGCGACACGGTGTGCGGCCACCGCGCCAAGGCCGCCAAGGAGTTCATGGCCGAGGTCGAGGATATGACGATCCCGATCAAAGCGGCGCCGACTGGAAATCCCGTGGTCGACGCATTGGCCGGCGGCCGGCAGTCGGTCAGCGTCAAGGATCTCGCGCGTTTGCCGCGTCCGTTTTTCACGCCGGTCGTCGTCTATGCCGGCCGCGCGCCGGGTTATGAGGGTCCGGTCGCGCGCGCCCGCCCGGCGGGCGCTCCGATCGGCGCCGCCGCCGAGGCGACCGCCTATACGGGCGAGAAGAAAGAGGGGTCCGACGCCTCGCCGATTTCCCAACCCGCGCCGGACGCCAAGCCGCTGCGCGCCGCCGCCGCCGAGAAGCACGCCAGGCACGCCAAGCACGCCAAGGCGGCGGCGCCCGAAGCGAGCGACACGCCGCCTCCGGCGAAAGCCCACGCCGCCAAGGCCAAGGGCAAGGTAAAGGCGGCCGCGCTCGAAACGAAAAAGCCTCACAAGAAGACCGAGGCCAAGGCGCATAAGGAGCACGCCGCCGCGCATCCGGCCGAGACGGGCAAGGCCGCGCCGAAACACGCCGAAAAGCAGCAAAAGGGCAAGGCCCACGCCGGCAAGACCAGCGACGCGGGCGGCGCGGGCGCGGGCGACGCCGGCCAATGAGCGATCAGGACACGGCGACGACTCAGGACTTGGCGACGCAAGACGGAAGCCGGACCGCGCGGCGCCCGCCGCCGCCGCTGCCCCTCACCGTGCTGACGGGGTTTTTGGGCGCCGGCAAGACGACGCTGCTCAATCGTTTGCTGGCCGCGCCGGAACTCGCCGACACGCTCGTGTTGATCAATGAATTTGGCGATGTCGGACTCGATCATCTGTTCGTCGAGAAAATCGACGGCGACATGATCGTGATGAGTTCGGGTTGCGTCTGCTGCACCATTCGCGGCGATCTCGTCGCCACGCTCGAGGATCTGCTGCGCAAGCGCGACAACGGCCGCATCGCGCCGTTTCGCCGCGTCGTGCTGGAGACCACCGGCCTCGCCGACCCCGCGCCGGTGCTGCACGCGATCATGTATCATCCCTATCTGATGCTGCGCTACCGGCTCGATGGAGTCGTGACGCTGGTCGACGCGATCAACGGCGAGGCGACGCTCGACGCGCATGAGGAGGCGGTCAAACAGGCGGCGGTCGCCGACCGGCTGGTCATCGCCAAGACCGATTTGCCCGAGGGGGCGGCGCGTTTTCCCAGCCTTTTGGCGCGCCTAAAGCGCCTCAACCCGAGCGCCAAAATTCTGATCGGGGCGGAAGGCGAGGCGACGCCCGAGGCGATCCTCGATTGCGGTCTTTACGACGCGGAGGGCAAGAACCCGCGCCTCGCGCAATGGCTCAACGCGCAAGAAGTCGAAGCCGCGCACGAGGACCACCACGACCACGATCATCACGATCACCACCACGCCCCCTTGGACGCGAACCGCCACGACGCCCATATCCGCGCCTTTTGCCTCACCAGCGAAACGCCGCTCGCGCCCGGCGCCTTCGAGATGTTTCTCGATCTGCTGCGCCAGGCGCATGGGCCCAGGCTGCTCCGCGTAAAAGGCGTCGTCGCGCTTTCCGACGATCCCGCTCGGCCGGTGGTGATTCACGGCGTGCAGCATGTGTTTCATCCGCCGCACCGGCTGAGCGCCTGGCCCGACGCGGACCATCGCACCCGCATTGTTTTCATCGTGAAGGACTTGGAGGAGCGGTTCGTCACCGGCCTTTACAACGCCTTCGCCGGGACGCCGGCGGTGGGCGCGCCGGACGCCAGCGCGCTGACGGATAATCCGCTGGCGCCAAGGGCCGGCGGGCTGCTGGGGTGATCCCGTCTACGCCCGCTCGCGCGCGACCTCGCGCCAGCCGATGTCGCGCCGGCAAAAGCCGCCGGGCCAGTCGATGAGGTCGACGGCGGCATAAGCCCGAGCCTGGGCCTCCAGCGACCGTGTCGGCCAGCGCGGTGACATTGAGCACGCGCCCGCCAGCGGCCAAAAGCTTACCCGTCGACCAGCTTCGTGCCCGCATGGGTGACGATGACGTTTTCCGCCGCCTCGGCGCGCTCTAGTTCGCGAATTTGCGTGCCGACGATCGGCGTCGCCGGATAGTTTTTCGCCGCGAGAACCACGGTCAGCGCCGCGCGCTTCGAGAAACGCGGCGCGCGTTCGGGCAGGGCGCCGCGCGCCGCCGCCAGCATCAGTTCGAGCAGATCGTCCTCCAGACGCGGCAAGATCACTTGCGCCTCGGGGTCGCCGAGGCGGGCGTTGTATTCGATCAGCTTCGGCCCTTCCGCCGTCAGCATCAGGCCGGCATAGAGAACGCCGCGATAGGGCGCGCCCATCTCCCGCATCGCCCGCAGCGTCGGCTCGACGATGGTCTCCAGCACAAGCGCCTCCATCGCCGGGGTCAGCGCGCTGGCCGGCGAATAGGCGCCCATGCCGCCGGTGTTGGGGCCGGTGTCGCCTTCGCCGACGCGCTTGTGATCCTGCGCGGTCCCGAAGCTCAGCGCCCTTTCGCCGTCGCAGAGCGCGAAGAACGAGACTTCCTCGCCCTGCAAGAATTCCTCGATCACCACTTCCGAGCCGGAACGCCCGAAACTCCCCGCGAACATCGCGCGAATGGCCCGCTCGGCCTCGTCCAGGTTTTGCGCGACGACGACGCCCTTGCCGGCGGCGAGTCCGTCAGCTTTTACAACAATAGGCGCGCCTTTTTCTCGTGCGAAGACCAGCGCCGCCGCCTCATTGTCGAAGCGGCCATAGTCGGCGGTGGGAATGTGGTGGGCGCGGCACAGATCCTTGGTGAAGCCCTTGGAGCCTTCCAGCCGCGCCGCCGCCCGGGTTGGCCCGAAGACGAGAATGTCTTGCGCCGCGAGGTCGTCGGCGATGCCGGCGATCAGCGGCTGCTCCGGCCCCACGACGACGAGGCCGACGCCGTTTTGGCGGCAAAATTCGGCGACCGAGCGATGATCGGCCACATCGAGGTCGACCAATTCGCCGCGCCGCGCGATGCCCGGATTGCCGGGCGCGACGAACAATTGTCTGAGCCTGGGGCTGCGGGCCAATGCATTGGCGATGGCGTGCTCGCGTCCACCCGATCCGATCAGAAGAATATTCATGCAAGCCTCGATGCCAAACGCCCAACGGCGGCCCACCGAAGGCTCGCCCTCGCGCCTCAATATATTTCGCCGGCTCCGAACACAACGCGGCGAGGGCCCGGAAATCGGGGCGTCGTCATGTTCGACGCCAGAATATTTCGCTGAATATTGGTTATCGTGGGCGCGAGGCGGCCCGCCCGCGCATCCAGGCGGGCCGATTTGATTTCATTGTCAGTCTTTGCAGAGTTCGCGATAGCGAGCGCAGTTTCCCTCGCCCTTCTCGCCCAATTCCTCCTTATGCAAACAGGCCTTCCGCAGCTCCTCGCAGTCGCCCCCGCCGTCGCCGCGAACGACCGGGGGATTTCTCGGCCCACCCTCAATCGGCTGCGCGAAGGACGCGGTCGAAAAACTAGCCAGAACCATAGCCGCGAAGGCGAAAACGTAAGCGCGCATAGCAGGTTCACTCCTTGTATCTTCCCCTGTGAATGAACGCTGATTCCCAAAATTTGTTCCGCCGCGTGGCCGGGCGAAATAGCCGGGCGAAACGCTCGCCGCCTCCGCTGGCGCGCGACCCGCGTTAAGGCTCAACCGATCGCCGCATAGACGCTGAAGGCGGCGACGAACAGCAACGTCGCCATGAGCAACGCGAACTCCACGCGAAGGGAGCTGGCGGGATGGGTCTCGTCGGCGGCGAGCAGCCGCCGCGTGCGAATGAAGCGCGACGCCGAGAGCGTGATCAGCGCCACGCCTCCCAGGATCAGCGCGAGACCGCCAAAGCGCCCGACCGGTCCCGAGAGTTTTTGCATCTGTATGGGATAGGGCGCCTCGGCCGCGAGGGTCTTGGCGACCGTGAGCAGGAAAAGATTGAACTTTTCGATGACGAAGCCCAGGGCGATGATGGCGATGCCGGTTCTCACCCAGGCCAGAAAGGTCCGCTCATTGGCGGCGTGGTTGGCATAGTCGCGAATCATCCAAATCCTCCCTCGATGCGCGCGGCGAGGGGGTTTCCCGCCGAGCCAACGCCCAAAACAAAGCGCTTCCCTCGCCGCCGTGAAAGGCGCTAAACACCGCCTAGCATTCCTTTCCAATTCGGAACAAATCTCCATGGCGCGTCAGTTCATCTATCACATGCAGGGTCTCAGCAAGACTTGGCCGGGCGGCAAGAAGGTGCTCGACAACGTGCATCTCTCCTTTTACCCGGACGCCAAGATCGGCGTGCTCGGCGTCAACGGCTCCGGCAAATCGACGCTGCTGCGGATCATGGCCGGCCTCGACAAGGAGTTCTCCGGCGAGGGCTTTGTCGCCGAGGGCGCGCGGGTCGGCTATCTGCCGCAGGAGCCGCATCTGGAGCCAGAACTTAACGTTCGCGAAAATGTCATGCTGGGCGTCGCCGCCAAGAAGGACGTTCTCGACCGCTACAACGATCTCGCGATGAATTATTCGGACGAGACCGCCGACGAAATGACCAAGCTGCAGGACGAGATCGAGGCGAAGAATCTTTGGGATCTCGACAGCCAGGTCGATCAGGCGATGGACGCGCTGGGATGCCCGCCCGACGACGCCGACGTGATCAAGCTCTCGGGCGGCGAGCGCCGCCGGGTGGCGCTATGCCGGCTGCTGCTGGAGCAGCCCGAACTGCTGCTGCTCGACGAGCCCACCAACCATCTCGACGCCGAGACCGTGAACTGGCTGGAAGGCCATCTGCGCGAATATCCCGGCGCCATTCTGATCGTCACCCATGACCGCTACTTCCTCGACAATGTGACCGGCTGGATCTTGGAGCTGGATCGCGGCAAGGGCATTCCCTACGAGGGCAATTACACCAACTGGCTCAAGCAGAAGCAAAAGCGCCTCTCGCAGGAATCGAGCGAGGACAAGGCCAGAGCGCGCGCGCTGGAGGCCGAAAGCGAGTGGATCGCCGCCTCGCCCAAGGCGCGCCAGGCCAAATCCAAGGCGCGTATCCAGCGCTACGAGGAACTCGTCGCGAAGAGCGCCGAAAAGGCCCCGACGACCGCGCAAATCATCATCCCGATCGCCGAGCGGCTCGGCGATAACGTCATCGACTTCGACCATCTCTCCAAGGCCTATGGCGACAGGCTGCTGATCGACGATCTGTCGTTCAAGCTGCCGCCCGGCGGCATCGTCGGCGTGATCGGCCCGAACGGCGCCGGCAAGACCACGCTGTTTCGGATGATCACCGGCCAGGAGAAGCCCGACAATGGCGCGATCACCATCGGCGAGAGCGTGCATCTCGGCTATGTCGATCAATCGCGCGACGCGCTCGACGGCAAGAAGACCGTGTGGGAGGAAGTCTCCGGCGGCAATGAGGTGATTTACCTCGGCAAGCGCGAAATCAATTCGCGCGCCTATTGCTCCAACTTCAACTTCAAGGGCGCCGACCAGCAAAAGAAGGTCGGGAGCCTCTCCGGCGGCGAGCGCAACCGCGTGCATCTCGCCAAAATGCTCAAGAGCGGCGCCAATGTGCTGCTGCTCGACGAGCCGACCAACGACCTCGACGTCGAAACCTTGCGCGCGCTGGAGGAGGCTCTGGTGGACTTCGCCGGCTGCGCGGTGGTGATCTCGCATGACCGCTTCTTCCTCGACCGCGTCGCGACGCATATGCTGGCCTATGAAGGCGACAGCCATGTCGAATGGTTCGAGGGCAACTTCGCCGATTACGAGGAAGACAAGAAGCGCCGCCTCGGGCATCGACAGCATCGTGCCGCATCGGCTGAAGTATAAGAAGTTTTCGAGGTAGTTGCGATCTGTCCACGCCGCATCGTCATTGCGAGCGGAGCGAAGCAATCCAGGAGTCACGGGCGGCCCCTGGATTGCTTCGTCGGCTTCGCCTCCTCGCAATGACGACTTCCAGATATTTCCTTCGATGGAAAATTTGCTCTCGGCCGATCGTCTCGCGGGATGAGTGGAACGATGCGGCTCGTATCCAAATAAAAACTCACCGCTCCTCATCCCGCATCTCCCGGATGATCGCCACGGCATCCCCACCCAACGGCGGTCGCTCGTTACGCCGCGCGCGCAGCCGGTAGATATCGGCGTGGGTCATCGGCTTTGGCTCCGCCACGGGCGCGCTCGCGCGCAGTTCCGCCACGGGTCGGCCGTCGCGGGTGATGGTGACGGGTTCGCCGGCCAGCGCCTCGTCGATCAGCCGTGACAAATGCTCTTTAGCCGTCGCGATGGTATAGCTGGACATGTCCCGCTCCAAAAACTTCGAATATCAAGAAAATAAGCCAATTTCTCGGGCGCGACAAGAAATCGCGGCTTTATAATCGCCGGCCAAAACCTCCGCCCTCGACGAACACGGCTCGAACCGCCACAATGGCGCGGCGGATCGCGCCGATTTGGGGCGCGCGGTTCGAAAGGCGAAACAGCGGCCAGATGAACGACGACGAATTGCATCGGCCCCTCGGGCAAAATACGCGCAAGGCGACTGACGCGGCCAAGGCGTCCAACCTTAAGCGAACGTGGATGGTTCTTGGCGGGGTGTTGGGGGTGGTTGGCGCCGGGGCGCTGGCGCTGGCGGCGCGCGATCCGCTCGGCTGGAGTTCTTGGCGGTCGTCCCTATGCGGTGGCGCGGATCGAGCCCTATAAGCCGCCGCCGCCGCCGGAACCGCCGCGACAAGCGCAAAGCGCCGCTACCGCGCAACAGCCGGCCGAGACCGAGGCGCCGCCGCCGAGCGGCCGCGATCATGTTCTCACGTTGAATGACCTCGATCAGCAATCGGGCGTCAAGGTCACGCGCAACGGCTCCAGCGGCCCGGGTCCGATCATCATCCAGATCGAGCCCGAGTCCAGTGTGCGGCTGCCGCCGGCCCCCGACCGCCGCGTGGCGGAAAAATCGCGCTTCGGCCTGCTGCCGCGCATTGGCGCCGCCGGCGAGCGGCCGATGGACGTTTATTCGCGGCCCTTCGTGACGACGGCCGCGCTCAAGGCCAACGCGCCGAAAATCGCGCTGGTGGTCGGCGGCGTCGGGCTCAATCCGGCGACGACCGAGGCCGCCATTAGCGAATTGCCGGAGGCCGTGACGCTGGCCTTCGCGCCCTATGGCGACAATATCGCCGCGGCCGCCGCGCGGGCGCGGGCGCGCGGCCATGAAACCCTGCTGCAAGCGCCGATGGAGCCCTTCGATTATCCGGAAAATAATCCGGGACCACACACCTTGCGCGTCGACGCCGGCGATCTCGACGATCTGCACTGGCTGATGGGGCGGTTCGCGGGCTATGCTGGCGTCATGAACTTCATGGGCGGACGTTTCACCTCCGACGAGAAGGCGTTGTCGCCGGTGCTCGCCGATATCGTCCAGCGCGGCCTGTTCTTCCTCGACGACGGCGCCGCGCCGCAGTCGCTCGTGGGCTCGGTCGCGGCGCGAGTGTCACTGCCGGCGGCGCGCGTCGAGGTGATCCTCGACGCCCGCGGGACGCCGCAATCGCTCGACGCGGCGCTGGCGCAACTCGAGGCGTCGGCGCGAAAAAACGGTTCGGCGATCGGATTCGCCAATGCGCAGGGGCCGACGATAGCGCGCCTGGCGCGTTTCGTGCGCGAGGTGGAGCGCCGCGGCGTCGCCATCGCGCCAGTTTCGGCGACGCTCGCTCCCGGCGGCGCGACGGCCGCGGCGATCGGAGACCGCAAATGACCAAGCCGAAATATCGCCCTTGCGTCGGCGTCATGCTGCTGAACGGCGCGGGGCTGGCTTTCGTCGGCCGCCGCCGGCCCAAGGGGCCGCATGACTTCACCAACGGACGCTTCGAATGGCAGATGCCGCAAGGCGGCGTCGACGAGGGCGAGGCGCCGGTGGACGCCGCGCTGCGCGAGCTTTACGAGGAAACCAATGTGCGCAGCGTCGAGTTGCTGGCCGAGATCGAGCCTTGGCTGAGCTACGACCTACCGCCCGAGAACGCCAAGCGGTGGAAGGGCAAATATATCGGCCAGACGCAAAAATGGTTCGCGCTGCGTTTCACGGGCGAGGACCGTGAAATCGACATCGCCCGTCCCGCCGGCGGCGCCCATGCGCCGGAATTCGACGAATGGCGCTGGGAGCGCCCGTCGCTGCTGCCGGAGTTGATCGTCCCGTTCAAGCGGCATGTCTATGAGCAGGTGGTGCGCGAATTTGCGCATTTGAGCGCCAAAAATGCGTGAGGATGCGCTAAAATGCGCGCGCCTCGCCCCGGTGGATGGCCTCCGCCAGCGGTGTGAAGCCGCCGCCCTCGGCGTGCAGAACCAGCGGCGCGCAGAGTTTTAACGGCGCCTTGGAGCCCTTGACGCCCCGCAACAAAATTCGCGTCGCCGCCTCTCCCTCGCGCGGGGCGATCGGCAAAATCTCAATTCCACCAATGCGTTGCGCAAGCGCGGCGAGGCATGTCGCCAGCGCGTCGGCGCGATGAATCATAGCAAAAATCCCACCCGGCGCCAACAGCGCGAGGCAGGCGCGCGTCCAGTCCTCGAGCGGCGCGTCGCCGACATGGGCCGACGCTTTTCTCGGATCGGGCGTCACGCGCACGCTACCGCGTTGAAAAAAAGGCGGATTCGTCAACACGACCCGCGCCGCCTCGGGCTCCAGTCCGGCGGCGCGGCGCGATTCGGCGTCGAAAAGATTGGCCTCGAAAACCCGCGCTCTCGCGTCGAGGCCATTGAGCGCGATGTTTTCGCGCGCCAGCTCGCAGGCCTGAAAGTCCAGTTCAATCAGTCCGATATGTGCTTTTGGGGCCAGCAGCGCCGCGCCAAGGCCAGCGGCCCCCACGCCCGCTCCCACGTCCAGCAGCAGCCCATTCACCTCGCGCGGCGTCGCCGCGGCCAGCAACGCGGCGTCCGTGCCGGCGCGGTGGCCGTTCTCGTCCTGCGCCAGAAGCAGGCGCCCCCCCAAAAATCCGCTGACCCGTTTCGCCATCGCGCTGAAAACTCTCACGCTTGCCCTCGCGGCGCAAGCATGTGAGCAATCGCGATATGAGCCGACTTGCCGCCCACGGCGCAAAGCCTTAAGTTCGCCCGACTAAAGTGGCAGGTCGTTTGAAGGCTGCAGGGGGCTCCGTGGGTATCGTCATTCCGCTCGAAGACAGAGAAAAGAAAACCACTGCTGGCCTCGACAGTCTTCTGGAGCTCATCCGGCCCGACTTAGAGCGGACCAATCAGCTTATTCTTCAACGCACTGGTTCGGATGTGACCACCATTCCCGAGGTGGCCAATCATCTGATTTCCGCGGGCGGCAAGCGGTTGCGCCCGATGCTGGTGCTCGCGACCGCCGGGATGTGCGGCTACAAGGGCGACGGCCAGATCAAATTCGCCGCCGGCATCGAATTCATGCATACGGCGACCCTGCTCCACGACGATGTTGTCGATGAAAGCGACATGCGCCGCGGCAAGATCGCGGCGCGGATGCTTTGGGGCAATGAAACCTGCGTGCTGGTCGGCGATTTTCTGCTCGGCCACGCCTTTAAAATGATGGTCGAGCCGGGCGTATTGCCCTGTCTCACCGTGGTGTCGAGCGCCGCCGCGATCATCGCCGAGGGCGAAATCCTCCAGCTCAACGCCGCCAAGGACACGCAAACCACCGAGGACGCCTATATGGCGGTCATCCGTCGCAAGACGGCGGAGCTTTTCGCCGCGGCGGCGGAAGTCGGCGTCATGCTGGCGGGCCGGTCCAAGGCGGATGAGGCCGCCGCGCGCAGCTACGGCATGAACCTCGGCATCGCCTTTCAGTTGATCGACGACGCGCTGGATTACGGCGGCTCCTCGGCCAAGCTCGGCAAGAATGTCGGCGACGATTTTCGCGAGGGCAAGATCACGCTCCCCGTCGTGCTCGCCTTCCGTCGCGGCAGCGAGAAAGAACGTGAATTCTGGCGCCGCACGCTGGAAAAGGGCGAAATCAACGACGGCGACGTCGAGACCGCCTGCGGCCTGATGAAAAAGCACAAGGCGCTCGACGACACGATCGAGCGGGCCGCCCATTACGGCTCCATCGCGCGGGACGCGATGGAGATTTTCCCGTCCTCGCCCTGGAAAGACGCGCTGCTGGAAGTGGTCGATTTCTGCATCGAGCGTGTTTACTGAGCGCCCGCGCGGGTTAAATGGCCTGAGACCGCTCATGACCGAGAATTTCGGAGCGCTGACCGTCTCGCTCGACCGCGGCGGAAGGACGGGTGGCCCGCTCGCCGGCCTCACCTTCGTGGTCAAGGAAAACATCGATGTCGAAGGCCATGTGTCGCGCAATGGCGAACCGGCCTTCGCGGCGAGCCATGCGCCGGCGGGTCTAAGCGCCCCCGCGGTCGACCGCCTGCTGGCCGCCGGCGCGCGGCTTGTCGGCAAGGCGCATATGGACGAGATGGCCTATAGCCTGCTCGGCGCCAATCATCATTATGGAACCCCAGTCAATCCGGCCGCGCCGGACCGTCATCCCGGCGGATCGTCGTCGGGCTCGGCCGTCGCTGTCGCGGCGGGACTGGCCGATTTCGCGCTCGGCACGGACACGGCGGGCTCCTGCCGCGCGCCGGCGTCTTTTTGCGGAATTTTCGGCTTTCGTCCCTCGCATGGCGCCGTGTCGAGCAACGGCGTCGTCCCGCTCGCGCCCTCGCTCGATACGATTGGCTGGTTCGCGCGCGACGCGGCGACGCTGAGTAAAGTCGGTTCGGCGCTGCTGCCGGACGATCTCGACACCGCGCCGCTCTCTCGCCCGCTCGTGCTCTCGGAGGCTTTTGTCGCTTGTCCGCCGCGAGAGGCGGAGTTGTCGCGGCCCACCCTCGACGCGCTGATCGGGGACTTTTCCCCGCGCGAGGCGGTGCTCGGCGAAGATTATTTGTCGCAAATGCAAAATCATTTTCGCGATCTTCAAGCGTTCGAGGCGCATCAAGCGCATGGCGCCTGGATCGAGGCCGTCCGTCCGGAGTTTGGCCCCGGGGTCGCCGAGCGTTTCGCCTATGCCGCGAGCGTGACCGCGGAGCAAAAGCGGGCGGCGGATGAATTTCGTGTCGGGGCGCGCGAAATCATCGAGGATTTGCTTGGCGCGGAGGGCTTTTTTGCTCTGCCGACGACGCCCTTTTTCGCGCCGCCTCTGGGCGAGAGCGAGCAGGAACTGGCGATGAAGCGCAATCAGATGGTGCGGCTGTTTCAGATCGCCAGTTTTTTCGGTCTGCCGCAAGTCAGCCTGCCGCTCAAGACGCCCGCGGCGCCGCTTGGGCTGTCGTTGATCGGCCGGCGCTGGTCCGACCGGGGGCTGCTGGCGCTCGCCGAGCGGCTGGCGCCCCGCTTGTGGACCTGATGTTCAGCCCAGCACGACGCAGGCCGCGATAAAATCCTCGCCGTTCAGCACGAAGCGCCGCCAGCCGCGCGTCAAGATCGTGGGAGCGGCCTCCTCGTCGAGAATGGAAAAATCCAGGCCGATGGCGATTTTCGTGGGCTCGCGGGCGAAGCCGAGGCCCAGCGCCTTGAGATAGGCTTCCTTGGCGGTCCAGAGGCGCAAAAAGGCGTCGGCGCGCGCCTCGCTGGTCAGCGTCTCCAACGCGTTCCGCTCATTTGGATGCAGCAAGCTCCAGGGCGGTTCGATCGCCCGCGAGGGTTCGATGTCGACGCCGACGGGCGCCTCGGCCATCGCGACCGCGCAAAAATCCGCGCGGCCCGAAACCGAGATTTTTAGGGAGGAAGCGGGCGCCAGAACGCGCGGCGCACCGGAGGGCGCATGGCCGATCTCGACGCTTTCCGGCGCGACGCCGAGCCGAGCCGCGACCACCCGTCGGGTCAAGGCGCGGCGGCGTAGAAAAGCGCCGCGCGCGGGATCGCGCGGCGGGGCCTCCTGGAGGTCGCGCGGCGTTGGCGCGAGATGATCTTCGCGCAAGGCGAGCGCCACGACCGTCGCGCCATCCGTCAGTCCGCGAAGGTCATCGCGCCAGCAGATCACGTCGCGCCAGGAGATCACGGGCCGCTTCCCGTCGCGCGGCTCAAAAACGCCTTGATGCGCGCCGCGAGCCGATCGCGCACCTCGCGATAGGCCTCCAGCATCGTCTCGCGCGAGCCTTGCGTGGCGGTGGGGTCGGGCGTTGGCCAATAGATCACCTCGACCGCCATCGCGCGGGTGAATTCCAGCGCGCGGTGATGCGCCTCGGGCGACAGCGTCACGATCACGTCGAAGTTGGAGTCTTCGAGATCTTCGAAAGTGCGCGGCTTGTGGCGCGTGATGTCGATGCCGATCTCCTCCATCGCGGCCATCGCGAATCCGTCGGGCTCGCCGCGCTTCAAACCGGCGGAGGCGAAAAAGATTTCGCGGCCGAAGTAATGGCGGGCGAGCGCCTCGGCCATCGGCGAGCGCACGGTGTTCAAGGTGCAGGCGAACAGAACGGACTGCGGGCGGACCCGAGGAGTTTCGACGGGCGCCGGCTGAACTTGCGCCGGCATTGTCAGCCCCTCCAGTGCAGAGCCGTCACCAGCGTGAAAATGCGGCGCGAAGTGTCTATGTCGATCTCGATCTTGCCCTTCAGCCGTTCGAGCAGCAGATGGGCGCCTTCGTTGTGCAATCCGCGTCGGCCCATGTCGATCGCCTCGATGCGGCTCGGCGTCGCGTGCCGGATCGCGGCGTAATAGGTCTCGCAGATCATGAAATAATCCTTGAGAATGCGTCTGAAGGGCGTCAGCGACAAAATATGCGTCACGACGCTCTCGCCCTCTTCGTCCGTCACGCCGAGGGCGAGCTTGGCGTCGTGCAGAGATATGTTCAAGGCGTAGGGGCCGCCGTCATGGCCGACGACGCCAAAACTATTGTCCTCGATCAAGTCATAGATGGCGATGGCGCGCTCATGCTCCTGGTCGGCCGAACCGCGCCCGATCGAATTTTCGTCGAGCGTGACCCGCGCCAATCGCTTTCGCGCGTCCAAAACCACCTTTTAGGCTCCGAGGGAATTGAGGCGGATCGAGACGGATCGCGCATGCGCCTGCAGTCCTTCGGCCTCGCCCAGCGTCACGGCGGCGGCGCCGATGGCGCGCAGCGACGCCGCGTCGCATTTCAGGATCGAGGTGCGCTTGACGAAATCAAGCACGCTCAGCCCCGAGGAGAACCGCGCCGAACGGGCCGTGGGCAGCACATGGTTGGAGCCGCCCACATAATCGCCGACCGCCTCCGGCGTATAGGCGCCAATGAAGATCGCCCCGGCGTTTTTCACCCGCGCGGCCAAATCCTCGGCGTCCTCGCTGATGATTTCGAGATGTTCGGCGGCGATGCGGTCGGCGAGCGGCAGCGCGTCGGCCAGCGTCTTCGTCACGATCACGGCGCCGTAATCGCGCCAGGACGCGCCCGCGATGCCCTTGCGCGACAGAGTGGTCAAATGCCGCTCGACGGCGGCGACCACGGCGTCGGCGAGCCCAGCGTCGTCGGTGATGAGGATCGACTGCGCGGATTCGTCGTGCTCGGCCTGCGCCAGGAGGTCGGCGGCGATCCAGTCGGGATTGGCGGTTTTGTCGGCGATGACGAGCACTTCCGAGGGGCCGGCGATCATGTCGATGCCGACCTGGCCGAACACGCGGCGCTTGGCGGCGGCCACCCAGGCGTTGCCGGGGCCGACGATCTTGGCGACGGGAGCGATGGTCTTGGTGCCATAGGCGAGGGCGGCCACGGCCTGCGCCCCGCCGACGCGGTAGATTTCGGTGATGCCGGAGCGCCGGGCGGCGGCCAGCACCAGGGGTTCGACATGGCCGTCGGGAGTCGGCACGACCATCACTATGCGCGGGACGCCGGCGACCTTGGCGGGCGCGACATTCATCAGCACCGATGAGGGATAGGCCGCCGTGCCGCCCGGAACATAGAGCCCGACCAACTCGATCGGCGTCCAGCGCCAACCGAGCTCGACGCCGGCGTCGTCGGTGAAGCGCAGGTCGCTCGGGCGCTGGCGCTCGTGAAAGACGGTGATGCGCTCCAGCGCGAGATCGAGCGCGGCAAGCTGCTCGCGCGAGCATTTGGCCTCCGCGGCGGCGATCTCGGCGGCGGAGACGGCGATGCCGGTCTTGGCGAGATCGATCCGGTCGAACTGGCGCGAATAATCGATCAGGGCCTCATCGCCGCGCGCGATGACATCCTCGATGATCTTGCGGACGGTATGGTCCACGTCGGGCGAGGATTCGCGCTTCATCGACAGAAGCGCCGTGAAACGATCCCCGAAGTCGGCCGCCGACGCATCCAAACGCAAAGTCATGTCCATCTCCAGCTGGAAGTTCCAGCTGTCATGACCCCGCGCCGCCGTCTTCGTCAAGCTTATGCGTCGGACATGATGAGGTCGGCCAACGTGGGCCGAGGTCGCCAAGCTGCGCCTCGATGCAGTCGACGTCCAGCAAAATCGTGGCGCCGCCCGCGAATACGAGTCGGATGCGCCCCTCTGGCGCGGTCGCGCCAGGCTCGAAGAGGAGCGCCAGCAACACCAGCACGCCGTCTGGACGCTCGCGCGCGAAGTCCATCATAGCGCACGGCGCGCACGGTCTCGAAATGCAACGCCGCGAGAGCAACGCTCCAGACGTCCCAGCGATTGCGCGGCCCAGTCGAAACGCGAGGCGACCGCCGCGAAACGCTTTTTTTTCGGAGATAGGCGAGATCGCCAACCCGCACCACCGCATCCTGAAGATGCGCCGAGACCAAGGCGAGATCCTCGGCGTCGAGCGCGAGTAGGCGCAAGGGCTGCGTCGGCGCGGCGGGCTTGGGCGAATCCATGCGTGATCTCCTTGGCCCTCTGAATCTGGCGATTGCCGCGCCCCGGCGCAACCCTTTGGTTTCGCGCTTGCGGATCGGCGCCGAAAGGACGCATGCTGAGAACGCGGCGCGGCGAGCGCGGGAGAAGGCTATGCACAGCGATCCGAGGTTTTGGGCGGTCGTCGTGGCGTTCTGGATCGGCTTTTTTCTGTCGGTCGTGAACATCGCCACGAAGATCGATCTGTTCATGCGGTTGTCGGGATAGCCTTTCGTTTTTCGCTCGGCTCTTGCCCGCGGTCCCGGCTTGCTTCAATTTACGGCCTTGTCCCCCGAATCGAAGGCGCCGCTCATTTATGACCTCATGGACACAGGCGCAGGATCAGGCGCTCAAGGCCGTGGCGCGATGGCTGGCGGCGAAGGACGGTCCGCAATTGTTTCGCCTGTTCGGCTACGCCGGAACCGGCAAATCGACGCTGGCGCGCCACCTCGCGGAAAATGTCGAGGGCCTCGTGGTGTTCGCCGCCTTCACCGGCAAGGCGGCGCTGGTGATGCGCTCCAAGGGCTGCGTCGACGCGCGCACGATCCACAGCCTGATCTATCGCGCCACCGACACGGAAACCGAGGAGCCGAGCTTCGAGCTCAACGACGAAAGCGACGCGACGCGCGCGAAGCTGATCGTCATCGACGAATGTTCGATGGTCGACGAGGAGCTTGGCCGCGATCTTCTGTCATTTGGCCGCAAGGTGCTGGTGCTCGGCGATCCCGCGCAATTGCCGCCGGTCAAGGGCGGCGGCTTCTTCACCGAAGCCGAGCCGGACGTGATGTTGACCGAGGTTCACCGCCAGGCCGCCGACAATCCGATCATCCGCATGTCCATGGCGATTCGCGAGGGCGGGCAGATCGCGCGCGGAATCTATGGCGAGAGCCAAGTGGTCGGACGGGACGGGCTGGAGCCTTCGCTCGTCACCGGAGCCGATCAGGTGCTGGTCGGCATGAACAAGACGCGTCGCGCCTACAACAAGCGATTGCGCGAATTGCGCGGCTTTTCTGGCGATCTCCCGCAATCGGGCGAAAAGCTGGTGTGCCTGCGCAACAATCGCAAGAAAGGACTGCTCAATGGCGCGCTGTTCACGGTCAAGAGCACGGGCGCGCTGCGGCGCGGCAAGGTGCGCATGCTGGTGATCCCCGAGGAAAGCGACGGCAAGATTCAGCGCGTCGGCGTGATCCCCCAGTTTTTCGATGGCTCCGACGGCGAGATACCCTATGCGTTGCGCAAGGACTCGGACGAATTCGATTACGGCTACGCCCTCACCGTGCATAAGGCGCAAGGCTCGCAGTGGGACGATGTGGTGCTGTTCGACGAATCCTTCGCCTTCCGCGAACATCGCGCGCGATGGCTGTATACGGGCGTCACGCGCGCGGCGCGGCGGTTGACGCTGGTTATGTGAGACGCATATCCCGCGTGCGCGCTCTAGCGCGATCAGGCTCTCAACGCGACCAGGCGCTAATCGCGTCGTTGAAGACGCGCTCGCCGGAGGCGCCTTTCTCCAGATTGATCGTCGCCAGACGGCCGTCGGAGAGCTGCATCGGCAGATCGATCACGCCCGGCGTGCGCAGGAGAGTCGAGATTGCGCGATTCGGTGTCGCCGCGCATGAGTCCGATCAAGAAATTATTGTCGGCGATCGGCATCTGCATGCCCAGCAGTTTCTCGCCCGATTGCGCCTCCGGTCTGCGGATGCGCAGCACATCTATCGCCTTGACGCCCTTCGGTTCGGCGCCCGGCGCGAGTTTGAACGAGATGTTGATCGTGTGCGACATTGAAAGGGCCGCGTCCAAATTCTTTTGGATGACGAGCGTCACCTTGGTCTTGGCGTCGGGGAAATCGATGTCGCCGCGAATCGCCGATTTCAAGGGCTCGCCCTCGTCGCCGCCCACATTTTCGAGCCGCCAGACGACCGTGCCGTGATAGGCGTTTTCGATTTTATCGGGGTGTTGCGGCGCCGCGATGACCAGTTGCGCCTTTTGCGCGACGGGCACGGCCGGCCCGCCGCCGTCGCTCTGATCGTCGCCGCCGGCGCGCGCCGAGTATTTGCCTTTTTCGGCCGACTGGCTGGCGCCCTCTTCCGGTTTTAGCTTGGCGAGATCCTCGGGCCGCTCGCGAAAATGCAGCGCCGCCAAGGCGACGGCGCCGACCAGGACGACGAGAACCGCGACAATGCCGGCAATGCGCCGCGTTCCGGTCGAGGCTTCCGGCGGCGGCAGCGGCGCGGCGGGCCGCTGCTGTTCCCGAGGCGGGGCGGCCGATTCGTTTTTAGGCTCCCGCTTGGGTTCGGGCGGCGTTTGGGGGGCGGCGGCCTCCGGGCTCGCCGGCTTGGCTTGCTCGCGGCTTCGGTCTCCAGCCTGGCGATCGCCTCGTCTAGCGCTCGGCCTTCGGCTTGGATGACCTGCTCCGCCACGGGAGGCTGGATCGCCCGCAGCTGATTGAACAAGGCCTTGCGGGCGAGTTCATAGACCGCCTGACGACTCTGGGCGGTCGAGTCCGCGAACGGGCCTATCTTGCGGGCAAGTAGCGAATAATAATCAGCCATGCCATGCAAACACCACTTTGCGCGCCCGTCGTCAACCTCGCGCGCTGCCTGCGCTTCGGATCTCGCTCCGTCAATCCTGAAATGGATTGTGCACGAGAATGGTGTCGTCGCGCTCAGGGCTGGTCGACAACAGCGCCACTGGCGCTTCTATCAGTTCCTCGATCCGTCGAACATATTTGATCGCTTGCGCGGGAAGATCGACCCAGGATCTCGCGCCCCCGGTCGAGCCTTTCCAGCCCTCGATCAACTCATAGACCGGCTGGACGCGCGCCTGAGCGGATTGCGACGCCGGAAGGCGGTCGACGCGCAAACCATCGAGAAGGTAATGCGTGCAGATCTTGATCTCGTCGAAGCCGTCGAGAATATCGAGCTTCGTCAGCGCGACGCCATTGATCCCGGATGTTTTGATCGCCTGCCGCGTCAATACGGCGTCGAACCAGCCGCAGCGGCGCCTCCGGCCGGTGTTGGTGCCGAACTCCCGCCCGCGATCGCCGATCAGCTGGCCGATCGAATCATGCAATTCGCTGGGAAATGGCCCGCCGCCGACGCGGGTCGTATAGGCCTTGGCGATGCCGAGAACATAGCCGATCGCGCTGGGTCCAAGCCCCGAGCCGCTGGCCGCGCTGGCCGCGACGGTATTAGATGAGGTGACATAAGGATAGGTGCCGTGATCGACATCGAGCAGCACCCCCTGCGCGCCTTCAAACAGGATGCGTTTGCCGGCGCGGCGCTCATTATCCAGCAGTTCCCAGACCACGTCCATGAAAGGCAGGACGCGCGGCGCGACGCTGAGCAACTCGTCTCGCAGCGTCGCCGGGGAAATTTCGGCGAGCCCAAGCCCGCGTCTCAGCGGGTTGTGATGGGCGAGCACGCGCGCGATCTTGTCGTCCAGCGCGTCGGGCTCGGCAAGGTCCATCAGACGTATCGAGCGCCGCCCCACTTTGTCTTCATAGGCGGGGCCGATCCCGCGCTTGGTGGTGCCGATCTTGATCCCTTCGCCCGACGATTCCTCGCGATGCGCGTCGAGCTCCCGATGCAGCGACAAAATCAACGGCGCGTTTTCGGCGATCTTGAGATTGGCCGGCGAAATCGCGACGCCCTCTTGGCGCAGACGGTCGATCTCGCCCACGAGAAAATGCGGGTCGACGACGACGCCATTGCCGATGATCGATAATTTCCCCGGCCGGACGATGCCCGAGGGAAGCAGCGCCAGCTTATAGGTCTTGCCGTCGACGACAAGCGTGTGTCCGGCGTTGTGTCCGCCTTGAAACCGCACCACGACGTCAGCCTCGAGCGAGAGCCAATCGACGATCTTGCCCTTGCCCTCGTCGCCCCATTGGGCGCCGATCACCGCCACATTCGCCATGGCCTTTTTGTCTTTTCCGTTAGCGCGCCATCCGGTCCGGCGGCGGCCGGACTGGCGCGAGGGATCCCGTTTCGCGCGGCGGGAGACTGACCCCATGGCGCGACGAAACCGAACCCATTCGCCAAAAAAAAGCCCCGGCGGTAACGCCAGGGCTCGTTACGGCAATCTCTTAGCGCATGGCGTCCAAGGGGTAAAGGCCGGCTTTCACGCTTTTGCGCGATATTGGCGGAGTTCTTCCGCGTCGCGATGGGTTGGCGGCACAATAGTCAAGGCCAGTAGCGCATCCTCGCTATATGCGGCGCGGTGACGTTTACGCTTGGCGTCATCTACCACGCAGGCGAGCTGGACAGAACATCCAAAGACAAAGCGTGATCATGCCGGGGTTGATCTTGGCTCCTTCAGATCGATTGTCAGCCGCGGCATTTGGCCACGGCGCGCTTCGCTGGAATCTACCTTTGTTCGCGTTGTGTTGCTCTAACGTCCGTTCGCCGCGCAATGACGAAGCTCGCAAAGCGCAAGATCAGGCGTTGTTTGCCGCCCATTAATTGACGTTTTTCAAATGTTGCTTGCGCCTCGGCATGGATTGTCGCATTGTTAATTAATGGGCTGCGGCCATTCCAGATGTCCTTCCGCTCGGCCTATGTGTAAGAATCGTAAGGATATCCTGGAGAGATACGAAAATGGCAGTTCAGCGTTCGAGCGGCGAAATCATCAAGATGGTCGCCTGGCTTGTTGGTGCGGTCGCGGTGGTTTTCGGCCTGATTCACTTCGCCCCCATTATCTCGCACGGCGGCTGAACCGGCTTGGCGCGACCCTCCGCTTCCTCGCCATAGGCGACGGAGCGGTAGTCGTGACGATGTTCGCGACTTTCATAGGCGTCGCCCAGCCGCGGTTTCCGAGGCGCCCAAGATTCCAACAACTCCATGCCGCTCGTCGAGCCGCCCGCGCGCCCCTTTCGGGGCCGTTGGCGGTTTGGCGTGCGGCATATCCACATTTCCCCGGTTTATCCCCGGTGATAAGGATGCCCCGACGCGATGGTCATCGCGCGGTAGATTTGCTCCGCCGCTAAAATCCGCACGATCTGATGCGGCAGAGTCATGGCGCCAAAGCTAAACACCGCCCGCGCCCGCGCGCGAAGACGCGGATCGAGCCCCTCCGCGCCGCCGATCACAAACCATAGGATTTTGCGTCCGGCGTCGCGCTCGCGCGCGATGAATCGGGCGAAATCCAAACTGCTGGCGGCCTCTCCGCGTTCATCGAAGGCCGCGACCGTCGCCTCCGGCGTCAAAACCGAGAGCAGCGCGTCGCCCTCCGCGGTGATTCGCGTCGCGATGTCTCGGACCGGACTTTCGTCGAGTTCACGCACATCGAGGCCATCGAGGCCCAGATTGCGCATCGTTCCGATTCGCTTGGCGTAGCGCGCGAAAAGCTCGCGCTCGGGGCCGGATTTCATCCGCCCTATGCACAAAATCCCCAAGCGCATCTGGCGCGCCTCTCAAGCCAGACGCATCTCGCGCGGACGGTCGCCGCCCCACATCTTTTCCAGATTGTAGAACTGGCGCACCTCGGGGCGGAAAATGTGGATGATTACGTCGCCCGCGTCCACCAGCACCCAGTCGCATTGCGGCAGACCCTCGACGCGCGGGGCGGAAACGCCCGCCGCCTTGCAGGCCTTGATAACCCGATCGGCGATGGCGCCGACATGCACCGTCGAGCGGCCCGTGGCGATGATCATCGTGTCGGCGAGCGCGGTTTTGCCGGTTAGATCGATGGAAACGACTTCTTCAGCCTTGGCTTCGTCGAGGCTGGAAAGAATTTTGTCGGCGAGACGATCGGCGCTCAAAACCCCTGCCGCCGAGTTAGAGGCGGGCGCCTGGCTATTTTGTGAAAATGCGCTCGGTGTCAGCGTCGCGGTCCTCGTTATCGCGGGTTTACCCGCAAGGACAACATGGAGCGATTTGCTTCGGATTGCAACCGCATCCGACTGGAAAGATCGCCCAGTTTTTCGGCGCGCGAGATTTGGGGCGCGGCTTGGGGCGAGGCTTTGCGAAAAAAAAGCCCGGCGATTTCGCCGGGTTTAGGCAGTTAGGGCCCATCGAGAGGTGGGAGGAACCTCCAAGCCGTAACGAACAAATCTTAAGTGATTCGGCGCGAAAAGACTTGCACTTAATTTTATGAGACTGCCCGCGAGAGGTCCGAGACGCCAGCCGCAAAGCCGCGTCGAAGCTGATGTTCCGCCGCGCTCGCGAAATAGCCGTCGAAATTCCAGCGACTTATAACGCGAGGCGGACCATGCGCGCGCCGCGTGACGAAAATGTCACAGCGCGCGACTTTTTGCGCCGCCGCCGCCGTACAACGTCACGGTTAAGGCGTGAGTACGATTGATCCGACGGTTTGGCGGGCTTCCAGCGCGGCGTGGACCTTGGCCGCCTCCTCCAGCGGGAAGCTCGCGGCGACGTCCAGGTTCAAATGTCCGCGCTTTATCGCGCGCTCCAAATCCTCGGTCATATCCTCGTAAACGCGCCGGTCCGCGATATGAGTGAAAAGCGAGGGACGCGTGGCGTAAAGCGATCCCTTCTGCCCGAGAAGGCCGAGATCGAAGGCCGCCACCGGCCCCGACGCCGAGCCAAAGCTCACGAACATGCCGAATGGAGCGAGGCAATCCAGCGATGCGGGAAAGGTCGCGGCGCCGACCCCGTCGTAAACGACGTCGCACAGGCGCCCCTTGGTGATCTCCCGGACGCGCTGGACGAAATCCTCCTCGCGGTAGAGAATCACATGCTTGGCGCCGGCGTGATGAGCGATCTCGGCCTTCTCCTGGCTTCCCACCGTGGCGATCACTTTCGCGCCGAGGGCGCTCGCCCACTGGCAAAGGAGTTGACCGACGCCGCCAGCGCCAGCATGCACGAGCACGCGATGGCGTTTTTTCACGCGAAAGGTGCGGCGCAGGAGATATTGCGCGGTGAGGCCCTTCAGCATCATCACGGCGCCGGTCGCGTAGCTAAAGGATTTGGGCAGATGCACCAGCGACGCCGCCGAGATATTGCGCGCCTCGCTATAGCCGCCAAGCGCGCCGACATAGGCCACGCGGTCGCCCGGCCCAAACTCCTCGACGCCCTCGCCGACGGCGATCACCTCGCCGGCCCCTTCATGGCCGGGCACGAAAGGAAACTCGGCCGGGTAAGCGCCGGTGCGCCGGTAAACATCGATGTAATTCACGCCAATGGCGTGGTGGCGCAGTTGCGCCTCGCCCGGACCTGGGGCAGGCAATTCGATGTCTTCGAGCTGAAGAACCTCCGGCCCGCCGGGCCGATGCGCGCGAATGACCTTAACCATCGATTTTCTCCCCGGTTCCGCCGCGAAAACGCGAACATAGCCGAAAACCGCCGCCAAATAACGGCGGCGCGACAAATAAACGCGCGAACCAACCCGCCCTCGCGCCGAAGCCGCCGCGGCGCTATATAGCCTTCAGGATGGAGTGACAGAGCTATGACGCAAGATCACGCAGGCGCGACGCAAGCCGGGCGCAAGACGCAAATTCTGGTGGCGGGGGCCGGCTCGACCGGCATCGCCGCGGCCCTTGCCTTCGCCCGCTCGGGATTGCGGGTCACGCTCGCCGGTCGTTTCCCGCCGCCGCTGCCGGGACGCACCGTGGCGCTGTTCGAGTCCTCGGTGAGGTTTCTCGACGCGCTCGGAGCGCTGCCGCGCGTCAAGGAAAAAGCCTGTCCGATCGAAGCGATCCGCATGATCGACGACACCGGCCAGTTGCTGCCGACGCCCGACCTCACGCTGCGGGCGAGCGAGATCGACCTGCCGGCCTTGGGCGTCAACATCTCCAACGACGAACTGGTCGAGGCGCTGCTCGAAGTCGCCCGGGAGCGCGCGGCCTTCGAGATCGTCGACGCCGATATCGCCGATTATGTTTTCGACGGCGACGGAGCCGTGGCTCTGCTGGCCGACGGGCGCAAGATCGAGGCGGATTTCGTCGTCGCCGCCGACGGGCGCCAAAGCCGGGCGCGGGCGATCGCCGGGATCGACACGCAGGAATGGACCTATCCGCAAGTCGCGCTGACGATGCTGCTCTCGCATGACGAGCCGCATGATAATATTTCGACCGAGTTTCACACGCGCTCCGGCCCCTTTACGCTGGTGCCGCTGCAAGGGCGGGAAGGCGCGCCGCACCGCTCAAGCCTGGTTTGGCTGATGAGCGTCGCCGACGCGAGCCGCCGTCTCGCGAAACCGCGCGAGGAGCTTGAGTTCGAGTTGGAGGACCGCGCCCATGGACGTTTTGGCGCGATGAAGATCGAAGGCGGGATCGGACAGTTCCGCATGGGCGGGATGCGCGTCTCGCATCACGCCATCGGCCGCGTCGCTCTCGTGGGCGAAACCTGCCACGTTTTCCCGCCGATCGGCGCGCAGGGCCTGAACCTCAGTCTGCGCGACGTGGCGGATCTGGAGGATTGCCTCGCGAGCGTCGATCTGACCAATCCGCGCGAACTGGCGCCGGCGCTGGCGCGCTACGACCGCCACCGGCGCGCCGACATAGGGTTCCGCACGCTCGGCGTCGACGTATTGAACCGCTCGCTGATCATTCCACACCTGCCGGTCGATCTCATGCGCGGCGCGGGATTTTTGGCGATGACGGCGCTCGGACCGCTGCGCCGGGCGGTGATTCGCGAGGGGGTGCTGCCGCATTTCCTGCTCCCGAGGCTCATGCGGGGCAAGCCGCCGCGCGCCGAGCGCTTAGGGCGGCGTTCGGCTCGGGCGAGCTAAAAACGGAACGCGATGCGAATGGGCGCCAGTTGCGGGTTCCCATTTGCTCCCCGCTCCTATATGAGATGCCGCATCGCAATATTTGGCGTCCATGCCGCGTTCCGTTCGCGCCCCGTTAATTGGGGCCGTCGGAAACGGCGGCGGTCATCCCTTGAACAAGCATCGGCCTATCCATGAAGCTGCGCAACATCGCCATCATCGCCCACGTCGATCACGGCAAGACCACGCTCGTCGATCGTCTGCTCCAGCAGTCGGGCGCGTTCCGCGAGAACCAGCGCGTGGCCGAGCGCGTCATGGACAGCAACGACCTTGAAAAAGAGCGTGGCATCACGATCATGGCCAAGGCGACCTCGATCGCCTGGAAGGACACCCGCATCAATATCGTCGACACGCCCGGCCACGCGGATTTCGGCGGCGAGGTGGAGCGCATTCTGTCCATGGTCGACGGCGCCATCGTGCTGGTCGACGCCGCCGAGGGTCCCATGCCGCAGACCAAATTCGTGGTCGGCAAGGCGCTCAAGATCGGCCTCAAGCCCATCGTCTGCATCAATAAGGTCGACAAGCCGGACGCCCGCATCACCGAGGTGGTGAACGAGGTGTTCGATCTTTTCGCCGCGCTCGACGCCACCGACGAGCAGCTCGATTTCCCGATCATCTACGGCTCCGCCAAGCAGGGCTGGATGGCCGACGAGCCGACCGGCCCGCAGGATGGCATGGCGCCGCTGTTCGATCTCGTGGTCAAGCATGTGCCGCAGCCGAAGATCGAAGAAGGCGGTTTCCGCCTGCTCGGCACGCTGCTCGAGGCCAATCCCTATCTCGGCCGCATTGTCACCGGTCGGGTTTTCGCCGGCAGCGTCAAGCCCAACCAGCAGGTCAAGGTGCTCGACCGCGAGGGCAAGGTGGTCGAAAATGGCCGCATTTCCAAGATCTTGGCGTTTCGCGGCATCGAGCGCCAGCCGATCGAGGAGGCGGAGGCCGGCGATATCGTGGCCATCGCGGGCCTCGAAAAATTCAACGTCGCCGACACGCTGTGCGCGCTCGATGTGAACGAGCCGCTGCAGGCGCAGCCGATCGATCCGCCGACCCTGTCCATGACCTTCCTCGTCAATGATTCGCCGCTCGCCGGCACCGAGGGCGACAAGGTCACGAGCCGCATGATTCGCGCCCGCCTGTTCAAGGAGGCCGAGGGCAATGTGGCGCTGCGCATCGAGGACACCCCCGGCTCCGACGCCTTCGTCGTCTCCGGCCGCGGCGAATTGCAGCTCGGCATTCTCATCGAAACCATGCGCCGCGAAGGCTTCGAACTCGGCGTCTCGCGCCCAAAGGTCGTCTTCAAGAGGGGAGAGGGCGACGAGATACTGGAGCCCATCGAGGAAGTCGTCATCGACGTGGACGAAGAGCATTCCGGCGTCGTCGTTCAGAAGATGAACGAGCGCAAGGCCGAGATGATCGAGATGCGCCCGTCCGGCGGCAATCGCCTGCGTCTCGTTTTCCACGCGCCGACCCGCGGCCTCATCGGCTATCAGGGCGAATTGCTCACCGACACGCGCGGCACGGCGATCATGAACCGCCTGTTCCACGAATATGCGCCGCACAAGGGCGATATTCAGGGCCGCCGCAATGGCGTGCTGATCTCCAACGACCAGGGCGAGGCCGTCGCCTACGCCATGTGGAAGCTGGAAGATCGCGGCCCGATGATGATCGAGCCGGGCTGCAAGGTCTATAAGGGCATGATCGTCGGCGAGCATACGCGCGACAATGACCTCGAAATCAACGTGCTGAAGGGCAAGCAGCTCACCAACATCCGCACGCAGTCCAAGGACGAGGCGGTGCGTCTGACGCCGCCGATCCAGATGACGCTGGAAAAGGCGCTCGCCTATATCGAGGACGACGAGCGCGTCGAGGTGACGCCGAAGTCGATCCGCCTGCGCAAGGTCTATCTTGACCCGAACGAGCGCAAGCGCGCGGAAAAGAGCGGCAAGGCGGCGGCGCTGGCTTGAGACTGAGTTTCCGCCCAACACTTCCGAGAGGATGAGAAGCGGAGGCATCGAGCTTGCCGGGGCCTCCGGGCTCCTGGCGGAGCTTTCGATCGTCTATCGGTGGTCCAGACCAATATTTCCGGCGCCGCTCTCGCCGAGAGACGGCGAGAGCATATAGCCGAGAAAGCGCTGGGATTCGATCGCTTCGTAACCCAGCCGATTCCGCAATTTTTTTCGCAGCTTGCTCAGGTGGCTTTCCACCACGTTTTCTTCAATGGCGTCGTCGAACAGGCCGTAGACCGCATTGAATATTTGCGACTTGGTGAGTCGGCGGCCTTTGTTGCTGACGAAATATTCCAGCATGCGCCGTTCGCGGCGCGGCAGCGAGAACGGCTCCCCTTTCACCCGGGGATCGCGGCCATCGAAGAATACCTGAATCGGGCCGGCCATCGCGATATCCTGGCGCGCCTCCGTCCGACGGCGAATGGCGTGCACGCGCGCGAGCAACTCTTTAATATGCACGGGCTTGCGCACCACGTCGTCGACGCCCGAACTAAACAGGCCGAGCGTTTGCTCCAGCGACACCGACTCGTTCAGCGCGATGACGGGCGCTTGCGAGCGCCGGCGAATGAGTTTTGGCAGTTCCTCGCGCTCCGCGCATTCGCCGATCAGAAAGGCTTCGACGGCTCGCAAGTCGCCCTCGATGGCGGAGTCCACCCAATCGATGAATTGTTCCCCGCCAAAGCCCGCGGAGGCGACGCCCTCCTGATGGAAACGGCATGCATATCCATTCGTCACGAGTTCTCTCTCGTCCACGATTATGAACATAGCTCGCCTCCTTGAAGGTGAATGTCGACGAAATATACGCGTCGAATCGGCTTCAACTGAAAGTTAGTCGAAATAATTCCATGTAGTCAACCAATTAACGCCATCTTATATGTAAACACAACGTTGGAGACACTTCGATTTTAAAACTGAGCCTAATTAATGGTTGCCCGGCCTGTGTACTATTGTGCCGGCTTTAGTGAACAGCCCGTTTCGACAACGCCCGACCCCGAATCGCGCCCGATCGACCTTCGTCAATCCCCGCGCTGAAAATGCTCGAACACCAGCCGCGCGGTCGCCTTGTTGACGCCCGGCGTTTTCTCCAGATCCGAGAGCGCGGCGCCGGCGACCGCCTTGGCCGAGCCAAAGGCGAGCAGCAATGCGCGCTTGCGCGCCGGTCCGATGCCGGCGATTTCGTCGAGCGGATTGGTGGTGAAGGCCTTTTTGCGCTTGGCGCGATGCGTCCCTATCGCGAATCGATGCGCCTCGTCGCGCAGCCGTTGGACGAAGTAAAGCGCCGGATCGTGCGGCGGCAGCCGAAACGGCTCGCGGCCTTCGACAAAGAAGGTCTCGCGGCCGGCGTTGCGGTCGGCGCCCTTGGCGATTCCGACGACGGCGACATTCGTCAGGCCCGACGCCGCGAGCGTCTCGCGCGCCACGTCGAACTGTCCGCGCCCGCCGTCGATCAGCACGAGATCGGGCTTCGACGGAAAGGCTTCCGCGTCGGCTTCGTTCTCGGCTTCCTTGGCGAGGCGCGTGAAACGGCGGGTCAGAACCTGCCGCATCATCGCGTAATCGTCGCCGGGCGTGATCGCCTCGCCGGCGATGTTGAAGGTGCGATAATGCGCCTTCATGAAGCCGGCCGGCCCCGCGACGATCATCGCGCCAATCGCCTGCGTCCCGCCGGTGTGGGAGTTGTCGTAGACTTCGACGCGACGCGGGGCGGTGGGCAGTCCGAACAACCCGCCGAGCGCCGCCAGCAGTTTCTCCTGGCTCGAATCCTCGGCGAGCTTGCGCCCGAGCGTCTGCCGCGCATTGGTCAGCGCGTGTTCGACCAGTTCGCGCTTCTCCCCGCGCTGGGGCGTCAGCACCTCGACGCGCCGTTTCGCGCGAACATAAAGCGCGTCCTCCAAAATCTCGCGGTCCTCGATTTTATGCGAGAGCAGAACCAGCGGCGCCGAAGGGTGCTCGCCGTAAAATTGCGCCAAAAACGCCCCCAGCACCTCCTCTTCCGAAAGGCTCTGATCGGCGCGCGGAAAATAAGCGCGATTGCCCCAGTTCTGAAAGGCGCGAAAAAAGAACGCCTCGATGCAGAAGCGCCCCGCGTCCTTGGCGATCGCGAAGACGTCGGCCTCTTCGACGGAACGCGGATTGATTCCCTGCGCGCCCTGTATCGCCGACAGCGCGGAGATACGGTCGCGCAACCGCGCCGCGCGCTCGAACTCCAGTCGTTCCGCCGCCTGCGTCATCTCGGCGGCGAGCCGCTCGCGCACGCTCCGGCTCTTGCCGGTCAGAAAATCCTTGGCCTCGGCCACCAGCTCCTCGTAATCGGCGATCGAGATCTCGCCGGTGCAGGGGCCGGCGCAGCGTTTGATCTGATAGAGCAGGCAGGGCCGCGTGCGGTTCTCGTAAAAGGAATCGACGCAGGAGCGCAGAAGAAAGGCGCGTTGCAACGCGTTGAGCGCGCGATTGACCGCCCAGACGCTGGCGAAGGGGCCGAAATAATCGCCCTTGCGCGCCCGCGCGCCGCGATGCTTGGTGATTTGCGGGGCGTCGTGATCCCGCGCGATCAGAATATAGGGGAAGGATTTGTCGTCGCGCATCAGCACGTTGAAGCGCGGCTTCAACTGCTTGATGAGATTGGACTCGAGCAGCAGCGCGTCGGTCTCGGTCTCGACCGAGATGAACACCATGTCGGCTGTCGCGGCGATCATCCGGGCGATGCGGTTCACGTGGCCGGCGAGGCGGGTGTAGCTCGCCACGCGCTTTCGCACGTTCTTCGCCTTGCCGACATAGAGCACCTCGCCGTCGGCGGCGATCATGCGATAGACGCCGGGACCGTTGGGCGCGTTCTTCCAATGGCTCTTGATCAGCGCGACGCCGCGCTTGACGCTCTCGGGCGCGTCCAGCTCTGGCATGAGATCGACGCCGGAGCTTTCCTCGAGCGCGAAATCTTCGTCGTCCTCCGGGATGTCATCCTGAAGCGGGGCGTCGTCGGGCCTATCGGGCGAAATCATGAGGCAGATTTAGGCGCGGCGAGGCGGAATTGGAAGGGCGAGGCGGGGGCTACTCCGCCGCCCGCAACGCTTCCACCCGGCATGAGGCGGCGTCGAGGCTTCGGGTCACCGTCGCCAGCTCCTCGTCGTGGATGCCCTGCCGCAGCAGATGCTCGTAGGTGTTGCGGACATAGGCGGGATTGTCGCCGAAGGCGCCGCGCGCGCCGGAGACGAGGCGGATGATTTCCTCGACCGGCAGGCGCCCGGCATATTGCGGATGCGCGCGGTCGACCACATAGGTTAGGGCCGAAACCTGAGCGCCTTCCGAAAACTCCACGGTCAGGTTCTTTTCCAGATAGACGGAGGTCACGAGTTCGCGCTCGCGCAAATAAGCCAGCGTCGCCTCGCGCCGGGCGGCCGCGACGCGGAAGGCGACGCCTTGGCAGGAGCCGCCGTGATCGAGCCCCAGCACCAGGCCCGGCCGCTCCGGCGTGCCGCGATGCACATGCGAGAAAATGCACAGCGAGCGATGATAGCCCTGCACATGGGCCAGCGCGCTCTCGATAAAGTCGAAACCCGGCCGCCACATCAGCGAGCCATAACCGAACACCCAGAAATCGCCGTCGCGCCGCTGGTTTTCGTGTTTCTCCCGCATCAAATCGTCGCCTCGCCTCTGGTTCCCGGCCAGCGAATTCGCCGCGCCGACGCAAAGGATATTCCGGCCGCCATGCTTTCCAATGCGTTAAAGGCCATGGGCCCTTAAACTTAGCGACTGCCCACAACATATTGGCCCGAAAAACTTGCAATCGCCACCCTTTTGTGACGCTCATGCAATTATGAAGTTCCAACGCCTGCGCCTACTGGGCTTCAAGAGCTTTTGCGAAGCCACCGACTTCCTGATCGAGCCGGGTCTCACCGGCGTTGTCGGGCCGAACGGCTGCGGCAAATCGAATCTCGTCGAAGCCCTGCGCTGGGTCATGGGCGAAAATTCCTATAAGAACATGCGCGCGTCGGGGATGGACGACGTCATCTTCTCGGGCGGCGGTTCGCGCCCGGCGCGCAATCTCGCCGAAGTCGGGCTGGTGCTCGACAATTCCTCGCGCACCGCGCCGGCGGTGTTCAACGATTCCGAGACGATCGAAGTCACCCGCCGCATCGAGCGCGAGCAGGGCTCGGTCTACCGCGTCAATGGCCGCGAGGTGCGCGCCCGCGACGTGCAATTGCTGTTCGCCGACGCCTCCACCGGCGCGCGCTCGCCGGCGCTGGTGCGCCAGGGCCAGATCGGCGAGATCATCTCGGCCAAGCCGCAGGCGCGGCGGCGCATTTTGGAGGAGGCGGCGGGCGTCGCCGGCCTGCATTCGCGCCGCCACGAGGCGGAACTGCGCCTCACCGCCGCCTCGGAGAATCTGACCCGGCTGGAAGATGTGCTGAAGCAGGTCGACAGCCAGGCCGACAGTCTGCGCCGGCAGGCGCGCCAGGCCGGGCGCTATCGCCAGATCGCCGCGCAAATCCGCCAGAACGAGGCGCTGGCGGCGTTGATCAATTATCGCGCCGCGAGCGGGCAGTTGGAGCAGGCGGAGCGCAAACTGGAACAGGACGCCGAACTCGTCGCGGGGCGCACGCTGGAGCAGGCGCGAACGGCGCGCGAGCAGGCGATCGCCGCGCATGAGCTGCCGCCGCTGCGCGAGAAGGAGGCCGAGGCCGGCGCCGCGCTGCATCGGCTGATCGTCGCCCGCGACGCGCTCGACGGCGAGGAAAAGCGCGCCGGCGAGCGCATTCATGAATTGACCCGCCATATCGAGCAGTTCTCCCGCGATCTGGAGCGCGAACGGGCGCTGATCGAGGACGCGGCCGAGGTGACGCAGCGTCTGGAGGAAGAGCGCGGCGAACTTTTGGGGGCCGACGCGGAAGCGCAAGAACGCGAGCGCGAGGCCCGCGAGACGGTCCAACGGATCGAGGCGGCGCTGCACGCGACCGAGGCGGAGCTTGGGAGCGCTCAGGAGAGTCTCGCCTCGGTGAACGCCCGCCGCAACGCGCTGGAAGCGGCGGTCGCCGAGGAGAACCGCCGCCACGCCCGCTTCGAGGCGGAACTCACCCGGCGTCGAGACCGAATTCGCGCTGATCGCCAGCGAGGGAGGCGGCGCGCAGGAATTGGCGCGGCTCGAAGAAGCGTTGCAAATCGCCGACGAAGAAGCGGAGGCGGCCGATCTCGCCGCGCGAGAGCGCGAAGACGCCCATAAGGCGGCGCGGGAAGCCGAGGCCGCCGCGCGGGCGCCGCTCGAGGCCGCCGAGCGGCGCGCTCAGCGGCTGGAGACCGAAGTCCGCACGCTCGAAAAGCTGCTGCAATCGGGTTCCGGTGGGCTTTGGGCGCCGGTGCTGGAGCAAATCGCCGTCGCCAAGGGCTACGAGACCGCGCTCGGCGCGGCGCTCGGCGACGATCTCGACGCCTCCGCCGAGACCTCCGCCCCGGCGCATTGGGCGCCGACCTCCGGCGATGGAGACCCCAAGCTCCCGCCCAATGTGCGGCCCTTGAGCGAATTGGTGGAAGCGCCCGCCGCGATGTCCCGCCGGCTGCGGCAGATCGGCGTCGTGCTGCGCGGCGAGGGAGCGAGTCTGCGCGCGCTGCTCGCGCCCGGCCAGCGGCTTGTCTCGAAGGAAGGGGATCTCTGGCGCTGGGACGGCTTCACCCAGGCCGCCGAAGCGCCGACCGCGGCGGCCCGCCGTCTCGTCGAAAAGAACCGGCTGGGCGATCTGCGCAAAGAGGCGCTCATCGCCAGGGCGCAGGCCGACGAGGCCGGCGAAACGGCGCAAATGGCGCGCGAGGCGGCGCGGGAAGCCGCCATGATGGAGAGCGAAGCGCGCGAGGCGCAACGGCGCGCGCGCGCGCATTTGGATGAAGCGAGAGCGCGCCACGCCGCCGCGGAACGCCGCTACGCGCAAATCGCCCAGCGGCTTTCGGCGTTGGAGGAAGCCAAGGCGCAAATCCTCGCCAACCGAGACGAGGCGGCGCAAAAACGCGACGCCGCGTTGAAGGCGCTGGATGCGCTCGACGAGCCGGCTTTTCTCGCCGGCGCCCTGGAGAGCCTGCGCGCCAAGGCGATGACGGAGCGGGCGCAAGCCGGCGAGGCCAGGGCGGCGCTGGCCGCTCTCGGCCATGAGGTCGCGGCGCGCGCGTCGCGTCGGTCCGCGATTTTGCGCGAGAGCGCCTCTTGGATGGAGCGCCGCGACAAGGCTCAGGACCGCATCGGCGAGCTCGAGGAGCGGCTTGACGCGGCGAAGGCGGAACAGGAGGAACTGGCCGAGGCGCCGCAAACCTTCGTGCATCAGCGCCGCGCTCTGATCGCGGCGATCGAGGCCGCCGAAGCCGATCGGCGCGAGGCCTCCGACGCGCGCGCGCTGGGCGAAACCCGCCTCGCCGAAAGCGACCGCGCCGCGAGAAGCGCGCTCGAGGCGATGAGCGCCGCCCGTGAGCAGAAGGCCCGCAGCGAGGCGCAATTGGAGGCGGCCCGTCAGCGCGCCGCCGATATTGATCGCGCGATCTCGCAGGAATTGGAGACGACTCCGCAAGAGCTGGTCGCGCTGGCCGGCGTCGCGCCGGGGGCCGAGCTTCCGGAGAGTTCTGAAATCGAGCGCCGATTGGAGGCGCTGCGCGCCGACCGCGAGCGGCTGGGCGCCGTGAATCTGCGCGCCGAGGACGAACTCGCGGAGGTCGAGGCCGCGCAGGGCAAAATGTTCGCCGAGCGCGACGACCTCGCCGAGGCGATCAAGAAACTGCGCGCCGCCATCGCAAGCCTGAACAAGGAAGGGCGCGAAAGGCTGCTCGCCGCCTTCGACAAAGTGAACGCCCATTTCAAGGAGCTGTTCACGCTGCTGTTCGACGGCGGCACGGCGGAATTGCAGCTCGTCGAAAGCGATGATCCGCTGGAGGCCGGGCTCGACATTCTCGCGCGCCCGCCCGGCAAGAAGCCGGTGACCATGACGTTGCTGTCCGGCGGCGAACAGGCGCTGACCGCGATGTCGCTGATCTTCGCGGTGTTCTTGACCAATCCTTCGCCGATCTGCGTGCTCGACGAGGTGGACGCGCCGCTCGACGACGCCAATGTCGAGCGCTTTTGCAATCTGCTCGAGGCGATGAGCAAGAAGACCGACACGCGCTTCGTCGCGATCACCCACAACCCCATCACCATGGCGCGCATGGACCGACTGTTCGGCGTCACGCAAGCCGAACGCGGCGTTTCGCAGCTCGTCTCGGTGGATCTGGCGCAGGCCGAAAGATTTTTGCTGGCGAGTTGAGATGGAGCGGATTTGCGGGCTACTCGGGCTCGATGATCCTGATTGGCTTGGTCGCGGCCTGATCGCGATTTCGAGCCGGGGCGGCGTCCACGATCCGAAAGACGCCGACGGAAACATTGTCAACGCCGCCGGCGGCGAGCGCTTTTTCGATGAGTTCACGACACGCCTCTTGCGGATTGTTCGCGCGGAGTATCTCGAGGATGTCCGCCTCGGTCACAAGATTGTGAAGTCCATCCGAGCATAGAAGCACGGTGTCGCCAAGGCGCAGTTCAAGGCCGGTCTCGAATATGGTCGGCTCGAATTTGTCGCGTGCTCCAAGCGCTTGCAAAATGAAATTTCCGCCGGGACTCCTTTGCGCTTGCTCCGGGGTCATGATTCCGTCTCGAATAAGTCGCGCGTGCAAGGTCTGATCGTCCGAGAGTTGCAGAAGCGCGCTCTCCCGCAACAAATAGGCGCGGCTGTCGCCGACATGCGCGAGCCAAAGGAGATCGCCGCGAATTAGGATCGCGGTGCAGGTCGTGCCCATTCCGCGCGTTTCGGGATTGGCCGCGCTGTAATCAAGGATAGCGCGATTGGCGGACTCGAACGCCGCCAGCAACGCCCGCGGAGGGGCCTCGCCCGACGAATAGACCTCCCGTCTAACGACATCCGCCGCGAGCGCGCTCGCGACTTCGCCGGCGGCGTGCCCGCCCATTCCATCGGCGACCAACGCCAGGAATCCGACTTTTTCTTCCGGCGTTCCCTCGGCGGGCGCCACGAAAGCCACCGTGTCCTCGTTGGTCGAGCGCACACGCCCGATATCGGTGAGCATCGCGCCCACGACTTTCAGCGACCCCCGGGAAGCTCTTTCGGCCATCGTCGTCATGGCGGCTATCCTACGCCAAAATCACCGGAAGGTCCTGTTACGAACCCCAATCTCGCTCCCCTCCGCGCGGTTCCGCCGCCGTTCGTTTTCGCCAGGACGCGCCGCGCGTCTAACCCCGGATGCGACATGATAGCCGGGGAGAGCGGCGATCAGAACGGTATGTCGTCGTCCAACTGGTTGGAGAGCCGCCCGCCGCCGGCCGCGGGCCCTGGGCGTCTTTCTTCTCCGGAGCGTTCCATCGGCGACGAGCGTCCGAAACTCCCGCCGCCCCCGCCGCCAAAATTCTGCGAGTTGTAATCGCCGCTTTCGCTACGGCCGCCTTTGCTGTCGAGAAGCGTCAGCTCGCCGCGATAACGTTGCAGCACAATGTCCGTGGCCTTGCGCTGATTGCCATCCTTGTCGGTGTATTCGCGCGTCGCCAACTGGCCTTCGAGATAGATTTTGGAGCCCTTGCGGCAATATTGTTCGGCGATCTTGCCGAGATTTTCATTGAAAATCGAGATGTTATGCCATTCGGTGCGGTCCTTGCGCTCGCCGGTGTTTTTGTCGCGCCACGACTCCGTTGTCGCGAGCGAAAACGACACCACGCGATCGCCGGAGGGCAGTGTGCGCACTTCCGGGTCGCGGCCCAGATTGCCGACGAGAATGACCTTATTGACGCTGCCCGCCATTTTACTCTCCACTGCGATGTTTTTCGCGCGGCAGTGTAGCCTAAAGCCGCCGCTGGCGCGGTGACGCGCCTGGCTTGTCCACAGAAGGTTTGGACAAACGCGAAACATGTTCTATTTATGTTCTAGCAATCCCGCGGGCGTCCCGCAACCCCTCCCACGCGAGAGAAAGGCGTTTCCCCGAGTGGATTGGCGCATCGCTCCATGGCATGGAAAACGCAAAGGCCGAACGTCGGCGCCTCCCCAAAAGTTTCGAGCCCTCCCATGGCGGACACAGCAGCAAAGAAATCCGCGGCCATGCCCAAGGCCGCGCCCAAGCCCAGCGCGAGCAAGGCGCCTAGGGTCTCCGACGCCAAGCTCCCTTTCGTCCATGCCCCCGACGCCCGGACCATCGCCATTCGCGGCGCGCGCGAGCATAATCTCAAGAACGTCGACCTTGTCATTCCCCGCGACAAGTTCGTGGTGTTCACGGGACTCTCGGGCTCTGGCAAATCCTCGCTGGCGTTCGACACGATCTACGCCGAAGGGCAGCGGCGCTATGTCGAGTCGCTGTCGGCCTATGCGCGCCAGTTTCTGGAGATGATGCAAAAGCCCGACGTCGATCAGATCGACGGGCTCTCGCCGGCGATCTCGATCGAGCAGAAGACCACCTCGAAAAATCCGCGCTCGACGGTCGGCACCGTCACCGAGATTCACGATTACATGCGCTTGCTGTGGGCGCGCGTCGGCGTGCCCTATTCGCCCGCGACGGGCCTCCCCATCGAGAGCCAGACGGTCTCGCAGATGGTGGACCGCGTGCTCGCCCTGCCGCAGGGGACGCGGCTTTATCTGCTGGCCCCGGTCGTGCGCGGACGTAAAGGGGAATATAAAAAGGAGGTCGCCGAATATACGCGGCGCGGTTTCCAGCGCCTCAAAATCGACGGCGCCTATTACGAGATCGTCGAGGCGCCGCCGCTCGACAAAAAGCTCAAACACGACATCGACGTGGTGGTGGATCGCATCGTCGTGCGTCCCGACATGGCGGCCCGCCTCGCCGATAGTTTCGAGACCGCGCTGGAGCTTTCCGGCGGACTGGCGGTGGCCGAATTCGCCGATGGCGGCGCGGCGGGCGAGGCGAGCGCCGAAGTCCCGGTGACGGCGGGCAGCCTGCGCCTCGCCTCGCATTACGCGCCGGCGCATATCGTGTTTTCGTCGAAATTCGCCTGTCCCGTGTCCGGCTTCACGATCTCCGAGATCGAGCCGCGCCTGTTCTCCTTCAACAATCCCTTCGGCGCCTGCCCCAAATGCGGCGGCATCGGCCATGAGCAGAAGGTCGACGCCGATCTCGTCATTCCCGATCCGCGGCTTAGCCTGCGCAAGGGCGCGGTCGCGCCTTGGGCGAAATCCTCCTCGCCCTATTACATGCAGACGCTGGAGGCTCTCGCGCGCCACTATAAATTCCGGCTCGAAACGCCGTTCCAGCAACTGCCGGAGACCGCGAAGCGCGTCATCCTTTATGGCTCGGGCGCGGAGGAGATTTGCTTTTCCTACGACGATAGTTTTCGCGCCTATGACGTGAAAAAGCCTTTCGAGGGCGTCGTCCCGAATTTGGAGCGGCGCTACCTTGAGACCGACAGCGACTGGTCGCGCGAGGAAATCGCCCGCTATATGACGGCGACGCCCTGCGGCGCCTGTCGCGGCTTTCGCCTAAAGCCCGAGGCGTTGGCGGTCAAAATCGCGCAAAAGCATATTGGAGAAATCTCCGAACTTTCGGTGCGCGCGGCGCTGACCTGGTTTTCCGCGCTGCCCGCCCAGCTCGACGCCAAGCGCAACGAAATCGCCTATCGCATCTTGAAGGAAATTCGCGACCGCCTGACGTTTCTTGTCGATGTCGGCCTCGATTATCTGACGCTTTCACGCAACTCCGGCTCTCTTGTCGGGCGGCGAGAGCCAACGCATCCGCCTGGCGTCGCAGATCGGCTCGGGATTGACGGGCGTGCTCTATGTGCTGGATGAGCCGTCGATCGGGCTGCATCAGCGCGACAACGACCGCCTGCTCGACACGCTGCGGCGGCTGCGCGATCTCGGCAACAGCGTCATTGTCGTGGAGCATGACGAGGACGCCATTCTCGCGGCGGATTACGTCGTCGATGTGGGCCCCGGCGCCGGCATTCACGGCGGTGAAATCGTCGCGCAGGGAACGCCGGCCGAGATCATGGCGAATCCGAAATCGCTCACCGGCCAATATCTCACCGGCGAGCGACAGGTGCGGCTCAATCACAAATTACGCAAGCCGGACGCCGGCCGTTGGCTCAAGCTTTTCGGCGCGCGCGGCAATAATCTAAAGAACGTCGACGCAAAGATTCCGCTCGGCCTCTTCACTTGCATCACGGGCGTCTCCGGCGGCGGCAAATCGACGCTGATCATCGACACGCTCTATAAAGCGGTGGCGAAGACGCTCAATGGCGCGCATGAGCATCCTTCTCCTTTCGACCGGCTGGAGGGCTTGGAGCACATCGACAAGATCATCGACATCGACCAATCGCCAATCGGCCGCACGCCGCGCTCCAACCCGGCCACCTACACCGGCGCGTTCACGCCGATGCGCGAATGGTTCGCCGGCCTGCCCGAGGCCAAGGCGCGCGGTTACGCGCCCGGGCGTTTCTCCTTCAATGTGAAGGGCGGCCGCTGCGAGGCCTGCCAGGGCGACGGCGTCATTAAGATCGAGATGCATTTTCTGCCCGACGTCTACGTCACCTGCGACGTGTGCAAGGGCAAGCGCTATGATCGCGAGACTTTGGAGGTCAAATATCGCGAGAAATCCATCGCCGACGTGCTCGATATGACGGTGGAGGAGGCGGCGCGATTGTTCAATGCGGCGCCGGCGATTCGCGACAAGCTGGAGACTCTAAAGCGCGTCGGATTGGATTATGTCAGCGTCGGGCAGCAGGCGACGACGCTGTTTGGCGGCGAGGCGCAACGCGTGAAGCTGGCCAAGGAGCTGGCGCGCCGCTCCACCGGCCGCACGCTCTATATTCTCGACGAGCCGACCACGGGCCTGCATTTCCATGATGTCGCCAAGCTTCTGGAAGTGCTGCATGAACTCGTCGAGCAGGGCAACAGCGTCGTGGTCATCGAGCATAATCTCGAGGTCATCAAAACGGCGGATTGGGTCATAGATCTCGGGCCCGAGGGAGGCGACGGCGGCGGCGAAATCGTGGCGAGCGGGCCGCCGGGCGAGATCGTCAAGGAGCCGCGCAGTCATACGGGCCACTATCTCGCGCAGGCCATGGCGCGACGGCCAGCCGCGGAAACCGATCAAGCCGCCGGCGAAGAGCAAGGCGGCGAAGCGCGTTTAATCGCCCGCGGGACGCAAGGCGCCCGCTTCGTAATATTGGCGCGCCTCCCATTTCTGCCGAGCCGCCTCCAAACCCCAGACGACGCCCAGCAGCATCAACACATGCCGCCAATGATCGATGTCGATCTGGAACGCCTGGAAAAAGAAGGCGAGCAGCACCGGGAAGAAGACTTGCGCCTGACGCTGGAATGGCGACGGCCGGAACATGAGCCGAAAGCCGATGAAGACGGTGACGCCCACGATGAGAACGAATAAGAATCCGCCCAGCCAGCCGGTGTTGGCGAAGGCGCCGATATAGGAATTGTGCGGCTCGAGATCGAAAATCGTGCGGAAGCGCAGCGGCCCGAAGCCCCAGAAGCGCTCGACCAGCATCGGCAACGAACGGAGCTGGTTGCCGAAGCGCCCGGTGGAGCCCTCGTCATATTCCTGCGTGACCGAGGCGCGCTGCAGGAAGAAGGCGCGCGTCGACTCCATCGACAAAAGCACTAGAACGACCAGAACGCCAATCGCGATCGCGACCAACGCCGAGGCCGTAATTCGGCGCTTCAAGGCCGCATTCTTGGTCGTCGCGAAAGCGCTGGACGCCATTAGCGCCATGGAGACGATCGTCGCTCCCCACGACCCGCGCGAGAAAGACAGAAAGTCGGCGGCGACGATGATCGCCAGCATGATGACCGTCGTGGCGACGTGACGCGCGCGGGCGAACATCAGGTTTTGAGAAAGATAGAGCACGCCCAGGATCAGATAGGAGCCGAGCACGTTGGGATCCTTGAAGGTGCCGGAAACACGCCCCCATTTTGAGAAGGTTTCGCCAAGTCCGGCGACGTCGAAATAGCCGAGCAGCCCGCAGATCGCGGCGATCAGAGTGCCGGCGGTGAAGCCGGAAAGGATCATTTCCGCGCGTTCGACCGTGCGGTCCGCGGCGAACAGCGCGAAAAACAACGCGGTGAAGGTCAGATAGGCGGACTGATACTGATACATCGCCGAATTGGCGACGCTCCAATAAGGGATCAGCGCCAAAAAGCCGAGAATTGTGTAGGAGATAATGAGAAAGGCGAAAAGCAAAAAGCTACGTTGCAGCGTAAACCCGCCAAGGAACCACAACGGTATCGCGATCACCGACGCAAAATCATAGGGCGAGGGTTCGACCAGGGAGATGGCGCCGGAAAGCACGAATATCCAGACGGCGGCGTTGACGAGCTTCTGATAGTCGAACACGAGGCTCGGCGCCGGATCGGTCCGCGTCGCGCTGGCGTCGGTCATGATCGCGCCCGCCGCGCGATGGCTTCGCGATATCCGGCTATGACCCCGTTGACCATGCCGGAGAGTGAGAAGCGGGCGCCCACATAATCGGCCAGCTTGCGCGTTTTCGCCGAGCTTTCTTGCGGAGTTTCGTCAAGCATGCGCGCCAGCGCGTCGCGGAGAACGCCGGGATTGTCGCACGGAATCAGGCCGCCGCTATAGGGGCCGAAGATTTCGGCCATGCCGCCGACGCGCGTGGCGATGATTGGTTTATGCGCCCCGGCCGCCTCCAGCACGATATAGGGCAATGATTCCGCGCGACTCGGAACGACAAGGATACGTCCCGCGGCAAATGCCTCGCGGGCAGCCATTGGCGCCCGGAAATTCAGCTGCGAGGCGACGCCGAGGGTTTCCGCGCGCGCGCTCAACGCCGCTCTTTCGGGGCCGTCGCCGACGAGCACGAGGCTCGGACGACGCCGCGCCGTCTTGGCCAATAAGCCCAAGGCGTCGATCAGCGTGTCGAGCCCCTTGGCGGACCGAAATTCGCCGACATAGAGCAGATCGGCCGCGTCGGCGTCCGGCGTCACCGGCTCGAGTTCGCGCGGCGCGATGCCGTTGCGCACGACATGCGCGAGATGGCGCGGCTTGCCCACGAGGCTCTCGAACCGATCGGCGATATAGCCGCTCTCGAATAGCAGCAGATCGGTGCGCCAAGCGAGAATCGCCTCCATCATCATGAACAGGCGATGGCTCCAAGTCCCGGGGCGATAGTTTAGACTGCCGCCATGCGGCGTGTAGATTCTCACCGCGACGAAGGGCGACTTCCATGGACCGGCGACCCGCGCCAGGAAACCGCCCTTGGATCCATGGCCGTGCACGACGTCGGGATTTAACTCGGCGAGGCGCCGCCCGACTTTCAGCAAAACCGAAAGATCCGTCGTATGCGGCGGTCGATGGATCGGCAGGCGCAGGAGACCAAGCGATAGAGATGGCGCGAGTTCGGCGAGTTGCGCCGCGCCGCGCGCGCCGCCGGTCAATGAATCGGTGATGAGTCCAACCTCGTGCCCGCGGGCGATTTGTTCTCGCGCGAGATCGAGCACATGACGGAACAGCCCGCCCACGGGCGCTCGCAAAACATGCACGATGCGCAAGGGCTCGGCGCCAGCGTCGCTATTGTCGAGGCTGCTTTGCGTCACTTCCGGGGGCGCCTCTTCTGTTTTGGCGGGCGCGGCGCCACGGCGTGGCGAATCCTCGCGCGCGGTCGGAACCGCCATGCGCGCGAAAATCTTATGTTTGCGGTGGTTAATTTTGGATGAGCGCGCGTTTACACGCGCTCATCCGCTTTCATAAAAGTCACCCTTGCAGCGGCGCGTCCGGCACGCTGCGCGGCGCCGCCCCGGCCTCGGCGTCTGGTTCCGCCTGCTTTTCGGGTTCGACTTCCGCGGCCTTCTCCTTGCGCGAGTCGCCGTCCGTCGGCGAACGCTTCTTCCCCGCCTCGATAATGTCGCGCTCGGGGCGCGGCAGAACCGGACCTTCGGGATAGACGAAGCCCAGCGTTTTGGCGCCGGCCTCGTCCGCGACCACCACGACATGCACCGCGCCGCCGTTCTTGAGGCGGCCGAACAAGAGTTCGTCCGCGAGCGGCGTCTTGATATGCGTGTGAATGACGCGCGACATCGGCCTCGCGCCCATGGCCTCGTCATAGCCATGCTCAACCAGCCAGGCGCGCGCTTCGTCGGAGAGGTCGATCGTCACATTGCGGTCGGCGAGCTGAGTCTCCAGCTGCATGATGAATTTGTCGACGACGCGCGCGATGACTTGCGGCGGCAGATGGCCAAAAGGCACCACCGCGTCGAGGCGGTTGCGAAACTCCGGCGCGAACAGGCTATTGATCGCTTCGCTGTAGTCTCGGTGGTGCTTCGAGTGCGTGAAGCCGATTGGCGTTCGCGACAGATCGGCCGCGCCGGCGTTCGTGGTCATGATCAAGATGACATTGCGGAAATCGATCGTCTTGCCGTTATGGTCCGTCAGCTTGCCGTGATCCATCACCTGCAGAAGAATATTGAAAAGATCTGGGTGCGCCTTTTCAATCTCGTCGAGCAGCAACACGCAATGCGGATGCTGATCGATCGCGTCGGTGAGAAGCCCGCCCTGGTCGAAGCCGACATAGCCGGGCGGAGCGCCAATCAGGCGGCTCACGGTGTGACGCTCCATATATTCGGACATGTCGAATCGAACCAATTCGATGCCGAGAGAGACGGCGAGCTGACGCGCGGCCTCCGTCTTGCCGACGCCGGTCGGACCGGAGAAGAGATAGCAGCCTATCGGCTTTTCGGGATCGCGTAGGCCGGCGCGCGCCAGTTTGATCGCCGTGGTCAGCGCGTTGACGGCCTTGTCCTGGCCATAGACGACGCGCTTCAAGGTCTCGTCGAGATGCGCCAGCACTTCCGCGTCGTCCTTGGAGACGCTCTTGGGCGGAACCCGCGCCATCGTCGCGATCGTCGCCTCGATTTCCTTGAGGCCGATGGTTTTCTTGCGCTTGGAATCGGACAAAAGCATCTGCGCCGCGCCGCTTTCATCGATCACGTCGATCGCTTTGTCCGGCAGCTTGCGATCGTGGATATAGCGCACCGACAACTCCACGGCGGCCTTGATGGCCTCGCCGGTGTAGCGGATTTTGTGGAAGTCCTCGAAATAGGGCTTCAGCCCCTTGATGATCTCTATCGCGTCGGGGACCGAAGGTTCGTTCACGTCGATTTTCTGGAAGCGCCGCACCAGCGCGCGGTCCTTCTCGAAATACTGGCGATATTCCTTATAGGTCGTCGAACCGATGCACCGCAGCGCGCCCTGCGCCAACGCGGGCTTCAACAGATTGGAGGCGTCCATCGCGCCGCCAGAGGTCGCGCCGGCTCCGATCACCGTGTGGATTTCGTCGATGAACAGGATCGCGTTCTTGTGCTGCTCGATTTCCTTGACGACCTGTTTCAGGCGCTCCTCGAAATCGCCGCGATACCGCGTGCCGGCGAGCAGCGTGCCCATATCGAGCGCGAAGATGGTCGCGCCCGAGAGAATTTCCGGCACTTCGCCAAGAACGATCTTTCGCGCCAGCCCCTCGGCGATGGCGGTCTTGCCAACGCCGGGATCGCCGACCAGCAACGGGTTGTTCTTCTGGCGCCGGCACAGCACCTGGATTGTGCGGAGAACTTCGGCCTCTCGCCCGATCAGGGGATCGATTCGCTGGTCGCGCGCTTTCTTGTTGAGGTTGACGCAATAAGCGTCGAGCGCGCCCTCCTTTTTGCGAGAGTCGCCATCGCGGCCCTCGCGCGCCTCGTTGCGGTCGACGTCTTCCTCGGCGCCGCGCGGCCCGCGCGACGGGTCGGAAAGTCCAAGGCGCTTGGCGATGCCGTGGCTGATGTAATTCACCGCGTCATAGCGCGTCATGTCCTGCTCCTGCAGGAAATAGACGGCGTGACTCTCGCGTTCGGCGAACAGCGCCACCAGCACATTGGCTCCGCTCACATCCTCGCGGCCGGATGATTGAACGCTGATGATGGCGCGCTGGACAACACGCTGAAAGCCCGCCGTCGGTTTGCACTCTTCCGCGTCTTCGTTGACCAGATTGTCTAATTCCCGGTCGAGGTAGTCACGCAAATTCCGACCGAGAACGTCGAGATCGACCGAACAAGCGCGCAGCACCGCGCTTGCGTCACTGTCTTCGATAAGGCTTAGCAGAAGATGTTCGAGCGTCGCATATTCATGCCGACGCTCTCGCGCCGACGCCAGCGCCCGGTCCAAGGTCTGCTTCAGATTGCGCGAGAAAGCCGGCATCAGTTCTCACCCCTACTTCTTTTCCATGATGCATTGCAGCGGATGTTGGTGTTTGCGGGCGAAATCCATGACCTGCGTGACTTTTGTTTCGGCGACTTCATAGGTGTAAACTCCGCATTCGCCTACACCATGATTATGGACAAGCAGCATAATTCGCGTCGCCTCTTCGACCGACTTATTAAAATACTTGCGTAATACGATGATAACGAACTCCTGCGTCGTATAATCGTCATTGAGCAATAACACGCGATACATATGTGGACGCCGCGTTTGCGTGCGCGTGCGAGGGATAAGCGCCGTGCCCGCGCCGGCGTCCCCACCACCCTTTCGCGGTTCCCGACTCAAGCGCGCCTCTCCCCTCTCGTCGAACTCCGCGCCCGCCGACGAACCGACCGGGCCGCTGAAAGTGTCGCACACCTTAACCATCGAGCCTTCCTGTCTGACCTCTTCCTTCGGCGCCCCTTCTGCTTTTCTCCATATAGGATGGCAAAAACCGGTCCGTAAGGTGTTAAACATTTTTCGTGCCGCGCCGAGCCCGCGGCCGTGACCTTCGCATTCCGTTCTCGTTCTCGAGACGCGCGCGGGATGCTCGCGGAGTGTTCTTGCTCGCATGAATCTTGGCAAGCGACAAAATTCGGTCAAGGCAAAATTCGAGCGATAAGCTTATCCGAAAGTCCCGCCCGAACAATAAGCCTCGCGAAAAAAATGGAATTCGCGGTCGCATTTGGTCAGCGCGCCGCGGTTTATGGCCATGGCGCGATGGCCGCGGATTCGTTCGTCGCCCTCTCGACTTGGCGAAGGTTTGGCCGGGCGGTGGGCTTCCCCCCCGCCGCCGCCGAAGAAAGATGCCAAAACGGGCGGTCGGAGCGTGGTTTCGTGGGAAGGCGCTCGCGCGGAGGGCGGCCGCTCGCGCGTCGCGGCCGGCTTGCGCCGCGGCCAACGTTTGGACCACGAAAATCCGCCAGGCCTGAGCGTCGCGCGTCGACGCCGTATCGATCGCCTCGCGAGGCGGAGCGCTGGCCTAATACGGTCGTCGAAAAAGTCCCGTCAACAGTGTGTTTACCATGTTCATGTACGTCAAGTGCGGACAATCACGAGGCTCCGATGTTCGAATTCAGACCAATACGACAGGACGCGGACAGCTCGAATGTCGCGAAACTGGCGATAAAGGCGGGCGTCGCGATCTGTCTGTGCATTGTCGTGTCCGAGTGGCTGGCGAACGCGGCGCAGAGGGGGGAACTGCCAAGGGTCGCGTTGGTTTGGCCGGAATCGGAGCCGTGGCGAGGCGTCAAGGCCAGGCCATCGCCTCAAGCAACCGGTAGCGTAACGGTCTATCGAAACATTGGCGTGGATGGAGTGACCACCTCGACGATTCCGAGGACATATACAGAATCCAGCCGTGATTTCGCCCTGCGGCGAGGAAAGCCCGTTAAGGGTCAAAGATCTTCAACCTTGATTCCAAATGGCTTACCGCATTTGGACCGAGCGATGCCGCGCGCGACGCTTAATTAGGGATGTCCGCCGGTATTTGACGCAAGCGGCGTGAGCGGTCGTAAATTCATTGACATTGGCGGAGATGCCGGCCAAGCATATTGCGGGTTTCGTTTTGGTCGCCATATTGCAAGTAGCGCCCCCAAGGCGAACCGAGGGCAGGATGTCCGTCGTCATGGACCGCTGTCCAGTGGGCGGAGCGTTTCCCCCAGCAGCAACGCGCGTTTTACACGGCCGGCGCGCGGCAGGCTTTGAAATCCGACCGCCGCCGTGATCAGGACAATTGATGAAATTCGACGAACTCGGCCTTTCGCAAAAGGTGCTCACGGCCGTTGAGGCTTCCGGCTACACGACGCCGACGCCAATCCAGGCCGAGGCGATCCCGCCGGCCCTGCAAGGGCGCGACATTCTCGGCATCGCTCAGACTGGCACCGGCAAAACCGCCGCCTTCACGCTGCCGATGCTGTGCCGGCTTGAACAAGGCCGGGCGCGGGCGCGCATGCCGCGCACCCTTATCCTCGAACCCACGCGTGAACTCGCGGCTCAGGTCGAGGAAGCCTTCATAAAATACGGGGCCAACCACAAGCTAAACGTAGCGCTGCTGATCGGCGGGGTTTCATTCGGCGACCAGGAAGCCAAGATCATGCGCGGCGCCGACGTGTTGATCGCCACGCCGGGCCGCCTGCTCGATTTCTTCGACCGCGGCAAGCTGCTGCTGACCGGAATCGAGATTCTCGTCATCGACGAGGCCGACCGGATGCTCGACATGGGCTTTATTCCGGACATCGAGAGGGTCTGCAAACTGGTGCCCTTCACCCGCCAGACCTTGTTCTTCTCCGCCACCATGCCGCCGGAAATCACCCGCTTGACCGAGGCGTTTCTGCACAATCCGGTGCGGGTGGAGGTCGCGAGAGCGGCGACGACGGCGGCCCTCATCCGTCAGGCGATGGTCGCATCGCACGGACACGCCGAAAAGCGCGACACCTTGCGCAATCTCATCCGCTCGGCGGAGAGTTTCAAGAACGCCATTATCTTTTGCAACCGCAAGCGAGATGTGGCGATCTTGCACCGCTCGTTGGAAAAGCACGGGTTTTCCGTTGGCGCCTTGCATGGCGACATGGATCAAATGGCCCGCATGGCCTCGCTCGACGCATTCAAGAACGGCTCGGTCGCTCTCCTGGTCTGTTCGGACGTGGCCGCGCGCGGGCTCGACATTCCCGATGTCAGCCACGTGTTCAATTTTGATGTGCCGACGCACAGCGAAGACTATGTCCACCGTATCGGCCGCACGGGGAGAGCCGGGCGCTCCGGCGTCGCGATCACGCTGGTGACGCCCGAAGACAAGAAATATGTCGAACAGATCGAAAGTCTTATCGGCAAGGAGGTGGAGTGGGAAGGACCGAGACTGTCCGAATTGCCGCCGCCGAGCGAGTTGTCCAGCGGACATGAGCGTCGGGGAGGAGAGCGCGGCGCCAGACGAGGAGTTCGAACGCGGCGGACGTGGTTGAAGCTCCGCGGGATCGGCGGCCCCGGCGCGCGAGGCGGCTCCAAAGGCGCGCGCGCCGCGCGCAAGCGAATCAGGACGGCCCGCCGCCGCGGTGGCGGAGTCGCCGCGCGCCGCGCGTACGCCAGTCTACGCCGAGCGCCGCGACCGGCGGCCACGCGCGCAAGAGGATGACGGCCCGCCCGTGATAGGCATGGGCGATCACGTCCCGTCCTTCATGCTGCGCCCGGTTGTTTTCAAACCCGCCAAGGTCGGCGAGGAGTAGTTTTGACAGAGCGGACCATGAACAATCGTGCGTAGTCAAAACTCATTGTTAGCGTGGTCCGCCAGTTGTGATTTGAAGCGCGCATTTGGAATAGCCAATGTCAATGCAATATGGATATCCTCTGCTTGGAGGCCGACATTGACGCTGTTGATAAAACAAAAGTTGATTCGACAGTCATAGCCCCGTCGAATGGCGGCGGGCGGGACGGCCTGAAAGACAATCCGCGCAAAGTTCGATGACTTTTTTCCAAGACAATGTCTTTTTTCCAAAACAATGATACGGGCCGCGCGACGCGGCTTTTGTTGATGGACACGGCGCGCGGCGAATTATCGCCGGTCGCCAAGCGGATATTTCCTCCGACGGCGTTCAATCTCACGCCCCACGGCGCTCGGCCGCGCCGACTTAACTTTGGCCAATGTTGCGGCAATAGCGCCGACCGACTATTCTTCGGCTTGCGGATTTGCGCGGCGCGGGCGAACGACGAGCGATAATGACGCCGGACTCGTTCTGCAATGTCGGTTTAATATTTTCGACCATGTCCACCGAATGTCCGGGCGCGAGCGCATGTTACGCAAAACTCTTAAAAACTTCGCCAGCCAGCTTCTCAGTCTCCTGATTTCGATAGGCGATCGGTTCTTGTTGACGGCGGTCCTGCTGCGCATGTGGCCGACGGATCTGTTCGCCGACTGGACGACATTAATGGCCTGGTCGGGCTTATTGGGCCTCGCGGACTTGGGTTTTGTCATCTTTGTCGGAAACCGTCTTGCAAAAGGCTTTCGGTCATCGGCGATGAGGTTGGTTTCCAGAGGCAGGTCGGGACCGCGGCTTTTATCTATGCGCTATTGGGGCTGTTGATGGTTGTGATCGCGGCTTTGCTCGCCGTGATCGAGTCCGCCTCGCCTTTTGTCTCCGTTCGTTCGCTGAATTCGTCCGAAGCGTCCCTGGCCTTGTTCTCGCTGGGCGTAATGCAGGCCGTGCAAACAACGAAAAGCGCTTTCACTCAGATTTATCGTGGCCGCGGCGAGTTCTCGCGTGGCGTCATTATCGATAGCGTTTCGACGTCTCTGCATCGTCGTGGCCGCGCTGGCGGCCGCGCTCGGCGGCGCCGGTCCGCGCGTGTTGGCTCTGACTTATATAGCGGCGCAGCTCGTATTCGCGTGGGGAATTCTGCTCACCGATCTGAGGCGGCGGTATCCGACCCTGCGTCTTTGGCCTTTGCCGCCGAGCGTTTCGGAATTGCGCGAGGCGGGTCTCGCCATGCGATGGTATGCGCTCACCTATGCGCTCTCCGACAATTTGGCTGCAGGCGCCCGTCCTGCTTTTGAGCGCGTTGGGGCTCGGCGGGCCCATGGTCGTGACGTTTGTCCTTCATCGCACGCTGGTTAATTTTGGTCGAACTTTCGTGGTCATGCTGTCCACCGCCGTCGGCGTGGAGCTTGACGCCTCACGTGCATTGCGGAAACACCGCGATGATCGAGCGCGGCATGACCTTCGTTGGGAAGAAGCGTGGCGGCGATGGGAGGCGTGATGGCCGCCGGTCTGCTGACGTTCGGCGCCTCGATTGTTCAGCTATGGACCGGAAAATCGGATTTGTTCGATATGGCGACGCTGTTTTGGCTCGTCCTTCCCGCTATTGTCGTGGCGCCGGCCATACCCTTGCTCTATCTCGCGCATCTCGCGGATATACCGAAGCAACAGGCGATCGCCCAGGTCACGCAAACCACGGTTGCGATCGCCCTCGCGGTCCCGCTCGCCGCCAGCTTTGGAGCCGCTGGAGTCGCGTTTGCGATGGCCGCCGGCGAAATTGTGAGCATAGGTCTGGTGTTGCCGATCTTGTTGACAAGGCGACTTGGCATCGCCTATTGGCGACATGCGATTCAATGCATGCCCATCGCTTTCGCGGCTCTCGTTTGGGGCGGAGCCGTGGGAAGAGTGGTCGGCTTTGCGATCGGAACACAGGACTGGGTGAGATTGATCGTCTGTCTCGCCATATGGGCCGCCGTAACGCTCTTGCCGATCGCGTCTCTGCTATTGCCGGCCGACCAACATAAGCGTTTAAGGGACGCGGCCCGCGCTTTTTGGCTCGAAGCGAACGAAAGAGGCGTAGGGACGGCGCGATGAGAGTCCATTCATGGCCGAGATGACAATTCAAGACTCCGATATGCGGGAATGCGCCCTGTTGCTGCGCGTGAGCGACCGCTCGCTGCATGCATATATTCAGCAGTACCCATTTTGCTCGGGCCCGGATGAAACGCTCAATCGGAAATGCTTCGGCGCTCTTCGCGAACAGTTGGAAATTCGCCAGCCGAAGGTTTCGCGGCCCATCGAACCGCTGGAGCGTTCCGAACTCGCCGACGAGGAAGCAATACGCGTCGCCGCCAGTGCAATTTTACGAAATATTGGAGTAACGGATGCTGATTGCGACGACAGGCTGCGCAATCGCGCGTGGAAACTTTGCCTTGCGCGTTCGGACGCAAAAAATGTTCTCGCGCTTGGCTGCGGCGAGGGGGATGAAATCGCAGCCCTGCGCGCCCGGGCGCCGCAATCGCGGATTTTGGGCCTTGATTGGGTCGACAAATGTCTACCCGGCCTGCTCGACGCCGCGAAGGCGGATTTCATTCATGGCGACTTCAATGATCGGCTAGGCGAGCACCAAGAGGCGTTCGACCTTGTTTTCAGCAATCATGTGATTGAACATTCATTCGACCCCGATGAATTGCTGCGCTCAATCCGCGCCTCCCTGATGCCGGGCGGCCAGTTGGTGAGCGCCATTCCATTGGATGGCGAAGCCGAAAGTCCTATTTTCAAACAAGCGCTGTCATTGGCGCGCGAGCCCGACCGCATTCAGCGAAGCGATATGTTTTTCATGAACGGAGGACATCCTTACAAGACGAATGCTTCCGAATTCGCGGACACCCTGCTGGCCGCGGGGTTCCAGGCGGTTCGCGTCGCTTACCGACCATGGAGTCCCACATGTTACGACTCTCTCGACGAGGACGCGCTTAGCGCGGCTCGCGCGACCCATATGAAGCTGCATGCCGCTTCGACACGGCTGCTATCCAGCGCGGTCAATCATATCTTTTTTAATAACCCGCCCTTGGCGGCGCTGCGGGCGCTGGGCGCCGTCGACAGCCGATGGCCATTCGGTCTGATCCGCATGCATACGCATAAAAGCATGGAAGCGGTCGTGATCGCTCACGCTTGAAGTCCGGGCGCTCCGTCCTTTGTTCGACGACGTCTGTCATGTGACGTCCATGTTTTCGTGTCCGATGAACAGTGCGCCAGACTCGAGAGGAGAAGACCGGCGGCGACCGCGTATCGATTAGCCGCCGTTGCTTCGCTCGCTCTCGCGCCGGGCAAAGCCGGACAGCGCCACTCACGATCCGGCGCTCGTGGAGATTAAACGCTACTGGCAGGACAATTTTCACGTCGTTTCGACGCGGCAGGCCGCGATCACCCGTGATCGCGCGCGTCGCTCAGCTTCGGTAGGTCGCGAGTTGAGCCGGCCACTCATGGCGAGACATGTCTGAAATTTTGGTGAAACGCCGCTTATAGGCCACCATGGTGATGGAAAAACCCGGACGACCCGTAAGTTCGCCGAGCCACCGACCGAGCCATTGATCCAGCGCCACGGGCAGGATGCGCAAAGGCGACGTCAAGGCCCAACCAATCTTCGCGCCGAATAGCCTGTTGACGACTCTGATCGTGGCGGTCAACCACTGGCTGAAAAAATAGCTGACGTAAGTAATCTCTTCGACATCAAAGCCGGCCAAGTCGCAAAGCTCGCGAAGCATCGCGGGCGAATAGCCGCGCCGCACATGGCGACCGTCCTCGATCGTTGGGAACGGGCCCAGATCCTCTTCCGTCACCGGATGATAATAGAAGTTTGGCGCGCTGAGACAGAGACGCCCGCCGGGCTTCAGACATGCGTGGATGTCCTTCATGAGCTTCAGATCGTTCAAAATATGCTCGATGTTTTCCGAACACAGAGCAATATCGAATTGGCCCTTGAGCTCGGTTCGCTCGTCAAGCTTTCGAACATCGCAGATGGGAAACCGCGCCGCCTCCAGTCCGAGCAGCTTCGCTCTTGAGGCAGCCTTGGACTGGTTGGCTTCGTCCCAACTCAATCCGACGACGTCGTACCCCCGCAACGCGGCCCCTAAAGTAAACGCGCCGCTGCCGCATCCGACATCCAGAAACTTGGCGTCGCCGGGTAAAACCAAGGGGAGGCGGCGGCGCAGCCACAACCATCGATCAAGGACCATGGAATCGCCATGAATAAGCGTCGCCGACCAGCCAAAAATCTTGACCAGAACATTGTTCACTTTTGAATATCCTTCATTTGCGAGGAGCGGTGGGTTCCACGGCGCGACGCCAGTATCGTCTTACATGGCGTTTCTACACATCGGCTCTTGCGAATCAAGCTCGCGAGCATAACGCAAGCCGTAACCGCGCCAGGACAAAATCTGTCGATCCGACTCGGCGAGCGGCGATAGTTTATCCGCCAGTGTGGACGAGATTGCCTTGGCGAGCAAGTTCGCGTCTCCACTCGAGACAACTCGGATTCGAGCGGCGAGCCCGGGCGTCAAACTCAAATCGGCGCCGCCCGTGCGATCCGTGCAGACGAGCGGCAGACCGCTCGCCAGCGCTTGCAGTTGCACGAGCGCAAGCCCTTCTTCTCTGGACGCAATGGCGAACACATGCGCCTGGGCGTAAAATTCGCTGAGCCGCCATTGGGGAACGGAATCGTAATGAACGAAGCGCTCGCTAACCGGGAAACTCACGTCGCCGCCGCCGCCGCCGAGGTGAATCAACCGCGCCTCGGGAAGCTGTTCCAAAGCCGCTGACAGCACATCGGCGCCTTTGCGATATGTCCAGCCTCCCACGAACAAGACGGTCGGGGAGCCGGAGGGAATGGTTTTTCTTTGCGGAAATTGTTCGAGATCGACGCCATAAGGGTTCTTGAAGAGCTTTGGAGCGAGACTGGGGTCTTCTTCGAGAAAGCTGTCGACCACTTGACCGGACGCGACCGCGATCCTGTCAGCCAATTTGTAGGAGGCGAGTTCCCGCTCTATCGCAAGTCCGCTTGGCGATTGGCCGCCGGTTTGTTCGAGGATTCTTGCTTGAGACACGATATGTCGGCTGCCGCGTTCGACATAAACGCGCGCGCCAAATTTGCTTTTTGCAAAGCGCGCCGCCTCGAGAATCAACCCGGACATGCCAATGAAAACGTCGCATGAATTCAGGCGGGCCATGACGGCGCGATTGAGCGCGAAGCCGAGGAGTTTTTCGCGCATCTCTGGCGCCGCTTTCGGCTGAAGCCTTTCCCATGCTACGAGCGGCCACATAAGGGGCAACAACGAGACATGGCAGCGCGCCGGCAGCCCGAATTTCAGAGCCCTGGCCTTCGGCACGTACGAGTAGAATCGGACCTCGTGGCCGAGCGCGTCCAGTTCCCGCGCCAGATCGAGGACGTGAAAGCGCCCGCCCGTGGCGATCGCGATCCGCAACGGCTTGGTCACGGCCATCTTATTTCACTTCCCCGTGCGCGATCACGTTGGGCCATGCTGATTCCTTTCCCCAAAACAGGGCGTCGAAGCTATCGATGAATTTGGCGGACAGAGCATCGTGTAGCCGATTTCATCTCCGGCGCGACTTGGGCCCCGCGCTTGAATTGGACACCCTGGACGGTCCTGGAGTTTCGCTTTCGAAGGATGGCTTTACGCCATGCGCCGCGCGCCGTCCGCGCCCGATGCGCGCGGCTTGTCCATGCTTAACCTCGATCGAGATAGCGAACGGATCGCTCGTCTATCGTTCAGCAAGGATGGCCGTCGTCTTTCGCTGGCCGGGGCGCGCGGCGGCCGCCCTTTTTATCGCCGCGGTCATCTCCAGGCCCCGATCAGCCGTGGTGTAGCCGGATGCAAAGCACCGCGCGCGCCCGCTCTCCGCGATCTTCAACCGCAACCCGTCGTCCGCGAGCAGGGCGCGAACTTTATCGAGAAGTTCGGTCTCGTCACGAAATCCAAAGTACTCGGAGCCGTCCGCGAAATGGCTGTCATGCTCTTCCGTTTTCTCCGCGACCATCGCCCGTCTCATGGCGGGAATCTCGATCGATCGCGTCGTGATGCGGTCACGGTTCATTTTACGCAAAAAGCATAACGCGATCTTGCCATGGTGCATCACCCGCGAATAGTTGACTCCAACAGCCGGCGGGCCGACCGTGATGCGCTCGTGCCGCGTCATCTTCCATCCGCGACTAAACCTTCTGGCGGGATTGCCATAGACGGCGACCGTGTGCCCCGCCTCCGCGAGCATCCTGATGTAGCGAAAGCGATCCTCCTCGAACGTTCCGATGAAGACGAGATCGAAGCGTTCGTATTCCTCGCCGACCTCTTCACGAGACATGGGCCGATGAAGCTCTGGATCAAAAGCGTTGCCGACCAACACTGGATCGCGCACGCCAAAGGCGCGCAATTCCGGAATGTTGAACGTTTTGGTCGTGAAGAAGAGATCCCATTCCGGAAACGTCAGCCGGACAGGCCAGGTCAGATTGTGCCAGGCGGTTATATCGTCGGGCGAGTGATAGACGAGCAGCGGATCGCATATCTCGCGCAGTTTGCGAAGGGTGGCGCGTGCAATGCAGGAGCTGTTGTCGACAAATACGACATTGGGCTTCTCGGTCGCGACCGCCTCGATAAGTCTGTCGTTCTCCCGGTCTTGATCCGATGGCCATCTAAGCTTCCAGCGCATGCTCGCCAGTAGATCAAAAGGCGCGGCCAAAGCTCCCACGTCATGAGCGATCGCGGTAACGCCGGGCTGCCGCCGAAACGCCTCGAATTGTTGGAGAGCGGTGCTACCCTCCCACATTCGTGCATGGTAAAGGAGCTTCATTGTAGGTTTGTCCTTTCGGTCAGGACTTGCCGCGGCAGAATTCTATCGCGGCGAGCGCGCCGGCGACGCTCTTGCGGGTATCGAGTTCTCTGAATATCCGCAATGACGCTTTCGACATTCGCTGCGACCATTTCAGGCTTCCGTCCGAACCGAAGAACGGCGTCGGTCAAGGCCCGCACATTGCCACATGGATAAACGACGGTGTTCTCCCCTTCGCGAGCAATATCGGTCGGCCCCGCCGCCCCAACGCGGTCGCTGATTAGTAAGGGCAGACCCACGCAGGCGGCTTCGCTTAGCACCAAAGGGTGGGGGTCCAGTTCCGAGGGATGCGCCAGGATATCCGCAGCGCAATAGACTTCAGCCAGCCGATCGACATTGACGAAACCCAAGAGCGTGACCGGCAACTTCTTCGCGGCGACCGTCATTCTTAGACTCTCCATGTTGGCGCCATCGCCCGCATAGACGATGCGGAAAGGAGGAGACGCCCCGGCTGTCGATTTCAGCGTTTCCGCGACAGCCAATAGATCGTAAGGACGCTTCCGGTCGGACAGTTTGCCGACTGTCAGCACGACAAATTCGTCTGGAGCAATCCCATGCGCCTGCCTGAAAGCTTGGCGAAGCTGAGCACGGTTGTCGCCGGCGGCTTGGTAGTTCGCCTCGTCGATCGTGAAAGGCGAGCGAAAGAATCGCCGACGATCAACTCCATAATGGGCGTAATAGGCCTCGTTGTTGTCGCCGGTCGTCAAAAAGCACTTATACTGACTTAGCAAGAGAGCGCAGCAAGACGCGCTTGGCGACCCTTACTTCGACGCGACGCCGATGGAGAAGCTCGCTGTCGCCGATCAGCATCGCTGGCACTTTGTTCCGCCGGCACCACCAAAGCGCGAACAGCATGGTCAATTGGTTGTATCCGTGGGTCAATACGACTTGGGGGTCGAACTTTGCAAGCTCCTCGCCAACACTCGGATTGCGGATTTCGAGTGGGCCCGAACGAGTGATCTTCGAGGCTTCTGACAGGAACATGTGGTCATAGCCCGACAGAAGATCCATATTCCAAGCGATATGGGTGCTCATCTCGCGATCGAAGTAAGGCTCGAGTCCGACCCGGCAGCAGAAAAACACCTTGAGCGCGATCCCCTCGCACTGAGCCAGCGCGCGGTAGAAGGGCGTGAAATGCTGTATGGGATGCGAGACGACGAGGGCGAATTGGGTCTTTGTCGCCGCGAAGTTGATTTTTTCGGAGGTCTGACGAGTTGTCACGGCTTCTTTCGATGAACTCACTGGAAAAAAGTCCTCGGATGACACTTTCCGGTTTTTGGCCTTTGTCGTCGCTCATCCCATTGACCCCCAAAGAATGAAGCGACATCCAGCGAATGGCCGCCGCATTCAAATTGATATTGCACCAGGTGGAACTGCTCGACAAGCTACAACAGGCATTACCGCTGTTAGAAACCAGCGGCGCGACCCATCGCGATCTTCGTCAAACGGACGATCGCGGCGACGCGAAGAAGGCGGACGCTCGGACAGGCGGTCCGGTCGTGGTCGTCATCGAGAGTCGCGGCAATTTCGTTGGTGTGGCGCAGCGCGCCAATTAGCATAGCACGCATGCGCGCCACGGCGTCGCTTTGTTGCAAGCTGGATTTGGCCAATGCTCGCGCCGCACGGCGTAATGCGATTCGCTCGGTGGGGGCGAGCGCGGCCATGCGATCGATTGCAGCCGCGAAGCGATCGGGGTCCGCGAGAGGAAGGCTCCAGCCCGCGCCGATTCGCTCCAACTCGCGCCACGGCGTTTGATCGGAGATTAAAACCGGCAGGCCAACCTCCAAGGCGTCGAAAATGGCGTGACCAAAATTCTCGCCGCGCGTCGGCAATAGGAACAGGTCGTATCCCGCCAGCGTCGCCGCAACGTCGGCGTTGGGAATCGATCCGCGATAATGGACTTCGACATGAGCGGGAAGGCGTGAAATCAATTGTTCGCATTCGGCCCAATAGGCCGAGTCGTTCGCCGGGCCAAAAATATCGAACGTCACTGGCGTACGCACATGCGCCAGAAGTTTGATGGCGTAATCGAGGTTCTTCTTTCGATCGACGCGGCTCAAGAACACGATGCGCAACCGGCCGTCGTCCGCGGGCGCTACAGCTTGGGGCAGCGGGCCGAGCACGCGGATGTTCGGAGCGACCACGATGTCGCGCGACCATGGGCAGCCATCGCGGATTTCATCGGCCTCCTGCTCGCTCGTGGCGTGGAGCCATACATTGTCGAGTAGCCCAAGACCGCGCGCGGCGAGCAAATATGCTTGCTTGCGCGCGTGCTTCAAGCCGAGCGCCCCGGCCGAGAACTCGCCGCGCGGCGCCAGTATCGTCGGCGCCCGCGGGATAAGACCCAGTCGTCGCATCGCCAACGCCGGGATCGTGAATTCTCGATCGAAAAAACCGTTCAGGATCATCAAATCATGTGGCGTCGCGCGCAGAATGTCGCGCAACCCCTCGGCGCCAAGGCGGGAGATCCGGCAATGGCGCGCCTTTACGAGTCCATCGTCGGTCCATCGCCCGCGAGAGGCTTCCGCCGAGTCGGAGCCCGAAGGCCCGTCGCGACCCACGACCATGAACTCGAACTCGTCGCTCAGCGCCGCGACGTAAGCCCGGAAACTCTGATTGGGACCGGTCGCGTCGTGATTGGGCCAATAGGCGCCAAGGAGCACCAGGACGATAGGCTTGGCGGCCTTGGTTGCGTCGTCGTCCAGAATTCGCATGGGCGTCGGGCGGGGCTTCATTGCACGCGACCTTGTGGTTTTCGAGCTTCGTTCAACAAGTAAAGTCCGAACCGATTTCGCGGCGAACGCCGTGCTCCTGGGCGGCAAATCCTTGGGAGTGGGCCGTGATCGGCATCTGAACCCTCTCCCATGTCGCCTTCGCGCTCGCGGCCGCTCCGTTTGGCCGTGGAGCGAGCAACGGAGCTTTTCGCTGTTGTATTTCCCGGCAATTCATCGAGAGAGCTTGGGCGCGCGTCACGGGCTATGCACGGCCCCGCGACAGAATGTCGATTCTCTCGACGAAAGGAGACGAGGGCGAGATCGGTCGCTTTCTCACAGCAGCGCGGCGCCGAACATCGCCGCCATCAACAGACCATAGCAAAGACTGAGCTTGTCCTTAAGCGCAAAAGCCACGGGATCGTCGTGCAACTCGCCGCGGTGGCACAGCAGCCAAACCCGCGCGAGCCACAAAAATATGATTGACGGAAAGCTCCATAAAAAATGCGGGTGTTTATAGAACCCGGTCGGAAAAGCATCCTCGACAAGATAAATCACCATAATCAGGACCGTCGCCATCATTGAGCCGACGCCAAGCGAGAGGATCAGCGGCGCGTCGCTCGCGCGATAGCCTCTGCCCGGAGTTTCGGCGAGCCCATGCGCCACCATGCGCGTAATTTCGGTTTGGCGCTTGGCTGTCGACAGTGACAAAAACATGAACATCGAAAAAACGAAAAGCCAGGGCGAAAACACCACTTCGGAGACAACGACGCCGAGCGCCAGACGCATCGAAAAAAGCGTGGCGAGAAGGAAAACATCGATGATCGGCTCACGCTTCAGTCGAAAGGAATATGCGAGACTGATGCAAAGATAAAGCGCGAGCATTCCCGCGCAGCCCGGACTCACCAGCGCCGCGAGCAAGAACGAGAGCGCTCCGCCGCCCGCGATTAGGCCGATTCCAGTGGCGATCGGCAAATCTCCGCTGGCGAACGGCCTGTTTTTTTTCGACCAATGCCGCCGATCGTCGGTCAAATCCCAAAGATCATTGAGAACATAAGTCGCCGACGCCAACAGGCTAAGCGCGACGAAGCCGCTCAGGGCGTGCAGCCACGCCGACGGGTCGTTGGCCTTTCCACCCAAAACGAGCGGCACGAAGACAAGAGCATTCTTGGCCCACTGATGGAAACGCAACCCGCGCCGAAATGAAGGGAAACTGAGCAACCTGGTCGGGAAGACAGCGGCGAGTTCGGTGCGCGTCTTGATTTTCTTCTCCATCCGCGCCGAACGGCCAACGAAAATCGCGGCGGTGGCGCTGCTCCAAACATGCAGATCGGCCGATGAGTCCCCGGCGTAAATGAAGCCGTCCGGAAGGCGTGCGTTCACCTCCTTGGCTTTCTCCGCGCCTTTCATGTTGCGGCCATCGGTCGAAGCAATGATCTGGTCGAAGAAGGGGAAGCGGCTCTGGATTTTCTCGGCGATGGCAACATCCGCGCCGGTCGCCAAAATGACACGCCGTCCACGCCCCGCTTCTCGCTGCGCCAAGGCGACAAGCTCGTCATTTACCGGAAAACCCGCCACGTCATCCTGCGTGACCGCTCTCGCCAGTCGGCTTTTCACGATCGCCCGCCCGGAAAGAGTCCAGAATGGAATCTTCCAAGCGTCGAGCGAGCACCGTTTCAAGTAAAAGACCAGGGACTCGTGTAGAGCGTCCGTCGCGATTAACGTGCCGTCGAGGTCAATCACCAGCGGCAGCGCAATGTCGTAGTCCAGGAGGTCTTCAATTCGTCGCGACTTGGCCGATACGAGGTCGTCAAGGTCTTCCATGGACGCTGCTTTCATTGAAATAGCCAAACATAGTCCGCAATGAACGAAGCCGCCATTTGTATATATGTAGGCGGCGTCGGATACCGTTGCGCGCTTGAATTCATCGCTTGCCTCAATTGTTGGCCGCCGCGTCGGGCGCGGCGCGGTCGGCGCGCTGTGACCGGGAGACGTCGGAGCGGTGCATTAAGTTCGCCTGTCACCGGCTCTGCTTGCCGGTTAGCCCCTGCTCTCCCACCGTCAAATCGATCTTGTAGTGATCGGCGAGACGCTGGCGAAAAGCGTCGACGCCATGCGCCCGAATGAACACCCGCGCCTCCTCGATTTTCGCATCGATCAGCAGAAAATACCAAAGGCCTTGAAAGGTGTGAAACAAGAAGCCCGACTTGCCGTCGAGGAAACCAAGTCTGAACACATATCTGTATAGGAAATAGAGGACGCTGCGCAGATAGAGCGGCGCCTGGGCGAACACGCGATTGCGCAGAAAGCGTTTCCATTGTGACTGCGCGTGGGCGCGAACTTCCATCGCCTCGTCGATCGGGAACAAGTGAACTTCGCGATTGACGAAATCGACCATCTGCCGCGTCGCGTATCGATTATGCTTGTCAACCCACCAACCAATGTCCCGAAGGTTGTGATCGACGAAATCCGCCTCGAGGGTTATGCTTTCGCCTCGCGTCAGAACCGCGTATTCGTCCATCCATCGTTGCTCGATGCACGCTGCTCCGGTACGCCAAAGTCGCAGGAAAATCGCCGGATAATAACCGCCGTGACAAATCCAGCGATCGCGAAAAATCACTTTTCGCTTCAATCTTCCGCCCGTGACGCGCTCCGGTAAACTTGGAAGCTTTTCCACGATTTCCGCCGCCAGGGACGGCTCGAAATACTCGTCGGCGTCAAGCCTCAAACCCAGTCCGTCGCGATCTGGCAATTGTCCAGCGCCCATTGAAACTGATCCGCCTGATGTTTGAACGCGCGTTGGGTCACCTCGGCGCCGAGGCGCTTGGCGATCTCCACGGTTCGGTCCGAGGAGAACGAGTCGACGACCACAATCCGTTGAACGAAGGAAGCGACGCTGGCGATGCAGCGCTCGATGTGAATCTCTTCGTTCAACGTGAGGATGATCACGGTGATGGATAGCTTCTCTCCCCCGGGCGCTTGCGCGGAGGCGACGGGAGCGCGATCGCTATTGAACGTCGTCAACACTTGTGATCCCCAACTGGCGCGGGGTCGCTCGTGCGCAGCGATTCCTCTATCGCCAATGTCGTCTCGGTCACCGCGACGATTTCGGCCATCGAAATCGGCGCCGCGCGCTTTCCGCGAGTCGCCGCCAGGAACTCTCCGACGAGTTCGCGCTGCCCCTTGTTTTGCGCGTCCTTTTTAACGCGCGCCTTTCCGCCCGAGGTGATGGTCAACCGCCGGAAATCGTCGAGTTGAACGACGCGTCCCGCGGCGAATGCCTCCAGATATTCCTTGGAGACGCCTTGATCGCCGAGCGAAGTGTAGACGATCGTTCCGGTCGAGCCGTCGGCGAAGCGGATGAGAATCGAAACGGCGTCGGCGTGGCCGCGGGCGGTGATTGCTTGGGCCTCGATCGGAAGGCTTCCGCAAAGGAACGTCAAGGCGTCCACGAAATGACAGACTTCGCCGACGATGCGCCCGCCGCCCTCGTCGCGCTGAATCCAGCTGTCGCCGGGGATCGCGCCGGCGTTGATTCGATACAGCATGACCAGCGGGCCGCTGCGCGGCTCCAGCGCTTTCTTCGCCTCGATCAGCAGCGGCGCGCAACGTCGATTGAATCCGACGGTGAGAATTCCCGCCGCCTCATGCGCGGCCGCGATCACCTCGGCGAGGCCTTCGGCGTTTATCGCGAGAGGCTTTTCGCAAAAAACATGTTTGCCGGCCCTTAGCGCGGCCGCCGCCAGCGACGCATGGGTGTCGTGCCGGGTGGCGACGAAAATCGTGTCGGTCTCGGGGTCCGCGAGCGCCGCCGCTGGATCGGTGGCTATGACGGCGAAACCGTTTTTCTCGCCCGCGTGGCCGGCGCTGACTCCGGTGGAGGTCACGACCGTCGTTAGAGCTACTTTGCTCGCCTTCTTTAGCGCCGGCAACAACACGCCCTTGGCGTAATTGCCGAGGCCGATGAAGGCGACCCGGTTGCCCTCGCTTTTGGGCGGCGGCGGAGCGAGTCGAATCGATCGTTCGATCGGACCCTTTGGCGCCTCCGGATAAGTCAGCAGAATCGCGAGATGTGGCGCGCCGCTCTCCATTAACTCGTACGCCTTTTCCGCTTCGGCGATGGCGAAGCGATGCGTGACGAGACGTTTCGGCGTCACCTTTCCGTCGGCGACCAGCGCGAGAAACGCCTCCATATTGCGTTGCTCGGTCCAGCGCACATAGGGCAACGGATAGTCTTGCCCCCCTTGCTCATATGACGGATCGCCGCGGCCGGGGCCATAAGACATGGACAATTTAAGTTCGAGTTCGCGCTTGTAAAAAGGTTCGCGATCAATCGTCATTCCGACGAGACCGACAACGACGATACGGCCCTTGAGGCGGCTGATTTCCGCCGCGACATTGATGGGTTCGCTCGATTTGGAGGACGCGGTGAGGATCACCGCGTCGGCGCCGTGGCCATTCGTGAATCCGGCCGCCGCTTCGGCGAGACTGTCGGAGACCGCGACATCCGCGCCGAGTTCAAGCGCCAGCGCCACGCGCGCGGCGTTCGGATCGAATCCGAGCACGCGGCAGCCGTTGGCCTTCAGCAATTGGACGGTGAGCAAGCCGATGAGTCCAAGGCCCATCACGACGATTCGCTCGCCGAGCGTCGGAACGGCGAGACGGACGCCCTGCATCGCGATCGCGCCGAGCGTGACGAAGCTCGCGTCCTCGTCATCGACATCGGCGGGGATCGTAACCGTCAGGTTTTTCGGGATCGCGTTGATTTCCGCGTGATTCGCCAGCCCAGCGCCGGCGCAGGCGAGCCGATCGCCGACAGCGACGCCACCGACGCGGCGGCCGACCTCCAGAACTTCACCGGCAAGGCTGTAACCGAGCGGTATCGGCGTATCGAGCTTCGCGAACACCTTTTCGATCGTCGGCTGCAAGCCGTCGCGTTGGATATTGCGCACGACGCGACGCACCAAATCGGGGCGCGCCATCGCCTTTCCGGCGAGCGAGGCCTTGGCGAGATCGATCAACTGCCGTTCGGTGCCCGAACTGATGAGCGAAATGCGCGTCGCCACGAGCAGACTTCCATCTCCGACCCTTGGAGCCGGCGCTTCCGCGACCTTGAGTTCACCCGTCCGGTAGCTCTGCACGACTTGTTTCATGTGTTCTGACCAAATCCATTGGTTGTATGGGACAAGCGTATCGCCGTCGTCACTGTTTCGGCGCCGGGAGGAAATCCAATCCGCAGCCGCCGGGTTTGTCGTTCGACGCCCATGTCGGGCCACCAAACCGCGTCTTCCATGTCGATGGGCCGCGAAGAAGACAGGATGATGTCGAGCGGACCAAGGCGCAGCCGCGCTTCATGCCCAAGGACTTCGGCGACCACGGCCGGATGAAGCAGGAAGCCGATCGAAGCCGGCCGGTCCGTCGTTCCTTCGATTCGGTCTTCTATTTCGATGCGGTCGGCTGAGACGTCGAAGCGCCTGACGTGGCGGGGCGAGCCGGAAAGATTGCGAAAGCCGTCGTGGGCCGCCGTGAGCGAGAAGCCATCGTCTCTGGCTTGGTGCTCCAGAACCTCGACGTTCGGCCTGCGTCCGCATCGAAAGGAGCCAAAGAAGTCCGCCTGATCGGCGTCGTCGAAACAGAGCGTGTTGTGGTTCGCGGCGGAACGCGAGCGTTGGCGTCGCTCGCCAGTGAAGTATTCGTAAACGCCTTGATCGACGAAGACGCGTTGTCCGGCGACCGATAATTCGAAGCTCGCCACGTCGCCATGACCATGCGCCGGAAGTTCGTCGGGAGCGATGCGTCCGCAATCGACGACGAGATAGGTCGCGTCGCTCCGCAGCCCGAAATAGCCGGCGTCCTCGAGAGCGAATATCGTCCGCGGAGCGGGCCTTTGCCCGTAAAGGCGCGCATAGGCGTCGAGGCATTCCCCCGGCGAATACGCCATGGAAAGGCCTGCGTCGTTGAAAAGCGCGACGTGGCCGTCGGGATGGGAGAGGTCGACCGCGGCCCGCGCCATCCGCGCCAGCGCGTCGTCGAGCGCGCCGCTCAACGGATCGTCGCCAAGCGCCTGCCGGCATTCCAGCAGGTCGGCGAAAACCTGGCAGTGGTAGGACGGGGAACGCTCGTAATGCGTCCCATCCGCCAAGACTTGCCCGCGAAGTTCCTCGGTCAGCAGTCGAAGCCCCAGCGCGCGCCACCGTTCGGCCTCGGAACCGGCGAAGAACGCCGAGGCCAGCAGCAGCGCCTTGATGTTCTTGATGAGATGGTTTCCGCCGATGTCGGTCTCGAGATTGGCCTCGAGGAAACGAATCTGTTGCGCCAGGGACGCGACCGCCGCTTCGCGCGTGGCGGCGTCCAACCGCGCGCCGCGCAATGCGAGTTGTTGCATCCAAACGACCGTCCGCAACGACACCGTGTAGCTGTTCCAGCTATCTTTCCAATATCCGCGCGAATAGGGCGGGTTGGCGTCGATCCACTGGCGAACGAGCTCCGCGAACAGGCAATCGTCGGCCTCCTCGAGATATTCCATGTAGTGAAGGTTCATGCGCCAGAGTTGGTTCGCCGGCCCATCGCCGCCCGCGCGCCAGTCTAACGGTTCCTTCATTTCGCAAGCGCGACCGACGAAAGTAAGTCGCGGCCGGCCGTCGCGAAAATCGAGCTTTCCAAGTCTCGGCTTGAACAGAGGCGCGGGGAGGCGCGCCGATAGGCTTGGAGCGGCGGCGGGCGCCGGCTTCGCGCCGCGCTGCTTCACGCGGCGTTTCAAGTCGAGTTCGATCCGCCGCGCGATGTTCGACAGCGGCACGTGCCGCCCGAACGCGATGGCTCGCGCGACCTTTTGGAATGGGCCGAAATCCCTCACGGCCGAGCGCTCGTTTCGGCCCGCGCCGCGTCACGGCTTCTTGTCGCGCCCGCCGTCGCGATTGTTTCCTCGAGCAAGTCGAGATATCGCGTCGCGAGTTTGGATCGATCGTAATTTTCGCGCACAAATGTGGAGCCCGAAGCGCCGAGTCGCGCGCCTAATTCGCGATCGTCGGCGAGTCTCTTCACCGCGGCCGCGAGTTCCTCCGCGCTCTGCGGCGTTATGCCAATCCCGGCGCCAGCCTCGTCGAGCAAGGCCCGCGCCTCGCCTTCGACGCCGAGGACTATCGGGCGGCCCATCGCCATCGCCTCGAACATCTTGGACGGAAGGACCGACTTGAAGAGATCGCTACGGCGCAGCAAGATCATGCTCACGTCCGTCGCGGCCCAGATGCCGGGCATGGCGTCCTTAGGCTGCTGCCCGAGCATGATCACATTGCCGAGCCCCATTTCCCGCTTGCGCTGTTCTAGTCTCTCCCGTTCGGCGCCGTCGCCGACCAGAAGAAGGACAATGCGGGGATCGTCGCTCAAGAGCTTGGCCGCTTCCAGAACCGTGTCGAGGCCGTGGGCCATGCCGTGCGTGCCCACATAGGCGGCGACGAAACGTCCGGCGAGACCGTATCGACGCTTGCAATCCTCCTCGTCGCCCGCTTGCGTGAACAATTCGAGGTTGGCGCCGTTCTTGATGACGGCGATTTTTTCTCTTGTTCCGCCGCGCTCGGCGATGTGAGCCACGAAGGAGTCCGTCACGGAGACGATCCGATCGGCTCGGCGATAGGCCAGCGCCTCGATCCGTTCGAGCAATCGCACGATCAGGCCTTTGCGCATCGCGCCGACCGTCACGATGCTTTCCGGCCACAAGTCGCGAATTTCAAGCACCCACGGCCTTCGCCAAATCGTTTTCGCGACGAGGCCTGTAAGGCCACAAAAGAATTGTGGCGAAGTGGAAACGACAATGTCCGGCCGATCGAGCCCGACCATCCCGAAGGTCGCCGACGCCGCATAGGAGATGTAGTTGAGCGTGCGGCGCGCGAAGCCTTCGTTGGCCGCGAGATAGGTCCATACGCGCACCACGCGGACGCCGTCGATCGTCTCGGATTGGCGGGGAAGATTCGCATATCCGGGATAGAGCCGTCCGCCGGGGTGATTCGGCGCGCAGGTGACCACGACGACATCGTGGCCGGCGCGCGCCCAAATGCGCGCGTGCTCCGAGGTTCGAGACGCCGGCGCGTTCACCTCGGGCGGGTAATAGTGGGAGAAGAAAACGATCCGCATGCGATCTCGATCTTGTTTTCGGCCGCCTTAAATCGTCGCCATCGCGACGTTTCGCGCGAATTGCGCTTCGATCACGTCGACGATCCGCGGCGCCGCCCTGCCGTCCCAGAGATCCGGTATGCGGCCCCTTTTGCCGCCGTTCGCGAGAACGTCCTCGGCCGCGGCGATGAGAGCGTCTGGAGAAGTTCCGATCAGGATGTTCGTTCCTTCGTCGATCGTGATCGGTCGTTCCGTATTTTCCCGCACCGTCAGGCAGGGCACCCCCATGGCCGTGGTTTCCTCCTGCACGCCGCCGCTGTCGGTGATGACCAATTTCGACGCGCGCATCAGGCCAATCGCTTGCAAATAGCTCACCGGCGGCGCGACGATGATCTGGGAGTCGTTCAACAGTCGAGCGAGACCGGCGCTTTCGATCACCGCCCTCGTGCGCGGATGTTGCGGAAAAACCAGCGGGAGGCGCTCCGCGATCGTGGCGAGCGCCTTCAGCAGACCGCCGAGTTTCATGGGGTCGTCGACGTTGGAGGGACGATGCAACGTGACGAAGCCGAAACCGTTCTTCAGCGCGTCCGCGACAATATCCGGCGCCGCGCCGATTTCCTCGAGCGTTGTTTTCGCCGGCGCGGCTCTTTCGAGACAGGCGTGCAACGTGTCGATCATGACGTTGCCGACGAAGGTGACGGCTTCCGGCGAAACGCCTTCCTTCAAAAGATTGTCGATCGCCGCGCGTTCGGTGGTGAAGAGGAGATCGGAAAGACGGTCCGTGACGAGGCGGTTGATTTCCTCGGGCATGGTTCTGTCGTTGCTGCGCAGGCCCGCCTCGACATGCGCGAGCGGAATGCCGAGCTTCGCGGCGACGAGCGCGGAGGCGACCGTCGAATTCACGTCGCCGACGACAAGGAGAAGATCGGGCCGTTGCGCCACGAGGACAGGCTCGAGTTTTAACATCACTTGCGCCGTCTGCTCCGTGCCGCTTCCCGAACCGACCTCCAGATTGATATCGGGATTGGGGATGCCCAGCTCCTCGAAGAAGACCGCGTTCATCGCCACGTCGTAATGCTGGCCGGTGTGTATCAGCCGCGCCGCGAGGCCGCCGCGGGCGCGAATCGCGCGCATGATCGGCGCGATTTTCACGAAGTTCGGACGCGCGCCTACTATGCAGTCTATCGTCCGTGGTCGCGCCGCCGCCATTGCCCATCCTTCATTTCTATCGTTGCTGTCGTCGCCTGGCGTTCAGGCGCTCGTGGACATCCGCAACACGCGTCTAGCCCAAAAGCGACTCCAGGCCGCTTTATCTTCGTTGTGGCCGTCGCCCTTGGCCGCTTCGCCGCGCTCGTCGCTTAAAAGCGCCTTCCGCGTCCATGCCTGTAACGGCATCCCAAATCCCGTCTTTTTCCGGTTTAGGATTTCCGCCGGAAGCGGCCGACTCGGCGCGGCCGCGAGCAGCTTCTTGCCGCTCGGCGGATCGTCGCGGGCCAAGATCGGCGCGGCTTCGCAAAGCAATCGACTATCGATGAAAGGAGTGCGAATCTCCAGCGAGTGAGCCATGCCGGCCCAATCCGTATCGCGTAGGAGCTGGTTGCGGAGATAGAAGCATGACTCGAACGCCGCGACCACGCCGAACGGCGCGCTGGGGCCATCCTTTAGCGCGTTGGCGAGGTGCGCGATGGGGTTCAATCGCGCCAATCCCTGTTGCGTGAAATCCCAGTCGTCGAGAACTTCGCCGAGTTCCGAAGGCAGGAAGAGCCCGCGGAGCAATAGATAGGCGCCGGGCATGTCGCCGCCGTATCTCAAAAGCCCGGCCGCCTTGGGATGCATGCGCACGCCGAGTTTGCGCGCGGCGGCGAATGCGTGTTCATACGCCTCGCGAACTCCCACTGTTCGCGACGGACGGCCAAGCCATCCGACGAAGCGGGGCAGGCTTTCGAAGGTGGTGTAGCCGCCGAGCAACTCGTCGCCGCCCACCCCGGAAATGGCGACCTTCAGCCCTATTTCACGCGCCGCCTTGCTCACGAACCAGGTGTTGACGCCGTCGACGCTCGGTTGATCCATCGCCGCGAGGATGTCCGGCAAATCACGTGCGAATTCGGCCGCGTCGACGCGCCGCGTGGTGTGTTTGGAGCCGTAATATTGGGCTAGGCGTTCGGCCAAGGGCGCCTCGTCCGAACTGGCGCCGCGAAATTCCTCGAATGCGATCGTTATTGTTTCGATCTGGGACTGGCCGGCGTCCCGCATGAGCCCGACCAGGGATCCCGAGTCGACGCCGGCGGAGAGAAAAGCTCCAACCGGCACATCCGCCACGAGATGGCGTCGGACGCTATCCAGCATCGCTTCCCGAAAGGAAGTCGACGGATCGTCCGACTGTTCAAATCGAGATTTGGCTTCAGCCTCCTTCAGGACGCCTGGAATGGAAAAATAGCTCTTGGGTTCGCCGACCTCCGCGGCGCCGACCGTGATCGTGGCGCCAGCGGGAAGCGAGCATATCGATCGGTACGTCGTGAATGGTTCAGGCACGCTTCCGAACAAATAAAATCCGACGACGCCGGCTGGGTCGGGCTCCCGCGAGATCCGGCCTCCGGCGAGAAGCGCCTTGACCGTGGACGCGAAGCGAAACGTCCCTTCCTCGTCGGCGTAATATAGCGGCTTTATTCCATAGGGGTCTCGAGCCAGGAACAATTCGCGCCGCTCCGCGTCCCAAAGGGCGAAGGCGAACATGCCGCACAAATCGCCGACCATCGCGGCGCCCTTGAGCGCGTATAGATGCAGCAGAACTTCCGTGTCGGAATGGCTCTTGAACACGAAGCCGCGCGTCTCGAGATCGCGGCGCAACGCCTGATAATTGTATATCTCGCCGTTGAAGGTGACCGTAAACTTGCCGTCGGCGCTCGTCATGGGCTGAGCTCCGGCCGGCGAAAGGTCGATGATCGACAGACGCCGATGGCCAAAGCCTATGCTTCCCTCCGGCGAAACCCATTCGCCGAAGTCGTCGGGACCCCGCTTCGTCATGTGGTCGCGCGTGCGCGCGAGTTCGCCGCGATCAATCGGATCGGCCCAGGACGATAGGCAAAAATTCCGTTGATGCCGCACATGCTTTAGAATGAAACCCAGGTCCGCGCCGAGGGGAACAACTCCCGACGGCCCGCGATGGCTTGTCGCGGCTTCGTCGCCGCGGCGTTTGATCCGCGACGCGTCTTCATGCGGGAACGACGTTGGCGCTCGTCACGCCCGCGCGGCGGCAGGCGTTGCGCGTGTCGACGATGAGCTTCGCGTGTTTGGCGAGCGCGGTGTAGTCCACTTCGTCGTGATCCGTCACGACGAGAACCGCGTCGTAGGATCCGATCCCCGCGATATCCCAGGCCTCCGATCGGCGACCCGAAAGCGATTTGTGTTCGCGTGTCTCGGGGATCACGCTGACGAACGGATCGTAAAACCGCACTTCCGCCCCTCGCGCCTCGATCATTTCCATCAGCCGTAGCGCCGGGCTCTCGCGCGTGTCATCCACATTCTTTTTGTAGGCTACGCCGAGAACGAGAATGCGAGCGCCATTCAGGCCTCTTCCGACCGTGGCGTCCAGCGCGCGCGCGAGCTCGGTCACCACATGCGTGGGCATGCTCGAGTTGATCTGGCCGGCGAGCTCGATGAAGCGCGTGGTGACCCCAAACTCCCGCGCCTTCCAGGTGAGATAGAACGGGTCGATCGGTATGCAGTGACCGCCGAGCCCTGGCCCGGGATAAAACGGCATGAAGCCGAAAGGCTTCGATTTGGCCGCTTCGATCACCTCCCAAACGTCAATGCCCATGGCTCCATAAACGAGCTTCAATTCGTTGACGAGAGCGATGTTGACCGCGCGGAAAATGTTTTCCGTCAGCTTGGACGCCTCGGCCGCCGCGCTCGACGAGACTTTCACCGTCGAGGGAACGAAATGGTCATAGAGGGACGCCGCGAGATCCCGCGCCTCCGGGCAGTCCGCGCCGACGACCTTGGGTATCCGGGAGGTGGAGAATTCCAGATTGCCGGGATCCTCTCTTTCCGGTGAAAATGCAAGGAAGAAGTCCCGGTCGCACACAAGGCCGCCCGCTTCCAGAATGGGACGCAGAACCTCCTTGGTCGTGCCCGGATAGGTGGTCGATTCCAAAACGACGAGCTGGCCGCGCCGCAGATGCGGGGCGATCGCATTGCCGGTCGAGATGATAAAGGACAAATCGGGATCGAGGTGAGCGGTGAGCGGCGTGGGGACGCAAATCAAAAGAGCGTCCGGCTCGGATAAACGATTGAAATCCGTCGTCGCGGTCAATTGGCCGGAAGCGATCAGGGGCGCGATGCGTTCGTCGGGAATGTGCTTGAGGTAGCTCTTGCCTTGCGCCAGCGCCTCGGGCTTGGCGGGATCCACGTCAAAACCCAGCACCTTCGAGCCCGACTCGCCCGCCGCGATGCAAATCGGCAATCCGACATAGCCAAGCCCGATCACGCCGATCAGAGCCGTCTTTTGTCGCAGCCGCTCGCCAAGAGCTTCGGCGCATCCTTCGTCTTTTGCCGTATTGCTTTGCATTCCGTGCATTTTGTTGTCCGTCGTGGCAAGAGGGGCGCGGCTTCGAGCGCCAGTTCGGGTTATCGTGTCGCGGCCAAGCCGCCAAGCGAGTTGCCGTGATCGGCCGGCCCGGGATAATTGTTCGCGTTTCGCGGCGCGGGCGTCCAAATTTGCATGCTACCGCACATCGGGTGAAGCGGTTCACCCGTCGTCTTGCGCGCTGCTTCGAAGTTTCGCACGCCGGTATTTCATGGCGTCCGGCAAATGATTTTATGCGAGCCGGCAAATCAATTTATGCGAGTACGCACGCGAATACCCTTAAGCACAGGCTGTGTCTTATCATGCCGCAAAGTCGTTGTAACCTCCCCGAGACCTGCGCGTACGTAATTTACAAAGCTGTCGCGTGTCGGCCCGTCCAGACGTTTGGTGATTCCTGCGTTGACGTCTTGGCGCGGGCGGCTGACCGTCACGAAACGGCCTTCGGGCCAGTTTGGGGAGATTCGCGCCGTGCTTCATGATGCCCGGCGCGGACCGGATTTCCATATTTCGAGGATAATTCGTCTGCCTAAAAAGAGGCGGAACTGTGTTAATGCCGCGCGCGCGGCCAATGGCGTTTGCAACTTTCCCGCCGCCGGATCTAAAGTTGCGACATCTTCGCCTTTGCCGACGGAGCGCCGCCGGGTTTTGGGGCGGGTTTGATGTCCTGAATCTTGACATTCTCCCAACCGCCTCTCGGGGGCGTGACCTCATTGGCCTCGGACTTCAACGGGCGAGGCTTAAAGCCGTCGACCAGGCTTTTGGCGGCGCTCAGATCCTTGGAGTCGAGCCTCGTCGCCACTTCGTCGCGCTTTTTGGCGGCGTCCTGGTCGCCCTGCGCCGCCGCGATGGCGAACCACATATAGGATTGCGTCATGCTCTGGCCGACCCCAAGGCCCCGGGCGTAGAGAATCGCCAGATTATACTGGCTGTCGCGCACGCCGAGGTCGGCCGCCCTGCGGAACCAGTCGGAGGCGGCGGCGTAATCGGGCTTGCCGTCGTTGCCCTCGGCGAACAGCACGGCGAGATTGTGCATCGCCCGCGCATTGCCGTTCTCCGCCGCCTGCTGATAGTAGCTTCTCGCCTTGGCGTAGTCGCGCTCGACCCCAATGCCTTTTTCGTAATAGGAGCCGAGCCGGTATTGGGCCGGCGCGAGGCCCTGGTTCGCCGCTATTTCGAACCACTCCGCCGCGGCCTTGGTGTCGCGGGCGAGCCCTCGGCCCTCCGAATAACGAACGCCCAGTTCGTATTGAGCGGACGCGTCGCCGCGCAGCGCCAGCGCCTTGAGTGTCGCCGCCGTTTCCTGAAGCGAGGCGGCGGGGCCGTTGATCGCGCCGGTCGGCGTGGTGTCCAATTGCTCGCTGGCCGCCGATTTTCCGCTGGGTTTCGGCGCCATGGTCGGACCAGCGCCCGCCGGCCCGATCGGCGAAAGCCCGAGCCCGGGGATTTTGGCCGGGTCCGCCGGAGGTTGCGGCTGCGCTTGTTTGGCGAGCGGCGCGGTTGGCGACATCTCGCCTTGTGAGGCGACCGCGTTTTCCGGCTGCGTCGGCGACATCGCGGCGACAGGCGGGCTTTTTTGCGCGGGTTCGCCCATGGATACGTTGTTGGGGCTTTCATGCGCGATTGGAGCGACGACGCCGGCGCCGGTTACATAATGCGCCAATTGGGAGAGGCCGACCAGCGCCACCAGAGCCGCTAGCCCCAACAGGAGCGGACGCTTTCGCGCGGCTATGGTCGCGCCGACCCCGCCCGTCGCGCCGGTGTTTTGAGAGGCCTCGCGCGCGGCGGCGCGCTTGACGTTTTGCGACGCGTCCACCGCGTCGGAATCGGCCGCCGCCTGTAAAGCGGCCCGGCGCGCGGCGGCGATGAAATCGGATTGCGCCGCCGTTTCCCCGCGCGCGAGGCGAGGCTCGGCTTTGGAAAGCGAATCAAGATCCAGCTCTTCGACGTCTTGGCCCCGGCGCGCGCGCGGCGGCGGGGCGGCGAACTTCGGCTCGGCGCGATCCTCTTTCAACTCCGCGGGCTTAAAGCGAGCCAATTCTCGCGCCGCGTTTCTCGCCGCGTCTTCGGCGGCGCCTTGGGCTCCGCGCCGCATGGGGCCGCTTTCGAAAGAACTTTCGGTCGCTAGGCCCTCGCCGCGAATTTCGGTTATTTCGTCCTCGAACGCCGCCAGCCGGTCGACGACGCGCTCCAGTGTTTCATGCACCGCGGCGAGCGTTTCATGCGTGCGTTCGCCGCTCGCCTCTTGGGCGCGGCGTAAATCGTCGAGTTCTTCCTTGAACCCCGGATCGAGCGCCGCGGGAGACGTCCCGACTTGGCGCAGAGCCTCCAGCGTGGCGCGGCGCACGGCCGCCTCCGCCGCTTCCGTCGAGCTTGCGCCCGCTTCTTCTATCCGCCCGAAGACTTCGCCGAGCTTATGCTCGATCGAAGCCAGCACCGCGCCATTTCCGTCATTACGGTCGAGCCGGACCGATAGCTGCTTGATTTGGCTTTCCAGCGCTTGCATCGCGCCGTTGTCGGCGTTTGGGGCGAGAGCGCTGTTCAATTTGCGCGCCAACGCCTCGACCAGCTCCGTGAGCTGCGCCTTGCTGGATTCGGTGCGCGCGCGCACGCCCTCCTCGATGCTGGCGGCAAGCGCGTTGTGCATGAAGTCGAGACGATTGGAGATTTCGTGCAATTGCTTGTCTTGATTGGGCTGCGCCAGCAGTTGCTCGATTTTCGCGGTCGCGCTGGAATCGGCGAGGCGATCGAGCTTTTTCGACACCAATTCGATTTGCTGTTCCAGTTGTTCGATGTCGCGACGATTCGCGCCGGGCTCCAGCGCCGCGTCGATGCGCTCGCCGAGCCGACGCACCATTTTCTCGATATTGGCGTGCTCGGAGCCGTTATTCGCCAAGCTGTCTTGTTGAAGGCGGCTCGTCAGCGTCTTGCCGATTTGGTCTATGCGCTGGGTGAGTTCGGCGAAGTGCCCCTCTGGCGTCGCGAGCAGTCTTTCGATGCGGGCGATGGATTGCGCGCCGGCGGGATCCTGAATGCGCGCTTCCAGCTTTTCGATCTTGCGGCCCAATTCGTCGAAGGCCGAAATATGCGCCTTGGCGTCGAGCGCGGAGTCGATCTTTTTGGCGAGCGTCGCCACCAGGTTTTCGAGCGCGCCGGTGTCGGCCGATTTGCGCGCCGCCACTCCATGATCAATGCGCCGCGCGAGCGATTTATGCATGTCGTCGATGCGGGCGCCGAGTTCATCGAAACGCTTGCCGCCGAATTTGGCCAGCGACTCGTCGAGCTTGACGGACAAATGTTCGAGCTGCTGATTGAATCCCTGAAGACCGTTGTTCGTCTCCGTGGCGACGATCGAACGGATCGCCTTGACGACCTCCCCGATATCCTTGCCGCCGACGCCCTGCGCGGCGCCGACCGAGAGTCGCTCGACACGCTGCGTCAGATCAAACAGCCGGGTTTCCAGTTTCTCCAGCGGGAGCGGCCGCGACGCGAGCGCGCTCAGCAGTTCCTTGATCTCGCCGGTCTGGCGTCCAAGTTCGTTCAAAGCCGTCGCGTCGGTCTTGCCTGGCGTCTGCAATTCGTCCAGTCGGCTCGCGATGGCGCGCAGATCTTCGCGCAGATTTCGCACCAGCGGAGCTGGATCGAGATCCTTCATCGCCGCCCGCAATTCGCCGGCGATGCGTTCCGCCGGCGCGAGCGCGGAGTCATCCACGCCGCGGTCGCGCTGCGAGTCGATGCGCCGCGCGAGATCGCGAAGAGCGGATTCGATCGCCGTGACCGAGGCGCGCGGCGCGAGATCGCCCAGCGTGCGAGAAAGCCCTTCGATCTCCTCGCGCAGTTCCTCGACTTGTCGAACGATGACATATTGCTGATCGGAGCGCTGCGCGGCGTCGTCGCGCACGCTTTCCATCAGACCCGACAATCCCTCCACCTGTCCGCGCAAATCGTCGAAGCGGCTAGCAACGGCGGGATGTTCGCCGCGTGAAGTTTCGTCGATCTGGCGATGAAGCGTCTCGATTTGGCGCATCAGAACGAGCAGCTGGTCCGAGCGGTCGCCAACTCCGTTTTGCCATGTTTCGAACCGCCGCGACAGCGCGTCGACGGAAGCGTGCAATTCGTCCAAGCGCTTTACCGCCAGCGCCGTGTCGGGGCCGAGGGGCTCGGCGCGGCGCGGGCCGTGCTCTGGCGGGAGCGTCTCCTCGTCGAGCGAACGTTGGCGCCGCGCGATGTCCGTGATGGCGTCGGCGAGCGGACGCTTCGCGCGCGGCGCCGGTTCGACGCGCTCGACGTCGTGACGCGCCTCTTGCGGACTCGCGCTGGTCCAGCACGTGGTCGATGGCGGCGCGGCTCGGTCCATTGAGCGTGGACCGCGCGGCCTGTCGTTCGCGCGCGTCGCCGTCCAGCCTGGCGGCGATCTCGGCGAGTCGCTGGTCCAGACCGGACAAGGCCTGTTCGAAATTGTTGGCGCGCCCGTCATTCGACAGGCGGTCGATGCGCGCTTCGAGACGCGCCAGCGCGCCGCGAATCGGCCGCACGCTGGCGGGCTCGGGCTGCTGCGCGATTTTGCTCTCGATGCGGCCCAGTCGGTCCACCACGACGTCGAGGTCGTCGGGGTCGCGAGCGCGCGCCTTCGCGCCGGCCTCGATCAATTGGGCCAGATTTTCAAGCGCCTTGGCTGTCTTTTTTTCGGTTTCACCGACGCGCCGTTCGATGGCGGCCACGGCGCCGTCGATAACCTCGGGGTCGACCCGGCGATGGCCGCTCTCAATCAATTCGGCGATATTCTCCAGCGCCTTCGCTGTTTGGCGCTCGCTCTTGGCGACGCGTCTCGTGATGAGCGCCGCGGCGCTCTCGGCGATTTCGTCGGGGTCCAGAATTTGCTCGGTCCGACCGCGCAACTCGCGTTGGTCGAAATCCGAGTTGCGCGCGCGGCGAGAGGGCGCCTCGTCGCGTTGCGCGTCCTGATAGCGGCGCGGCTCCGGCGCGCGCGCGCGTGATCGCTCTATGCGCCGCGACACCGCGTCGAGCGGGTCGTCGTCGCGAGGATCGATGTCCGCGTCGTAATTATCCTGTTCTTCCTCGCCCTCGTCGCCGATGTCTCGGGCTCCAGCGCGCCAATCGTCGCGCGCGCGCTCGACGCGGCTGGCCGTCGCTCGCCGCGAATCAAGGTTTGGACTCTTTAAGCCGCGGGGAAACGCCTTGGTCATCTGGGTATCCGGTGGGTCCGACCCGATAGAGAGTGTGGACGGTCAACTGGAGGCACTGACGCAGGCGCGGGCGAATCGCGCGACACTCGCGACGGTAAATAGTCGCTTGACCGGACTTTCCGACAGGCAAGGTAAATAAGCAGTTAACCGAATGGCGAATGATTGCTCCGGCGCCCATGTTCGGCCCCTTTCGAAGGACCGAGGCCTAAGGCCAGCGGTCGATGAGCGGTCCCGTCCACACCTTAACCGAGTGAGCATATGCGCCTTTTTATATAGCGGCGGCCGGGGAGGCCTCGCTTCGTTCGAATGGAAGTTCGCCAAGAATGACAAGAAAGAAGCGTGGGCGGTCCTGGCGGCGCTTCGCCTCGCGAATCACTCTCTGGCGGATTAAAACGAAGCACGGCCTTGACGGCAAGATCATGTGCCGAAAAAAGGCAATTGGCGCAGCGCTTTCGAAAGTGACTATTGCGCCATCGCGCTCGCGTCTCTACCTAGGGTTCGGGCGTGAAGCTCAGTTCTTGCGGCACGACCGAGGCGGGCTCGCGGCGCGGATTGAGCGCGGGGAGCCCCTCATTGCTGGAGGGCGCGATGCCTGGTTACAAGGCCCCGGTGGATGACGCTGTTTTTCTGTTGGGCGATGTTTTGAATTTCAGCGAGTTTAGTCAGCTTCCGGGGTTCGGAGATATCACGGGCGAGATGCTGGCCCAGATTCTCCGCGAGGCGGCCAAGTTCGCCGAGGAAGTCGTGCGGCCTCTCAATCAGACCGGAGATAAAGAGGGCTGCGTTCGCCACGACGACGCGAGCGTGACCACCGCGAAGGGCTTCAAGGCCGCCTACCGCGCCTTGGCCGAGGGCGGTTGGATCGGGTTGGCGGCGCCGCAAGAATACGGCGGGCAAGGGCTCCCGTACACGCTGAGCGCCTTGACCAATGAATTCGCCTCTTCGGCGAATATGTCCTTCGCCATGTATTCGGGACTCACCCAAGGCGCGCTCGCGGCGCTGTTGCGCCACGGCGACGAGGAGCAAAAGCGTCTCTACGCGCCCAAAATGGCGTCGGGCGCCTGGTCCGGCACGATGAATCTCACCGAGCCGCAGTGCGGCACGGACCTCGGCCTGTTGACCACCAAGGCGACGCCGCGCCCCGACGGAAGCTATTCCATCACGGGACAGAAAATCTTCATCTCGGCCGGCGAGCACGATCTGGCGGAAAACATCGTTCATTTCGTGCTCGCCCGGATCGAAGGCGCGCCGGCCGGCGTCAAGGGCATTTCGCTGTTCATCGCGCCCAAATTCGACGTTCGCCCGGACGGCGCGCTTGGCCCGCGCAACAATGTGTTCTGCGGCTCGCTCGAACATAAGATGGGCATTCACGGCAATTCCACTTGCGTGATGAATTACGACAATGCGCGCGGCTATCTGGTCGGCGAGGCCAATCGCGGCCTCAACGCCATGTTCGTGATGATGAACGAGGCCCGCCTTGGGGTGGCGATTCAGGGGCTCGCTCTATCGGAGGTCGCCTATCAGAACGCCGCGGCCTACGCCCGCGAGCGCTTGCAAGGCCGTTCGCTCGCCGGCGCGAAAAATCCCGGTGGAAAAGCCGATCCGATCATCGTGCATCCCGACGTGCGGCGCATGTTGCTGGAGATCAGGGCCTTCAACGAGGCGGCGCGCGGTCTCGCGCTCGGCGCGGCGCTCGACAGCGATGTCGCGCATCGCTCAAAGGACGCGGCGGCGCGCCAGGCCGCGGAAGATCGCCTCGGCCTGCTGACGCCCGTGCTCAAGGGCGTCTTCACCGATCTTGGTTTCGAGAACACCGTCAAGGCGCAGCAGGTGTTCGGCGGCCACGGCTATATCGCCGAATGGGGCATGGAGCAGTTCGTGCGCGACGCGCGCATCACCATGATCTACGAAGGCGCCAACGGCATTCAGGCGCTCGATCTCGTCGGGCGCAAGCTGCCCAAGGATGGCGGCCGCGCGATCATGGCCTATTTTAAGGAAGTCGGCGAATTCATCGCCGCCGGCGCCGCCGATGACGCGCTGAAGCCCTATGTTCTTCCTTTGCAAGCGGCTCTGGGCGATTTGCAGAAGGCGACGATGTGGCTGATGCAGAACGGCCTCGCCAGGCCCGACAACGCCGGCGCGGCGTCATATGACTACATGCACCTCTTCGGCCGCGTCGCGCTGGGCTATGTCTGGGCGAGGATCGCCAAGGCGGCGCTGGCGAAAAAGAGCCGAGAGCCCGCGAGCGCCAAGGCCATGGAAACCAAGCTGATCGTCGGCAGGTTCTTCATGGAGCGAATGCTGCCGGAAACCGGCCTGCGCCTCGCGCGGATCGTGACGGGCGCCGACACGATGATGTCGCTTGACGCGGAGATGTTTTAACGAGAGGGCGGTCGCATAAGCGGCGCTTGTCCAACGCCGGACGCCGACCGGCTGTAACAAGGAGTTACAATGTCCGACGCCTATATCTACGACGCCGTGCGCACGCCGCGCGGGCGCGGCAAGGTCGATGGATCGTTGCATGAGGTCTCGACGCTCGGCCTCGCCGTCACCGCGCTCAGCGCGATCAAGGCCCGCAACAAGCTCAAGGGGCCTGAAGTCGACGACGTGATCTTGGGCTGCGTCGATCCGGTCGGCGAGGCCGGCGGCGACATAGCGAGGGCCAGCGCGCTCGCGGCCGGCTTCGGCGACAGCGTGCCGGGCGTGCAGATCAACCGCTTTTGCGCCTCCGGCCTCGACGCGGTTAATTTCGCCGCCGCGCAGGTCATGTCGGGCCAGCACGATCTCGCGATTGGCGGCGGCGTCGAGAGCATGAGCCGTGTCGGCATCGGCGCCTCGGGCGGGGCCTGGCCGGTCGATCCCGCGATCGCCATTCCCTCCTATTTCATGCCGCAGGGCGTCTCCGCCGATCTCATCGCCACCAAATATGGTTTTTCGCGCGAGGATGTGGACGCCTATGCGGTGGAGTCGCAAAAGCGCGCCGCCCTCGCCTGGGAGGAAGGGCGCTTCAAGCGCTCCATCGCGCCGGTCAAGGACGTGAACGGCCTCGTCATTCTGGACCGCGACGAACATCTTCGGCCCGGCACGGACATGCAGTCGCTGGGCGGGCTAAAGCCCTCCTTCACGCTGATGGGCGAGATGGGCGGCTTCGACGCGGTGGCGATTCAGGCGCATCCGGAACTGGAGAGCGTCAATCACGTGCATCACGCCGGCAATTCCTCGGGGATCGTCGATGGCGCGGCGGCGGTGCTGATAGGCTCATTGGCGGCGGGCGAACGGATAGGCGCCAAGCCGCGTGCGAAAATTCGCGCTTTCGCCAATATCGGGTCGGAGCCGGCGATGATGCTGACGGGGCCGATCGACGTGACGAAGAAACTGCTGGCGCGCGCCAAGATGACGATCGCCGACATGGACCTCATCGAGGTCAACGAGGCCTTCGCCGCCGTGGTGTTGCGCTTTTTGCAGGCTTTCGCGGCCGATCCCGCCAAGGTCAATGTCAACGGCGGCGCCATCGCGCTCGGCCATCCGCTCGGCGCGACCGGCGCGATGCTGCTCGGAACCGCGCTCGACGAGTTGGAGCGGTCCGGCAAGGCGATAGCGCTGGTGACGTTGTGCATCGGCGCCGGCATGGGCACCGCGACGATCATCGAGCGGGTGTGAGGCGCTCGCGGTAAGCGGCGCCTCAAGAATTTTCGGTCGCCGGCTCGGCGCCAGAAGCCTTCCAGGAGTCTTCAATGAATCTCCAGAATTTCAAATTCGAAACCGGCGCCGACGGCGTTGCGCTGCTCACCTGGGACATGCCGGGACGGTCGATGAACGTCATCACCGAAAGCGTGATGGACGAACTCGCGCAAGTCATCGACGCCGTGAAAAACGACGCGGCGATCAAGGGGTGCGTCATCACCTCCGGCAAGAGCGCGTTTTCGGGCGGCGCGGACCTTTCCATGTTGCAACAGAGCGCCGCGCTCTTCGAGAAGTCGCTGAAGACGCATGGCGAGGAAGTCGCCAAAAAGGAGTTTTTCGAAGGCGCGCGGCGGCTCTCCCTGCTTTACCGAAAGCTGGAGACATCAGGCAAACCCTTCGCCATCGCGATCAACGGCGTATGCCTCGGCGGCGCATTCGAGCTGGCGCTCGCCTGTCATTACCGCGTCCTCGCCGACAATGACAAAACCAAGGTGGGCCTGCCGGAGATCAAGGTGGGCCTGTTTCCCGGCGGCGGCGGGACGCAGCGCGTGGCGCGCTTGCTGCCGACCGGCGACGCGCTGCAATTTCTGTTCAAGGGCGAGCAGATCAAGGCCAAGGTCGCCAAGGCGGCGGGCCTCGCGCATGAACTCGCGCCCGAGGGCGAGATCGTGGAGCGCGCCCGCGCCTGGATATTGGGCGGCGGCAAGGCCGCGCAGCCCTGGGACCAAAAGGATTTCAAGGCCCCGTCGGGCCGCGTGTTCTCGCCCGGCGGCATGATGATCTGGCCGCCCGCCAACGCGATCTATCGGCGCGAGACCTACGACAATTATCCGGCGGCCAAGGCCATTTTGCATTCGGTCTATGAGGGGCTGCAACTGCCGATGGATCAGGCGCTGACAGTCGAGGCGCGCTGGTTCGCGCATATTCTGCGCTCGAAGGAAGCCGCCGCGATGATTCGCTCGCTGTTTCTCTCCAAAAACGAGCTGGACAAGGGCGCGCACCGCCCGAAAGATGTTCCGCCGACCAATCTCAAGAAGATCGGCATACTCGGCGCGGGCTTCATGGGCGCCGGCGTCGCTTATGTGAGCGCCAGCAACGGGCTCGAGGTGGTGTTGCTCGACCGCGATCAGGAGAGCGCCGACAAGGGCAAGGCCGGCTGCGAAAAGCTGATCGCCGGACAGGTTTCGCGCGGACGCGCGACCGCCGCCGATCAAGCGGCGTTGCTCGCGCGCATCGAGGCGACCGCCGATTACGCGCGCCTGAAGGGTTGCGATCTCGTGCTCGAGGCGGTGTTCGAGGATCGCGGCGTGAAGGCCGAGGCGACGCGGCGCGCGCAGGAGGCGGTTGGACCGGACGTGGTCTTCGCCTCCAACACGTCGACGCTGCCAATCACCTCGCTGGCCCAAACATCGGCCCGCCCCGACAATTTCATCGGCATTCATTTCTTTTCGCCGGTCGAAAAAATGCTGCTCGTCGAAATCATTCTCGGCAAGGAAACGGGCGATGTCGCGCTGGCGACGGCGCTCGATTTCGTGCGCATCCTCAAGAAGACGCCGATCGTCGTGAATGATTCGCGCGGCTTTTTCGCCAATCGCTGCGTGCTGAATTACGTGCGCGAGGGGCAGATCATGCTGATCGAGGGCGTTCCCGCGGCGATGATCGAGAACACCGCGCGCATGGCCGGCATGCCGGTCGGGCCGCTCTCGCTCAACGACGAGGTTGGGCTCGATTTGGGCTGGAAGATTCTGCAAGCCGCCAAGAAGGACCTGGGACCAACGGCCGTCGATCCGGCGCAGGAGCGCGTGCTCGAATTCATGGTCGAGCGCAATGGGCGCTTCGGCCGCAAGAACGGCAAGGGATTTTACGATTATCCGGCGAGCGGCAAGAAGACGCTATGGCCTGGTCTCGCCGAACTCGCCGACAACAAGATCGATCCGGGCGCTCTTGACGTGACGGAACTGAAACAACGCTTCCTCGTCATACAAGCGGTGGAGGCCGCGCGCACCATGGCGGAGCATGTCGTCACCGACCCGCGCGAGGCCGATGTCGGCTCGATTCTCGGCTTCGGCTTCGCGCCGTTCACCGGCGGGGCCTTGTCCTATATCGACGGCATGGGCGTAAAAGCCTTCGTCGAACTGTGCGACGCACTGACCGCCAAGCATGGCGCGCGCTTCGCGCCGCCGCCCTTGCTGCGCGAAATGGCGGCGGGCGGCGAGACGTTTTATCGCCGCTCCAAGGCGGCGTGAAGCGCGCCTATTGGTCGGCGCCATGTCGGAAGCAGCCGACGAGGTGATCGTCCACCATTCCGACTGCCTGCATGAAGGCATAGACGATGGTGGGCCCGCAAAATTTGAAGCCGCGCGCCTTCAAATCCTTGGCTATTCTTTCGGAGAGGGCGGTCCGGGCGGGAATGTCGCTGGTGCGGCGGGGGTGATTGACGATCGGGCTACCGTCGACGAAATCCCAGAGATAGGCCGAAAAGCCTCTCTCCTCCTCCAGCGCCAGCCAGGCCCGCGCCGAGGCCGCCGCGCCCTCGATCTTCGCGCGGTTGCGGACGATGCCCTCGTTTTGCATCAACGCGGAAAACTGGCGTTCGTCGAACCTTGCGATTTGTTCCGGCCGAAAGCCGGCGAACGCGGCGCGAAACGCGTCTCTTTTGCGCAAAATGGTGATCCAGGACAGGCCTGCCTGGAATCCGTCCAGCACCAGTTTTTCGAACAAGGCGCGCGAGCAGCGCTCCGGCCGGCCCCATTCCTCGTCGTGATAGGCGACATAGAGCGGGTCGACGCCGCACCAGGGACATCGGGCCATGCCGTCGCCGTGCGAAATCACGTCGGCGTCGCGCCAGGAAATCGGATTTTCGTGGCCGGCTTTTTCTCCCGTCTTCGGCATTTTCGCCTCTTCCCCTCGGGCCCCCGCGACAAAATACTGCCTTCAAGGCTTCGTTTTGTAGGTTCAGATTGCGTTCATGTCGATCTTGGGATTATCGTCCGGTCGGTCGAACCCTCACGGCGCGGCATCTGCTTTGCTCGCGGGGTTAGGGCGTTTCGCCGACCGTTGCAATTCTGGAGAACTTCGCGACAAGCGCCGGTTCTCCATCAGGGGGAGAGTTTTATGTCGATTCGTCTCGCTATCTCTACCGCCGCAGCCGGCGTCTTCGCCCTGGGCCTCGCTGTCGCCATTCCGGGCGAGGCGTTGGCGCAGGCGAATATCCTCAAGGAATGCGGCTCGCAATATCAAGCCGCCAAGGCCGCCAACCAGCTCAATGGACAGAGCTGGCAAGAATATCTGAAGGCTTGCCGCGCGCGTATCTCGGAGCCGGCGGCCGCGCCGGCCGCGCACTCCGGCCCCCGCGCCGGCCCCGGCTCCCGCGCCGATGACGGCGGCTCCCGCGCCCGCTCCGGCCCCCGCGCCGACGACGGCGCCCGCCGCTCCCACGAAGCCCGCCGCCACTCCCACGAAGCCGGCCACCGCGGCGAAACCAGCCTCCGAGGGGCAAGCCGCGATGCGCGAGCGCGAAAAGCAGTGCGGCGCGGAATGGAAGGCCCAGAAGGCCGAACTCCACAAAACCAATCCGGCGATGAAGTGGCCGCAGTTCTGGAGCGAGTGTAACAAGCGGCTGAAAGGCCAGGCTCAGTAAGGGGATTTCAAGTCCAATGACATCGCCCGGAGCCTCCGCTCCGGGCGTTTTTTATTCGTCGCCGCCCCGGCGCCCCGCGTCGCGAACGATCTTGCGATTCAAACGCATTTCGTGGCACAGCCTAATGGCTAGGTTCGCACGGTGAGGGGGCGGAGTTGAACAAGACCGAATTGCACAAATTGCAGGACTTCTTGCGGCGATCGCTTGGCAATGACGAGATCAGGGTGACGCTCGACCCCAAAAACTCCGAGGCGGCGGCCGTGCATCTGGGCGAACGCCAGATCGCGTCATTGACGGTGGACGACGAGGACGGCGACCGGTCATTCGCCTTCGCGATGAAGATACCCGTCGGTCGCGAGGCCCTGCAGTCATATTTGCGCAAGCTGTTCGAAAACGAGCGGCTCACATTGGCGCCGCGCGGCCGCAAGACCGATTCGGTCGAATTGAACAGCGGCGCGGATTTTCTCGGGATCATTTCGGCCGACGACGCCAGGGGATCGAGCTACACCCTGCAAATCGCCATACTCGACATCGACCTCGACGACTTCTGAGCGGTCGCGCGGGGTGATCTCGACGGAAGAAATAAGTCGATGGGGAGGCGGGTGGCGGAGACGGTGGCCTCGCCGCACGCATCCCTATTGGTTTCCTCGACGGCGTCGGTTCGCCGAACAAGTCCTTGCGGCGAAGGCTCTTGAAACGCCAAATTGGTCTCGCTTCCTCCTCGGCGATCACCGAGACCGCCGACAACACGCGTTCCGCGCCCGTAGGAAGGGGGAACGCCTGACATTCGGCTGGGTAATACCGGTATGAAAAAAGGCCATTAATCCCGCCGCGGTCGATGGCATAAAGTGAACGTCGAGCGCCCGCTCGACCTCCGGGAGACCGCCGTGCAAAAAGCCTTCGCCGCGCTGATATTTCTGTTCGCGTTCTCGGGTCATGTTTCCGCCGAGACCGCTTCCAATTACGAAATTATCGCGAAACTGTCTCAAGCCCCGGGAAACGTCACTGTGACTGGAGGCGGCAGAATCATCATGAGCCAGCATCAGTTCTACGAGCCGAATGACTCGGTCGTGGAACGTCAGGCCGACGGCTCGCTCACGCCGTTTCCCAGCAAGGAATTGAACGATCGGCAAGGCCATTCCGGCCTGACGCTGGATTCGGTTCTGGGAATCCGGACCGGCGTCGACGGCGTTGTCTGGATGCTCGACAATGGAATGCGCGGCGGCGTCACGCCCAAGCTCGTCGGCTGGGACACCAAGACCGACAGACTGCGCCGCGTCATTTATCTGCCCGCTCCGATCGCCCCCAAGGACGCCTTCGTCAACGATTTTACGGTGGACAGTCGGCACAACCGGATATTCATCGTCGATCCGGCGGGCGGCGCCAATGCGGCGTTCATCGTCGTGGACATCGAGACCGGCGCGGCCCGGCGCGTGCTGGAGGGGCATCGAAGCGTCGTTCCGGAAAAGGTCGATCTCGTCATCGATGGGCGGCCCATTCAGATGAAGGACGCCGAGGGCCGTTGGGTGCGGCCCCATATCGGCGTCAATCCGGTCACCGAGGATTTGCAAAACGAATGGGTGTATTTTGGCCCCATGCACGGAACCAGTCTCTATCGCATCAAGGCAGGCGCTCTCGCCGACGAAAAACTGGATGCGAACACGCTCGGTCAAATGGTCGAGCGCTACAGCGACAAACCGATCTGCGACGGAATCAGCATCGACAAAGACAATAATATTTATCTCGGCGACCTCGCGGCGAACGCCATTGGCGTCATCAAGCCGGATCGAAGCTATTACCGGCTCGCGCAAAGCCCGGAGCTGGCGTGGGTCGATTCCCTGGCTTTTGGGCCGGAAGGCAAGCTCTATGCCGTGATCAATCAACTTGCACCGCTCGGCCGTCCTGAATGGCGGCGAAGCGCTGTCCAAGCCGCCCTATCTTCTGATCGAGGTCAAAGCTCTCGCCCCCGGCCTGCCGGGTCGGTGACCGAAGCAACGGCGGGCGCGTCCAACGTTTGGCAAATGGCGAGTATCTGACCGCGCAGCCAGCGATGAACGGGATCGTTCTCGCGCAACGGGTGCCACACCATCACCAGATCGTAGGCGGGAAGATCAATCGGGGCGGACAATATGCTGAGCGGCGCGAGGTCCAGGAATTTCTGGGCAATTCGTTCAGGCAGGGACAACAGCATATCCGTCCTGGCGACGATGAATGGCGCGGAGAGGAAGTGCGGCACGATGAGCGCGATGCGACGCTCCAGCCCCTTTCCGGCCAGCCATTCGTCGATCAATCCGATGCGTGTTCCCGTGCGTGAAATCAGCATATGCTTCAGCGCGACATATTCGTCCAGCGTCAGACGCTCGGCGCGGCTGGCGGGATGATCGCGAGCGACCAGACACGTCATGCGATCCTCGAACAGCTTTTGGACGATCATATGGCCCGGCGGGTTCAAGATCGCCTCGAACCCCAGCACCAAATCGAGATCATTGTATTCCAGCTCCCGCTCGGGAAACGGCGTTTCCGTTCGTTTGATGTGGATGTCGACGCCGGGCGCTATTCGCGCGATGCGCTCGACGAGCGCTGGAACGATGAGAAAATCCATATAGTCGGTCGCCGCGATGACGAAGCGCCGCGTGCTTGTCGCCGGGATGAACTCTTCTTCGGCGTTGATCAAATTCCTTATGTCGCGAAGGACGGCCTTGACCGGGCCGATCAAGGCGAGCGCCCTGTCCGTCGGTTTCATGCCGGACGGCGTCTTGACGAGCAGCGGGTCGTCTAGCTGTTGCCGCAGGCGCTGCAAAATGTGGCTCATCGCCGATTGACTGACGAACATGTGTTCCGCCGCGCGCGAGACGTTCTGCTCTTGCATGAGCAGATCGAAGGCGACCAGCAAATTGAGATCGAAATTTCGCAGTTCCGGCATTTTTCGGACGCCTCTGGGTCGGTGTTCTCGTTGGCGATTCATATCCGCGCGCCAATTGGAGGCGCGTTTCCGGCCTGTGATTTTCATTCATACCACCATTAAATCTCATCATTTCACGCGGTTCGCCTGGGCGCCTAGATTGCCATCTCCGACACCCGTTGACGCCCCGTCTCGAACCAAGGGTTCGCGGGCGACGGGCGGCAACGATACGGCGATCCGGCGAACAGCCGCTTTTGTCAGGAGACTTCCATGACGAGCACCGATCTCGAAATTCCACCGCAACCTTACACGGGGGAAAAAGCGAGGCTTTCCCGGGCCTATGATTATCTCATCCTGGTGCTGGCCCTGTTTCTCTTCATCGGCGCGTTTCATCTTCATGTGGCGCTGACGGTCGGAGACTGGGACTTTTGGGTTGACTGGAAGGACCGGCAATGGTGGCCGCTGGTCACTCCCTTGATGATGATAACATTTCCCGCCGCCGTCCAGGCCGTCCTCTGGACCCATTTCCGTCTGCCGCTCGGCGCGACCTTGTGCATCGCATGCCTTTTGATCGGAACCTGGATCGCGCGCTTCTTCGCCTATCATTTGTGGAACTATTTCCCGATCAACGAGGTGCTGCCGGCGACCATGCTGCCGAGCGCTCTCGTGCTCGACGCCATATTGATGCTGAGCAACAGCGTGACGGTGACGAGCATCTTCGGCGGAATGGCGTTCGCGCTGCTGTTCTATCCGAGCAACTGGCCAATTTTCGCGCATGTTTCATGTGCCGGTCGAATATGGCGGCGCGCAACTGACCGTCGCCGATCTGTTCGGCTTTGAATATATCCGCGCCGGCACGCCCGAATATCTGCGGCTCATCGAAAGAGGGACGCTGAGGACCTACGGACAGGTCGCGACGCCGCTGTCGGCGTTTTGCTCGGGGTTGTTGTGCACGTTGATGTACCCCGCTTGGTGGTTCATCGGCAAAGCGTTCGCAACGACCCGTTTCGTCCAGAAAATCTAAGCGAGGGCGCGGCCATGCTGAAAACGATCAAGAAATTCCTCGGCCTCCTCGGCTTAGGCGCATGCTGCCTGACGCTTGCCCCAAGCGGCGCGGCGGCCCACGGCGAAAAGGCGCTGGAGCCGTTCATTCGCATGCGCACCATCCAATGGTACGATGTGCAATGGTCGCGGGAGAAACTGAACGTCAACGATGAGTTGGTCATCACCGGCAAATTTCATGTCGCCGAGGACTGGCCGCGCGGCGTGCCCAAACCAGATGCGACCTATCTCAACGTCTCGTCGCCCGGACCCGTGTTCATCCGCACCGAGCGCTATCTGAACGGGCAATCTTCCGTCAGTTCCGCCGCGCTGAAGCTGGGTGGCGATTACGACTTCAAAATCGTGCTCAAGGCGCGCCTGCCCGGCCGATATCATCTCCATCCGTTTTTTAATCTGCATGACGCCGGCGCTGTCATGGGGCCGGGGCATTGGTTCGAAGTCGCCGGCGATCCGGCCACCTTCACCAATCAAGTGAAAACGCTCAATGGCGACATGATCGACATGGAGACCTACGGCCTCGCCAATGGCGTCGCGTGGCATGCGTTCTGGATCGCGCTCGGCTCGGCGTGGCTGCTCTGGTGGGTGCGGCGGCCGCTGTTCCTGCCGCGCTACAAAATGCTTCAGCTCGGCCAGGAGAATGCATTGATCACGCCGCTCGACAAGAAAATCGCCGTGCTAATGCTTGCGGGCGTGCCCCTGTTCGTTTTCGGCGCTCAGGCGATGACGGATCGGCAATATCCTAGCGCCATTCCGCTTCAGGCCGGGATGGATCAGATCGAGCCCCTGCCCGCGGCCGTCAATGGTTTGGTGAAAATGAAAGTTCAGCGGGCGGAATTCAACGTTCCCGCCCGATCGCTGACTATCGTCGCGCAAATCCACAACGCGTCGGACCAGCCGGTCCAGATCGGAGAATTCGCGACGGCCAACGTGCGTTTTCTTAACCCTGGCGTCGGGCCGTCTCGCGAAGGCGACCCAGACACGCTTATCGCTCCGCAAGGAATGAGCCTCGACACCGCCGATCCGATTCAGCCGGGAGAAACGCGAACCGTCCGTATCACCGCGACAGACTCCTTGTGGCAGCGAGAAAGATTGGACGGGCTCATTCGCGATGCGGACAGCAGATTGGGCGGTCTCCTGTTCCTCTATGACGCGAACGGCCAACGCCACATCGCCAGCGTCTCGACCGCCATCATTCCAACGTTCAACTAACGTCGACCGCGTATCGCCCGCTGGTCCAACCAAGCCGAAACTCGAAAGGCAATCGCAATGTCCGTGACGTCACAAGAAATCCAACCAGCCGCCGCCGCGCATGTGAGCTTCGGGCCGCCGTGGTACTTCAGGGAACTATACAAATATCTGGCGACCTTCGCCGGGCTGACGGTCATTTACGTCGGGTTTCGGCTGTATCAGGGCGTGTACGGCGTATCGGCCGGCCTCGATTTGTCCGAACCGGCCTTCGAGACGCACTGGATGCGCCTGCTCTATATCGAGCTGGCGGTGCTGGCCGTGGTATTCCCCGCTCTCTGGGGATATCTCTGGTTCACGCGCGACCAGAATATGGACGCCATGTCGCCGAAAGAGGAAATCACCCGCTATTTCACGCTGACCATGTGGATCAGCGTCTATACCTTCGCGGTCTACTGGGCCGGCAGTTATTTCGCCGAGCAGGACAATTCCTGGCATCAGGTTTCCGTTCGCGACACGCCATTCACCGCCAATCATATCATCGAATTCTATTTCAACTTCCCGCTCTATGTGCTTCTCGGCGGCTCCGCCTGGATTTACGCGCGGACCCGATTGCCGCTCTACGCCAAGGGCATTTCGGTTCCGTTGACGCTCGCTGTCGTCGGCCCCTTCATGATCCTGGTCAGCGTCGGCTTCAATGAATGGGGACACACATTCTGGTTTCGGGAGGAATTCTTCGCCGCGCCGATCCACTGGGGATTTGTCATCGGCGTCTGGTTCGCCCTCGGCGTCGGCGGCATCTTGTTGCAACAAGTCGAGCGGTTGACGGAATTGCTCGATAAAATTGAAGACGCGGCTTGAGGACCGCGCCGGGCAGCTCAGCCCTGTTCGGCGCTTCGCCGGGACTACTGTCGACGCTAGTTAGTAAGGACCGCACATGCCGCTCGCACGCATTGATCTCGTCCAAGGAAAGTCCGCCGAATATCGTCGCACGGTCGGCGACATCGTTTACGAGGCGATGGTCGAGGCCCTGAAAGCGCCTAAGGACGACCGTTTCCAAGTCATCACCGAGCATCCGATCGGCGCATTAGTCGCCGACGAAAATTATCTTGGCGTTCGACGCACTCAAGATTGCATTTTTATCCAATTAACGCTCAACGCCGGTCGAACCGTCGAGCAAAAGAAAGCGTTCTACAAGGCCGTGGCCGACGCTCTCCATGCCCGACTGGGGCTTCGTCCCGAGGATGTATTCATCAATCTCGTAGAGGTTCAAAAAGAGAATTGGTCGTTCGGGAATGGAATTGCTCAATATGCGGAGTGATCGAACGATTAGCCGCGCATGTGATCTCCTCTGAAACACCAAAGCGGAGCGCCCGCGATGCGACTTGAATCCTTGACGTTACGATCGATCCGGGCGCGAGCGGTCGTGCTAAAGCTGAAGCGGCCCATTGTCGCGCGGATAGCGACCCTCCCTGATTGGCCGCTTATTCTGATCGACCTGTTGACGGAGGAAGGCGTCGTTGGTCGAAGCTATCTCGAACCATACACCATCAAGGCGATGCGATATCTGATCCCCGCGCTTCATGATTTCGGCGAGATGCTCAAGGGGCGTCGCGTGGCGCCGATCGAAATTTACGAACTTGCCCGCAAATCTCTCCATTTCGTGGGTTATCAGGGCCTCGCGATGATAGCTGTGTCGGGGCTCGACATGGCGGCTTGGGACGCGCTGGCGAAGGCCGCCCGCCTGCCGCTGTGTGTGCTTCTAGGGGGCACGGTCGGACCCGTGAAGGCATACAACAGCAATGGGCTTTGGCTCAGGGAGCCGGAGCGGCTCGCGGAGGAGGCAATCGAACTGCGCGACGAAGGAGGCTTCATCGGTCTCAAACTTCGGCTCGGGCGGGAGAACGCGCGGGATGATCTCAGAGCGATCGACGCCGTTCGCGCTTCGGTCGGCGATGGTATTCACTTAATGGTCGACTTCAACCAGGGTCTCGATCTCGCCGAAGCGTTGCGCCGCTGCCATGCGATCGACGACTTGGGTCTCGACTGGATCGAGGAGCCGATCGTTTACGACAATTTTGACGGCTTCGCTCGGCTGTCCTCCCGACTGAAAACGCCGATTCAAATCGGCGAGAATTTCTATGGCGTTCGCGACCTCCATCGAGCGCTTCAGATGAAAGCCTGCGACTTAGTGATGCCGGATTTCATGCGCATCGGCGGCGTCACTGGCTGGCTCGGAGCGGCCGCGATCGCCGGAGCGGCGGGCGTTCCTATCTCCACTCACCTTTACCCCGAGGTCGCCGCGCATGTCATGCGGGTCACGGAGACAGCGCATTGGCTGGAATGGCAGAACTGGGCCGATCCTGATTGTACAAGAGCCGTATAAGATCGTCGACGGTATGCTGCACATTCGCGACGCGCCTGGAGTTGGGCTCGAATGGAATGAAGACGCGGTCGCCGCGAATTCAGCGGAGTTGTAGCGGGCGCTAGAGGTTTGTCCGCCAGACCGAGAGGCTCGCCCGGCGTGCGCCGATCAATGACTGTCCGAATTTTTGTGTATCAACTCATGCTAGGGCAGACAAAGGCGTTGAGCGCCAATAATTTTGCAATTACAAGATGTTAGCGCGCGACGCTGGCGGAGACGGTGGGATTCGAACCCACGATAGAGTTTCCCCTATAACGATTTAGCAAACCGTCGCCTTCAGCCTCTCGGCCACGTCTCCACCGCTGCGCGCCTTTGAAGACGCGGCCGGGCCTATATGCCGTAGCGCGGCGCGCTTTTCAAGCCGGGGAATTTCAACGCGCTGAAGTTTCGACGCGCTGAAGGTTCGAAGCCCCCGCTGTCCGGCGGCGCGCGCCGGGCCGGAGCCTTCGTCAAAATGGCGCTTCCTTGCCGGCGGCCACATAGGCGTCCGCGTCTTGCGGCAGCAGCAGGCGCTCCTTCACCAGCCGGTCGGCGACCGAGCGCAGCGCGCCGACGAAATAGGCGCGCGAGCCATAGCGCTCCGGCAGCGACTGGCGCGGATCGCCGCTCGCCTCGCGCGCCGCGCGGGATATCGGGAACGGAAATTTCGCGCCAGAGGCGCAATCGCCCTTGGTCTTGTCCCGGGCGGCGTTCCAGCCGGTGAAGGTCGCGATGGGCAGAGCCTGGTCCGGCAGGCGCAGGCCGCTGGACTCATTGCCGTCCACGTCGATCTTTGGGACGAGACGCGCGCCCGGCGGCGGCGCGGGGAGGCCGGGGATTTTGGGCCAGGCCAGTGATTCGGCCGGCGCGAGATCGGCGCGGCGCGACGCCGGCGGCGGCGGGCCGCCCTGTAAAAAATCGTCGAGCGCGACGAGAAGCGCGCGCCGCGCCGGTTCGGCGGAGCGGTCATTGACCGGCGCCGCGCAATTGGTCTCCAGCGCGCCCGACGCCGCGCCGCCGGCCAGAAAAAACACGCGCCGATTGCCTGGCTCGGCGGCGCGCGGTTCCGGCGCGCGCGGGACGGATCGCCAATAGGCGTCGGAGCCGAAAATCTCGATGGTGAAAGGCGTGCTTTTTCCGGACGGTTTTGGGGGCGCGGCGCCCAGCAGCAACAGCGCGTCGAATAATTTGTCGGCGCCTTCGCCAGCGAGCTTTCGCAGCAAATCCCCGCTTTGACCGACGCCCGCGCCGATGATCCTTTTGCTCCGCGAAGCCAAGCGCAATCGCGCGATCGTCTCGCGCAGCTTCTCCGGGGCGGGGGAGTCCGGCGCCGCGCCCAAGAACAGGACCGTCATTTTTCGCGCGCGGGCGATTTGCAACAAATCGCGCCGGGCGAGCGCCGCGAGCGAAGGCTCGTCCTCGGCGTCGATCAGCATTGTTCCGCCCGCGACCGCGGGGCGCCAAACTACGAGCCGCGAGGATGGGTCGCCGGCGACATCCACGAGGTCGCGCGCATAACCGTCCGGCATCGCCGGCGGGGGAGGGGGGCCGTAAGGCGCGGCGGTCTGCGCCCATGCGAAATGCGCGGCGAGCGAGGCCAGCGCGCAAAGCGCGATGACGCCGCCCCGCCTCATAATTTCGCGATGAAATTGGCGAAGGCCATCGAGCCTTCCGGCCAGGGACCATGCCCGCTCGCGACATTTATGTGGCCGGCGGCGCCGGCGTCCAAAAATTGCGCGCCGAGATCGGCGGCCAGGTCGCGCGCGAAGGGCGGGTCGGCGTAAGGATCGTCGTTCGCCGCGACGATCACCGTGGGAAAGCCGAGGCGCGCGCGCGGATAGGGCAAAAAATCCTTGTCGACGGCGGGGATTTCGCGCAGCGCGCTCTCGGACGGCGGCGCGACCAGAAAGGCGCCGGCGATCTTGTCGCCGACCCGCGCGGCGGCATGAAGCAGCGCGACCACGCCCAATGAATGGGCGACGATGACGGGCGGACGCTCGGCGGAGAGAACCGCCCGCTCGATCGTATCCCGCCATGCGTCACGGCGCGGGGCGCTCCAATCCTGCTGGATCACCCGCCGCGCGGTGGAGAGTTTGTTTTGCCAGCGGCTTTGCCAATGGTCGGGGCCGGAGTCGCTCCAGCCCGGCAGGATCAGAATATCGGCTTCGGCGACGCGCATGTTCGTTCAAACGTCCTTCTTGGGCAAAAAATCGCCGGCGAGCGCCTTGGCGATCAGCGCTTGCGTCTCCGCCACGCCATAAAGCGCGACGAAGGAGCCAAAGCGCGGCCCGCGCTTTTCGCCGAGCAGCACCTCATAGAGCATGTTGAAAAAATCATTGGAGACGCCGGGCCGCTCCGGCGTCGCGTTTTTGGCGGCGAGATCCTGATAGCGCGGGACGGCGCGCGCGACATCGTAAAGCGCGGTCTGGATCGTCTCGGCGCTGGCGCCCGCCGGCAAGGCCCCGAGCATGTCCGACAGCTTCGCCAGCACTTCGCGCTCGACCTCGTCGGCGGCGCGATATTGCTTTTGCGGGCGGACGAAATCGCGAAAGTAAGCAACGGCGTAGCCGATGAGTTTGTCGAGGCGCGGGTGATTTTCGGGCGTCGCTTGCGGCGCGTAGCGGCGCAAAAAGCCCCACAGCACCGCTGGATCCTCGGCGTTGGCGACGGTGGCGAGATTGAGCAGCATGGCGAAGGAGACGGTCGTGCCCTTGGCGTTTCCCTCGCCGGGATGATGCAGCGTTTCCGGCTCGGGCGGGGCGCCGTTGTGAATGTGCCAGACGGGATTGCCGAGCCGCTCCTTCCAGCCCTGGCGCTGATAAGCCTCTAAAAAGGCGAGGTAATCGTCGACATTGCGGGGAATGACGTCGAAATGCAGGCGCTTGGCGGCCGAGGGCTTTTGAAACATGAACTGCGCCAGCGTCTCGGGGCTGGCGTAGGTCAGCCACTCGTCGATGGTCAGGCCATTGCCCTTCGACTTGGAGATTTTCTGGCCGGCGGCGTCGAGAAAAAGCTCGTAGTTGAAGCCCTCCGGCGGCCTGCCGCCGAGCGCGCGCACGATGGCGCCGGAAACCTTGACCGAATCGATCAAGTCCTTGCCGGCCATTTCATAATCGACGCCGAGCGCATACCAGCGCATCGCCCAGTCGGGCTTCCATTGCAATTTGCAGTGACCGCCGGTGACGGGCGTGGTAAAGTTCTCGCCGGTCTCGGGGTCGCGCCAGTCGATCGTTCCGGCGGCGGGGTCGCGTCCCGTCAGCGCGACCTGCATGACCACTCCCGTGCGGGGATGGATCGGCAGGAAGGGCGAATAGCTCGCCGCCCGCTCCTCCCGGAACGTCGGCAGCATGATTTCCATGATTGCGTCGTAATGCGCGAGGATGCGCAAAAGTGCGTCGTCGAAGCGCCCCGATGCGTAATAATGCGTGGACGAGGCGAACTCGTATTCGAAGCCGAAAGCATCGAGAAAAGCCCGCAAACGCGCGTTGTTATGGGCGCCGAAGCTGTCATATTGGCCGAACGGATCGGGCACGCGGGTGAGCGGCTTGCCAAGATGCGGGGCGAGCAGCTCCTTGTTGGGAATATTGTCCGGGATCTTGCGCAGCCCGTCCATATCGTCGGAAAAGGCCAGCAATTTCGTGGCGATCCGCCCTTGCGTCAAAACCTCGAAGGCCCGCCGCACCATGCTGGTGCGGGCCACTTCGCCGAATGTGCCGATGTGCGGCAAGCCGGACGGACCATAGCCCGTCTCGAACAGCACATGGGTCTGGCCGCTGGCCTCGACGCGCTTGACCAGCTTTCGCGCCTCCTCGAACGGCCAGGCCTGCGAAACATTCGCGGCTTCAAGGAGTTCGGCGGGAAAAGCGGACGATAAGCCGGGGGCGGACTCTGAGCGGGACATTTGGCCAATCTGCGCGAGGGCGGGGATGCCGCACAGTATGGACGCCTCGCCCGTGCGTCAACGCCGGGCGGCGACGAATCCTTTTATTGCCGCATTCCCTTCGCGAGCAAAACGCGCTAGACGCGCGCTTGAGATTTTCGCGGCGCCGCGAAAAACGGGCTTGGGACGACAGCGAGGCGGAAAATGACGACGGAGCGCGTGGGAACTGAGCGGCTGGTGACGGTGTTTGGCGGCTCGGGGTTCGTTGGGCGTCACGTTGTGCGGGCTCTGGCGCGCGACGGCTGGCGCGTGCGCGTCGCGTGCCGCCGGCCCGATCTCGCCTTCTTCCTGCAACCGCTGGGCGGTCCGGGGCAGGTTATGCCGGTGCAGGCCAATTTGCGCGACGCGGCGTCGGTGGCGGCCGCGCTGCGCGGCGCCGACGCGGCGGTCAATCTCGTCGGCATTCTCGCCGAGGGCGGCAAGCAGAAATTCGCGGCCATTCACGCGGAAGGCGCCCGCGCGGTGGCGCAAGCCGTCAAAGCCGCCGGAATCAGCAATTTTGTCCATATTTCGGCTATCGGAGCCGATGCGGGGTCGGCCTCGTCCTATGCGCGGACCAAGGCGCAAGGGGAGGCGGCCGTGTTCGAGGCCGTCCCCGAGGCCGTGATCTTGCGCCCCTCGGTGATTTTTGGGCCGGAAGACGATTTCTTCAACCGCTTCGGAACGATGGCGCGATACTTTCCGGTCATCCCCATTGTCGGGGCGAAGACCAAATTCCAGCCCGTCTACGTCGGCGATGTCGCGCGGGCCGTCGCGCTCGCGCTCGCCGGCAAGGCGACGCAGGGCGCGATTTACGAACTCGGCGGCCCGGAGGTGAAGACCTTCGAGCAGCTGGTCGATTATGTTCTGGCTGTCGCCGAGCGCGACCGCCATGTCGCCAAACTTTCGTTTGGAACGGCCAAGCTGGTCGCCGCGATCACTCAGTTTTTCGCCGCATTGTCGCTCGGGCTTTTCCCGAAGCTTTTGACGATGACCGGCGATCAGGTCGAGCTGTTAAAGCACGATAATGTGGTGTCGGAGGACGCAAAGGCGCGGGGACGCACCTTGCAGGGGCTGGACATCGAGCCAACGGCGATAGAGACGGTGGCGCCCTCCTATCTCTATCGCTACCGCAAGACCGGCCAGTATCAGGAACAGCGCAGCTAGATCTTACCGCGGATCCGGTGAGAGCATCTTGTGGACGCGCACCATGAAGGCGGTGCCGAACAAGGGCGTCAGCAGATTGAGCCCCGGCGTCATGACAAAGCCGGCGATGAACAGTCCCGCGAAAAAAATCTTGGCGCTGTTGTGCTGGCGCAGGTCGTTCGCCTCCGCCGGCGAGCGAAAGCGCGTCGCGGCGAGCGCGAAATATTCTCGGCCGAACAGATAGGCGTTGGCGAGCAGGAAGGCTACGGCGTTGACGCCCGGCACGAACAGCAGCAACAGCGCCACCAGATTGACGGCGGCGGAGACCAGCGAAAAGCGTAGCGTCATCATCAAGGCGTCGAGCGGCGGCGCCGGCTTGCCGACGCGGCCGGCGGGATAAATCTCGCGTTCGACGTGCGCCGCGAGGTCGTCGACGAAAAATCCGGCGACCAGGATCGAAATCGGGCCGATCAAGAAGGCCAGCGCCACGACGAGCCCCGCGCCGGTGGCGAAGGCGAGAATTGTGCGCAGCAGCGGATGATCCACCACGGCGACCGACAGCGCCAGTTTGTCGAGCCCCGCCCAAGCGAGCGCGAGCAGTAGCAGCGTGAGGCCGAGGCTTTTATAAAGCACGGACCGAAAAGGCGGCGTGAGGATTTGGCGCAGGCTGGCGAGGGCGGCTTCGAGCATGGGGCTTCCTGTTTAGGCGTAGCCCGCGGGAAATGGCGCCGTCCGTCGGCGAGCGCAAGAGCCAATCCGGGATTCTTAACGCCGCGGCCAGCGCCAGCGCCTCGATCGACGTTAACCGAGAATCCGCGCGTTCACTTCGAATGAAATCCATTCGGAGAACCACGAATTTGAAAAACCGCGACGCGAGGACGCGTAAGTCCTCATAAAATAAGGGAATCCCCCCGCCGCATCTCTGTGGCGGGGGTAATCCTTCAGTGATTTCAAGGAAACCACTTTACCGTGGCTTCCCTTCCGATTTCCCAAGTGGATGTAAACCCCCTAACCCTTACAGGTCAATGGATTTTCACCGAAACCGCTTAGGGGAGTGTCAATGCGTGTCTTGGGTTTGGACGTTGGAATTGCTTCGATCGGCTGGGCGCTCATTGAAATCGACGACATTGGCGATGAGGAGGGAGCCCAAGGCAAAATTCTCGCCGCCGGAGTTTGGAAGTTCGATCCGCCGGAGGAAAAAACTCAAAATGGCTCCAGGCTCAAATCCGAGATACGCCGGAATTTCAGGGGCCAGCGCCGCGTGCTGCGTCGGCGCCGTCAGCGCATGAATGAAATTCGGCGGGTGTTCGCGCGCCATGAACTTTTGCCTCGCGACGATCGGGACGCGCTAAAACAGCCAGGCTTGGACCCATGGAAACTGAGAACGGAGGCGTTTGAGCGCGCTTTGCGCCCGGTCGAATTCGCCGTGGCGTTAGGTCATATCGCGCGGCATCGCGGATTTAAATCGAACGCGAAGGACGCGAAATCCGCCCAAGCCGCGAACTCGAATTCGGCGATGAGCAAGGCCTTCGCCGCGACGAAGGACAAGCTCGCGCGCTTCCGGACTCCAGCGCATATGTTATGCGGCGACGAAAGCTTTCTCGTTTCGGGCACGAGCGTGCGTCGTTTGCGCAATCGCGACGGCGACCATTCTCGCACGCAACTGCGGGAAGATCTCTTGAGCGAGGCCGCCGCTCTCTTTCGCGCGCAAGCCCGCTTGCAGGCCGACCATGCGACGACGGCTTTCGAGGAGGAGTTCACCAAGGCGGCGTTTTTTCAACGCCCATTGCAAGACAGCGAACACATGGTCGGCCGCTGTCCTTTCGAACTCGACCAGAAGCGCTCCCCCAAGCGCGGCTATTCCTACGAGCGGTTCCGCTGTCTGTGCCGTCTGAGAAATCTCACTCTGGTTGAAGGGCGCGAAACGCGCGCCCTGTCGGCGAGTGAAATGAACGTGGCGATGTTGGACTTTGGCGCGGATGCGAAGTTCACCTATGCCGTCTTGCGCGAGAAGCTCGCGCTGCCCGCGTCGGTCTCCTTCGCTGGCGTCGCCATCGGAGAGGAGAAAAGGCTGGATTTCGTCGTGAGATCGGGAGCGGCCGCGGCTGGCACTCACAAGTTGAGGAGCCTGATCGGCGCCGCGCTAGGGGAAACGACTTGGCGCGACTTGCTGGCCTCTCCCGAGCGCCTGGATCGAATCGCCGAAGTTGTCTCGTTTCGAAATAGATATGATTTGATTCGCCAAGATTTGCTGGCGAGCGGTTTCGACGAGGCGCTCACGCGGACGCTCGTGACCGCGGCGAAGGATGGCGGGCTCGATCTCTTCGCCGGAGCGGGTCATGTTTCCGCGAAAGCCGCGCGCAACATCATCCCCGCTCTGATGCAAGGACTGACCTATGACAAGGCCTGCGCGCGGGCGGGATACGATCACACCGCCAGTCGCGCGCGACACGCCTTCGACGTCGGGGTCTTCGGCAAGGAGGCGTTGGCCCGGATACTCTCGGAAAAGCGTGTTTCACGCGAGCTCGTCGATAGTCCGACCGCGCGCAAGGCGTTGATCGAGGCGCTCAAGCAGGTCAAGGCCATCGTCGAGACTTATGGCGTTCCCGATTACATTCACATCGAGTTGGCGCGCGATGTCGGCAAATCCATCGACGAGCGACGCGAGATCGCGCGTCGCGGCGAGGCGCGCGGCAGGCGTAGGGATGAGCTGATAGAGCGGTTCACGCGGGAAATGGGGCGGGCGCCGCGCGGCGGCGGGCACGAGGAGTTGACGCGCTTCGAATTATGGTTGGAGCAAGACGGACGCTGCATCTACAGCAACGCCCGCATCGAGGCGTCGCAACTCGTGGCTGGCGACAACAGCGTGCAGATCGATCACATCCTGCCTTGGAGTCGCTTTGGCGATGATTCCTATTCGAACAAGACGCTGTGCCTGACGCGCGCGAATCAAGACAAGAAAGGGCGCACGCCGTTCGAATGGTTTCACGTGGAGAGAGGTCCGAAGGAATGGGAAGCCTTCATCGCGCGTGTCGATTTGCTGCGGACAGACGGGTTCAAGAAGCGAAATTACAAATTGCGCGACGCCGAGGAGGCGGCGGATAAATTTCGCGCGCGCAATCTCAACGACACGCGTTGGACAAGCCGTCTCCTCGCCGAAGCGTTGAAGCAGCTTTATCCGGGGGTTGAAAAGAACGCCGAGGACGAGAGGATGCGCCGCGTCTTCGCGCGTCCGGGCGCGCTGACGGACCGCTTGCGCAAAGCCTTCGGCTTGCAATGGATTAAAAAGAACGAGAAAGGCGAACGAATCCGCGACGACCGTCATCATGCGCTCGACGCGATCATTGTCGCGGCGACAACCGAATCGATGCTCAACAGAGCGACGCGGCAAATTCAAAAGAAAGAGCGTGAAGGGCGTCCATTCGAGTTGACGGAGATTTTTCCGCCCTGGACGGGCTTTCGCGAAGCATGCCTCGACGCCCTGGATATGGTGTTCGTCGCTTGCGCCGAACGTAGGCGCGCGCGCGGCAAGGCTCATGACGCGACGTTTCGGCAAGTCGCGACTCGCGACGGCGAGCGGAAGGCCTATGAGCGCAAGATGGTCGCGGATATCAAGATCGCCGACCTCGAGCGAATTAAAGATCCAGATCGCAACATCGCGACCGTTCGCGCCTTACGCGCCTGGATCGAGGCGGGCAAGCCCGCGGGAGAGCCGCCGCGCTCGCCCAAGGGCGATCCCATCCGCAAGATTCGGCTGGCCTCCAAGAGCAAGGTGAATATTTTGCTGAACACCGGCAATCCAAATCGGCCCGCCGCCGTCGATCGCGGCGACATGGCGCGCGTGGACGTGTTCCGGAAACCCAGTGCGAAAGGAGTGTTCCAATATTTCCTCGTGCCGATCTATCCGCATGAGATCGCGATGCTCGCCGCGCCGCCGATGCGAGCGGTGCAAGGAGGAACGGACGAAGAGAATTGGCCGCGAATTGATTCGAGCTATGAATTCATGTGGTCGATGACGTCGATGACGCTGCTCGAAGTCAGCAGGTCGGACGGCGAAATCATCCGCTGCTATTTTCGAAGCCTCGATCGCAACACGGGCGCGTTGACGGTTTCAACGGTTTCGAGCGCGCTTCCGGTGAAAATGAGAATTGGAACCCGCACGCTGTTCGGGTTGAGGAAATTGCATGTCGATAGACTCGGTCGAGTCCATAAGGTCGAGCGAGAGCAGCGCACTTGGCGCGGAAAGGTTTGCGACTGACCGCGCGGCGCGCGCTCTTCGCGAAAGCGGGCGACGATCAAGGAATAAGGGCGCGTGACCCGACGCGCGAAATCTCGCCTCGAGTGGTGTTTCATAGATGTGCGGCGCGCCTTGGGAAATCGGCGGGGAAGCCACGGCAGAGGCCGTCGCATGGCTATCATCGATGTTAGTCTATCATGAGAAAGTTGGGCGTCGCGTCGGTCGCCGCGCGATGGTTAAGAGCTTGGCCGCGCTTAACTATCGCGCCACGCGCCAATCTCCGGGAATCGGCGTCGCCCCGCCAGGCCGAGGGCGACCATCGATTCCCCCGCCGCGTCATTTGCGCGCCGCGACTTTCGGATTATTGGGCGCTTTCGCCATCAGTTGATCGATCCGGTCGCGCTCGCGTTTGAAGTCGGCGAGCAATTTGCCGTCGAATTCGCGGGTGCGCGCCAATTTGACGCGCATCGGATCGACGAAGTGGCCGTTGACCATCACTTCATAGTGGAGATGCGGTCCGGTGGACAGACCGGTCGAACCGAGGAAGCCCACCGTCTGGCCCTGCTTTACGCGCACGCCCTTGGCTATGTCGCGCGCGAAACCCGACATATGATTATAGGCGGTGATGTATCCATTGGCGTGCTGGATTTCGACGCGCCGGCCATAGCCGCCGTGCCACTCCGCCATAATGACCACGCCATTTCCCGCCGCGAAGATCGGCGTGCCGATTGGCGCGGCCCAATCGACGCCAGTGTGCATCTTGTAGTATCCGAGAATCGGATGGCGCCTATAACCAAAACCCGAGCGCGTCTCGCCCGTGGCGATCGGCTTGCGCACCAGGAACTTCCGGCTGGAGCGGCCGTTGTCGTCGTAGTAGTCGACGAGACCGTCGTCCGGCGTTTGGAAACGGTAGTAGCGATAGGTTTCGCCGCGCGTCGTCAGCGAGGCGTATAGCAAGGCGTCCCGGCCGCCGCTTTCTTCGCTATCGTCATAAAACACGTTCAGCGAATCGCCGCCCGCGACGCTGCGCTGCAGATCGATGTCGTTGGCGAACACGCGGACAAGTTCGCTGATGATCGGACGCGGGACCTCCTGCTTGAGCGCGGTCTCATACAGCGAATCATAGAGGCGCATGCCGCCGGAGTCTTCGCTGTCCTCGCCGTCCTCGTTCTCTCGGCCGGAGACGCGCGGCTTTGGCGCGGCCTTGGCTGTCGTCTTCGGGGCCGTGACCACTTGCATGAAGTCGCCGCGATCCGTGGCCGCGACCATGGAGTCGAGTTCCTCGTCGTTGTATACGGAGACGCGGGCCAACTGCATTTCCTTGCCCGAACCATCGAAATCGGCGAATAAAAGCTTGACGCGCTGACCTTCGCGGACGGGCTCCGAGCGCCGGCCTTTATACGCGGCGATGACGCCCGCTACTCGGGCCCTGGGCACGCCATTCGCCATGAGCACATCGGCGAGAGTCTCGCCATGCCGCGCCACCGCGAGCTTTTCCTCCATTTGCGTCGGCTGCGCCGTGACGCGCGGCGTGATCGTGACATTTTCGGGCACCATGCGCACTTCTATCGAGGAGAACGGCGCGGACAATGTCGTCGGGCGCCGTTCCTCCCGGCGCGGCATAGCCCAGCGCCAGGGGGTCGAGCGTCGCCCGACTGGTCCGGGAAAGCAGCATTTGGCCCGGCAGCGGCAACGAAGCCTTTGATCCGGCGGCGAGAGTCGTTTTCGACTGCTCCACGACCTGGGCTTGGCTTTCCTCGAGCGTAAGCGACGCGCTCTGGCGCTCGATCGGCGTCGCGATCAAATCGCGGGTGACGAACGAGACCTCCGCGTCATCAGGCGCGATATCGGATTCGCTGAGATTGTCCGCCGTGTAATGCGGATCGCTGGTCAGTTTTAGAGGATTGAAAGACGGCACTTCATCCGCGAAATTGGTTGGCGTCAGCGTCAGCGTTGTCGCGACATGGGTGAAGGTCTTGGTGCGAACCACCTCCTTGTCGCCGGATTTCGCCGTCGTCGCCGTGCGAAAAGTCTGTTTGGCCGCGACGACATCGACGGCGCGCATGATGCGGTCGCCCTTTCTGGGGTTCACGGTCTGGCTGTCGCGATCATCCTTGCGCGTGATCTGCGCGCGTGTCGGCGCCTCCGCGAAGCGAGTCTGTTGATCGAGCGCCGTGTAGGCGGCGGCGCTAATCAACAGCGCTCCCGATAGGCCCGTGAGAACCGTGCCCATCAGCCAACGAATCGACACCCGGCGACGGTCGTCGGCCGAATGGCGACGACCGTCGGCTTCAATCGCGGGCTCATCGCCGATATCCGCCCAGGCTATGCTCGTTGTCGTGGGGAAGCCGAAGCGCCCATTCGCGAAAGCGGTCATTCGGCGGAATCGCGGTTTGCGTTTTGCATCAAATCACTGGCCTGATCGGTTGTCGCCCATTATTCGCGCGCCGCCCATGCGGGGTTTTCCCGCGAATTGGATGCGCGAATATTTTATTAAGCCGTCACAAATTACGCGACGCTAGCCCGCCAAGGAACCCGACGAGCAAACAGATTTGTGACGGAACCTCCGCATTATGGCCCAATTGGGGCGTTCTCCGTCCCCCGCGGGCATGACCGGACCGCGCGAAGCCATGCTGACCCAGGAAAACGGAACCTCGGTTCACTTTTTTTGCGTCACCGTGTTGACAGGAGTGGATGGAGGGTCTTATAACGCATTCATCGACGGCGGCGCTGCCAACGAACAGCGCCTGAAGTCGTGTCTTCGTTTTTCTGGTGACTACAGCCGCCCGGCTGGATTGTCGGGACGATGACGCGTCTTTGAGATTGTCGGATGTCCTGGTTGGGACGTTTGGTTTTCGCTGTCACGGACTTCGCTGTTTGACAATAGAATCGGAAGAAAGAGAAACGTGGACGGCGGATGTCCTTGCGGACATGCCTTTCCTGTAAGAGGGAAGGGCTGTCGATGGAGAGACACTCTGACGGTCACGTTTTCAAACACCATATCGCATTGCGTCGTGAGACGTATTGCGAGTGTGTTTGGGACTCGTCAAAGAGTAAACAGTGACCAGTCAGGAACGAATCTCAAAACTTGAGAGTTTGATCCTGGCTCAGAACGAACGCTGGCGGCAGGCTTAACACATGCAAGTCGAACGCCCCGCAAGGGGAGTGGCAGACGGGTGAGTAACGCGTGGGAACGTGCCCTTCGGTTCGGAATAACTCAGGGAAACTTGAGCTAATACCGGATACGTGCGAGAGCAGAAAGATTTATCGCCGAAGGATCGGCCCGCGTCCGATTAGCTAGTTGGTGAGGTAATGGCTCACCAAGGCGACGATCGGTAGCTGGTCTGAGAGGATGATCAGCCACATTGGGACTGAGACACGGCCCAAACTCCTACGGGAGGCAGCAGTGGGGAATATTGGACAATGGGCGCAAGCCTGATCCAGCCATGCCGCGTGAGTGATGAAGGCCTTAGGGTTGTAAAGCTCTTTCGCCAGGGACGATAATGACGGTACCTGGATAAGAAGCCCCGGCTAACTTCGTGCCAGCAGCCGCGGTAATACGAAGGGGGCTAGCGTTGTTCGGATTTACTGGGCGTAAAGCGCACGTAGGCGGATTTTTAAGTCAGGGGTGAAATCCCGAGGCTCAACCTCGGAACTGCCCTTGATACTGGAAGTCTCGAGTCCGGGAGAGGTGAGTGGAACTGCGAGTGTAGAGGTGAAATTCGTAGATATTCGCAAGAACACCAGTGGCGAAGGCGGCTCACTGGCCCGGTACCTGACGCTGAGGTGCGAAAGCGTGGGGAGCAAACAGGATTAGATACCCTGGTAGTCCACGCCGTAAACGATGGATGCTAGCCGTTGGGGAGCTTGCTCTTCAGTGGCGCAGCTAACGCTTTAAGCATCCCGCCTGGGGAGTACGGTCGCAAGATTAAAACTCAAAGGAATTGACGGGGGCCCGCACAAGCGGTGGAGCATGTGGTTTAATTCGAAGCAACGCGCAGAACCTTACCAGCTTTTGACATGCCCGGTATGATCGCCAGAGATGGCTTTCTTCCCGCAAGGGGCCGGTGCACAGGTGCTGCATGGCTGTCGTCAGCTCGTGTCGTGAGATGTTGGGTTAAGTCCCGCAACGAGCGCAACCCTCGCCCTTAGTTGCCATCATTCAGTTGGGCACTCTAGGGGGACTGCCGGTGATAAGCCGCGAGGAAGGTGGGGATGACGTCAAGTCCTCATGGCCCTTACAGGCTGGGCTACACACGTGCTACAATGGCGGTGACAGAGGGATGCGAAAGGGCGACCTGGAGCAAATCTCAAAAAGCCGTCTCAGTTCGGATTGCACTCTGCAACTCGAGTGCATGAAGGTGGAATCGCTAGTAATCGCAGATCAGCACGCTGCGGTGAATACGTTCCCGGGCCTTGTACACACCGCCCGTCACACCATGGGAGTTGGTTTTACCCGAAGGCGTTTCGCCAACCGCAAGGGGGCAGGCGACCACGGTAGGGTCAGCGACTGGGGTGAAGTCGTAACAAGGTAGCCGTAGGGGAACCTGCGGCTGGATCACCTCCTTTCTAAGGATGATCCTTCATGGCTTCGGCATCTTGTCGGAGACCTATTGGATCACTTGGAACATAACGGCCAGTCAGGCCGATCTCGCGGGATGACCGCCGTCTTCGTTTCTCTTTCTTCCCTAAAGGACGAGCCGCCCGGCTGCGCGCCGCGACGAAGCTTGAAGGCTTTGGTTGATTGGCTCTAGCGCGAGAAGCCCGGGTCGTGCGATCGGTTTGGGCTTGTAGCTCAGTTGGTTAGAGCGCGCGCTTGATAAGCGTGAGGTCGGAAGTTCAAGTCTTCCCAGGCCCACCAGTTTGGATTTGGCGCGATCGAGTTCGAGGCCGAATTTAAGGGCCATAGCTCAATGGGGCCATAGCTCAGTTGGGAGAGCGCGTGCTTTGCAAGCATGAGGTCGTCGGTTCGATCCCGTCTGGCTCCACCAGACGGTTGATCGCTTCAACCGGCGCCGACTGATCGGCTTGTTCGTCCTTTGAAAAAAAGTTTCGCGTAGGCGCGGCTTGGTCTGCTTGAGGAAGCGGGTCTTGGTTGCGTAACGCGTGTTGTCTGTCATCGTGAAGAGGAAACATATTCGATCGCTTGGGGCGTTCTTTAGCCTAAAGCGAGCGACCAGCGTGGGCTGTGCTTGACCGCCAGTTCTCGGATATGTTTGAAGCAAATGGTCTTTCTATCGATGTATCCATTGTCCTTCTGGGATGATGGGCCGCTGCCGAGCGGTGGGCATCGATAATGAGAGCGATCAAGTGCCTTAAGGGTGTTCGGTGGATGCCTTGGCGCTGAGAGGCGATGAAGGACGTGGTACGCTGCGATAAGCCGTGGGGAGCTGCGAACAAGCTTTGATCCGCGGATTTCCGAATGGGGAAACCCACCTTCGATCTCTGTAATTTCGAGCCTATGCTCGGAAGATGTTTATGATGTCAACCGAAGCGTAGCTTCGGATTTACAGAGATCACAAGAGGGTATTTATGTCTGAATACATAGGACATAAAAGCGAACCCGGGGAACTGAAACATCTAAGTACCCGGAGGAAAGGACATCAACGAGACTCCGTTAGTAGTGGCGAGCGAACGCGGACCAGGCCAATGCTTCAAGTCTTTTAACTGGAACCGATTGGAAAATCGGGCCATAGTGGGTGATAGCCCCGTACGGATTTCGAAGACTTGAAGATACGAGTAGGGCGGGACACGTGAAATCCTGTCTGAACATGGGGAGACCACTCTCCAAGCCTAAGTACTCCTCAGCGACCGATAGCGAACAAGTACCGTGAGGGAAAGGTGAAAAGCACCCCGACGAGGGGAGTGAAACAGTTCCTGAAACCGGACACCTACAAACAGTTGGAGCCCAAGGTTCGTCCTGGGTGACAGCGTACCTTTTGTATAATGGGTCAGCGACTTAAAGTAACGAGCAAGCTTAAGCCGGTAGGCGTAGGCGCAGCGAAAGCGAGTCTGAATAGGGCGTTCAGTTCGTTGCTTTAGACCCGAAACCGAGTGATCTAGCCATGAGCAGGTTGAAGGCAAGGTAACACTTGCTGGAGGACCGAACCGGTGTCTGTTGAAATAGACTCGGATGACTTGTGGTTAGGGGTGAAAGGCCAACCAAACTCGGAAATAGCTGGTTCTCCGCGAAAGCTATTTAGGTAGCGCCTCGCATGAATACCTTGGGGGGTAGAGCACTGGATGGGCTAGGGGGTCCCACAGACTTACCAAACCTAACCAAACTCCGAATACCCAAGAGTACTATGCGGGAGACACACAGTGGGTGCTAACGTCCATTGTGGAGAGGGAAACAACCCAGACCAACAGCTAAGGCCCCTAATTCGCGGCTAAGTGGGAAAGGATGTAGAAATCCCAAAACAACCAGGAGGTTGGCTTAGAAGCAGCCATCCTTTAAAGAAAGCGTAACAGCTCACTGGTCTAGATAAGGATTTCCGCGCCGAAGATGTACCGGGGCTCAAGCCGCGAGCCGAAGCTTTGGGTTTGCCGAAAGGCAAGCGGTAGCGGAGCGTTCCGTAATCCGTCGAAGGAGCAGCCGCGAGGCGTTCTGGAGGTATCGGAAGTGCGAATGCTGACATGAGTAACGAGAAACACTGTGAAAGACAGTGTCGCCGAAAGTCCAAGGGTTCCTGCGTAAAGTTAATCTTCGCAGGGTTAGCCGGCCCCTAAGGCGAGGCCGAAAGGCGTAGTCGATGGGAACCACGTTAATATTCGTGGGCCAGCGGGTGGTGACGCGTGGCGAAAGCCGTTCGGGATTACTGGATTTCCCGGGCGGCCTGGTCGCGCCAGGAAATAGCCCCCGCATGAGACCGTACCCGAAACCGACACAGGTGGACAGGTAGAGTATACCAAGGCGCTTGAGAGAATGACGCTGAAGGAACTCGGCAATTTACCTCCGTAACTTCGGGATAAGGAGGCCTTCCGCTTGCGCAAGCAGGCGGGAGGGGCACAGACCAGGGGGTGGCAACTGTTTAACAAAAACACAGGGCTCTGCGAAATCGCAAGATGACGTATAGGGTCTGACGCCTGCCCGGTGCCGGAAGGTTAAGAGGAGGAGTGCAAGCTCTGAATTGAAGCCCCGGTAAACGGCGGCCGTAAATATAACGGTCCTAAGGTAGCGAAATTCCTTGTCGGGTAAGTTCCGACCTGCACGAATGGCGTAATGACTTCCCCGCTGTCTCCAGCGTCAGCTCAGTGAAATTGAATTCCCCGTGAAGATGCGGGGTTCCTGCGGTCAGACGGAAAGACCCCGTGCACCTTTACTGTAACTTTGCGCTGGCATTCGTGTCGGCATGTGTAGGATAGGTGGTAGGCTATGAAGCATGGGCGCTAGCTCGTGTGGAGCCATCCTTGAAATACCACCCTTATCGTCATGGATGTCTAACCGCGACCCGTCATCCGGGTCCGGGACAGCGCATGGTAGGCAGTTTGACTGGGGCGGTCGCCTCCCAAAGAGTAACGGAGGCGCGCGATGGTGGGCTCAGAGCGGTCGGAAATCGCTCGTTGAGTGCAATGGCATAAGCCTGCCTGACTGCGAGACAGACAAGTCGAGCAGAGACGAAAGTCGGTCATAGTGATCCGGTGGTTCCTCGTGGAAGGGCCATCGCTCAACGGATAAAAGGTACGCCGGGGATAACAGGCTGATAACCCCCAAGAGTCCATATCGACGGGGTTGTTTGGCACCTCGATGTCGGCTCATCACATCCTGGGGCTGGAGAAGGTCCCAAGGGTTCGGCTGTTCGCCGATTAAAGTGGTACGTGAGCTGGGTTCAGAACGTCGTGAGACAGTTCGGTCCCTATCTGCCGTGGGTGTCGGAGAATTGAGAGGATTTGTCCCTAGTACGAGAGGACCGGGATGAACATACCTCTGGTGGACCTGTTGTGACGCCAGTCGCAGTGCAGGGTAGCTATGTATGGACGGGATAACCGCTGAATGCATCTAAGCGGGAAACCCACCTCGAAACGAGTTCTCCCTCGAGAGCCGTGGAAGACGACCACGTTGATAGGCTGGGTGTGGAAGCGCGGCGACGCGTGGAGCTTACCGGTACTAATCGCTCGATTGGCTTGATCGCTCTCATTATTCAATGCCCATCCCTTCAAAAGGATGAACAGATCGAAAGAAATCCCATTTGCTTCATTGTTGTGCTTTGCCGGCCTGGTGGCCTTCGGCGAAGCGATCAGACCCGATCCCATCCCGAACTCGGCCGTCAAACGCTTCAGCGCCAATGGTACTATGTCTCAAGACCTGGGAGAGTAGGTCGTCGCCAGGCCTGCAATGCACAACAACGCCTCTTCTTCGATCGTATCCAAAAATTCGATTTTATCAGTAGGGCGTCCAGCGGATTTCGTTGCGTAGCCTTACCGAACATAAGCGCGTCGCTGACGCGGGGTGGAGCAGCCCGGTAGCTCGTCAGGCTCATAACCTGAAGGTCGTCAGTTCAAATCTGGCCCCCGCAACCAAAATAAACTTGTCGGAAAAGTGCAGCTGCGGATTCGTTCAAGCAGGCGCTCCTTTCACCGCGCGATCCGAACCGCCAGAACGCCTAGCTTAGGCTGAGCTTCCTCACCCTCAAGCGCCGCCAATGCTTTCTTCGCTTTGGATGACTATGCGGATCGTGGCGAGGGGGTTTCGCCATTTTGGCCTCCTCGGTGACCGCCCGAAAGAATGAGGTCCAAGCTCTTGTCAGCGGCGCTTGACGCCTCTATAGATCACCCCGCTTCGTCGACGCTGTCGGCGATATTTTGCGCCCATCGTCTAGAGGCCTAGGACGTCGCCCTTTCACGGCGAAAACAGGGGTTCGAATCCCCTTGGGCGCGCCAATTCCGAACAAGACTGTGCCTGCGGATGCACCGCTGTTCCCGCCTGCCGGGGAGACGAGCGCGCGAAGCAACGCGCCGCGCCGTCTTCGATCACGCCGTAAAGCCGTTTAGCTTCGCCTCCGCCTCGGTGCGCGGCGACATGCACGGCGCGGCGCTCGGCCTGCTTCCCCGGCGGGTCAGGATCGAGCATAGGACTTCTTCGAGGCGGCTCCGGTTGGTCAGTCGCTTTTCGAGATGGTCGGCGACGAGGCCGTCGATCTTTTCCATCCGGATCGAGCGCCCCTCGCAGCTAGTATCGCGCTGCCGGGCCTCGGTCGAGCATGTATATAGTAGCGGTCCCGCCCTTGCCGGCGCCCCGCGTCATGGCGATGCCGCAAAGGGCGCAAAAAAAGCAGATGTCGCTGAGAATGGTTGCGCCGCTGACGACGCGCGGGGCCGAGAGCGCCGGGCGCGGATCTCGAGCAAAGCCTGAACAGCCTCGAGCTCCGCCGCGTCGATGATCGGCGGGACAGCCATCTCCACGACCTCCGCCTCGGGTTTCCCGAAGCGACGCCATCCGACATTGATCTTCCGGGTCAGCAGTTTGCGAATGGCCCCTTGCCCCATCGCCCGCCGTCGCGGGTGCGGACGCCGCGGGCGTTCAGATGTGCGGCGATCGATTTGACGCCCATTGGTCCCAAGGAGCCGTCGCGAGTCAGTCGATCGGGGCGGCGTAGTCGGGAAAGATCGCGGAGAATGGCGGCAAATTGCCGGCGCGGTCGGTCAAGGCGCCGGCGATCTCGCGGATCGCCAGCTGGCTGGTCGTCATCGAATATAAGTTGCACAAGGAGCGATCTCCTTCATCCCGCCAAGTGCAGGGCGAGCCAAACAGTCGGCTGGTCCGCGTCCGTCCACTCGACCCGGTGGCGCAAATGCGCGGGAATCTCGACATAGCCGCCGGGGCGAAGAATTCTTGGCTCGCTCTCCCACTCGATCAGGAGGCCCGCCGAGCCCGAGATCAAGAAAACCCATTCCGTCCAATCCTGATCATACCAAAAACCGGGCGGGCTCGCTTGACCGGTCGAGACGATCCTTTCGATCCTCGCTCCCGGCGTTTGCGCGATGACCGAAATTATTTCCTCGGCTGAATGCCTCGGCGCATCCGCGAGAAGATCGCCCGATTTGATCAAGATCGCCTCCAGACAAGAATTGGCGCGCGCCCCTTACATTCGCGCGGATATTTTTTCCGGTTCGCCGCGCTTATCGGCGTGCTGGTCAGGCAGATCCGCCGCCCATGAAACGAGGGCGGCCCTGCCCGCTTCCGAGAGAGCATAAACGCCGCGCTCGGGCCTGACGAACCAGCCATAGACATTGCGGAGCAGGATTTTAGGCGCGTCCGGCGCCAAAGGCTTCAAGTCGCGCGGCCGCGCCGGAGCCCGGGCCAAGGCCGCGGCACATTCCAGCGCCTGCTGGCGATAGGCGGTCATGATCGGCCGGCGCGCCGCGCCGCCGATCGTCGGATCGCCCTTGCGGCGCCGATGCTCTTCCAGGATTTTGGAACGGCGCTTCGCGTTGGGCCTCGGCCGCCAAGCGACCGGCTCCACCAAGGCGTCGACCCGGCCGGAATGAGACACGCAAAGCAGGCCGAAGCCGAGCAGGCGGCACAGCCGTTTGACCCGCGGATCGGACTCGCGGCCGCGACCGCGCGTCGACCCGCGAACGGCGAGCCAAACTTCGTCGCAAACGGTCGAGCGATCCACGGCCTGGAGAACGAGTTCGAGCGTGAAGCTCAGTTTCAGTTCGCAGATGACCAGCGCGATCGGCGCGCCGTGATCCACGGCGACGACATCGCAGCCGCACACCTCGCCCTTGACCTCGAAGCCCAACCCCTCGAGAAAGCGCTTGACCGGCGCATAAAGGCTCGTCTCCAACGCCCGCCCTCGACACGTAGCGCGAATCGCCGCGCCTATCGAGATAACACCGGCGCCAACGCCAGCGCCATCGGGAAAGTCGGTTCGCGCGGGCTCGCGGACGCGGCGCGCCTCAATCCGCGACGGTGGACGCGCTGTCTCCCAATTCGACGCTTGACTCCATCGCGCGGCGGGAGGCGAGATTGTTTTCGCGCCAATCCATCGCCTGCGCCAAGGCGGTGTGGTTCATTTGCTCGCCGGAGAGGGCGAACAGCGCCGTGCTCACGGCGATTTTGAGGTCGAGCCAGAACGACGCGTGCCGCACATACCACACGTCGAGCGCGTCCTTTTCCGCCGGCGTCACCTTCGTGCCGCCGTTGATCTGGGCCCATCCGGTGATGCCGGGCCGCACCGACAAGCGCAGCCGCGGATCGCTCGGCTGGTCGACGGGCAGAAGCGGACGCGGGCCGATCAACGACATATCGCCGACCAGAACGTTCAAAAGTTGTGGGATTTCGTCCAGCCGCCCCGCGCGAATCGCGCGACCGAGTTTCGACAGGCGGCATTCCTCGGGAGTTTTCACGCCATTCTTATCGAACGGCGCGTGATAGGTGCGGAATTTATAGAGCAGGAATTTGCGGCCGCGCAGTCCGATGCGCTGCTGCCAAAATAGCAGGGGAACACCCACGTCGGACAATACGAGACAGGCGGTGATTATCGCCAGAGGCAAAAGCGCGAAAAGCAAAGCCGCCGAAGCTATTACGTCGATAACCCGCTTCAGTTTGAAATAATCGTTCAGATCGAAGTCCGGCTCGGCGTCGTCTCGCGTAGTGAAGGACGAAGGGGCGACCCCGGGCGTAAGATTGAGCGCCTCCGAAATTCTCGCGAATTTGATTTCGCGCTCCGCGCACCGCTCGGTCAGATCCGCCAAACTCCCGCCCGTCAAGGACGACGCGGCGTCGTCGGATAGCCAGACTTCATCGACGTCGACGCCATGGACCGCGTATTCATCCACGACGGCGCCCAGATCCTGGGTACGCCCGACGATTTTAACTCCGCTGATGCTTCGCCCAAGCAGCGCCTCGCGCGCGTCCAGCGCGGCGATCACCTGAACCGTGCGGGGGCGCTGTTGATCAGTCAGCTTGATCGTCGTCGCCGAAAACCGATCCACGCCGATGAGCAGCACGCGGCGCAAATTCCGCGGAGTCGAATCCAGGCCGATGCTCTCGCGTTGCCCCGGCGTCTCCTTATGGAGCGCCCGAACCACCGTTCGGGCGACGATCATGCCGGAACCAAGCACAAGCCCGTAAATCAGCGGCGTCGACCGAGGCACCCCCTCCATCCTTGTGAGGAAGAAAAGGATGGCGCTGCTCGACACGACCGTGACGGCCACCGCGCCGCAAACGGCCAGAACATCGTGAACCGAAAAGAAATGAGTCATTCCGTCGTTAACTTTGAACAGCAGAAAAGCCAGAATCGAACAAGCAATCGTGACAAGCGCGTATTGATATGTCGGCGCGAGTTCTCGCGGGAAGCCGGTCGGTTCGAGCAAAACGGGATCGCGTAGCGCGAGAGCGATGAAAGGCGCCGCTCCCGCCCAAAAAATATCAAAAGGCGAGATTTTTAAATTAAAGTTCGATTTTGATGTGGGGGAGCGCAATCGCATCGGAAAGTCCCATCCTCAGATCGGCAAGGCATAGCTTCTAAAGCATAGAATCTCAAGCATTTTTCTGGAGTGGTAAGGCGATCGTGGGCATATATTATGTGTTGACATATCTGTTGACTAAATCGGAGGGCTCGGACGTTCTATCACATCCAGTCGCAAATGACACTCCCGGCCTCTCCAGCGCTCCGGAGCGTGACCCTTTTCCAGAACGCGCCGATGATCGAGTCCGGTAGGAGACGCTCGAGGCGGAGGCGGGTTGAAATGGACAAATTCGATGGCTCTTAAGGGTTTCGCGCGGCTGACGCGAAAAAGGGACGCGGGTCCCCCTTCGCTTCCCCCGGGGGTGCGCATCTATGCGGTCGGCGACATCCACGGCTGTCTCGGCCTTTTGGAGGCCTTGGCCGAGCAAATCCGCGCCGACCTTGTTTCCGCGCCGCCCGAGGTCATGACGATTTTTTTGGGGGACTACGTGGATCGGGGACCGGCGTCCGCTGGCGTCCTCGACCGCTTGAGCCGCGGCGATTTCCCGACGCCAATCTACGCCTTGCGGGGCAACCACGAGGAAACCCTCTTGAGGTTTCTCGACGACGGGACCGTCCTCGACGATTGGCGCAGGTTTGGCGGGATCGAAACGCTGCAATCATATGGCGTCGATGTGACGGAGGCGATCCGCGGCGCCGGCTACGATCTCGCGCGAAAAAGTCTCCTGGCGCGCATGCCTCCCGGGCACCGCTTGTTTCTGGAGCAAACCCGCTTGGCGGCGAGCCTCGGCGATTATTTCTTTTGCCACGCGGGCGTCAGGCCCGGCGTCGCGCTGCAAAGCCAGAACCCCAAGGATCTGCTTTGGATCAGGGAAGACTTCCTGCGCCACAAGGGGTCGTGGAGCCAGATAATCGTGCACGGACACACGCCCGTCCCGCGCCCGGAAGTCTTGCCAAATCGGATTAACGTCGACACCGGGGCGTTCGCGTCCTCGATCCTCACCGCGCTGGTGCTCGAAGGCCGGGAACGCCGGTTTCTGAGCACCGAACGCGCGCTCGAACCCGAAAACGCGCCCTAGCGCCTTTCCGGTCCGGATTGAACCCCGCTCGCGGGCCGGTCCGATTCGTGCGCGGCCCCGGCGCCGCGCACGAACAGCCACGCCAAAACGCAGCCCGCTGTCCATATCGCGATGATTGGATGTCCGGTCGAAAACAATCGATACAGCGCCGCGATCAGCGTGATGGCCAGGACCGGCGGGACCATGCGCGCCGTCCACCGCTTCGCCGAAACGACGTTGACGCCTAACCCGAGCGTCGGCTTCGAATCGAAGGGGGATTTCTCGACTAGGGCCATGACATCCTCGTAAACCACGCCCTCACCGGCGGGGCGCCTTCACGCCTTTGAAACCTTAAACGCAACGCTTGCGCGAAAGTTCCCGAGGCGAACAGTTGTAGACAGAATATTTACACAAATTTAATGAGACGAAGCAAGTCGAGTTGTGATAGCGCCGCTATCGCAACCCATTAGGGTGAATGCGCGGCTGGCGGGCCATATGCGTCCCGATCGCGATGGGCCGATTCGGCTCCTTTCGATCGACGCGCATCCGGTCGCTCGGATTTCGTCGCCAGCGACGATTTGGCTTTGGCTCTGGAGCGGCGTGGTCATGGTTTCGTCGTATTGTTCCCGGCGAGCGCGACTGCTATGAGGCGCCGTGTTCAATTCGCGGGGATACTCAATGGCGGCGATGAAACTTCTGGCGGGCAACTCCAATCGGGCGCTGGCCGAGGCGATCGCCGCGCATCTCGGCGTCGCGCTATGCCGATCCGTGGTCCGGCGTTTCGCGGATCAGGAAATCTGGGTCGAAGTTTTGGAGAACGTGCGGGGAGAGGACACTTTCGTCATCCAGTCCACCTCGGCGCCCGCCAATGATCATCTGATGGAGCTGCTAATCATGGTCGACGCGCTGCGGCGCGCGTCGGCGCGGCGCATAACCGCGGTGATTCCCTATTTCGGCTATGCCCGCCAGGATCGCAAACAGGGTCCGCGCACGCCCATTTCGGCCAAGCTCGTCGCCAATCTGATCACACGGGCCGGAGCGGACAGAGTGCTGACCGTCGATCTGCACGCCGGCCAGTTGCAGGGCTTTTTCGACATTCCGACCGACAATCTGTTCGCCGCCCCGGTGATGGTGGCCGACATCAAATCGCACTCCAAGCTCAAGAATGTGATGGTGATCTCGCCGGACACCGGCGGCGTGGTGCGCGCGCGGGCGCTGGCGAAGCGCATCGACGCGCCGTTGGCCATCGTCGACAAGCGCCGCGAACGCGCCGGCGAATCGGAGGTCATGAACATTATCGGCGACGTGAGGGATCACAATTGCATCCTGATCGACGACATCGTCGATTCCGGCGGAACGCTGTGCAACGCCGCCGAGGCGCTGCTGGCGGCCGGGGCGCTGTCGGCCTCCGCCTATATCACCCACGGCGTGCTCTCGGGCGCGGCGGCGCAGCGCATAGCGAAATCCAAATTGCAGGAGCTGGTCGTCACGGACACGATCCAGGCGACCCCGGAGGTCGCCGCCGTGCACAATATAAGGGTCATTCCGATCGGCCCGCTGATCGGCGAGGCGATCGCCCGCACCGCCAAGGAAGAGAGCGTGTCCAGCCTGTTCAATTGACTTGGGAGGGCGTCGGGCTGGGCGGAGGCAAGGCTGCCGGCATGGGCAAAAGCCGCCGACTTCGTGGCGTCCTCCGTTATGGCGCGGTTTGCCTCCAGCGCTCCAATGCTGGAGTCAACTGGGTTGACCAACCCGGAGAACCGCGCCCATATCTTCCGCCGACCATGACGTCGTTGCGCCCTTGAACCCTAACTGGCGCGCCGTGATCCGCTCGCGCGAGGCGCTCTACGAGTTCATCGAGGACGCCGCGCGCCGCGAAAACGTCTAACCCCGTTTCCAGGGCTTCACTTCCAGCAGCGTCCATTCGATCGTCTTTTCGCGGCAAGCCGTGCCTTGCAAGCGCTCTTGCGTTTCCTTTGTCGCGACCTCGGCGAGAAAGGCCCGGCAAATCTTGCCGTCCATCGGATAGGCGGCGGCGACCGGCGTGAAGCTGCCCTTGGCTCCCGTCTGCGGATTGTCCCAATTGACGCCGGCGCCCTCGCTCTGGGGATCGAGCGCGGTCGCCAGCGCGGCGACGGCGCGCCGCCTGTCCTCGGCGTCGAGACCGCGCGCCAGCTCCGGCGAGGGTTTGCGGATCGAGCCGGTCACCTCGGAGGCGTCGGCGACGAAGCTCTCGCCACGCGGGCTGGACGGCATGGCGATCGAGCAGGCGCCCTGCGCGGCCGCCGCGAGCAACGCCGCCAGCCACCTCGCGGCGCGCGAAGTCGTTTGAGGAAACACGCCAGGGGCGCTATGTCTCGATCTGGATCGACGCAAATTTCACCTTCAACCAACCCAACGCCCCGTCGACGCGGGCGACCTGAAGAGGATTTTCTCTTGAACGCGTTAACGCCGGGTGACTTTATCGACGCCGCCGAGCCGTTTAATCTGTTCGGCGATTGGTTCGAGGAAGCGAAAGCTAGGGAACTCAACGATCCAGAGGCCATGGCTCTCGCCACCGCCGACGCGAACGGCCTGCCGGACGCCCGAATGGTGCTGCTCAAGGGGTGGAGCGAATCGGGCTTCGTATTCTATAGCAACGCGGAAAGCGCAAAGGGAATGCAACTGGCCGCGAACATGCAGGCGGCGGCATTGTTCCACTGGAAATCGCTGCGCCGGCAGGTGCGCCTGCGCGGCCCGGTGACGCCGACGCCGGACGCCGAGGCCGACGCCTATTTTACCTCGCGCGCGCGCGACAGCCGCATCGGCGCCTGGGCCAGCCAGCAGTCTCGGCCGCTCGAAAGCCGCTTCGCGCTGGAGAAAGCCGTCGCCCATTACGCCTTGAAGTTCGGGATCGGCGAAATTCCCCGCCCGCCCTATTGGCGCGGCTACACGATCGTTCCGCTCTCGATTGAATTCTGGGCCGACAAGCCGTTTCGCCTGCACGACCGGGTGCGCTTCACCCGCGAGGCGCCCGGGCTCGCCTGGACCAAGCAGCGGCTTTTCCCGTGAAGCGGGCCGCCGCCTCCTCCCCTCGCCGCCGGCCGATTGTCGGCGCCGGCGCGCTCATCGCGGCGCTGGCGTGTTCCCCGCCGGCGCCGGCCGCGAATTTTTTCGAGAATCTGTTTGGCGGCGGTGAAAGCTCCTCCCAAACGCCCCGACCTCGGCTGCGGGGCGCCGAGCCGCGCCCCTCTCGGGAGCCCCCTGCGATACGTCCGCCGGCGCAATCACGCGGCGAGACCCATGCGCCAAAGCACGCCGCCAAGGCCGCGAACAAGCCGGCCAACAAGGCCCCCGCCAAGCCGCCGGCGGAGCCCTCCGAGCCGCCGCCGGCGCCGTACGACGCGCAAATTCAACGGCTGGCCGAAGTGCTGGGCGGACTGTCGTTCCTGCGCGATTTGTGCGGCGAGGGGGACGGGGACGACTGGCGCGGCAAAATGGCGCAGCTGCGCGACGCCGACGCGCCCGCCGGACCGCGGCGGCAACGACTGACCGCGGCGTTCAACCGCGGATTTCGCGGCTATGAACTCACCTATCGCGTCTGCACGCCGAACGCGCGGCTGGTGATCGCGCATTATCTCGATGAGGCCGAAGGCCTTTCGCATGAAGTGGCGTCGCGTTACGGCAATCCTTGAACAACTTGGACGGTCTCGGTTAACCCTTTGGCAAGAGCCGCCTCGCGCCTGCCGGCGCGTTTGACTAAGGTGCGGGGCATGACGCCATTTCATCCCTCCACTCTCGACGAAGCAGGCGCGGAACAGCACCGCGCGGCCCTGGTTTATGTCACCGAGGCCTTCGCGGAAGCTATTCTGGCGGGGATAGAAAGCGATAGCTTCGCGCACGCCGCCTTGGCCGCCGCGCTGCGCGAACTGGTCGCCGCCCATGGCGAAGAGAGCGTGGCCGATTTCGCCGAGCGCTTGCCGGCCCGCCTGCGCTCCGGCGAGTTCTCGACCAAGGCGCGGCATTAGAACGCGAAGGACGCGCCCTCGTCTCATAAATTTTCGGCTTGCCGGGCGCGCGAAATCGGTCGATAGCCAGCCGCGAACCGGAACATTCCCCCGGCGCCGCCTCGGAAAAAGACATGACCCGCACGCTTATCTGTCTCGCCCGGCACGGCGAGACGAACTGGAATCTCGAACGGCGCTTTCAGGGACAGCTCGACATAGCCCTCAATTACAAGGGCCGCTCGCAGGCGCGGGCGCTGGCCCGCGAACTCGGGGGCGCGCATTTCGATCACGTCTACAGCAGCGATCTGCGGCGCGCTCTCGACACCGCCGCGCCGCACGCCGAGGCGCGCGGCCTTAAGATCCACGAACGGCCCGATCTGCGCGAAAAGCACGACGGCCTGTGGCACGGCCTCACCCATGCGGACGTCGAGGCGCGCTACGGAGAAGAATATCAGCATTATCTCGCCCGCCGGGCCGATTACGCCGCGCCCGGCGGCGAGAGCCTGATGCGCTTCGCCGCCAGAGTGCGCGCCGCGCTGACGAGAATCGCCCAGGCGCATCCCGGCGAGACGCTGCTTATCGTCGCCCATGCCGGCGTGCTGGACATCGCCTGGCGCATGGCGACCGGCAAGCGCCTCGACGAAACGCGCGAATATCCCGCGCTCAACGCCGCGCCGAACTGGTTCGCCTATGAGGACGGCGCGTGGTCGCTGGTCGATTGGGCGCGCGAAGAGGGCCGCGAAAGAGTCACGGCGCCCTATGAAGGGCGGGACCTGCCGCGCCGCGAGGCCGCGCGCGTGCTGTTGGTCAATCCGCGCGGCGAAACCCTGCTGCTGCGCTTTTCGAGCCGCATTCTGCCCAATGTCGCGGAACAGGGTTTTACCCATTTCTGGGGCCAGCCGGGCGGCGCGCTGGAGGCCGGCGAGAGTTTTGAAGCCTGCGCCCGCCGCGAAATTTTCGAGGAGACTGGCCTCAAAAATTTCGACCTCGGCGAGGCCATCGCCACCCGCGAATTTCCGCTGCTGCTTGGCTCGGGGTGGGTCCAGGCGGTCGAGCGCTATTATCTCGTCCGCTGCGAGCATTTCGAGCCAAAACTCGGCGCGCTCACGCCGGAAGAGAAGACCTATGTCGAGGGCTGGAAATGGTGGACGCCCGCGGAAATCGCCGCGTCGAAGGAGCTGATCTACCCCGAGGCGCTGGCGCATATGCTGGCGGGGTTGGCGGCGGGGTAGGGGACGGATCGGAGTTCGACCGCCTCCACGCCGCATTGCCCGGCGCTCGCCCTAAGTGCTAGAAGGCCAGCGTTCTTCTGTCCCGGAGCCGCCGTTTTGACGCCCGCCTCGCCGCCGTCCGCCTCGATCCCCGCGCGCGGGTCGGGAGATTTGCGCGCGTCCATCGCGACGCGCAAGGGCGCCTCTCTCGCGCGGCGGTTCTTCGTCTTTCTTGGCCCCGGCTATCTCGTCGCGACCGGCTATATGGACCCCGGCAATTGGGCGACCGCGCTCGCCGCCGGCTCGCGCTACGGCTGCGCGCTGCTGTTCGCGGCCGTGCTCTCCAGTCTGATGGCCATCGTATTGCAGGCGCTCAGCGCGCGGCTGGGGCTCGCCTCCGGCCTCGACCTCGCGCAGGCCTGCCGCGCGCGTTTTTCGAAGCCCGCCGCCATCGCGCTGTGGCTCGTGGCCGAGGCCGCCATCGCCGCGACCGATCTCGCCGAGATCATCGGCACGGCGATCGGCTTGCAGCTTTTGTTCGGCATGCCGCTCGCCGTCGGCATCGCCGTCACGCTGCTCGACACCTTCGTGGTGCTGGCCTTCGAGCGCGCGGGCTTTCGCAAGATCGAGCTGTTCGTCGTTTCGCTCCTGGGGCTCATCGCCTTTTCCTTCACCGCGCAGCTCGCGATGGCGCATGTCGATCTCGGGCAGGTCGCGCGCGGCCTCGTCCCGACGCGCCAGTTGCTCGACGATCCGCGTATGCTTTATCTCGGCCTCGGCATCGTCGGCGCGACGGTGATGCCGCATAATCTCTTTCTGCATTCGTCGATCGTGCTGACGCGCGCGGTCGGCGCGTCGCCGGCCGAAAGGCGCGAGGCGATCGGCTTCGCGCTGATCGACAGCGCCATCGCGCTGTTTTTCGCGCTGCTGGTCAATGGCGCGATACTCGTGCTCGCCGCCTCGGTGTTTTATGCAAGCGGCCATGTTGAAGTGACCGAACTCGCCGAGGCGCATCGGCTGATCGCGCCGCTCCTGGGCGCGCCGCTGGCGTCGAAGCTTTTCGCCATCGCTCTGATCGCCTGCGGTCTCAACTCGACGGTCACGGCGACGCTCTCCGGTCAGATCGTCATGGAGGGCTTCGTGCGCCTGCGCATGTCGCCGACGCGGCGTCGGCTGTTCACGCGGCTGATCGCGGTCGTCCCCACGGTGGCTGTGACGCTGATCTCGGGCGAGGCGGCGACGGGAGGGCTGCTGGTCGCTAGCCAGGTCGTGCTGAGCTTCACCCTGCCTTTCGCGATGGTTCCGCTGATCTGGTTCACGGCCTCGCGCCGCGTGATGGGCGAGCTTATCGCGCCGCGCCACACGACCGCGCTCGCCGCGATCATCGCCGTGGTCATCGTCGCGCTGAACGCCAAGCTGATTTTCGATGCGCTGGCGGGCTGAGCCCCGGGTGGTTTCGCGGCTACGCGCCAGTCGAATTGAGTTTACGGTAGGGACAGCGGCGGCAAGCGGTTTGATCTCCTCGGCGGATTAGCATTAACCCCAAATTTGTTCTCGAAGGCTAATTGTTAACCCCCGTCTCTCGGTCGGAGATTTTCGTGATCCACATTGCCATTGCCACGGAAACGGGCCGCATTCAAAAATCAGCTTTTTCGGCAGCCTTGATCGGCGTCCTCGCCGCGACGGCCGCCACATTTCTTTTCTACCATCTGGCGTCGCCTTACTGGATGGACGAGGTCTTTACCGGCGCGCTCGCGTGCCAAAATGACGTCGCGGCAGTGGCCGCGCTCGCGGCCAACGATGTCCATCCCCCGACTTACGCGCTTCTCGTTCACGAAGCTTTTTTGTTCTTTGGATGCAATCTGCTCGTCGCGCGGGCGATGAGCGTCGCCTTTTCGCTTACTGGCGTCGCTTTGCTGCTCATGTCTCTTGATGCGAACGCGGCCGGGCGCGCGAGGCTCGCGCTCATCGTCGCGGCGATGCCTCCTTTCTGGTATTACACGGTCGAGGCAAGATCCTACGCCCTGATGTTTTGCGTCGCTTGCGGCGTAATCTTTCTCTCCTCGCGAAAGGACGCGCGTTATAAGCGATATGCGGTTTATCTCGCTTTGATCGGCGCGACAGTGAATTTTTTCGGACTGTATCTCATTCCTGTCGCGCTTTTGCTGGGATTCTCCACCGACAGGAGCTTTTATAGGAACAAGCGCTTTCAATTCGCCGTGGCGTTGCTCGCCGCGGCGGTCGCGGCGCTTTATGCTCGGTCCCTGCCGGACGCACTTTCGGCGACAAGCCATGGCTTTTGGATACCGGAGCCGAGTTTCGACGGACTATTCGGAAGACTGGCGGTGTTCATCTTCGGCCACCGTCTCGCCGTCGATCTGATCCTCGCGACGATAGCGCTCTCAGCCTATCTGACGCGAAAAAATCTAGACGCTCACGAGATCGCGACGCTGTTCCGCTATCTCGCCGCTTTCTCCATTTTTGTGCTGGTCATATTTGGCTTATCGTACATCAAGCCGATGTACGTCGACAGATACACCTATTTTCTGACGCCCTTCGTCGCCTTGTTCATCTGGCGGCTCTCTCGCGCGGACGCGGATTACCCCGACGCGGCGGGGGCCAACAGGGCGCATTTGTTGACTTGTTTCACCTTCAGCCTCCTATGCCTCTTCAATTGCGCGGCGGCGCCCACGATTGCGCCGTACATCCGCGCGCTAAACTGGGAAAAGGCGGCGCGGGAGGCCGATTGCACGGCGCGGTCTCCCTGCTATTTCGCGCTCGACAATACCGTCGAGCCGGCTTTCTCCGACGCGCAATATGCGAGCGTTGCGAATTTTTGGGCGGAGGACAAAGCCTCCTATCACGCAGTGCGGCCGATGGAGTTGAACGAAGTGCTGATTCGGCCGGAATTGAAGAAGCTGCTATATGTCGGATCACGCGACCCAAGATTGAATTTTCCGGCCATCGCGGCGGCTCACCGTTTGAGCTGCGTGAGCTACATGGTGCGCGACTACGGCGCCGAATTCTGCACGCTGCCACAGTGAGCGCGACGGACACGGGGCTCGCGGACAATGATCTCAAGGCTTTCTCGCGCATAAGCGCAAGAAGGGCGGCTTAGCGCTCAATCCCGCTCAGCCCAATTCGTCCGCCAACTCCCGCCACACCGCCGGCAGCGTGGCGGCGATATCGTCGGCGATCAGTCCCGGCCCGAAAATCGCCGCCGCGCGTGCGTGCATCCAGGCTCCGCAGGAGGCGGCGGCGAGAGGCGCCATGCCCTGCGCGAGAAGCCCAGCGATGATTCCGGTCAGCGTATCGCCGGAGCCCGCCGTGGCCAGCCAGGGCGAGGCGTAGGAGAGGATGGTGGCGCGGCCGTCCGGGGCCGCGACCACCGTATCCGCCCCCTTGAACAGCAGCACCGCGCCGCTCTCGCGCGCCGCCGCCCGCGCCTTGTCGAGCTTCGACAGCGGCGCGCCGCTGGGCGAGCGCCCCTTGGGATCGAACAGCCGCGCGAATTCGCCGGCGTGCGGCGTCAGCACGACGGGACCGGGCGCGGCCTTGATCGCTTGCCAGAGCCTCTCCGGCTCGTCCGAAAAACTCGTCAGCGCGTCGGCGTCGAGCACGAAGGCCCGAAAGGACGAGCCGCCCTTAAGCGCGCTCTCCACCTTCTCGCGGGTCGCCGCCGAGACGCCAAGCCCCGGCCCCATCGCCACGACATTTTTACGCGCATCGCTCAGCAATTCCGCGAGCGCCGCCGCGTCGTCGGCCTCGCGCAGCATGACGCTGGTGAGCGCGCCGGCGTTTATCGCCATCGCGTCCCGTGGACTTGCGAGAGTGACGAGCCCGGCTCCCGCCCGCAGCGCCGCCGCCGCCGCCAGCCGCGCCGCGCCGGTGAATGACGCGCCGCCCGAGACCACGAGGGCATGCCCGCGCGAATATTTGTGCCCCTCGATTTTGGGAAAGGGCAGCGCCTCCAGCCAGAAGCCGGGGGCGTTGACGAAAATATCGGGCGCGATCTCGGCGAGCACGCCGGAGCGGATCGCGATATGGGCGCAGGTCAATTCGCCGCAATGCAAGCGTCCGGGCAGCAACAGATGACCGCTCTTAAGCCGAAAGAACGTCACCGTGGCGTCGGCTTCGACCGCGACGCCGCGCACCGCGCCGGTGGTGCCGTCGATGCCGGAGGGTATGTCGATGGCGACGACATTTTGGCCGCTCTCGCGCCGCCATTTGTTGAGCCGCGCGATCAGTTCCGCCGCCGGCCCGTCGATATCGCGCGCCAGCCCCGAGCCAAACAGCGCGTCGACCACCAGATCGGTTCCGTCGAAGGAGCAAGTCTCGGCGGGCTCGACCGCGCCGTCCCAGGCCGTCGCCGCGGCCAGCGCGTCGCCCCGCAGGCTTTCGCGCGGCGTGAGGGCCGCGACCTTGACCTTGATCCGCGATCCCCGCAGCAACCGCGCCGCGACATAGCCGTCGCCGCCATTATTGCCGGGCCCGCACAGCACCAAAACCCGCCGCCCGCTGCTTTTCTGCAAGATTTGATTGGTCGTGCGCGTGATCGCGGCGGCGGCGTTCTCCATCAGCGTCATGCTCGGCACGCCGCCGGCGATGGCGAGGCTGTCGGCGCGCGCCATCTGGCTGGTGGTGAGAATCTCGATTGGATAAGGGCCCTGGGTCATCGCGTGATCGTGACAAAAGCGCGCGCGCGCCGCAATGGGGTCGCGGGGAATTGTTGGAGGTCGAGCGATTGGAGGGGCGCGTCGGTCATGCGCGAAATTCACCGCCAAAGCCGCGTTTCGAACCGGCGATACTATCGATCGCCGCCGCGACGCCTGGAACAAGCGCGTCGGCGAGCCCCCGCGCGCGATCTTCCCGGCGCCGAGCAGCGAACAGCAGCGTTAATCGAAGTTTACTCTCTCCTTCTCTATCACCAGAGGAAACTGCCTCGAATAATTTAGAAGCAACCCAATATATTCCCCGACCACGCCCAAGGCGAACAGCTGTATAGAGCCCAGAAAGAATATTGAAATCAGCACGGGAGCGACGCCGATGGGCAAACTATACCAAAAAATGAGTTTGGCCGCCAAATAAGCGAGGCCGACGACAAAACTCAGCATCGAGACGAAAAAACCCAGAAAAATCATAAGACGCAAGGGCGCCCGCGAATAACTGAACAGCCCCAGCAACGCATAATCGGCCAGCGAGAACAAACTATAGCTTGATCGTCCGGTCCGGCGCGGCGGCTGATCATATTCCACCACCGCCCGCTCGAATCCGACCTCCACGACTAGCCCGCGAAAATATGGCTCGGGTTCCCTAAGCCCACGCATCGCCTCGACCACGCATTTGTCATAGAGACCGTATCCCATATAATTCGGGATCTGCTCGACCTTCGAAAGCCTTTTCATGGCCTTATAATATGCGTCGCGCGCGAATCGCCAGAGTATGCGATCGTCGCTGCTTCGCTTGACGGCGATGACGACCTTGGCGCCTTCCCGCCAAAGCTTGACCATGCTCGGAATCAAATCGGGCGGAGTTTGAAGATCCGCCAATATCGGGATCGCGGCGTCGCCGGTTGATTGCAGCATCGCGTGGAACGGCGATCGGGCGGGCCCGAAATTGCGTGAATTGACGATAATTTTGACGCGCCGGTCAGACGCCGCGATCTCGCGGAGAATCGCCACGGTGCGATCTTGCGAGCAATTGTCGATAAAAATATGCTCGTAATCATATTGCGGCAACTCGGCCGCCATGACCGCGCGCACCGCCTCGCTGCACCGCGCGATGCCGGCTTCTTCATTGTAGCAAGGCGTAATGATGCTTAGAACGGTCATGTTCATTTCCGATGAAGGCCGTGATCGACGGGCGCGAGAAGGCGTAACGGAAAACTAACGCCGTCACGTTAAAAATCTGCGACGGCTGGGGTTGAACGGACGTTTCCTCGCGAAGCGCAGCGCCGCGGCGATCAACGCGAGCCGCTCTCCCGCGACTGTCGTTAACGCCGCGTTAACGCCGTTCCACTACCTATGGCGCGAGGCGGGCGCGCGCGGCGCGGCGACGAAATTCGCGATGCGTCGCATGAACGTGAAGGGCGCCGATACCATTCGCATGTTCGACGATCCGTCCTCCCGTTCGACGCAAAATGGGACGCCCTCGAAACATGGCCGCGCTCCCGGGACAAAAACGATGATCGTCAAAACCATCGCCTTCGATCTCGACGGGACGCTCATCGAAAGCGCTTCGCTCGTGGGCGACATCCTCAATTCGATGCGTCGCGAAAAGGGTCTCGCGCCTTTAGGTTCCGACCGCTATCGCGTCTGGAGCAGCAGAGGCGGAAACTATCTTGTCGGTCATGCCCTCGAGGCCGGTCCGGAAGCGGTCGGCGCGCTGCTCGACGAATTTCGCCGCCGCTACCATGAGCTTCCGACGCCCATGGAAAGCGTGTTCCCCGGCGCGCGGGAACTGCTGGAGCAGTTGACCGACGCGGGCCGCCGCCTCGCGATTTGCAGCAACAAGCCGCAACGGCTCTGTCACAAGCTCCTGGACGAGACTGGTCTCATTCGCTTCTTTGGAGCCATCGTCGGCGGAGACACGCTCGACAAGAGCAAGCCGGACCCAACTCCCTTAACATATGCGCTGTCTCGACTGGGTGGAGAGACCGACACGGCGTTGATGATTGGCGACAGCGCCGTGGATCAACGAACCGCTGACGCGGCGAATGTTCGCTTCGCCTTCTTTACCGGCGGCTATGACGACGGCGTGGATCGCGCGAAGGCGTATCGCGTGTTCGATGCGCTTGGCGAAGTCGCGTCGATCCTCGAACCGGGAGCGAAGCCGGCGTTCGCGGCGCCACATGGTTTTGGCCTTGATCGCGGCCTGGTCGAACAAACCAAATCGGCCTAGCGGCGATGGCGGCGGAAACTCGAGGCTGGGCCTTTTCGCAGGATCTCGAAGCGGTCATTGATCTCGCCCGGGACGATCTTCTTGGGCTCGATGGCGGACGCCTGTTCATCACCGGAGGAACGGGCTTCATCGGCTGTTGGCTGCTCGAATGTCTTCGTCATGCCGAGGAACATCTCGGGCTACGGTTGCGAACGACAATCCTGACTCGAAGCGTCGACGCCTTCCGGAGGAAGGCTCCGCATCTCGCCGAGCATCGCAGCTTCACCTTTCTGACTGGAAATGTCTCGAACTTCGATTTTCCGGATGGCGAGTTCACGCATGTCGTTCACGCGGCCGCCGACGCGAGCGCGAAGCTCAACGCCGAGGATCCGCTGCGGATGTTCGACAGCGTGATCGACGGCACGCGTCGGGCGCTGGATTTCGCCGTCGCCAGCAAAGCCCGGCGTTTTCTTCAACTCAGCTCCGGCGCCGTATATGGCCGTCAACCCTCGGACATGACTCATGTCGACGAGCGATGGATGGGCGCGCCGGATTGCGGCGCCCCGGTGAATTCATACGCGGAGGCCAAGCGCGCCGCTGAAATGCTTTGCGCGCTCTATGCCAAGCAATTCGGCGCCCGAGATCTCGATCGCGCGCATCTTCGCCGTGCTCGGTCCCTATCAGACGCTCGACGCGCATTTCGCGGCCGGCAACTTCATCAACGACGCCATGCACGGCCGCGCGGTCGTCGTGCAAGGCGACGGACGAGCGTGCCGTTCCTATCTCTATGCTGGCGATCTCGTGGTTTGGCTGTTGCGATTGCTGATGCGCGGAGAAGCGGGCCGCGCCTATAATGTCGGGTCCAGCGAGTCCGTGACCATTGGACAACTCGCCGCCCGCGTCGCCGCGTTGATCGGAGACGGCGACTATAAAATTCTCGGCGCGGCGGACGCCGGTTGGAATCCAGGCCGCTACACGCCCTCGACCGCGGCGATCGAGCGCGATCTCGGCGTGACGCGCACGGTGTCGCTCGACGAATCGATTCTACGAACCGCGCTCTGGAACGGATGGAAGCCTTCCCGTTGAGAAAATAGTCGGATTGCGTCGCGACATTCCCACGGGCGCCACGCTTTCCACAGCCGTTTTCCGCAGGCTTTCAACCCCACGCGATTCTGCGCTAAAAGGCCGGTTCGTCTTCGAATCGGGATAATCGCATGACCACCAGCATAATCGAACGCATCAGCGCGGAGCTCGCCGCGCAACCCTGGCAGGTTGAGGCGGCGGTCGCGTTGCTGGACGGCGGCTCGACCGTGCCTTTCATCGCCCGCTACCGCAAGGAGGCGACCGGCACGCTCGACGACACGCAGCTGCGCCGCCTCGACGAGCGATTGCGCTATTTGCGCGAGCTGGAAGAGCGCCGCAAGGTCATTCTCGAATTGATCGAGGCGCAGGGCAAACTTAACGACCGCTTCGCGCGCTGATTCTGGACGCGGACAATAAGGCGCGCCTGGAGGATATTTATCTTCCGTTCAAACCCAAGCGGCGCACCAAGGCGCAGATCGCCATCGAAAGCGGATTGGCGCCGCTCGCCGATGCGCTGCTCTCCAAGCCGGAGCAAGATCCAAAAACGCAAGCGGCGCCCTTCGTCAACGCCGACAAGAATGTCGCGACGGTGGAGGCGGCGCTGGAGGGCGCGCGCGCCATTCTGGTGGAGCGCTTCGCCGAGGACGCGGATCTGATCGGCGCGTTGCGCGAGGCGTTCTGGTCGCAGGGCGCTCTGAAATCGAAGGTGCGCGAAGGCAAGGAAACTTCGGGCGTGAAGTTCTCGGATTATTTCGAATTTTCCGAGCCGCTGACCAAGCTTCCCTCGCATCGTATTTTGGCGCTGTTTCGCGGCGAGAAGGAGGAGTTTCTCGATCTCGAAATGATCCCCGAAGCGGAGCCCGGCGCCGGCGGCTATGAAAGTCGAATCGCGCGGCGCTTTTCGATCGAGGATCGCGGACGCCCCGGCGACCGCTGGCTCGCCGAGACCGTGCGCTGGGCGTGGCGCACCAAGATCGAGCTGCATCTGGGTGTCGATGCGCGCGCGAGATTGTTTCGGCTGGCGGAGGACGAAGCGATCAACGTCTTCGCCAGCAATTTGCGCGCTCTCTTGCTCGCCGCGCCCGCCGGAGCAAGAGCGACGCTCGGACTCGATCCCGGGTTTCGCACCGGCGTCAAGGTCGCCGTCGTGGACAAGACGGGCAAGATCGTCGCCACCACGGCCATCTATCCGCATGAACCGCAGCGGCGCTGGGACGAAGCCTTGGGCCTGCTGGGCAGGCTGGCGCGCGAGCACAAGGTCGAACTCATCGCGATCGGCAATGGCACGGCCTCGCGCGAGACCGACAAATTGGCCGGCGAACTGATCGCCAGGAATCCCGAACTGAAACTGACCAAGATCGTTGTGTCGGAAGCGGGCGCCTCGGTCTATTCGGCTTCCGAATACGCCTCGCGCGAATTGCCCGATCTCGACGTGTCGCTGCGCGGCGCCGCCTCGATCGCGCGGCGTTTGCAGGATCCGCTCGCGGAACTCGTGAAGATCGACCCCAAATCCATCGGCGTGGGTCAATATCAACATGATGTCTCCGAAACGAAACTGTCCCGCTCGCTCGACGCCGTGGTGGAAGATTGCGTCAACGCGGTCGGCGTCGATGTCAACACGGCCTCGGCGCCGCTGCTCGCGCGCGTTTCCGGCATCGGCGAATTGCTGGCCGCCAATATCGTCGCCTTTCGCGACGCCAAGGGATCGCTGCGCAGCCGCGCCGCGCTGAAGGAAGTGCCGCGCCTTGGACCCAAGGCGTTCGAGCAAAGCGCGGGCTTTTTGCGGGTGATCGACGGCGACGATCCGCTCGACCGTTCCGGCGTGCATCCCGAAGCCTATCCCCTGGTGCGACGCATTCTCGCCGCGACCAAGAAAGACATTAAGTCGCTCATCGGCGACGTCGCGACCTTGCGGGCTCTAAACCCTTCGCAATTCGTGGACGAAAAATTCGGCTTGCCGACGGTGGCCGACGTGCTCGCGGAACTGGAGAAGCCGGGCCGGGATCCTCGTCCCGCCTTCAAGACCGCGACCTTTCAAGAGGGCGTCGAAAAACTTTCCGACCTCAAACCCGGAATGATTCTCGAGGGCGTCGTCACCAATGTCGCGGCCTTCGGCGCCTTTGTCGACATCGGCGTGCATCAGGACGGACTCGTGCATATATCGGCCATGTCGAAGACCTTCATCAAGGATCCGCGCAGCGTCGCCAAACCCGGAGACATCGTGCGCGTGAAAGTCCTGGAGGTCGACGCCCCGCGTAAACGAATAGCTCTCAGCATGCGGCTTGACGACGAAGCGGCGCCGCGCCCTCAAGGGAGCCGGACGCGTCGCCGCGCCGACTGGAAAACGCCAATTCGAAACGCCGCGAGGTAAACCACCGGCGGGCGGCGGCGCGTTGGGCGACGCATTGCTGGCGGCGATGCGCGCTTCCAAGACGGGATCGAAATAGACACGTCGTCGCGCGTCGAAACGTCAGGCGGTTTTGCTCAGCTTCGCGCCTTCTCCCGCCCAAGGGTTGGTGTGTTCGAAACGCACGATGAACGCTATTCTTTCCGTGAGCGCGTTCGGGTAGAAGGGCGAGGGCCGCGCGCTCGTCCGCTCGCGCGCCGAGCACCGGAACGACCCAGTTTATTTGTTCGAACGCATTTGGATCGTCGAACGCGCCATCGCAAATGATCGCGTCGATTCGTCCCATGTCGCCCCGCAGCAGCCCGCGCATAACCCTGTTCCTCGACGCGGCATTGGGTTTGGCGGCGTCGTTATGCGGAAGGGCGAGGATCACCTCCTCGCGCGTTTGAACGACGAAATCGGGGCCGTCTTCCAAAGCTCCGGCTTCCAGATCGACGAAGGAGCCGAGCACGGCGTCTTTCGGGTCCGCGTCGACCAAGGCGATGTCGAGCCCCGCCAAACTCAGCGCCAAGGCGAGGTTGATCGACATGATTGTTCGCGCATGATCCTTGGTCTCGCCGACAAGGGCGATGATTTGCGGCTCGTCGGAGTTGTCGATCAGCGACTGGAAATGAGAGGCGATGGCGTCGATTTCGCTTTCATCCTCTGAACGGCTCGCGACCGGTATCCCCAGGCGAGCCAATTCGATCCGCGATCGCGGGCCGAAGGACGGGACGAATGGTGAATCGCGTCGCGTCCGTGATCGTAAACCGCGTCGGCTCGCGCGCGGCTTCATCGCTTGGGGCGGAGGTCAACTTCCTTCGACCGGCGTCGTTTCGCATTTCGAGCAATAAACTCAGCGCGCCGCCGAGCAGCGCGCCCAGCACGAAGCCCGCCGCCATCATCAAGCCCGCGCTGGGAGGAAAGCCGCGCGCGGCCGGCGGCGTCGCGGTCGTGACGATGTGAGTGCTCATCAGATTGCTCGGCTGCGCTTCCTCGGTCTGGCGCGAGCGCGCGAAGAACGACTGATACACGCCGCGATTGACGTCGACTTCGCGTTCCAGGTCTCGCAGCTTGACGGAGGCTTGAGCGGCGACGAGCGCGCGCTGGCGCAATTGCTCCACGTCGCGCCGCAATCGTTCCTCGACATTGCGAGCCTGTTCGAAATCCTTGCTGCTGGAGGCGCGAATGCGCTCAAGTTCGATGTCGATGAGGCGGCGCAGTTCGTTCACCCGGGCCTCGGCGTTTTTCACGCTCGGATGCCGTGGGCCAAGCTCCGCGGAAAGCTCGGCGATTTTTTCGAGCGCGGCCGTCTGCTGCGCGCGCAAATTGGTCAGGCTCGGCGCGTTCAATGTCGCCGTCAGCATTCCAAGATCGGCGCCTGACGCGCGGGCGCGCCTGAGCAGTTCGAAGCGCGCGCGCGCGTCCTCGAGCCGCGTGCGCGCGTAACTCAATTGTTGATTGAGCTCCTTGAGACTTTGCTCGTCGACATATTGATCCCGCGTGCCCACGAGCCCGTTCGCGGCCTTGTAGTCCTCCACCTGCCGCTCGGCGGCGAGCAGCCGGTCGCGCATCTCGCCGAGACTGGCGCTGAAGGAGTTCGTGGCCTGCTTGGCGGCTTCCGTCTGCATGGAAAGACGCACGTCGTTATACGCTTGAGCGACGCCGTTCGCGATTCGGGCCGCCTTTTCAGGGCTGCTGCTCGTCGCGGAGATCTCGATGATGAATGTGCGTTCGGGGCGACGGATCACGATGCGCTGAGCGAGAGTTCGCTCGGCGTTGAGCGCGCCCTCGGAGTCGCCCGCCGAGGAAGGCGGGCGTCCAAATAGCTTGCTCAACAAGCCGCCGCCGCCGGCGAATTCGGGATCGGTCGCAAGTCTCTCCTTGGTTACGACGCGCTCCAGCACGACGCGGGAGGTCAGAATTTTCGCCTGGGTCTCGACGAAGTTTATGAAGCCGGTCGAATCCTCGTGCGAGGCGGAGTCTTCCTTCTCGAGGCCAGGCAGTCCGTGCGGATCAAGATATATTTGCGCGGTCGCGACATAGCGCGGCGTGAGCGTCTTGGTCGCGACCAATCCAAGCAGCGCGCCCAAAATCGCGAGCGTGAGAATCAAGCCCTTGCGCCGCCACGCCAGACGCCAAGCCGCGTTAAGAGCAAATTTCCTGTCTTCCGATCCATTGCGGAGCGAAGGCGTCGGATCAGAGTCGTTATTGGCTCCGCCGCGATAATCCAACATGCCAAGTCGTCCGTTCGAGCGCCGTTGTGACTGTCTGATTTCGAAGCGTCCCGTCGACCCGGAGATTATCGTTTTCATGGTTAAGAAAGGGTTCCGCGGGGCCGTTCGGCCTTGAAACTTCAAGGAGACATGATCGCCTCGCGGGTTCGTCGGCGTTTACCTTTCTTCGTAAATTTGTTGCAAATGGAGAGGTTGAGGCTATCGTTTCCTCAACGGGATGCTACCTTGTGGTCGCATAGAGGATGAGATGCAGCTCATTATCAGGCAAGCCCTTGATCAACATGGCCGGCTTTCCGTGCCGGCCGCGACTCTCGACGACGCCGCGGATTTATTCGGCGCGGGACTCGCTTCCTTTACGGTGGTTCAGCTTATGCTCGCGCTCGAAGAAAAATTAGGCGTCGAGTTTCCGGACCGGATGCTGAACAGAAAGAGCTTTTCGTCGATAGCCGCGATTTCGGCCTGCTTGACGGAACTGACTTCGGAAAAAGCCGTTGCTTGAAGTCATTGCCCGAATGACGCGCCGCCCTCGCTCGCGCGGGCGCGAGGCCTGGAACGGCGGGCCGCTGGATCATTCGCCGGCTCCGCCGCTCAAGGCCAGGCTAAGAGCCTGACATGTGCAATTCTTGCCCTTCTTTCCTGGATCGACTGTTCGCGAGAGGCGTTTTGCACGCCACGGGCGTCGACGGACTTTACGCCCGCGGCGAATGTTTCGAGAACGTCGTTTCGGGGCTCGACGCGATTATTTCACGCCATGGCGCGCCGCACCGCGCCGAGATCATTCGATTTCCGCCGGGAATGAGCCGCGCGCTGTTCGAGAAGAGCGGCTATATGAATTCGTTCCCGCAACTGGCCGGCTCGATTCACGGTTTCGTCGGCGATGAACGCGATCACCTCGCCTTGCTCGACAAAATTCATAACGGCGAGACATGGACCGATCGGCAGGTCGCGACCGACGTCGTGTTGACGCCGGCCGCTTGTTATCCGCTTTACCCCATCGTGTCGAAACGAGGACCGGTCCAGGCGGACGGGCTTCATTTCGACGTCCAATCCTATTGCTTCCGTCACGAGCCCTCGAAGGATCCCGCGCGCATGCAGATGTTTCGCATGCGGGAATATGTGTGCGTCGGAACGCCAGATCAGGTCATGGCCTTCCGGGAGCAATGGCTGGAGAAAGGACGCGAGTTCGCGCGAGACCTCGCCTTGCCGCACGAGATCGATGTCGCCAACGATCCGTTTTTCGGGCGCGGCGGGCGCGTCATGGCCTCCAGTCAACGCGAACTCGGATTGAAGTTCGAGCTTCTCGTTCCGATCGAGAGCGTCGATGAACCGACGGCGTGCATGAGCTTCAATTATCATCAGGACCATTTCGCTTCGATGTGGGGAATTGAGCTGGCCAGCGGCGAAGCGGCGCACACCGCCTGCGTCGGTTTTGGCATGGAGCGATTGGCGCTCGCATTGTTCAAACACCACGGACTCGACGTGGGCGCCTGGCCGTCCCCGGTCCGCGCCGCCCTGGCTCTTTAGGACGGACGGCGCGATTGGGCCGGCGCGATTCGCCGCGCCGCATTGCGCTTGCCGTTCGCGCCGGCGCCCCTATAGTGGCGCCAAAGCGGAAAGCGACATGAGCATCCCTCCCCTTCGAATCGGCACGCGCGGCAGCCCCTTGGCGCTGGCGCAAACACATCAGACGCGGGCGCTGCTGGCCAAGGCCCATGGCGTCGCGGAAGAGCATTTTTCAATCGAGGTGATCCGCACGACCGGGGACGCGATTCAAGATCGCGCCCTCGCCGAAGCCGGGGGCAAGGGCCTGTTCACCAAGGAACTGGACGCGGCGCTGATCGCCGGCGCCATCGACTTCGCCGTGCACTCGTCGAAGGATCTGCCGACGCATCTGCCCACCGATATCCTCGTCGCCGGCTATCTGCCGCGCGAGGACGCGCGCGACGCATTTATCGGGCGCGGCGGCGCGGCGCTGGCGGAGCTTCCCGAGGGCGCCGTCGTCGGCACGGCGTCGCTGCGCCGCGCGGCGCAGGTCAAGCGTCTGCGCCCCGACATAAAGACCGTGCTGCTGCGCGGCAATGTCGAGACCAGACTGAAAAAAGTCGAGAGCGGCGAGGTCGACGGCACCTTGCTCGCTCTCGCCGGGCCTGAAGCGCTTGGGCCTAGAAGCCCATGCGAGCGAATTGCTGCCGCTGGACAAATTTCTGCCGGCCGCCGGGCAGGGCGCTATCGGCATCACCTGCCGCGCCGCCGATGTTGGCGCGCGAGCGGCCTTGGCGCCGATTCTCGACGAGGCGACCGGCTTCGCGCTCGCCGCCGAGCGGTCCTTTCTGACCGTGCTCGACGGCTCCTGCCGCACGCCGATCGCGGCTTATGCGCGTATCGAAGGCAAGGAACTGGTGTTTTCCGGCGAGGTTTTACGCACCGATGGCGCGGAGGTTTTCGCCGCCAAGGGGCGCGGCGCGCCCGTCGACGCGGCGATGATCGGCTATCACGCCGGCCACGATATTTTGTTGCGCCTGCCGCATGGCGTCGCGGGGTTGGTGTGACGCGCGTGCTGGTTTTGCGCGCGCGCGAGGACGCCGAACGCACCGCTTCGAGACTGCGCGCGATGGGCTTTACGCCGCTGCTCTCGCCCGTGCTGGAAATTGTCGGGACGGGCGCGGCGATTCCGCGAGGCCCGTTCGACGCCGTGCTGGCGACCAGCGCCAAGGGCCTCGAATTTTGCGCGGCGCCGGGCGAATTGCGAACACTGCCGCTGCATGCGGTCGGCGCGCGAACCGGAAAAATCGCGCGAGAACTCGGCTGGCGGCCCGATCTGCTGGCCGGCGACGCGCGCGCGCTGGCGCCGCTGATCCGCGCCCGCCACAAGACGCCGGCGCGGTTCCTCTATCTTGCCGGGCGCGACCGGCAAAGCGATCTGGAGACCGATTTGCGCGCGGCGGGGCATGATGTGACCGTCGTCGAGACCTATGAAGCGCGGTCGGCGACGGCGCTGGCGCCCGCCGCATTGGATGCGCTCGCGAAAGGCGAGATCGCCGCCGCGCTGCATTACTCCAAACGCAGCGCCGAGATTTTCGTGAAGCTGGCGCGGGACGCGGGACTGACGAAGGCGCTGGGCGAGATCGATCATCTCGCGCTGTCGAGGGAGGCGGCTTCGCCTCTCCCTCGCGCGAGAATCGCCGAGCGGCCGGACGAAGAGCATTTGTCGCGGCTGCTGCGAAGCCGCTGAAGCGCTATCGCGATCAACGCCGTCGCTGGCCCCTCCAGCCTGTCTCGCGGCCACTTTCGTGTCGATCGAAAGCCTTCCAATCCGACTGGGCGCGCGATGGACCCGCGCGGGCGATTGAAGCGTTGACTTCGCACCGCGAACACATAGCTGTTATATTGATAGGCTTTCGTTTTCCGTCCTCCCTTTTTCGCGGCAATGCTTTGGCCGCGGGGCGACGGGGGCTTCAGAATGTCGTCGAGCCAATATAGGGAGGGAATTATGCGTTGGAGGTTTCTCTTGGCGATCGGCGCGGCCGCGGCCTGCTCTGGAGTCAACGCTTCGGCGGAGCCGCGCTCGGTCGTCGACCCGGCTAATCTGCGCTCGGGTCCGGGGCTCGCATGGCCGATAATCGGCGTCGTGCCAGCCAATACGTCGGTCGAGATATTAACTTGCGCGCAGGGCAACACCACGGGCTGGTGCAAGGTGAAATTTGGCGACTCGGCGGGCTATATCGCCGCCGCCGTGCTGGCGCCGCAAGGCTCGAGCGGAGTGATGGTCGCGCCTCTCGCCACGCGTTATTCCGTGCATATTTATTCGGCTCCCAGCCGCGGCGCGGCGGTGCTTGGCGTCATTCCACCGGAAACCGTGGTCGATTCCTCGGGATGCAAGCAGAGGGCCTTCAGAGACTGGTGCCGCGTGACCTATAACGACGTGAGCGGTTACGTAAGACGGTCGCTGCTAAAGCGCTCCAACGCTGTTTTAGGGAACGCAGCTAACCCGCCGCGGTTTTCGAGACCGCGCCATGTTCCCCGCGCCGATTGATAGTCCTGCTTTTATCGGCGCGGGCTCGCCTGGGACACGGGCGATCTCTCTTCGTATAGGCTTTTGCGATTTCGCGTTCCCTTACCCCGCCAGCGCCGCCCCGATCAGCACCATCACCGGCCCCTCCAGCGTCTCTTGCGCGATCCTTCCCGGCAAATCGCCGATCGTGCCTTTGATGATCCGCTGATCCGGCGCGCTGGCGCGCTCGATCAGAAAGGCCGGGGTCGCGGGGTCGGCGCCCTCGGCGATCAGCCGGCGCGACAATTCGGGCAGGGTTCGGTTGCCCATATAGACCGCCGTCGTCGCGCGCGGGTCGGCCAGCGCGCCCCAGTCGAAATCCTCGGGGAAGACGCCGTCCTTGCTGTGCGCGGTGATGAACTGCACGCGCCGCGCCGTCTCGCGGCTGGTCAGCGAGGCGCCGATCGCCGCCGCCCCGGCCAGCGCGGCCGTCACGCCCGGCACGATCTCGACCTCGAAGCCGGCGGCGCGCAGGGCGGCGATCTCCTCATTGGCGCGGCCGAAAATCATCGGATCGCCGCCTTTGAGCCGCACGACATTCTTGCCCTCGCTGGCGAGCTTCACCAGCAAAGCGGTGATTTCCTCCTGCCGCACCGAAGGGGCGTAGCCGCGCTTGCCGACATTTATGCGCGTCGCCTCGCGGCGGGCGAAATCCAGCACGCTGGCCGGCACGAGATCGTCGAACAGCACGACATCGGCGCCGGCGAGCACGCGCAGGCCCTTGAGCGTCAGCAGTTCGGGATCGCCCGGCCCGGCGCCGACCAGGGTGACGCGCCCGCGCGAGGGGGCGTCGCCGCCGGCGCGCGTTTGCGCCAGCAGCGCGTCGCGGTCTTCATCCGTCGGCGCGCGCTCGATTTGCGCGAAGGCGAGGCGGGTGAAGCGGCGCCAAAAATCCCGCCGCGCGAGAAAATCGAGGCTAGAGGCGAGGACTTCCGGTCGCCAGCTCTTCGCCGCGCGCGCCCAGGCGGCGAACGTCGCCGGGACCAATGTTTCGATGCGCCCGCGCACCGCCTGCGCGAACACCGGCGCCGCGCCGCCCGTCGACACGCCAATCACCAGCGGCGAGCGGTTGACGATCGCCCCCATGATGAAGTCGCTCGAATCCGGGCGGTCGGTGAGATTGATCGGGACGCCGGCCGCGGCGGCGGCCTCGCGCAGCGCGCCCGCCTTGGCGTCGTCGGCGACGACGCCGAAAATCAGCGCCGCCCCTTTCAATTCCTCCTCGCGCGGATCGCGCGGGAACATTGTTAAATTGGCGCGCGCCCGCGCGATTTCGCGCATTTTCGCGCATGGATCGACCGCGAAGACCTCGACGCGCGCACCCGTCGCGGCGGCGAGGTCGGCCTTCCACGCGGCGCCTTCGGAATCGCCGACGACGATCACCCGCCGCCCTTCGAGGTCGAAAAAGACCGGCAAGGTCTCCAGCGGCGCCATCAGGCCGGATGAAATTTCGTCGGGTTCGCGGCTCACTTCGGATTCCTGTCGGCTGTGAAGCGCTCCTATAACCCATCACGCGCCTTCGCAAAGAAAAAGCGGCCCGCGGGGGCCGCTTTCGCAGTCTGGAGCGCTTGCGTCGCGCCGGTTACTTCTTTTTGCCGTCGGCGCCAAAGCCCGAAAGATAGGCCCACACGTCGTCCTCGTCCTTTTCGGACGGCAGGCCCTGGAACACCATTTTCGTGCCGGGAACCTTGGCCTTCGGGTTCTTGATGAACTCCTTGAACGAGGCCTCGCTCCAGGTGATGCCCGAGCTCTTCATCGCGTCGGAATAATTATACCCGGCGGCGGTTCCGGCCGCGCGGCCGTCGATGCCGTTCAGCTCGGGCGCGATGGCGTTCTTGGCCGTCTCGCCGACCTGATGGCAGGCCTTGCACTTGGCGAAGACTTTCTCGCCCGCCGCCGGATCGCCGGCCGCGAAGGCCGAACCCGTCAAAGCGGAGAGAGCGACGCCCGCCACGAACGTCATCAGGGAAATTGATTTCATCCTCGTTCCTTTCCTCACATCGACCGCCGCCAGGCGACCGTCTTTTTATTAAACCCGCAGCCTCCCGCCGCGCGCCAAATCCGTCCCACACGCGCCGGAAACTATAACGGCGCGGCCCGCGACACAATATACCCGGACAATCCAAATTATCCCGCCAAATTATCCCGAGGAATTTGGACGCCGGCGACGCCCGGAGCCGAAAGCGCGCCGCCGCGCACGCGGCTGTCGACGCCGGGCGCAAACCGGTTAGAGTCGTCGGCGCTGATTTGCCGGGGCCTTTCGCGCATGCACACAATCGCCGATTCCGTCGGTGGAACGCCGACATTGTCCGTTCCCGAGCGCATCATCCTTTCCGAAGGCTGGTCGCGCCGCGCGGTCGCCTTTTGCGCCGGCGCATGCGGCGCGCTGGCGCTGGAGCCGATCGCCTTTGGGCCGGCCATGGCGATTCCGCTCACGGTCGCGGTTTGGCTGATCGACGGCTCCGCCGACTCGCCAAGGCGGGCGGGCGCGGCGTCGCTGCGATCCGCCGCCAGCGCGGGGTGGTGGCTCGGGTTCGGCTATTTCATCGCGGGCCTGTGGTGGCTCGGCGCGGCTGTTCTCGTGGAGGCGGACCAGTTCGCCTGGGCGCTGCCGCTCGCCGTGCTCGGGATTCCGGCTGGCCTCGCGCTGTTCACGGGCCTCGGTTTCGCGTTGGCGCGGCTGCTATGGTCGCCGGGCTCCGCCCGCGTTTGCGCTCTGGCCGTCGGCCTCGGCGGCGCCGAATGGCTGCGCGGTCATGTTCTGACCGGTTTCCCCTGGAACGATTTCGGCATGGCGCTCGCGAGCGCGCCTATTCTCGCGCAAGCGGGCTCGCTGATTGGGCTTCACGGTCTCGACCTCGCGGCGATTTTGATATTCGCGGCGCCGGCGACGCTGATCGACGCGCGCCGCGGCGGCTACGGCTCGCCAGCGATCATATTCGCCGCGGTGCTGCTGCTGGCGCTCGCCGCCTATGGGGCGCAGCGGCTTTCGCAAGGCGCGACCGGTTTCGTCGACGGCGCGAAACTGCGGCTGATGCAGCCCAACCTCGCCGCAGGACGCCAAGTTTCGGCCCGAGGCGGGCGACGCGATTTTGCGGCGCTATCTCGCCCTGTCGGATCAGGCGACCGGGCCCACGCACACCGGCGTCGCCGATTTGACGCATCTGATTTGGCCCGAGTCCGCTTTTCCCTTCGTGCTGTCGCGCGAGCCGCGAGCGCTCGCCGCCATCGCCCGCGCCCTGCAAGGCAAGACCCTCATCACCGGAGCGGCGCGCGCGCAAGAAGACCACGGCCGCTCCAAAATATTCAACGCCATCGAAGTGGTGCAAGGCGACCGCATCGTGGCCTTCTACGACAAAATACATCTCGTGCCCTTTGGCGAATATCTGCCGTTAAGCGGCCTGCTTCGCCCGTTCGGCGTGCAGCACCTCGTTCCCGGAACCTGGGATGTCGGCGAGGGGCCGCGCCGTTTGATCGCGCCGGGCCTGCCGCCGGCGGCGCCGTTGATTTGCTACGAGGCGATTTTTTCGGGCGCGGCGGTCGAGGAAGGCGCGGCGCGGCCGCAATGGCTGCTGAACGTGACCAACGACGGCTGGTTCGGCGCCACCAGCGGCCCCTATCAGCATTTCGCGCAGGCGCGGCTGCGGGCGGTGGAAGAAGGGCTTCCCCTGGTGCGCGCGGCCAACACCGGGATATCGGCGATCGTCGATCCCTACGGCCGCGTTTTGCAACAATTGCCGCTCGGGGTCGAAGGCGTGATCGACGGGGCGTTGCCGAAGCCGGCGCCCATGACGTTTTTCGCCAAACACCAGACAGTGCTGTTTCCCGCGCTGTGGGCGCTGCTGTTGCTTTGCGCCGTCGTCGGCCGGCTACGCTCCTGAAGGCGAAGTGCTTGAATCCTGAAGATGTAGTGGATCGCATGACAATGTCGCGAGACGCGTAGCTTCGTTTCGCCGGCCCGAAAACTTTTTTCGTCGACGCGCGGGATTTGCGCGGCGCCTATTCCCAAAGCTCGCGCGTTTTTATGTATGGTTGCCTTAAAATACACGCCATGGTAGCATTGCGCCGTGGAGATCAAAGGCCGATTATCAATTTTCATATTATATTACATGGCATTATCTGACGCGCTATTTTCATGGCGTTTCATTTGAGCTAGAACTACAGCGGAGGTCCGCGATTGTGAACAAAATACCCGACCCGATTGACCGACACGTTGGCAGCCGCGTTCGAATGCAGCGAGTGCTCATGAAAATGAGCCAGGAAAAGCTGGGCGACGCCCTGGGGCTTACGTTTCAACAGGTGCAGAAGTACGAAAAAGGCACGAATCGCATCGGGGCGAGCCGACTTCAGCAGATATCCAAGACGTTGAACGTGCCGCCTTCCTTCTTCTTCGAAGGCGCGCCCTCTTCATCGGGAGAGCCGCAACAGGCTTTTCAGGAGGAAGGCTCCCAATACGTCGTCGATTTTCTCGCCACCGCGGAAGGTCTCCACCTCAATCGATCCTTCGCGCGCATTCGCGACCCCAAGGTTCGAAAGCGCATCGTCGAACTCGTGGCCGCCTTGGCCGAGTCGGAAGACGTGGAACGCCCCATCCCCGTCACGCAAAACGACGCGCGAGAGTGATGTCGTTCTCTCCGTTGTCGGGCTTGACGTGGCGGCCTCGCGCTGGCAAATGAGCCAAGCTTGGCGAACAAGCGTGGAGTTGGCGACCAAAAGAGGCGCGCGGCGCCATCCCCCGGGTGGAGACTTCAAAGTGACGCGGAAGAACTATCTTTTCACCAGCGAATCGGTTTCGGAAGGCCATCCCGATAAAGTCTGCGACAGAATCTCCGATGAGATCGTCGACGAGTTTTTCCGTCAGGGGGCGAAAGCCGGCGTGGACCCTTATGTCATTCGCGTCGCCGCCGAGACGCTCTGCACCACCAACCGCGTCGTCATCGCCGGCGAAGTGCGCGGGCCGCACCTCGCTTTCGAGCACATCGAGGACGTAGCCCGCAAAGCCATCAAGGACATCGGGTACGAGCAGGACGGCTTCCACTGGAAGCACGCCAAGGTCGAAGTGCTGCTGCACGAACAATCCGCCGACATCGCCCAAGGCGTCGACGCCGCCGGCAATAAGGACGAAGGCGCCGGCGACCAGGGCATCATGTTCGGCTACGCCGTGCGCGAGACGCCCGATCTCATGCCGGCGCCGCTCTATTATTCGCATAAGATTCTGGAAAAGCTCGCCCGCGCCCGCCACAGCGGCAAGGAGAAGGGGCTCGGCCCCGACGCCAAGAGCCAGGTCACGCTGCGCTATGCCGACGGCAAGCCGGTCGAGGCGACGCAGATCGTGCTCTCGCATCAGCATGTCGACGAGAGCCTCACGCCTCAGGACGTTCGCGGCATCGTCGAGCCCTATATCCGCGAGGCGCTGCCGGCGGAGTGGATCACCGCCGAAACCGTCTGGCACGTCAATCCGACCGGCAAATTCTTCATTGGCGGCCCCGATGGCGACGCCGGCCTGACCGGCCGCAAGATCATCGTCGACACTTACGGCGGAGCCGCGCCGCATGGCGGCGGCGCCTTCTCCGGCAAGGACCCGACCAAGGTCGACCGCTCGGCCGCCTATGCGGCGCGCTATCTCGCCAAGAACGTCGTCGCGGCGGGTCTCGCCGACCGCGCCACGATCCAGCTGGCCTACGCCATCGGCGTCGCCGAGCCGCTGTCGATCTATGTCGATCTGCACGGCACGGGGCAAGTCGCCGAAGACAAACTGGAAGCCGTCCTGCCCCAGATCATGCGGCTGTCCCCGCGCGGCATTCGCGAACATCTGCAACTCAACAAGCCGATCTATGCGCGAACCTCGGCCTATGGCCATTTCGGCCGCACGCCCGACGCCGACGGCGGCTTCTCCTGGGAGAAGACCGACCTCGCCGACAAGCTAAAGGCTCACTTCTCCTGATCAACGATGCGGGGAGCGAGGGCGAAGTCGCATCCCGGCGTCTCTATGGGCGCGCCAAGGGCAAGGCGCTGCGCAAGCATCAGACCGAGTTGGTCGGCGAACTGTTGCCCAAGCTGGCTCTCGATCTCGCCAAGCCCATCGAATCCGGCGGCGCTGTTTGGCGCCCCGGTTCGCGAAACACGGCTCGAGATCGGCTTTGGCGGCGGCGAGCATCTGATCGAGGCGGCCGCGCTCGAGCCCGACGTGGGCTTCATCGGATGCGAACCCTTCGTCAACGGCATGGCCCGCCTGCTGTCGCTGATCGAGCGGCGCGGCCTGGAAAACATCCGCCTGCATCGCGGCGACGCCGTTGACGTCATCGACCGCCTGCCGGACGCCAGCCTTGCCCGGATCTATTTGTTTTATCCAGATCCCTGGCCGAAGCGCCGTCAGCGCAAGCGCCGTTTCATCTCCGCCGACACGATCGCCCGTTTGGCGCGGGTCATGCGCGGCGGCGCGCAACTGCGCTTCGCCACCGACATCGACGACTACGCCGCCTGGACGCTCGCGCGGCTGCGCGCCTCGCCGGATTTCCGATGGACGGCGTCGGGCGCCGCCGACTGGCTCCGCCCCTGGGAAGGATGGACGCGGACGAAATATGAGGGGAAGGCGATAGCGGCGGGACGAAAACCCGTCTATCTGACCTTTGCGCGCGATTAGGCGCCGCCCGCGGCCGCGGCGCGACTGGAGGCGAAGCCATGAGTTTCAGCGATTTTTCGATGAATCCCGCCAATGACGCGGCGGACGACGCACCCCTCGAAACGACGACCGCGCGATTTCGGGCCGATGTGCTGGAAGCCTCGATGCGCCGCGTTGTGCTCGTCGACTTCTGGGCGCCCTGGTGCGGTCCCTGCCGCCAGCTCGCGCCCAGCTTGGAGCGGCTGGTCAAGGCGACCGGCGGCAAGGTTCGACTGGTCAAAATGAACATTGACGAAGAGCCGGATATCGCGGCTCAACTTGGCGTCAAATCGATTCCGGCGGTGGTCGCGTTCCAGCGCGGACGGCCCGCGGACGGCTTCGTCGGCCTGCTGCCGGACAGCCAGATCAAGGGCTTTCTGGAGCGGCTGGTCGGGCCGATCGAAGCGGAGGCCGACGCCTATCGGGTTGTCGAGGAATTGCTCGAAGCCGGGGATCTCTCCGGCGCCGAGGCGCTGCTGACCGAACTCGCCAGCCTGGAGCCGCCGCAGCCTAGGGCCTTCGCCGAATTGCTTCGGCTCTATACCGACAACGACCGCCTCGAAGACGCGCAAGCGTTGCTGGCCGGGGCGCCCGAGGCGTTGCGGCGCGACGCTTCCGTCGCCGGAGCGGCGGCGGCGCTGGAAAACGCCTTGCGCGCGAGCGCGCTCGATGAGGTCGACGCATTGCGGCGGCGCGCCGCCGCCAACCCCGACGACGCGCAGGCGCTGTTCGACCTCGCCCTTGCGCTGAACGCGAAGGGGCTGCGCGAAGAAGCCGCCGCGGCGCTCCTTGACATCGTTCGGCGCGACCGTAGTTGGAACGATGACGGCGCGCGCAAACAGCTCGTGCAGTTCTTCGAAGCCTGGGGGCCGACCGACAAATCCACCGCGAGCGCGCGGCGTAAACTGTCGTCGCTGTTATTTTCCTGAGGATCCTCGCGCGCGAGAGGAAGGGAGCGTCATCGTGTCATGTGCATGAATTGACAATACGCTTCCATCGACGAGCTTCCGAGCGTGTTGCGGCTGTTCCCGTTGGCGGGGGCGCTGCTGCTGCCGCGCGGCGAGCTTCCGCTCAATATCTTCGAGCCGCGCTATCTGGCGATGATCGACAGCGCGATCGCCAGCGACCGCCTGATCGGCATGATTTAACCCTTGGCCGGCGCCCGCGCGGAAGAGCCCCGGCTCTATGAAATCGGCTGCGCCGGCCGCGTCACCCATTTCACGGAAACGGGCGATGGGCGTTACATCATAACATTGAGCGGCGTGACCCGATTTAAGATATTGGCCGAGGAGGAGCCGGGCGCGCCGTTCCGAACCGCCCGCGTCGCCTTCGACGACTTCGCTCACGATCTCGAGCCGGGGGCCGGCGAAGACAACGTTGATCGCGTCCGAATGACGGAAATGCTGCGCAAATTCGCGCAAGCGTCGAAGCTCGATATCGACTGGGCCAGCATCGACGCCGCGCCGACGGAAACCCTGGTCAACGCGCTCGCGATGATGTGCCCATTCGGAGCGCGGGAAAAACAATCGCTGCTGGAGGCGATCGATCTCAAGACCCGCGCGGAGGTTCTGATCGGCCTGGCGCAGTTCGATCTCGCCCAGGGCGACCGCGCCCAACATGTCGTTGACCGCGCGCAGTTTCATTGAAGTTTGGGCGAGGAATAGCCTATGATGGCGCGCGCACGACCAATGGCGCTGGCGCGCGGACCTATCGAGGAGACGGCATTGAACCACACCGCTGACAAGACGCCGGAAGGCGCTCGGGAGCCGACCCGCGTGGACCCGCGACTGCTGGAGATTCTCGTTTGCCCCTTGACCAAGTCGACTTTGGAATATGACTCGGCGCGTCAGGAGCTGATCTCGCGTTCCGCGCGTCTCGCCTTCCCGATTCGCGACGGCATCCCGATCATGCTGCCAGAGGAGGCGCGGCGGATCGAGTAACCCGCGATGACGGCCGCGTCGTCGTCCCCGTTGGAGCGCCTGCTGGCGCTGCTCGATCTCGAATGCGTCGGCGAGGACGCGTTTCGCGGCTACAGCCCTCCGACCGCGGGACCAATGGTGTTCGGAGGTCAGGCGATCGCGCAGGCGCTGGTCGCGGCGCGGCGCACGGTCCCGGCCGATCGCCCGGCGCATTCGTTGCACGGTTATTTCGTGCTCGCCGGCGATCCGAAAACGCCGATCGATTATACGGTCGAGCGCGTCCGCGACGGCAAAAGCTTCACGACGCGGCGCTGCACGGCCAAACAGCGAGGCAGCACGATCTTCTCCCTGGAGGCGTCGTTCCAGATCGTCGAGCAGGGATTCGAGCATTCGTTCGAGCCGCCGGAAGTTCCTGGCCCCGAAACCTTGGCCACGACCAGCGCCCTGTCCGAGCGGCTAAAGTCCTTTCTGCCGCGCGGCGCGCTGGAGCGGATGGAGAAAGACTCGGCGCTGGACATTCGCTTCGTCGATCTGGAGGGGATGCTCGGCGGCGCGCATCCCGGCAAGACGCGCCAGAATATTTGGTTTCGCATCGTCGACCCGATGCCGGGCGACGACGCCGTCCACCAGGCCGTGCTTGCCTATCTTTCAGACATGACCCTGCTGAACACGGCGCTGGCGGCGCATGGACGCTCGATCTTTGATCATACGCTACAGATCGCCAGCCTCGATCACGCGCTGTGGTTTCATCGCCCCTTCCGCGCCGACGAATGGCTGCTTTACGCGCAAGACAGCCCAAACGCCTCGGGCGGCCGGGCTTTGACCCGCGGCCAATTGTTCACGCGGGACGGGCGCCTGATCGCCTCGGTGAGCCAGGAAGGGTTGATCCGTCAAAGAGGCGCTAAGATTTAAGCACGGCAAGGATTGTTTTTTAGGCAACTCGCGGCGGCGACGCCGAGAATGCCGATTTTCAAGGCGCCGAGGGGGCGGACGACCCCTTGCCGGCAACCCCCGGAATCACTCGGTTCGTCGTAAAGAAACCCTGATGAGCGCGCGCCGGGCGATTTGCGTCGGCGCCCCGCAATGGCCTCCGCGCCCCGCTTTTCCGCGTGTTGCGACGAGTGGCACGCCATTTGAAGGCGATGGCCCCAGCGTGGCGCTTTCGCCGCGTCCGATCGCCGCGCGCGGCGTTTTGTTCTCCCGGCGGGCGCCGCCCGTCTTTAAGTTCAACAACACAGGATAGGCAGATGAAAATCGTGACCGCGATCATCAAGCCCTTCAAGCTCGATGAGGTACGTGACGCGCTGACGGCGATCGGCGTCCACGGCCTCACCGTGACTGAGGTAAAGGGCTACGGGCGACAGAAGGGTCATACGGAAATTTATCGCGGCGCGGAATACGCCGTCAGTTTTCTTCCCAAACTGAAAATCGAAGTGGCGGTCGCGGCCGACCTTGTCGACAAGACGATCGAGACGATCACCGCCACCGCTCGCACCGGCCAGATTGGCGACGGCAAGATCTTCGTCGCGCCGATCGAGCGCGCGGTCCGCATCCGCACCGGCGAAAAAGACGAGGACGCGCTGTGATTTTCCCTTCCCCGACCTATCAGGAGTCATCAATGAGTTTTCGTCCGCCACGCGGCATTTCCAGGGTCTCGACCGTTACGGGAGCGTTTTTTCTGGCCCAATGCGTCTTTCTCGCCGCATCTCCGGCGCTTGCCGCCGGCAACGCGCCGGTTCCCAATCCCGGCGACACCGCGTGGATGCTGACCTCCAGCGCGCTGGTGCTGATGATGTCCATTCCCGGCCTCGCGCTGTTCTATGGCGGCCTCGTGCGCAGCAAGAACATGGCGTCGATCCTGACGCAGGTCTTCACGATCGTGGCGCTGGTCGGCGTGCTCTGGACGCTTTACGGCTATTCGCTGGCGTTTGGCGACGGCGGATCGCTCAACGCCTATATCGGCGGTCTGGGCAAGGCGTTCCTGCGGGGCGTCGGAGCCGACGCGACGGCGGCGACCTTCACGCCCGGCCATGTCATTCCGGAACTCGCTTACTTCGTGTTCCAGATGACGTTCGCGATGATCACGCCGGCCTTGATCATCGGCGCCTTCGCCGAGCGCATGAAGTTCTCGGCGGTGTTCGTGTTCATCACGGCATGGGTGACCTTGATCTATTTCCCGATCGCGCATTGGGTCTGGGCCGTCGCCGATCCGAACGTGATCGTCGACGCGGCGACCGAACTCGCGGCGGCGACGACGGACGAAGCCAAGAAACTGTCGCAGGACAAGATCGACGCGGCGACGAGTTCCGTGGGCTGGATCGCCGGCGGCCTCGCGCCCTGGATGAAGGGCGTCGGCGCGCTGGACTTCGCCGGCGGCACGGTGGTGCATATCAACGCCGGCATCGCCGGTCTCGTCGGCGCGCTGATGGTCGGCAAGCGCATCGGCTATGGCAAGGAAGCGCTTCCGCCGCATTCGCTCACCATGTCGATGATCGGCGCCTCGCTGCTGTGGGTTGGCTGGTTCGGCTTCAACGCCGGCTCTAATCTGGAAGCCAACGGCACGACGGCGCTGGCCTTCGTCAACACGATGGTGGCCACGGCCGGCGCCGCGCTGTCCTGGCTGCTGGTGGAATGGGCGGTGAAGGGCAAGCCTTCGCTGCTTGGCCTCATCTCCGGCGCGGTCGCGGGCCTCGTCGCGGTCACGCCGGCGTCGGGCTTCGCCGGCCCGATCGGCTCGCTGGCGCTCGGCTTCATCGTCTCGCCGCTGTGCCTGTTCTTCGTTTCGAAGGTGAAGAACACGTTCGGCTACGACGACGCGCTCGATGTCTTCGGCGTGCATTGCATCGGCGGCATCACCGGCGCGCTCGCGACCGGCATTCTGGTGAATCCGGCTCTGGGCGGCGTCGGCATCACCGACTACAGCAACATCGGCGAGAACTTCGCGGGCAAATACGAATTGATGCCGCAAATGATCGCCCAGGGCACGGCGGTTGTCGCGACGCTGCTCTATTCGGGCATCGGCTCGGCGATCCTCTACAAGATCGTCGATCTGGTGATCGGCCTGCGCCCGGCGCCCGACCAGGAGCGCGAGGGTCTCGACATCACCGACCACGGCGAGCGGGCGTATAATCTCTGAGCCTTCGCCTCGAACGATCCGACGACGGGGAGCGGCGCCTTATAGGCGCCGCTTTCTTTTTGTGGCGCGTTTCTCCCCAGCCTAGCGCCGAACCCGCCTTTTCGGCGCACTTCGTGGCCCCGGCGCCGCGCGAAGTGTTCCGGGGTGACCGACGGCGAAGAGGTCATGCGGAGCGATGGTCGAGCCTGAAGTGATTCGAAGGCGCGCCGCCCCTCCGTGTTCGGAGCGATTAACATTCATTGGAATTATTGCTCTTGCTCTTTCTTATTGTGACATTTTCGCCACGCTTCCCTAAAAAATGAATTGAATAGCCCTCTTTTGCCTAATTAACAGGCGGCCGCTCAGAGCTTAAGCTTGCGAAAGCAGCCCTAACCCGAAAATATCCGATTTCGATGGCAACGGTCAGATTCGGAGTTCCCAAATATGAAATGGTCATATCTCACAAGTGTCGCCGCGGCGGCATTGATCGCGGGCTCCGCCTTCGCCGCGGATGTCGACTTGGCCAACAAGAAAGAGCCGCCGGCTCCGCCCCCATCATGGTGGGACGCGGTGACGATCACGGGCTATTTGGAAGGCAGCGAGACCGGCAATTTCGCGAACCCATATAACGGGCTCAACTGGGGACGCCTGTTCGACGATCGCGCCGATGGGCCGATGTTCAACCAGGGCATTCTTACCGTCCAACGTCCTCTCGATCCGAAAGCGACCGACTACGATTTTGGCTTCAAGGTTCAAGGGATGGTCGGCGAGGACGCGCGTTACACGCACTTCCTCGGCGAACTCGATTACTCCATCGACAGCCGCACTCAGCTCGATGTCGTCGAAGCTCATGTGCTCGCCCATCTGCCCTGGGTCACCCAGTTCAGCCAAGGCGGCATCGACGTGAAGTTGGGCCAGTGGGTGACGCTGCTTGGCGCGGAAGTCATCTCGGCGCCGGACAACCCGTTCTTCTCGCATAGCTACATCTTCAACTTCGGCATCCCGTTCAAGGATACCGGGCCTTATGACGACACTCACGTGAATTCGATGCTCGACATATACGCGGGCATCACTTCGGGCGTGAACACGAGCATCGGCTGGCCGGGCGACAACAACGCCGCTCCGGCGTTCGAAGGCGGCATTGGCCTCAATCTGCTCGACGGCAGTCTGACGGTTCTCGCGACCACGCACATCGGTCCCGAAAACCCGAAGCAGTTGGATCCTCTCGGCGTCGGTTGGCCGAACACGCCGCTGCTTTGCGGCTGCGCTCCCAGTTCCACGCTCCGATTCCTCAACGACGCGACCATCACCTGGAAGGCGACCGATAGCCTCACCTTCATCACCGATCTGAACTATGCCCACGATAATGGTTGGGACACGGCCCCGATCATCGGAGGATCAAACGCGGCGCTAACCGCTCTCGGATTTAATCCCGCTCAAATTCCCCAGCGGGGCCAGGGAGTCTCGGCCTATGGCGTCGCGCAATACGTCACCTATAAAATAAACGATCTGTTCAAGATCGGTGGTCGCTTCGAAATTTTCCGTGACAACAATAACTTCTTCGTCGCCGGCTATCCGGGCTACAACGACTTCGTGAACGCCGAGCACGGATTCTACAACCCCTCGGTCATTTCGGCGGGTCCGCAGAACCAGGGCACGACCTATATGTCCCTCACCGTTGGCACGACGATCACGCCCGAGCTTCCGAAGAACCCCTACATCGCCAACGTGATCCTGCGACCTGAACTCCGTTGGGACACGACCCTGAACGATACGACGCCTTTCGCCGGTGGAACCAAGCGTTCGACGTGACCTTTCGGTTTCGATGCGATCGTGCCGTTTACGCTGAAATAAGCCGAATAACTCCGATCAGGGCGAACCAGCGCCGCGAGCGTCCTCACGCTCGCGGCGTTTTTTTTCGTCATCCCCTTCCCGGAGGCGTCTCGGCTCCGCCACTGAAAACGGCGAGCTTTCCGCATCGATTCGGCGGTTCTTCCGCGAGCGCGAATTGGCGCGAACCTTGCTGACGGAATGCCGCGGGGATCATATCCGCCGTAAAAGCAAGCAGCACTCTCGCATCAAGGAGCACTTCCATATGTGGATCCGTCGACCCGCCGTATTGCACGCCGTAACTGGCTTTTTCGCCGCCGGCCTCGTCTTCGCCGCGGCGATCCCGGCGCGCGCCGAAACCGCCGATTTGCAAGCATGCGCCACGCAATACCAGGCCGCGAAGGCGGACAATAAGCTGAACGGCCAAGCCTGGCAGGACTTCTTCACGGACTGCAAGGCCAAGATAAGCGCCGCGGCTCCCAAGAGCGAAGCGCCCGAAGCGGCGGCGCCCGCGACCGCGGCTCCGACGCCCAAAGCCGAGGCGGACAAAGCCGAGGCGCCTAAGACAGAGGCAGCGCCAGCCCAACCGGCGGCGAGCGCCGACTCTCATGCGCAGCCAGCCAAGGACGATAAAGCGGCGGTGGAAGCCCGCGAGAAAAAGTGCCGCGCCGAATGGAAAGCCGAAGCGCCGGAGCTAAAGAAAAAAGATCCAAAGGTCACCTGGAGCAAATATTGGACGCAGTGCAACGCCCGCCTCTGAGGCGCGGAGAGTGAGGAGACGTCGGAAGTCGATTCTCCAGTAAACCGACCGCCTGGGCTATTGCGCCCCGGGCGGTCCTTGCCATCCTCAGCGACGTGGTGTCGCAACTTTTTCCTATGGCTCGCCCAAAGCTGGGTCGCCTGCCACTGCTCGAACGTTTGACCGAACGAAGTCGCGTGCAAGAATGACGGGCTTGGTTGGCTGCCGATATTGTTTATCCAAACATCGTGTGCATGCCAAAACGTTGGTATGTTGCCGAAACAAAATGCGTCGATGCGTCCGACACGGCGGGTAGTTTCGCAAAGTATCTGGCGCATCCAGCGCGTGTTCATCGAGCTGCGGAAGGAAGCGCGCGCGCATTGTCGGCGTCGGCCTCGATTCGGCGGAAGCGAACAACCCGCCCGCAAAATTCGCCGAGACTTTCTCGCGAGCCCGCGGGCTCGGATTACCCCGCCAGCGAATAGAACTGCTGCTCTGGACGCAATTTGCCTGTCGCCAGCAACTGCCCTTTCGATTGCATGTGCATGAACTCCTTCAAACATTTGTTTTGACGGATTTCGACGTCCGCCTCATGCTCCGCATTGTAGCTTTCGATCGCGGCCGTGTTGGCGCAGCTTTTGTCGATTGTGATCCTCTCGGGCACGCAGTGCTAACCGATCGCCTCGCGTAGGAACCGCAAGGCGGCTTTACGATCCCGCATGGCTGTCAATAGGAAGTCCACCGTGGCGCCAGCCTTGTCGACCGCCCGATACAATTATTTCCAGACGCCTTTGACCTTCAGATATGTCTCATCCAATCGCCAGCTGGCGCCAACCGAGCGCTTGCGGGCTTCCCGATTTCGGATCAAGGGACCAGCGGTCGGACTAAATCAGACGCTTGGTTCCCCCGCGTTCCGATTGGGCGACATTGCCGGGCCTTCGGCAACGCCCTATGTCGTAAGTCATTCCTTGTCGCGGTGCTCGCGCTTAGCTTAGGACGCGCTTCAGCCGGCGTGCTCGCGAGCCGATTGTTTATGGAATATTCGGCAATGAGCGAAGGTGCGAGCGAAGGAAGCGGCTGCCCAGGTTCCATACGAACAATTCGAAGAAAACTGGAACACGGTCGGAGAGAAAGATGGACACGAAAACTGAGATGCAAACGGGCAAGTGCCCGGTCGTGCACGGAACGACGAACCTCGGAATGAGGTCGAACAGCGACTGGTGGCCGAACCAGCTGAACCTCAGAATTCTCCGCCAGAACTCGCCCCTGTCCAATCCGATGGGCGAGGCGTTCGACTATGCGGAAGAATTCAAGAAGCTCGACTTCGCGGCGCTGAAGAAAGACCTCGCCGCGCTGATGACGGACAGCCAGGACTGGTGGCCGGCGGATTTCGGCCACTACGGGGGGCTCTTCATTCGCATGGCGTGGCACGCCGCCGGCACCTATCGCGTCGGCGACGGCCGCGGCGGCGCCGGCGCCGGCCAGCAGCGCTTCGCGCCGCTCAACTCCTGGCCGGACAATGCGAGCCTCGACAAGGCGCGCCGGCTCTTGTGGCCGATCAAGCAGAAATACGGCCGGAAGATCTCCTGGGCCGACCTCATGATCCTCGCCGGCAATGTCGCGCTCGAGTCGATGGGCTTCAAGACCTTCGGCTTCGGCGGCGGTCGCGCCGACGTGTGGGAGCCCGACGAGGCCGTCTACTGGGGCAAGGAGAAGGCTTGGTTCCCTGATCCTCGTAGCGATGAGCGCTACACCGGCGACCGCGAGCTCGAGAATCCGCTCGCCGCCGTGCAGATGGGCCTCATCTACGTGAATCCGAATGGGCCGAACGGCAAGCCAGATCCGGTTGCCGCCGCCATCGACATTCGCGAGACCTTCAAGCGCATGGCGATGAACGACGAGGAGACGGTTGCGCTCATCGCCGGCGGACACAGCTTCGGCAAGGCCCACGGCGCCGGCGATGCGGCGCTGGTCGGCCCCGAGCCGGAAGCCGCGCCCATCGAGGAGCAGGGCCTTGGCTGGAAGAGCAAATTCGGCACGGGCAAAGGCAAAGACGCGATCACCGGCGGCCCGGAAGTCACCTGGTCGCACGACGCCGACGAAGTGGAGCAACAGCTTCTTCGAGAACCTGTTCGGCTACGAATGGGAGCTGACGAAGAGCCCGGCCGGCGCGAATCAGTTCAGGGCGAAAGGCGGCGCCGACCACCATTCCGGACGCCTTCGACCCGTCGAAGCGTCATGCGCCAACCATGCTGGTCACGGACCTCTCTCTGCGGATGGATCCGGCCTACGAGAAGATCTCCCGGCGCTTCTTGGCGCATCCGGATCAGTTCGCGGACGCGTTTGCCCGGGCGTGGTTCAAGCTCACGCACCGCGACATGGGTCCGCGCGCACGCTATCTCGGCCCGGAGGTCCCGGCGGAGGAGCTGATCTGGCAGGATCCCGTCCCCGCCGTCGATCACGAGCTGATCGACGCCAAGGACATCGCGGATCTCAAGGCCAAGATCCTCGCCTCGGGACTTTCCGTCTCCGAGCTGGTCGCGACCGCCTGGGCCTCGGCTGCGACCTTCCGCGGCTCCGACAAGCGCGGCGGGGCGAACGGAGCGCGCATCCGTCTCGCGCCGCAGAAGGATTGGGACGTCAACCAGCCCGCCCAATTGGCGAGGGTTCTCGAGACCCTTGCGGGCGTCCAGAAGGCGTTCAACGGCGCGGCGAGCGGCGGCAAGAAAGTGTCGCTCGCCGACCTCATCGTTCTCGGCGGCTCGGCCGCGGTCGAGCAGGCCGCGAAAAAGGCCGGGCACGACGTGACGGTTCCCTTCGCGCCCGGCCGCACGGACGCGTCGCAGGAGCAGACCGACGTCGAGTCCTTCGCCTATCTCGAGCCGGTCGCGGACGGCTTCCGCAATTACCTCAAGGCCAGATACGCCGTGTCGGCGGAGGAGCTTCTGATCGACAAGGCGCAACTCCTGACGCTGACCGCGCCCGAAATGACGGTTCTTGTTGGCGGCCTGCGCGTCCTGGACGCGAACCACGGCAAGTCGCAGCACGGCGTCTTCACGCAGCGGCCGGAGACGCTGACCAACGACTTCTTCGTGAACCTCCTGGACATGAGCACCGAGTGGAAAGCGACCGCGGACGAGAACGTGTTCGAGGGACACGACCGCAAGAGCGGCGAGCTGAAGTGGACCGGCACCCGGGTCGACCTCATCTTCGGCTCGAACTCCGAGCTGCGCGCGCTTGCCGAAGTCTATGGCTCCGCCGACGCGCAAGCGAAGTTCGTGGCCGACTTCGTGGCGGCGTGGACCAAGGTGATGAACGCCGACCGATTCGATCTCGCCTGATGCCTGCTGAAAAGAATCTCGAAGGCTTTCAAGGCCGGCGCGCTCCAGCACTCCGGGTTGGCGCGCGGCCTCGCTCGCGTACCTCACCGGCAACGCCCTGTGCTTCAGCAAGGAGGCGCGCGTGGCCATGCGCCAAAGGGAGGGGATCGCCGAGCAGCAAGGCGGCGCGATCGAGATCACGAACGTCCCCGGCAGGGGCGCGGGTCGGGATCAGCTTGCCAAGCTCGACTGGGGCTGGGTCGCACCGAACGGGCGGTGACCGATAATATGCTTTCGCGTTGCCCAAGGGCGTGGATGCGTCGTTCTGTCACCCTCGCGAAGGGCAGAGATGGCGTTATTCTGTCGCCTTCGCTAACTGCAGCGATGCGGGGGCGACTGCCCGATCGCCAGAACGCCGACGCGTTTGGCGAAAAACCAAAGTCGCCGCATATTCCTTTCGCCTGGCCGTAGCCGTCTGGGAAATGTTGGTTCGTGCCAAACAGAGGGAGGAGACCTCCGCTCCATACAATCGAGCAAAATCTACAAGTCTTCTTTCACGCTCCTCATCGTCGCTGTCGTCGCGATACCTACTTCCCTCCTGCGCGCGGAACGCTGATCAAAAGGGCCGTCGCCAGCAATTGTGCGGCCCGGAGCAAGCGAATTCCGTGTTCGCGCAAAAAGGCGGTCGCGTTCGTTGAACTCTGGGTCGCAACACCACGGCTGTTTTTTGCCTCCGCCTTTGTTTGACGTTTTCTGACGCAAAGGCAACTTGATCTGAATGAGAACCTAACGAGCCATGCTGAGGATTCTGCTCAAGTTCAATGGATCATCGCCCGCTCATGGGCGCTATCCTGGTGCTTATATCGCCTGCACGGCATCCGCCTCATCGGCCCGCCCCACGAAGAAATCTGGTACTTCGCCTATGGCGCCAATATGCACGACAGCGCGTTTCTCCACTGGCGCGGTATGTGTCCTCGCGAGTGGCGCCCGGGGCGGGTCCGGGGATATCGGCTGCGTTTCAATCTCAAGGGGCCCCCCAGAGGCAGCTCCGTCTATGCTAATTTGTGCGCCGATCCGGCTGCGGAGGTTTGGGGTGTCCTTTACAAGATCACACGCCGCGATCTTGTTCGTCGGGCGCCACGGAAGGCGTTCCGTGGTGGCGGTATCGGCCGGTAGGGCTGGATATCGAGGACATCAGCGGCACGGCGCTGCGGGCCGCGACCTTCATTGCCAAATGCGATGAAGACGACCGCAAACCATCGCTCGGATACCTCACGCTGTTGCGGGAGGGCGCTCGAGCGCACGGCCTGCCCGGACACTACATTGAGTTGCTGGAGCAGATTGAGCACGTGCGATAACTGGATTGTGTGCCAGAAACCGGTATTTGCCGAATTGCCTCGGTTCGCTGGATTCTCCTGCTGGCGCTTTAACGGCCATCGCGGAGAGCGCCGCGCGTTCGCTCGGAGTATTCAAGGTCAAGGCGTGTCGCGAGCCGACGCGCCGCGCTGCTCCATAATTGGCGTGTTATGTCGCCTTCGGGTCCAGCGTGTGGAAACGCATTGATCTGTTGAACTGATTCCGCTGAGCGCGGGATAAACCGTCTTGATTGAGAGCGAAGACCGGCGGCAAGACGACACTGCTCCCTGTGTAAATCGGCGTCCAACATTGACCCTACCATTCGTGGACACAGGTCATTGAAATAAAATCGATTTCAGCAAATTTTTGAAAAATGATCGGCCTTCAATTGTGCCCCCGTTTTTTCGCCGAGAACCGTCATGTCTTCAAATGAATGCCGCAACACCTGCTGGGGTCAATGTTGGACGCCAATTTCACAGTTGTAGCTTTCAATTGCCGCCGTGTTGGCACCGCTCTTGTCAGTCGTGATTTTCTCGGGGTCACCGTGATGACAGGTTGCCTTGCACAAGAAGCGCAATGCGGCTTTACGATCCTGCTTGGCGGTCAGAAGGAAATCCACCATGGCGCCTGACTTTTCGACGGCTCGATACAAATACTTCCAAGCGCCCTTGACCCTCACATAGGTCTCGCCCAATCGCCAGCTGGAACCTACCGGGTCTTCGCGGGTGCGAAATTGCTGGTCCAGCAATGGGATGTACCTGCTTACCCGCCGATCGAGCGTGGAATGGTCAACCTCGACGAGGCGTTGTTCCATCATTTCCTCGAGCTGACGATAGCTGATCGGATACGCCACGTACCAGCGGACGCCCCACAGGATCACTTCCCGTTCAAAATGGCTGCCTTTGAACTCGATCATCGTTCTTTCCCGCCGTACACCCGCCAAGCATGCGGTCGGCCATCGCCGTGGAAAAATTGCGACAGAGCCTTTTCGTTTCTGACGGTGCTTGGGGCGCCGTCGTCAAAGGCATCGAGGAGCGGGGTTGTGCCCGGAGGAATCCCGATCCGAAAATATTGAAGATGCCGACCGCCGAAAATTAGCTTTGGACATAGGCTCCTACCGATTTTAGGGTTTGCGATATCGGCGTGTCCATGCATAACGCGACATGTGTCGCAGCGCCATTGTAATATTCTACGCAGGAAAGGAGAACGCGGCGCATCCATGCATGGCCGCATCCCCGTCCTGTCGCGGAGGTACGACGCCGATCGCTGTGCCGAAGCTCCTCTGAACGGCGGCGAACGCGATGGTTGTTTACGAAAAGGAGCTCACAAACTTTGTTCATTGCCGGCGTAAAGCTGGCCACCTTTCAAGCGATTTGCAGAGGGTTTGCTGCGTTTTATCCTTTATGGGCGTGCACTCGAGCGCGGCGCGCGTCAACGCTATGAGTGGGCCGTCGTCCTTGAGGCTAGTGGGAATTTTATGATGTTCTGGGGACGAGTTATTCGCGCAATCGAACGCATCGCGCACGGCGAGCGCGACTTGAAGCCTCAGCGTTGAGCGAATGGGTATAGCGACGCACGACTTCCAAATCCTCATCGAAACGCACTCTAACATCCTTTGTTAGGAAAGGGTTTTCCTTGGCGAGCTTGTCTCGTCTGCGGCGGAGCAGCCGCTCGAAACGCACCGCCGCGACGCATAGTGCGTGCGCTTCTTTGCTTTCCGGCGGTGCAACATCCTCTATGGCGTAAGCCGTCTGTGCGACACCGAGAAGATCAACGAGCTTTTCGGCATCCTGCCATCGCGTTCCCTGTCGCGAGACGCCTGAGTTCTTTCTTGAGATTATCGGCAATTCCTTTTGTTCGCGCCAAATAGGCGTCGTTACAAATGCGCACCACTGCATTAGCCCTCTCGTTTTCGGCACGGAACAGCCCTAAAAAAATAGGACATCCATGCAAAGGGTTAGTTTCTTGTGGTCCCGTGGTCGTAACGAAATATTTTAGCCCGCACGCTCAGTCGATGTCTCTCTCGGAACCTCGTCGGCTCGCTCTGCCTTCGCCAACCACCCGCATCAGCTCAACGCGATTGCGGAGTGGAAATCTATTGCAAGAGCGCTTGCGTAAAATCTCGAAGTGGGAACGAATGCTGCCGCATCCCAAGTTTACGTGACAACGCCGTCATAGCTCAGCTCGCAAGAAGGCGCCGATGCGCGCGATTGCTGCACGCCCTTCTTGGCAAGATGCGCGCGAACATAGGCCAGACGCGGAACATGCGCGACCACACTTCGAGTTCGACATCGCGGTCGACTGCTCGCAGGCGCTCGGCCATTCGCACCGCATCATCGCGCGGTGCCGCATCGCTGCCGACAAAAATAGAAAGTCGAGCGGCAGGCCCGCCGGATCGCCATAAAGTGGAGAGGCGTAGGGCGAGCGGGGATCTGCGCCGGCGAGATAAAGCTCGACCGCCTTCGGCATCAACTCAACCGGCACCATCCAATCGGAAAAGCCCGTATTCAGTGAGTGATTGGCCGGTCAGCGCGAGATCGGTCCACGGCGAGAGCACGACGGCGGCGGCCGGCAACGGTACGCCCTCATCGCGCAGACGCATCATACTCGCGAGCGCAAGTCACACTGCCAACGTTGGAGACGAAGCTTCACCGTCACAGTCGAACCCTGCGCCGGCAAATCTTGTAGATGACGCTCATGCCCAGCCGTGCCGGTGCGATGATCGTTTCCCGCAGTCTGGACAGACGCCAGCCCCATCACCAACCGCCGAAATCAGCCATTGACCGAGCACCTGCTCCGCGCCCAAAACTCGTATGCCCCGTCCGGGAGCCCATCTCGACTTTCTATGCACACGGTCAAGCTAAGGTTCGACCCACGCTCAATCAAGGCCGCAACAGTAATTGAGGCAGAACCAATTAAATGGATATTCCCAAGCATCGTGGCTTTGATTAAATCATTGATTTTCCTGAAAATGCATTCTCGCGCCAAAATGGCTCCCGACAGCGGTATTGGCAACATTGATAGGAGCAACGCCTGCGCTAGATTTCGATGGCGTAGAAATGTCAGGGATTTGGCGCCAAATGAAGATGATGCCTCTCTTAAGCTTAATTGTCGCGATGAGCGCCGTATTCGCCTCATCGGCCAACTCTTCACTTCCTGACGGGTCCGGTGTCGTGACCCTGCAAGGGGCGTGCTCGAGCTGTTACCAAAGCAGCCGCAATTCAGGGCGCACGGCGGATGATGGCCGGGACGTCGTCGGCATGGCTGCGAACGTCGGCGTGCCGGTTCGAGCGAGCGAAGCCGCGGCCACCATCGTCCCTGCGAGCGACATTCATGTCGCGATCGAGGGATGGCGCGTGCCAACGTCCGGTTCGCACCAGCGCGATCCTCTTGCAACGCG
>CAVQBO010000008.1:0-130178 GCA_963710695.1 uncultured Alphaproteobacteria bacterium | reverse complement strand
AGTGACGCGTAGAGACGTTTAGCGGCATGTTTTAGAAATCTATTTTGATCGCGGCCTTCCTTTGACACCCGGCAACCCTAGCGCGGGCGATCGTGAGGCGAGCGTCAATTGAGCGAGGGCCAAGCCGGGAGATGTCGGATCAGCCTAGTCGTTTCCGCGACGAGCGCTCCGGTCAATTTGGACCTGTAAGCTTGCGCGTGCCTTACGTCGACGGCGCCATTTTTCGCGCCCGCGACGATGAACCACGGCCGTCAGGAGCCCGAGCGGGAGCGGCGCGTCCGGCTTTCGGCTTTTCGCGCCGGCAATTTCAACGGGGCGAGCTCCGAACGCCTGATTAAATGCGCCCGCTGTCGCCCCAGCGGAGTCTTCTTCGCCGTGCTGCTCGTCGTCGATTCAGCCATTGGAGCCGCGCCGATTATATGGACGCGCCAATCCTCGAAAACCCGCGGGCGCGGCCATGACAGCGCTTGCAACGGGCTATTCCCGCGCGTCGCCTGTTACTCGCCGATGGGGCATGCGCCGACGGCGGCGTTGGGGCCTCCGACGAGATTTTCGCTGACGATTTTTTGCGCGCGCATATTGGCTTCGGCGATTTCATTGGCGAAAATTTCGGTTTTGTCGGCCTTGGGATCCATGCGGGTGATCGAGGCGTTGGGCGATTGATCGACATTGTGCACGTCGATGGAGATGACGGTGGAAAGCCCCGGCCGCAACGGCTGCTTTTCGAGTTCGTCGGGGCGCAGCGAGATATGCACCGGAACGCGCTGGACGATATGGATGAAGTTGCCGGTCGCGTTGTCGGGGGCGAGCAAAGCGAAGACGCTGCCCGAGCCCGGGACGATGCCCTCGACCCGTGCCGTGAAAGCGAGCGTTGCGCCGTAAAGATCGACCGTGATCGTCACCGGCTGTCCCGGCCGCACGCGCTGCATGCTGTTCTCCCAGAGATTCGCCTCGATCCAGAGGTAATCGAGCGGAACGATCGTGCATGACCAGATCGCCGGGCCGCACGCGGTCGCCGACCTGCGCCTTGCGCTTGGCGACGTAGCCGGAAGCGGGCGCCTTGATGTGCTGGCGCGCGAATTCGATGTAATTCTCGGCGAATTTGGCCTTGGCCGCCGCGATGTCGGGATGGTTGGTCGAGGCGTCAGCCCGCCGAGCCGCGCCTCGAAACGACTGAGTGTCCGCCCGGCTTTCGTGCACCTCGGCGTCGAGCGAGGCGAGTTGGTCCACGGCGTTCTGCAGCACCTGTTGCGACACCGAGCCGCTCGGCAACGCCTGGTGGTAGCGCGTGACGTCGTGCCTGGTCTTATCGCGCAGCGCGATCTGCGAGGCGATCTTCTGGCAGGCTCGGCGCCGCGCGGCGAATTGCGCGCCGACCGTGCGCACGGCGCGCGCCAGCTCGGCCGCGGATTGATCGAGCGCCGCCTTGGCGCGCTGTTCGTCGAGCCGCACGACCAGCTCGCCGGCTTTCACCTTGTTGGTTTCCTCGACCAGCACCTCGCGCGACGACGCCCGTCGCGTCGGCTTGGACCGGAATGATGTTGCCGACGACGAAGGCGTTGTCGGTCGTGACGACATAAGCGATCGATGGGTCTGCCATCTGATCAGGAAATACAAACCCGCCGCCAGCGCCGATCAGCGCGACGAGCGAGAGGAAAATCAGGCGGCGGGCGCGGACCGTCTTGCGATTAAGTGGCATGGGCTGTCCAAAGCGTCGGGTGTTGTCCGGAGTCTGCGTTGTAGCCTTCGTCGGCGTCGCTATCCGCCGCCGAGCGCCTCGATCGCGTCGACGAGCGGCGTCAGCGCGATCCTTTTCCGGCTCCGGCCGCGGCGCGAACGCTTCCGGACCCTCCAGATAGCCGCCGCCCAGCGCCTGGATCAGATCCACATGCGACGACAGATAGTCGGCGTCGAGCGCGTCGAGCACGTAAACCTGTTCGAGGACGGCGTGCGCCTGCGCAGCAGTTCGCGCTTATCCTTCAGTCCGCTGCTCCAGCGCGTGCGCGCGAGTTCGAGTTCCGCGCGCGCGGCGGCGTTCAAGCGGCGCTGCGCCTCCGATCTCGGAGCGCGTCTCCTTCAGGCTTGCCGAGGCTGTCGGCGACCTGCTGCGCCGCCCTGAGCAGCGTTTCATTGTAGCCGTCGACCGCCTCGTCATATTCCGAGCGGCGGCTCCTCCAGCTTGCCGCGCAAACTGCCGCCCTGGAACAGCGGCAGATGGATGTTGGGCGTGACGGCGTAGCCGATCGCCGAGGTTCGGAACAGGAACTTGCCGAGATCGTCGATGTGCGTCGAGTCCTGCGAGGCCTCCAGCCCGCCGAGGATCGTCAGATCGACGGACGGCATGAATTCCGCCTTGGCGGCGTGGATCCGCTCCGCCGCCGCCTCGGCGCGATGCATGGCGGCGGCGAGGTCGGGTCGGTGGACGAGCAGCTCCACCGGAAGTTGTCTTCGGCAAGGCGGGCAGCCGCCGGCTGGCTCATCGCCTTCGCGCCGACAATGCCGCGCCCGGCGTCCGGTCCCTGGCCCATCAGCCGCGCGAGCAAATTCTGCTGGAAGTCCAGTTGCGCCGTGACGCCGGCCTCGCGTTTGACGGCGGCCTCCAGCTGCGGCGCTCGCTTCGGTCACGCCGTCGGCGGTGTCGATCCCGGTTCTGAACCGCGTTTGCGCGAGCGCGAGCAGGTCCCGGCGCAGCTTTGACCATCTCGCTCGCGATCTCCGCCTGCCGGGCCAGCGCGCGGATGCGAAAATAGGCGCGCGCGACGGCGGTTGTCAGCAACAGCTGCGTCTCCGCGGTCTCCGCCGCCTGCGCCGCCGCCTCGCCGAGCGCGGCGTTGAGGATCGCCCGGTTCTTGCCCCAGAAGTCGAATTCGTAATGAAGCGACAGCGGGTTGATGTAGGCCATGGTCTTTTCGAGACCGGCCAGGGCGGGATTATAGGACTCGACGACGCCATGATTGGGAATGCGCGATTGGCGCATGCCCATATCCGCGTTGAGGAAGGGCAGCAGCCGCGCCCCTTCGACCTGCGAGAAAGCCTCGGCGTCGCGCAATGCATCCATGGCCCTTTTCAGGCTTTGATTTTCAGCCAGCGCCGTCTCGACGATGCGGTCGAGTTCGGGACTGCGGAACCGGCGCCACCACTCGCCGCTGGGCCAGTTCGCCTCGGTTCGCGAGGCGACCGGCGCGCCCGACCGCGCCAGGGTGCGGTCCATGGCCGGCGGCTCGATGAAATTGCGCGCGCTCGCCGTTCGGCGACGTTTCCGCGCAGCCGCCGAGAAGGAAAAGAAGCCCGGCCGCGGGCGCGATGGACAGACGCCGGCTTGTCATGGCTGTTCCATCAGCTCCTCGGCCGTGAGTTGCTTCAGCTCTTGCGCCGCGGTCAGACGCAAGGGGTGGGTGGCGCGGGCGAGCCAAACGAAGACGGCGAGTCCGACGAACACGACGGCGCCGAGCAGAAAGGCGTCGTTCAGCGCCAGCAGCGCCGCCTGCTGTCGCAGAAAGCGCCCGACTTGACTACTGGCCATGGCCTGGGTGAGGCCCGAAGCTTGAAGCCTGTCGGAGAGTTGGGCCATCTGATCCAGTTCGGCGAAGCGTCTGCCGCCGAACTGATCCGAAAGATCGAGCACGTGTTGCGGCGTGCGCCGGAACAGCACCACGCCTTGCAGCGCGATGCCAAAGCCGCCGGCGACCGTCCGCAGCAGCGCGAACTCCTCCGCCGCGCGGATGAGCTGCGCGCCCTGCAGACCAAACATCGCGAGATTCGCCAGCGGCGCGAAGAACATGGCGAGCGAGAAGCCGAAAAAGGCCATCGGCCAGGCGATCTGATCGAAGGAGGCGGTTTTGTCGAACATGCCGAACCAGGTCAGCGTCGCGGCGAAGCCAAGAAAGTTCATGCAGCAGATCAGGCGAACGTCGATCTGCTTGCACAGCTCGTGCACGATCGCGGCGGACGGCACTGACAACAGCAGCATCCAAAGATAGACGCCGCCGGCGAGGGCCGAGCTGTAGCCGAGAAGCACTTGCATTTGCACGATGAACAGCGACAACAATCCCTGAATGACCAGGAACCCCACCACCGAGCAGATCGTCGCGATCGCGTAATTGCGGTGAGTGAAGAGCCGGACGTCGATCGCCGGATGTCGTTCGCCAAGCTCCCAGATGACGAAGCAAGGCAGCGCCAGCGACGACCACGACGAGGGCTCCGAGCACAATGGGAGAGTGGAGCCAGTCGAAGTCGTTGCCCATGTTGAAAATCGTCTGCGAACCGAGAAAAACCGCGGCGAGCAGGAAAAAGCCTACGAAGTCGAAGCGATGAAAACGCGGGCGAATCTCGCGGCCGTACAGCAGGGAGCCCGCGACGCCGGCGGCCAGGAGCGCGACCGGAATGTTCGAGTAGAACAAATAGCGCCAGCCGAAATGTTCGGCCCACCAGCCGCCCATGAAAATCCCGACCATGAACGGCATCATGCCGAGGACGCCCCAAATCCCGACGCCGAACGTCCGCAGCTTTTCGGGATATTCGTTCAGCAGCACGGATTGGCCGATCGGGAGAATGACGCCGCCGGCGAGGCCAAGCAGAATGCGCGCGGCCACGAAAAAATAGATCGTTTCGCTCATGGCGCAAACGAACGAGAAGACGGCATAAAGCGCATAGGCCACGACGAGAGCGCGGTGATGCGCCGAATCTGGCCGCGATCCAGCGCGCGAGAGGAAAGCCCAGCGCGAGGCCGATCATATGGTCCGTCGTCGCCCAGGTGCCGAAGCTCGGCGTCACGCCCTGCAGATTGGCCGCCGCGTAGGGCGCGACAATCGTATAGCCCGGCACATTGGACAACACGACGACATTGCCGAGCCCGAGCACGATGTTGAGCAGCAGGAAACGCCATCCGCTCAGGGGTTGGGAGTCGCCGCGCGGCATGGCTAGACCGCGCCCAGCGCCGTCGACCGGTTAGCCGCGAACAGACGGTCGCGACGGGCGAGCCTAGCTTTTACGACAATGGATCGAGCGTTTTCCACGCGGACTCCTCCCCTGCTTACGACAGTAGGAGTCATTAGCCTCGGCGCTAAACCATCTGAGGCGGTTGTACGGCGAACTCCATCGCCGGGGCCAAGGTTAAACGTCAGCGGGCCGGTCGTGTCAACAAGCCCGTGATTTTCCCCACATAATTATTGTGGCGGGGGCGGGAAAGGAAACCCGGACCAAACCGCCGGATTTCCTTGCGCCTTCCGCCGCGCGGCCTAGCCTCGTCTAAGGGGCGGGGAGAGTGTTCGGAGGTAGAATTGGCAGCACGACCTCCGGTTGGCGGCCGGTCAGCGATTTGAGGAAGGCCACGATTTTGTCGATCTCGCCGTCGCTCAGCTTTTGGCCGAGCTGAGACGCGCCCATGATCGCGACGGCCTTTCTAGGATCCATTGTTTGCCCAGTATGAAAATAAGGCGCGGTCAATTCGAAATTCCGCAGGCTCGGAACCTTGAAGGCGTATTTGTCGGCGACATTCTTGGTGACCGCGAAGCGGCCCCAATCGTCCGATGGCAGCAATTCGGGACCCGGGGATTGCACCATTCCAAAGCGCGCGAAGGCTCCGCCGCCAATATTGACCCCGTTGTGGCAGTTTGAGCATCCCTTATCGATGAAGATTTTCAGGCCGGCCTTCTGGTCTTGCGAGAGCGCGTTGTCGTCGCCGTTCAGCCAAAGGTCGAAAGGAGCGCCCGGCGTTATCAAGGTCGCTTCGAAAACAGCGATGACCTTTCCGATATTGTCGTAGACGATCGGATCGGATTCGGCCGGGAACGCCTTTTTAAACGCCTCGACATAGCTGGGAATGCTCTTCAGCCGCTCGACGATATGTTGCTTGGTGAGATTATTGGCCGCGGAATCGCCGATGATCGGCCCGCCTCTCGTCTTCAACATGGCGGTGGGGTTGGCCATCACGCCGAGCACGACCTGCTCCTTGAGATCAGCGGCGCGGCCGTCCCAAAACTGCGACTTATTGAAGACGGCGTTCAAAACCGTCAACACATTGCGGCCGGCGAGCTCGCCGCTGTGACCCTTCGAGGAGGCGGGGCCTCCGACCCCGCCCATGCCGATGTTGTGACAGGCGGCGCAGCTGATGTCGTTGTTCTCCGACAGTCGTGAGTCAAAATACAGCATTTTGCCGAGCGCCAGCTTCTCGGGCGTCGCCGGGTCTCCCGGCAGGGCGGGCGCGGCGCTTGGTATAGGCTCGAACAGCCCCTTCGCCTGCTCACGCAAGGGATCCGCCGCGAGAGAGGAGCCGGTCGCGAGGAATAGGAGCAATGACGCAATCGTCGGGATTCGCATGTTCATAGGCTGCCTCTATCTGCTATTTTTTTAAAATAGCATGTTTTACGCCTCGCGCGACCACGCGGACCGCGCCCCGGCGTCGGCGGTTTCTAGTCGATTGCTCGCGGGCTGTGAACCTGCGACCATTTGGCGCGCCCGTGATCTCGCGCCGTCAATCGACCGCGAGAATCACGTCGGTCGCGTTGAAACTGGCCACCGCCGGCATGCCTGCCCGAATTTCGAGATCCTCGGCGGTCTGGCGCGCGATCACCGATGTCATGGTTTTGCCCGAACCGATGTCGATCAGCACTTCGCTGTTGCGTTCGGCGTCGGTTCGTCGCCTGACGACGCCCTTGAAGCTGTTGCGCTCGGCCTTCGCCTCCGCGCCCGGGAGAGAGAGCCGCACGAAGGAGGATTTGATCAGCGCCAGCGCCTTGCGTCCAGGCGCCAGTTCCAGTTCGTCCGCCGCCTCGTTGGTGACGATCGCGTGAATCACGCTCTCCGCCGTCACCTTTAGCGTCACCTCGACATCGACCGGCCACCTGCGCACGCTCACCACTTCCGTCTGAAACATATTGCGGGTCGAAATCTTGATGCCAAGGCTCCACAGCGCGAAATCGTCGTGACCGGCGAAACCCTCCTGCGCGATCAACGACGAGATGCGCGACATCCGCGCCTCCAACCGGTGGAAGGTTTCGATGAGCCGGCGCCCCTCCTCGGTGACATGCGCCCCGCCGCCGCTACGTCCGCCGGCCTTGGTGATAAAGGCGGGACTCGGCAGCAGATTGTTGATCGCGTCCACGGCGTCCCAGGCCGTCTTATAACTAAAGCCGGCGGCCTTGGCCGCTCTGGTGATGCTGCCATGTTCGGCGACGGCTTCGAGAAGTTTGATCCGATCGCGCCCGACGAGAAGCCGCCCGTCGCTGCGCAACGCCAAAAGCGCGTCGATTTTCTCGCCGGTCATCTGAGGGGTCTCCGCATCGCTTCCGATAAGTCTTAGCGCAATTTTAGGGGCGCGGACGCCGCCATTTTGGCGACATTGGCTCCACTCCAGCCGGTCATTATACATGTTCGGCGCCGCGCGCGCAGGGTTTCCCGTCCATTTGACCGGGGCGCCGTCAGCCTAATGGCGGCGCCTGTAAAACTGATTAAGTCGGCCCTAAACAAATTCGTCGGCGGTCAAGATCGGCCGCTCGGATTGCTCGGCGCCGCCGCTGGTTAATCAAATCGCAAGGGCGCGCCCGGCGTTATGAATGCGTTAGGATCGGCCATATAGTGTTTCGCGCAAGCTTGGGCGGACGCGAATGGCGGTCGGCGGACTTTGAAGAAAATCGCAATTCAAACCTAACCAGTTGCGCTCCAGCGGATTCGAGAATTGACGGACCAATCGGCTGGTCGATGGAGGCTCTGGTGCTCGCGTTTGAAATATGGAAAAACGGGAAGAAACTCGCGGTGGCGGGCTTGGAGCATAGCGGCGCCGTATCTTTCATGCTCACCTGGGTGGGCAAAGGCGCGGGAGCGTCCTCCAGAGCGATCGCGGGGGCGGAAATCGACGGCCTCGACCTGCGCGTTGGCGGCATTGATTCGTCGGAGTCTTCGGGCGACCAGAGCGTTGAATGGATCGAGGATACGGCTTTGCGCATCGGCGACGATATCCAGATCCGTTTGGTGGCGGCCGATTCGGCGGATGCGCCGATCCGGCGCGAGCCGACCAAATCCCTGCTGGCAGGGGAGACCGGCCATCGTTTCGCGCCCTGCGCGAAGTGCGGCGGCGTGCGCTTGCATGAAGCTGGCGGCCTGCCGATCGAGTCATAGGATGGCTCCGCCGCGCGCGGCGCGGGATCAGCGGGATTTGTAAAGCCGCCCTGGCGGCGCTAGATGTCTGGAACGACCACCGACCGCGATAGCCGTTTCTTGGCGTCTCGCTTCGAAAGGTTGATCGCGCGGTTCCGGAGACATCCTTGCCACATTCAATAACACAAGCCATCGAGGCGATCGCGCGCGGCGAAATCGTCGTCGTGACGGACGACGACGACCGCGAGAACGAGGGCGATCTGGTCATCGCGGCCGCGCTCTGCACCCCCGAGAAAATGGCCTTCATCATCCGCCATTGCTGCGGCATCGTCTGCGCGCCGCTGACGCTGGAGGACGCGCGGCGTCTGCATCTCGCACCCATGGTCGCGCAGAACGACGCGCCGCTCGGCACGGCCTTCACGGTTTCGGTGGACGCCCGCCACGGCCTCACCACCGGCATTTCAGCCGAACAGCGCTGCAACACGGTGCGCGCGCTGGCCAACGGCAATATGGGGGCCGCCGACTTCGCGCGGCCGGGCCATGTGTTTCCGTTAATCGCCAAGGAAGGCGGCGTGCTGATGCGCTCGGGCCACACCGAGGCGGCGGTCGATCTTTGCCGGCTCGCCGGCCTCCCGGCGGTCGGCGTCATCTGCGAACTCGCCAATGACGACGGCACGGTGATGACGGGCGAGCAGATCACCCAATTCGCGCTCCAGCACAAGCTGACAGTGGTTTCGGTCGCCGATCTCATCGCGCACCGCCAATCGCGCGAAAAGCTAGTCGATCGGGTGGCGACCTTTCCGGTCGAAACTTCCGCGGGAGCGCTGACCGGTTACGCCTATGTCACGCCTTACGACAGCGTGCAGCATTTCGCTTTCGTGCTCGGTTCGGTCGGCGATGGCCGCGACATGCCTGCGCGGCTGCATCGCGCCGACATCATTGGCGATGTGTTCGGCGGCGCCGAAACCATCAAGAAAACGCTGGCGCGCTTCGCTCGCGAGGGCAGGGGGGTGCTGGTCTATCTGCGCGACGGCGCGGCCGGCGTGCCCGCCAATGTGGTGCGGCCGCGCGAGGAAAACGCCGAAGAGAACCGCAGGCGGCAATGGTTCGACGTAGGCCTTGGGGCGCAGATCTTGAAGGATTTGGGCGTGTCCTCGATCCGCTTGCGCAGCACGACGCCCAAGCCGCGCGCCTATGTGGGACTATCGGGCTTCGGTATCGAGATCACGGCGGTCGAGCCGGTGGAATAGCCGTCCGGCCGGTCGTCGTTCACGAGACCGGCGCCGATCGCGAGCCAGACGAGATGCGCGTCGGTCCGCGCGCCCACCTTGGATTTGATCTGGTAGTGGTAGTTTTGAACGGTCTTGGTGCTGAGATTTAGCGCCTCCGCGATTTCCTCGCTGGTGCGGCCGGAAGCGACGAGTCTGAGGATTTCCGTCTCTCGCGGTCCCAGATCGTCGAGCGGCGAGCGCCCTTGCGCCAGACGTTCGGCGGCGATTTCGCGCGCGACGTCGTCGCTGAGCGCTCTCCCGCCCTTAGCGACGGCGCCGACCGCGCGGACGAGTTCGGCGGCGCTGCTGCTCTTCGTGACATAGCCCGAGGCGCCGGCCTCGAACGCCTTCAGAGCGAAGGCCGCGCCGCTGTGCATGGTGAAGACGAGGATGCGGGCGCCTTTGTCCCATTGCCTGATGTGTCTCACGGCCTCCAGCCCCCCGGCGCCGGGAAGCGAGAGATCCATGATGACGAGGTCGGGCGACACGCTACGATAGGCTTGATAGGCCGAGGCGGCGTTATCCGCTTCGGCGACGACCCGGCAACCCGGCTGGCGCTCCAACAGGCTGCGGTATCCTTCCCGGACGATGGGATGATCGTCCACCAGCAAAATGGCGATTTCGTTCATGACGGCGCGAACTGGCGGTCGAGCGTCGGAAGCGGCGCGAGGAGAGGAATGCGCGCGGCGACGCGGACCCCGCGCGCGGCCCGACCGATCGACAGACTGCCGCCAAACGCGGCGATTCTCTCCTGAACGCCGAGGATGCCATGTCCCGACGCGGCGCTGACTTCGCATCGGATCGCCGCCGCCGTCGTCCTCGACAGTCAGCGCGAGCGCGCCGTCGCGCGAGGCCAGACGCTCGACGCGCAAATAGACGGCGCTCGGTTTGCCGTGGCGCATCGCGTTGGTCAAGCATTCCTGCGCGATACGATAAACATTGGTTCCGATCGCGCTCGGCACGCCCGCGAGGTCGCCCCTAAGATCGAGGTGCACGAGAGCGCGCGGTTCGGCGCGCGTGTTCCAGCCCGCGACCAGTTGAACGAGACAGGCCTCCAACCCGAGTTCGTCGAGATCTTGCGAACGCAATCGCGCGAGCGCGTCACGCAATGTCGTCATCATTCGGCTGGCGACGCGCGCGATGGCGCGCGCATCCTCGGCGAGATCTGGGCGATCCGCGCTCGCGCCCGCTTCGATCGAAGCCGCGAAGGCCATTGACGCGGTTAGACACTGGCCGAATTCGTCGTGCAAGTCGCGGGCGAGCGCGCGCCGTTCTTCTTCCTGCACCTCGAACAGACGTTTCGTCAGCGCCATGCGCTCCGCCGTCGTTTGCGCCAGCCGCTCCGCGAGATCGTTCACGGCGCGCGCGATGAGCCCAAATTCCCCCGTCGTCACGGGCGCGATCGGGCGGCGATAATGTCCGCTCTCGAGTCGGCGCAGCCCTTCGATAATGCTCCTTGTGGGCGCCAGCGCATGGGCGATCACGATGGCGGCGAGAACACAGATTCCAACCGCCATCGACGCCGCGACGCTCGCGATGATCGAGATTTGTCGCCAAGCCTGGCGCACCGCCGTCGCGGGATTCGCGGTCGCGACAATCGCGCCGGTCTCCGGCTGCCGCACCGTCAGCGCGCGCACGACGGGCGCCCCCTCGCCGAAGGCGCGCTCGTAGGCGATTGAAAACCATTCCGGCGCCGGTGTTCCCACGCCTTCCACCTGACTGCATATGGTGCGCGGTTCTTCCGCTCCCGGCGCGAAGGCGATGCAAACCCCCGGGGAAATCAGCTTCAAGGTCGCGATTGTCTCCCAATTGGGGATCGGCAAAATTTTGTCCCGGCGCATGCTCTGACGCCACAGGATCTCCCGCCAGAACAAATTCTCGAGTTCATGCGCGACGCGGTCGGCCGAGGCCGTGGTTTGCGCCGCCACGTCGCGGTGAGCGTCAAGCATCACCCAACCGACGGTGAGCGCGAGACAAAAGAAAGCAACGCCGACCAGTCGTAGGATGAGGCGGAGGATCAGCGGCATCGTTGTGCTCCCGGTTCGCGCGAGGATCGGATTTAAGCAGGATTTCGCCGGCGGGCCAACGCGATCTCGCCAAAATAGAGAGCTTTCGGGAAAGATCAGGCAAATTGCCCATCGTTTCCCGGGGGGATCTCCGTTGAGGAAGGAGACCCAATGACGCCATTCTCGCTCGATGATTTTTGGCGGCCCGGCGTCTTCGGCGCTCGATCGGCCGCGCTTTCACGCAAGAGGATGCCATGAACACCGCGGCGACGACCGAACGAACTTCCACGCGAACCACATTTCTGCTGGCCTTCGCCACGCTTTGTCTCGCCATTGCTCTCGTGCTGGCGTGGGCGCTCGGGGTGACCTTGTTCTTCCCCAACGGTTATTTGGCCGGCTTGATATTCGAGCGCGCCGATCTCATCAGAGCGCATATCGACTATCTCATGATGGCGCAGTTCTTGTTCCTTTTCGCGCTGTTGTTTCGGCAATATTCAATTGTCCCGCCGTGGTGGATCGTTGGCGCCAGCTGCTTTGGCGCCTTCTTCAATCCATTGGCGTTTGTTTTGCGGGCGCTGCATCCCAAGATCGACCCGGCGTCGATTCCCGAGCCCCATTTTCCGTTCCAGGCGGGCCTGAGCTTCAGCCTGACGACCATCGGATTTCTTGGCGCCGCGGCGCTGGCGACACGCGCCGCCTGGTTGTCGCGAACGAAGCATGACGAAGCGCCGGGCCGATGAAACGCCGGGCCGCGTTAACAATTTGATCCTAACGTGAACGTAGCAGGATCGAATCAGTGATGCGCGCGCGTTTGGGCGCTGTTCTCCCTCGATTTTGGGATCGGCCTCGTCTCGCCGCCACATTTCGCCCTCGGTAAAGAAGCGCGCCTTCAGGGTTCCCTCGAGGGCTTCGCCTCTTTTTAAGCTTTTGCGTGATTTTGAGACAAGCGGCGGGTTGGCGCCGCGACCCCCGCGCGGCTATTACAGCGGCGTCCAACGCGAAGCCTTGCGCATCCGCGTCGCTCGAAAGCATTGTGGGAGAGAAATAATGATCGTTAAGGACGCCAATGGCGCGCAACTCGCCGACGGCGACAATGTGACGCTTGTCAAGGATCTGAAGGTGAAGGGCTCCTCGATCACGCTCAAGCGCGGCGCGCTCGTCAAAAATATCCGCCTGACCGACAATGAGGATGAGATCGAATGCCGGTCCGATAAAATCAAGGGCCTGGTCCTGCGCACCGAATTCGTGAAAAAGGCTTGAAATCCGCTGAATAGCCATCACGAGCGGGACGTCCGATGACCTTCCTGTATTACTTCGCGGCGGGTCTGTGCGAAATCGCTGGATGTTTTTCGTTCTGGGTCTGGCTGCGGCTCGGACGCTCCGCGCTCTGGGTCGCTCCGGGCGTCGTCAGCCTAATTTTATTCGCCGCTCTGCTGACGCGCGTCGAGGCGGCGCTGGCGGGGCGAGCCTTCGCCGCGTACGGCGGCGTCTACATCGCCTTGGCGCTGTTCTGGCAGTGGGGCGTCGAGGGCCATTCCCCGGATATATGGGATTTCGCGGGCGCGGCGGTTTGTCTCGCCGGCGCCGCGGTGATCCTGTTCGCGCCACGCTGATTTTCATTTCCTTGGCGCTGCCTTCGCTCGTGGCGTCGCTTGACCGAGGCCGATAAGCCAAGCGTTAACCAATTAGCGCCCATATTTCGAGCGACTGATTCATCAGGCGTTTTCGGTCGCGCGCTATGTGCTTGACGTCCGGCCTTCGCGCTATCCCCGAACGTCGCCCGCCACGACCCCGCTCGATTGAAGCCCATTCGAAAGATCTATGCGATGAAGGTTGTAATTCTGACCGGGGGCTTGGGAACGCGCCTCGCCGAAGAGACCTCGGTGCGGCCCAAGCCAATGGTCGAAATCGGCGGACGGCCGATTCTGTGGCACATAATGAAGATGTACTCCGCTCACGGCTTCAACGAGTTCGTGCTGTGTCTGGGCTACAAGGGCTATTTCATTAAGGAGTTTTTCTCGAATTATTTTTTGCACATGTCCGATGTGACGTTCGACATGACGACCCGCGCGATGGAGGTCCACAGAGAAACCGCCGAGCCCTGGCGCGTCACGCTGGTGGACACCGGCGACCAGACCCAGACAGGCGGCCGTCTCAAGCGCGTGCTGGAGCATGTGGCGAACGAAGAGGTGTTCGCGCTCACCTACGGCGATGGACTCTCGAACATCGATCTCACGGCGGAACTGGCGTTTCACAAGGCGCACGGCAAGCTTGCGACCGTCGCCGCCGTTCGTCCGGCGATGCGCTTTGGCGCGATGACGCTTGACGGGGAAAGAGTGACCTCGTTCGCCGAAAAACCGGTCGCGGAAGCAAGCTGGGTCAGCGGCGGATTCTTTCTTCTCTCGCCCAAGGTTGGCGAACTGATCGAGGGCGACGCCACGATATGGGAGCGTGGGCCGGTCAGCGCGCTCGCGGCGAAGGATGAATTGCGCGCCTTCGTGCACGACGGATTTTGGTATCCGATGGACACTCTGCGCGACAAAATCTACCTCGAAGAACAATGGACCTCCGGCCAAGCGAAGTGGAAAATCTGGTGATCTCCTCGGCATTCTGGCTCGACAAGCGCGTCTTTCTCACCGGCCACACGGGTTTCAAGGGTTCGTGGCTATCCTTGATGCTGGCCCGACTCAACGCGCGCGCGACGGGCTACTCATTGGAGCCGCCAAGCGCTCCGAACCTGTTCGAACTCGCGCGCGTCGGCGAGGTGATTGACGATATTCGCGGCGACATACGCGACCTCGATCATTTGCGCGCGGCGATGACGTCGGTTGAGCCCGAGATCGTCATTCACATGGCGGCGCAGCCTCTCGTGCGCGCCGCCTACGCCGATCCCGTGTCCACCTACGCGACCAATGTGATGGGTACGGTGAATGTTTTGGAAGCGGCCCGCGCGACGCCCAGCGTTCGCGCCGTCCTCATCGTCACCACCGACAAATGTTACGAGAACAAGGACTGGGTGTGGGGCTACCGCGAGACCGACGCGTTGGGCGGACACGACCCCTATTCCAACAGCAAGGCCTGCGCCGAACTCGTCGCGGGCGCCTATCGCGACAGCTATTTCTCGAACGCGACTAGCGCCAAGATCGTTTCGGCGCGCGCGGGCAATGTGATCGGCGGCGGCGATTTCGCGGCGGACCGGATTATTCCCGACGCCTTCCGCGCGTTCTTGGCCGGCCGAGCGCTGCACATCCGAAACCCCGCCGCCGTGCGGCCCTGGCAGCATGTGTTGGAGCCGTTGAGCGGCTATCTGATGCTCGTGGAAACCGCCATGACGGACTCCGCCCGCCTTCATGGCGGTTGGAATTTCGGCCCTGGAGCCGCCAGCGAACAAAGCGTCGAAGCGCTGGTGACGCGGTTTATCGACGCCTATGGCGGCGGCGCGAGCTGGACGCGCGATCACGGCGATCATCCGCATGAGGCCAATCTATTGCGCCTCGACACCGCCAAGGCGCGCGAGACGCTCCGCTGGTCGCCGCTGCTCGATTTCGGAGAGACCGTCGACTGGACGACGCAATGGTATCGCGCCCTGGCCGATGGCAAGGAAGTCGCCGCCATGACGATGATGCAGGTCGATCGTTACCTTGGCCAGCGCGTGCGTCTGGTCTCGCCCTTCACGCAAAATTCGCCGCGCGAATCCGTTGAAGCGGAGCGGCTCCTCGGCAACGGCTGACGCGACGCCGCCCTCCTCGTCGCGACCGATCGGAGCCGCTTTCGGACCGACGCCATCGCGCCGCGCGTCGCTGTTTCTTCGCGGACCAAAAGCGCCTGTTGTCGCGCCCGTCGCGGACGGGATATGTCCGAGCCGACAGCCTCCTTTGGCGAGGAGGCGTGTGGTCCGTCAGTCGTGGCGATTGTCAAAATCCGTCCAGCAGCGACGCGACCGGGCGCTCTGAGGAGCGCTAGCATTGGCGTCCATCAACCACGACGGGACATTGGCGCTCTCCACGATGTAATTGGTCGGAATCCCCTTCGCGCCCATTGCATGATTCGCCTCCATCAACGTGCAATCGCTAAGATTATAGCGCGGATAGTTTATGTTGCGCGTAAACTCAAGTAAGGCCGAAGGCGTTGATAAGACGATGAGAGCAAATCCAATTAGCTTGGCATTCCTGGAAATCGACGCATTGCAGATAATCGAGCCGAAAACAAATGCGACAATAACAAGCGGCGCTATCGAGCCCCGCATAACGAGATCATTGCCCGGCCCAAAGCTGAAGAACGGCAATAGAAGCAATGACGCCGCGCCGAAATAGAAAACATGCGTCATATTTTTCGGGACGAATTCACGATTAAGGTATATGAAGCGCACGCATGGCAATTCAACCGCGATAAATATAATATATAGAGGAATAAATTCCATCTTTTCGAAAGAAAGGCCGTGGGAGATCTGCGACGAGCCAATCACAACATATAATGCGATCGGCAGGAAGCACGCGCCCGCGAGAACGCCGAGCCAGGTCCTTTGGGTTAGCAAGTGACGCCGCCAATCGGTCGCGGCAAGATAAATTAGCCAGAATGCGACCGGTATCACGACAAGCGGCGACCAAAAAACCGCGCCCGCGAGCGATACGCCCAATGTCGCGATATCGACCTGCGACCTCGTTTGCAGGAGGAGAAGAGTGGCCAGCCACCAGCCGGGCAAGGCGTGGTTAGGCACCCAAAAAAACTGCACCATGCTGCTCGAATACTGAAAATATGGATGCCATGCGTCGAGACCGAGCACGACCAATCTATCGATCTTGTAGTCCTTGCTGATGGCGAAACCCAGGGCGGCCCCGAGAATCGAGAGCCCGCCAAACATGATCAAGATGGCCAGATGCGGCCAGCCGGCGCCGAGCGAACTGAGAAAATAGAAGATGCATCCGAGCATGAGGGAGTTTTGCGCCAGCAGGGCGACGTGCGCGCCGAGCAGGCCGAAGACATGCCCGACGGCGGCCGGAAACATGTACATCCCGAGCGGCGCCCGCAGGATGTAGTCGACGCCATCGATATTGTATCCGATGGGGAACGAACTCCGTGTCAGATCCGCGAGGACCGCGTCTCGGATACGCCAGTCGAGGGGCGCGAAAAAGAAATGCAGTTCGCCGCCGAACACCAAAATGACGCACGCCAATCCGATGCAGAGCGACAGGCGCTTTATGTCGACCGGCGCATCCAGCAGACCCCCTTCGTTCGCCCGGGGACGCTGACTGACCAGAGCAAGGCTCCCAATGCAGCCCGCGAGCAGGACAAGAGCTGGGATGGGCCTGAGGCCGGCGGCGAACAGCGCCGAGGGCAGGAAAATCAGCACCGAGGTGAATATCAGAACGGCTCGGTTGTGAAGCGTGAAGCTGGCGGTTCGCGCATCACACGCCGCCGGGGTCGAAATCGAGGTCAAGCGAGGTCTCCAAGGGCAAGCCGTCAGGGCGATTGGCGGGAAACGACACGGGTCCGTGGGAACGCCGAGCCGCCGACGGCCGTAACGAGCCTGCCGCTCGAGTTACAGCGCGAGGGACGCGCGGCGAACCGAAGCCCGCGGCCGCTATGGATGCGCTCGGGCTCCATGAAAGCCGTCATACGGCGATCCTGCGCTCGCCGCGGCAAAAGTTGGTTAGCGTCTCGATCATGAAGTCGATTTCTTGCGCGCCCAAGGCGGGGTAGACGCCAATCCAAAATGTTCTGTCGACGATCGCATCCGCGTTGTCGAGCGTTCCCGAGACACGGAAATTGCGGCCCTTCATGTAAGGCTGACGCACGAGATTGCCGCCAAACAGCAGGCGCGTCCCGATATTCTTGGCCTGGAGTTCCAGCAGCAAGCCATGACGATCGATTGGCGCGTCCTTGCGCAGCGTGAGGGCGAATCCGAACCATGAAGGATCGGAGCCGGCCGTGGCCTCCGGCAACACAAAGATATCTTCGAGATGAGCGAGGCCCTCGCGAAGCCGAGCGAAATTGCGTCGGCGCGCGGCGATGAAGTCGTCGAGATGCTCAAGCTGCGCGACGCCAACGGCCGCCTGCATATCGGTGATCTTCAAATTATACCCAAGGTGGGAATAGATATATTTATGGTCGTAACCCTTGGGCAGATCGCCCAATTTCCAATTGAAACGCTTGTTGCACGTGTTGTCCTGTCCGGAGCCGCAATAGCAATCGCGTCCCCAGTCACGGAAAGATTCCATGATTTTGTTGAGGTTGCTGTCGTTGGTGAAGACCGCTCCGCCCTCGCCCATCGTGATGTGATGGGCGGGATAGAAGCTCAACGTGCCGATGTCTCCGAACGTGCCGACATGCTGGCCGCCCACGGTGGCGCCAAGCGCGTCGCAACAATCCTCGATCAGAAACAGTCCGTGACGATCGCAAATGGCGCGCACGGACGCTACGTCGAACGGATTGCCCAGGGTATGGGCGATCATGATCGCCCGCGTGCGCGGCGTGATCGCCTCCTCGATGGCGGCGACGTTGATATTGTATGTCGGAATGTCCGCGTCGACGAAGACCGGAACCATATTGCTTTGAAGAATCGGATTGATCGTTGTCGGAAAGCCCGTGGCGCAGGTGATCACCTCGTCGCCTGGCCGCAATTGGCGCGCTTTCAATCGCGGCGATGTCAACGCCATGAAAGCCACCAGATTGGCCGACGACCCCGAATTGACGGTCAGAGCATGTTTGACGCCGATGCGCCCCGCGAGCTTCTGCTCGAATTCCGCGTTGAAACGGCCTGTCGTCAGCCAGAAATCAAGCGCGGAATCAACGAGAAGCTGCATGTCGCGCGCGCCATAGACCCGACCCGACACCGGAATGTTCGGCTTGTCCGGATTGAACGGCGGCCGCGCATGCGCGACGGCGTGATAGCGTCCGACAAGATCGAGGATGGCGGCGCGCAGTTCCTCGGGATCGTTCGGCGTATCTGTCAGCATGCGCGACTTCCTCGGGGCGCGAGTGGACAAACGTCAGGATGTCGGAAGATCGCGCCATCCGCGTCCGCGGCCTCTCGCCGGGGGTGATTGTTCCACGGTCGAATTCATTATGTCGTCGCGCCGAACGAGGGCGTGACGCCTCTCGCCTCGATCGCGCCGGGCTTTCATGGTCGAAAGCCCATCGCATCCCACCGGCGCGGGCGCGCCGCCTGTGACAGCGATAGGGCGTTAGACCTAATTTTTAGTAAACGCCGTCGCGCCGGCCTTGAAATCAGAACCGCGAACCCAAGAAAGCCCAGCAAATTCAGCGCGGCCGAAGCCGTATGGAATTCGGGCGGCGCGATCGGCCGACGGGACGTTTCGTCCGGCGCGAATCGCGAAGATTTCCATGGATGATTTTGCGCGCATCGGGCCTAAAGCGACGCCAACCCGTGCCCAGGAAAGCAGCCGCGACAGACGACTCGAAAATCCGCGACGGCGGGTTCCCGTCACAAAAGCCCGACGCCGAAGGCCGGCGGAAGCATTCCGGCGTCGAGGTCGCCAAAGTCGCCGGGAGGTTGGCCTGTCTATTGCAAAACAAGTTGGCGAACTTGCAAACAAACGAAACGGGTCTTCTCATGGCCGTCGAGCCTCCCACGATCGCTTCCCTTCAATCGCAGGGCGTTCCGGGCTTCTTCGTGACTTGCTCCAATCCGATGTGCCTGCATTCGACGCCTATCGCCTTCGAAACCTTGTCGCTCGATCCTTCGACTCCGCTCCCGGAGATCGAAAAAGGGCGCAGTTTCATTTGCCCCGCTTGCGGTTCCCGGCAGATCTCGACCTTGCCCCACTGGTCCGGTCGTTCGGCGACGGACGCGGATCGCTGATCGCCTTGAGCGCCGCGTGTTCCGCTGGCCCGTCGAGCCAATATGATTGGCGCCCGAAATGAAAGTCGGCGCGCGCCCTTGCGTCGAAGGCCGTCTTTTGCCAAATAGGGGCCGGGAGGTTGGCGGTGGACGTTCCACTCGCCAACCGGGTCAGGTCCGGAAGGAAGCAGCCCTAACGAGAACGGGCGGGTCTTCGTCCAACCTCCCACTTTCGCGCGCGCGTTCGAGCGGCGTGATTGGCGGAATCGCCAAAATCATCGACCGCCCGCGAGCTATAGCTGATGGACGAGCAGCGCCAATCGCCGACCGCCTCGGAGAGCGCCGGTCTTCCGCTGGCGGGCCTCGAGGCCGCGCGGCCGGCGGCCGCCTATCGCGTGCTCGCGCGCAAATATCGCCCCACGGGCTTTTCCGACCTCATCGGCCAGGAGCCGATGGTGCGCACGCTGCAAAACGCCTTCGACCTCGACCGCATCCATCAAGCCTATCTCCTGACGGGGGTGCGCGGCGTCGGCAAGACGACGACCGCGCGCATTCTGGCGCGCGCCTTCAACTATGAATTGCCCGCGATGGATGGCCGGCCCGCCGTCGACCGTCCGACCATTCACATGGGGGAGCTTGGCGTCCATTGCCGGGCGATCATCGAATCGCGGCACGTCGACGTGCTGGAGATGGACGCCGCCTCGCACACCGGCATCGACGATGTTCGCGAGATCATCGACAACGCCCGCTACCGCCCGGTGATGGCGCGCACCAAGGTCTACATCATCGACGAAGTGCACATGCTCTCCAAGGCCGCCTTCAACGGCCTGTTGAAGACGCTGGAAGAGCCGCCCGAACACGTCAAATTCATCTTCGCCACCACCGAAATCGACAAGGTGCCGGTCACGGTGCGCTCGCGCTGCCAGCGTTTCGATTTGCGCCGCGTCGACGCGGGCGAGTTGGCGGCGCATTTGCGCAAAATCTGCGATCTCGAAGGGGTGAGGATCGAAGCCGAGGCGCTGGCGACGATCGCGCGCGCGGCGGAAGGCTCCGTTCGCGACGCGCTGTCCTTGCTCGATCAGGCCATCGCGCATGGCGGCGGGGGGCTTGGGGCGGCCGGCGACGGGCCGGATATTCGGGCGGATGATTTGCGGTCGATGCTTGGCGTGGCCGACAAGGCGCGCGTCGTCGATTTGTTCGAGGCGGCGATGGCCGGCGAGATCGCCGCGGCGCTCGGCCTGCTGGAAGACCAGTACAACGGCGGGGCCGATCCCGCCCGGGTGATCCTGGAGCTGGCCGAATTCGCCCATCTCGTCACGCGCATAAAGGTGGCGCCGGACACGGCGGATTCCTCGGCGCTGACGCCCGAGGAAAGCCGCAGAGGACGGGCGCTCGCCGAACGCCTGTCGATTCCCGTGCTATCGCGCGCCTGGCAGATACTCTCCAAGGGCGTCGAGGAGCTGCGCGGCTCGGAAATGCCGCTCGCCGCCGCGGATATGGTCTTGGTGAGGCTTGCTCACGCGGCCGACTTGCCGACGCTGGACGAGGCCTTGCGCCGGCTGGGGCAGGGCGCCGGGGACGCTCGGGCGCCGGCCGCGAGCCGCGATCCGACGCAAACGCCGCGCGGCGCCGCTCCGTCTTCGCCGCCGCGCGGCGCGCAGGCGTTGGCGCCCGCCCGAGAGCCCGCGGCTTCGGCGACGCCGGCCCCGGCGCCGTCCGCCGTCGCGATCGCCGATTTTCCGGCGCTGGTCGCGCTGGCCGATGAAAAGCGCGACATGCTGCTCAAAATCGCGCTGGAGCGGGAGGTGCGGCTCGTGCGCTTCGAGCCGGGCCGGCTCGAATTCGAACTCGCGCCGGGCGGCTCGCCGCAACTGGCGCAAAACTTGACGCAGCGCCTGCAATCATGGACCGGCGAGCGCTGGATGGTGTCGCTCGTCAAAAGCGGCGGGCAGCCGACGATCACGGAGCGGCGCGAGGCGGCGGCGCGCGAGCGCCTTGGCGGCTTGGAGGCCGATCCGGTGATCGCCAGCGTGCTCGCGCGCTTTCCCGGCGCGCAAATCGTCGCCGTGCGCGGCAAGGATGTGGAGGCCGCCCAATCGCCGCCGCTGGCCGACGCGGATATAGGTTATAATGACGAACCGGATCCGGAAGACGATTAGAAACAACGGGGGAGACGATGGATTTCATGGGCATGATGAAGCAGGCGCAGGCGATGCAGGCCAAGATGGCCGAGGCGCAGGCCGAGCTTGAGAGCCTGCTGGTCGACGGCGAATCGGGCGGCGGTCTCGTGAAACTGACGCTCTCCGCCAAGGGCGCGCTGCAAAGCATCGCGATAGACCCGAGCCTGCTCAAGCCGGAGGAGAGCGAGATTCTCGAGGATTTGATCGTCTCGGCCCATGCGCAGGCGCGCGCCAAGGCGGACGAGGCCATGACCGAAAAGATGAAGGCCGTCACCGGCGGGCTGCAATTGCCGCCCGGCCTGAAGCTGCCGTTCTGACGCGATGGCTTCGCATGTCGCGGGTCCGGAAATCGAGCGGCTGGTGCAGCTCCTCGCGCGCCTGCCGGGGCTGGGGCCAAGATCGGCCCGCCGCGCGGCGCTGCATCTGATCAAAAAGCGCGAGGAATTGCTGGGGCCGCTCGGCGAGGCGATGCAGGTCGCCTATCAGCGCATCCTCACCTGCTCCGTCTGCGGCAATATAGACACGATCGATCCCTGCACGATCTGTCGGGACGCGCGACGAGACCCCGGCATATTGCTGATCGTCGAGACGGTCTCGGACCTTTGGGCGCTGGAGCGCGCGCGGCTCCTGCCCGCGCGCTATCATGTGCTCGGCGGCGTGCTGTCGCCGCTCGACGGCGTTGGGCCGGACGACATCAACATCGCCAAGCTGCTCGACCGCATCCGCGAGGGCCAAGCGGGCGAGAGAAATGTCCGCGAGGCCATTCTCGCGGTCAACGCCACCGTCGACGGCCAGACCACCGCGCATTACATCGCCGACCTGCTGGCGCCGCTCGGCGTCAAAACGACGCGGCTCGCCCATGGCGTGCCGGTCGGGGGCGAACTCGACTATCTCGACGAAGGCACGCTCGCGGCGGCGCTGGAGCGCAGGACGGCGTTTTAGCGCGTCACTTCGCCGCCGGTTCTGGCTCCGCCTTCGCCACGTCGCCGATGATCTTGTCGATATCCGCCGTCTTCATTTCGCCGGTGAATTTCACGCCGTTGACAAAGAAGGTCGGGGTCGCGTTGACGCCGAATTTTTCGGCGGCGCGGTCGCGCACGGCGACGACGGCGCGCTGGAGCTTGGCGTCCTTCAACACTTCCTCGAATTTGGCGTGGCCGATCCCGGCCTGTTTGACGATATTGCCAAGGCCTTCCAGCGGCGTGTCGGTGAAGGCCCAGTTCTTCTGCTGCGCGAAAAGGAGATCGACGGCGGCGTCGCGCTTGTCGTCGAGCGAGCGGGCCAGCATGAAGGCGGCCGTCGCGATCGGGTCGAGCGGGAACTCGCGCAAAATGAATTTCACCTTGCCGGTGTCGATATAGTCCTTTTTCAGGATGGGGTAGATATCGTGGTGAAAGGCCGCGCAATGGCCGCAAGTCATGGAGGCGTATTCGACGATGGTCACGGGCGCGTCGGCCTTGCCTTGCACGATGTCGGGCAAGGCGTTAGGGGCCATCAATTCGTCGATCGTCACTTTCGGAGCCGGCGCCTTTTGGGCAAGCGCGGGACAAGCGGCGAGCAGCGCGGGCATGGAGGCGACGAGTACGGCGCGGCGGGATAGCGGGAATTTGAGTGTCGTCATGATCGTTCCATCATTGGGAGGCGCGCGGAACCATAGTCTCTCGTCGGAATGTGGCAAATCAATTTTGTGGCGGACATAAAAAAAGCCGGAGCCGCGCGGGGCTCCGGCTTAAAGACGAACTCGCGTCAGCGCGAGTAATATTCGATGACGAGATTGGGCTCCATGTGGACCGGATAGGGAACCTCGGTCGCATGGGGCACGCGCGTCAACTTCGCGGTCATCTTGGAGTGATCGACCTCGTAATATTCCGGCACGTCACGCTCGGCGAGGCCGACCGCCTCGAGCACGGTCACCGCCTGCTTCGAGCTTTCCTTGATCTCGATCACATCGCCGGGCTTGACGAGATAGGACGGGATGTTCACGCGCCGACCGTTAACCCGGATATGGCCGTGGTTGACGAATTGGCGCGCGGCGAACACCGTCGGCACGAATTTGGCGCGATAGACCACCGCGTCGAGACGACGCTCCAACAGGCCGATCAGATTGTCGCTCGAATTGCCCTTGAGGCGGATGGCCTCGGCGTAATATTTGCGGAACTGCTTTTCCGAAATATTGCCGTAATAGCCCTTGAGCTTCTGTTTGGCCTTGAGCTGGGTGCCGAAATCGGTCGGCTTGCCCTTGCGGCGCTGGCCGTGCTGACCGGGGCCGTATTCGCGCCGGTTCACCGGGCTCTTCGGGCGGCCCCAGATGTTCTGGCCCATACGGCGGTCGATTTTATATTTGGCTTCTGCGCGCTTGGTCACTTAAGTCCTCTTACACTGTTCGTGACGCCGGTTCTCCGACGCCGGCGCAAGCGCGCTCAAGAGGCGACCAGACGCGCGCATGGCTTCCACACAGGGAAGCGCGATGCGCCGTCGAACCACGTTTCTCGAAGCCGCTTGCGATAAATCCGCAAGGCTGGAAACGCGCCCTCCTCTGCCAAACGTCACGAGCGTTCAAACTTCATGAAGTTCGGCCGACAGGCCGCTCACCGATCGAGGCCAAAGCCAAGCTCCTTTTACTAAGGAGATGATTTGAGCCACGGGAGCCGCCACGGGTGCTTGCCGGCGCGGGGAGCCCCGCGCCGGATGGGTAGGCCTACAAAAGCCGGCCGCCGCTGTCAAGCGAAAGCCGAAGCCGCCGCGCCGATTAGAATCCGACGCCTTGCAGCGGCAGGACGAGCGGACTTTGCGGCTGCGGGTCGAACGCCTGGTGCAGGATTCCGTCCATATACTTGTCGCGCTGGTAGGTCGTCTAGGGGGTCGTTGCCCCAATCATAGGCCGGCTGCCACACGTACTGATTGGTTGAACCGACGGGAACCTGAGTTCCGGGATCGAGAAAGCTGCGCCGCTCGACGAGGAGCGGAGGACGGGAATGCGCGTAAAGCGCGTCATGATGCGCATAAACCGCGCCATGATGGGGGTGGCGCGGTTTCGCGACGGCGGCGTCCGTCGACGCCAAGCCGACGAGGCAGCTCAGCGCCACGGCGTATTTCAGCAGGGTGCGCATCTTCCAGAGGCTCCTTTCAGGCCGAACTCATGCTCGAACAGTAACGGATCGCCGCGCAAAGAGATATAGGCTCCGCGCGGCGATCCATCCAACCTGTGTCGCTCGTTAACGGGCCTTCTTCGTGTGTTTTGGCGGCGCTGGTTCTGTTTTGAGCGCCGGCGGCATTGAATGCGCGTCCAGCCAGCTGTTTTTCTCGGCGTTGGGCGAAAGAGCCGCGCCGGCGCCGCCGCAAGCCTTGCCGCGCTCTTGCTCCGCGGCCTGGAAGAATTGGTCGAACGCCGCGTTCTCGCCATTCGGAACGTAGTCCAATCGATCCAAAATGCAGCCAAGCGCCCGGCGGTCGAGGGGTTTCGCGGGCGCGCCGCACGCCACGCCGGCGATCTCCACCGAACGCTTGGCCCCCATCAACCGCAGCGCGAGACAGGCGCGCTCGGTCGGCGCGCTTTCGCCGCTGGCCTTTTGCGACAGGCGGATATCAGCCGTTTCGAAGGAGCCGAAACGCGAGGCGAGCGGCGAAAGTTGGCTGATCTTGGCGACGGCGAGCCCGGCCTGAGCCGCGTGTCGCGTCATATCCAGGAAAAAGTCGGGATTGCCCCGCTTGTCGGCGGGCGTCTCGCGGATATCGAGGCGCAGATAAGGTCCGCCGGACGTGAATTCCCCGAGCGTTAAACTGTCTTCGCGCCCGTCCCCGCCTTCGAGCCGGCGGGTCGATAAGGCCTTTGTCTCCTTGGCGAATTCCGGCGCCGTCAGATCGAAGGCGGCATTTTGCTTTGCAATGGGGGCCGGGCCGGGCGCTCGCGCGATGTCGCCGGAATCGTTTCGCCCGCCGTTATCGGCGCTCGCCTCGATTGTCGGCTGCGGTTTGACAAAGATAGCCGCGACGCCAAGCACCGTCACGGCGACAACGCCGATCATCGCGGCGGCGAGATTGCCGGTTGGGCGCGCATAAAGCGGCTTCGCGCCGGGGCGAACCGCGTAATCTCGATCGAATCCGCTGACACTCATGACGCCACTCCAAAAAAAGCGCTCTCGCCAGTAGGCGTTAACCGCGATCGTTATCGCATCGAATTTTCCAAAACGAAGTTACCGCCCGGCAACCACTTGGGCGCATAGTAAACAAAGCGTATACGCGGATTTCCTTGGGCTTCGACGCGAAAAACCCGCGCGAGGGGTTCGCGCGGGCTTCTCTTATTGTCGTGATCCGTTAACGGCTCGAGCGGCGGAGGCTTATTCCTCGCCCTTGGCTTTCTTTTTCGGCGCTTCCCCTTCGCGCGCCTTCAAGGCGGCGCCGAGAATGTCGCCGAGCGAAGCGCCCGAATTGGCGGAGCCATATTGCGCGATGGCCTCCTTCTCTTCGGCCATCTCCAGCGCCTTGATCGACACGGCGATCTTGCGCGCCTTGCGGTCGAACAAAGTCACGCGCACATCGACCTTTTCGCCGACGGCGAAGCGCTCGGGACGCTGATCGGCGCGGTCGCGCGCCAGCTCCGCGCGCTTGATGAAGGTGGAAAGATCGGTGCCGACGATCTTCACGTCGATGCCGCCTTCCTTCACCTCGGTCACTTCGGAGGTGACGACGGCGCCCTTCTTGAGGTCCACCGCGCCGCCCTCTTCGGCGCCGGCCGAAGCGAACGGGTCGCCCGCGAGCTGCTTCACGCCGAGCGAGATGCGCTCCTTCTCGATGTCGACATCGAGAACCTGCGCCTTGATCACGTCGCCCTTCTTGAACTCTTCGATCACCTGTTCGCCCGGACGATTCCAGTCGAGGTCGGAGAGATGCACCATGCCGTCCACGTCGCCGTCGAGACCGATGAACAGACCGAATTCGGTCTTGTTCTTGACCTCGCCTTCGACGGTCGAACCCACCGGATGCTTCTCGGCGAAGGCTTCCCAGGGATTCTGCAGGCACTGCTTGAGGCCCAGCGAAATGCGGCGCTTGACCGGATCGACTTCGAGCACCTGCACGTCGACTTCCTGGCTGGTCGAAACGATCTTGCCGGGATGGACGTTCTTCTTGGTCCAGGACATTTCGGAGACGTGAACCAGTCCCTCGATGCCAGGCTCCAGTTCGACGAAGGCGCCGTAGTCGGTGATGTTGGTCACGCGGCCGTGGAACTTGGCGCCGATCGGATATTTGGCTTCGATGCCCTGCCACGGATCCTCGAGCAGCTGCTTCATGCCAAGCGAGATGCGATGCGTTTCGTGGTTGATCTTGATGATCTTCACGCGCACCGTCTGGCCGATGGTCAACACCTCGGAGGGGTGGTTGACGCGCCGCCAAGCGATGTCGGTGACGTGCAGCAGGCCGTCGATGCCGCCGAGATCAACGAAGGCGCCGTAATCGGTGATGTTCTTGACGACGCCGTCGATCACCTGACCTTCTTCGAGGTTGGCGACGATCTCGTGGCGCTGTTCGGCGCGGCTCTCCTCGAGCACGGTGCGGCGCGACACGACGATATTGCCGCGGCGGCGGTCCATCTTCAGAATATGGAAGGGCTGCGGCACGTTCATCAGCGGCGCGGCGTCGCGGATCGGCCTGATGTCGACCTGGCTGCGCGGCAGGAAGGCCACGGCGCTGTCGAGATCGACGGTGAAGCCGCCCTTGACCTGATTGAAGATCACGCCATCGACCTTCTCATTGTTTTCGAAGGCTTTTTCGAGCTTGACCCAGCTCTCCTCGCGGCGCGCCTTGTCGCGCGAGATGACGGCTTCGCCGAGCGCGTTTTCGATGCGCTCGAGATAGACCTCGACCTCGTCGCCGACGACCGGAGCCGGGTCGCGGCCAAAGCCGGTGAATTCCTTGAGCGCCACGCGCCCTTCGGTCTTGAGGCCGATGTCGATGACGGCGACGTCTTTTTCGATCGCGACGACGCGGCCCTTGATGACGGAACCTTCGAAGGCGTCGGAGCCGCCGTAGCTCTCATCGAGCAGAGCGGCGAAATCGTCGCGCGTCGGCGCGCGCTGTGTGTTTGCGGATGCCATTGTTTCTCCTGGGGGCTCCATCTAAGGAGCGGCGCCGGCGGGGGTTGGCGTTAAAGGGATCTCCCGGCTCTCGGACGTTTCTCGATCGCGCCGCGTCAAAACGACCGGCGTGTGGAGAAGCGAAAGTTCAAACGAACTGGCCGGCGCGGCCCGAGGGTCGAAAGACTAAGTCGATGGTCGAAACCTTTGAGGCGAAAAAACGCCCTTCGGGTCTCCCGCGTCATAACTACTGGATCGCGGCAGAGTTTCAATATCAGGCGTCGCCCCTTTTCGCAACCGGAGGCTTGGACCGCGAAGGAATGTCTATGCGGCCGTCGCGACGATCACGCTCGCGACCACGGGCAAGCGCGTGCGTAGCCGCTTTGACCGCGAAAACCCCGCGGCTCGCAGCAGCGCGTCGATCTCCTCGAAGGTCCGCGGCTCGCCGCGACCCATCGCCAGCGTGTAAAAGCCGTAATAGGCGTCCAGCGGCTCCACTCCCTTTTCGCCGGAAATCGCCTCGATGATCAGCAGCGTCCCGCCCGGCGGCAAGGCGCGCCGCGCATTGCGCAGCAAGGCGAGGGCGCTGGCGTCGTCGTGATCGTGAACGATCCGGACCAACGATATGACATCGGCGCCTTGGGGCAGCGGGTCCTTGAGGAAATCCCCGCCAAAAATCCGCGCGCGGCTCGCCAGTCCCGCCGCTTCGAGACGGGCGCGAGCCCGCTCCGCCACCGCCGGCAAATCGAACAGTTCAAGCTCCAGCGCCGGCGCCTTCAAAGCCGCCTCGACCAGGAAAACGCCTTCGCCGCCGCCGACATCGAGCAGTCGCCGATGTTTTTCGATTGGATAGACGGCGAGCGCCTCGCGCGCCACCATCGGCTGCGAGGCCGCCATCAGCGCGCTATAGGGGCCGACTTCCCCCGCGCTCAGAGCGCTTGGCCGCTCCGCCGCCGAATAGGGCCAGTAGCGCGAGAGCGCCGTCTCTTCCCCGCCGCGCAGCAGCGCCACGGGGTCGCGCAGATCGGCGTAGAGCATGGGCTGATGTTCGATCAGCGCCAGCGCCTCGGGGCTTCCCAGCAGCGCCGCTCCGAGCCGGCCGAGCCCGTAACGGCCTTCTCCGCGCCGCTGCGCCAGCCCCAGCGAGGACGCCGCGTCGAGCAGCCGCCGCGCCGCGTCCTCGGACAGCGCCGTTTTCGCGGCGAGTTCGCTTATCGTCAGCGGCCCGTCCTTGAGCAAATCGAACAGACGCAATTGCACGCAGGCGAACAGAACCTGCGAATAGACGAAGCCGGCGCAGAGATCGAGCATGGCCCGGCTGCTCCGCCGCGCGATCCAGCGCGTCAGCGGATTGCCGAGGCTCCAGCGCTGGAAGCGCGGATCGGCGATCAGCCGGTCGCGCCAACCGCGCAACCGATCGCGTAGCGAGAGAGGTGGTTGCTTGACGGGCATTTCGCGAATTCTTCCGCGTTCGCGCGCCCGTCATCGGCGTCGCCGAGCCCGAGCGCGAATGAAACGCCGCCTGCTACCATAAATCGCCGCGACTCGCGCGCCCCTTTATCGTTTCCTTTCAGCCCGCGGGCATGAGGGACGGGACGCGGCCGCGCCTAGAGTCCAAGCCGCTTCAACCCTTCCTCGTAGCTGATGACCTCATAGGCTTGATCGTATTTTTCCGCGCCGTCGACGATCACGTCGATCTTCTCGGCGGTGTCGAATTTCTTCATTTTCGTCTTGTCGAGATAGAGAAAGTCGATCAACTCATTATAGACGGACGTATCGTCGATCGGCAGCACATAGAGCGACACGTCGTTGAAGCCGATCTGATAGCGCGAGGCGCGATCGAGGTCGCTGACGTAGATGAAATATTTTCCCCCGGGCCCGGCGCTGTCGCCGAGCATTTCGACCAGCGCGGGAAGCTGCTTGTAGGATTCGAGCGATCCGGCGAGAAAGGACAAGGCCGTCTCCCCGTCCCGGGCCGCGGCGAAGGCGGCGGCGAGATTCACCGGCGGGTCGAGCGAAACAGCGATTTCGCCGCGAAATCCAAAACGTCCCGCATGATTCGTCGGAGCTTTATGGGCGGGCTTCAGGAGCCTGCCCTCGGACTCGAGGCGGCCGAAGGCGGTAGATTCGATGGCGGTCATTGTAAACTTTCTGGTTTCCGCCAATTCCCAAGACATCTGGGACTTTGCCGGCCGATGGATTGTTGGCTTTGAAATCGTCGCCGGGAGATCGTCGTCTGGTCGGGCTGTTCGCGCGCGTCGGCGCTCTTTCAAGCCGAAGTTGGCGACACGCTTATGCGTGAATGCGCGCGCCCATTGCCGCGCCCTTGCCGCCTGACGCGGGGCTCCCGCCTTCGAACAGCATTTATCGCGCCAAGCCTCTTTTATCGCGCCAAGCCGCTTTCGCCCCGTAAAGTCGGGCGAAAGAAGCTTTCCAGACAGGCGCGCGGGCGGCTTTGGCCTAAAGCCGACATCGCCGCGATCGAAGACAAGCTCGCGCCGCCATGCTAGGCAGCGCTCATAAGGGCGTTCGATCGAACGCCCGCCGTAAACGACGCGCCATGCCAGACCTCCCCCAAGACGCCCGCGCAAGGCTGAAATCCGTGTTCGGCTACGATGATTTCCGGCCCGGCCAGGCCGAGATCATCGCCGCCGTGCTGGCGGGCGAGCCGGTGCTGGCCGTCATGCCGACCGGCAGCGGCAAATCCATGTGCTACCAATTGCCCGCCGTTCTCGACGAGAGTCTCACCGTGGTCGTTTCGCCGCTGATCGCGCTGATGCGGGACCAGGTGCAGCAGATGCGGCTGCTGGGCGTGGCGGCGACGACGCTGAATTCGCAAAACGACGCCGCCGAGAACGCGCATGCGCGACGAGCCTTGCGCGCGGGCGAACTGAGGCTGTTGTTCGTATCTCCGGAACGGCTGCTGATGGACGGGTTGATCGACGAGTTGCGCGGCGCTCGCCTCGCCCGTCTCGCCATCGACGAAGCGCACTGCATTTCCGAATGGGGGCATGATTTTCGCCCGGAGTATCGCGAACTGGGCCGCGCCGCGCGATTGCTTGGCGGCGCGCAGGTGATCGCCTTCACCGCCACGGCGGACAAGGCGACGCGCGCCGACATCGTCCGCCGGCTTTTCGACAAGGAGCCCCGGGTCTTCCTGCACAGCTTCGACCGGCCAAACATCGAGTTGAATTTCGCGGTGAAGGAGCAGCCGCGCAAGCAGCTGTCGCGATTTCTGGCGCGGCACAAAGGCGACAGCGGCATCGTCTACTGCGGCTCGCGCAAGGCGACCGAGCAACTCGCGGCGTTTTTCGTTTCGGAGGGCCACGACGCCATCGCCTATCACGCCGGTCTCGACCACGCGGTCCGCGCGCGCAATCAGGATCGGTTCTTGCGCGAGGACGGCGTTGTCGCCGCGGCGACAATCGCGTTTGGAATGGGCGTCAACAAACCGGATGTGCGCTTTGTCGCGCACGCCGACATGCCGTCGTCGGTCGAGTCCTACTACCAGGAAATCGGCCGCGCCGGGCGCGACGGCCTGCCGGCCGACACTTTGACTTTGTATGGTCTGGACGACATGGCCTTCCGCCGCCGCCAGATCGACCAGAAGGAACTGCCGGAAGAGCGCCGCCAGGTCGAACATGCGCGCTTTTCGGCGCTGGCGACGCTCTGCGAGTCGCCGCGTTGCCGGCGCCAGACGCTGCTCGCCTATTTCGACGAGGAAAGCCCGCCTTGCGGGCGTTGCGACGTTTGCCTCGGCAAGGTCGCCGTGCGCGACGGAACGATCGAGGCGCAAAAGGTTCTGTCGGCGGCGGCGCGCACCGGCCAGCGCTTCGGCGCCGCCTATCTCGCCGATATTTTGACGGGCTCGGCCTCGGAAACGATAGCGCGCAACGGCCATGATTCCATCAAGACCTTTGGCGCCGGGAAAGAACATTCCAAAACAGTGTGGAGCTCGATCATTCGCCAGCTTTTCGCCGTGGGGGCGCTGCGAAAGCGCGAGCGCGGAGCACGGCGGCTTCGCGCTGACGCCAAAGGGCGAGGAAATTCTCTTTGGTCGCGAAAAAGTCGCGCTGCGCGACGACCCCGTAAAGCCGCGCGAGCCCAGGGTTTCTTCGCGCGGCGCGCCGGCCCTCGACGCGGCGGAGGACGGCCTGCTGGCCGCGCTAAAACGCAAGCGGCGCGACCTCGCCCGGGCGGAAAACGTGCCGGCCTTCATGATCTTCGCCGACCGCACGCTGATCGACATGGCCGAAAGACGCCCCTCGACGCTGGAGGACTTGCGCCGTGTTCATGGCGTCGGCGAGCGCAAGATCGCCCGCTATGGCGAGGCGTTTCTGGAGGCGTTGGAGGAGGCGCTGCGGTAAGATGGCGGGCGGCGTCACAAAACTTCAACATCGCCCCGCGTCATGGCGTAGAATGAGCCAAATCGAATCAAGGGCCGGCGCGGCCCGATCCGGAACCCCAAAATGACCGATATAGACAATAATAACAATGATATAGAAGAATATGGCGCCGGCTCCATCAAGGTTTTGCGCGGTCTCGACGCGGTGCGCAAGCGCCCGGGCATGTATATCGGCGACACCGACGACGGCACCGGCCTGCACCACATGGTCTATGAGGTCGTCGACAACGCCATCGACGAGGCGCTCGCCGGCCACGCGACGCTGGTCACCGCGACTTTGAACGCCGACGGCTCCTGCACCGTCACCGACAACGGCCGCGGCATCCCCACCGGCATCCACGACGAGGAGGGCGTTTCGGCGGCGCAGGTCATCATGACGCAGCTGCACGCCGGCGGAAAGTTCGACCAGAATTCCTACAAGGTTTCCGGCGGCCTGCACGGCGTCGGCGTCTCCGTCGTCAACGCGCTGTCGGTCTGGCTGAAGCTGCGCATCTGGCGGGACGGCAAAGAGCATTTCATGGAGTTCGCCAATGGCGACGCGGTGAGCCCGCTCGTCGTCACCGGCCCGGCGCCGATCGAAAACGGCAAGCCCAAGCGCGGCACGGAAGTCACCTTCCTGCCGTCCACCGCCACCTTCACCATGGTCGAGTTCGATTACGCGACGATCGAGCATCGTTTGCGCGAACTGGCCTTTCTCAATTCCGGCGTGCATATCGTGCTGACCGACGCGCGCCACGCGGAAATCAAGCAGGACGATCTCTATTACGAGGGCGGGCTCGAAGCCTTCGTGCGCTTCCTCGACCGCGTGAAGACTCCGCTGCTGTCCGCGCCGATCATGGTGAACGGCAAGCGCGAGCAGATCGCCGTCGAAGTGGCGCTATGGTGGAACGACAGCTATCACGAGAACGTGCTGGTCTTCACCAACAATATTCCGCAGCGCGACGGCGGCACGCATCTCGCCGGCTTTCGCGCGGCGCTGACCCGCCAGATCACCGGCTATGCGGAAAGCTCCGGCCTCGCCAAGCGCGAGAAGGTTGATCTGACCGGCGACGACTGCCGCGAGGGCCTCACCTGCGTCGTCTCGGTGAAGGTGCCCGATCCGAAATTCTCCTCGCAGACGAAGGACAAGCTCGTCTCCTCGGAAGTGCGTCCGGCGGTCGAGAGCATCGTCAACGAAGCGCTGGGACAATGGCTCGAGGAACATCCCGCCGACGCCAAGACCGTCGTCTCCAAGGTGATCGAGGCGGCGGCGGCGCGCGAGGCGGCGCGCAAGGCGCGCGATCTCACGCGGCGCAAGGGCGCGCTCGACGTGGCCAATCTGCCGGGCAAGCTCGCCGATTGCCAGGAGCGCGATCCGGCCAAATCGGAATTGTTCATCGTCGAGGGCGATTCCGCCGGCGGCACGGCCAAGCAGGGCCGCAATCGCGAGTTCCAGGCGGTGCTGCCCTTGCGCGGCAAAATCCTCAATGTCGAGCGCGCGCGCTTCGACAAAATGCTGGCCTCCGAACAGATCGGCACGCTGATCACCGCGCTCGGCGCCGGCATCGGCCGCGACGAGTTCAATATCGAGAAGCTGCGCTATCACAAGATCATCATCATGACCGACGCCGACGTGGACGGCGCGCACATCAGAACGCTGATCCTGACCTTCTTCTATCGGCAGATGCCCGAGCTGATCGAGCGCGGCCATGTCTTCATCGCGCAGGCGCCGCTCTACAAGGTGACGAAGGGTAAATCGACGCAATATCTCAAGGACGAGCGCGCGCTGGAGGATTATCTGATCGACGCGCTGCTCGACGGCGCGGTGCTGCGGAGCGCTTCGGGAGAGGATCGCGCCGGCGGCGATCTGCGCCGCCTGCTGGAGGACGCGCGCGGCTTCCGCCATGTCCTGCTCAGCCTGCACTCGCGCTACGACAACAGGGTCGTCGAACAGGCGGCGATCGCCGGCGCCTTGCAGCCGCTCCCCGCCGACGCCGACGAGGCGCAAAAGCTCGCCGACGAAGTGGCCCGGCGGCTCGACGCGGTGGCGGAAGAGACGGAGCGCGGCTGGCGCGGCGCGCCGCGCGAAAACGGCTATATCTTCCGCCGCACGCTGCGCGGCGTGGAGCATGTGGCGATGCTCGACGCCTCGCTGCTGGCGTCCAGCGAAGCGCGCAAACTGACCGAACGCGCGCACGACCTGCGCGAGATATTCGCCGGCCAGGCGTTCCTGCTGCGGCGGGGAGACGAGGCGGCGGTGTCGGGTCCGACCGCGCTCTATGAAGCGATGAACGCCCAAGGCCGCAAGGGCCTGACGATCCAACGCTACAAAGGCCTCGGCGAGATGAACGCCGAACAGCTTTGGGAGACGACGCTCGACCGCGAGGCGCGCTCGCTGTTGCAGGTCCGGGTCAAGGAGGCGGTCGAGGCCGACGACATTTTCGTCAAGCTGATGGGCGACGTCGTGGAGCCGCGCCGGGAGTTCATTCAGGAGAACGCGCTGAGCGTGGCGAATTTGGATGTGTGACGCTACATCAATGATGATGCCGATGCCCGCCGCCCGCTGAACCCGCTCCCGGCGGCATCGCGTCGGCCGGCTCCGCCTTTCTCGGGCGTATCGGCGCCTTCCGTCCCAACCTCGTGCGCGACGGTGCCCGCGGGGTGCGCGTAATAACCGGGATCGCGGTAATCATTGGCGGCGAGATCTTCCCTCACCTTGATCAGCGCGAACATGCCGCCCATTTCGGCGGGACCGAACTGACCTTCGCCCGACATCATCGGCAGCGTGTTGGCGGGACCGGGCATCGCCATCTCCCCCATATCGGCCATGCCGGCGTCGCCCATCGGCATATATCCCGGCGCGAGCTTGCCGATCGCCTTGACGAGATCGCGCTTCTGGCTGGCGCCGATGAAGTTGCGGTTGGCGTGGCCCATGGCGTTCATCGTGTGATGCGACTTGTGGCAATGGATCGGCCAGTCGCCGGGGTTGTCGGCGACGAATTCAAGCGCGCGAATGGCGCCGACGGGCACGTCGGTGGTCGCCTCCGGCCAACGCGCGGCCTCGGGAATCCAGCCGCCGTCCGTTCCGGTCACCGAAAAATGATGACCATGCATGTGGATCGGGTGATTGGTCATCGACAGATTGGCGATGCGCAGCCGCACGCGGTCGCCGCGCCGCGCCGGCATGGGGTCGATGCCGGGAAAAACCCGGCTGTTCCATGTCCAGATGTTGAAGTCGGTCATTTCGGCGACTTGAGGGAGAGAGGCGCCGGGGTCGATGCGAAAGGCGCTCATCAGGAACACGAAGTCGCGGTCGACGCGCATGAATTTCTGGTCGCGCGGATGCACGACGAACATGCCCATCATGCCCATGGCCATCTGCGTCATCTCGTCGGAATGCGGATGATACATGAAGCTGCCGCTTTCCTTCGTCTCGAACTCATAGACGAAGGTCTTGTTCGGCGGAATATGCGGCTGCGTGACTCCGCCGACGCCGTCCATGCCGGCGGGCAGCAGGATTCCATGCCAATGGACGGCCGTATGTTCGGGCAATTTGTTGGTGACGAAGATGCGAACCTTGTCGCCTTCCACGGTCTCGATCGTCGGACCGGGCGACGTTCCGTTATAGCCCCACAGATGCGCCGTCATGCCAGGCGCCATTTCGCGCGTGACGGGTTCGGCGACGAGATGGAACTCCTTCCAGCCGTCGTTCATGCGCCACGGCAGCGACCAGCCGTTTAGCGTCACGACGGGCTGGTACGCCGGGCCGCTCGATGGGAACATCGGCGGTTGCGTCGCGGCTGTCGTCATGCGCGGCGCCTCGGGAATGGCCGCCGCCTGAACGCGTCCGCCCACCGAGGCGACGCTCGCGAAAGCCGCGACTGATTTGATCACGCTTCGTCTCGACATCATGGTCGTTCGGCTCCGGTTTCGGCGGTCAATGGGGATGAAGGCCTGTCGTCCCTTGAGCGCGCCACGCCTCCTCCCGCGACGGCGGCCCGCAGATCGACGTCGGCGAGCCAGAAATCCTGCTTGGCCTCGACCGCCGCGCCTGTCGCGAGGACGCGGCGCCGCGCGTCCTCGAGCAGGGCGAACACGTCGACGATCATTGTGTTGTAGCGCCGCAGGGTTTCGTCGCTGATGATGGCGTGCAATGGCATGATTTCGCGCTGATGATGGCGGGCGATCCCGTGAGTCGCGCGATAGGCGAGATAGGCTTCGCGCGCCTCCGATCGAACCTCGACGGCCTTCTGGGCCAGAAGATTTACAGCCTCGAGCCAGCGCTGCTCGGATTCGCGCACGCGCGTTTCGCCAAGGTCGAAGATCGGGATTTCGATCGCCCCGCCGGCGCCGGCGGTGTTGAACGTGACCTTGTCGCCATTGACGTTTTCCCGCGTGATCAAACCCAGCCCCGATAGCTGGAAAAGATCGACATAGCGCGTCGACTCGGCGAGTCCGAGGGACTTGGCGAGCGCATCGAGTTTCTTTCGGGCGATTTGGAGATCGATGCGGCGTTCGACCGCCTCCTGTTCGACCTTGGGCATGTCGCGAATATGCGCCGGCGGGTTGGGCAGCGCGTCCGGCAGGACGAAAGAAAGATCGGCTCCCCAAAGGCCCAGCGCGCGGACGAGCCGCTCGCGCTCGCTGGACGCCCTTTGGCGGGCGCTCGCGAGCTGGGCGGCGATCTCGGCATGGAAAAGCTGGTCGCGGGCCTGATCGAGCTTGGGCATCGCCCCGGTTTCGCCAAGTTGGCGGGAGAGTTTCGCCGCGGTCGCGGCCGCCGCCTCGGCCTGTTCCATCACACGGACCGTTTCGCGCGCGCCGACGGCCCGGTAGTATGCCCTGCGCGCCTCCCTCGCGACGCTCAGGGTCGCTTCGGCCGCCTCCAATCGCGCCGCCTCGAAGCTGATAGCGGCGATGTCGGCCCGCGCCGGCAAGGTCGCCAAGGCGAGGATGTCGGCGGCGATGGCGCCCTCGATTTCCGACGACAGCGGGCCCGCGACCCGCCCAAGGGAAATATTGGGATTGGGCGGAAGGCTTTCCCGCACCATGATCGCTTCCGCGATCCCGAGCCGGTTATAGGCGGCTTGCAGACCCCGATTCGAGCGCAGGGCGACCTCGACCGCGCCATTGGCGTTCAACGGCCGCTTCAGCAAATGCCCGACGCGTTCCTTCGCGGCCGCCGCATCCTCGGGCGTTCGAATCGCCACGGCGTCCTGTCCCAGTTCTCGCCTCGCCACATCGGCGGCGAGATCGACGCCGCCGTCCGGCGAAAAGGAGGCGCAGCCCGATAGAAGCGCGGCGACAAGTGCTAGCGCGAGCGGACGCGTCACGCGAGACGCGCGTCTCGGCCCGAGCGCGAGGTTGACGTCTGGAGCCAGCCGCGATCCCGACGAAAAGGTCGCGCGAGCTTGAATATGCGAAGACATGAAGTCCCTCGACGCATGGAATGATCTTATGCGCGCGGCGATGTCGCCGACGCGCGGGGAGTCATTACGCGAGAGGGATTCTGGGCGGCCGGACGAGCCGTTCGGGCGAGCAGCCGTCGGGGCCCTGAGCCAGCGCTCCGAATGCGACGGAAACTTCCGACGGCCGCGCCATCACGGGAGCGGCGTCCGGGGATAGGCCAGTGGAACAAGAGAACTGGCAGCCGGGATCGGCGTGACTTTTGGCTTTTCCTTCACCGCCAAGGTCCGCTTTCGCCATGCCGCCTGTCGGGGCCGCGCCGTCATGGAAGTGATGGCCGCTCGAGCCGTCGGCGTCCGATTGGACGATCTCGTGACACGGGCGCCAAGAACAATGAATCGTTGAAGCCGTCGCGGGGACCTGAACCGCGCAAAATGCGTAAAGCGCGATCGTCACGATCGCGCCTGTAAGACGCATCTTGCGAACGAACCAGGCGGTCATTGAGGTCAAATGTTCCAATCCGCGCGCGAATTCAACGAAGCTTAAGCCACCTTAGATTATTGATCGTGGCGAAACAATGTCTGTAGCGCCTGCCATTCCAGCTCCGCGCGGCCTCGCTGGACGCGGCCCGCGATGTGTCGGCGTTGCCGAGGGCGTTGAAATAAGCGAGAGTCGGGTTTCAACATATCGTTCGTCCGGGCAATGGCGGTTCGTCATGGGTTGGTCCATCACAATTGGCCGTTTCGGCGGTACGGCGGTCCGCGTTCACCTCACGTTCCTGCTGCTTCTGGCCTGGATCGGATTTTCCGCCTATCAACACGGCGGAGCCGTCGCCGCGCGCGACAGCGTGCTGTTCATCGTGGCGATTTTCATCTGCGTCGTGCTGCATGAATTCGGCCATATCCTCGTGGCGCGGCGGTTCGGCATCGTTTCGAAGGAGGTCACGCTGCTGCCGATCGGCGGCGTCGCCGACCTCAACAAAATGCCGGATAAGCCCTATCAAGAGCTGCTGATCGCGCTCGCGGGCCCCGCCGTGAATTTCGTGATCGCGGCGGCGCTGCTGCTGGGCGTCGGCGCGATCGCGCCGAGCGCGATCGCCCATCTCGACGACCCCGCGATCGGCGCGATCGAGCGGCTCGCGGCCGCCAATCTCTTTCTCGGCCTGTTCAATTTGGTTCCTGCTTTTCCGATGGACGGGGGCAGGGTGCTGCGCGCCGCCCTGGCGATGTGGCTCGGGCAGGAGCGCGCGACGCGGATCGCCGCGCTGATCGGTCAGGCCTTCGCCTTGGTGCTTGGCTTCCTCGGCCTGTTTGGCAATCCCATGCTGCTGTTCATCGCCTTTTTTGTCTTTTTCGCCGCGACCGGAGAGGCGCAAATGAGCTTCGTGTCGGAGGCGGCGCGGCACATTAAGGTCGCCGACGCGATGGAAACGCGCTTGGCGACGATCGGCCACGAAGCCACCATCGGCGAAGCGGCCGACATTCTCCTCGCCACGTCGCAGGAAAGTTTTCCGTTCGTCGACGATTCCGGAGGGTTTTTGGGTGTGATGTCCCGCTCCGATATTGTGGAGGCGATCAAGGCCGGCGAAGCCGGCGCGCGGGTCGCGCCCTTCGCCCATGGCGAAATCGTCACCATCGATCCAGCCGAAACGCTCGACAAGGCGATGGAGAAGCTGAGCGAAGCCCCGGTGGTCGGAGTCGTCGGCGCGGATGGCGTGTTCAAGGGGCTCATTACGCGGGAGTCGCTCGCGGAAGTGATGCTGATCAAAGCCGCGCGGCCGGACTGGCGGTTTTCCCGGCGCGGGTCTTAACGCGGTCGCGGCGTCGCCGGCACGATTTTTCCTACGGGTTTCGAAGAGCGAAGCCGTTGTCTCAAATCGGGACGGCCGAGCCGTCTCGGTTCAGGGTCGCGCGGTTTGAATGGGCCGCGGGGCATCTGGGTTGAGCGTGGAGTTTTGATGGAGGACACTTTGATCAGCATGACGCCGGTTGCTTTCGGAGACTGTTTTGGATGGCTGCATCAAGCGGCCGGCGGCAGTCGCGGCGTCGTGCTCTGCGCGGCTTCGGGCTATGAGGCGCTGGGCGCTCATCAGAGTTGGCGCGTTCTGGCGGATCGTCTCGCCGCCGGAGGGGCGCCGACGCTCCGCTTCGACTATCCCGGTTGCGGCGATTCGCTTGGCGACGGCGGCGGCCCCGGCGCGACCGAAGCCTCGATCTCGTCGATTCGCCAAGCGGCGGAATTCCTGCGGCGACAAACCGGCGTGAGCGAAGTCGCGCTGATCGGGCTGAGGCTCGGAGCGGCCTTCGCGCTGGAGGCGGCGCTCGCGGACAACGCCGTTGACAGCCTCGCGCTTGTTACGCCGGTCCTTCGCGGGAAGTCGTTCTTGCTCGAGCAAAAAGCGCTGGCGAAGGTCATCGCCGCGCGGGGCGGCGCCAACACCATCGAGGACTTCAGCGCCGACCGCATTTCGATCGAAGGCTTCGAGTTCGATCGCGACGCCATCGACGCGATCATGAAGATCGATCTCCAGTCGGTCGCGCGGCCGCCCGCGCGGCGGATTCTGATCGTCGGCGAACCTGGGTCTGGTCGCTATGACGCATTCGCGGAAAAGCTGAAATCGCTTGGCTGCGCGGTCGCGCGTTCGCAATTGTCCGAGGTGGGCGCGTGGCGCCCGTCGACCATTCCAACGCCCGCTCCGCTGGAGGATATCCAATTCATCGTCGACTGGGCGCGAGAGGGAGCCCGGGAACGACAAGCCCGCGCGATCTTCGCCACGCACGGGATCGAAACGGAGAATTTCGTGGAATCCGTCCTGCGCTTCGGGGAGGCGGAAAGTTTGGTTGGCGTCCTTTGCCGTCCGAGGACCGAGACGAAAGAGCGCGGACGCCAGGCCATGATATTGCTGAATACGGGCGCCAATCATCACATCGGCTCCGGACGCACCATGGTCGAACACGCCCGTTTTCTCGCGGGACAGGGCCATGCGACCTTGCGGATGGATTGCTTAGGGATCGGCGATTCGGATTGGCTGCCGGAAGGACCGCTCGCCGTCATTCATCACGAAGAACGCGCCGCCGATGTTTCGGGGGCCATTGATGCGTTGGAGGCCGCGGGGTTCGACGACATTAGCGCGGCCGGCGTCTGCAGCGGCGCGTTTCTCGCGTTCCGCTCCGCCTTGAAGGACGTTCGCATCAAACGGCTTCTGCTCGTTAATCCGCAATTCTGGCTTCCTCTTTCGAGCGAACAGCTCGCGGACGCCCGACAGGGCACGTTCGGCTCCACTTCCACCTATCTCGCGAAGGCGCTTAGCATCGACGCATGGCGGCGCGTCGTCGAGGGGCAGGTGGACCCGGGCGCCTTGATGTCGATCCTTCGCGAAATTGCCGCGCGAGGCAAAAAGGCGCTGATGTCGCGATTCTCGAAGCTCTCCGATCCAAGAACCCGGCTCGAAAGCGAATTGTCGGCGCTGGGCGAGCGCGGTTGCCAGACTCTTCTCGTTCTCGGCGCCTCGGATTCCGCGCGGGAAATCTTCGCCGAACACATGGCCGCGGCCAATATGGCCAGCCTGCCCAAGGGATTGGAGGTGGAGATAATCCAGGGCGCGGATCACGTATTCGCGACGCGCGATGCGCGAGGCGTGTTCAGGCGTCTGTTGGCGGGGGTTATCAGGCGGGAAGAACACGAGCCATCCGCGACGGGAAAAGAATCGATCCTCCCATCGAATGGAAGGCGGGATCGCTGCGCGAATGCGCGACGGCGCGAGAGCGTTTCGGAACTCGCCTCGAAACCCATATGAGAGCCAGCCGCCGGACCGCTTCGACGTGACCAATGGCCTGCAAAAGTTCTCCCGGCCGCTGGCGGCGCGAAAGCCCATATATTGATCGTCCGACGAATGCGTTCGTTATCTTCTTGAGCCGATGACGCTTTTGGTTTTCGCTATCGGATTGCCTTCCTAGAGGCGGTTTTTCGGGGTATTCGCGGCAAATTTTTCTTGTGAAGGTCACGTCTTATCAACTACAATTCGTCATCGTCGGAAGCGCGCGTCCAGTGATCGCGGCGCCGTCCCTTTGAGTTTCACCCCAATTGCGAGTCATTCGCTCATGAAGAATGTGTTTTTCGCCTTGACGACGATTCTTGTGCTGTCTATCGGCGATTTTTCCGTGCGCGCGCTCAACTCGTCATTGGCGTCAACGCAGTCGGATGCGACGAGAGCGGTTGACGCCTCTTCGCAACAGCAGACGTCGCATGGCGATGTCGCCTCCAGGGCGTCATGCCGGGAAGTGGAAGTGGCGACCGACGAGGGCTATGGCGTGAGCAGCCACGTGACGCGTTGGGAATGCGCGCCGGCCCGTTAAGACCGAACAGATTGTCGTCCGTTCGCCTTCTCCTCGGGCCGCCCGGAGAAGGCGTTTTTGCTTTCGGCCGCCGGGCCGGCGACAGCGCGCCGGCCGACAATTCGCGAACTTCGTACTCTTTGGCGTCAGCTCGCCGCCCGCGCCGGCTTCGGCTCGCGCTGCGCATAGCCGAGGCGAATGTTCAACTCGTGCAGCAATTCCTCCGCGGCTTGCGGAATATTGGTGCCGGGCGGGAAAATGGCGCTGGCGCCCGCGTCGTAGAGCGCCTGGAAATCTTGCTTGGGGATCACGCCGCCCACCACCATCATGATGTCGTCGCGGCCGGCTTGCTTCAAGGCGTCGCGCAGTTCGGGCGTCAGCGTGAGGTGACCCGCCGTCATCGTCGAGACGCCGACGACGTGGACGTTCTCTTCGGCCGCCTTTTTCGCGACCTCCTCCGGCGTCGCGAACAGGTCGCCGATCACGACGTCGAAGCCGAGATCCGAGAAGGCGGAGGCGATGACCTTCTGGCCGCGGTCGTGGCCGTCCTGGCCCATCTTGGCGACGAGAATGCGCGGCTTGCGCTTCTCGTTTTCCTCGAAGGCCTTGGTCATGCCCTTGACGCGGTTCACCGCCGGCGCGTCCGCGCCCGCCTCTCGCGCATATATGCCGGAGATCACATTGGCCTTGGGCTGATGGCGGGTGAAGACTTTTTCCAGCGCGAATGAAATCTCGCCGACGCTCGCCTTCGCCCGCGCGGCCTTCACCGCGAGATCGAGCAAATTCGCGCCGGATTTCGCGCCTTCCGTCAACGCGTCGAGCGAGGCTTGCGTCTTCGCTTCGTCGCGTTCGGCGCGCAAGCGTTTCAGCTTCTCCAACTGCGCGGCGCGGACGGCGGAATTATCGATCTTGAGCACGTCGGGCGCTACGTCGTCGAGCGGCTGAAACTTATTGACGCCGACCACCACTTGCTTGCCCGTGTCGATGCGCGCCTGCGTTTTCGCCGCCGCCTCTTCGATGCGCTGCTTGGGCACGCCGAGCGCGATGGCCTTGGCCATGCCGCCGAGCTTCTCGATCTCTTCAATATGCGTCCAGGCGCGCTTGGCGAGTTCGGCGGTCAGCCGCTCGACATAATAGGAGCCGCCCCAGGGATCGATGATGCGCGTCGTGCCGCTCTCCTGCTGCAACACGATCTGCGTGTTGCGGGCGATGCGGGCGGAAAAGTCGGTCGGCAGCGCCAGCGCTTCGTCGAGCGCGTTGGTGTGCAGCGACTGCGTGTGGCCCTGCGTCGCGGCCATCGCCTCGATGCTGGTGCGGATCGCGTTGACGTAAACGTCCTGCGCGGTCAGCGACCAGCCGGAAGTCTGGCAATGGGTGCGCAACGTCAGGCTCTTTTCCGATTTCGCGCCAAGATCCTTCATCAGCCGCGCCCAGAGCAGCCGCGCCGCGCGCAGCTTGGCGACCTCCATGAAGAAATTCATGCCAATGGCGAAAAAGAACGACAGTCTCGGAGCGAAGGCGTCGATGTCGAGCCCGGCCTCGACGCCCGCGCGCACATATTCGACGCCATCGGCCAGGGTATAGCCGAGTTCGAGATCGGCGGAGGCGCCGGCTTCCTGCATGTGATAGCCGGAGATCGAAATCGAGTTGAACTTCGGCATATTCTTGCTGGTGTAGGCGAAAATGTCCGAGACGATGCGCATCGACGGAAACGGCGGATAAATATAGGTGTTGCGCACCATGAATTCTTTAAGGATGTCGTTTTGAATCGTGCCGGTGAGCTTGTCGGCCGAGACGCCCTGCTCCTCCGCCGCGACAATGAACAGAGCCAGCACCGGCAGCACCGCGCCGTTCATGGTCATCGACACGCTCATTTGATCGAGCGGAATGCCGTCGAACAGCGTGCGCATGTCGTAGATCGAGTTCGATCGCGACTCCGGCCATGCCGACGTCGCCGGAAACGCGAGGATGATCCGAATCGTAGCCGCGATGCGTCGCGAGATCGAAAGCGATGGAGAGGCCCTTCTGGCCCGCCGCGAGATTGCGGCGATAGAAGGCGTTGGAGTCCTCGGCGGTGGAGAAGCCGGCGTATTGGCGGATCGTCCAGGGCTGGGCGACATACATGGTGGGGTAGGGGCCGCGCACGAAAGGCGCGACGCCCGGATAGGAGTTGACGAAGCCGAGACCGTCGATGTCCGAGGGACCATAGAGATTCTTCACCTCGACGCCCTCGGGCGTCAACCATTGGCGCGGCTCCGACGCCGAGGGCTTCGCGTTCGCGGGAGCGAAGGGAATCTTGGTGAAGTCGGGAATGGCGGCCATCGGTTCCTCGGCTTGGCGTAAGGCGCTTTCCCGTCCGGTGCGACAGAAGCGGCGCCGATGCTACTTTTCTTCGAATTTTCCCTCGCCCGAACCGGCGTCCAACACGGCGAAAATACGTTGACAAGCGTTTTAGACCACGCGCGCGCGCGGTGCAAAGCCCTGTCGCGACAATGGCCGCCTCCGCTGGCGCGAGCGGCGCGTTCGTCGATTCGAGCACGCGCCCCGCATGATTCGAGGTCGCTTGATTTTTCGCAAATTTGAACTCTTGTCAACCCGGCCGGCGCCGGGCATAACCGTCGCCATGGGCGCCGCAGTATTATTGCTAAGCATTTGTTTAAAAATGAAAATCCAATTTGCGACGCTTGGTCGCGGCTCCGAGCGGGCCGAGCTCAAAAAAAACCTTGACTGTTGTGCGATGCAGCATTATACAGAGTGCATCGCAGCGAGATTGCTCTTGCTTCGTAGCCCTCCTTGGGCGTTTCCTCCCTTGACTTGGGCCGCTGGTCTTCCGGCGGCCCCTTTTTTTATGCGATCACATGAAAAAACGAGCCGGAAACGCCGCCCGCGCGTAAGCCGCAAGCCAACTTCGTTTCGTCATAAGCGTCGCGAACCATCGCGAAACATGCGCCTTCCTCGCGCAACACCGTCGCGTAATGGAACTCGTGCCCGCGTAGCCGCGTCCCGGCCCGCCCCAGACAGTGATCCGCCGCGAGCGCGGCGTCGCGGTAGCCAAGACGCAGTTTGCGCTGCGAAAAGCTCGTCTCCAATCGCAATAGCCCCGCCATCGCGTGAACCTGGCCATCGGCGCCGGTCAGCGCGCGCCCGAGCGTCATATAGCCGCCGCATTCGCCATGCACCGGCCGGCTTTCGGCGAAGCGCCGCAGGCCGCCCAGAAACCCCGCCGCGCTCGCTATGCGGCCGGCGTGCAATTCGGGATAGCCGCCGGGCAGCCAGCACATGTCGCAATCCGGCCGGCGGCGGCTCGCCCGCGAGCGGCGAGAAAAACTTGAGTTCCGCCCCAGCCTCCCGCCAGCTCAACGCGAGATGCGGGTAAAAGAAGGAAAAGGCGTCGTCGCGCGCCACGGCGATGCGTTGGCCCGGCGGCCTCAAGCCCGCGATGGGCCCAGTTCGCGCCGCCAATTCCGCGCCGCCCGCGCGGGCGCATAGCGCGCCCAAATCGACATGGGCTTCCACCCTGTCGGCCAGGGCGTCCAGTATTTTGTCCAACCCCTCGGTCTCGCGCGCCTGCACCAGCCCGAGATGGCGTTCCGGCAAGACCACGCCCGCGTCGCGCGGCAGCGCGCCGAAAACCGGCAGTCCGATCGCCTCGATCGCGTCGCTGGCCAGCCGGCGATGGCGTTCCGAACCGACCTTGTTCAGCACCACGCCCGCGATTTTCACGCGCGCGTCATGGGCGGCGACGCCGCGCAAAACCGCCGCCGCCGTTTGCGCCTGTCCCGAAACATCATGGATCACCACCACCGGCCAGCCAGTCGCGGCGGCGATGTCGGCCGAGGCGCCGGTGCGGCCGGGCGCGTTCGGGGCGCCGTCGAACAGTCCCATCGACGCTTCGGCGATAACGATGTCGGCGTCGCGGCCGGCGCGCGCGGCGAGACGCGCGATCAGGCCTTCGTCCATCGTCCAGCTATCGAGATTGAGGCTTTCCCGGCCCGTCGCCGCCTTGTGAAACGCGGGGTCGATATAATCCGGCCCGCATTTGGCCGCGCCGACGCGCATCCCGCGCCGCGCCAAGGCGCGCATCAGGCCGAGCGCCAGCGTTGTCTTGCCGGAGCCCGAGCGCACGGCGGCGATCAAAAGGCCGGGGGCGGTCACGCCGGCTCTCCGCCGCCGCGCGGACGAAAGCGCCGGTCGTAACCCGCGTCATAGAGCGCGCTTTCGCGAAAATCCTCGCGCGCCGAGCGCGGGTCCGACGAGAATCAGCGCCGTGCGCTCCATCGGCGCCTCGCCCGCGAGTTGTTCGATGGTCGCGAGCGTGCCGCGAACGATGCGCTCGTCGGGCCAGGAGGCGCGATAGACCAGCGCGATCGGGCATTCGTCGCCATAAAAGGGCGTCAGCTCGCCGACGACGCGCGCAAGGGCGTGGATCGACAGATGTATCGCCATGGTGGCGCGCGTCGCGGCGAAAGCGCTCAAACTTTCGCATGGCGGCATCGCCGAGGCGCGCCCGCTCGTGCGCGTCAGCACCAGCGATTGCGCGACCTCCGGCAAGGTCAGTTCGCGCCCGAGCGCGGCCGCCGCGGCGGCGAAGGAGGGCACGCCCGGCGTCAAGGTGAATGGAATTTTCAGCCGCTCCAGCCGCCGCGTCTGCTCGCCGACCGCGCTCCAGATCGACAGGTCGCCCGAATGCAGCCGCGCGACGTCGAGGCCGGCGTCTTCAGCCGCTTGCATCTCCGCGATGATCGCGTCGAGCGACAGCGGCGCGGTGTCGACGATGCGCGCGCCCGGCGGGCAATGCTGCAACACGCCGACCGGCACCAGTGACCCCGCGTATAGACAGACCGGGCATCGCGCGATCAGATCGCGTCCGCGCAGCGTGAGAAGATCGGCGGCGCCGGGGCCGGCCCCGATGAAATGCACGGTCATGGGCTTTCGCCTCCATTCTTCGCGCGGGCGATGGCGCAGGCGAGCCGCGTCGTCGCGACGCGCGGCGCGAGCAAAATGCTGCCCGCGCCAGCCCCCGCGAGCGCGGCCGCCTCCGCCACGCTGCCGACGCCAAATATTTCTTCGACGCGAGCGGAGCGGGTCAGCACATCCTTGTCGCGCGCGCGCAAATTTTCGAGCGACAGAAAGACCACGGCCATGTCGAGCAATCGCGCGGCGTCCTGAAGGCCGGGCTCGTCGCCCCGCGCCTCTATCGTCGCGAGCGTCGCGGATTGGAGATCGACGCCGTGTCGCGCCGCGACCTCGCGCACGAAACCCGCCAACTCTCGCGCGTCGATGTCCTTGCGCGCGCCTATGCCGATGGCGTAACGCGCGCTCATGGCTTCACCGCGCGCCATTGCAACACCGGCATCGCCGGGTCCAGCGCATGAAAACGTCCCACCGGGCGGGCCTTGGCGATTTGGATATGCGTCAGCTCGCCGCCGCGCGCCGCGAAAGCTTGGGCAAGCAGCGACTGCGTTTGCAGCGTCACGGCGTTGACGACGAGTCGGCCATATTGAGGAAGCGCGTCCCACGCGGCGTCGAGCAGGCGCGCATCGGCGCCGCCGCCGATGAAGATCGCGTCGGGCGTCGCGAGGCCAGCAAGCCCTTCGGGCGCGCGCGCGGCGATAATGTCGAGACCGGGAACGCCGAGGGTCAAAGCGTTGCGCGCGATGCGCGCCGCCCGCGCGGAGTCGCATTCGATGGCGATGGCGTGGTTGGCGGGATCGGCCAGCATCCATTCAATGCCGATGGAGCCGGAGCCCGCGCCAATGTCCCATAACAGCTCGCCCTTGCGCGGCGCGAGCGCGGCCAGCGTCACCGCGCGAATGTCGCGCTTGGTGATCTGCCCGTCATGCTCGAACCAATCGTCCGGCAGGCCCGGCGTCAGCGGAATGACGCGCGCGCCCGGCGAAGCCTTCAGTTCGATGGCCAGCGTGTTCAACGGCCCGATGTCGGCGAGAGAAAAATCCGCGGCGCGCGCCGAGCGAATAAGCTCGCGCGGTCCGCCGAGATTTTCGAGCACATGCAGATGCGAATCGCCAAAGCCCAGTTGCGAGAGATGCGCGGCGACGCGGCCGGGCGTCGTCCCGTCCCAGGAGAGAACCAGCAATCGCCGCCCCGGCTGCAAATGCGGCGTGATGCGCTCGAAGGCGCGCCCATGCAGCGACAGCAGCGCGCAATCCTGCTGGCTCCAGCACAGGCGCGACGCGGCGAGCGCGAAAGCCGATGGACTGGGGCAGACAAAAAATTTCCTCTGCGCGCGACATGCCGCGCGATCAATTCGCCGACGCCGTAAAAAAACGGATCGCCGGAAGCCAGCACGACCGTCGGCTCGCCGCGCCGCGCTAAAATATCGTCCATCGCTTGGGTCAGCGGCGAAGGCCATTGCATTTGCCTCGCCGTGGTCGCGCCGATCAGCGAAAGATGACGCGCGCCGCCGACGATCAGCGTCGCGTCTTCGATCAGCGCGCGCGCCGCGGGCGACAGCGCGCCGTCCTCGCCGATGCCGATCAACGATAGCCAGCGCTCTCGCGGTTCATGCGCCGATTGATTCATGGCGCCTTCCGCGACGTGTAAACGAAAGGCGTCGCCGCCGCGCGCGCGATCACCCGCGTGCCTCGAGCGCCGACGATGACCAGCGTCGACATGTCGACCTGCGAAGGATCGGCCTCGGCGAGTTGCGTCACCAAGATATTCTCTTCCGCGCGCCCGACCGACTTGGCGAAAATGACGACGGTTTCCGGGTCGAGCAAGCCGCGCAAAATCGCGAAAGCGTCGTGAATGCGCTGAGGTCGCGCGCGAGAAGCCGGGTTGTATAGCGCGATGACGAAATCGCCGCGCGCCGCGTGTTCGAGACGCTCGGCGATCACGTCCCAGGGCTTGAGATTGTCGGACAGCGATATGACGCAAAAATCATGGCCGAGCGGAGCGCCGAGCCGCGCCGCCGCCGCCTGCATCGCGGAGATTCCCGGCAGCACGCGAATGTCGAGATCGCGCCAAGTCGGCTCGCCCTGTTCGACCGCCTCGAAGACGGCGGAAGCCATCGCGAAAACGCCGGGATCGCCGCCCGACACGACCGCGACGACGCGCCCCGCCGCCGCGCGCGACAGCGCCTCGCGCGCCCGATCCAGCTCGACGCGATTGTCGCTGGCGAGCCGCGTCTGGCCGGGGCGCTCCGGCACGCGCGCGACATAGGGCGCGTAGCCGATAATATCTTCCGCTTCCTCCAGCGCGGCGCTGGCGTCATGCGTCAAAAAACCCGCGTCGCCGGGGCCGAGCCCGACGACATAGAGCCGGCCTTTGCGCGCCGTCATGGCCGCCGTCCCGCGCCCGGCGCGAGCACCATCGAGAAATAAGGCGCGTCGTCGTCGAGCTTCTCGCCGAACGGCATGATTTTCTCGTCCGCCATCGTGCCGCGCTCGACATAGATCGCGCGCTCGATCAGCTTGAGGCGCGCGAGCACGCGGCGCAGCTTGGCGAAATTGCCGCCGAGCTTCATCACGACAGCCGCGTCGGCGCCGGCGAGCCGTTGCGTCAGCGTCTCTTCGTCCAGCGTCGCGGGAACCACGGTCAGCACATCGTCGCCCCAGGTCATCGGCTGGCGCGCCGCCGCGAAGCAGCCGGACATGCCGGAGACGCCCGGACAAATCTCGGTGCGAAAGCGCGTCTTCAGCCGCACGAAAATATGCATGAAGGAGCCGTAAAACAGCGGATCGCCCTCGCACAGCAATGCAACATCGCGTCCTTGCGACAGAATGATCGCGAGCCGCTCCGCGCTCTCCTCGTAAAACGCCGCCAAAGCGGCGATATATTCGGGCTGATCGAAAGGCCGTTCGGTCGTCATCGGATAGGCTAGCAACAGCTCCTCGCAGCCCGGGCGAAAATAAGCCCGCGCGATTTTTCGCGCATGGCTTTCGCGTCCGCGTTTGGCGAAATAGGCGACGACCGGCGCGTCGCCGATGATGCGCGCGGCCTTCACCGTGACGAGCTCGGGATCGCCGGGCCCAAGCCCGACGCCATATAGCGCGCCCGCGTTGTTTGGCGTCGCGTTCATTCCTTTTCGCTCGCGAGCGCGTTGATCGCCGCCGCCGCCATGGCGCTGCCGCCCTTTCTCCCGGTGACCAAAATAAAGGGAACGCGTCGGTCGGCGCGCAGCAGTTCCTTGGATTCCGCCGCGCCGACGAAACCGACGGGCATGCCGATCACGGCGGCGGGCCTCGGCGCGCCGGCGTCGAGCATTTCGAGCAGTCGAAACAGCGCCGTCGGCGCATTGCCGATGGCCACGACGGCGCCGTCCAGTCGATCGCCCCAAAGCTCCAGAGCGGCGGCGCTGCGCGTATTGCCGGCTTCGTTAGCGAGACCGGCGACGCGCGGGTCGGCGAGCATGCAGATCACCTCATTGTTCGCGGGTAGACGCGCGCGCGTGACGCCATGCGCGACCATGTTGGCGTCGCACAGGATTGGCGCGCCGGCGCGCAGCGCCATGCTCGCCGCCTCGGCCGCGCCGGGCGAGAAGATGATGTCGTCGGCGATTTCGACCATGCCGCAGGCGTGGATGATGCGCACGGCGACGCGCTCCTCGGCCGGCGAAAAGCGCGCAAGCCGCGCCTCGGCGCGAATGGTCGCGAAGGAGCGCGCGTAGATCGCGGCGCCGTCGCGAATATAATCTATCCTCCCGGACATGACGCCTCCATCAATCCATTCCGCGCGACGACATCGGCGATCTCAGTGAGCGTCAAACCCGTCGCGGCCGGCGTGTCGCTCGCCGCGCCGTTATGGACGAGATCGAACAGCCCGCCATTGGCGACGAGCGTCAACGGCGTCGCCGAAGGCTTGGCGCAGCCCTTGGCGCAGCCCGACACATGCGCGCCGATTCCGCCGCGGGAAAGCATTTTCGCGGCGCCGGCGATGGCGTCGAGGCCAATGCGCGTCGGCCCCTTCGCCTGCGAACATTCCGGCGCGCCGGGGCAGGCGGCGATGGCGAGACGCGCGTCGCCGGCGTCGACGATGAACCCGAGCGCCCGCGCCGCCGCGGCAATGCGCGCGGCTTGTTCGAGCGATTTCGTCGGCGCCAAAATCGCGCGCCAGGGCGTCAGCCGCAATTCCTTCGCGCCTTCTTTCGAGATGGCCTCGGCGAGGTCGGCGAAGTCTTGCGCGAGAAATCGCCCGAATGGCGCGGCGAAACCGGCGAAGAAATTTTCGCCGATCTCTCGCGCGCCGAGCAAATCCGACAGCGCGTTTGCGTGACATATCGAGCTGTATGGTTCGGACGTGAGCCCGGAGGCGCGCAGCAATGGCTCGGCGCCCATCGCGTCGACCAAGGCGCGCATCCGACGCAATTCGAACGCCCGCCCGGCGCGCAACGCGATGAAGGCGCGCGCCAGGGCGACCGCGGCGTCGATCGCCGCCGCCGGCGGCGCGATGACGGCTTGGTCGCGCGCGCCGTCGAGGACGACAGCGAATTGCGCGCCGTCGCGCCTCGAGTCGAATATCGGCGTCGACATCGCGAAGGCCGGGCGCCGAGCCGTCGTCGACGAGAAACAGGAATTTGCCCGGCAGCGACCCCAACGCTTGATCTTCGGCGATGGCTCGCGCGAGCCGCGCGGCGATTTCATTGGCGTCGAACGAAGCGGAGTTTGCCAGCGGAGAAGCCACGATGTTGAGCCGGCTTTCCGTCGCCGCGTCCAGCGCGAGCAGTCCGATGGATTTGAGGCGCGCTTGCGCCGCGGCGAGCGTTGTCTCGCTGACGCCGCGAATTTGCAGTTGCGCGCGCTGCGAGAGATCGATCCGGCCATTGCCGCAATCAAGCGCGATCGCGGCGATTTCGCTTAGCTGCGTCAAGCTCAGCTTCGAGCCGACGATTTTGGCGCGCATCAACAGGCCGTCGCCGCTTTCCATCGGCGTCAACGCGCCGGGACACCATCCCTTGATTTCAGGCGCGCCTTGCATCGACGACCTCGCTTAAGGCATGCGCGCTGTTGCGCCGGCTGCGCCACAGACCACGCGCCAGCGCCTCGTTGAAGGCCCGCGCGATCGCCTCATAGGCGCGTGGATTTTCGGCCAGGATAAACTCCCGCACGCTTTCGTCGCCAATCGTCGCGGCGAAGGCGAGATCGAATTGCGCGTCGCTCACGAAGTCCCCGAGCGCGGCGAAGGCGAATAGATTATCGATCGCCTCGGCGATCTCGCCCGCGCCGCGATGGCCGTGACGCATCTGACCTTCGAGCCATCGCGGATTGGCGACACGGGCGCGCAAAACGCGCGCGATTTCTTCATGCAAAGAGCGGGCGCGTAACCTCTCGGGCCGCGTCGCGTCGAGATGCACGAGCGCCGCCGCGCCGCCAAGCGCGCGATTGGCGGCGGCGAAGCCCCCTTCGAATTCCGCGAAGGCGGGGCCCGCGAGCACATCGACCTCCGCCATATCTTGGGCGTGGACCAGAGCGTCGGCGCCGGCGACGCGCGCCGCGAAATTTTCGCGCGCGGGCGCGCTTTCGCCGGCGCGGTCATAGGCGTGACCGCCGGCGTCGAGAAAAGCCGCGCCCAAATCCTCTCGCGTCGTCCAGGAGCCGCGCGAAATCGTTTCGCCAAGGCCAAGTCCGTAAGCGCCCGGCGCGGCGCCGAAAATTCGGTCGAGCGGGCCGCCGCGAAATTGCGTCAACGGATTGGCGTCCGCCTCTTCGTCCAGCGCCGCGACGGCGCCCACGGCGTCGTGAAACAGCGCGATCAGGCCCGGAAACATGTCGCGGAACAATCCCGAGATGTGCAGCGTGACATCGACGCGCGGAAAATCGCGCTCAGGCATCGGCTCGATCTCGAAACCGATCACCCGCGCGGTGGCGTTGTCCCACAGCGGGATGACGCCCAGCAGCGCGAGCGCTTGCGCGAAATCCTCGCCGCCGGTGCGGATCGTCGCGCTGCCCCACAGATCGAGCATGATCGCGCGCGGCCAATCGCCATGCTCCTGCGCGTGACGCGTCATCACTTCAGAGGCGGCGCGGCGGCCGATGTCATAGGCGATGCGCGTTGGAACATGACGCGGATCGATGCAAAAAAGATTGCGCCCGGTCGGCAGCACGTCGACGCGCCCGCGCGAGGGCGCGCCAGCGGGACCGGGCTCGATGAAGCGGCCGCCCAGCGCGCGCAGCAAGGCCGACATCTCCGCCTTGGCGCAAGCGTCGCGCATGGCGTCGTCGTCCCGCGCGCGGCCAAACACATGCAACCCGTCGCCGATGCGCATTTCCTTCATGTCGCACAGCCATGCGTCGAGCTTCGCCAGCGCGTCGGCGGCGTCGGCGCCGCGGGTCACGCCGCATTCGGCCCCAAGGCCGGTGCGTTCGGCCTCGTCCATGATGGCGCCCGCGATGAGCTTCGCCCGGCGCGGATCGAGCGCCGCCGCATTGGCGTATTCGTCGAGCATTTGTTCGATGCGCGCGGCGTCGTCATAGAGTTGCGCTTGCTCTAGCGGCGGCGTCAGATGGCCGATGGTGACAGCGCAGGCGCGTCGCTTGGCCTGCGCGGCTTCGCCGGGGTCGTTGACGATGAAGGGATAGATCAGCGGCGTTGGGCCAAGCACCGCCTCCGGCGCGCAGTCCTCGCCGAGCATCGCCGATTTTCCCGGCAGCCATTCGAGCGTGCCATGCGTTCCCAGATGAATCAGCGCGTCGATGGCGCGTCGATGGCGCAGCCACAGATAAAAGGCGACATAGCCATGACGCGGCGGCGCGTCGGCGTCGTGATAGGTCTCGCGCCGTTCCGCCCTCGCGCCGCGATCGGGCTGCAATGCGATGACGAGCTTGCCCGACTCGAAGCAGGAGAAGTGAAAGGCGCCGTCGCGATAGGCCTCATCTTGCTCGGGCTCGCCCCAGGCGCTTCGCACGGCGTTCGCGAATTCCCGCGGCAATCCTTCGAACAGGCGACGATAATCGTCCAGCGACAGCCGCGCATGGTGGCGACTGTCCTCCAGCGCGCGCATAAGATCGGGCGGCGGCTCCATTTCGCCGACGTCGTAATCCGCCGCGCTCAACGCCTCGACAATCGCCTCCACGCTCGCTTGCGTATCGAGCCCGATGGCGTAGCCGCCGCGTCCGCGCCGCGCGGGATAGTCCGATAAAATCAGCGCGAGGCTTTTTTCGCGGTTCGCCTTGCGGCGCAATTCGGCCCAATTGGCGGCGAGTTCCGCGACGAAGGCGATGCGCGAAGGTTCCGGCGCATGGCGCGTTTGCGCGAACTGGCTGGCGAGAAGCGCGCCCGCCGGCGCCTTGAACGAAATCGCGCGGGTGAAGATGCGGCCGTCGACCTCGGGCAGCACGATGTTCATCGCGAGATCGGCGCCATTGGCGCCGCGTTTCGAGGCCGCCCAGGCTTCGCGCGTCGAAGTGGCGAGCGCCGCCTGCAACACCGGCGCGTCGGCGAGATCGAGCACGCCGCCGTCAGCGCCGCGCGCCGAAAAGGCGGTCGTGTTCACGATGACGTCGGGTTTGAACGCGCCGATCGCCTCGCGCAAAAACGCCTCGCTCGCTCCATCCTTCAGGCTGGCGACAAACACCGCTTCCACCGCCACTCTTGCGCGCGGCGAGAGCGTCCGCCAGCGCGAGGATCGGCGCGTGATCGTCCGCCAGAAAAAGGGAGCGGTAGAAAACCAGCAGCGCGCGCCTGGCGTCCGCGCCGGCCGTCCGTCGCGCCGCGAGGCAATAGCCGGCGCTCTCAATGCGCGCGCTTTCGCGCCAGGGCGCGGGCATGCCGATGAGGCTGGCCATGAGGCCGAGCAGGGCGCGCATGTTCTCCGCGCCGCCGTCCTGGAAGAAGGACCATATGCGCGCGCAATCCCGCGGCGCCAGCGTCGAGGCCTCGCGCAGACGCGGATCGTCCAAGCCGTCGCCCGGCACGATGGCCAACCCAAAACCTTGCGCGCGCGAAAGGGCCGCGAGCTGCTCGACGCCGTAAGACCAGTATTCCTTGCCGCCAAGCAGCCGGACCACGACAAGCCGCGCGTGGCGCGCCACCTTGTCGAGATAAAGATCGACGGAAAAGGGGTGCTTCAATTGCGCGAGCGAAGCGCAGCGCAGGCTGGGGCGCGAGGCCGCGTCCTCGTCGTGAATTCGCGCCAACAGGCCAAGCTCGGAGTCCGAGAAGGACAGAAAAACGATTTTCCGCCGGCGTCTGTTCGAGATCGACCGCCGCGCCCGCGTCGTCGAGTCCGTGAAGATCGCGGGCGAGGAGATGCATGGCGTTACGACGACGCGAGTTGCCGGGCGACGCGCGCCCGGTCGAGGCCCTTTTGGCCGATCACCACGAGACGGCTCGCGCGCGCCTCGTTCGGCCTCCAGGCGCGGTCGAAGTGATGCTGGAAGCGCGCGCCGACGCCCTGCACCAGCAGGCGCATCGGCTTGCCGGAGATTTCGACAAAGCCCTTTATGCGCAAGACATCATGCGCGAGAGCGACTTCCGCGAGCCGCGCGACAAGCGCCGCGGGGTCGGTCGCGGCCGCGATCTCGATGACGAAGCTGTCGAAATCGTCGTGATCGTGATCTTCCAAGCCATCGTGATGCGACGGGCGATTGGCGAGATCGTCCTCGGCGGCGGCGGCGAGGCCAAGCAATACGCGCGCGTCGACGGCGCCCTGTCGCGCGCGAAGAATCTTCGTGGCGCGCGGCGCGCCGGCGCGCAGCGTCGCCAGCACGCCCGCCTCCTCCGTCTCGCTCAGCAGATCGGTCTTGTTGAGGATGACGAGATCGGCGCAGGCGAGCTGGTCCTCGAAGACCTCTTCGAGCGGATTGTCGTGGTCGACGGCCCTGTCTTCCGCCCGCTCGCGCGCGATGGCGTCGAGATCGTCGGCGAAACGACCCTCCGCCACCGCTCGTCCATCGACGACGGCGACGACGCCATCGACGGTGAGGCGCGAGCGAATCGCCGGCCAGTCGAACGCCTTGACCAGCGGCTTTGGCAAGGCCAGCCCCGACGTTTCGATGATGATGTGGTCGGGGCGTTTTTCATGCGCCAGCAACGCCTCGATCGCCGGCGCGAAATCGTCGGCGACGGTGCAGCACAGACACCCGTTGGCCAGTTCGACGATATTTTCGTCGGGGCAATTATCGACGCCGCATGCGCGTAAAATCTCGCCGTCGACGCCAACGTCGCCAAATTCATTGATCACCAGCGCGAGGCGGCGGTCGCGCGTCGTCTCCAGCAAATGGCGGATCAGCGTGGTCTTGCCGGCGCCGAGAAAGCCGGTGACGATGGTGGCGGGGATTTTCGCGGTCATTTCATTGCCTTTAGCGCGTCGCGCGCCTGGAACTCGCGCCACAAAACGCCGACAAGCGCGCCGGCGAGCGCCCATGTGATCGCCTGCACCGTCAGCGACGACGCGGCGAATTGCGCGGCGAGTTCCGCCGGAGCCGTGCTTTCCGGCGCCGCCGGTCGCGGCGCGCCCAAAATATGCGGAAGGGCGAGCAGCGCCGCGCCCAAAACCTTGGCGACGACTTCATCGCGCCGCAGCAGCGCGAACAGCCCCGCGCCGGTGGCGGCGGCGGTTCCGACCCACCAAAGCTGGCGCGCGAACAAATCCGTTTCCGCCGCGCCCGGCAATTGCGGCCCGAGGCCGAGCCCCGTCGCGAGGCCGGTCGCGGCGAAGGCGCAAGCCGCCCAGGCGAGCGCGCGGCGAGGTTCTATCGTGTCGCCGGCGGCGAGCATCAGCGCGAGCAAGATCAGCGCATAGCCCGCGGCCGTCGCGACATCGGCGACGCCGGTCGCGGCGATGCGCTGCGCGCCCTCCGCCGGCTTCCAGCCCTCGGCGGCCGGCTCCGCGTGAGAGTGTTGCGCCGACTCATAGACTTCCGCCGCGAGGATGAGCGGCGTCGTGGTGACTTGTTGCAGGGCCGCGACCGCAAGCCCGGCGACAAGCCCGGCGATCAGACCGATCGCCAGGACGCGCGAAATCACCGTCTGCTTAATGGCAGGGGAAGGAGAGGGAGTGGCGCGTGTCGTGGGCGGCGTCATGCGCCGTGTCGGAATGGGAAAAACCGACGAGATAAACGAGGCCGACGCCTAGGAACAGCGCGACGAAAGCCGCCTTGAGAACTTCCGCGCGGGCGGCGGAAAGGGCGAGCGGGTTCGCGCTTGAAAGGCTTTGCTGGTTCATGATCATCTCCTTAACCGCCCCACCGGCGGCCTAGCGTTGCGACAAACGACGGCAGGTCTCCTGGCTCCCGGGTCGCTGGATCGCGCCGCCTTCCCGAAGCCCCAAGGGCTCAGTGGCTGATGGCGCGGCCTCGCCGGTCACAGTTGCGGGGGCAGCCGCGGATTCGGGGAAATCCCTCGCCGCGTTCCCTTTTCACTTCTTGCGAAGAACCGTCACATTCAGTCATATGCCGAGACCACGGGCGCCGTCAAACGGGCGAGGGCGGAGGGGAGTGGGTCGGGTTGAATTTCCGCTTGTGACCCTGGCTGTGTAAAAACGTGATTTTTTTAATTTGCCGATAGCGGCCACGGATCGGCAACAGAAGCAATGGCGCGCGTGTTCGGCGGACGAATTCAGCCGGCGATGGCCTGCATGAGCGGCCTGACGCCGAAGATATTGACCATCCGCTTGATGTTGTAGGCAAGCACTTGCAAACTCATTTCAGTTTTGACCTTTTCAAGGGTCTTGGTCAGGAAATGGGTGCTGCCCATCCACGCCTTGAGGGTTCCGAAAGGATGCTCAACGGTCTGTCGGCGGATGATCATGGCCTCCGGCATGCGGTCGAGCCGCGCCTGCATCCGGTCGAGCACCGCTTCGTGCTCCCAGCGTTTCTGACGTTTGACCTTGTCAGAGGTGCATTGGGGTTTGAGCCCGCGGGTTAGGCATGCCGTGAGGTTGCGGTAGTGGTCCATATCGTCGCGGCGATCGGAGCGTAATTTTCCCCTGGTCAGAAACTCGCCCGCTGGGCAGGTGTAACGGTCGTTTTCGGCGTCGTAGATGAAATCCTGCACGGTGAAGAGACCGCGTTTGGCGTTGCCTGAGGTCTGCGTCTTGGGAACGTAAGGCAGCACACCCGTTCCCTCGCAAGCCAGCACCTCCTCGCCATTGTAATAGCCGCGATCCGCCAGCACGGTGACTTCCTCGCATCCCGTCGCATCGCGCGCCTTGCCGCCCATGGCCGCCAGTTGCGACCGGTCGGCGCCGACATTGGTCACCTCGTGCGCGACGATCAGATGGTGCTCGGCGTCGACGGCGATTTGGACATTGTAGCCGACAATGCCCGTGCCCTTGCCGCTGGTCGCCATCGACCGGGCGTCGGGATCGGTCAGGGAAACCTGCTTGTCGGGCGCTTCCTCGACCTGCCTTTCCATCGCCTTCAGGGATTGCATCTGCCGCCGCAGGCCTTCGATCTTCTCCTTGATGCGGGTTGTCTTTGCCTCGGACACGTCGTCGTGCCGCCGGTCGGCATGGTCCAACGCGGCCAGGTAGCGCGCGATGCTGGCCTCCACCTGCTCGATGCGCTTGGCGACCTTGGCCACCGTGAAGTTCTTGTCGCGGGTATTGACGGCCTTGAACTTGCTCCCGTCAACCGCCACGACGGACCGGGTGAACAGATTGAGCTGGCGACACAGCACGACGAAATGTGTGCAGGCCGCGCGGATCGCCGGCCCATTGTCGCGGCGAAAGTCGGCGATCGTCTTGAAGTCCGGCATCAAGCGGCCGGTCAGCCACATCAACTCGATGTTGCGCTGGGTCTCCCGTTCGAGCCGTCGGCTCGATTGGATGCGATTGAGATAGCCGTAGAGATAGATCTTCAGCAGCGTCGCTGGATGATAAGCCGGCCGTCCCGTCGCTTCCGGCGCAACACCGGCAAAGCCCATCGCCGCCAAGTCCAGTTCGTCAATGAAAACATCGATGACGCGGACCGGATTATCGTCCGTCACGTAATCTTCCAAACTGTCAGGGAGCAGTGTCGCTTGCCGCCGGTCTTCGCTCTCAATGAAACGCTTCATTCCGCCCCCTCAGCGGAATCATTTTAACAGATCAATGCGTTTCCACACAGGCTGCGCCAAGAGCCGACATTTGTCAGATCAGGCGTGCGGTCGACGAAAATGCCCCGCCTCGCGCGAACCCGCAGGACGGCTGGCGAGTATAACGGAGAAGCTTCCGCTTCCTCATGCCGCTCCAGTTTCATCAGCGCGCGGCCGAGATTGTTGACGATCTCCCCGTTTTGCGGCGCAAGCACGAGCGCATTGCCGTAGTCTACGAGCGCCCCCTCGAAGCGCTTCAGGCGCATCAAGACGTTGCCGCGACCGTTGCGCGCGAGGGCGTGGGACGGCGCCAGCTCCAACGCTTTGTCGTAATCCTTCAGGGCCTCTTCATGACGCTCCAACTCGGTCAGCGCGCTGGCGCGGTTGACGAGAATCTCGGCGTTGCCGGGACGCAGCGCCACGGCCTTGTCGAAAATGCCCAAGGCTTTTGCGGGCGCGCCGCGGCGACTCGTCACGACGGCCAACAAGTATAGCGCATCGAAATGATCGGGGACCCTCTCGATCGTCGCCCAGCAGAACTCGGCGGTCTTCGCGAGGTTCCCGCTTTCGTAAGCGGCGATCGCGCGCTTGAAGACTTTCAACGGCTGAGGAGGGGCGGGCATCGTCGGCGCCTTTTCGCTAAGCCTCACGCAGCAGGCGGAGCCGGCTCATTCACCGTGCTCCTCGCGTGATCGTTGTAGGTCAAGGCGAGCGGCGGAAAGCTCACGAAGGCGTCGAGCGTGGAGTAGGCGCCGTTGGCCATGACATCCAGCGTGCGGTTGGCGACGACGCTGTTCAAAATCGGGAAATAGACCTGCGTCTCGCGAACCGGCGTCGCATAGCGCAAGAGCCGCTCCGCTCCGCGGGGCGAGATCGAATAACACACCATGCCGAAAGCTCTATAGAGCTTATAGAGCCGCCGATCGACCGCGCCCTTGCGCCATTCGAGCGCATTCTTGCGCAACGCGTCTTGATCGAAGAGGAGCGCGCAATTCGACAGACCCGGCAGCAATCCCGCCATGAGGACGGAATCGAAATTCCAGCCCCACAAGACGATGTCCCAAGGGTCGAGGCCCGCGAGCAGCTCGGCCGTGCGCGCTCGGAAAGCCGCAGGAAGAATAGCGTCGTCCTCGCAGATCGTCGCCGCTTCGCCGCTCTCGAGCACGCGCTGCCAGAGCGAAAGATGCGAGAGCGCATTGCCGACCGCGCCCTTCGTATATTGCACGGATGTGTCGAAGACGCCCTGTGCGACGAGAGACTCCCAAGACAGCGTTGACCCGTCGACGGCGGCGAAAGTCTCGACGCCGGAATCTTCGCCGTTGACGGCGCGGAATTGCGCGAGCCGCTCGGGCGTGCGAGCGAGGGAAATGACGAAGGTCCTCATGCGGGGCGTTAATCTCCAGGTCCGCATGGCGGAAACCACGCGCGTCGAACAAGCTCGAACCGTAAGTCCTCGCCGCGCCGCCGTCTTAAGAGAGCCTCATGCGCTAGTTCGGCAAAAGAGAAATTCAGAGGTTTAGGTCGACCCGGCCGGCTCCATCGGATGATCCAATCGCAATGTTAGTTCAAGACGGGTCTCTGGACCAGCGGTCGCATATCCGGCGGAGTTCGTTGGGGAAGTGTAGCCGGGCGCTCTGAGAGGGGCGCCGCGGGCGCTGGCGGGGACTAAACACAATCTAGCGGCCTCGATGACCGCTCCGGGTCCAGCCTGTGTGGAAACGCATTGCTCTGTTAAAATGATTCCGCTGAGGGGGGCGGAATGAATCGTTTCATTGAGAGCGAAGACCGGCTGCAAGCGACACTGCTCCCTGACAGTTTGGAAGATTACGTAACGGACGATAATCCGGTCCGCGTCATCGATGTTTTCATCGACGAACTGGACTTGGCGGCGATGGGCTTTGCCGGTGTTGCCCCGGAGGCGACGGGACGGCCGGCTTATCATCCAGCAACGCTGCTGAAGATCTATCTCTACGGCTATCTCAATCGCATCCAATCGAGCCGACGGCTCGAACGGGAGACCCAGCGCAACATCGAGTTGATGTGGCTGACCGGGATGGTGCAGGAGCACCGGGGCGATCACGCTTCGCAATGGGCGGCGATAGCGTCGATCGCGGCGAAGATCGGCTGCTCGGGCGAAACGCTGCGCAACTGGGTTCGCCAGGCCGAGCGCGACGCCGGCGTGCGCCCGGGCGCGACGACGGATGAGCGCGAGCGGATCAAGGCGCTGGAGCGGGAGAACCGCGAGCTTCGGCAGGCCAATGAGATTTTGCGCAAGGCGTCGGCTTATTTTGCCCAGGCGGAGCTCGACCGCCGGTTCAAGCCATGATCGCCTTCATCGACGATCATCGTGATGTTCACGGGGTCGAGCCGATCTGCGAGGTCTTGCCGATCGCCCCGTCTACTTACCGGGCCCATGCGGCGGCGCGGCGCGATCCCGAGAAAAGCTCGGCGAGGGCGAAGCGCGACGCTGGGCTGCGCGAAAAAATCCGGCGCGTTTACGACGAGAACTTCCAGGTCTATGGCGCGCGGAAAATCTGGCGACAGTTGAACCGGGAGGGAGAGAGCGTGGCGCGTTGCACGGTCGAGCGGCTGATGCGCGGCATAAGCCTGCAAGGCGCGGTGCGCGGAAAGCCGGTGAAAACGACGGTGAGCGACAAGGCGGCGCCCTGTCCGCGAGACAAGGTCAATCGGCAATTCCAGGCGCCGCGGCCGAACGCGCTGTGGGTGTCCGACTTCACCTATGTCGCGACTTGGGCCGGCTTCGTTTATGTCGCCTTCGTCATCGACACCTTCGCAAGGCGGATCGTCGGCTGGCGCGCCTCGCGCACGGCGCATGCGGGCTTCGTGCTCGACGCGCTCGAGCAGGCGTTGTACGAACGCCGGCCCGTTCGCGGCGGCGGTCTCGTGCATCACAGCGACCGCGGCGTGCAATATGTCTCGATCAAATACACGGAGCGCCTGAAGGAAGCCGGCGTCGAGCCGTCCGTCGGTAGCGTCGGCGACAGCTATGACAACGCGCTCGCCGAGACGATCAACGGGCTTTACAAGGCCGAGGTGATCTGGCGGCGCGGGCCATGGCGCAGCTTCGAACAGGTCGAGTTCGCCACGCTCGAATGGGTCCACTGGTTCAACAATCGAAGGCTGCTGGAGCCGATCGGGAACATTCCGCCGGCCGAAGCCGAAGCGCGCTATTATGCGCAACTCGACGAGCCCGCCATCGCGGCGTGACTCAACAAAACGGCCTCCGGCAAACCCGGGGCGGTTCAGTCCGCCAGAAGCGGACCTGCGGCGCGCAAGATTGCAGAAGATCGCTAGTATGGTATCTCGCCGCAGGATGTTGCGATCGACTATCTCTTCCCCACCTTACACGCCGGAGAAGAATGCCGCGCCCAAACAGTGGTTCGAATATTGAGATTCCGCTTGGCAGAGACCGCGCCACCAGACGAGGAGCGCGACATGCCCACAGAATGGCTCCCACGCGCAAAAGGAGCAAGATCATGACGGATTCCCAGAGGACGGACTTTCCGGCCTTCACCGAACATCGAGTTCAGCGCGATCGCGGCAGCCTGTACGTCCGCGACTTTCCGGGCAGCGGGGCAGCCTTCGTGCTGCTGCATGGATTTCCGGATAACTCGCACATCTATGACGACCTCATTCCACACCTGGCATTGGCCGGGCGCAGAACCATTTCGATAGACTTTTTAGGCTTCGGGGCGTCAGACAAACTGGATGGCGCGCACTACAGCTTCGAACAACAGCTTCGGGATCTGGAAGCGGTCGTGGAGGCCTTGGGGCTCGAGAAGATCATCCCGGTCGGCCACGATGCCGGTGGCCCGACCGCCGTCAACTTCGCTCTGAAGCACCCTGAACGCGCGGCCGCCGTCTGCTTGATGAACGCGTTCTACGGCGACGCCCCTGGACTACGAGTTCCCGAGTTTATTGAGCTCTTCGCGAACAAAAGCCTGAAATCTCTCACCCAGCATTTCTTGGCAAGTCCGCAGCAGTTCGCGTGGCTGCTTGCCTTTCAGCGCGACCAAATGCAGGTAGGCCTGACGGAGGCACAGAAAGCCCACTACACTCAGTTCCTTGGCCCGATTATCGACAACAACTTTAGGCAACGACCGAGCGCGGGAGCTGCCTTCGCCCAAATGACCTATCAATACTCGGATGAAATCGCTGCCAACACGGCCCGTCTGGCCGATTTCAGGCGCTCCGACGTCCCTCTCTTACTCATTTGGGGAAAGTCCGACCCCTATCTTCATGTCACCATCGCCGAGTACATGCGATCTCAGGCCAGGAATGCTGTGCTTCATGTCCTTGAAGCGGGGCATTGGCCCCAGATCGACGAGCCTGCTGATGTCGCTCGGATTATGCTTGCGAGCCAGTGATTGCGAGAACGCCTGGCAAGTTGGATTGGCGCGGCGCGCCGAAAATGCGGGCTGCCTCTTTACCCCACCTCTTCTCAATAGTCCGCGATTGGTTGGCCCAACATGTATTGGTGCCGAGAATATAAAAGCGCGCACCGGACCAGACTCAGGGTCTCAACGCCAGCGTCGCACTTGGGTCAATCACCGCCGTGGACGGCAGGCTCGACGATATGCGCCCGTTGTCCGAACTTCCCGCTGTAGCAAAGACGCGGACCGGCTGGCGCGCTCGACGCGTGACCCCTTGAACACGCTGGCGCAGATCGCCAACAAGGGCGCTGCCTTCCGTTCCCATGCCGACGCATGGGCAGACACCACGACCGCGCACGGGCGGCTCATGCTCACCGTGTTAGGCGGGCTTGCCGAGTTCGACCGCGACCTCATCGGCAGCCGCACGACCGAAGGCCGCGAACGCGCCAAGGCGAACGCCGTGAAAATGGGGAGGCCCTCGAAACTCACGGCGCATCAGAAGAAAGAGGTGATCAAGCGCCGCGACCACGGCGAGGAAACGCTTGCGGAAATTAGGCAGCGCCCAGCGAATTACGCAGAGCGCCATTTGCGGACCTTCGCGCGCGGTTCCATAATTGCAGTTGCATGAACGGCGGCGCTTCAGCTTTTAACCATTCTCTCAGCGCCCCTATTCTTGCTTTGAACACGGAGGGCAACGGCAGCCCATCCGGCATCGTAGGGCATGGTTGATGCTGTCAGAAAACGAGATCATCCGTTGGAGGACGATTGCCCCGTCCCTTGTTACTTTGAATTTTCACGATAGGGCGGTCGTTTACGGACAAGGCGATCGATTGGCGAGTTTGTTTTGGCTGCTTAAGGGAATCGTCAAGCTGTCTCACATCACGGAAGGGGGAATTCAACTAACCACCGATGTTATGGGACCGGGCAGCGTATTCGGGAGCACATTGGCGGCACATATATCGGAACACACGGCGACATCGTTGGGTGAAATTCACGTAGCCAAAGTTACGTCTGAGGACCTAGACAGTCTCGTATGCGAGAGTCCGGAATTCACCGCTTTCCTCTGCGCCGAACTCGAAGCGTGGCAGAAACGGACGGAACGGAAACTGATTACTCTCCTCACCAAAAAGGTCGAGACGCGACTCGTTGAAACCCTGCGCGAACTCGCCCTGGTGTTTGGGACTCCGTGCCCTCATGGGTACGCGCTCGAAATTCCGCTTACTCAGCAAGACATTGCCGATCTGGTGTATGCCAGTCGGCCTGTGGTGACCAAGGCCATGAACGCCTTGCGTCGCAAGGGCGTGCTCGACTACCGGCGAGAACTGATATGCGTGAACCATACCGCACTAGTGGTTCCCGTCATTGATTTTGAAGGCGGGTTCTGAATCTCTGTCGCTTCGCAGCAGCGATGGAGGTAATTCGTGGCCGGGATAGAGATTGCCGTCAAGAAATACGTCGTGCGGCTGAGCGCGGAGGAACGCGAGCAGCTTGCATCGTTGATCCGCTCGGGCAAGCGCTTGGCGCGGTTGCTGACGAAGGCGCGCATCCTCTTGAAGGCGGATGTCTCGCAAGCTGGCGAAGGCTGGAGCGACGGCAAGATCGCCGAGGCTCTGGACACCAGCGTCGCCAACATCGAGCGCACGCGACGGCAATTGGTGGAGGAAGGCTTCGAGGCGGTGCTGACCCGCAAATATAATCCGAACTCCGCGCCGCCCCGGATTTTCGACAGCGCCGCGGAAGCAAAATTGATCGCGCTGGCCTGTGGGCCCGCTCCGACGGGCTACGCCAGATGGACGCTGAGCCTGCTCGAAGAGAAAGTCGTCGAACTGAACATCGTCGAGAAAGCCAGCGACAATACGATCGGGCGGACGCTCAAAAAAACGTTCTCAAGCCGCATCTCAAACAGCAATGGGTGATCGCGCCGCAGGCCAGCGCGGGCTTTGTCGCCAACATGGAAGATGTGCTGGAAGTCTACCAACGACCGCATGATCCGTCGCGCCCGGTGGTGTGTCTCGACGAGACCTCCAAGCAAATGATCGTCGAGACGCGCGCTCCCATTCCCGCCGCGCCCGGCCGCAAGGCGCGTCACGATTACGAATATGAACGCAATGGCGTGGCCCATCTGTTCATGATGTTCGCGCCGCTGGAAGGCTGGCGGCATGTGAAAGTGACCGACCGTCACGCCGCAATCGATTACGCCCACGTGCTCAAGGACTTGTCCGACACGCATTTCCCCGGCGCGGCGAAGATCGTGCTGGTGCAGGACAATCTCTCGACGCACACGCCGGCGTCGCTTTACGCGGCCTTCCCCGCCGCTGAAGCGCGACGGCTGAGCGAGCGGTTCGAATGGCATTACACGCCAAAGCACGGCAGTTGGCTCGACATGGCGGAGTCCGAACTCGGCGTTCTGGCGACCCAATGCCTCAACCGCCGCGTTCCTGATAAGCCGACGCTCATCGAGGAGGTCGCCGTTTGGCAGGACAATCGAAGTCCGCCGCGTAGTCGAGACGGATCGAATTGTAATCTCGATTACAGACGTGTGAACGGCGGATCGTTAAATTTTTCCTTGCTGGGCGGAAGGCTGCGGTTCCTTCTGCCATTGCCGAGAAGGAGAAAGCTCATGAAGCCCATCACGCCGACCACACACGGGTATTTGGATTACGTCACAGTCGCCGTGTTTCTGTTGGCGCCAAAACTGTTGGGGTTTGAAGGTCTGCCGGCGCTGCTGTCCTGGACGCTGGCCGGCGTGCATTTGGCGCTCACGCTAGCGACGGATTTCCCGCTGGGCTGGCTTCGTTGGCTGCCATTTTGGATTCACGGATGGATCGAAAGGATCGTTGGCCCCGCACTGGTCCTCGTCGCCTTCGTGCCGAATTTTTCCGGTGGCGGCTCGGCATATGGTTTTTACGTGCTTATGGGGCTCGTGATCATAGCGGTGGGCTGGTTGACCGACTATTCTGGAGAGACGAAACAAACGCTTAATCCGAGTCTTTGAAGTCGGTTCCGTGCCCCCAGGGGCTCGGCGGACGGCGTAGCCGCGATCTCCTTGGGGAAGCGGTGATGATGATAGCGAGGGTCGAACGAGGTCGGCGTAGCACTTATGCTGCCGAGCCCTTAGCCGCCGTTAACTTGACGGCGCCGATCGCATCCTTTTTCAGCGCCTCGAACTGGACAGAATGATCCGTATTTGCCCTAGCTGGAATTTGATTGTGGTCGCCCTAGCTGCCTATTTCGATTAGCCGCTCCGGCCAAGATTTTGAAATTTTGAGGGAGAAGGACATGCGTGGACCTAACGGCCAGGCGCCATGCTCTCAATCGCTTTTGCCCCGGAAGGCGCGGCCGCGAAGGTCGCGCTTTGGCAGGCGACAAGATCCCATGATCCGTTTCCAAGAAATGGTGCAAGGCCCGCAAGGCGATGGCCCGGTTGATTTTTGCCATTCCGAACGGACGATGTCGCGGCCGGCTCACGCCGCGACGTGCGGCATCGCGGTAATGGCCAAGTCGTCGACGAGCGGGAAGGCAAAGACGCGCCTCTCGCCACCGCTGACGCCCGCCGAAGCGGCGGAGTTCAACACGGCCTTCCTGCGCGATATCGCCGACAATCTCTTCGCGGCCGCTTCGCGCGCATCGATCAGAGGAATGATGGCCTTTGGGCCGCCAGGCTCGGAAGACTTCTTCACGGCCACCATACCGCGCGATATCGACCTGATCGAATGCTGGCTGCCGCACTTCGGAGACTGCCTCTTCCATGCCATCTCAGCGGTTCTCGGTCGAGGCTTTGCGGCGGCTGTCGTGCTGAACGCCGATAGTCCGACGCTACCGGCAGCCTATCTCGTCGAGACCGCCGAGGTATTGGCAAGGCCCGGGGACCGCGCGGCGCTCGGGCCGTCGTCAGATGGAGGATATTACCTTCTCGGCCTTAAGGAGCCGCATCGCCGGCTGTTCGAAGACATCACTTGGAGCACCGAACACGTGGCCGAACAAACGATCGCCCGGGCGCGGGAAATCGGCTTGCCGATGCACATCCTGCCGACGTGGTACGACGTCGACGACCGCCGCTCTCTGCGCATGCTGCACGATGAATTGTTCGCGGACCGACCATTTGAGGCGTCAGTGCAAGGCTCGCCGGCGCATCACACCAGGGCGCTGATGCGGCGGCTGCTTGGCGAAGCCGATCTCGCGCGTCGCCTTGGCCTGGCGCCCGTACCGCAGTCTTCGCCACCTGAATTCCACGCCGCGCGGTCGGAGCCCTCTCCCGCTGTTGGAGAGGTCCGATGACTTCCGCTCGACCGAGCGAATTTCAGCGTCGCGCCATCCCGCGCGAAAGCGCCGCTTGTCCCGGCCAAGGCGCGCCTCGGTTGGGGCATCGCGGCGCTCTTGGTCGCGACACATGGCGCGGCCGTCGGTTTTCAGCTTGCCGATGATCTCCACCTGACTGTCGCCTGCGTGCTGATCGAAGGCCTGATCTATGCCGCGTCGGCATGGCTGATCACCAGCGGGCGCATGACTCTCGGCGTTGCGGCCATTCTCACAACGGCCGCCTTGCTGCGAATCTCCATCTTGCCTCTCGCCCCGTACCATTCGACCGACATTTACAGATACGTCTGGGACGGCCGCGTGCAGGCGGCCGGGGTCAATCCCTATCTCTATATACCGGTTGACACGGCACTGAGCGCATTGCGCGACATGGCGATCTGGCCAAACATCAACCGCGCCGATTACGCGCATACGATCTACCCGCCCGCCGCGGAGGCGCTGTTTTTTCTCGCCACGCGCATCAGCGAAACCGTCGTTTGGATGAAGACCGTTCTCGTTCTCTTCGAAGCCGGGGCGATCGCCGTTCTGTTACGACTTCTCGACGCCGAGAAGCTGCCACGCCAACGGATTCTACTATATGCTTGGTGCCCGCTTCCTATCTGGGAGTTCGCCGGCAACGGTCATGTCGATGCGGCGATGATGGCCTGCATCCTGGTTGCGGTGCTGTTGCGGCGACGCGGCGCCGATGTCGCGGCCGGCGCCGCGCTTGGTCTTGCGATTCTCGTCAAGTTGTTCCCACTCGTGCTGCTGCCCGCGTTTTGGCGCCGCTGGGAGTGGCGCCTGCCTCTCGCCGGCGCCGTGACGATCGCACTTTTCTATGGATTTTACAGCGCTGCCGGTTGGCAAGTTCGTTGGCTTTCTGCCGAGCTATCTCGGCGAGGAAGGAGTCAGCGATGCGCATGGGTTTTGGCTGGTTTCGGTGCTCGCGCGCACAACCGGCCTCGTCATCCCCGCCCCGATCTATTTCGCGGCGGCGGCCGTCGCGATGATCGGGCTGGCGCTGATGATTCAAGCCGAGCCGCCTTCTCACGACCGAATTCTTCCAAATGTTTTGGCGCTGGCGACCGCTGCGATGTTTCTGTTGTCCCCGGTCTACCCATGGTATTTTTGCTGGCTTACGCCGTTCCTCTGCTTTGCGCCGTCGGCGCCGGTCATTTGGTTCGCCGGTTGCGCCTTCCTTCTCCACTGGACTTTACCGCGCGAAGCTGCGTGGACGACCGACGTGTTCTACGGCGGCGCCATTGTGACAGCCGCCATTGATTTTGCGCGCCGCCTCTATGTGCGAGAGCCGATCGGAGGTCTCGCATGACCGCGATCCCTCATTCGCGCGAGCAGCGATCCACGCCCCTATTATGAGGCGGCTCCGCGGCAGGTCGAAGCGCGCGCCGAGTGGCCGCCCATCTGCCTTTATCTCGAGACCACCAATCGCTGCAATCTGCTGTGCACGACCTGCCCGCGCACTTACGAGGAGTTGGAGCCGCCGGCGGACATGAGCTGGGATCTGTTCACGTCGATCGTCGACCAGGTTCCGCGTCTCCAGCGCGCGGTGCTGCACGGTGTCGGCGAACCAATGTTGGTGAAGAACCTCCCGGCAATGGTGCGCTATCTGAAGGAGCGCGGCGTCTATGTGCTGTTCAATACCAACGGCACGGCGCTGAACGAAAGGAGCGGCCGAGCGCTGATCTCAGCGGGTCTCGACGAGTTGCGGGTGTCGCTGGATGCGGCGAACGCCAAATCCTATCGCGGCATCCGTGGCCGGAACTATTTCGAGCGCATCCTGCGCAATGTGCGCGCCTTCCGTGCTCTTCAAGAGCGCGAGGGACTGACGCGCCCGCGGGTTTCCGCATGGCTCACCGGACTCAAGGAGACGGTCTGCGAACTGCCAGCCTTTGTGCGCCTCGCGGCTGACATCGGCGTGCGTGAGGTCCATCTGCAACGACTCGTCTTCTTTGATGCCAATGCGGTCGGCAAAGCGCGCCCCGATGAGGCGCTGTTCGAGCAGATATCCAATGATGAGGCCGCCTATTTGCGCGAGGCGGAAGATATCGCGCGCCAGCTCGGGGTGAGCTTCTCGGCCTCGGGCGCCGCGGGCGAACCCGGCGCCAGCCTGAAGCGTTATGGCGAAACAAGGCCTTGGTCACTTTGCCGGCGGCCATGGACGTTGATGTATGTCACCGCGAACGGTCGCGCGCTCCCCTGTTGCATCGCGCCGTTTTCGCAGCGCGGTTACGAACATTATACTCTCGGCGACGCCACGCAGGAGTCGCTGCGCGCGATCTGGAACGGTCCCGCGTACGCCGCCTTTCGCACGGCGCTGCTGTCGGACCATCCACGGACTTGCTGCGCCAATTGCGGCCTACGCTGGAGCCTCTGATGGAGAGAGGCGGCAAGTTTAGGCCCGCGGTGGCGATGGTCATCCCGACGCTGAACGAAGCCGAGGCTATCGGCCCGCTCATCGCTCGCGTGCCGCGCGACATCGTCACCGCGATCATCGTAGCGGATGGCGGCAGCACGGATGCGACCGTCGACTGTGCCACGGCGGCGGGAGCCCGTGTCGTCGCGGCGGGTCGCGGCTATGGCCGCGCCTGCCTGCGCGGAGCGATCGAGGCGGGGTCCGAGACCGAGATCATCGTTTTCATGGACGGCGACGGCAGCGATCATCCCGAAGTTGTCGCCACTCTTGTCGATCCGATCGCCCGGGGAAGTCACGATTTCGTCATCGGTTCACGTATTCGCGGACAGCGCGAAGCGGCCAGCATGGGCGCCCATCAGGTCATCGCCGGCCGGCTCATCGGAGCGGCCATAGGCGCGCTCTATGGGGTGACCTACACTGACATGTGTGCGTTTCGGGCGATCCGACGAGATGTGGTGCTCGGGCTTGGGATGCGCGAGATGACGTATGGGTGGAATCTCGAAATGCAAATGCGTGTCGCCCGCGCGGGCCTGCGCGTGCTCGAAGCGCCGGTTCCTTACGACCGCCGCCGCGCCGGCGCATCCAAGGTGGCGGGTTCGACGCGCGGCGCCTTGCGCGCTGCAACGCACATCCTCTCGACCTTCCTTCGCATCGCCACGGAGCCGCGGCCAATCATTCAGACCGGAATTGGCGTCTCGCCGCGGAGCATGGCCAATCTGGATGGCGCCAATGATCAATGACGTGCGCCTCCGCAGTCCGCTCCTTGAACGCGCCGACCATTGTTCGCCGTCGGTGTTTCTGCCCGAGAACCTGCTGCGCGAGGCTCGCCGCCAGAAGGGGCTTCCTCAGGGGCGCATTCCGCGAGATCTGCGTTCTCGATCCAGACGGCGACATGGTCCGGTTTATCCAGCGGCGGTTCGCCGCGCAACGGTCGCCGTATTGGGCCTGCTATCACACGGACTTGTGGGAATGGCAGTCCGGCTCCACGCGGCTCGGCGTCGTCGGCTCGGCCGTTGGAGGAGCGTTCGCGGTCCTCGTCGCCGAACAGTTGTTCGTTTCCGGCTGCGAATTTCTGATCAGCGTCGCGTCGGCTGGCCAGATCGCCGCGAGCCTCCCGCCGCCTTGCCACATCCTCATCCGACGGGCGCTGCGCGATGAGGGAACGAGCCACCATTATTTGCCGCCCTCTCCGTTCGTGGACGGCGATCCGGATTTGCTCGATATGTGCGCGCAGGCATTCGCCCGCGCTGGGCAGAGCGTGCTGTGCGGCGCGACATGGACCACGGATGCGCCGTTCCGTGAGACGGCCGAGGCGATCGCGGCGCGCCGCCGCGACGGGCTTCTGGCCGTCGAGATGGAGGCCGCCGCGCTCTATGCCTTTGCTCGATTGCGGCGGCAGGCGATCGTCTGCCTCGCCCACGTGACCAACCAGCTCGGCTGCGTCGAGGGCGATTTCGACAAGGGCGAAGCGAACGGAGCCTGCCGTTCTCTCGACCTCGTGCTGGCCCTCACAGAGGCATGGCGGCAACGCAAAGGCGTGCAAGACATCCCTTCCTGACAATGGAGTCGTCATGAACAGATTCATGTATGGACGCGAAGAAAACTTGGGTAGCCGGAACGCAATAACGCGACGCGATATGGCGCTTGTTGCTCCACTGGCGGCGATTGCGGCGAGCGCTGTCGCGGCGCACGCCCAGGCGCGGGACGAGGGCGAGAAGCAACCCACTCTCGAGGAAAAATACGCGCGCCGATTTCCGCAGCCTGTCCATGTCTCCGACGTGCTCGGCAAGGCCATTATCAACGATGACTTTGCCGCTGATCGGTTACGTGCAGAGCGTTGTTCGAACACGCGATGGCAAGATCGAATTAATCGTCCCCTATGACGGCCTGTTTGGTTTCGGCCAGCGACTGGTCGCGGTGCCGATCGAAGCGGTGGCGAGCATCGGAACGAGCCTGGTCGCGCTCGACATGTCGAAGGAAGAATTCCGAAAGGCGCCGACATGGTACGGCGAGGACACGCGGTTTCTCAGCCCCAATGAAGTCATCCGGGTCGCCGTGACCCGCCTTTGAAGGGGGAGCGCACATGCAAATGGCGGATACGGCCAGGCCGCGGCCGGTTAAGCGCCTTCATCCCGGCCCGATTCGGGTGATGCATTGGATCAATGCGATCATGATCCTCATTATGATCGGCAGCGGCTTCAAGATTTATGAAAATCAGCCGATCTTCAGCTGGATCCGTTTCCCCTCTTTCCTGCTGATCGGCGGCGATCCGGAGGTCGCGTTCAAATACAATAGCGATCCGGGCTTCGGCGGAGCCCTGCAATGGCACTTCATGGCGATGTGGTTCGTGGTCATCAATGGGCTGGCCTATCTTATCTACGGCTTCGCCACCGGCCGGCTGCGCAGAAAAATGTTTCCGATCAAGCCACGCGAGGTGTCGGAGACGATCCGCGAGGCGCTGCGCTTTCGACTGAGCCACGACGACATCACGGTCTACAATGCCGTGCAGAAGCTTCTCTACATCGGCATCATCTTGGTCGTCATTGCGCAGGTGATGTCAGGGCTGGCAATTTGGAAGCCCGTGCAGTTTTCGCTGCTGATGCTTCTGTTCCGCAATTTCGAGACGGCGCGGGTCGTGCATTTCCTGGGCATGAGCGCGATCTGCCTGTTTCTCGCCGTGCATGTCACGCTTGCGCTCGTGGCGCCGCGTACCCTTTTGGCGATGATCACTGGCGGTCCGCCCGTGAATGAATCCCCACAAACGCCGGCGGTCGCGACGCCGCACGCCGGCCGGGAGAACAAGGATGAAGATAGTGACGCCGTCTCCCTCTCGGTTCCGTCCGACAAGCGCGATTGATCAGTCGATCCTCGTCGAAAACCAGGCGTTCCTCGAAAAAATCAACCGGCGGGGCATCCTGCGCGGCGCGGCCAGCCTCGGCGCGCTGACCATGCTGACTGGCTGCGACGTGACTAACCGAGATTCGGTTCAGGACGTCCTGCGGGCGATGTCGAGCTGGAACGATCGGGTTCAGGCGATTCTGTTCGATCCCAACAAGCTCGCGCCAACATACAGTGAGGCCGACGTGGTGAGGCCGCCACGCTTCAACGCCTTCTATCCGATAGAAGACGTGAAGCCTGTCGACCGCGCGAGCTGGCGCCTGGAGCTTGGCGGGTTGATCGCCGACAAGCGGCCGTGGACCTTCTCCCGTATCGCCGGCCTGTCGGTTCAGTCGCTCATCATCAAGCATATCTGCGTCGAAGGATGGAGCTATATCGGCCAATGGTCGGGGCCGAATTTTCGGGTCTTTCTCGAGCGCATCGGCGCTGACATCAGCGCCAAATACGTGGCCTTCCGTTGCGCCGACGGCTACACCTCCAGCATCGACATGGCCAGCGCCTTGCATCCGCAGACAATCCTGGCGACCCAATATGCGGGGGAAGACCTCACCGCTCCTTTCGGCGCGCCGCTTCGCCTCCGCACCTCCATCAAGCTCGGCTTCAAGAATCCCAAGTGGATCACCGCCATCGAGGTGACCAACAACTATCCGGGGGGATATTGGGAAGATCGCGGCTACAACTGGTACAGCGGCTTATAGGCTCACAAATCACCGCGCTAGTGAGAACAGGGATTCCACCGATGGCGACTCGGGCGAGTCCGGAGAAAGCATGAAAGCCCTTTGGCGAAAGGCCGCCGCCCAGCGATTACCGGATGTCCAGTCATGAGAGGCGCGGCTCTTTTGAAGATCGAGACATAGGCTGCATCATGCGCTTCGTCATGAACCCCGATATGGTTTACCAGTACCCGATCTGGGCCGTCGGTCTGCTGCTTGTGGGCGCCGCTGTGTTCGGCGCGGTGCTGCTTGAACTCTGCGCGCGCCGACTGCTGCCGATCGAGCTTCGACTGCGGCACAACGAAGTGGCGGCCGCGATCTTCTCCATCATCGGCGTGACGTACGCCGTTCTCTTGGCGTTTGTCGCCATGCTCGCATGGGAAGGCTTCAATAAGGCGAAGGCGGCAAGCTATGCCGAGGCTGCGCTGATCGGGGATGTCTACAATCTGTCGGCTGGTTTCGCGGATCGCGAAAAGTCGTCGATCCGGAACGAAATCTTCGGGTATGCGCGACGTGTTGTGACTGTCGAATGGCCGGCGCAGGCGGAAGGACGCATGGTCGATCTGGACTCGATCCACCTCAACGGCTTGAACGAGACGGCGCTCGCTCTTCATCCGTCCAGCCAAGCTGATGGCGACTTGCGTTCGCTCCTGCTTCAGGCGACTGAGAGGCTATGGGACGCGAGACAAGAGAGGCTGCTTGCTGCGCAGACCACAATTCCGGACATCGTCTGGTTCGTGGTGATTGTCGGCGGGGCTTTGACGATCGCCTTCGGTTCGTTCCTTGGTGCGCCGAGCCTGCGGATGCAGCTCGCGATGTCGGCTGTGCTGGCCGCGTCCGGCGCCCTGGTGCTGATCCTGATTATCGCTCTCAGCAACCCGTTCCGTGGCGATTTCCGGGTTTCGACCGCGCCATTCGAGCATGTGTTGTCACGGATGGAAGCCACGACGAGACAACAATAATTCGAAGCGATCATGCCACACCGACTGGGAATATCCATGCCAATGCGCTGATGCCTTAGTTTGCGGCTTGGCCAGGGCCAATGGGGACGGCGGCTTTGGGTCAGAACTAAACCGCTCTCGCGGTAGGTTTCGCGGCGAGAGCTTGCGCGAGGCGCATTTGAGGCCGGCATAACGGGAAGGCTGGTCCTGTCTCAAGATCATGGGGTTCCCAACCTCATGTGAGACAGGAGTATCGCCATGACCGACAAGCCCGTCAGCCCGCTGCGCCAGCGCATGATCGAAGACATGACGGTTCGTCATTTCAAGGAGAAGGTCCAGAAGGACTACATTCGTCACGTCCAGAAGTTCAAGGATTTTCTCGGCCGCTCCCCCGACACCGCGACCAGCGAGGATCTTCGCCTTTTTCAATTGCATATGACGAGGAACCATGTCGCCGCTCCAAGCATCAATTGCGCGATCGTCGCGCTCCGGTTCTTTTTCAAGGTGACGCTCGAACGGCCCGACTTGGTTCGACATCTAACGTTCGTCCACGAGCCGCGCAAATTGCCGATCGTCCTCAGCCCCGAGGAAGTCGCGCGCCTATTGGAGGCGGCGCCCGGCGTCAAATACAAGGCGGCGCTCAGCGTCGCCTATGGCGCCGGCCTGCGCGTTTCGGAAGTCGTCTCGCTAAAAATCTCGGATATCGACAGCAAGCGCATGATGCTCCGCGTCGAGCAAGGCAAGGGCGGCAAGGATCGTCACGCGATGCTCTCGCCGCGGCTACTGGAGCTTCTGCGCGACTGGTGGCGTATCGCGCGGCCACAAGTCTGGCTGTTTCCCGGGCGAGACCCGATCAACCCGATGTCGACGCGCCAGCTCAATCGGGCCTGCCACGCGGCGGCTCATATGGCCGAGATCACCAAGCGCATATCGCCGCATACTCTGCGGCACAGCTTTGCGACCCACCTGCTTGAACAGAACATCGATATCCGCGTGATCCAGGTTCTGCTGGGGCACGCCAAGCTCGACACGACCGCGCTCTACACGCGCATCGCCACCAACACCATCAGGGACGTCATGAGCCCGCTGGATCGCCTGACCCCGCTGCAATCCGGAGGCGCCAAGCCACCCGCATAAGCCCTGGCGGTCATGGGGCGTCCTGTTCTGGAAGTCGCGGATATCTTCCGCGACCACGGACCGGCGTGGCGCAAGGCCAACGCCGGCCACGTGAGCCTTGAGCAATTGAAGGTGATGTCGGCGATCGAAAGCTGCCGCACGGCGGCTCTCGGCGGGCATGTCGCGCGCTGCGAAGACTGCGCCCACGAAGTCATCGCCTATAATAGCTGTCGCAATCGGCATTGCCCGAAGTGCCAGGGCGCGGCCGCGAGGCGATGGCTGGCCGAACGCGAGGCCGAGCTGTTGCCTCTCCCCTATTACCACTGTGGTCTTCACCTTGCCGGCGGCGATCGGCGACATCGCCTATCAGAACAAGGCCGTGATTTACGACCTGCTGTTTAAGGCTTCCGCCGAGACGGTGATCACGATCGCCGCCGATCCCAAACATCTGGGCGCGCGGATCGGCGTGACTTCCGTGCCGCACACTTGGGGGTCGGCGCTCACTCACCATCCGCACATCCACATGATCGTTCCGGGCGGCGGTATTTCCTTGGACGGCCAGAGGTGGGCGGCCTGCCGGCTGGGCTTCTTCCTGCCGGTGCGCGTGCTCTCGCGCCTGTTCCGCCGGTTGTTTCTGGAAAAGCTCGTCGCCGCCCACGCCGCGGGGCGCTTGCAATTCTTTGGCGCGCACGCCAACCTCGCGGACCGCGACGCCTTCGCGCGAGTATCTGGCGCCGTCGCGCGCCGTCGAATGGGTGGTCTACAGCAAGCGCCCATTCGGCGGCCCCCAGGCCGTGCTGGCCTATCTGTCGCGCTACACCCACCGCGTCGCCATCTCCAACAGCCGCCTGCTGTCCTGCGACGGCGACGGCGTCGCCTTCAAATACAAGGATTACCGCGCCAAAGGCCACGCACGGCAAAAGGTCATGCTGCTCGCCACCGACGAGTTCATCCGCCGCTTCCTTATCCATGTCCTGCCAACAGGCTTTCACCGCATTCGCCATTACGGCCTGTTCGCTAGCGGCGTCCGCGCCCAAAACATCGCCCGCGCCCGCGAGTTGCTCGCCGCGGCGATCCCACGCGAACAAGACAAGCGCCCCAATGACGGCGATCAACCCGAGCCGCGCGTCCTCGCGCATCCTTGCCCATGCTGCGGCGGCCGCATGATCGTCATCAAGACATTCGAAGGCGGACGCGCTTCGCGCGGCTTTTCGCTCGACGAAATCAGGATCGATACGTCATGATCGAAATCGCGTCAGCCGCCATGCCGCAACTCGGCTTTCTTTTGCCGCTGGTCATTCGACCGCGCCGCTGACGCTCGCCCAAACATCCTCCCAGCCGCCTCTCCCGAGCAGGGCCGCAGCCAAAAATATCATCCCGTGGCCGACAGAGAACACCTCTTCGCTACGCTCTATCCTTCCAAATCGTCTTTGATGGTCGCTGCGACCACTCGCCAACAGACGCCGGCGACGCTCAAATCCCCATAGCTCACCGCAGCGGGCAGGCGCCCTTCCGACTCGCGGTTTCCTTCCCTGGAGGTTTTCGAACGCCGGCCCCGTCTCGGCGCGACGATAAGTGTCCGTGAAGGGCCGGCATCGTCAATCTCGTCGCTTGGACAACCCCCGCGACACATCCGATCAGCATGCGAGAGCGGAAATGCCCATCCACCATTTATAAGTTTGCCTCGCGAGGCAAAGGGGGCTGACGATGTGTCGTCCCGATCCCTCCCGCTGGTGATCACGCCGCCTTTTTCTTCGGCGCTGATCTAGCGATCCTCACTTGTTCCAGCATCGAGTCCAGTTCGTCGGCTCGGACGGCCCCGATCCGGACGTCGATGACCTCCGGCAGCTTCTCCATCGACCCGGCGACGACTCCCGCCTTTCTCTTCTCGAACTCGATCGGCTTGCATCCGAGGCGAACGACCTGGCCCTTCTTCCGTCCGCCACCACGGGCGAACCCGCACGGCCTGACTCGAGAGCTCAAGATGCTTCCGCGCGAGCTCAGCGTGTTAACGTGTCAATGTCTACGAAACTCTGTCGGACTGTTTGGCCGCCTCTGGTTCGACACGCGCAAGATTGATCGCAGTGTTGATCAGACCGACATGACTGAACGCCTGCGGAAAATTTCCGAGCATGCGACCGGCACGAGGGTCGTATTCCTCGGCGAGCAGACCGAGATCATTCCGCGATGCCAGCAGTCGCTCGAAAAGCACACGCGCATCGCCGAAACGCCGTTGCAGGATGTAATTGTCCGCCAGCCAGAAGCTGCAAGCGAGGAATGCGCCCTCGCCGGGAGGCAGACCGTCGACGCCGTCCTCGGTGTCATAGCGCATCACCAGCCCGCCGTCGCGCAGTAGACGACGCTCAATCGCCGCGAGCGTGCCACGCACACGCGGATCGCTTGCCGGTAGAAAGCCAACGAGAGGGATCTGAAGGAGGCTGGCGTCAAGCCGACGCGACCCATAGAATTGGACGAAGCTGCCCAGTTCAATGTCGAAGCCGCCGCGGCAGACTTCCCCACGGATCTCGTCAGCGACCCGCCGCCAGCGCGTGGATGCGCTCGCGTCGCCAGCCATTTCTGCAATTCTCGCCGCACGATCAAATGCGACCCAGGCCATCACCCTTGAATGCGTGAAATGCTGGCGTCCGCCGCGCACCTCCCAAATGCCTTCATCGGGCTCGCGCCATATCGTTTCAACGTAATCGAGAACGACGCGGAGCACGTCGGCGCCACGCTGCAACGGCGGCATGCCGCCAAGGCGGGCCTCAAACATTGCATGAATAACCTCACCGTAAACGTCGAGCTGACGCTGCCCGACCGCCGCGTTGCCAATGCGAACGGGGCGAGAGCCTTCATACCCTGCCAACCAAGGCAGTTCGCGCTCTGGCAACTGCTTTTCGCCAGTGATGCTATACAGGATCTGCACCTGCGCCGGGCTGCCCGCGACCGCGCGCAGCAGCCAGTCGCGCCAAGCCCTCGCCTCGTCATAGTAGCCGAGGTTCATCAGAGCGCGCAGGGTAAATGCGGAGTCGCGCAGCCAACAGTAGCGATAGTCCCAGTTGCGCGGCCCGCCGATCTGCTCCGGCAATGAGGTCGTCGGCGCAGCCACGATGCCGCCTGTCGGCTCATAGGTGAGTGCCTTCAGCGTCAGCAGTGATCGCTTGACCGCTTCGCTCCACGGCCCAATCGGCGGGCAACGCGCCGACCAATCTCGCCAGAACGTCTCGGTCTGGGCGAGAGCGAGTTGGGGGTCCATGGTGTTTGGCCGTGGCCGGTGCGACGGCCCGTGGCTTAGCACGAATGGGACAGTTTCCCCCGCGGCAACGGAGAACTCGCCGACAGTGCGCAGATCATCGCCATGCAGCGGTACCGGCGTGCGCAGGACCAACATGTCGGGCCCCGCCACTGCCTGAAGGCCCCTTTCATCGTCCAGCTGGTTCACCCACGGCACGCTGATGCCGCAATCAAACCGAATTACGAGGTCGGTGCGGAAATCGAGACGGCCATGCTGGCCGACAACGAGACGCACGAGGTCGGAAGTGCCATCGAATAGCGGCATGAAATCGATGATGGTTGCCGCGCCTTGCTCCGTCTCGAACGTGGTCTCGAGGATGAGGGTGCCGTCCCGGTATTGTCGTGTGATGCGCGGCGAAGGGTCGGCGGGCGCGATCTGCCATCTGCCATTGTCGGGCGTCCCTAGGAGCGCGGCAAAGCACGCGGCAGCGTCGAATCGCGGCAAGCACAGCCAATCGATCGAGCCATCGCGCGACACGAGCGCGGCGGTCTCGCAATCACCGATGAGACCGTAATCCTCGATTCGAGATGGCATCTCTGGCCTCCCTTATGTTTCCGTATAGGCGACATCTCAAGGCGAACGGCGTCGGTAATGGCTTGCATGTGTTGCGGAAGTCTGGGGGGCACAGGCGCGACCGCCGAGCGAATTCAGGAGATCATGGAGCGGCAGGTTGAGCGTCCCGTAGCGGCGCAAATTTACACCTATCCACAGCCGCGCGGTTGAAAAGTTTCCCGAGTTGCCCGAGTTTCCCACAACACAGCCAGGGTTCGGGTCCTACCGGCCCCGAGGATGTCCCTCAGACGCCCCAGTCTGATCAAACATTGCCAGAACCGACGCGTCGGGAAACTTGGGTAACTCGGGAAACTTTTTGGCAGGGCCGTCTCGGAAAAAAGAAATTTTCTCCGGGCTGACGCGACGCCTTCATTCGACCGCGACATAAGCGGGGTCAACTCATTTGCCCTTTTGCGTTGGCGGTTCGCTCTTCAGAGATTTGGGCCATCCGACGCCGCGAGCCGCTCATTATTGTTCGAGGAAATTCGGGCTAGCACTGGGTGGCGGCGCCAGCGGCCGATCATGTGACGCTGATCGTATGAAACGGTTTGGCTTCGGCGTCGTTGAAGAAGGCCGCCGAAAGGGCACCACCATAGCAAGCGCCGGTGTCGAGGCAGAATCCGATCAGGAAAAATGCTGTGGCACCCAGTTTTGCGAGGATTTCTTCGGCCGTGCGTATCGCGCTTCAAGCTGCCGCGGAGGCAGCACGAGTTCGACAGGTCGAAGATCGTTGTAAGGAATTTGTTGTAGCAAGTGGGCGATGCAATTGAGTCGAGCATGCTTTTTGTTGTCCGCATCGACCATATACCAAGGCGACAGCTTAGTATCGGTGTGGGCGAGCATCGCGTCCTTCGCTTTTGAATATTCGACCCACAGCTCGCGCGACTTCAGATCCATCGGCGAGAGTTTCCAGCGCTTGATCGGGTTGCGCATTCGCTCCAGAAAGCGGCGCTCCTGTTCCTCGTCGCTGACCGAAAACCAATATTTGAGTAAAATAATCCCTGACCTCAGCAGCATCTCCTCGAAGACCGGACAAGAGGTCAGAAATTCCTCATATTCAGATTGGGTGCAGAAGCCCATGACATGTTCGACGCCCGCGCGATTATACCAGCTGCGGTCGAAGAGCACTATTTCGCCTTTGGCCGGCAGCTGCGCCACGTAGCGCTGGAAATACCACTGACCGCGCTCGCGCTCGGTCGGCGTCGCCAGCGCGACGATCCGACAAATTCGCGGATTGAGCGCCTCGGAAATGCGTTTAATCACGCCGCCCTTGCCGGCCGCATCGCGCCCCTCGAACAGGACCACGACCCTTAGGCCCTTGATGCGGACCCACTCCTGAAGCTTGATCAACTCGAACTGCAATCGGACCAGTTCATCGATGTAGCGCGAGCCCTTCTTGTGCCCCGCCAGCGGCGCTCCTGGACCAACAACGTGCCAATGGCTCTCGATCTGGACTTCCTCTTCCACGTCGCGCCGAACCTCGCCCCCATTGAGGAGAGCGGCTTTCTTTGTTTTCTTCTTCCCTGACATTGCCGTTTCCCGCTCCGCTTTTGGAGCAAACCAGCTTCACCTGCTTTGTCGGTTCTGACAAGACCGTCGGGAGCGGACGAACAACCTCGCCTTAACGACAGGGCCAAGCTCTGCGCTTTCGAACACGCCATTGCGCCGAAAGCTCCACAAATAACACCTAAGGTCTGAGTTTGTGGTCGGAGGCGAACGTCGCTGGCGAGCGGCGAAAATGCTGTTCTGGAGACACAGGGCCGCCAGTGAAAGAGCATCGGACTGTGGGCGCGCCGCGCCCGTTCTCCGCCCGTGACCCACAGCAACCTCAACGACCGAGTGACGCAAGCTTTTCGAGTGTCGACAGGTCGGCCCTGCCGTCGCAGCAGGCGCCCAGCGCCTCGGAGAAGACGGCTTCGTCCGGCGCGGCGGCCCAACCAGCTCCGCCGCCCGCTCTGGCCCCGAGGCCGACAATGCACCAACATTGAAGCTGGACCCGTCGCTGTGGGCGATCATTAGAAGGGAGCATGTCCGCGACATTTCTTGAAATACCGATCTTTTCGCTGACGTGTCTTCTCTTTGCGAGGCATTAGGTTTGTGTTCTTCTCGAAATTATCCCTGTTGACCGACTGCTTTCTTTTTGCGGGACATTTTCGACAGACTTTGAGATTCGGGATGATCCTGAAGTTGCGGTGTCCATTCCGGCATTACGTCGGTTGTGAAAGGCTGTGCGTTCGCTTCAAGAAACGCCCGCATCCTCGCCAACTCATCATGCCATCCGATGGCGCGTTTGAATTTAGACCTGATGTCTTCCTTTTTGAATTTCACATCGGACGCAAGATTGAAAAACTCCACCGCGTTATCAGGGGTCAGGACAAATGGATCCTTTTCTTTCATCAATAGATAAAAATTGGCGATCAAAGACCCCGTTCGATGATTGCCGTCGAAGAATAATTGAGGTTCTGCCAAGACTCTTACATATAATCCTGCTGCAATCTTGTAGGGATCATCTTCACGCTGTGCGTGGCGGTCATACCATTTCATAAGGAACGGAATTCGTTCCACGAACTTTTCCTCTGTGTGTCTTATAAAGCCGCAATATTCCTCACGAGCCTCAGGATCGACGCCCAAATGGACGATCACGTTGAGTTCGAGCATCTCTTGTGAAGAGAGGATTGCTTTCTCTGGCGCCAATGCCAAGCGTTTGTTGATATGGTTGTAGGCGTGCAGCATATTTCCAACAATAACGTTGTCCAACTTATCCCTTTGGCAGCTAATTGTTCTGTTAATCCGGTCAAAATCGGCTATTACAAGCTGGTAGCTTTTGTCAATTTTTTTTAGATCAAAATACGCCGTTGCGATATTTTTCATTGTATTGATTTCCCTGCACCGTTCTTGCTGCCAACTCCCTAACTCTATCGTGGGGTCGGGATTAGTTTGTTAAAAGGTGACATTGGTCAGTCCCGATAACGGGTCCAGCGACTATGTTAGTGGTCTGTGAGCCTTTAAACCAGCGTGGGTCGCCGGGGCAGGCTGGAGCCAGCTTTGCCACTGCCTTCATTGTTTCCTCCACAAAGGCCTTCCTCCTCTTGGGCGGAGTTCAGCGGCCTAGGCCATGATTTATCATACAGATCGTTATAGGGCGGGCCCGGCTCGGGCACAGGAGCTGCCTGCCGGTCAAACGGCGGGATATCAAGCCCCCATTACGAAAAGCCATGCTCATCCCTCGCGACGGCTATTTTCGTGCCATCCGCCCTGAGCCTCGTGCTTTGCGTACTTCGAGAGCGCACCAGCAAGGCGACGGTAATTAAGGACAAAGGAATTGCGCGCACCTTAGCTCATTCATTTCTTTTCGGGGAAGCCCCCCCACCACTGCATGCGCCTATCGTTGCTCTGTGGAACGCAGAGACCCCAAATGTGGTTCTTCGCGAGGGCGCGCGAAGGCGGCTTTTGGTCAACCTGCGTCGCGAGCGCATCGTTCGAACAGGTCCGCTGAACCCCACATTGCCGGCGCGAGGCGCGCGTTCCATTTGCGTCAATGCGAGGGGCACGGCGGATGACGCGGCGTTGATCGAACCTTTGACGGCGCGGGAATTCGCTTAACACCGGGCGGGGTTTCCGCCGCTCACCACTTCTCGCTGAATGGACGCGCCTCGACCTCGAAGCTCCAAGCCGAACGGTTTTGGGCGACGAGCGCGAGGGCGATATCGGCGACGGCCTCCGGTTTGACGAAGAACTCGTCGGGCTTGTCGGGGATCATCTTACGCGTCTCCGGGCCTCCGACCACGCCGTCGATGATGATAAGCGACACGTGTATGCCCTTCGGCCAAAGGTTGCGGGCCAGCGATTGGGTAAGCGATCTCTGCGCCGCCTTGGCCGACGCGAAGGCCGCTGTGCCCACCATGCCCCGCAGGGAGGCGGTCGCGCTGACGACGAGGATGGCGCCTCGCTTGGCCGCGGTCATGGCCGGGATGACGCGGCGCGCCGCCAAGAACAGACCGAGCGCGTTGACCCGCCAGGCCTCTTCGAACTCTGCCGGCGTCACATGCTCCACGTCGCCCCAAACGCCTTTGCCGGCGTTGAAGATCAGCACATCCACGGGACCCACCTCCGCCTCGAAGGCAGCGAAGGCGCCCTCCACCGAGGCGGCGTCGGTCAGGTCGCAAGCGTATGCGCGGGTGTTCGGCAGCTCCCGGGCAAGCCCGTCGATCCGATCCTTGCGCCGGGCGAGCAGCGCGACGGCGTAACCCTCGGAGGCGAACCGACGGGCGAAGGCCTCGCCGTTGCCGGGGCCGACGCCGGCGACGACGCAGACGGGGCGGGTTTGGATCACATCGTTCATGAACTGGCCCTTTTTTGTGAAGCTCGCCCGTCTGTTCGACTGGACGAACGGTTGTGATGCAAGCCTCCAAGCGGCGCCTCGCTCGGATCAGTCGCTCTTAAACACCCGTCCTTGAAAGCGATTACACAGATGTAACGACACGACAATCAATGCTGCGGCATCAATGGCCGGCGCTTTGGCCGCCGTCTACGTGAAGGATTTCGCCGGTCACGAAGCCGGCCGTCTCGAGGTACATGATCGCATCTACGACGTCGGAGATCTCGCCCATACGACCCATCGGGTGCAGAGCGCTCAGCTGCGCATGCGTCTCGACCGGATGCATCGGCGTCTTGATGACGCCCAACGCGACCGCGTTCACGCGGATTCCGCGCTTGGCGTATTCGATCGCAAGCGACCTGGTCGCAGCGTTGAGGCCGCCCTTCATCAAAGACGGGAGGGCGGATGGCATCCCAGAAAACGCGTTGTCGACGAGGCTCGTCGTGATCTGAACGACATGGCCTGCGCCCTGCTTTTCCATCTCGACGACCGCGAGCTGCGTGGCGTGAAAAAAGCCCGGTGACGTTGACGCCCAGGATCGTTGCATAATCGTCCATGGTGTAATCCGTAAACGGCTTGGCGATGAAGACGCCGGCGTTGTTCACGAGCGTGTCGATGCGCCCGAATCGGGCCGCGCCCTCGGAAATCGCGCGTTCGGCCGTCTTGCGGTCGGCAATGTCGCCAGGGACGACGAGCATGTCGGCGTCGCTCCAGGGCTTGACGGATCGCGCCGTCGCGACCACCCGGTAGTTGCGCGCACGATACGCCTCGACAAGGGCCGCGCCGATGCCTTGCGACGCGCCGGTGATGACCGCGACCTTCCCTTCGATGCTCATAGTAAAACCTCATCATAGCCGCGCTGCTCGAGCCGGAGCCTCCTGAAACAGATCGACGCCGCTAGCGTGTCCTCGACAGGCGAGGCGTACACATGCGCGCCCTCGTTCTGCGGTGATTCACGGCTTGCCGGCTTCTCCGCTCGCTTTCAGCGCCTTGACGATTTCGCCCAGCTCCTTGAGTGCCTGCGCGTCTTCGGCGCTCACGGGCAGCCAATTCTTGCAGCGCGGATCGGTTCTTTGCAGCGCGCCGAACATAGCGCGCGTGATCGGGATCGGAGCGCATCCATGATCCTCCTCGCAGATGAGATCAAATTCCGCCCGCGCTTGCACGTGACAGGCGAAGCAGTTCTGATCGAACCGGTTGTTGACCTCGGCGAATCCGCGTCTGAAGATTTTCGATCCATGCTCGTCCACGTCAATATAGAAAAACTCCCAGTCGCGGGTGGCGGGGCTGAACCCCTTCTCGTGCTTGATCATGACTTCGTTGGGGATCAATTGCACGACCGAACCTTCCGGATACTCGCCCCTGCCGGCCTTCGCGACGGCCACCGTTCCCGCCAAGTTTCCGAGGAGATTGTCGACATGGAAGTGGCGCACCGGAGTCATTTCGGTGATGCATTTGAATGAATTGTCGTCGACTTTGAGCTTGGGCGCCGTGGCGGTTTCCGCCGCGTTCGCGCAAGGGAAGACGAGCAACCACATCGCCCCGATGACCGCCGTCGAGATAGGTTTGGCCAATAATCGAGTCTTCGTCATGGCGGTTTCCCTCCTTTTCGCTTGGTCCGGAATTTATGTTCGTTCGAGCGCGCGCGGGGATCGATGAACAGCAGTCAGGTCCGAGCAGCAACCTAGCTAGCGACCAAATACGCCTCGTCAACGCGCTGATGATCGTGTTCACGATCGTAGCTTTGGCTCACAAGATCACTTGGTGGCATTTGCTGGAGCTTGTCAGCTAAAATGAAACAGGAAAGGGTTACGGACGTTGACAGGGCGGCCGCCTCGTCGATAAAATTTGTTCGGACCCCATTATACTGATGCCGTCGGACGAAAGGGCAATCAGATGAGGGCATACGATCCAACAAGGCCGCGCAACTCCACGAAGAGATCCACGCCCATGTGCCGAGCGAGCCGGCCCTGAGGGTGAAGGCGCTCGAGAGCCTGCTGGTCGAAAAGGGCTTAGTCAACTCGGGCGCCATCGACGCGTGGCTCGAGATCTACCGTGACCACGTGGGCCCGAAACTTGGTGCTCGGGTCGTCGCACGCGCCTGGACCGATTCTGCCTACAAGACCCGGCTGCTGGCCGATGGGACCGCCGCCATTAAGGAACTGGGCATTCAAGGATGGGCGGTTGGACATCTCAAAGTCGTTGAGAATACAAACCGAGTCCACAATCTCGTGGTTTGCACCTTGTGCTCTGCGCGCACGGGGCGAAAGCCTCGGGGATTGTGCTCGGCTGGTATGGGCGAGGGACCGCTCTCGCCGACGCGGATCTGCGCAAAAGCTGGAAGACGTTCAAGCGAACAAAAATTTTCTGGCGCTGAATCGTCAATCTGGATCAAAGCCATGGATTTCAGCAAGAACGCGCCGCGCGGCGAAGAGCGGGGCATTCATCATGTGAGACCAGACGAAATGTCATTCTGTTCAGCTTTGATCGTCTGCGCAATTAAAAATCAGGGAAGGCACGCTATTTGCGAGGTGTTTGCCGATGCCTAAACGCCCCTCCGGGGGCAGGACTTCTCGCCTTCAGGCTCGGTCGACATTCTTCTTTTGCTTCTTCTTCTTGAGGACGATGGTGATTTTGTCGCCGTCCTTAGATTCCTTGACGGACTTCAAAGCGCTGGTGCCTGGGTAGACATTCCCAGCAACAGAATCCATCCAATTACGCAAGCGGTCTCCGTCCGTCATTTCGTCAGGCTTTTCATTAGATTTTTCGTCCGCCATGTCATGCTCCCTGCTTCCCGTTCAGCATATCATGGGAGAATGGGCGACCGCGAAAATTCGTCAACCCGCTAAAAATTTCAAAATCAGATACTCCGGAAAAGGCGGCTAGCGCCTCTGGAGCGATCTGGCCGCCTCGTGCCTCACGTAACTCTTCGCCGCTTAGTCGCTCTTTTGCGCCACCGCAGCGGGACCCATAGCTTGAACTCTGCTCTGCAGCGACAACGAAGACGGCCCCGGGCGGGGATATAGCGACGGGCCGTTTTGTGTTTTTCCGGACGTCACGCGCCGGCCGAATAGTCACCACTTTTCGGATCGAAATCTCGGCTCTCGCCTGCTGAGATCAGGCTCCGATATTGCGCGAACCCTTCCGGAACGAAACAATCGGCATTATCACCCCAGGGCAGGCGATGCAGATCGCAGCGACATTCTTCGATAAATCTCTGCCACGCGAGGCAATTATTCTTCGGAGCGACGGCGTGGTTATATCGCTCCATCGTGCGCGCCAGCGCTATGAGCGTCGAACGCCGCGCCCGGAAATGAGGCCGAAAACATGATACTTGCGCCCGCTCGCTTGCAGGGTATTGGGCCAGGGCTTGCAACGTAGTTGGCGCGTGAGGGCTATGTGCGACCGTTACGCAATCGTCGGGCCCTCGGCGCCTACCTCCCAGCGAATTTTCCATACAGGCCTCGTCCCCCGCGAGCCAGGAGCAAATGCGTGAATTGCGCACCAGGCTGAACTTACCGGAGAGAATGGGTGAGGAACTGTCGAGACTGAGTTATAAGCAGCGGCATGGGGGGTATACCCAGCACGGCCAACTAACGCGCTTTGGGGGTTGCGGCATGGTGCGTCTTTCGATTTATCGCTCTCTCGCCAAGTCCAGCTTGTTTTCCCTTGTCGTTTGTTTCGAGCTTGCGGTTTTCAGTTGCGTTTCGCTCAGCTCGGCGGCTTTTGCCAGGGACGATCTCTGGATGGGATGTCGCGACTTGGATTTCGATGCGCGGATCGTAAGTTGCTCGCGGCTCATCGAGCGTGGGAGGCAGGAAACCAAGAGCAATCAGATTACGGCCTACATGAATTGGGGCGCGGCCTATCGGGCAAAAGGCGATTTTGATCGCGCACTCGCTGATCTCGACAAGGCGCTGCAACTCTATCCGAATTCGGCGCGAGCGCTGACGGAGCGCGCGTCGATCTACCATGCAAAGGGCGAGTTCGACCGCGCCATCGCGGATTACGACAAGGCGCTACAAATCGACAAGGATTCTGCGGCCGCTCACGGCGGTCGCGCCAAAGCTTATCGCGGCAAGGGAGATCTCAACAGGGCACTCGCCGACTTTGACGAAGCCCTGAAGCTGGACCCCAAGTCGGCGCTAACGCATATTGATCGCGGCGCCATCTATCAGGCCGAGGGTGATTTCGATCGGGCCATCGCCGATTACGACGAGGCGATCCAGTTCGATCCCAATGATGCGAACGCCTTTCTCAGCCGTGCCAACGCTTATCGCGGCAAACACGATCTCGAGCGCACTAAGCAAGACCTCCAAGCCGCGTTAAGACTCGACTCACGGCTCACCGTAGCGAAAGACCTCCTTGACGAAGTAAATGGGCTCATAACCAAGAGCGCAGCGCCTCCGACCGAGGCGGTTCCGATAGCGACCTCTGCGCCTCCACCTGCGCCTGCGGTGAGTCCGGTGCTGCTTGTGCTTCTGGCGCTCGTCGCGTTGATCGGATTATTTGCGATAATAGTCATAAACTTCCGCTCGAAGCCGGTCGACAAGTCCCGTCTTTCGGGGGCCGACCAACATGTCCGCCCCCGCGACGGCTATCTCGCGGAGGCCAGTCGGTTACAACCCAGCGATGCCTGCGCTAGGGCGGAGTCCAGTCTCGACGGCCTGTCGCAGATGGAGGCCGATGCACGCCTGAAGAAATTCGGACTCAATCTCGTCGCCCACGAAGGCAAGGCGACCATCCTCCAAGAACTATGGAGCCGCGCCCGCAATCCGCTGAACGCCCTGCTGCTCACCTTGGCGACCGTTTCTTATTTTTCGGGGGACGTCCGCGCCGCCGTCGTCATCACCTCGATGGTGGTCCTTGCGATTACAACCGCCTTTATACAGGAGCACAAATCCAACGAGGCGGCCGCCAAACTGCGCGCCATGGTGCACACTACGGCGAGTGTCAGGCGCACCCCATGTGATGCGGACAATCCGTTTTCCGAAATCCCAATCGAGCAACTCGTGCCGGGAGATATCGTCCGACTTTCCGCAGGCGACATAATTCCGGCCGAACTCCGCCTGCTCGAAGCCAAGGACCTGTTCATCAACCAGTCAACGCTAACCGGCGAAGCCATGCCCGCCGAGAAGTATGCGCACGCGCGCGATGGTGGCTGTGATGATCCCTTCGACCTGCCGAACATCTGTTTCATGGGCGCGAACGTCGTCTCGGGCTACGGCACTGGTGTGATCCTGCGGACGGGCCCTAAAACGTTTTTTGGTCAGCTTGCTCGCCAGATCGCGGGGCGACGCGTGCCGACCGCCTTCGATCAGGGCATCAACAGATTCACCTGGCTGATGATTCGCTTCATTCTGGTAATGGTGCCAACAGTTTTCCTCATCAATGGCCTAACAAAGCACGACTGGCTGGAGGCGCTGCTCTTCGCGGTGGCGGTGGCCGTCGGACTGACGCCGGAGATGCTGCCGATGATCGTGACGGTGAACCTCGCCAAAGGCGCGATCGCAATGTCACGCAAGAAAGTGATCGTGAAACGACTCAACGCGATCCAAAACTTCGGCGCAATGGATGTCCTATGCACGGATAAGACCGGCACGTTGACACAAGATCGGATTATTTTGAAGCGGCACCTCGACATATATGGAGAAGACTCGGATCGCGTTCTCGAATACGCTTATCTGAACAGCCATTTCCAATCGGGCCTCAAGAATCTTCTCGACGTCGCGGTTCTCGAACACCACGAATTGGCGAGCACGCTGCGCCCAGACCATCAGTTCACAAAAATTGACGAAATTCCATTTGATTTCAACCGTAGGAGATTATCGGTCCTCGTCCGACGCGACGACGGGCGGCATCTTCTGATTTGCAAAGGCGCGGTGGAGGAGCTGTTCTCAATCTCCACTCATTACGAAACGGAAAACGAGTGCGGTCGCCTCGACCCCTCTCATCTCGAAACCGCCAAACGTGAAACCGCCGAACTCAACGCCGACGGTTTCCGCGTAGTCGCCGTCGCATACAAGGAGATGCCGCCGGGGCAGACCGTCTATACCGTCGCCGACGAGAGCGATCTGACACTTCTCGGCTATATCGCCTTTCTCGATCCACCAAAGGACAGCGCCGCGGAAGCTATCGCGGATCTCGCCAAGGCGGGCGTCTCCGTCAAGATCCTCACCGGCGACAATGACATCGTTACGCGCAAAATATGCAAGGACGTCGGTCTGACGGTGGATCGCATCGTGCTCGGATCCGAGATCGAGCATATGAGTGATGACGCTCTCTCGGAAATCGCCTCGACCGCGATTGTATTCGCGAAATTGTCGCCGCCGCAGAAAGCCAAAATCATCGAGGCCCTGCATCGCAAGGGACATGTCGTCGGTTATCTTGGCGACGGCATCAACGACGGCCCGGCTTTGAAGGTTGCGGATGTGGGGATCTCGGTCGACACCGCCGTCGACATCGCCAAGGAATCCGCCGACATCATCCTCCTCGAAAAAAATCTCCTCGTTCTTGATGAGGGCGTTATTGAAGGCCGCAGAATCTTCGCGAATATCACAAAATACATCAAGATGGGAGCCAGCTCAAATTTCGGCAATATGTTCAGCGTGCTCGGAGCGAGCATATTCCTACCCTTTCTGCCGATGGCGCCCATACAAGTTTTGACCAACAACCTTCTTTATGATTTTTCGCAGACCACGATCCCAACTGATAACGTCGATGAAGAATACTTGGCGTCGCCGCGAAAGTGGGACATCAGCAACATATTCAAATTCATGATCTTTATTGGGCCAATCAGCTCCATTTTCGACTATGCCACGTATGGAATGATGTTGTTCGTCTTCAACGCTTGGACCAATCCGTCGCTGTTCCAAACTGGATGGTTCGTCGAATCGCTCCTGACGCAAACTCTGATAATTCACATCATCAGGACTGCGAGAATCCCCTTCGTGGAGAGCCACGCGAGCCCCGCTCTCATCACAACGACCATCATCATTTGCGCGGTCGGGATCGCGCTGCCATATAGTTGGGCGGGCTCAGTGCTCGGTTTCGTGCCGCTGCCCACGCTCTACTGGCCGTTGGTTACGGCCATGCTGCTAACATACGCAATTCTCACGCATGTTGTGAAAGTCTGGTTCATACGCAGATGGGGGCTTTGAAACCGCCTGCGCAGCAGCCGACCGTTGGCCTGCTCGACGCCGCCCGAAAGACATGTGCGCTGGACGCTGAGGCTGCCGCAGGAGAATCGCTGAAATTCTGACAATTCGCTGACGAAGATTTCCGCCCTTTCCGGGATGGCGACTAAGCTATTGATTAATTGGTGCCGGTTGCAGGAGTCGAACCCGCGACCTACTGGTAATTACCCACCGCCATTTTTATGGGGCGGTTTTTGCGGCTTCAGGCCAGTGTGTCGAGGATTGTCTGGAAGGGGTTTGCGCCCTTGAGTCTGGCTGTGTCGACGGTTGTGCGCACGTCCGCTTCTGCCTTTGCGGCCCACATGGCGCGATAGCCGTTTGTGACTTTTCGCTGGATCACGCAGGGACGCAGCTTTCGCTCGGAGCCGTTATTTGTGGCGTCGACCTCGCCGGGATAATCGCAAAAGGTCAGAAGCTGGTCTCGGGCTCGCCCGATTTTGGCTTGCAACTGGCGCGCGAGATCACATCCTGTCACCGCCGCGAGCAGGGCCGCGAGTTGCTTTTCGAGCTCGCGCTTTTTGCTGGCGATGGTCGATGCGGCGAAGTTGGCGATGTCCGCGGCCAGATCGAACGCCTTGCCAAACCACAGCTTGAACCGCAGGGGCAGATCGTCCGATCCATGCTCCAGCGCAAATGCCGTGTCGCGCGCCAGATGGGCGAGACAAGTTTGATGCGCGGCGCCATGCTTTTGCTGCGCGGAATAACGATCCGAAATCCAGACCTCCGGCTTATGGCCGCCCATCGTCTCTTCCACGACGCGGGCACCGCGTGAATAATCGGGCTGATGCACCACCGCATCCTTGCAGTGAAACACCCAGTGATAAGAGTTGGTCCCCTCGATCCGCACGCCGGTTTCGTCGCTGGCGACAACCCGGGCCTCACGAAGAACAGCTTTCGCCTTATCGGCCTCGATCTTGAACCTCGCATGGGAGCGGATGAACATGTTCATCAGCGCGCCTTCGCTGACCATCAGGCCAAAGGCGTCGCGGAACAGGAAGCGCAGACGTTCGTAGGAAAGCGCCTGAAAGCTCTTCAAATAAATCGCCAGCGCATGAATGCGCGGTCCAAACGGCGTCGTCGTGGCGACGGCGGGCGCCGGAGCTTTTATCTCAGCGCCACAATGCGCGCAGCGGCAGGCGAAGCGCCGATGGCGCACGACATAGGGCTTGACCGGCGGTATCTCGATCTCGTCGTATTCCCCGATCAATTCCATCTCGGCGTCGGGCGACACAGACCCGCCGCAGAACTCGCAATGCGTTGGCCCGTGATCGCGGAACTCATCGGGATTGTCCGCCAGCCGACGATTGTGCGGTTCATGTCCGGGCTTCGCTCCGCCAGGACGGGAGTTCTGGCGTTTCTCTTTCTTGTCGGTGGACGGAGGCTTCGACGAATTGCGCGACGTTTTATCCGGTCGTTGAAGCCGGATCACCAGATCAATCAACTCGTCCTTGCTCAGGCGCTGCAAATCAGTCCGATCCATGCCCGCATGGATTCAGAGATTGCGCCCCCTGGCAAGGGGAGCCCGGAAATCAGCGGCATCGCCCTGATCCGCGCGCCGAAAATGGGGGTGGGTAATTACGACGTAAGCGCGGTCTCCATGGCATCGCTGCTTTTTGCGCTGATTTCGAGAGTGGATTCTGCGGTCATGGCGTTTTCCTCGCCATTCCGATATTATATAAAGCGAGTAGAGCTTACGGACAACCTGCGCAAACGCTGCACAGCTCGCGGCGCTAGACTCACAGTTAAGGAACTGCTGACAGTCGAATACAATAGATGACCACAAAGATCGGATACAGCTGTGGGGCGATAGCGCTAACATGAAATGATCATTACAATGGGACCGAGACCTGAATCCACAAATCCATCTGCACCTGCGTCATTGACGCGGCGTCAGCTGTTGCCCGCTTTGTTTACAACGGCGGGGGCCGCGCCTATGTTGGAGTTATCGCTCAGGAGGTGCAAGCAATCGTGCCGGAGGCGGTTGAACGTGGTCGAGACGGCTACCTAAGTCCTTTACGACAAAATGGGCCTCAAACTTCAGACTTATGACCATTGGGTCGCGTCGGGGGCGCAAATCCCGACCCTTGGGCCGATCGAACACTAATTGTCTGAACAAGCCACCCGCTCGGCGATCAAAAGGCAGCGTCACGCTTGAACCGTCGAGATCAAACCGGTTACCGTGGCGCGGGCAAATCCGCGTCATCTTGAGAGAAGTCGACCCTTTTGGCCGCAATAGGACAAAGCTGGCCAGCACACAACCATCAGGTCGCCAAGTGGCGGCGCCATGCTGGGAGACAGCTGTGAAGCAAGCGCTTTTATGGACCTCCGCTGGTTTTGGAATAGCTTCAGCGGCCCTTTGGTTAGTCGCCTGTTTCCGAAAAATTGAATACGATCCGGAAGATTTTGAACAAGTAAGCGGAGACGCGCCTCCTTTGCCGGCGTGGGTAGTCCACGACGGCAAACGCAAAATCGACATCTTGAAGACCGCGCAGGCGCGAACGTTCTGGAGTAGCCTTGCTGCATTCGCAGCTGCCCTAGCAGCTCTTGCGGATGCAGTAATGCTAATGGTTTAGCAATGCCAAAGAGAATTAAAAACGGTCTTTTAGGGACTCGGAAATCTAACTAATATTTCACCGGAGCGTATTGAGTTGTTCTAACAACTAAGCGCGAGCTAACGATGAATGAGCCAAAACAATCGTACGGAGCAAGCTCCGAACAACCGCCGCAAGCCCCAGGTACGGGGTTTGTCGTCACGCCGACCTCGGACAGCCACTTTGCCTGGATAAGAACACGGCTTTCCGCCGATTCGACGCTGATGGGATGGATGCGCCTTGCAACGACGCTGATCGGATTTGGCTTTACCATCGTGCAATTCTTCGACCGGCTTGAAAACATGAGCAGCGCCAAGCCCGCGCTCGCGCCACTCCTGCCTCGTTATCTGGGGCTAGCGCTGATTTTTTCTGGAGTGTTCGGGCTTCTTATCGCGATTTGGCAATATATCTGGCTCGTGAATTACCTTCACTCGGAGGAGTTTCGGCACCTGGCGATCAAGTCGCAATTGCCCGTCAATAAGCCAGTAATCGCCATCGCGTTAGCTTTGGCTGTGATCGGTTCCGCGGCTTTCGTGAGCGTCATATTCAGACTGTCATGAGGCAGGTTGATCCTCGTTCGCGCTGTTGACCGGCGCCGACGATGCGAAACCAATCCCCGCCTGTCCGATTGGAGCGAGACGCAAATTAGGGATCTCTGGACTGGACGCGGACGCGTTACGCTAGATGCGTGATTGACTTATCACCAGTCTGGTGGAAGCAGAACCGGCGCGACGCCGGCCGGCGTCGGCAAAGGCAAATTCCGGCGTCGGCGGCGGCGATTGCTGCGGCAGCAGGTCGCCCCAGTTGGTTCGGCTCGCCATTTCGGCTTGCATGGGGGGCGGAACGATTGGTCTGCCCTCGCGTATTTCCCATCCGCCGCCCAAAGCCTTGTAAAGCGCAATCAGATTGGTGGCGATGGAAGAGCGCGTCTCGGCTAACTTGTTTTCCTCTTGCAATAGCGAGCGCTGCGAGTCGACGACTCGCTGATAATCTTCAGCGCCTTCTCGGTACCTAATCAGCGATAGCTTTACCGCATTCAGAGCGGCCTGGACCGACTTTTGCGAGCTGACCGCGCTCTCCTGCGCTTTGAGAAAACCGATCAACGCGTCCTCCACTTCGCGCGCCGCTTTGAGCACAGTGTCTTCGTAGTTCACGAGCGCTTGCTGGAAGCGCGCGTCCTGCGCCCGCACATTGTTGGTGATGCGTCCGTAGTTCAAGATGGACCATTGGAACCCAGGGCCGGCGGTGAAGAACAGGCTGTGCGGAGCGAAGAGCTTGGCGACGTCGCTGCTTTGCACCCCGATGTCGCCTAAGAGAAAAAACCTCGGATAGAGATCCGCCTCGGCGACCCCAATGCGCGCGCTTTCCGCGGCGGCGTTGAATTCTGCCGCGCGGATGTCCGGTCGCCGCCGCAGCAATTCCGCCGGTATGCCGATCGCCACTCTTCTGGAGGCCGAAGGAATCCTTTGAGGCCCATGCAGCAGCGCCTCGACGGCGCCCGGTGGCCGCCCCAACAGCGTGCTCAACGCGTTCTTCGACTGCTGCAGACCGGCTTGCAAGGGGGGGATGTCCGCGAGCGTGCTTTCCAGCAAGGTGCGCGCCTGCGCGACGTCAAGTTCCGACGTTGCGCCATTGCGGAAGCGAGATTCCGCGATATCCAGTCCCTCTTTCTGCACCCTGGCGTTTTCGCGGGCGATCTGAATGAGCTCCTCAAAGGTGCGCATGATAGCGTAGGTCCGGGCCACTTCGCCCGTGAGCGAGACGAGCGCGTTGTCGTATTCGGCGACCGTTGCGAGCATGCTGGCGTCGGCGGCCTCGACATTGCGGCGGAAGCGGCCCCAGAAATCGAGCTCCCAAGCGGCGTCGAACCCGAGGTTGAAATTCGCGAAGGAATGCTGGAGGTCGGCCTGGTTGGCCAGGCGCGAACTGAGAAGATTTTGCTGCGCGGCGCCCGTGCCCTCCTGCGTTTGCGGATACATGTTTCCGATCGCGACGCCGAGTTGGGCGCGGGCTTCCAGAATCCTCAGACCGGCGATCTGCACCGGGAGATTTTGCTCATATGCGCACTCGATCAGGCGATCGAGCGTCGGATCCCTGAACGCCCGCCACCAATGGCTCATGATGTCGGTCTTGCTCGCGACGCGCGAGTCTTTGCTTTCGATCCAATTATTTTGGACCGGGACTTCCGGCGGGATGAAATCGGGGCCTACGGCGCAGCCGCCCAGCGCCAGCGCCAAGCAAATCGGGGGAACTTGGACAAGCAAGGGCGCCGCGCGCTTGAACTTTCGATGACCGCCCATCAACATGCTCCGCTATCCGTCGAAGGGCGCCGAGCCGCGCTATCCTTCCAAGATGTTTCCCGCGAGTCGGGGCAAAGACGTCATCCGTGAAAAGCAGACGCCGCTTCCCAGGACGAAACGAACGCAAGGCGACATTCCCGAATCAATCATGTCCGACACTCCTTTCTAAGGTGAATTTTGGGTAAATGCGAGCAACGCAATCGAGATTTCCTGTTGCTCGCTCGCGCGGCGGTCTCGTGCTGAACGCGTTACTTCGTCACCGCGATCGATTTCCGGAACAGCGCCAGGCTGTAAACGAAAAACGCGAGGCCGACCGCCGCCACCATCGCGAACTGCGGCCAGACGGCCTCGATGCCGCCGCCGCGATAGATGATCTTTTGCGAGAAGCTGACGAAATGCCGCGACGGCAGAAGGAAGGTCATATACTGCAGCCAGACCGGCTGGCTCTCGACCGGCGTCGAGCCGCCCGACAGCAGCTGCAGCACGACAACCACCAGAATGATCAAAAGCGCGAATTGCGCCATGGACCGCGAGATCGTCCCGAGAAACAGCCCAAGCGCGGTCGCGAAAAAGAGATAAAGCAGCACGCCAGAGAACCACAGCATGACCGACCCGGCGAACGGCACCTCCAGCACTTGCATCACGATGAAATACAGCGACAGGGCGGTCGCGACGATAATGACCAGACTGTTGGCCCAAACCTTCGCCATGCGCGATCTCGAAGGCGGCGAGCGGCATGACCAGCAGATGCTCCAGCGTTCCGTGCTCGCGTTCGCGAATGACCGCGGCTCCCGTCAGAATGACCGTCAGGAGAGTGACCTGATTGATGATGGCCACGACGCTCGCGAACCAAGAAGATTACGCCGTTGGGATTGAAGAGCCGCCGAATGACCAGATTGATCGGCGGCTGCGCCCTGGCGTCCGTCCGCCTGAAAAAACTGGAGACCCGGTCATTGACGATGTTCTTGATGTAGCCTGCGCCGATAGCGGCCTGCTGCATGGCGGTCGCGTCGATGTTGAGCTGGATGTCGGGATGGCGCCCCGCGCGCAGGTCGGCTTCGAATCGCGGCGGGATGACGACGACGAACATGAACCGGCCCTCGTCCATCGCGGTTTCGACCTCGGTGACGGAGATCAGCTCAGGCAGTTGGAAGCGCGGCGGATAGAAGGCGTTCATCAATTCCTTGGACAGGGCCGAGCCATCCTCGTCGACAAAGGCGATCGAGGCGTTGTTGACTTCGCTCGAAGTGCCCGTTGCCTGAACGTAGATCGCCCCAGTGAATGCATAGACGACAAACAAAACCATCACCAGATCGCTCGCGAGGCTGCGGAGCTCCTTGAGGCCGAGCCAAAGATGTTCAGAAGATGACCTCACCGCTACTTCTCCTGTTTCCTTAGCGCGAGCGTGCTCACGCCCCAGAGAAGCGGGATGCAACAAGCAAGAAAGATAACGTCCTGCATCAGGAGATCGGCGCCAAGCCCCTTGGTGAACGCGCCCTTGCTCGCGTGCATGTAATAGGACGTCGGCCAGATCGCGCCCATGAATTTGGCGCGGCCGGCCAGCGTCGAGACCGGCTGCAGCAGGCCGGAAAACTGGATGGTCGGCATAAGGGTGATGATCGCGGTGATGAAGACGGCGGCGACTTGGCTGCTGGTGAATGTCGAAATCACCATGCCGATGCCGGTCGTGGCGATGACATAAAGCAGCGTGCAGAACGTCAGCATCAGAAAGCTGCCCTTGATCGGGATGCCGAAAACGACGATCGCCATCGCGACCAAGATGAAATAGTTGAGCATGCCGATGGCGATGTAGGGAATCTGCTTGCCCAGCAGATATTCCAGCCGTCCGGTCGGAGTGACGTAGAAATTGATGATCGAGCCCAGCTCCTTCTCGCGCACGACGCTGATCGCCATAAGAATCGCCGGAATGAGAATCAGCAGCATGGGCGGGACGCTCGGGACCATCGCGTAGACGCTTTCGAACGTCGGGTTGTACATGTAGCGGTCTTGAAAATTGGCGGTGTATTTCTGCGGCGCGGTCTGCAGTTCGCTGCCCGGATCGCTGCAGCATCGTTGTCCTGCACGTCCTGCACATACTGCGAGACGGTTTCGCCGCGGAACGTGTTGGCGCCGTCGACCTGCGCCAGCACTTCGGGCCTCAGGGCCTTGCGCAAATCGCGGCCGAAATTCGGCGGCATCTCGATGACCAGCGAGATATCGTCCGATTGCAGGCGCTCCAAGGCGTCGTCGGCGGAGCGGACCGGCGCCGTCTGCGTGAAGTAGCGCGGCGTGCCGGCGAATTGCTCGAGATAGGCGCGGCTCTCCGCCGTCTGGTCGAGGTCGAAAGTCGCGTAGCGGATATGTTCGACGTCCGTCGTGATGCCGAAACCGAAGACGAGCATCAGCAGCAGCCGAACCGACGAAGGCGAAGGCGAGGCGCACGGGATCGCGCAGGATCTGCATGGTCTCGTTGCGCGCTATAGGCGAGCATTCGGCCTAGGCGCAGCGCGAGGCCCGAGGGCGGCGCGTGCGTCGGTGATTCGACCGCCTGCGGCAGACGGCGGCGCCCGCTTTATCCTGGCTCGATGCGCCGGCAACGGCCTCGCCGATCGCGTCCTCCATGTAGCCGATGAAGGCTTCCTCCAGCGTCGCGGCGCCGCGCGCTTCGATGAGCTTTTGCGGCGCGTCGGCGGCGAGCACCTTGCCCGCGTTCATGAGCGAGATGCGGTCGCAGCGCATCCCTTCGTTCATGAAATGCGTCGTGACGAAGATCGTCACGCCCTGCTTGCGCGACAGGTCGATCAGCAATTCCCAAAAACTGTCGCGCGCGACGGGATCGACGCCCGAGGTCGGCTCGTCGAGGATAAGCATTTGCGGCTCGTGCAGAACCGCGACGGCGAGCGAAAGCCGCTGACGCAGGCCCATTGGCAGATCCTCGGCCAAGCGCGTCGAGATAGGGGCCGAGGCCGAATTTCTCGACGAGCTCCTCGATGCGCGCTTTCGCCTTGTCGGGCGGGATGTGATAGAGGCGCGCGTCGAGAACGAGGTTCTGCCTGACCGTCAGTTCGCCCTAGAGCGAGAAGGCCTGCGTCATGTAGCCGATGCTCTTGCGCACCTCCATGCTGCCGGCTTCGACCGACTGGCCGAAAAGCGTCGCGCTTCCTTCGGTCGGCGGCAGCAGGCCGGTGAGCATCTTCATCGTGGTCGACTTGCCGCAGCCGTTGGAGCCGAGGAAGCCGAAAATCTCGCCGCGCTCGATCGTCAAGGAGACGTGGTCGACGGCGACGAAATCGCCGAAGCGGCGCGTCAGTCCCTTGGCGTCGATGGCGATTTCGGCCTTGCCCTCCGGGCGCGGCGGAATGGTCAGATCGACGTGGCCCGCGCGCTTTTCCTCGGGCAGCAGGGCGACGAAGCACTTTTCGAGGTCCTTCGTTCCCGTCCGCTCCATGAGTTCCGCCGGCGTGCCGGTCGCGAGCACGCGCCCGGCGTCCATGGCGACGATCCAGTCCCATTGCTGCGCCTCGTCCATGTAGGCGGTGGAGATGACGACGCTCATGCTGGGCCGGTCGGCGCGGATGTCGTCGATCAGCGACCAGAACTGGCGGCGCGACAGCGGATCGACGCCGGTCGTCGGCTCGTCGAGGATGAGCAGGTCCGGCTCGTGGACCAGCGCGCCGCACAGACCGACCTTCTGCTTCATGCCGCCCGAAAGCTTGCCGGCGGGGCGGTCGGGAAAGGGGCCAAGGCCCGTCGCGTCGAGCAGCTGCTTGATGCGCGCGGGGCGCTCCGCGGCGGAAAGGCCGAAGAGCCGCGCCATGAAGTCGACGTTCTCCTGCGACGCTGAGTTCCAAATAAAGGTTCTTGCCGAGGCCCTGGGGCATATAGGCGATGCGCGGGCAGGCGTCGCGCCGGTGGCGCCGCGTCGGCGATGTCGCCTCCGAGCACGGTCACCTTGCCCTGCTGCATCTGCTTGGAGCCGGCGACCAGCGCCAGCAGCGTCGATTTGCCGACGCCGTCCGGGCCGATCACGCCGACCATGCGTCCGCTCGGAATGTCGAGCGAGAGACCGTCGAGCGCCAGCGTTGCGCCGTAGCGATGGGTCACGCCCTTGATCGACACGACCGGCGCGCCGACGGCCGCGACCGTGGACACATTCGACGCTGAGTCTCCAGCATGAACTGGCTCTCCGGCGCGTTGCGGCTTTAATCTCAAACTTGCGGGGGTCTTAGGGCCGCGCCGTTCATTCTTCTTCGGCGGCACAACCTCCCGCAGCGGTTGCTGGCTCCCGCAGCGATGCTGGCCAAGCCGACGGATTCGTCGACCTTCACATAACCGACACCGCGCACGCCAGTTTTGACAACGTCGATATGGGATTCGACCGTCTCCTCGGGCACGCGGATCTTGACGCGGAACATCAGCTTTTCGCGCTCGCTCTTCGTCTCGACCTGCTTTGGGGTGAATTGCGCCTCGGGCGACACGAAACTCACATAGCCAGCGAAGGCGCGGCCCGGCAGAGCGTCCAGGGTAAGTCTGCGCCTCCGCGCCGTTCTTCAGTTTCGCGGCCTGCTCGGAGGGGAGGAAGATTTCCATGTAAACGTCATTGAGATTGACCAGCGTCAGCGCCTTGCCCCCCGCGGCCAAGACCTCGCCGACCTCGGCCAGACGATACAGCACTCTCCCCGTGACGGGAGATTTGAGCGTCGCGTCGTCGATGCGGGTCTGGATCGTCGCTACGTTCGCCTCCGCGACCTTGACCTCTTGCTCATTCGTGCGCAGCTTGGCCTCCTCCTCCTGAAGGCCGGCCGAGGTTGTTTGCAGCGCCGTTCTGCGCACGTCCAGCTCCCGCTGCGAGCCGGCGCGCTCCGCGACGAGAGCGGTGCTGCGCTTAACCTCGATCTTGGCGAGCTCGATTTGGGCCTTGCTCCTGGCGATCGACGCCTTGGTGATCGCCGCTTTTTGCCCCGTGGCCGCGACGTTCAACCTGGCCTCGGCCAGTTGCGATTCCAGCGTCGCGGTGTCCATTCGCACCAGCACGTCGCCCGGCTTGACGAGGGCGCCTTCGTCAACGAGGATTTCCTTGACCCTCAAGGCCTCCTTGGCGGCGATGTCCACGAGCTTCGCCTCGATCCGGCCGTTGCCCGAGGCGATTCCCTTCGGCAAGGCGGACTGCATGTCCCGCCAATATTGGTAGCCGAAGAAACCGCCGGCCGCGATAGCGGCCACAACGATCCACATCAGGTATTTTCTCGACATCAGCGCATCCTCTCGCGAGCGGGCTAAAGGCATGCCGCGTGTAGGCCCGCCCAAAACAACTCAGCTATCTTATATCATCGCGCACGGTCCGCCGGGAAATGTGTAACTCTTTTCCACGCCGAGAACATCGCCCGTTGCAACAATTCGGACCTGCCGCAGGGAGGGAAATCGCAAACTCACAAGCGGCGTCTTTGCTATTGTTTTCATTTTGTATTTTAGACACAGCGAGCACGAAGCGAGCCCTGGCGCTCGTCACATTCCGCCCGAGAGCTTCCATGCGCGCTTCGCGATTTCGAGTTCTTCATTTGTCGGGATGACAAAGGCCGCGACCCGCGATCCCCGCGCGTTGATTCGCGTTTCGCCTTTGTCGTTCGCCGCGGCGTCGAGAGTCAGTCCGAGCCAAGAGCAGCCGTTCGCCACTTCCCTCCGCGTCGCGGCGTCGTTCTCGCCTATCCCTCCTGTGAAGACCAGCGCATCGAGGCCGCCCAGCGCCGCCGCCAAAGAGCCGATCTCGCGCACGATCCGATAAATGAACAGTTCAATCGCCTCTTTCGCCGCGCGTTCCGAGGAAGCCCGCAGCGTCCGCATGTCGGAGGAAAGGCCGGAGACGCCGAGCAGGCCGGATTTGCGGTAAATGAAATCCTCGAGTTCGCGCGCGCCGAATCCGTATTGGTCCATCAGATGGATGAGAACGCCAGGATCGAGGGCGCCGCAACGCGTTCCCATCATGAGCCCATCGACGGCCGTAAACCCCATCGTGCTCGCCACGCTGCGACCGTCTTTTATCGCACATAGGCTCGCGCCGTTTCCAAGGTGCGCGATGATGAGACGAACAGTCGCGAGTTCCGGAGCGAGCTCTGTGAACCGGGACGAGACATATTCATATGAAATGCCGTGGAAACCATAGCGCCGGACCCCATCCTGTGAATATTTTCGTGGGATTGCGAAAGCTTGCGCCAGCGCCGGTTGACCGTGGTGAAAAGCCGTGTCGAAACATGCAATTTGCGGCAGCTCCGGATGCGACGCCTTGATCGCCCGGATAACGGCGAGATTGTGCGGCTGGTGCAGCGGCGCGAGCGGAATGAACGTGGCGAGTTTGGCAATGATCTCATCGTTCAAAAGCGCCGGCGCCGAATAGTCGGGGCCTCCATGAACAACGCGGTGCCCGACGGCCGAGATATCTCGCCCCTCCAGCCGCGGCGCCGCGATCCGCATCATCGTCCGCGTCGCGGCCGCGTGATCGAATCCTTCTTCTGGCAGCTCCTCCCGCACGAGCGTTTCGCCTCGGGCGTCGGAAAGTCTCGCGCGCGGCTTCGCGCCTATCCCTTCAATCTGGCCTTTCAGAAGCAGGAGCGGATCGAGCGCCGACTGATAAACGGCGAATTTAAGACTCGATGACCCAGCGTTGACGACGGCGATGCATGACATGGGTGCTTTCCAAAAAAGCCCGGGCGAATCAGGCGACGATATTGGCGCCGCTGTCGACATAGACCGTGCCGCCTGTCAGTCTTTGCGCGAATGGGGTTGCGAGATAGGCGCATGTCCAACCGACATCCATGATGTCTACGAGTTCTCCCAGCGGCGCCTTGCTCGCCGCCTCGTTGAGCAGCAGCTCGAAGTCCTTGATCCCGGAGGCGGCGCGCGTTTTGAGCGGCCCCGGAGAGATCGCGTGCACTCGGACGCCTTTCGGTCCCAGCTCATAGGCCAAATAACGGCAGGCCGCCTCCAGCGCCGCCTTCACCGGTCCCATCACATTGTAATTCGGCACGACCTTATTCGCGCCGACGTAACTCATCGCGAACATAGCGCCGCCGTCGATCATGAGCGGCGCGGCGAGCCTCGCCATGCGAATGAACGAATGACATGAAATGTCCATCGCCTTGGCGAACCCCTCCCCGGAGCAATCGAGGAGGCCGCCTTGTAGATCGGCTTTGGGAGCGAAGGCGATCGAATGAACCAGAAGGTCGAGACGCCCCCAGTTTTTTTCGATCTTTTCGAACAGGGCCTCGAGTTCGCCCGCCTTGGACACGTCGAGCGCCGCCGTAATGCTGGCTTCGAGTTCGCGGGCGAGCGGCTCGACGTGCGGCTGTGCTTTTTCATTCAGCCAAGTTATGGCGAGATCGGCGCCGGCGGCGCGAAAAGCCTTGGCGCAGCCGTAAGCGATCGACTGATCGTTGGCGACGCCGACGACGAGCGCCTTGCGCCCAGCGAGAACCGGATTGATTTTCGTTTCCATGCCGGCCTCACTTCGCGTGTGTTGCCGCGTGATCACGGCGAAATTTTGCGAGAAGCGCCGCGACCGCGCAAGACGCAAGCCGCGCCGTCACGGAGTCCGCGCGGCTCGTCAGGATGATCGGAACTCTGGCGCCGAGCACGACGCCGGCGCAGTCGGCGCCCGCGAGAAAGGAAAGCGCCTTGGCGAGCACATTGCCGGCCTCGAGATCCGGCACGACAAGCACGTTCGCCCGACCCGCGACGGGCGAGGTGATCTTTTTCGTCGCCGCCGCCTCTTCGTCGATGGCGTTGTCGAGCGCCAGCGGCCCATCGACAAGCGCGCCCGTGATCTGCCCGCGCTCCGCCATCTTGCTTAAAGACGCGGCCTCCAGCGATGATGAGATTTTCGGATTGACGGTCTCCACCGCGGACAGGATCGCAACCCGAACTTCCGGCAGGCCGAGCGCATTCGCGAGATCAATCGCGTTCTGCACGATGTCGACCTTATCTTCCAGTGTCGGCGCGATGTTCACCGCGGCGTCGGTGATGATCAAGGGATCGGGATGGCCGGGCACGTCCATGATGAAGCAGTGACTGATCCGGCGCGATGTGCGTATGCCCCCTTCGCGCGCCACTACCGCCGCCCATGACCTCGTCGGTATGCAGGCTGCCCTTCATCAAGGCCTCGGCTTCGCCGTTGCGCACAAGTTCGACGGCCTTGGCCGCTGAATCATGGCTGTGCAGCGAGTCCACGGTTCTGAAGCCGCCGATGTCGATTCCGTGCCGAACCGCGACATCCTTGATCCGCGCGAGGGGCCCGATGAGCACTGGCGTGATGAGACCTAGGCGCGCCGCCTCTATGGCGCCCTTGAGCGACGCCTCGTCGCAAGGATGGGCCACGGCCGTCACGACCGGGCCGGCGGCGACGGCGGCTTCGATGAGCCTATTGTATTTCTCGTGCGTTTGCGGCTTGAAAGCAGGTTTCATCGAGGTCACCCGTCTTGGCTGAGGGATTTGACTTTCGCGGCCGCGCCTTCGAACAAGCGGCTAACTCGTTGAAATCGCTTTTCCTCGCCTGGATCGGGATCGCCGCCCGCCGAGATGAGGTCGCGGATCGCCGAAAGCGCCCTTGCGCGCCTGCCAGGATCGTCGGGCAGGATTTGCGGGATTGTGACGATCGCCTGCTCTTCGTCACAGCGCAAGAGCGCGGCCTGCCGCCGAATGATCGCCTTTACTTGCGACAAGGGCACGCGCTCGTTTTCGGGGGCGGCGTTCCTCAGCGCTTCGAGCGCGTTGAACTGGCGTTCATCCGCGCCTCCATACCGCAGCACATAAAGCAGGGCGCGCAGCGACGCTTCGAGGAAGCCGCCGCGAGTCATATCGGCCGCAAGCTCCGCGCGGCGGGTCTCGGCGTTCGCATCGTGCGAGACGCGCCTGGTTTCTTGACGCTCGGCCTTCACTCCGACCGCCGCCTGCAGCACGGGCGACCCGTAAACGTCGAGGAACGTCGCTTCCATCGCCGCCTCGCGCATCTTCGCGAAAATCTCGAGATTTGTGACGATCCACGAGGACGTCATTTTCTCCAGCGTCAAAAACGGATTGTCCGCAGCCACGGGATGACGGTCGCCCCGAATTTTTTCCGCCGCCGAACCGACAGGCGCGAGGATCGGGTTCCGGTCGGAGAAAGCGCGAAACATCACGCGGTTGGGATGCGCCTCGCGCAAGAATTCCGCCGAGGCCGGCGTCGTCAGCGATTGAACGGTTGGCTGCAGAAAATTGCGATAGAGGTCCCGATTGATTTCCGAGACGCGAGCCGAAGTCTCGAAACGGCGTTCGTCGGCGGCGTCGTTGCGGCCGAGCGCGCGAATATCGTCGAGCGTGCGCGGTTCGAGTTTTGCGATGTATTTCCCGGAAATAAGCTCCGGGTTGGCGGCGGAAGCGTCCGCCTCCGTCAGCATCACCTCATAAAGCCCCGGCGGCATGACGTCGATCATTTCCATATTGAAGATGAATTCCTCGTGCTCCTTTCTCGCGACCTTGGCCGAGACAAAGATGCCGAGATGGCCGACGCTCTGGTGCAGCGAATAGATGATCGTCTGCTCATTCGCGATGATCTCGTCGACACTGTCATAGAGGTCGAGAACCCAGTCGAGCGCCTGCTGCGGCGGCGTGATGTCGTCCCCGAACGAACAGAAAACGATGATCGGCGATTTGATCTTCCGCAGATCGAGGCGCTCGCCGTCGCTCGTGACGACCTCTCCAGCCGTCAGTCGATTGCCAACAAACAATTCATCGACAATGGATCGCATTTCCTCCGCGTTGAGCAGCACGGGGTTGCCCCACCACTTCTCGAACTCCAGATAGCGTTTCGCCTCCGTGTCGACGTTGGCATAGACATTGTAAGGCTTTTTCCAGAGAGTGTTCGCCGGATTGTTCAACTCGAAATTCGAAATCAGCCAGGCGCCGTCAAACACGCCGTCGCCGAGATCGCCCATCATCCAGGTCAGCCAGGTTCCGCCCAGCAGGCCGCCGAGGTAGCGCATCGGGTTCTTGCCGCGTACGCCGGCCCAGTAGGAGAGCGGCGTCCCCGCGACGAGGATCGGGCCGGCGAGATCGGGCTCCATCGCCGCCATCATCAAGATCTGCCAGCCCGCCTGGCAATTGCCGATGAGCATGGGCTTGCCGTCGGCTTGCTGGTGCCGCTCCGCGACGACGCGCACGAAATGCGCCTCCGCGCGGCATATGTCCTCGATCGTCTGTCCCGGCTCTGGCCGCGGCAAGAAGCCTACGAAATAGCAGGGATGGCCCGCCCTCAGGGCGACGCCGATCTCGCTGTCGTGCTTCATGCCGCCGATGCCGGGGCCGTGACCCGCGCGCGGATCGAACACGATGACGGGCCGCTTGCCGGGATCGACCACGACGTCCGCCGGCGGCTTGATGCGCACAAGGACGTAATTGACGGGTTCCGGCAGCGAGCGCCCGTCTACAAGCAGTTCGCAGTCGAAACTGAGCACATGCGGGGCCGTTCGCGCGCTCTGCGTGCGATAAACGTTTCCGCGCTCGCGCAAAACGTCGAGAAAGAGAACGGAGCGTTCGAAAGAGTCTCGCCAGTAGTTGAAAAAGGCGCTTCCGAGGGCGTTCTGCTCGAGCATGATGGCCTCCTGTAATCCGGCGTCAAAGCGCTCGCTTGGGCTAAATACGCAGAGGCCAAGCTTATCCCTGTTGGCAAGGACGGCAGGCGATTTCTACCGCGTCAGGAAGTCGCATCGACTGGCGCAGGAAACTTTCGCGCTTAAATGTGACATTTTGGTGTAACTCCTATCGAGGACGCTTTAGCGCGGACGCCCGCTCAAGGCGCCGCTAAGCTTTCGAGAATGGGGAACGACATGGGAAAATCGAAGAAGGAGAAGGCGAAACACGAAAAATCGCCGCAGGACTCCATCTCGCAGGCCTCGATCGACGAAGCGCCTGCTCAGAAGCTGACGCGAAAGGAATATGAAAAGAAGCTGTCCGATTTGCACGTAGAGCTTGTGCAACTGCAGGAATGGGTTCGTCGCGAAAAGAAAAAGATCTGTATTGTGTTCGAAGGGCGCGACGGCGCCGGCAAAGGCGGCGTCATCAAAGCGCTCACCGAGCGTGTCAGTCCGCGCACGTTCCGCGTCGTGGCGCTGCCCGCGCCGACGGAGCGAGAGAAGTCGCAGATGTATTTCCAGAGATATGTCCCGCATTTCCCTGCGGCCACGGAAGTCGTCATCTTCGACAGAAGTTGGTACAACCGAGCCGGCGTCGAGCGCGTAATGGGGTTTTGCACGGAACGGGAGCTCGAATTTTTTTTCCACGCCGCGCCGGCGGTCGAGATGGCGATGGTCGAGTTCGGAATCATTTTGTTGAAATATTGGCTCGAAGTGAGCCCGGAGGAGCAGACCAGACGGTTGCAAGCGCGCATCACGGATGGGCGCAAATTGTGGAAATTGTCGGAGATGGATTTGAAATCCTATGCGCGCTGGGACGAATATACGCGCGCCCGCGATGAAATGTTTGAGAAGACGCATACGCCTTGGGCGCCTTGGCGAGTCGCGAGATCGGACGACAAGAAGCGGGCGCGGCTCAATATCATCACCGACCTGCTAAGCCAAATTCCATATGAAAGGCAGGCGTCCGCGAAAATCGAGCTGCCGAAGCGCAAGACCGACGGCTATGTCGGGTCCGACTACACGTCGAAACTCATCCCCGAAGCGTTCTAGCCGCCACGTCTCCGCGAGTTTGGGGATGTTTCGAGACTTGGTGATATTGAGCGTAGCTTCCATTTTGCGGAGAGAGCTGTCTCTTCCGGACTCCAAAAAAACGCCCCGAGCTTTATCAAACGCGCGGGGCGTTTGTTTGTTTTCGCCGCGAACATAGGCTGCTTGTTACAATTCAGTAGTGTCGACGTATCTCTCGCCGCTCGTGACGATGGACGCGACGCTCCGTGCGACGCTCTTGGCGATGGACGCGACGTTCCACGCGACGCTCGTGGCGGCGTTCGATTCCGAGCAGCGCCTGAGTCACATTTCCTGAGAAGGCAGATGTTTCGACCACGCTTGGCGGCGCAGCCATAGGCGTCGTCCGGCCATCGGCCAGAGAATCTCTTGGAACAATTCACGTGGGATGAAACGGCGACGTCCCAATCAAGAAGCCGACGTAGCTCCCGTGACTAACCTTTCCTTGTTGGAAATCAGATCCCAACATATCGATGGCGCAATCCGCCGAGAATTGCGCAACCCTGCCGCCAGGATACCCGATTCTCACCCCATGAACACGGATGAGGTTTTCGGCACACACAACGGCTTATCGAAGCCCCAGCCATCGGGCCAGCGGAGATTCAGGGCTTGAAGCCCGCACAGACGGATTTATCCTTCCCGCGCGATTGTTGGCGACATCGGGCCGAACACGATTTGCAGCGGTCTGCTGAGAGCCTACCTCACTGCACAGGCGATAGCCTAGACTCGCGAGCTGCAGGCCAGTGAGTTTCAGCAGCGGTCCGGGGACAGCGCCGCCCGTATTCCTGATATGGGCGAGAAATAGCCGACGCAGCGCGGGTTTGTAAGAACGGGAGAACAAGGCCACCATCTCCGGGTCGACAACTCCGCCGGTTGCCGCACCAGCCCAGGGAGCGTGAAAGCCGAAGACGGCCTCCGGAGAGACGCAAGAGCGGCGCGCCGCCAGAAACAGTGTGCAAGACGAGTTGCATTCCACGGCGCCGATGCGAACCGACTCACCGCGCGCTTCAGCACGGTCGAGTCGGGCCATATAAAACTCGACCACTCCACCAAGATCGTCATTGATGACGTCCAAGGCGCTCGCGGGCGCGGAGAGCAGGACAAGCCCCATCATTCCTGCAAGACCAAGAGATCGCAGCATATTTTTAACTTTCCTTACTGACGCTTTGCGCATTGCGGCGCAGTTTTTCACTCTGTAGACGTCGCGAACCGAAGCGAGCGTCACTACGGAAAGCCCCACGGCCGGATGAGTATTTTATGCGTGTTGGCTTCCAGCCAGCGCGAGTGTTTCATTAATAAGCAAATTTTGGGCGGCAAAAAGGCAGCTGAGACTTCCGATAAAAAATTTCATATTACTTTGAATTCGGTCGCCGGGACCGACCGAATCCGCTTGCATCAACTCTTTCCAAGGAAGGTGCGCGGCCCCAAAGCACGCTGGCGACGTTCTTCGGAAGCAAACTAATCGTCGGCGAACCTTGGTGTGAGCCTGGACCAGGAGGCGCCGACGACTGTCCAGGTCGTCGCGGCCATGCTGCTCTCCCGTCAACCGCGCAATCCGGCCGGCGTACGCGATCGAGCCATTTTCATATTTGTTTTGCTGCGGCGTTTGAGCGGACCGTCCCTCGGCAATGAGGCCCTATTTTTGTCACCAGGTCCGCCCGGCGCCAGTTGCGGACTTCCGAAACGATAATGAGCCGTCATAAATGGAAATAAGCGCTTCAAGAGACGTTCGTCGCCCGGTAACGCGCGATTATTTCGCCTCTGGAGACGATATCGAGAGACCGCGACCGGGTCTTTTCCCGGTCGCGATCTCGTCGAGGCTCTCGGTATCGTTCGCCGTTGCTACTCTCTCAACCGTTCCCCGCGCGCGCCCGCCGGGAACCGCACAGGAACAGCCCGTTGCAAGCACTCCGGGTTCATAGAGCAAGCACGTCCTCACCGGAGTCGCGCAATAATCTCCGGAGGCCGGCACGGCGATCACGCCAACCGCCGGCATCGCGCCGGCATAGCCCCAATGATAACCGGGGTAGCCGTAGCCGTAGCCGTAGCCGTAATGTCTATGCCCATACCAGCCATAATGCATGCCGTGGCGCCAGCCGTGGTGCCTATAGTAGTGGGCCTGCTCGATCGACGTTGGTGGCGCAATGATCTGGGAGCTGGCGACGCTTATAGGGCCCGCTGAAGCGGTCGCGGTGAGCGCGAGCAGGGCGGCGCCGGATACAATTGAAATTGTCTTGATACTCATCACACACCTCCCCTTAGGCTTTCCAACACCGCCGGTGCTGGTCTATGAAAAACCTGATTCAGGAAAACGCTAATCTGGCCGGTTTGTTCCGGGTTGGCCCGAATTTCTTTCCTCTTGGCGGTTTTCGATCACGGCTGGGCATCAAATTGGATTCGACATGAGATCGGTCAAAAGCCGCGGTCCCGATGGCCGCGATTAAGCGAACTGATCCGCCCCATTGAACTGGTCCACCCGGAAGTATGTCTTTTGCGCTTTGACACGTAAAGCTGTTTTACTTTTCAATCGTCTCAATCGGCCGTCATGCGTGACAGGAAAATCAATGGCTTCCCCAAGCGCTGTAGAGGCAAAATGGCCTCAAATCGGCCGTTACTGGCTTGACGTGTCAATGCCCCAAAATCAGTTGTCGCAAGTCGTGAGCGGTGTAACATTTCGCGATGGAATCGAAGTCGCGTCAGAAAAGAAATCCGCCGCTTGATTCTCGCCGTCACCAAAAATCCCGCATAGCTCCGCGACCGGGCGCTCAGCCGCTGTTCCAGAGGCTGCTAATGAACTAACATTCGCCTCGGACCGCTCCGCGGGGCCGGCCAACCAAATTGGAGAAAGGGAGGTTGCCATGGATGTTCGCCTAACCGTGTCCGTAGCCGCCATGCTAGCGCTCAGCGCGAACGTGTCCGCCGCCCCTACGAGCATTATCATTTCGGAATTTATCACGGCGCGAACGCCGATTCAGCTGGCCGCGGACTGCATTAGATATTCTGATTGCCACTATCGTTGGCTTCGTTGCGGTAACGGCTGGTGTCGTGGGCCCTTCGACCCTTTTGGTGGCGGCAGCCTTCCGAAAATCGAAATGTATTGCACGACCACCGTGGAGCCGTGCGTTCCAGAACAGCCAGGATGGCTTGGGACCGACTGATCGGGCGGGCTCCCATGCGGCCACGCCCCGGGAACAGTTGAATAAGGTCTAGTAGGCGAAGGAACTGAAGTTTCCTTCACGGCTGCGGTCCGATGAAATTAAATTAACGGTCCAAGCGCCCGATAAATGCTGGCGCGCCCTATCCCAAGGGCCTTTGCGATCTCCGTAATGCAGTGCTCGCTAAAGATAAAACATGCTCAGGGCATTCTCGTCGGATCGAGCCGATTAGCCGTTCCGCATGCCCATTCCGCCATCGCGATCGTGGCGCGGTTGGTCGGTCACGAATTCCCATCGCGCGAAGACGCCGTTTGAATATCTCACCATAAACGCGGTCGCGATCACGGACGATGTATCTCGGAGCCCTCCCAGCCGCGGGCTTCGGTGAGTTGCCGGGCGACCCACTCAGCCGTCGGATGCTTCGTCACGCCTAGCCATAACATTTGACGTCGGCCGCGCAGCATCATCAACAGGCCGTAAAGTAGCCGAAACGAGTGCGGGTTGGAAGCGCGCAAGGAGCCTGCGTCATCGCAAATATCCTCCTAAGTCTTATGAGCCGGAAGACAGGCTACTATGTCCGCCGGAAGCCCCCATGGGATCTTTGACGCTTTCAGAAGATCGGCGTCGCTCTGTCTTTTTTACGCGCTCGCCTTCGGCTTCCGCCCGCGCTTGGCCGGAGCCGTCGGAAAACGCAACGTCCTCGAAAAAGCCTGCCAGCCAATTGGGAACGGAATCGTGCTGTCTAGCGTTTCCAGGAGGAAGCCCGCTCATCTCTTGGGAGGTTCTCATGGAACGACGCGCATTCTTGCAGCTGCTTTGCGTTGGAATGGGCATGGCGTCTGCTGCAACGCCTGCGAAAGCTTTCACCTTGTTCGCGCCGCTCGCCGCCCCTGGCCCTGATCCGGGTCGAGCACCAAAACCGAGCGTCGCCACGGCGGAAGACATCGATCGCGCGCAAGTCGAGAAGGTCTACTACGGCCATTGGCGTCGCGTTAAGCAAGGCGACGGTTAAGGGATACGTACATAATCGTTACGTATTGCTAGCCCGAGGCCGATGTCGCGGACTTGGCTGTTCCCGCCGCCGCCCGCGATCGTCAGCACGATGAACGAGCCGGCCAGAACGAGCCCGGCCGAAGTGACGGTCGAGCCGGTCACGCCGACGGCCTTGGTGACGGCCTCGGGCAGCGGCCGTTTGTGCGCCTCCTCGCGTATTCGCGTCATCACCAGGATGTTGTAGTCCTCGCCGAGCGCGAGCAAGAAGATGAACATCAGGAACGGCATGAAGAAGGTCAGCCCGCCGCTGTCTCGCCGAGCTTGACGAACAGCAGCACGACAGGCCGAGCGCGGCCAGGTACGACAGGCCCACCGACGCGATCAGGTACAGCGGCGCGACCAGGCTGCGCAGCACGAGCGCGAGCAGGATCCCGATGGCGAGGATCGCGATCGGGATGATCTTCTTCAGGTCGCTGGTGGAGATGCTGCTGATGTCGTACAGAGCGGCGCCTCGCCCGCCGACTGCCGGAGTCGACCGCTCCCGACCGACTTCTGCACCCGGGTCGTCTCGGCCCGGATGGCCGGCACCGCGTTGCAGCGCTGCGGTGCTGCCCGGGTCGCCGGCCGTCAGGCCGGTCGGGAACTGCACCGTCTCGCCAGTCCGTGCTGACGAAGTTGCGGTCGCCCGGTACAGCTGGTAGGCCTGCGCCGGGATCTGGCCGCCCAGGATCTGGCCGGCGTGTGTCGGCGCCAGCAGCTTCGCCGGACCGAGCGCGCCGCACAGCCCCGCGTACTGCGCGGGCGTGAGGGTGATGCCGCCGACCGGGTTGAGCGGGCCGGTCACCTTCGTGAACAGCGTGGCTGGACGGCAGCTCGGATGTGATCTTCGCCGAGCGGCGCCGGGTTGGCGCACACCGACTGGCTGAACTTGAAGATCACCGACGTCGGATTGGCCGACGCCTGCGGGAAGTGCTTGGTCAGCAGCGTCTGGCCCCTGGCCGAGTCGTAGCCGGCGGGCGCGTTGGTACTGCCGCCGAAGCCAGCCGCCGTAGTAGCCCAGCACCGCGAACGCCAGGCCGCCGAAGAAGATGACGCCGACCATCAGGGTCGCGGCCGGCTTGCTGGACGATCCGGCCGGCGACCCGGCCCCAGAGGCCGGCTCTTGCCCCGGCCCTGAATGCTCCACGGGATGAGCTTGGGCTTGCCGAACCATGGCCTTGAACACCGTGCGCTTGACCGCCAGTAGGGACAGCCGGATCGAGAGCAGCGCGGGCAGCAGGGTCAGCCCGGCCACCAGGATGACGGCGACCGCGATCGCGAACGGCCAGGCGAGGTCGGAGTAGAAGAGAAGCTGGCCAGGAGCAGCGTGAGCACCGCCGCGATGACCGTCAGCGCGGACGCGCTGATCGACTCGCCGACTCTGGTGACCGAGTGCACGATGGCTTCCCTGGCCGCCGGGCGGGGATGCGCGACGTCCGCGAGCGCGCTCCGCCAGGAGCTGCTCCTGGCCGGGAACAGCTCGCCCTCGGTGTCATGCGGGCGCTGCCGTAGCTCCTCCCGGACCCGGAACACCAGGAACAGCCCGTAGTCGGTGCCCGCGCCGATCACCAGCACGATCAGCAGTAGCTGCGCGATCGGTGACACCTGGAGACCGTGCTTGGCCGCCTCGGCGACCGAGCGGCCCGGCGATCGCGACCGAGAACGCCGCGGGCAGCACCGTCGCCAGCGCCAGCGTGAACGACCGGAAGATCAGCACGAGCAGCAAGATCACGAAGACCAGGGACAGCGCCTGCACCTTGTTGCCGGTATTGCCGGACGCTTTCTGCTGGTCGACTGCGACCGCGATCGCTCCGGTCACGTGCGCCTCAGTCCGGCGGCAGGTGCGCGTTCGTGATCGCGCGCGCAAGCCGTTGATCAGGTCCGTGGCGGGCCCTGGTTGCCGTTCCGGCCGGGTTCGCGAGCGCGATCAGCTGCACGGCCTGGCCGTCGGATGACTGGCCGGCGTTGATCACCTTGGTCACGTTCGGCACCTTGACCATCCCGGCCTGCAGCGAGGTCAGCGCAGAGGTGTCGGCAGGGGTCAGCGGCTGCCCGCGGACAGGCGGCCACCACCGGCACCGGGATCAGGCCGGACTGTACCGAAGGGCTGGGCCAGATCCGCGGCCTGGGAGCTCGCCGCGTTGGCGGGCAGGAACTTCTGGTTGTTGCCCTGGGTCACGCTGGAGAGCGCGGGCAGAAGGGCGTGCGCCAGGACCACGCCGATGATCCAGATGAGCAGCACCAGCCACCGAAAGCCGAACAGCTGAATCGTCCGATTGCCCCGTAGATCGCGTCGACTCGCATGGACCGAGATACTACTTGACTCGGTCCCGTGCGATCTGCCGGGTATAGGGCACGTCCGCAGATGTACACGAGATGGCCACGGTGCCGTTTCCCGGCCGCGCGCAGACGCGTTATCTGGGAGCAAGCCGGGATTCGGGCCGAATCCGATTATCCGGGTTACCGGCCCCGGCGGCGCCGTGATGAATACCCTCCGAACAGTACTGGTCGCCAGTGACGCGTGCCGGGTCGCCTGACCAGGCTGGTTCTGATGCCGGATAGTGCGGGACATGCCGGGCGAGGTGCTGGCCTGTCAGGCTAATGCCGGCAGACTCGTTAGGGCAGGTCCGGGCTCCGCCTCTGCGCGGCCGGGCAGCCGCAGGAGGGACACCGATGCAGGAGCTGCGCCTCGTCGCAGTCAGCGAGGACGGCAGTTACGCCATCCTCGCGGTGCCGGGACGCAGCGGCCGGTTCCTGCTGCCCATCGACGAGCGGCTGAGGACGGTGGCCAAGGGTCAGTTCTCCCGGCTCGCGCAGTACGAGATCGAAGTGGAGAATCCGTTGCGACCCAAGGAGATCCAGGACCGTATCCGGGCTGGCGAGACGGCAGACGAGATCGCGGACGCCGCCGGCATCCCGCCGGACCGGGTCCGCCGGTTCGAGGGTCCCGTGCTGGCCGAGCGGCAGTACCGGGCGCAGGAAGCGCAGCGGGCGACCATCCGCGGGCGCGGCGATTCGGGGCCCTGGGCCACGGCTCGGCGACATCGTCGCCGAGCGGCTCAGCGGCATCGGCGCGCACGCCGGACAGCGCTGAGTGGGACTCGCGCAAGCGGCCCGACGGTAACTGGCAGGTCCGGCTCCAGTTCAGCGTCGGCGGCCGGTCAAGCACCGCCGAGTGGATCTACGATCCGCGGCGGCGGCATGTCATCCCGGACGACGATCAGGCGGTCCGGCTGTGCCTGCCGCAGGAAGAGTGGGCCGCGGTCACGTTCGCCGAGCGCAGCCGGGCGACGGCCACGGTGACGTCGATCGGTCGCGGCAGCACAGCCCGTACGCCGATCAGGCGCCGCGACACGAGCGCAGGGGCGCTGCTCCGCCGCGGCCAGAGAGACGCAGATTACGCGGCCGCGGCAGCGGACAGCGATGGCGCGCGCGCCGTGCCCGGCCGACCCGCGGCGATGGCGAGCGGTGGTCACGCTGCGGCCCCGGCGGCAGCCGGCGGACCCGGCCGCGGCGGCCGGCGGCGACGGCTCGGAGGCGCGGACGCCAGCGGGCGGCGGCGGCCAAGAAGGCAGCGAGCGGCGCGGTCGCGGCGCGCCTCGGTGCCGTCCTGGGACGAGATCATGTTCGGGACGTCGCGCCAGCCTGACTAGGCCGATCGGCAGTGCGTCGGTAGCCGGGGTACGGACCGGATGGCGTCCGGCCGGCTCCGGCGTAGGATGCAGGGCGGTCCGGCTGCGCCGACGCCGGAGTCGAACGGGACAGGGTGAGGCAGCGTGCGCCGGGGTGGAGATGGCCGCCGCGGCAGCAGGGCTGACCGGTGGCTGGCGGGCCTGCTGGCAGGCAGCCTGCTGCTGGGCGGCTGCGGCCTGTTCGGCAAGCCAAAGCCGCTGGTCGCCGACGCCCCGCTGACGATGTCGGTCACGCAGCCCGGTCTTTGTCAACGGGGCGATCCCGGCCCGGTTCACCTGCCATGGCGCCGGCGCGCACGGGGCCGCGAGCCCGCCGATCTTCTGGTCGGCGCCGCCGCCTGGCACTAAGTCGCTCGCACTGGTCGTCGACGACTCCGCCGCCCCGATCTCGCCGCGGGTGTACTGGATAGTCTTCGACATCAGCCCGGCGACGACCGACCTCCAGGTCGGCGCGCTCCCGCCGCACGCCGGGTGGCCCAGAACAGCTCCGGCAAGGCCGACTACGACGCGCCGTGCCCGGGAGGCAAGCGCACAGCTACCGCTTCACCGTGTACGCGCTCAACACCTTCTTTGGCAACTCGCTCCCCAGCGCATCCGCGGCTGCTCCAGGCCCTGACCGCCATCGCGCCGCACGTCATCGCCCGGGGCACGCTGACCGCCACGCGCATGCCCGGCGGCCGGCATCTCGGTAGCTGCGCGGCAGGCTCTCCGTACTGCCAGCCGGCAAACTCTGCGCCGTTTGTTTTCCGGATCCGACTACTGTCAGCAATGGCTCATGCACAACGAGGCGACGCGCCTTGTTAAAAGTTTCCGAATTGCGTGACAAGGCGTAGAGCGTCCGACACAATCACTGTTCAGGCGGATCAGCCTTGCAACAGATCAGGGTGCTTGCACGCTCGGGGGAGGTTCGCGTTGATGGCCGCGCGGGTCTAGCTAGCGCCGCCCCGAGGCCATGTCAGTTGGATGGTGCGATGATCAACACGATCTTGATTGTCCTTGTGGCTGTGGTCGTGCTGATCGTGATAATTGCCTGTCCTGCTCTGCATTTCCTGCGGGCTGACGATTCCGACCCCTTTGACGAGATCCCGGCGGAGCCGCGCGGGACGCGGCGTCCGCCGGCCGATCCGCCGCGCGAACTGGTTTCCGCCCGCAGCCGACCGCGGCAGGTCGCGCCGCCCCGAGCCGGCCCGTGAGCAGTGGGCCGCCGAGCGCCCGTCCGGGTCCGTGACGACGGCCCGTCCGCGATCGCGGTGACCGTGGCCGCCCCTACCGCGATCGCGATACCGGGCCGCGGCCAGCCGCCCCGGAGCGCAGGAACGGCGCAGCCGGCAGCCAGCGGCCGGTCGCCGCCAGCGCCCGGTCGGCAAGCCAGCCGAATCGCCAGCCGGCCGATGCGGCGACGGCCGCGCTGGGACTCGCTGTCTGACGTCGACTACTGGGCCGAGCTCGCCGCCGACAAGCCCCAGTCAGTCCCGCCGCCACCAGCCGCCCGCAGCCGCCGGCCGAACGGTGCGGCCGAGGCGCGGCCGCGACGCGCAAGCCCGGCTGCGCGACATGCCAGGCCGCGCGCTGCCCGAGTCCGGCCTGCACGCCCGCCAGCCAGCGCCGCGGCCGCGGCCGCTGCCGCTCGGTCGCGGTCGCAGCCTGACGCCGCGCCGATGCGCGCCCGGCCGCGTCCGCCGGCCGCTCGGCCGAGCTCGGCCAGACCGAGCAGCTGGACGCCGCGCCGCCGCCGCCACGGCAGCGAGCCGGCCACCGCAGAGCCTGGCCGCGCTGGCCCGCCTGTCGGGCGCAGGCAGCCAGCCCCGGCGCCGCGTCCGGCGGGCGGACCGCGCCCCGGGCCGGGCAGCCTCCTGCCGGCTCCGCGCCCGGCGCCGCGAGCCGAGTCGCCCGGTGCCCGGGCAGCGGCTCGGCTCGCCCGCCGCTGTCCAGCGTGCCGTGCGGCGCCGGTCTCGCAGCCGAACGGTCACTGCAGGCCGCCCGCGCCCCTGACGACGATCCGCTGACGAGCCCCTCGTTCCCGGCCATCAACACCTCCGACAGCCGCTCGTACCGCACCCGCCGGCCCGGCGGCGCACCGAGCGGTCCGCACCCGGTCCGCAGACCGGCCCGCACACCGGCCCGCAGCAAGCGAACGGGCGCGGCGGCGGATTCGGCGACCCGACGCGCAGTACCCGGTCGCCCCGGCCTGCATCCCGCGCGGACCTGTCCGCAGCCGCCGGCGCCGGTGGCGAACCCGTACGGCAGCTACGTCAGCGCGCCGCAGCCGGCTTACCAGGACCTCGCGCCCGCACCCGGACGCGCCGTCCTACGGCGGCGGCTACGCCGCGGACAGCAGGCGGACGGCAGCTGGTACGGCGGCGCGGCCAACGGTTACCTGCCGGCCGCCGGCTACCCGGGCGGCGATCACCCGGCAGCGATCACGGCCGCCAACGGCCACGCGGCCAACGGCCACGGCTACGACGCCAGCGGCTACCTGCCCGGCCGATTACCCGAACGGCTACGCAGCTCAGTCACGGCGCGGGCTACCAGGCCGGCCCGGCAGCGCCGGCCGGTTACGGACCGCAGGGCCAGTTCGCCGGGTCAGTACGACCAGCGCGGCTACGGCACGCCTGACCTCGCCTACGGCCAGGACGGGTACCAGGGCTACCCCGGCTACGGGGCCGGCGGCCGCTAGCAGACCAGCGCTTGTCCCGGCGGCGACGGACTGCCGGGATTGACAAGACCCTGCCGTCGGTGCCCACAATGTGCCGACCCCCGAAGCAGGTGACATGCAGCCCGGTGCCCGAGATCACGCGCGTAGTTATCACCTGCACAAGCTCGCTACCGCGCTGGACATCGAGGGCTTCCACGCCACCGTGAAGACGTCCTACCCGGCCGCGCTGCACGTGTTCATGCCGGGTGCGTCCATGCTCGACCGAGAGCATCGACTGCGTGCCCGGCACCGATGACGACGGCCGCCTGCACTGGTATTACCGGTGGTCCTGGGGCGAGCTGCTGCACGACGCCAGTGACCCGCCCGGCTGCCGCGGCCAAGATCGCCGACGTGCTCTCGGCTCGATAGCGGCAGCTCAGCACGACCGGCTCGGCGCGTGATCTGGACCACTATCACGGTAATCTGTCCAGCACAGCGAGCGCCCCTGGCGCCGACCTGCTGGCCGGCGACCAGGGACGACTTGTGCAAGCGACGGACAGCAGTCCGGCGGGCAGCGGAGCGGAGGGATCGTCGAAGTGCAGGTTGCTCAGGCAGGCAGGCTCAGCAACGTCAGGTACGACATACGCGGGCCGGTCCTGCGGCGAGCTCGCCAGCTCGAGGCTGCCGGACACGAGATCATCAAGCTCAACCTGGGCAACCCGGCCCCGTTCGGCCTCGACGCCCCCGACGACGTGCTCAACGACGTCGTCAAGCACATCGCCGACTCGCAGGGCTACAGCGACGCACGCGGGATCCAGCCCGCCCGGCAGGCCGTCGCCCAGTTCTTCGACCGGCGCGGCGTCGCCGGGATCAGCCCGGACGACGTGTTCCTCGGCAACGGCGTCTCCGAGCTGATCGTCATGGCCCTCCAGGCGCTGCTCGACACCGGCGACGAGGTGCTGGTGCCCAGCCCCGACTATCCGCTGTGGACCGGGGCCATCAACCTGTGCGGCGGCCACGCGGTGCACTACCGGTGCGACGAGCAGGCCGGCTGGGAACCCGACCTGGAGCACGTGGCGAGCCGCATCACCGCGCGGACCAGGGCGCTGGTGATCATCAACCCGAACAACCCCACCGGCGCGGTCTACTCCCGGCAGACGCTGCTCGGCCTGCTCGACCTGGCCCGCACGCACGGCCTGCTGGTGCTGACGGACGAGATCTACGACCAGATCCTGTACGACGGCGCGGTGCACTGCTCGGCTGCCGCGCTCGCGCCGGACCTGCTGGTGCTGACGCTCGGCGGCCTGTCCAAGACCTACCGGCTGGCCGGCTTCCGGTCCGGCTGGCTGGTGGTCAGCGGACCGCGCGAGCATGCCGCCGACTACCTCGACGGCCTGGAACTGCTCGCCAACATGCGCCTGTGCCCGAACGTGCCCGCCCAGCACGCCATCGAGCCGGCGCTCGGCGGCCGGGTGGACATCACGCACCTGCTGGAGCCGGGCGGCCGCCTGCGCGATCAGCGCGATCATGCCTGGGAGCGGATGACCGCGATCCCCGGCGTCACCTGCTACAGCCCGCCGGCGCGCTGTACCTGTTCCCGCGCCTCGACCCCGAGGTCTACCCGATCCGCGACGACGAGCAGATGATGATCGACCTGCTGGAGCAGCAGCACGTGCTGCTGTCGCACGGCAGCGGCTTCAACCTGCCGACCACCGATCACCTGCGGCTGGTCTTCCTGGCCAGCGTGCCGGTGCTCGACGACGCGATCGGCCGGCTGGCCACGTTCCTGGCCGGCTACCACCAGTAGCGCCGCCGCACGGCGCAGGTTCCGCCGGCGCACGGGACCGTGCCGCTGAGCATGCCGGCGGCTGCGCCGAGAGTTCTGGCCAGGAACGGGACCGTGGCGCGCCGAGCTCGACGTGCGCCGGTAGCCGGGCTCGGCGCCGCCGTCACCCGGCCGGAAGTGCCGGTCCAGCTCGTTGGCGTACCGGCGGCCGAGCTCGGCGCCATGCTCGTGCACCCAGTCGGTGAACACGATCGCGCCCGTGGCGGGCGCGGCGGAGTCGGCCCGCCCAGCCGCCATCGACGCGTACTCCGCGGCGGTCAGCAGCGTGTCCCGCAGCACCAGGTTCAGCACCGGCCGGCCAGCGGCCGGGATCAGCGCGCCCGGCACCGGCAGCAGCAGCGACCGGCTGCCCGACCGCGTCGCGGATCTCCTCCACCAGCTGCCGGAACGTCAGCGACTGCGGACCGACCGCGTCGACGGTCACGGCGCTGCTCCGGCCGGCACCCAGGTCCGCGCAGAGCGCGGCGAGGTCGTCGACGTGGATGGGCCGCAGCCGGTAGTCCCCGCGACCGCCGATGGCGAAGACCGGCAGCCGGCGCAGCAGCCAGGCGATGTTGTTGACCAGCACGCCGTCGCCGCCGAACAGGATCGCCGGGCCGGGCGATGGCGTACGGCACGCCGCAGCCGGCCAGCGCCTGCTCGACCTCAGCCTTGCCGCGGAAGTAGGAGTCCGCCGACGTCAGGCTCGGGTTCGTGATCGAGATGTGCACGATCCGCTGGACGCCCGGCGCTGCGCCGCGGCCGCGAACAGGACCTTGCTGTTGGCCACCGCCAGCTCATGGCTCACCGCGCCGTGGGCGAACCGCACCCAGTACGTGTTGTAGAGCGTGTGCGCGCCGGCCATCGACGCGGCGAGCTCCTGCCCGGTCGCCGAAGTCCAGCGGCCGGACGTCGATCGGCGATCCGGCCGGCGCGCGCTCCGGGTGCCCGGTCAGCGTCCGGACCCGATGCCCGCGGTCGCAGCAGCTCGCGGCGATCGCCGCGCCCGAGTAGCTGAAGGCCCCGGTGACCACGTCGAGCTGCCGCGGAGTCTGGCTGTGTCATCTGTCCTCCCTTCCGCCCGCGGGCAGTCGCAGCCCGCCGAGCACGTCGAGCACCCTGGCCAGCGACCGGAACCGGTCGAACACCGCGATCGCGGCCGCCCGGTCGCCGTCCAGGCTCGCCAGCAGTTCCAGGCCGAGGAAGCCGGCCACCAGCGCGTGCGCCGGCCTCGGCCGGCGGCAGCAGCCGGGCGGCGGCGGACCGGCCGAGCGCGCGCCGCGACTGCGTCCTCGGCGAGGTCGCGCCAGGGCCGCAGCCGCTCGGCGACCTGCTCGCCGAGGCCGGGCACCGCCTGCGCGCCGGTCATCATCTCGATCAGCACGCGGACGTAGCCGGCGTCGAGGTCCGCGACGAAGATCGCGCGGGCGGACTCCGCCAGCGCCGTCACGGAGCTGGCGCCCTCGAGCAAGCCGCGGTAGGCGTCCATCCGCCGCGCGCTCACCTCGTCGAGCGCGGCCAGCAGCAGGTCGTTGACCGAGCCGAAGTGGTAGAACACCAGCGCCTGGCTGTAGCCGGCGCGGTCGGCGATCTCCCGCGCGCTCGCGCCCGCGAACCCGACCTCGCGCAGTGCCGTCGATCGCCGCCGTCGACCAGCGCGGCCCGGACCTCTGCCGACTGCGCTCGCCTGCTCGCTCCCGCCTGTCCCGCGGTCCTGGCTTGGCCATCGCGGGCCGCCTCACTCGCCACTCAGCCTCATCCTGATCCAACAGTCTGAGCAATTGCTCAGACTGATCCGAGACCCGGTGCGGATCGAGTAATGCTCGCGTTTGTACCCTTCGTTCGACCGAGGCTGGCGTTGGATCGACCGGCAAGTACCGACTCCTGCGTCACGAAGCACATCGCGCAGCCGTCTTGATCTGCTTATTGCGACGCGGGCACGACCTGGTCGTGCACGAGAGCAGATTTGCGCTGCCTCTCGATGGCTGCCGGACGTGCGTGATCGCTCGATATTCGACGTGCCGCCGTGCCGATTGACCGCCGGCTTCCAGCCGCTGCCCGCGGTAGCGTGCCGGAGCGTGGCGCCGCGCCGCGAGCCGGCAGGCCAAGCCAGCGAGCTCGGCGGCGGCAGGCGACTAGCAGGACGACTTCCGGCGCCGGCCGGGTCGGCGCCCAGGGCCCGCATCCGGTCGCGTTGGCGGGCGAAGACCGGAAGTGCCAGGCGACGATGAGTCGCGGGAGAACGCCTGGCGGAACGACTCGGTGTTGCCGTTGCAGATCTGCCGGTGATCGAGCGCGCGCATGAATGTCCGGCGGGCGAGCCGGCCGAGGACCGCCAGCGCGAGTAGTCCAGCGCCGACGATCAGGTCGGCCCGGGCCAGCACACATCGAGCCACTGGCCATACGCCGAGTCGAGTATCCACTGCTCCCCCGCGCAGATGGCGGCGATCCGGCGCCGCTGCTCGTCCGGGGCGACAGCGGTCCAGCCCGGCTCCCAGGTCAGATCGTCCACGCTGTGCCAGGCAGCCCGGTCCGCTCGGCACGCTGTCGGGCCAGCGTGGTCTTGCCCGGACCCGGTCACGCCGTAGATCAGCACCCTGTCGGCCACGCCGCGATGGTAGCGACGGCAGCCGGCAAGTGCTAGCGCGATTCGCCGCGGCGGGGCACCATCGGATCAGGTCAGGCCGGCGGCAGGGCCGGCCATCGGCGCGAGAGGGGTCGGCATGCCCGTCGTGCAGGCTAACGGCATCGACATCTACTACGAGGTCCAGGGCGAGGGCGAGCCGCTCGTCCTGATCCCGTACCTGGCGGCCGATCAGGCGTGCTACGCCTTCCAGGTCGCCGAGTATGCCAAGCACTTCACCTGCTACACCGTCGACCTGCGCGGGGCCGGGCCTGTCGGGCAAGCCGGACGGCGAGTACACCACCGAACTGCTGGCCGATGACGTCGCCGCGTTCATGCAGGCGGCCGGGATCCAGACGCGCATGTGTCGGCCTGTCGCTGGGCGCCGCCGTCGGCATGTGGCTGGCCGCCCGGTATCCGGCCCGGGTGAGGTCGCTGTCGCTGCACAGCGCGTGGAACGCGAGCGACCCGTTCCTGCGCTCGGTCGTGGAGTCCTGGCGGATCATGGCTCGCGGCCTGGACAGCGTGACCGAGATGGTGATCGCCGGGATCTTCCCGTGGTGCTTCACGCCGGAGCTGTACGCGGCCCGGCCCGAGTACATCGACTCGCTCGCCGACTTCGTCCGCAGCCGCCCGATGCCACCGGTCGACGCCTTCCTGCGTCAGTCGGCGCCGTGCTCGCCACGACGCCTCTGCCGCGCTGGGCGCATCGAGGCGCCGACGCTCATCACGTTCGGCGAGCACGACATGGTCACGTCCACCCGGTTCGCCGGCCCGCTCACGGAGGGCATCGCGGACTCGGAGGTCATCGTGTTCGCGAACTGCCGCGCACGCGCCGATCTACGAGATCACCGAGGAGTTCAACGAGCGCACGCTGGACTTCCTGCAGCGCCAGTCCGGCTCGGTCTAGCGCGAGCGACTTATCGCGGCGAAGCATTGCCGTCAGCGCCTCGCCGTCAGGTGCCGCGCAGCGCGCGGATGGACTCGCGCAGCGAGGACGTCGTGGCCAGCACGGCCGACGGCTCGTAGCCGCAGTGCGCCATGCAGTTGGCGCAGCGCGGGTCCTTGCCCCGGCCGTAGGCGTCCCAGTCGGTGGTCTCGATCAGCTCCTTGTACGTCTTGGCGTAGCCGTCGGCCATCAGGTAGCAGGGCCGCTGCCAGCCGAGCAGCGAGTAGGAGGGGATGCCCCACGCGGTGCAGCTGAACTCGGCCTTGCCCTCGAGGAAGTCGAGGAACAGCGGCGTGTGATTGAGCCGCCAGCGCTTGCCGGTTCCCGTCGCGCGAACGCCTTGCGGAACAGCTCCCGCGTCTCGGTCACGCCGAGGAAGTGGTCCTGGTCCGGGGCCTTCTCGTAGGCGTAGGCGGGCGAGATCTGCATGTCGTCGATCTTCAGGTCGTCGTTGAGGAAGTTGAGCACGTCGATGACCGTCTGCGGGGTGTCGGTGTTGAAGAAGGTCGTGTTGGTGTTGACCCGGAAGCCGCGCCGCTGGCATTCCTTGATCGCCGCGACTGCCTCGTCGAACACGCCTTCCTTGCAGACCGACTCGTCGTGCCGCTCCTTGAGCCCGTCGATGTGCACCACCCAGGCGAAGTAGGGCGAGGGCTTGAACTTGTCCAGCTTCTTGGGGATCAGCAGCGCGTTCGTGCACAGGAACACGAACTTCTTCCGCTTGATCAGCTCGTCGACGAGCACCTCGATCTGCGGGTGCATGAGCGGCTCACCGCCGGCGATCGAGACCATCGGCGCGCCGCATTCCTCGATCGCGGCCAGCGCCTGCTCCACCGGCATCCGCTGCTTCAGCAGGCTGGCCGGCTGCTGGATCTTGCCGCAGCCCGCGCACTTGAGGTTGCAGGCGAATAGCGGCTCCAGCTCTACGAGCAGCGGGAACTTGTCCTTGCGGCCGAGCTTCTGGCGCATCAGGTAAGTCCCGACCCGCAGGCTCTGCCGCAGTGGCATGCTCACGATGGCACCGTCTTTCTCATCTGTCTCGTCAGTTGTCGTCAGGTACTGGCCGTACTTGCCGCGCTGCCCCTGGCCTGGCTGTCAGCCCAGGTCCGCTGTCTGCTGTCGCAGCTCCTTGGGAAGGCCGAACTGAATGGACTCGGTAGCGACCACCACGTCCTCGGTCCGCACCTCGCCGAGGCCGCCAGGGCCGCCACGATCTGGCCGACGATCGCCGGCGGCGCCGACGCGCCGGCCGCGATCCCGACCGTCGACGCGCCGGCGAGCCAGCCGAGCTGATGTCCTCCGGGCCGTCGACCAGGTAGGCGGTGGTCCCGGCGCGCTCGGCCGTCTCGACCAGGCGCTGGGAGTTGGAGGAATTGGCCGAGCCGGCGACCAGGACCAGGTCGGACCGCGCCGCGATGGCCCGCACTGCCCGCTGCCGGTTGGTGGTCGCGTAGCAGATGTCGTCGCTGCCCGGCCCGGTCGCGGCCGGGAACCGCTCGGTGATCGCGTCGACGATGCCGCTGGCCTCGTCGGCGGCCAGCGTGGTCTGCATCAGGTAGGCGACCTTGCCGGGATCGGCCGGACGCAGCCGGGCCACGTCGGCGGCGGTCTCGACCAGCGCCATGGCGGCGGGCGCCTCGCCCAGCGTGCCCTCCACCTCCTCGTGCCCGGCGTGCCCGATCAGCGCGACCAGGTAGCCGTCGGCGGCGAACCGGCGCGCCTCGGCGTGCACCTTGGCGACCAGCGGGCAGGTCGCGTCGACGGCGTCCAGGCCGCGCCGCGCCGCCTCCTGCCGCGACCTCGGGCGATACCCCGTGCGCGGAGAACACCACCTTCGCCCCGTCGGGCACCTCGCTGAGCTCGTCGACGAAGATCGCGCCGGCGCGCTCGAGGTCAGCCGACCACCGTCGCGTTGTGCACGATCTGCTTGCGCACGTAGACCGGGGCGCCGTGCCGCTCGAGCGCCAGCTCGACGATCTCGATGGCGCGCTCCACCCCGGCGCAGAACGACCGCGGGCTCGCCAGCAGCACCTGCCGCGGGCCGACGGCCGCAGCCCAGCTGGGCGAGCGCCGGCGCTGCCTGCCGCAGCGACCGCAGCGCCGCCAGGCCGCCGGTCACGATGCGCGGGCTGAGCACCGCGTGCTCCGGGGTGTCCGAGATCGCCCGGAGCACGACGGCCGGGCTGCCCGCGGCGCCCGCCAGCAGCGGCGCCGACTCCATGTCGACCGCGATGGCCCCGGTGGCCGCAAGCTGCCGCATGCTCGCCGTCGCGCAGCAGATGGTCCACGGTCGCGATCGGTCCCGCCCGGGCCGCGCAGTCCGGCCCGCCGGAGCTCGCCGGCCAGCAGCGGCGCCGACGGGCAGCTGACGGTCGTGCTGCCGTCGCGTGACCTCCGAGCGCGACGACGATGTCGCCGACGCGCAGGTCGCTGGTCAGGCCGCCGCCGACGCCGCCGACGGCCAGCATGTCGCGGCGCCGATGCGGCGATCCGGCGCCGCTGCGGCTGCGGCCCGGACCGGACCGTAGCCGCGTCCTGATCACCTCAACGTCGTCCGCGGCTCGCGGCCAGGCCGCGCCGACAGCGCGCGGGCCTCGACGCCGCAGCGGCGCGCAGACCGTCAGCCTGCTCATTGCGCACCCCGCCAGGTAGCGGCCAAGCGCACTGACCGGGAACACCAGCCGGTACAGGTGGTAGTTGATGTAGAAGTCGCCGGGGAAGCCGGTGCCGGTGAACTGCGGCTCGTCCCAGCTCCCGTCCGGCCGCTGGGTCGCAGCCAGCCAGGCGACGCCACGCTCCGCGCTGGCCATCGCGTCCTCGCCGCCAGCCGCGAGCAGCGCCGAGCAGCGCCCACGCCGTCTGCGACGCGGTGGACTCGCCGCGGCCGGCCCAGGCCGGATCGTCGTACGACCGCAGGTCCTCGCCCCAGCCGCCGTCCGCGTTCTGGTGCTCGATCAGCCAGCGCACCGCGCGCCTGATGCACGGCTTGCCGGGCAGCACGCCGGCGGCGATGAGGGCCGGAACGACCGCGCCGGTGCCGTAGACGTAGTTGGCGCCCCAGCGGCCGAACCAGGACCCGTCCGGCTCCTGGGCGCGCAGCAGCCAGGCAACGCCCGCGCCGCGCGGCCCGGCTGGCGCCGCAGCCCCGCGGCGGCCAGCGCCTCGACGGTGTGCGCGGTCACGTCGGCCGACGGCGGGTCGATCACCTCGCCGAAGTCGCAGAACGGCAGCTTCGTCACCAGCCGCGAGGTGTTATCGGCGTCGAAGGCACCCCAGCCGCCGTCGCGTGACTGCATCCCGGCGAGCCAGGCCAGTGCGCGCGGCCGACCGCCGCCCCGGCCCGCTCGCCGTCGCGTCGTCCGGCTGCTCCACCCGGCCGAGGGCGAGCACGACCTCGGCGGTGTCGTCGATGTCCGGATAGCCGTCGTTGTCGAATTCGAAGGCCCAGCCGGCCGGGGCCAGGCCAGGTCGCTGCACCTGCCAGTCGCCGGGCCCGCGGATCTCCTCGGCCAGCACCCACCGGGCGGCCGACTGCAGCGCCGGGTGGTCGGCGGGCAGCCCGGCGTCGCCCAGGGCGATCATCGCGAGCACGGTGTCCCAGACCGGCGACTGGCAGGCCTCCAGCCGACGCATCTTGCCGTCCGGCCCGTCCTCCCAGATCGTGAACCGGTCCAGGCCCGCGAGGCCGCGCTGGATGACCGGATGGTCGAGCCCGTAGCCGAGCAGGTGCAGCGCCATCAGCGAGTAGACCCACGGCGGCTGGATGCCGCCCCAGCAGCCGTCCCGCTCCTGGCGGGCAATGATCCAGCTCGGCGCAGCGGCGGAAGGCCGCCGTCCGGACCGCGGTGGCCGGCCGCAGATGGCCACCGTGCCGCTCGTAGCGGTGCAGCGCCCGGTCCAGGCCGCGGAAGACGGCGCCCCAGGCGTCCGCTGCACGCGCGCGCCGGCGCCCGCCGCGCCCCGCACCGGGCGCCGCGGCACCCGCTGGCCGCCGGATGTGTCCAGTTCGGCCAGGCTGAACGGCAACGGCCGTACCGGCCGGATCGAGCAGACGACGGTGAGCGGCACGATCGTCTGGCGTGCCCAGCAAGCCCAGTCATAAACGTTCAGCGGGAACCATCGGGGCAGGTAGATGAGCTCCGGCGGCATGACAGGAAGTTCGTCCCACGGCCACTCGCCGAAGAGAGCCAGCCAGATGCGGGTGAACACCCTAGTCGCCGCGATGCCGCCCCGGTCCCTGATCCAGCCCGCCGCCAGGTACATGTGCGCGGCGTGCTGGGCATCGCCGGCCAGCCGCAGCGCCACGTAGGCCTCCACGGTCGTGGACAGGTCGCCGTCGCCGCCGCTGAAGTTCGCCCAGGTCCCGTCGGCGCGCTGCGCGAGCCTGATCCAGCGCGCCGCGGCCTGCGTCTCCTCCTCGGTCCGGATGCCGAGGAACTCGCGCAGCAGCAGGTCCTCGGCGTCCATGGTGACGTTGGTCTCCAGCTCGCCCTGCCACCAGCCGCCAGGATGCTGCAGCGCCGTCAGGTGCCTTACTGCCCGGTCCAGCGCCCGCCGGGCGCGCGGCCGCGACGGGCCGATGCCGGCCAGCAGCTCGGCTGCGCCGGTCACTCGAGCAGTTCCCGCGTCACCATTGGCGCGCCGTGATGAACTCCGCGATGGCCGGCGAACTCGGCCCGCACGTCCTCGGGCATGTCGGCGGCGGTCAGGCAGGCCAGCGCCGAGGCCAGCTCCGCGTCTGCCATCGCCTCGATGCGTGCCTTGGCGCCCGCAGCCTCGACCAGCTCAGTCGCGTGCAGGACCTCGTCCTCGGTCAGCGGATCCGGCTTGCGCCAGCAGCACCGCCAGCTCGCGCCCCGCGGCGGTATCGCTGGTCAGCGCCGCCACGACCGGCACCGACTTCTTCCTGGCCCGCAGGTCGGACCCGACCGGCTTGCCGGTGACCTCCGGCGCGCCCCAGATGCCGAGCAGGTCGTCGGCGAGCTGGAATGCCAGGCCAGCGTGCGCGCCGAACCCGCTCAGGCTCATGGCCAGGCTCGCCGGCGCGCCCACGTAGATGGCGCCGATGCTGCAAGCGCAGGCCATCAGCGCCGCCGTCTTGTCGCCCGCCATGTCGAGGCATTCGTGCGACCTGCACGTCGTCGCGGCGCTCGAACTCCAGGTCAGAGCCCTGGCCAGCGATCAGGCGCAGCACAGCAGCCGACAGGCACCGCGCCGCCCAGACGCCGTAGGGCGGCGTCTCCAGCAGGATGTCCTGCGCCAGCGCCAGCAGCGCGTCGCCGGCCAGGATCGCGGCGCCGACACCGAACACGGTCCAGGCCGTCGGCCGGTGCCGCCGCTCGGTGTCGCCGTCCATGATGTCGTCGTGCAGGAGCGAGAAGTTGTGCACCAGCTCCACTGCCGCGGCCGGCACGACCGCACGATCCGGAGCCGGCGCCGGCGGCGCGAGCCGACAGCAGCGCGAGCGCCGGGCGCAGCGCCTTGCCGGTGCCGCCGGCCGGATCGGCCGGCCGACCGCATCGGCGAGGCCGAGATGGTAGGCGGCGACGGCGCGCACGGCGGGGCTCAGCCTGGCGACGGCCTCGGCGATCGCGGGCCCGACGAGATCGCGAGCCGTCTGCACTCCGGCGGCATCACGACGGTCATGATGCACCTGACCAGGCGTCGTCGAGCTCGGCAGCTCGGTCGGCCGACGGCAGCGCGGCAAGCTCGCGGATGAGCTGCTGCGCGGCTGCATGTCCGCTTCGCACGGCACCCTCCATGGTGTCCGGCCAGCCGGTGCTCGTCCATGCCCCGGCTAGCGCAAGTCCCGGCACCGAGGTCGCGGCACCGGGTCGCAGTGCACCAGAACCTGGCGCCTGCCGGAACGTCGCCCGACGTTCCCTGGTTACGAAGAAGTCGTGGATGCCCGCCCCGGCTGCGGCCGGGAACAGCCGCTCGAGCGCGGGCACGAACAGCTGCCTGAGCTCCGCCGTCGGCGCGTCGATGAAGTCGTCTGCGGCCGACAGCGACACCGCCAGGTACTGCCCTGCTGGCAGTCCGGCCTGCCTGGTCTTGTCGAATACCCACTGGACCGGCGAATCCACCGCGGCGGCGAATGGCAACCCCGTTACCCGCCGGTCGTAGATGACGTGCACGTTGACTATGGGCGAATGGCCGAGGCCCGCCCAGGCTGCCGACTGCGGGACACCGGCGGGTCCCGCCAGCCGGGCAGCCTGGTCAGGCGGCGACCGCCAGCACGACGGCGTCGGCGGCGACCGGCGGTCCCGTCACGCTGTCGCCTTCCGAGCCCCGGTTCCTCGCCGCGGCTCAGGCCGACCCGGAAGCCGCCGCCTGCCAGCCGCTCGATGCCCGCCGCCCTGGCGCCCGAGCCGGACCTGCGCGCCCAGCCGGCCAAGCAGCGCGGCCGTAGCGTCGGCGTGCAGCCGGCCCAGCGGCACCGTGGCCATGCCGATGTCGGCCGCGTCTCGCGCGCCGAGCAGCGCTGTCTTGATCACGGTCGCCGCCAGGCCTGACGCTCGCGTCGTCGCCGGCGATGTTCAGCGCGGAGACGATGAACAGGTCCCACAGCCGCCGCCTGGCCCGCTCGCCCTGGCCCCGCGCGGCCAGCCAGTCGCCCAGCCGCTGCCGGTCCAGGTCCGGCGCTGGCCGGATCGGCGAACCGGAAGGCGAGCGCGGCGCGGCCGACCCTGGCCCGCTCGGCGAGCGACAGCAAGCGGTACCTGGCCAGCGCCCCGGCCAGATGCAGCGGGCTCGGCAGCGAGTCGCGGCGCAGCCTGGCCGGCCCGGCTGGCGACAGCACGGTGACATCGAAGCGGTCCTGGATCGCCACCGAGCCGGTCACGCCGAGCCGGGCCAGCAGCCCCTGATAGTAGTCACAGCAGCGCAGGAAAACGTGCTGGCCATTGTCGATAGC
>CAVQBO010000007.1:0-14924 GCA_963710695.1 uncultured Alphaproteobacteria bacterium | reverse complement strand
GGATTTCTCCTTTTGTCGCGCGCGGGACAGCGGACGCGCCCCCGATTCGATCGCCGCCGCGCAACTCCCATAAAAACACGACGGAACAACCGACGGCGAAGCGAGCGCCCGCCGTCGGCCGCGTCACTGGAATCAGGTATTATTGTTAGTGATGGTGATGATGATGGTGGTGGTGGTGATGGTGATGGTGGTGGTGATGATGGTGGTGGTGCTCCTTCGCCGGCATTTCTTTTTCCGGCATTGCCTTTTCCGGCGCGGCTGGCGCGGCGCCGGTTTGCGCCGTGGCGGCGATAGGGGCGAAAGCGACAGCGGCGGTCACAAACATAGCCATGAGAATTTTATTCACCATTTCTACCTCCTTCGAGATTCGTCCAACCCGCGATAAGCGCGACAAACGCAAGATCGCAAAGCGCGCCTATACTTACTGCGCGTGGCGAATTATACGCCAGGCTCGGAAAATACCTAGCAGGGGCTTGGAAAAAGTCGATAGACTTTAAGCCGAGAACCTGCTCCAACTTTTCGTTTGCGAGCGGCGCCAGCGGCGCCGAACAGGGAGACGCCCATGCTCGAAGTCGCCGTCCAGATGGACCCTTTGGAGAAGATCAACTTCGCCGGCGACTCGACCTTCGCTATAATGCTAGAGGCGGCGCGGCGCGGCCATCGGCTGTGGTTCTATACGCCCGATCACATGTCGCTGGAGGCCGGCGGCGTCACCGCGCGCGCGCAAGAGATCGCCGTCCGCGACGAGCCCGGCCATTATTACGAACTCGGCGAGACGCGTCAGCTCGATCTTTCGAAGGTCGACGTGGTGTTGCTGCGGCAAGACCCGCCCTTCGACCTCGCCTATATCTCCTCGACGCACATTCTTGAGCGCGTCGCCGCGCGCGCGCTCGTCGTCAACGATCCCGCCAGCGTGCGCAACGCTCCGGAAAAACTGTTCGTGATGGAGTTCGCGGATTTGATGCCGCCGACGCTGATCACGCGCGACCGCGCGGCGATCGAGCGGTTTCGCGCCGAGCATGGCGAAGTCGTGATGAAGCCGCTGTTCGGCCATGGCGGCGCCAGCGTGTTTAAAGTCGCGCGGCGCGATCCGAATTTCGGCTCGCTGTTCGATCTGTTTTCGACGATCTTCCGCGAGCCCTGGGTGGTGCAACGCTTCCTGCCGGCGGTGTCGCTGGGCGACAAGCGCATCCTGCTCGTCGACGGGGAGCCGCTCGGCGCGGTCAACCGCGTGCCGGCGGAGGACGATATTCGCTCCAACATGGTGCGCGGCGGCGCCGCGGCGGCCACCGAACTCTCCGACCGCGAGCGGGAAATTTGCGCGCGCCTCGGGCCGCATCTCAAGCAGCGCGGCCTGCTTTTCGTCGGCCTCGACGTGATCGACGGCTGGCTGACGGAGATCAACGTCACCTCGCCAACGGGTCTGCGCGCGCTAAAAAGCATTGGCGGGCCGGATTTGGCGCCGAGGATCATGGACAAGGTGGAGGAGCGGCTTAAAATCTTGCGCGACGGGAGTTGAGCGACATGGCCGAGTTAAACGTCTCGCCGTCCCGCGCCTTCCGGGCGCTCGACGCGTCCGGCCCCGATCTCGTCGCTTTGCGCGCGGAAATGCTGGAGCGCATCGGCGAGGCCTGCGACGGCGCCGCGACGCCGGAGTCCTGCCGCGCGGGGGTCGTGGAGATGCTGCGCGCCGCGCTCGACCAGGGCCACGCCGTCGCCAGGGCGAGGCTCGAAGCGGGCGGGCGCGGTTTCGCCTGCGCGTGCTTTCTGTCGGAGCTTGAAGACGAGATCATCCACGCGCTCTACCATTATGTGGTCAGCCATGTTCACGTCACGGAGAAGCCGACGTTCGGCGAGCGCCTGACGCTCGTCGCGGTCGGCGGCTATGGGCGCGGCGCGCTGGCGCCTGGCTCCGATATCGATCTCTTGTTTCTGCTGCCCTATAAGCAGACGCCCTGGGGCGAGAGCGTCGTCGAGGCGATGCTCTATATGATGTGGGATCTGCGGCAGAAGGTCGGGCACGCCACCCGCTCCGTCGCCGAATGTCTGCGCCAGGCCAAGGCCGACATGACCATCCGCACGACGCTGCTGGAGGCGCGGTTCATTCTCGGCGATCGGGAGTTGTTCGACGATCTGGTCGAGAGCTTCGACCGCGAAATCGTGCGCGCCGACGCGCGCGAATTCGTCACCGCGAAGCTCGACGAACGCAATGCGCGCGTGCAGCGGGCCGGCGCCTCGCGTTATCTCGTCGAACCCAATGTGAAGGAAGGCAAAGGAGGCCTGCGCGACCTCAACACGCTGTTCTGGATCGGCAAATATGTCTATCACGTCCGCGAGGCGCGGGAGCTGGTCGCGGCGGGGCTGTTCACCTCGGCGGAGTTCAGCCTGTTCGAGCGCTGCGAGGAATTTTTGTGGCGGGCGCGCTGTCATTTGCATTTCGCGACCGGCCGCGCCGAGGAGCGGCTCTCCTTCGACATCCAGCCGGTGCTGGCGGCTCGGCTCGGCTATCACGACCGCGGCGGCCTCTCGCGCGTCGAACGCTTCATGAAACATTACTTTCTCGTCGCCAAGGACGTGGGCGATCTGACCGCCATCGTTTGCGCGGCGCTGGAGGAGCGCCAGGCCAAGCCGCCCGCGATGCTCGACCGATTTTTCGGGCGGCTGCGGCGCCGCTCCAAGGCGGGGCTCCCCGAGGGCTTCACCATCGACCACGACCGCGTCAGCGTGAGCGACGACGAAGCCTTCGCGCGCGATCCCGTGAACATCATCCGCCTGTTCTGGACGGCGGATCGCTTCAGCCTGCCGCTGCATCCCGACGCCTTGCGCGCGGTGACGCGCAATCTGCGCCGCATCGACGCCGATTTGCGCGCCAACCCCGAGGCCAACCGGCTGTTTCTCGAACTGCTGCTGTCGCGCAACATCACCGAGATCGTGCTGCGGCGCATGAACGAAACCGGCGTGCTCGGGCGCTTCATCCCCGATTTCGGACGCATCGTCGCGATGATGCAGTTCAACATGTATCATCACTACACGGTCGACGAGCATCTGCTGCGCGCGGTCGGCGGCCTTTGCGATCTCGAGGCCGGACGCCTGCCGGAACACCAAAAGCTCGTCGCCGAAATTCTGCCGACCATCGTCAACCGCAAGGTGCTCTATCTCGGCCTGCTGCTGCACGACATCGCCAAGGGCCGCAAGGAGGATCACTCCGTCGCCGGCATGAAGTCGGCGCTGACGCTATGTCCGCGGCTCGGCTTCACGCCGGGAGAGACTCAGACCGTCGCCTGGCTGGTCGAACAGCATCTGCTGATGTCCAGCGTCGCGCAGAGCCGCGACCTCACCGACGCGCGCACGATCGAGAAATTCGCCTCCGTGGTGCAAACCATCGAGCGGTTGAAGATGCTGTTCGTGTTGACCGTGTGCGACATCAACGCGGTCGGACCCGGCGTGCTCGACGCCTGGAAAGCGCAATTGCTGCGCCAGCTCTATTGGGAGACGGAGGTCGTGCTGGGCGGCGGCCACTCCGCCGTCGACCGCAGAATCCGCGTCGCCGAGGCGAAGGAGCAGTTGCGCGCGGCGTTGAAGGATTGGAGCGACGAGGAGTTCGAGAGTTACGCCAAGCGGCACTATCCCGCCTATTGGCTGAAAATGGACCTCGCTCATAAGATCTATCACGCGCGGCTGCTGCGCCAACTCGCCGACGCGCGCGCGCCGCTCGTCGCCGCCGTGGCGCTCGACAACAAGCGCGGCGCGACGGAATTGACGGTGATCGCCCCGGATCACCGCCGGCTGCTGTCTACCGTCGCCGGCGCCTGCGCGGCCTGCGGCGCCAATATCGTCGACGCGCATATTTTCACCACCGCCGACGGATTGGCGCTCGACACCATCGTCTGTTCGCGCGCTTTCTCATTCGACGACGACGAACAGCGTCGCGGCGACCGCATCGCCGCCTTCGCCAAGAAGGCGCTGCGCGGCGAGGCGGCGGTCGCCGACGCGATCGAGGCGCGGAGCGCCAAAACGCCGCGGGCGAACGCTTTCTCGATCGCGCCGGAAGTCGTCATCGACAACAGCCTGTCGCTTGATTGCACGGTGCTCGAAATCTCGGGCCTCGACCGCGAGGGCTTGCTGTTCGAGATCACCAACGCCATCTCCAAACTCAACTTGAATATCGTTTCGGCCCATGTCACGACGTTCGGCGAGCGCGCGGTGGACGCGATCTATGTCAAGGATTTGACGGGCGGAAAAATCGTCTCGCCGTCGCGCCAGGCGACCATAAAGCGGCAATTGCTGGAGATATTCTCGGGGCCGGACGAAAAGCGCGGAGCCAGGGAAGCCGCCCCCACGAGCCCCGAGCGGACTTGATTTATCGCGATCCAGCCCTGATATCGGGGGCGCAAAGGACAATGGACCTACACGATGAGCGATGAGACCAATAACGACACGCCGCGAGAGACGACCGCCCCGACGGAAGCCCCTGCCGCGCCGCCACAGGAGCCGACGCCGCAAGGAGGCGATCCCGCGGCCGAGCTTGAAGCGTTGCGCGCCGAGCACGCGGCGGTCAAGGACCGGCTGCTGCGCGCGCTCGCCGAGATGGAGAATCTGCGCCGCCGCACCGAGCGCGAAGTCGCCGACGCGAAAACTTACGGAATAGCCAGCTTCGCCCGCGATGCGGTCGCGCTCGCCGATAATCTGCGCCGGGCGCTGGACAGCTTCCCCCCGAGGCGCGCGCGGCGATGGAGCCGCATGTCGCCGCGCTGGTCGAGGGCGTCGAACTCACCGAGCGGGATTTTCTCTCGCGGCTGGCGCGTTTCGGCGTCAAGAAGATCGAGGCGCAAGGCGCCCGCTTCGACCCCAATCAGCACGAGGCGCTGTATGAAATCCCCGACGAAACCCAGCCCGCCGGCACGGTGGCGCAGGTGATCGAACCCGGCTATTCGATCGGCGAGCGCGTGCTGCGCCCGGCCAAGGTCGGCGTCACCCGCGGCGGGCCGAAGGCGTAGGAAATTAGCTGGCGCTCTCCTTCTCCCACGTGTGTGGGAGAAGGCCTACTTCGTCTCTTCGGGACGGTATTCGAGAATATCGCCCGGCCGCCAGTCGAGAATCCCGCAAATTTTCTCCAGCGTGTCGAAGCGCACGCCCTTCATCTCGCCGGATTTCAAGAGACTGAATTTATATCGTGGCGCGGCGGGCTTATGGCCCCGCCCAATCGCCAACCAACGCCGAAGCTTCTTCGTGATATAGATCGGAGGCGGTCCGGCCGCCTCCGCCGCCCTCGCAGCTAGAGAGCCGCCATGCGCCGCGTTATTCTCTTCTCGCTTTTCCTCTCGCTCGCCGCCTGCAACGGCGCGCCGATCTCGACGCAATGGAAGCTGCGCGACTTCAACGTCGGCACGGCGGATCTGGCGCAATTGCGCGTCGCGATGCGCGGTCCCGACTGGGTGACGCCGACCCCGGAAAACGCCGCCATCGAGGTGCGCTACTGGCGCGACGGCGGCGACGAAGCGCGGGCCCATACCCTCGCGCTGCGTCTTCAGCGCGCCGCGCATCCCGGCGACCGCGAGGCGCTGACCGCGCTGGGCGGCGCGCCGTCCCTGACGATCGTCGAACTCGCGCCGCGAAGTCTTAACGCCGCGCGGTCGGCGCAGCAGGAGGCCGCGCGCCTTAGAGCCGAGGGCGCGAGGACGCGCGGCAGGATGATCATCTCCGGCTCCTTCGCCTGCCGGCGGACGGAGATCCCGCCCGGCCCCATCGCCATCGACGTGTTCATCCACGCGGACGACGAGACCGGCTGGCTGCCGCTCTACGCCGATTACGACGCGCGCGAGGGCGAGCAGGACCAGGCCGTGCTGGACGAGGCGCTCCCGCCCTGCCCCGAGAAGGGCAAGAAGGGCTGAGCAAGGGCTCGCCGCCCCGTCATGCGCCTGTTATGAATCTGCTGCTGGTCGGAATAAAAATTCTCCGCCCAAAACGGATCGCTCAAAATGAGTTTCGATCGTCTCAAGCCCGCTTTCCACGCCGTTCCCGGCTGCGCCCTCGTGCTGCGCTTCGACGACGAAGGGCGCGCCGAGCCCGGCGACGCCGACGACGTTGCGCATATCGGGACGCCCGGCGAAGGTTTCGTCTGGCTGCATCTGCATCTCGACGATCCGAACGTGGACGCCATGCTCAAACGGCTGAGCGTGCTGAACGACGACGCGCGCAAAACGCTGTCGGGACCGATCGACAGGCAATTCGTCGAGCACTCCGGCGACATCGTGCGCGGCGCCTTCTTCGATCGCGAGCGCGGCGCCGACGGCGCGGCGGCGACGGGGACGGATTATCTGCGTTTCGCCTTCGGCGAGCAGTTTCTCGTCAGCGCGCGTCAGCGCCCGCTCCGCGCCGTGGAGTCCACGTTAATGGCGCTCGGCGCCGGGCGCCTCGCGAGTTCCCCGCTAGAGCTGTTCGAGGCCATCGTCGGCCATTTGTGCGACGAATTGGGCAGAATGATTTTCGAACTGTCATCGACGCTCGATCGCATCGAGGAGCGCATCGTCATGGGTGGTCAGGGCCTCGACGAGCGGGCGACGCTCGGCCCGACGCGGCGCGCCGCGCTGCGACTCGCCCGCGAGGTCGGCGGCCTGCGCTCGCCATTGCTGCGGCTGGAGGCCAGCGTCAGCGACCCCGAGCAGGACGACCTCAGGGAAGCCGGCGCGCGGCTCGCTCGCCGCGCCGATATTCTCGCCCATGATCTTTCGGAAGTGCAGGACCGCGCCAGATTGCTGCAAGACGAATTGAGCGCGATCGACAGTCTCGTCACCAATGATCGCCTGTATATTTTGACGATGGTCACGACCTTGCTGTTGCCGGCGACCTTCGTCACCGGCTTCTTCGGCATGAACACGAAGAATCTGCCGTTTACGGAAACCATTGGCGGCACGGCCTACGCCGCCGCGCTGTGCGTCGCCGCGTCGTTGGTGGTGCTGTATTTCATGCGCCGCCTCGGCCTCACGCGCCCGCGCGGCGCGATCGGCGCGCAAAAGCCGCCGCCGAAGGTTTGACGCGCGCCCCTATTGTTCCCCAAACACGCGCGCGAAAATCGTGTCGACGTGTTTAAAATGGTAGGAGAGGTCGAACAGCTCGTCGAGTTCCGTAGGCGAGAGTTTCGCGCTCACCTCCTTGTCGGCGCCGAGCAGCGCGCGGAATTCGCCCTCGCCGCGCCACACCGGCATCGCGTTGCGCTGCACCAGCGCATAGGCGTCCTCGCGCGAGACGCCCTTTTGCGTCAGCGCCAGCAGCACGCGCTGCGAATGCACGAGGCCGCCGAGCCGATCGAGATTCTTCTTCATATTCTCGGGGTAGATCAGCAGATTCTCGATCACGCCGGTCAGTCGCGCGAGCGCGAAATCCAGCGTCACCGTGGCGTCGGGGCCGATCATCCGCTCGACCGAGGAATGCGAAATATCGCGCTCGTGCCACAGCGCCACATTCTCCAGCGCCGGAACCGCCATGCCGCGCACGAGACGCGCGAGTCCGGTGAGGTTCTCGGTCAGCACGGGATTGCGCTTATGCGGCATGGCGGAAGAACCCTTCTGCCCGGCCGAGAAAAACTCCTCGGCCTCCAGCACTTCGGTGCGTTGCAGATGGCGGATTTCCGTGGCGAGGCGCTCGACGCTGGAGGCGACGACGGCGAGCGTCGCGAAAAACGCCGCGTGACGGTCGCGCGGGATCACCTGCGTCGACACCGGCTCCACCGCGAGGCCGAGTTTTTTCGCGACATGTTCCTCGACGCGCGGGTCGATATTGGCGAAGGTGCCGACGGCGCCGGAAATCGCGCAAACCGCGACCTCCTTGCGCGCGGCGACAAGCCGCTCGCGCGCGCGGGAAAACTCGGCGTAAGCCTGCGCGAGCTTTAGGCCGAAGGTGGTGGGCTCGGCGTGGATGCCATGCGAGCGGCCGATGGTCGGCGTGTATTTATGCTCGAAGGCGCGCTTCTTGATCGCCGCGAGCAGAGCGTCGACATCGGCGATCAAGAGATCGGCGGCGCGCGACAACTGCACGGAAAGACAGGTGTCGAGCACGTCGGAACTGGTCATGCCCTGATGCACGAAGCGCGAATCGGCGCCGATGAATTCGGCGAGATGCGTCAGAAAGGCGATGACGTCGTGCTTGGTGACGCGCTCGATCTCGTCGATGCGCTCGACATCGAAGGACGCCTCGCCCGCCTTGTCCCAGATCGCCTTGGCGCTCTCCTTCGGGATGACGCCGATTTCGGCGAGCGCATCGCAGGCGTGCGCCTCGATCTCGAACCAGATTTTGAAGCGCGTCCGCGGCTCCCAAATATCGGTCATCGCCTTGCGGGAGTAGCGCGGGATCATGTCGGGGCCTTTGGCTTTTTTAAGGGAAGGCGCGGCCCTAACACGCGCAGCGCGCGGCGTCCATATGGGCGCGTGCCGCCCGCGACTTAATCCTTAAAAACGATGCAATCATGAAAACTCGCCCAGGCCGCTGGCCGCCGATTATTCGCGCGCCCAGCGACTCGAACCGTCCTCGCCGAACGCGCGGCGAGCGACCGTGGATTACAACTTCGAATTTTCGGGGCAGCCGCATTTGGTGTCGCAGGCCAGCCTGTCCGAGGCCAACGCGGAGTGATCGGCCATATTGTCGTTCTTATGACGAACGAACGCGTCCTCGCACTTTGACGCACAGACAGCCTGCTCGTCTTCGTTGCGGGTGTCGCAGGTCACCTTGGTCACCGGGCTCCGCAGGCCGGCCGCGCCGTCATATGCGAAGCTGGGCGCGATCATTCCACCGAACATCAGGGCGGCCGCCACCAGAACATTCATCTTCATCTTGCTGTTTCCTCGGTTGTTTTCTTTTATTGGGAGCCCTGTCCCGGGCATAAATAGGCCATGCTTCACAATTGCGTGTCAATAGAGCGACTGCATTATGAACCGCGACATTCTCGCGCCCCTACCCCAGACTCTGTTTCACGGTTTCAATCAATTGCTTGAGAGTGAAGGGTTTTGGCAAAAAGCCGAACTCGCCTTCGGGAAGGTTCTTGGCGAAGGCCTCCTCCGCGTAGCCGGAAACGAAGATCACCTTCGCCTTCACGCCGCGCTTGCGCAGCTCCTTGAACATGGTCGGCCCATCCATCTCGGGCATCACCACGTCGGAGACGATGAGGTCAATCTTGCCCTTCTCCCGCTCCACCACTTCGAGCGCCTCCACGCCCGAGGCGGCCTCCAGAACCGTGTAGCCGCGCGACCCGAGCGCCCTGACGCCGAAGGCGCGCACGGCGTCCTCGTCCTCGACCAGGAGAACGACGCCCTGGCCGGTGTAATCGGTGGTGGGCTTGGCGGCCTCGACCTTGACGGCGATGTCGCTCGCTTGCGGAACATAGCGCGGCAGCAGCACGCGGAAGGTCGCGCCCTTGCCGACCTCGCTATCGACGAAGACGAAACCTCCGGACTGCTTGACGATGCCGAACACCATGGAGAGACCGAGGCCAGTGCCCTTGCCGACTTCCTTGGTGGTGAAAAAGGGCTCGAAAATCTTCTCCTTCAGCTCCGGCGAAATGCCGGGGCCAGTGTCTTCGACCTCGACCAGCACGTAATCGGCCGGCGTCAGCGCCTTTTCGTTCAACGCGGCGCAGTCGGCGGCGGCGACGTTGCGGGTGCGCAGCTGCACACGGCCGCCGACGCTCCGCCATGGCGTCGCGCGCGTTGACGACGAGATTGATGATCACCTGTTCGAATTGGTTGATGTCGGCCTTGACGTACCACAGGTCGCGGCCGTGCCGCAGATCGAGCTCCACTTTCTCGCCGAGCAGCCGGCGCAGCAAAATCTGCAGCTCCGAAAGGGCGTCGCCGATCTGCAGCACTTCCGGGCGAAGCGTCTGGCGGCGCGAAAAAGCCAGCAGCTGCCGCGTCAGGCCGGCGGCGCGATTGGCCGTCTGCTTGATCTGCATGATGTCCTGGAACGACGGATCGGTCGGGCGATGGCTCGCCAGCAGCAGGTCGGAATAGCCGATGATCGCCGTCAGCATGTTGTTGAAGTCATGCGCGACGCCGCCGGCGAGCTGACCCACGGCCTGCATCTTTTGCGATTGCGCGAATTCTTCTTGCAGCTTGCGTTCGGCGGTCGTGTCCAGCGCGTAGATCATCGCCGCCTTCTTGCCGGCGTTCTCGTCGGGCGAAACGAAGAAACGCACGGAGCGCGCGGTCATGGGATCGCTGGAGGCGATCCGTCCCGTCTCGCCTTGGCTGGCGTCCTCGAACACAACGTCGACCGGCTTCACATCGCCGCGGCTGTCGAGCGCGGCTTCGATCGCGCCCTTGAGCGCGGCGCGATCGCGCTCGCTCATATCGGTCAGCAAAGGCCAGGCGGGAGCGCTTTTCCCGGCCTGACCGCCCGCCAGCGCGCGCGGCAACAGCTGAGCGAAGGCCGCGTTGGAGCGCACCACGCGGCCGTTCTCGTCGAGCGTCGCTATTGCCATTGGCGTCGAATTGAAGAAACGCGCGAACTTCACCTCCGCGGCGCGCAAATCCTCCTCCGGCTGCTCTCCGGACGCCCGGTTCAGCGCCAGCGTGCGAGAAGCCCCAGGCGCGCCGTCCTGGCCATAGGCGACCCGATGCAGCAGCCGCACGGGCAGCGAGCGCCCGTTCTTGCACTTGAAATCGAGGTCGATCTGCCGAGTGCGGACCTCGCCCGCTCCGCCGAGGCCGGCGGCGAGCAGCGCCGAGCCGTTATTCGCCACGATGTCATGGAGGGTCAAACCGCCCGAGCCGGCTTGCGTGAGATCATAGCCGAGCCAACCGGCCAGCGTCTTGTTCATATAGGGGATGGCGCCGGCCGGCGTCGCCGAGAAAAAGCCCGCGGGCGCGTGATCGAGAAAATCGATCGCGTGCTGCAGTTGCTGGAAAACATTTTCCTGGCGTTGCCGGTCCGAGGTCACGTCGGCCACCGCCCAGAGCGTCGTATTGGGGCTGTGACGCTCCAGCGGCTGCACCTTTATGCGATACCAGGCGGCGGCCGCGCCGCCCATCAGGGGCGGCGACAAACGCATATCCTCGACATGGCGCTGTCCGCCGCGCGCCGCTTGCGCCAGTCGGTAAATGGCCTCGGAGACTTCGGGCGGACCGGAGAACAGCCGCTCGACCGGCAAGATGCCGCTCACGTCCCGCGCACCGCATAGCTCCATATAGGCTTCGTTGGCATAGAGTATTTGCAGCTCGCCCTCGGTCGCGAGCAGGCCCTCGCCCCAAGTGTCGGAGATCAGCTTGGTCACGTCGTTGCGAGCGGCGCGGCTGGTGAATTGCAGCAAGCCGACGGCGTAGGCGAACAGCGAGAAAACCCCCGCCACCGCGAACACGGCCAGCGCCGCCATGGTGACGCGGGGCGCGGACGCCGGCGCGAGAAAATACACCGCCATGACGCCGACCAGCGCCGCCGCGAGAAGCAAAACGAGCCAAGCGACGCCCGGGCGTTCCGTGCGGTCATATGCTGACGACGCCACCTTTTCGATCATGTCTGGCATCTCGCGACAGCTTCGCGGCCGAGCAAGCGCCGCGTTCCCAAAGAATCATCGGGGAACAATGACCTCATGCGCCGCCCAAGGCAACGTCGCCGGGCGTCGAATCGGGGCTTGCGCGCGCGGCGTTAACCATTGCTTAACCTTTTTCGATGCGCACTTAACGAAAGCTGTTATTTTATCTGCTATCCGGCGACGCAGTTCGAACAAGAGACTAGAGTTTCATGCCACAAAGCATCACGCAATCGCAGCTGCTCCCCTATCTGTTCGCAATCGCCGCCTTTCTGGTCGCCGCGGTGCTGATCCTCTACATCTTCCGACTTGTGTTCGGACGACGCATCCGGACCAACGGACCGCGCAACCGCCCGCGCCGCCTGGATGTCGTCGACGCGTTCGAACTCGACCGGGAGCGCCAACTCGTCATCGTCCGGCGCGACAACACCGAGCATCTGCTGCTCATCGGCGGGCCGAACGACCTGCTTGTCGAAAGCGGGATCAACCGCGGCGAGGCTTCCATCGCCCGAGCGGAGACGCGCGAAACGCGGCTTGAGGCGCGCGAGGCGCGGCCCGCGGCCCCGGGCTGGCCAGCGGCGCCAGGACCGGCGGCGCCGGAACAAGCGGCGCCAAGACCGGCCGAACCGGCGCCGCAACCGATCAAGCACGAATTCCCGCCTCAAAGGCCACAGCCGCCACGCGAGCCGCCGGCGCGCCCCAAAGAGGCGCCGCAGGCCAAGGAGCCGCCGCGCCCGCAAGAGCCGCTACGTCCGCAAGAGCCGCCGCGGCCCCAGGCCCCGCCAAGACTTCCGGAAGCCGCGAGAACCCAAGAGCCGCGCAGGGAGGAAGAGCCGCGCCGCGCGCCGCCGAGCCCGCCCGCCGCTCCGCCGCAGCAACCGCCGAGCCCGCTGCCGCCGAATCTGTTCAATATGCCGCAGCCCCGGCCGCAAGCCCCGGCCAGCGAGGCGCCCCCCGCGACAGGGCCGTCCGCCGCGCCAGCGCCGCGCGCGGCAGGGCCGATCTTCGCGCCTCGCCCCGCCGCGCCGCGCCCGCCGGCCCCGCCCTTCCTAGCGCGCACGCAAAAAGTCGCGCCGTCCACGCCACGGAAGGACGCGCCGCCGCCGCAAGAGGCCGCCGCCGCGCCCGCCGAGCCGCCCCAACCGCCGCAGGAGCCAAAGCCGGACGTTCAGCCGCCGCGTCGCCCAGCCGCTCCGCCGCCCGAAACCGCCGAACAACCCGCGCCCCCTCCCGCGCAGCCGTCGCGCGAACCCGAGGATGCGCTGGAATCCCTGGAGGCCGAGATGGCGCGACTTCTGGGACGGCCAGACCATCAATAAAAACGCCGCCGCGTTCGGGTCCGAACGCGGCGGCTTTTTTTCGTTATCCACTTTTTTCCGGTTATCCCCGGCGCGCGATCAGTCGTCGCGATAGACTTTTTCGCGGCGCTCGTGACGCTCCTGCGCCTCGATGGACAGGGTCGCGATCGGCCGAGCGTCGAGACGCTTCAACGAAATCGGCTCCCCCGTCTCCTCGCAATAGCCATAGACGCCCTCGTCGATGCGGGCGAGCGCCGAGTCGATCTTGGAGATCAGCTTGCGTTGCCGGTCGCGCGAGCGCAGCTCGATGGAGCGGTCCGTCTCCGACGACGCCCTGTCGGCGATATCGGGATGATTTTCGTTGTCGCTCTGCAGGCTCGCCAAGGTCTCCCGGCTCTCCTCGAGAATTTCGTCCTTCCATGCGAGCAGCTTGCGCTTGAAATATTCGCGCTGCCGATCGTTCATGAACGGCTCGTCTTCGCAAGGCCTGTAACTAGCTTCGATTTCGACCGCCATAGCCGCAATTCCCCCGGTTGGGTCATAGGCGACGCCTATATAGCCGCGACGCCGGCCCCTTACAATTGGCATTACCGCGAATGACGAAAGGATCGAAATAGCTTGGCCGTGGGTTAGTTTTGGCGCGCGAGGCGGAACTCATATCCCCGCCGACCTCGAAGTGAAGGGAAAACCTTCGATCAACATCGCCGGAGCGGCCGCGGCGCCGGCGTCCTTGAACGCGCTCCATGCGCGCCGCGACGGACCGAGCGCCTCAATGCGAGCGAACACCTCGGCGAGGCTGGCGTTGAAGCGCATATTGCGGGCCGGCGCGACGACCTTGCCGTTCTCGATGACGAAATTGCCGTCGCGCGTGAGGCCGGTGAGCAACAGCGAGCGCGGCTCGAGCATATTGGCGTACCAAAGCCGCGTGACCAGCAGGCCGCGCTTCGTCGCGAGGATCATCTCCTCGATCGGCGTCTCGCCGCCGCGCAGGTGAAAGCCGCGCGGATGCGCGACGGCCTCCGCTCCGGTCTTTCGCGCATAGGCGCGGTCGCGATAAAACGAGGCGACGACGCCCCTGTCGATCCACGGCCGCGCCCGCTGCGCCACGCCCTCGAAGCCGATGGAACTGTCCGGCGCCAGCGGGTCCGCGGGATCCGAGGAGAGCGTCAGCTTCGTGTCGAACAACGGCTCGTCGCCCCGTTTTCCGGAGAAAAAACCGCGCCCCTCCTCGGTCGCGCGGGCGTCCAGCGCGCGCAGTAGCCAGCGCCCCAACTCCGCCGTCGCGTCGGGCTCGAAGATCACGGTGTAGCGCCCGGGTTCGAGATCGCGCGGGGTCTCGTCATGGGCGGCCTTTTCGCAAGCGCGCCGGGCCACGGCGCCGGCGTCCAGCAAATCGGCGTCAAACGCGTTATCGCCGGCCCAGCCCGACCAGCTGTCGGCGCGGTTGCGGGCGGTGACCGAGATTTCGATCTCCGCCCGCCGATCATAGGCGAACAGCCCGGCGCTGTTGACCATGGCCAGGAAACGCCGGCCGCTCGCGGCGCAGCCGAAGGTGTCGACGCCGGCCGCGACGCCTTGCGCGATCGCCTCGCCCGCGCGGGCCGCCAGCGCCTCCATCCCGAGCGTTCCCGTCGCCTCGACGTAGCGGCGCGAGTCCTCGTAATTTTGCGGCCCCAGCGGCGCGACATAATCCTGGTCCGGCGGCAGCGCGCGCGCGATCCGCTCCGAGCGTTCGAGCGCGGCCAGCGCGGCGCCTTCGTCGAGCGAGGCGATTTCGACCGAGCCGATTCGCCGCCCGACATGCGAGGAGACGCGCAGGGAAATATCGGCGAGCGCGCGATTGGTCGTGGCGGCGCCATGCGCGAAGCGCAGATTCTGCTCCTCGCCGCCGCGAATCGCGATCTCGCAGGCGTCGGCGCGCGAACGCGCCAGCAGCGGCCGGGCGATAGATTCTATGTCTTGCTCGGAAAGAAACACGCGGCCTCGGATGTCATGGACGCCCAACGTTCGCCGATGGGCCCTCGCTAATATGACTCACGGCCAAGCCAAGGGCCAACACCCATTGGCGCGCCAAGGGACGGCCGCCCGAAACATCAACAAAAATTCAT
>CAVQBO010000006.1:0-5179 GCA_963710695.1 uncultured Alphaproteobacteria bacterium | reverse complement strand
CCGCCCCCTCTTCCCGCCGGACTGGCCGCTTCCAGCGCCGCCACCCGAGGTCAGCGGCGGGTTGAGATCGACCACCTTGTCGATCGTCCAATAGCAATCGAGATCGCCGCCCCGCCGCACGCACCAGAGATTGCCGTCGCGCTCGTCGACCGAGACCTCCTGGCCGCGGTTGAAAAGCAGGCATTCATGCGCGTCGATCCGGCCCTTGAGGAACTCCCCGGCCTTTTTGCCGTCCTTGTCGCCGGGAAAGGTCAGGGCTTTCTTGAACACCGCCTTGTCCTGACAGGCCGCGTAGGCCGCCTTGAAGGCGGCGGCGTCGGCCGCCGACGGCGCGAAGATCAGGAAGCCCGCCGCCGCCGCGACGCGCACATGAAACGCAAGCATGTCAAAGCCCTTTCGATTGGCGCCAATCTATTCACACTTTTCCATCGCGCGAAACGAGTTCCTTCCACGCTAAGCGACGGGCTCCGCGCATCTTTGGATCACTTCCGCGAATTGTCGCAACGCCTTGGCAAGTTCGCCCCTAAGCAGCGGGTCGGCGACAATGCCGGCCGCGTCGACGCCGGTCGCCGGCAGGCGCAAGGTGATCGAGGCCGGCTCGATCACCCGCGCCGCCATGGTGACCAGCGTTTCGCGCAAATGCGCGTCCGCGTGAACCGCCCGCCCCGAGGCGTTCAAAACCGCGACGGGCTTTTGCTGAAATTCCTGACTGCCCACCAGCCAGTCCAGCGCGTTTTTGAGCCCGCCGGCGACGCCATGCGCATATTCCGGCGAGGCGATCAGCAAGCCGTCGGAAAGGCCGACCTCTTCGCGCAATCTCCGCGCCGGATCGGGCGGAAAGTCCGTGTCGAGGTCGGGATTGAAAATCGGCAGTTCCGCCAGTCCGCTATATTGGACAATGTTCAGGCCCGCCGGCGCCAGTAGGGCCGCCGCCTCCAAAACCGCCGCGTTAATGGACGCGGCGCGCAGACTGCCGCGGATCGCCAGGATTCGCATCGCTTTTTCCAATGTTTGCGCGGCGCCCCGTCACAGCGCCGCGTGAAAACGGATCGGCGCGCCTCTCGCCGGCGTCACCAACTCGCCCTGCCACATCACCCGCGCGCCGCGCACAAAAGTTCCGACCGGCCAGCCCGTGACCTCGCGCCCGTCATAGGGCGTCCAGCCGCAACGCGAGGCGATCCAGGCGTTGCGGATGGTCTCGCGGCGCTTCATGTCGACGATCGTCAGATCGGCGTCGTAGCCCACGGCCACGCGGCCCTTGGCGGCGATTCCGAACAGCCGCGCCGGCCCCGCGCTGGTGAGATCGACGAAGCGCGCGAGGCTCAGCCGGCCCGCGTTCACATGATCGAGCATCAGCGGGACGAGCGTCTGCACGCCGGTCATGCCGGACGGGCTTCGCGGATAGGGCGCGGCCTTCTCCTCCAGCGTATGCGGCGCGTGATCGGAGCCGAGAATATCGACGACGCCCTGCCCCACCCCGCGCCAAATCCCCTCGCGATGGGCCTCGCCGCGCACCGGCGGGTTCATCTGCGCCAGCGTTCCAATGCGCGCATAATCCGCGTCGGTCATGGTGAGATGATGCGGCGTGTCTTCGACGCTCGCTATGTCCTTGTGCTCGGCCAGCAGTTCGATCTCCTCGCGCGTCGAGACATGCAGCACATGGATTATCGCGCGCTGCTCGCGGGCGATGCGCAGCAGCCGCCGCGTCGCGGTCAGCGCGGTGAGTTCGTCGCGCCAAACGGGATGCGACGACGGATCGCCCTGAACGCGCAAATGTTCGCGCTCCTTAAGTCGCGCCTCGTCCTCGCTGTGGAAGGCGGCGCGCCGCCGTGTTCGCGCCAAAATCGCCGCAATTCCTTCGTCGTCGGGAACGAGCAGCGAGCCGGTCGAGGAGCCCATGAAAACCTTTATGCCCGCGGCGCCCGGCTGGCGCTCCAGTTCGGGAATGTCCTTGGCGTTCTCATGGGTGCCGCCGACCCAGAAGGCGAAGTCGCAATGCATGCGCCCCGCCCCGCGCGCGACCTTATCGGCGATGTCGGCGGCGGTCGTGGTAAGCGGCTTGGTGTTCGGCATTTCGAACACGCCAGTCACGCCCCCAAGCACGGCGCCGCGCGAGCCGGTCTCCATATCTTCCTTATGCGTCGCGCCGGGCTCGCGAAAATGCACTTGCGTGTCGATGACTCCGGGGAGAATGTGCAGCCCCGCGCAGTCGATCCGCTCGCCAGCGTCCGCGCGCGACAGATCGCCGATTTCGGCGATTTTGCCGCCGGTCACGCCGATGTCGCGGCGGCTTTCGCCGTCGTGATTGACGAGCGCGCCGTTTAAGAGAACCATGTCGAAAGTTTTGGCCATCGGTGGCGCCTCGCTTGCAGTGTCCCGTGGGAAAACTATGTCTAGCGCATGTTAGAGCGATGATGTTCGTCGCGCGGCTTGCTTTTCCACCGATATCGCGCGGAACGCGCTGACGGCCCTCGGCGCCGGTAGGGCTCCAATCCCGTTATTGTCCTTGCCCCGTCTCTCTTACAACAATCCGCGACGCTTTACGGACGCGGTTGGAGCATAAGACACAATGTCAGCAGTCATCAGCCTGGAGGATCGCGGCGTCGTCGAAATCGCCGGCGCCGACGCGACCAAATTCTTGCATAATCTCGTCACCAACGACATCGCCAAACTCGGCCCCGGCGACGCCCGCTTTTGCGCGCTGCTGGCGCCGCAGGGCAAGATACTGGTCGATTTCCTGGTTTTCGTCGATGGCGAGGGCGAATCGCGCCGTTATTTGCTCGATTGCCCCCGGGATTTAGAGGCGGATCTCCTGCGCCGCCTCGGCTTCTACAAGCTTCGCGCGGCGGTGACTTTCACATCGAAGAGCGACGAACTCGCCGCCTACGCCGTTCTCGGCGAGGCGAGGCCGGAGATTCCCGCGCTGGCGCTGGCGCGCGATCCCCGTTCCGAGGCGCTGGGCTGGCGGCTCATCTCGCCGCGCGGGGCGCTGGAGGCGAAAGGTTCGCGCGAGGATTACGAGACGGCGCGCATCGCCGCCGGCGTTCCGCGGGGCGGGGTCGATTTCGCCTATGGCGACGCCTTTCCGCACGAGGCCAACATGGATCTCCTGGCCGGCGTGGATTTCACCAAGGGCTGCTATGTCGGCCAGGAAGTCGTCTCGCGCACCAAGCACCGCAATCTCGCGCGCAAGCGCGTGACGCCCTATCACGTGGAAGGCGAGGCTCCGCCGCCCGGAACAAAAGTAATGGCGGGCGAGATCGAAATCGGCGTCGCCGGCTCGCGCAACGGCGACAATGGCCTCGCGCTGATCCGGCTCGACAAGCTCGCCGACGCGCGCGCGGCGGGCGTGACGCCGACGGCGGGCGGCGCGACGCTGGAGTTCGTCGTGGAGCAGCCCGCGAGCTGAAGCGCGCCGAAGAGACGATCAGTCGGCGTCCCGCGCCATATAATATTTCAACAAAGCGAGCCCATCGGCGGCGGTCCAATCGGCCTCGCCGGTGATATATCCGGCGACGCGCCCCTGGCGGTCGATCAGATAGGAAATCGGCAGGCCAAAGAGGATGAAGGGCGCGGGAATATCCTGATCGACGCGGCTGGCGACCTCGCCGCGCGGATCGAGGTAGGGTCGCAGCCGCGTGACGTTCGCGCGTTTGAGAAACGCCTCGACCGCCGGCTTGCCGCCTTCGTCGATCGACACGGCGACGACCTCCAGCGACTTCGGGTCGACGAGTTGCTGAAGCCTTTCGAGCATCGGCAGCTCCCGCCGGCAGGGCGGACACCAGCTCGCCCAGAAGCTCAAGAGGACGACCTTGCCGCGGAAGGAGCCGAGGTCGGTCAGCCCGCCGTCGATCCGCTCGATCCGCATGGGCGGAGGCGGTTTGAGCGGCCGCATCTCGATAAATTGCGAGCTGTTCGTCCGCAAAAGCGGCGGCGCGGCGGCCAACGCCGACGCCGACGACGCGGCGATGCAGGCGAGGCCCGAGACGACGGCGCGCCGCGAAATACCGGCCGCGCTCATCTTCAGCCCGAAACGGACGGCGCGCCGCCCGTTTCCGTTGAATCTTCCCCAAGTCTTGCCCCAATTCTTCCCCAATAAGATATTCCCTGACGAGGATGCGCGCCCGGCGCAGGCGGGCCTTGGCGGTCGCCAGCGTCACGCCGAGGCGCTCGCCGATCTCGGCCATGGTCAGCTCCTGGAAGTCGCGCAGCACGATGATTTCGAGATAGTGGGCCGGCAGGGATTTGAGCGCGAAGACCAGCTCCATGCGCAGCTCGTCATTCGACCGAACCGCCAGCCACGTCTCGACGCGCGCGTCGGCAAGATCCTCATGGGCGAACATCCTGCGCGACAGCCGCTGGCACTCGCGGCGGACGACGATGAACAGCCATCCGGCGAAGGAGGCGGCGGCCTTCAGCGACCGCACATGGCGGGCGACGACGAGCAGCGTCTCCTGCACGGCGTCGTCGACCTCGCTGGTGGCGCAATGGCGCAGGGCGTAGCGGCGAACGTCGCTCCGGCACTCGACCAGAAGCCGGTCGAGCGCCAAGGCGTCCCCGTTTTGGGCGCGGAGGATCAGATTTTGTCGGTTCGCCGCCATGGACATTGCTCCGCCGTCAGTTCCGAAGCTTGCGTCCGACGAGGGCGCAGGCCGGGCAGAAGCCGAGGACGCCGCTCATCGCGGCCATCACTCCCATGACGCCGATAGCATATCCGATCGGGGTGGCGCCGTATTGAGTGACGGCGATGACGCCCAGCCCCGCGCCCATGACAAATCTCGCCGCGCGCTCCCAGCCCGGCACGTTCTTGACGTAAAGCATATCCGATCTCCAGTCTCATTGGTCGAGGAAGGCCCTCAACCGATAAGAGGCGGGGATCGAGGAAAAGGATTTGCGGCGGGCGAAATAATTATCGTCGGCCTCAAAACGTATGCGGAAGCGTGGTGAGCAACTTGACCAGACTCTCGTAATTGTCGAGGCCGACAAGATTTAGGATGGCTGACATCGGAGGCTCCCTTGCTCATGCCCCTTCGGTTCGTCCCAGGGCATGGACATCATCTAGCGCGCAAAGGAGCGCGGACACCGTGCGCCGTCGCACATCGCGCGCTAAAGGCTTTCCGGTTTATTAATAGATTGAACCGGAAAGTCTCTAGATTCCTTTGCTTTGTCGTGCTTTCCG
>CAVQBO010000005.1:0-36125 GCA_963710695.1 uncultured Alphaproteobacteria bacterium | reverse complement strand
TCTAGAGTATCCGTTCAGGCCATAAGGAAAAGACGAGGGCGATCAAACTCTAGCTCGACCCGTCAAACGGTCGATCTTTCCTCGATCCGACCCTCGCCGCTGACGAGAGGGCGGCTACCCTCTCCCAGCGGTTCCTTCTCGCCCAAGCGGCGCGAAAACTCATAAGACAAGGCTTTCCGGTTCAACCTAAACCGGAAAGACTCTTAGGGAACGGCCACCATCACGTCGGAGGATTTGATCACCGCGTGAACGGATTGGCCGACGTGGAGACCCAATTCGTCGACGGCCTCATTGGTGATCGAAGCGGTCACAATGGAGCCGTTGACATCGATTTGCACATGGGCGGTCGTCGATCCTTTTTTGATCTCGACGACCTTGCCCTTGAGCGCGTTGCGGGCGGAAATTTTCATCGGAATCTCCCATTTAATTAGAGTTCTAACTTCGGATGGCCACAACTCGACTTAAGGCCCGAGCGCCGCTGGCGCAATGCAAGCGACAGCCTAAATATTAAGCGGACGCGAGCGCCGCGGGGCGAGGGCCGCCGCTGGCCCAGTCCAAAAGCTCCACCAGATGCAGGGCGGGAACATCGGTTCCGCCGCCGATCTGGATCATGCAGCCGAGATTGCCGGCGGCGACGACGTCGGGCGCCAGGAATTCGATATTGCCCACCTTGCGCGCGCGCAGTTGTTCGGCCAGTTCCGGCTGCAGCAGATTATATGTGCCGGCCGAGCCGCAGCAGATATGGCCTTCGGGAACCGCCATCGCGGCGAAGCCGGCGGCCTTCAGCAAGGCGAGCGGTTGCCCCGTTATCCGCTGCCCATGTTGCAGCGAGCAGGCGGCGTGATAGGCGACGCGCAGCGGCGGGGTCGTTCCCGTCGGCGTAAAGTCGATCTCGGCCAGGATCTCGCTCACATCGCGCGCGATGGCGGAGATATGCGCCGCCTTTCCCGCCAGCCGCGCGTCATCCTGGAACATGAAGCCGTAATCCTTCACGGTCACGCCGCAGCCCGAGGTGTTGATGACGACCGCGTCGAGTCCGCCCGCCTCGATCTCGCGCGACCAGGCTTCGATGTTGCGCGCGGCGAAGGCGCGAGACTCCCGCGCCTTGCCGAGATGATGCGCCAGCGCGCCGCAACAGCCCGCGCCGCGCGCGACCACGACCTCGACGCCATGGCGGGTCAAGAGCCGTATCGTGGCCTCGTTGATGCGCGTGTCGAGCACGGTCTGGGCGCAGCCATTAAGCAGGGCGACGCGCATCTTGCGCGCGCCCTGCGCTGGAAACACCTGCGGCCGATCCACCTTCGAGGGCGCGGGCAGGCGCTTCGGGGCCATCGCGACGAGGCCGCGCAGCCGTCCCGGCAGCGCCTTGGCGAAAGGCCGCGCCAGCGCCGCCCCGCGCAGGGCGACGCGAAACAGCCTTGGCCGCGCCAGAACGAACGCCAGCGCGCCGCGCAAAAACCGCTCGCTCAACGGGCGCGCATAAGTCTGCTCGATATGGGCGCGGGCGTGATCGACGAGATGCATGTAATGCACGCTCGACGGACAGGTGGTCATGCAGGAAAGACAGGAGAGGCAACGGTCGATGTGGCGCGTCGTGCGCGCGTCGGCGGGGCGCTCGTTCTCCAGCATTTCCTTGATCAGATAGATGCGCCCGCGCGGCGAATCGAGTTCGTCGCCGGTGAGCAGAAACGTCGGGCAGGTCGCGGTGCAAAAGCCGCAATGCACGCAGGCGCGCAAAATCTTTTCCGACCGCGCCATGTCGGGGTCGGCGAGAGCGGCCAATGAGAAATGCGTTTGCATCGCGTCAAAACTCCGCGCGCAGGCGGCCGCGCTCCAGAATATGCGCGGGGTCGAAACTTTCCTTCACGCGCCGCGTCAGCGCCGCCAGCGCCGGCGGTTGCGGCTGGAACACATCGACCGCCGCGCGAACCTCGGCGCTCGCGCGAATGAGCGTGGCGTGGCCGCCGAGTCGCGCCACCATGCTTCGCAGCATTACGGCATGAGCGTCCGGCGCGGGCTCGAAACACAGCCAAACCAGACCGCCCGCCCAGTCGTAAAAATGCGCGAGCAGGGGCGCCTCGGCCTCGCGCAGCCCGGCGACCAGAGCATGACCGTCGGTGGGCGCGACCGATACGCGCCATACCTGCCCGGGTTGGCCCGCGACCGGCGCCGCGTCGCGCAGCGCCCGCCACAAAGCGGCGGACTCCGCTTGCGGCAATGTCTCGAAGGCTCCGCCGCGCTCGGCCAGCAAGGCGCGCAAATCGTCGAGCCGCCGCGCGACGGAAATCGCCGGCCCCTCGAGCCGAATCGCCGCCGCGTTCACGGCAAGGCGAAGCGGCGCGGCGAGCCTGGGGAGCAGCGCCAACCCGCTCGGCTCATATGGCGAGCCGGAAGCCGCGCGCAGCGCCGCGAGGCTGGCCTCCTCGCCAAGCCCCGTGAGCAGCAGCGTCTGCTCCGTTTCGGGTTTGGGAAGCGCCTTGAAGGTGACTTCGGTCAGCGCCGCCAGCGTGCCGTGGGAGCCGGCGACGAGTTTCGAGAGGTCGTAGCCGGTGACGTTCTTCATCACGCGGCCGCCGGATTTGACGATCTCGCCGCGCCCGGTGACGCAGCGAAAGCCCAAGAGATGATCGCGCAGCGCGCCCGCCTTGATGCGGCGCGGGCCGCCGCCGCCCACGGCGACAAGGCCGCCGATGCTGCCCTGTCCCGAGGCGAGGCCGAACAGCGGACCGTAATCCATCGGCTCGAAGGCGAGATGCTGGCCATGGGCCTCCAGCAGCGCCTCGATCTCGCGCGAGCGGCGTGCCGGCGCGCGCCGAGATCACCAGCTCTTCCGGCTCGTAAAGCGTCACGCCTTCGAGCGCGGCGAGCGAGAGTTCCTCGCCGGTCGCGGGGCGGCCTAGCTGGGTCTTGGAGCCGGCGCCGGTGAGTTTAAGCGGCGCGCCGCTGGCGTTCGCCGCGCGAATGGCCTCGGCGAGTTCGGCTTCGTCTCGCGGCGCGAGGCGCGTCATCGTCAAAACCTCGGCAGATCGGGAAAGGGCATGGCGCCGGCGACGACATGCATCGCGCCCATCTCCGCGCAGCGGCGCAGCGTCGGAAACACCTTGCCGGGATTGAGCCGGCCGGCGGGATCGAAGGCGCATTTGACGCGCATCTGCTGCGCCAGATCGACCTCGTTGAACATCTCGCCCATCAGATCGCGTTTTTCGACGCCGACGCCATGCTCGCCGGTCAGCACGCCGCCGACCGCGACGCAAAGCCGCAAAATATCGGCGCCGAGCGCCTCGGCCCGCGCGATGTCGCCGTCGATCGACGCGTCGTAGAGAATGAGCGGATGCAGATTGCCGTCGCCGGCGTGAAACACATTGGCGACGCGCAGTCCATGCTTACGCGCCAGCGCCTCCATGCCGGTCAGCACCTCCGGGAGCTTTCCGCGCGGGATCGTGCCGTCCATGCAGAGATAATCGGGGCCGATGCAGCTCACCGCCGGAAAGGCGTTTTTGCGCCCGGCCCAAAATCGCAGCCGCTCGGCCTCGCTGGTCGAAACCTTCGTCGTCGTCGCGCCCTCCGCGCGAGCGATTTGCTCGACGACGCCGACGAGCAAATCCACCTCCGCCGCCGTTCCGTCGAGTTCGACGATCACCAGCGCCGCCGCGTCGGACGGGTAGCCGCAGGGCTGGAAACGCTCCACCGCGTCGATCGTGGCCTTGTCCATCATCTCGAGGCCGCCGGGAATAATGCCGCGCGAAATAATCGCGCCGACGCAACGCGCGCCGGCCTCGACGCTGGCAAATCCGAGCAACAGCCCGCGCGCCGCCGGGGGCTTGCGCAGGATTCGCACGGTGATTTCGGTGACGACGCCGAGCAGCCCTTCCGAGCCGGTCATCAAACCCATGAGGTCGTATAGTTCGCTGTCGAGATGCTTGCCGCCGAGACGGACGATCTCGCCGCCCATCAGCACGACTTCGAGCCCCAGAATATTATTGGTGGTGAGGCCGTATTTGAGGCAATGCACGCCGCCGGCGTTTTCCGCGACATTGCCGCCGATCGAACAGGCGATCTGCGAGGAGGGATCGGGCGCGTAATAAAAGCCCTCGGCCTCCACCGCCCTGGAGATCGCCAGATTCTGCACGCCGGGCTGCACGCGCGCGCAGCGGTTTTCATAGTCGATTTCGAGGATGCGGTTGAATTTCGACATGCCCAGAAGAATGCCGTCCTCGAGCGGCATCGAGCCGCCCGAGAGCGACGTGCCGGCGCCGCGCGGCACGATCTTCACATTCATCTCTTGCGCCAGCGCCATGATCGCTTGCACCTGCGCGACCGTTTCCGGCAGCGCGACGACCAGCGGCAGCGCGCGATACATGGTGAAGGCGTCGCAGTCATAGGCGCGGCGCGCGATCTCGTCGGCGATCACGCTTTGCGCGGGAAGAATTGCCCGCAGCCGCGCCAAAATCTCGTCGCGGCGCGAGAGGATTTCCGGCTCGGGCGCGGGCATTAACAGGGTCATGCGCGGAGCTTACACCCGCTTCGGCACCAATATCACGCGAAAATCATTGACGTTGGTGCGCGTCGCGCCGGTGACGATGAGGTCGCCGAGCTTCTCGAACGCCGTATAGGCGTCATTGTTGGCGAACAGCGCCTTGAGGTCCACGCCGGCCTTTTGCGCGCGGGCAAAGCTGTCCGGCGTCATGATCGCGCCGGCGTTGTCCTCGCTGCCGTCGATCCCGTCCGTGTCGCAGGCGATGGCGGATATTCCGCCAAAGCCTTCCAGCGCCAGCGTCAGCGCCAGCAGAAATTCGGCGTCGCGTCCGCCCTTGCCCTTGCCGCGCACCGTCACGGTGGTCTCGCCGCCCGAGATGATCGCGACCGGCGGCTCGAACGGCTGGCCGTGCAGCGCGATCTGCTTGGCTATGCCGGCGTGAACCAGCGCCACGTCGCGCGACTTGCCCTCCAGATCGCCGAGAATGCAGGGCGTGAAGCCGGCCTTTTTGGCGACCGCCGCCGCCGCGTCGAGCGAGCCCTGCGGCGTCGCGATAAGTATGTTTTGCACGCGCTCGAAGATCGGATCGCCGGGCTTGGGCGTCTCGCAGGCGGGGCTGTTCAAATGCGCCAGCACGGCCGCCGGGGCCTCGATTTTATATTTGGCGATCACCGCCAGCGCGTCCTGCCGCGTCGTCGCGTCGGGAACCGTCGGCCCGGAGGCGATGACGGAAAGGTCGTCGCCCGGCACATCGGAGATCATCAGCGCCACGACGCGCGCCGGCGCGGCGGCTCGCGCGAGGCGCCCGCCCTTGATCGCCGAGAGATGCTTGCGCACGCAATTCATTTCGGAAATCGTCGCGCCGCTCTTGAGCAGCGCCTTGTTGACGATCTGCTTTTCCTCCAGGCTCACGCCTTCCGCCGGCAAGGCCAGCAGCGCCGAGCCGCCGCCCGATATCAGCGCCAGCACGAGATCGTCTTCGGTCAGCCCCTCCACCGCCTTCAGCACGCGCTTCGCCGCTTCGCGCCCCGCGGCGTCCGGCACGGGATGCGAGGCCTCGACGACTTCGATGCGCGAGGTCGGCGCGCCATGTTCGTAACGCGTGACGACCAGGCCTTCGACCGGCGCGGGATAATGCTTCTCGACCGCCGCGGCCATGGCGGCGGCGGCCTTGCCGGCGCCGACGACGATCACGCGGCCCTTGGGCGGCGCGACTTTCGCCAGATAGGGCGGCAGGCAAAGCGAAGGATGCGCCGCGCCCACGGCGGCGTCGAACATTTCGCGAAGGAGTTTGCGGTGGTCGTCGGACATGGCGGGTTCCAAAATGGGTGGACGCCGAAGCGGCGCCTAAAGCCCTCTCCCCGCGAGCGGGGAGAGGGAATAGTTCCGCGCCTTACGCGCCGGCCATCGCATTGGCCTTTTCGATCAGCGCCTCGGCCATGCGGATCGAGGCGATGTCGATCAGGCGGCCGTCGAGCGAGACCGCGCCCTTGCCTTCCTTGGCGGCCTGGGCCATCGCCTCGAGAATGCGGCGGGCCTTGGTCACTTCCGCCTCGGAGGGCGTGAACACCTGATTGGCCAGCTCGATCTGCGACGGATGGATCGCCCACTTGCCCTCATAGCCCAGCACCGCGGCGCGCTTGGCCGCCGCGATATAGCCGTCGGGATCGCCGAAGTCGCCGAAGGGTCCGTCGATCGGGCGCAGGCCATAGGCGCGGCACGCGACCATCATGCGCGTCTGCGCGGCGTGCCACTGGTCGGCCCAGTAATAGTCGCGCTTGCCGTTGGCGTCCTTGTCGGAAAGAACGCCGTAATCCGGGTTCACGCCGCCGATGACCGTCGTGCGGGCGCGGGTCGAGGCGGCGTAATCGGCGACGCCGAAGGACATGGCTTCGAGGCGCTTCGACGACTGCGCGATGGCTTCGACATTGGCCATGCCGAGCGCGGTCTCGATGAGGATCTCGATGCCGATCTTCTTGGTGCGCTTCTTATACTGCTCGATCTGCGTGATCATCATGTCGATCGCGTAAACGTCCGCCGGCACGCCGACCTTGGGGATCAGCACGACGTCGAGGCGCGGGCAGTTTTCGAGCACGTCGACCACGTTGCGATAGCAATAATGGGTGTCGAGACCATTGATGCGGAGCGTCATGGTCTTCTTGCCCCAATCGATGTCGTTGAGGCCCTGGATGATGTTCTTGCGCGCCTGCTCCTTGTCGTCCGGCGCCACGGCGTCCTCGAGATCGAGGAACACCACGTCCGCCTTGGACGTCGCGGCCTTTTCGAACATGCCCGGCGCCGAACCCGGCACGGCCAGCTCCGAACGGTGCAGACGCGATGTCGCCTGCTCGATCAACGTGAAACTCATCTCAATTCCCCTTCCTTGGGTGGTTGGCATATCCCCGGAAAGCTTTGCATTTTCCGGATCGGGATATGCGCTGCGATTAAAGCCTTAGCCGGTGGCCCCGAGGCCAGCGGCGATGCAGCTGATCGAGAGCAGCAAGGGAATCTTGATCGCTTCCTTGGCCGTCTCGTCTTGCGCGCTTCCTGAACCGGCGCAGCAGTTCGACCTGCTCCCGATTCACTTCGTTGATGGTCGGCAGCCGGTCGGCGAGCGTCGCGCGATAGTTTGGAAAACGCTCGCCGATTTCCGCCGCGCCGGTGACGCGCAGCACCATGGCGCGCGTCAGTTCGTGCTCCGCCTCGATGACCGCGAAGATTTTCTCGCGCACGGCTTCGTCCTCGACCAGCGAGGCATAGGCGCGGGCGAGCGGCAGATCGACAATCATCAACGTCTTTTCGACCTGATCGAGCACGAGCTTGAACAGCCGCGATTTCTCGAACATCAGGCGCAAAAGTTCGAGCCCCTTGTCGCCGCGCGCGTCGAGAAAAGCCTTGAGCCCCGAGCCGACGCCATACCAACTGGTGATCGCGTGACGGTTCTGCGCCCAGGCGAAGACCCAAGGGATAGCGCGAAGATCGGCGAGACTCTTGGCGCCGAAACGCCGCGCCGGGCGCGATCCGATGTTGAGCATCGAGATTTCCTCGAGCGGACTCGCCGCCTGGAAATAGACGACGAGATCGGGGTCGCCGACGAATCTGCGTGTAGGCGGCCAGCGCCGCGCTCGACATGGCCTCGAAAGCCTCGTCGAATTCCTCGCGCGGAACCAGCGCCTCCTCGCGCTCGGACTTCAGCGCATGGGTGAAGACCGAAGACGCCAGCAGCTCCATCTGATAGGCCGCCGTGCCGCGATTGGCGTATTTGAACGACACCACCTCGCCCTGCTCGGTGGAGCGGAAACGCCCGCGGATGGAGCCCGCCGGCTGCGCGGCGATGGCGTGGCCGGTCGGCGCGCCGCCCCGGCTCACCGAGCCGCCGCGCCCATGGAAAAACGAGATCGCGACGCCCTCCTCGACGCCCACCGCCGTGAGCCGCGCCTGCGCTTTGTAAAGCTCCCAGTTCGAAGGCAGAAAGCCGCCGTCCTTATTGCTGTCGGAATAGCCGATCATCACTTCTTGCAAATCGCCCTGACGCTGGGCGCTGCGCTTGACGATCGGTATCCCCAACAGCTCGCGCATGATCGCCGGCGCGTCTCGCAGATCGGGAATGGTCTCGAACAGCGGCACGATCGGCAACGTGCAGTAGACGCCCTTCGCGCTCTGGCGCACCAGCCCGGCTTCCTTGGCGAGCACATAGGCGCCGAGCACATCGGCGGCGTTATGCGTCATCGAAAGGACGAAACTGCCGAAGGCCTCGCGGTCGAGCTTGCTTTGCAGCTCGGCGACAAGCTCGAACATTTCGATGGTGTCGCGCGTCTCGCTCGAGAAGCTTTCGCGCTCCTCGGAGCTGAGCGGCGGCGTCTGGATTTGCTCGTCGAGCCAGGCGCGCCACTCGGGTGAATCGGCTTCCGGCGCCGCGCCCTCGCGCGTCGCCCGCCAAAGGTCGCAAAGCGCGCTGGTGGTGCGCGTCGTGTTCTCGCGCAAATCGAGCCGCACGGTGGAGAAACGGAAAATCTCGACGGCCCGGCGCAGCGGGCGCACGAGATCGGTCGCGAGCCGCTCCGAGCCGCCCTCGACCAACGCGGCTTCGAGCACCTTGAGATCGCCGATCAGTTCGTCGGCGTTGGCGTAGCGTTGGTCGCTCGGCTCGCCCTTCGTCGCGCGCAGCGTCTGGTCGAGCTTGTAGACGATGAGATTGACGAATTGACGATAGGGCTCCATCTGGTTGCGCGCGCGAATGGAGCTTGCGTCCTTCAAGGCGCCGAGCCTTTGCTCCAGCGCATCGCGCAGCATTTGCGGAATCAGCGCGGCGCGCGGGCTGATCGACAGCATCCGGCCAAGATCGGTCGCCCGGTGGCGATAATAATTGAGGCTCGCGAGCGCGTTGTCGCGCATCGTCTGGCGCGTCACCGCATTGGTGACGAAGGGATTGCCGTCGCGGTCGCCGCCGATCCACGAGCCGAACTGAAAGAACGGCGTCACCTCGAATTTTTCGTCCGGATAGTGCTTCTCCAGCGCGCTTTCGAAGGTGGAGAGCAAATCCGGCGCGAGATCGAAAATCGTTTCGGAAAAGAAGTGCTGGCCCCAGGAGACTTCGTGTTCGACGGTCGGCTTTTCCAAATGCAAATCGCCGGTCAGGAACAAGAGTTCGATCTGGTCGCGAACCTGCCCGCCAAGCGCGTTGCGCTCGCGGTCGGTCCAGCGCGTCGATTCGAGATCGCGCAGCAGCAGATAAATGCGGCGGTTCTTCTCCAGGATCGAGACGCGCCGGGCTTCGGTCGGATGCGCCGTTATCACCGGACGGATGCGCAGCGTCTGCAATTGCGCGCGGATCTCGTCCGCGCTGACGCCGGCGCGCGCGGCGCCGGCCAGCACCTGGTCGAAGGTGCCGAGCAATTGATCATGTCCGCGCTCGCGTTCGATATGGCGGCGCCGGCGCATCGCATAGGCCTGTTCGGCGATCGAGACGAGCTGGAACAAAATGCCCTGCGCCTGCAGGGCGCGGCCCATCTCATAGTCGGTGAGCTTCGAGCCGGCGGCGAAGCCTCGCAGCACCGGTTCGATCTGCGGCATGTGCCGCTTGACCACCAGCACGAGCTGATCGACGAGATAGGCCGAGGCCTCCTTGACGGAGCGCGTGGCGAAGGCCGAGGGCGCGGCGGCGGGCGGCGTGTCGGAAGAGGCGTCGGTCATCAGAAATCTCTAGCTCCGCGATGGGCGTTACGGGAAGCCGCGGCGCCATCATGCGCTTCGGCCTTAGCCCGTTGCTTGCGACGCGCGTCCTCGCGGACGCCCTTTGGCGGAGCCGCCTTCTCCCATGGGTGGGGGAAAGGGCCGATTCCTTCGCCTGGCCGCCAACATTGTCGCCTCGACACAATCCAAAAGTTTGGGCGTCCCCTTCTCATGCGACGCATGACGGGCGCCGCGATGGGGCGCGGCGCGCCTAAATCACGCGCGTTGCAGAACCTTGGCGACGGTCTCGCCGAATTCGGCGGGGCTCGGCGCCACGGTGAGCCCGTAGGACCGCATGATCTCGGTCTTCTCGGCGGCGCTGTCGCCGGTCGAGGAGATGATCGCGCCCGCGTGGCCCATGCGCCGACCCTTGGGCGCGGTCAGCCCCGCGACGAAACCGATCACCGGCTTGGAGAAATTCTCCTTGATCCAGGCCGAGGCTTCCGCCTCCTGCGGACCGCCGATCTCGCCGATGATCAACACGGCGACCGTTTCCGGATCCTTGTCGAACAGCACGAGATGATCGAGGAAGGACGAGCCGTTGATCGGATCGCCGCCAATGCCGACCGAAGTCGAAATGCCGATCCCCAACTCCTTCATCTGCTCCGCGGCCTCGTAGCCGAGCGTGCCGGAGCGCGAGATGACGCCGACATTGCCCTGCTTGTAGATATGGCCGGGCATGATGCCGAGCATCGCCTTGCCGGGGCTGATGATTCCGGCGCAGTTCGGCCCGACCATCATCGGACGGCGATCCTTGGGATAGCGCATGAAATATCGCTTCACGCGCATCATGTCCTGCGCCGGAATGCCGTCGGTGATCGAACAGATCAGACGAATGCCGGCGTCCGCCGCCTCCATGATCGCGTCCGCGGCGTAAGGCGGCGCGACGAAGGTGATGCTCGTCGTCGCGCCCGTCTCCTTCACGGCCTCCTTGACCGTGTTGAACACGGGAACGCCATGCACGGTCTTGCCGCCCTTGCCGGGCGTGACGCCGGCGACGACCTTGCTGCCGTAATCGAGCATTTCCTTGGCGTGGAAACTACCCTTGTCGCCAGTGATGCCCTGCACCAGAATCGGCGTCTTCTCGTCGATAAGAATGCTCATGATTTCCTCCCGGCGCCTTATGTCGCGCGCCCGCCGCCGTCAGAACCCTCTCGAAGCCAACAGGCTCATCCCGCCTTCTTGCAGGCGGCGACGGCCTTGTCGGCCGCGTCCTTGAGCGTCGACGCGCTGATGATCGCGATGCCGCTTTCCTCGATGATCTTGCGTCCAGCCTCGACATTGGTGCCGGCGAGCCGCACCACGAGCGGAACCTTGATATTGGTCGCGCGCACCGCGTCGACGACGCCCTGCGCCACCCAGTCGCAGCGGTTGATGCCGGCGAAGATGTTGACCAGCACCGCCTTCACATTGGCGTCGGACAGCACCAGCCGGAACGCCGTGGCGACGCGCTCGGCCGAGGCGCCGCCGCCAACGTCGAGGAAGTTCGCCGGGCTGCCGCCGGCGTGCTTGATCATGTCCATGGTCGCCATCGCGAGACCGGCGCCGTTGACGATGCAGCCGATTTCGCCGTCGAGCCCGATATAGTTGAGGGCGTGCTCCAGCGCCTGCGCCTCGCGCGGATCGGACTGCGACGGATCGTTCATGTCGACGATGTTGCGGCGGCGGAACAGCGCGTTGTCGTCGAACGACATTTTGGCGTCGAGCGCCAGCACCTTGTCGTCCTTGGTGACGACGAGCGGGTTGATCTCCAGCATCGTCGCGTCGCAGTCGCGGAACGCCCGATAGGCGCCCAGAATCGTCTGCACCGCGCGCGAGACCTGTTTCAGGTTCAAGCCGAGCTGAAAGGCGAGTTCGCGCGCCTGGAACGGCAGCAGGCCGACCGCCGGCTCGACGATCACCTGCAGCAATTCCTCCGGCGTGTTCTTGGCGATTTCCTCGATCTCCATGCCGCCGTGCTTGGAGGCGATGACGCGCACGCGCTCCAATTTGCGGTCGAGCACATAGCCGAGATAAATCTCGCGCTCGAACGGATCGGCGAGTTCGACGTAAACGCGCTGCACCGGCTTGCCTTCCGGCCCGGTCTGGCTGGTCACGAGCCGCTTGCCCAGCAGATCGCGCGCCGCCTGCTGCACCTCGTGATAGGTGCGGCAGAATTTGACGCCGCCCGCCTTGCCGCGCGCGCCGGCGTGGATTTGCGCCTTGACGACCCAATGCGAGCCGCCGAGTTCGGTCGCCGCGTACACCGCCTGATCCGGGCTGAAGGCGATCGTGCCGGGCGGAATGGCGACCCCGTGGGCCGCCAGAATTTCCTTGGCTTGATACTCGTGCACGTCCATGTTGTCCTCCCTGGGACGACGACTGTCTTTGTTTTTTACGAACCGATCTTGCCGCGCACGACGGCGTAGACTTCTTCCGTCTTCAGCGCGGCGAGCTCCGTGAGCGCGTTCACTTCGCCGAGACGTATTTCGGCGAATTCGCGATCCTTGATCGATTTGGCGTTGATGTAGACGTTGAGCGCCGCGCTGCGCAGTCCGGCGTTGGCGGCGAGCACGGCCACGCCGGCGTCGCTGATGACGTTGATGTTGCCCTTTTCGGCGACGACGGCCGAAAGCTTGATCACCTCGTGGCAGGCCTTGACGGCGCGCAGCGGCGCGTCGGTCGCCTGCTTCAACGCGGCCTGGATGGCGGCGGCGCGCGCGGCCTTTTCCTCGTCCGTGCCGCGCGGCAGGCCATAGGCGCCCATGACGGCGTTGAAAGCGACGACATCCTCGTCAATGGCCGCGGTCAGCTCCGCCCGCACCTTCTCCGCCTCGGCGTTGGTCGCCTTCAGCTCCGCGTCGAAGGCTTCGTAGTTCTTCTTGCCGATGGTCAGATTGGCGACCATCGAAACCAGCGCCGCGCCGACCGCGCCCATGATGGCCGCGGCGCCGCCGCCGCCGGGAGTCGGCTGTTCGCTGGCGAGTTCGTCGAGAAATTTGGCGATTGTGTTGTTCTTGGTCATTGGTCGCGGTCCTTCTCGGCTCAGGCGAGCGCCTTGGCTTGCGCGTAAATGTTTTCGCAGTCAAACACCTGATCGGCGGCGTCGAACAGTTTGCCGACGCATTCGCGATGCAGCTTGAGTTTCAACCCGCCGAGCCCCAGCGCGCCGATCACGATCTTGCCGTGACGCTCCTTGGCCTTGTCGATCGCCTCGACGCCGCCGAGCCCCAGCGGCGGCTGCGCGTTGCAGTCGGCGAGGAGTTCGATTGTCGCGTCGTCCCGCCAGTCCTTCTCGTCAAGCAGGGGCACGCCGATGGCGCCGGCCGCGAAGACGATTTGCGCGCCCTTGATCGCCCGCGCGCGCGCCGCGTTGTCGAACGCCTCGATCGCCGTCGGCAGGAAGCCGAAGCGCTGCTCGATCGCCGCGGCGGAAGCTTTCGCGCGCGAGAGCTGGCGCGAGGTGATGGCGACTTCGGCGCCCTCGATATGCAGCATGGCGGCGGCGCGCATGCCGACCGGGCCGGTGCCGGCCAGCACGACGGCCTTCTTGCCGGCCAGCGGCTTCGCCTTGGCGAGCAAGGCGACGCCGGCGGCGGCGGTGGTGTTGGAGCCATTGCTGTCCAGCATCACGGACACGCGGAAATTGGAGAAGAAGCGCTTCTTCACCGCTTTGAACAGAGTCTCGCCGGCGGTCATGTCGCCGCCGCCGACGAAGATCGCGGTATATTGTTTTTCCTTCGGGCCGCGCGTGTAAATGGTGCCGTCGACCAGCGCCCCGACGTTTTGCGGCGTGACGCCGCCGTAACCGATGATGTGGTCGGCGCCGCCGTCGTAGCCGACGACCGTGTCGAAAACGCTCGGGACGGGATCGGTGTCCAGCAGGAACAGGAGTTTCTTGGTCATTGGCGTCTCGTTCTGTTGGCGGCGGTTCGTTTGGGGCGCTCTAAAGCCCGCCCGCGGCGATCCATTTTCGCGCGGTGGGTGGAGCGACGGCTCTCGCCTCAGGCGGTCACGATGTTGCGCGGCGCGCCGGCGACGAAGGCGTCGATATTGTCGATCAATTGATCGGCCAGCACCTGCATCGCCTCCTTGCTGGCCCAGGCGACATGGGGCGTGACGATCAGATTGGGGATGGTGGGGTCGAGCAGCACATTGCCGTTCTTTGGCGGCTCGACGGTCAGCACGTCCATGCCGGCGCCGGCGATGACGCCCTTGCGCAAGGCGTCGGCCAGCGCCGCCTCGTCGATGATGCCGCCGCGGGCGGTGTTGATGATGCAAGCGGTCTTCTTCATCGACGCCAGTTCTTTCGTCGAAATCATGCTTTTCGTTTGCGGCGTCAAAGGCAGGTTCAGCGTGACGATGTCGGACTCGCGCAGGATCGTCGCGACGTCGACCTTGTTCGGCACGTCCGTCACGTCGTTGATCAGCACCTTCATGCCGAACGCGATCGCGCGCCGCTCGATCTCCTTGCCGAGCGCGCCATAGCCAATGATGCCGAGCGTCGAACCGGCGATATCGTAGATCGGGTAATCGAAATAGCAGAATTGGCCATTGTAGCCCCAGCGTCCGTGGAACACCGAATTGTGATAGTTCACGAGATTGCGGCGTAGCGCGAACAGCAGCGCGAAGACATGCTCGGGCAGCGTGTTGAAGGCGTAGTTGCGGATGTTGGAAACCGTGATCCCATGCGCGGTCGTATAGGCCTTGTCGATCACGTCGGTGCCGGTCGCGGCGACGGCGATCAGCTTAAGATCGGGAAGCTGCTTCAAGACGTCTTCGCGCAGCGGAACCTTGTTGGTGATGCAGATGTCGGCGCCCTTGAGGCGTAGGGCGACCTCGGACGGCGCGGTCTGCGCATATTCCGTATATTCGTGCGGGAAATTGGGCTTGCGCACATTGGCGTCGAGCGTCTCGCGGTCGAGAAAAACGATTTTGTGCGACATTCCCTTGATCCCTCGCATGGTGTGCAATTGGCGCGTTGTCGCGCTCGTCAAGTTTGGCGCCCGGCGCGGCCATGCGCGCCGGGCGTTTAACTGTCTTAGGCCTTCAGCAGCGGATTGGCGCGATAGACCGCCTGAGCGGCGGCGACGCCGGAGCCGGGCTGAATTTTGATGCCGTTGTCGAGCATCGCCATTTCCGCGCCGGCGATGGCGCCGAGCAGCATCAGTTCGTTGAGATCGCCGAGATGGCCGATGCGGAACACCTTGCCCGCGACCTCGGAGAGGCCGGCGCCGAGCGCGAGGTTGTAACGGTTATAGGCGGTCGAAATCACTTTCGCCGCGTCAAAACCTTCCGGCACGACGATCGCGGTCACCGTGTCCGAATTCCACTTCGGCTCCTTGGCGCAGGTCGTGAGGCCCCAGGCCTTGACCGCGGCGCGAACGCCTTCGGCGAGGTGATGGTGGCGCTTGTAGACCTGGTCGAGACCCTCTTCGAACAGGACCGCCAGCGCTTCCTTGAGGCCGTGCAGCAGCGGGATCGACGGCGTATAGGGGAAGTAGCCCTGCGCGTTGTTCTTGATCATGTCCTGGAATTCGAAGTAGGCGCGGCGCGACTTGTTGTGCTTGCCGGCTTCGATCGCCTTCTCGCTGGCCGCCATCAGAGCGAGGCCGGCCGGCAGCATGAAGCCCTTCTGCGAACCCGACACGATCACGTCGACGCCCCACTTGTCCATGTGGAACGGGAGCGACGCGACCGAGGACACGCCGTCGACGAACAGCAGCGCCGGATGCTTGGCGTTGTCGATCGCCTTGCGCACCGCGCCGATGTCGGAGGTCACGCCGGTCGCGGTCTCGTTATGAGTCGCGAGAACGGCCTTGATTTCGTGATTCTTGTCGGCCTTCAGCGTCTCCTCGATCAGCTCCGGATCATTGCCGGTGCCCCAGGGACACTCCTGCTTGACGACCTCGAGGCCCATGCGGGTGCAGAGGTCGATCCACAGATGCGAGAACTGGCCGAAGCGCTGGGCGAGAACCTTGTCGCCGGGGGAAAGCGTGTTGGTGATCGCCGCTTCCCAGCCGCCGGTGCCCGACGCCGGGAAAATGAAGGCGTGGCCCTTATCGGTCTCGAACACCTTCTTCAACTGCGGAAACAGCGGCTTGACGAGATCGGGGAAAGTCGGCGAGCGATGGTCTTCCGACGCCACCATCATCGCGCGCTGCACGCGATCGGGCAGATTGGTCGGACCCGGCACGAACAGAAAATTGCGGCCGGGAATTCTGGAATTCGACATATTTGGCTCCCTTCGAGCGCTGGTGCTGGTTGGTCTTGACGAGAACGCCGGATGCGCTGACGACGCGCGGCGCGGCGAAATTTTTGGCGGGCGGCGGACCGCCGCGCCAATCAGAACAGGCCGGAGATGCGGCCGTCGGCCCCGACCTCGATGTTGTTGGCCGCCGGAACCTTCGGCAGACCGGGCATCGTCATGATGTCGCCGCAGACGACGACGACAAACTCCGCGCCCGCCGACAGACGCACTTCGCGGATCGGAATGGTGAAGCCAGAGGGCGCGCCCTTGGCGTTGGGGTCGGTCGAGAAGCTGTATTGCGTCTTCGCGATGCAGACCGGGAAATGGCCGAAGCCTTCCTTCTCGAGTTCGGCGAAGCGCGACTTGACGCTCGCGTCGAACGAGATGTCGGCGGCGCCGTAAAGCTCCTTGGCGATCGTGCGCGCCTTCTCGACGAGCGGCAGATCGTCGGCATAGAGCGGCTTGAAGTTCGACGGCTGCGTCTCGATCGTGTTCACCACGGCGCGCGCGAGATCGGCCGCGCCGGCCCCGCCCGAACCCCAATTGTCGGCGACGACGCATTGGACGCCCTCCGCCTTGCAAAGTTGTTCGAGCAGCTCCATCTCCGCCTGCGTGTCGGTCGAGAATTTATTGACCGTCACCAGCACGGGCACGCCGAATTTGCGCACATTGGCGATATGGCGCTTGAGATTGGCGAAGCCCTTTTCGAGCGCCGCGACATTCTCGGTCTTCAAATCGTCCTTGGCGACGCCGCCGTGCATTTTTAGCGCGCGAATGGTCGCCACTATGACCGTCAGATCGGGCTTCAGGCCGGCCTTGCGGCATTTGATGTCGAAGAATTTCTCGGCGCCGAGGTCCGCGCCGAAGCCCGCTTCCGTCACGACGTAATCGGCGAGCTTCAGCCCCGATTTCGTCGCGATCACCGAATTGCAGCCATGCGCGATATTGGCGAAGGGACCGCCGTGGATGATCGCCGGATTATTCTCCAGCGTCTGCACGAGATTGGGCGCGATGGCGTCCTTGAGCAGCGCGGCCATCGAGCCCGCCGCCTTCACTTCGCTGGAGCGGATGTTCTTCTTTTCCCGCGTCTGTCCCACGACGATATTGCCGAGCCGCTTCTGCAGATCGGCGAAGCTAGAGGCGAGGCAGAAGATCGCCATCACTTCCGACGCGACGGTGATGTCAAAGCCATCCTCGCGCGAAAAACCATTGGAGACGCCGCCGAGCGAGGAGACGATCGAGCGCAGCGCGCGGTCGTTCATGTCGACGACGCGGCGCCAGCTGATGCGGCGCGTGTCGAGCGCGAGCGCGTTGCCCCAATAAACGTGATTGTCGATCAGCGCGGCGAGCAGGTTGTTGGCGGCGCCGATGGCGTGAAAGTCGCCGGTGAAATGGAGGTTGATGTCCTCCATCGGCACGACCTGGGCGTAGCCGCCGCCGGCCGCGCCGCCCTTGACGCCGAAACATGGGCCGAGACTCGGCTCGCGCAGGCAGCACAGCGCCTTCTTGCCGATGTGGTTGAGGCCGTCGGTCAGGCCGACGGTGGTCGTGGTCTTGCCCTCGCCGGCCGGCGTCGGCGTGATCGCGGTGACCAGAATGAGCTTGCCGTCGGGCCGCGCGCTCAGCGATTCAATATATTCGAGCGCGATCTTGCCCTTGTAATGGCCATAGGGCTGCACATGTTCGGCCGGAATGCCCAGCTTGTCGCGCGCCACGTCGAGGATCGGGCGCATCTTGCGCGGCCTGGGAGATTTCAATATCGGACTTTGGCGAAAGATGCTGATTATCCTTCCCGTTCGCGCTTGGCGCCGGGGTCGACGATGGCGTCGTCATTGTCGCTTCCACTCCCTTCGAGGCCCGCGTCGCGCGGCGCCTTCAATCAATTATTTCGCTCTTCCTCAAACCGCGCTCGAAGGGCGAACAGACGCGCGACGCGCTTAAAGACGCATGACGCGCAGGCTCCCGCCCCCCAACGGCAGCCGGGCCGCAGTGACGCAATCCCGTCATCGGCCTTTTCGACGACCCTAGAATCATATCCGCCGATCATCAAGCGACAGGACCGCGCAGCGGCGTTTTGGCTCACTCAACCCGGACCTACCCGCCCCGCGCGCCGCTCATGCAACCCGGCGACGCAGCCCCTATGCCGATAAAGGAATTTGCTCGTCAAGCGAAATTATCGGTTAAAAGAAGCGATTGCGGACGGCGGCGAGCGCCGTTTCGAGCGGCGGCCCGTTCCCGCGACAAGCGGAAGCCGAGCCGGCGCAATAAGAAAGCATGGGCGTGGGCGCCTGCCCTCTGACCGCCTGAATGGGTAGTTGTCGGCGCCGCCCATTAAGCGGCCGGGGCGCAAGGAATCTCCCGTGAATTCCGGGCGTCCCCCGTCTTATCGCGAAACCGGAACGGCAGGCGCCGCCGCGCGGCGGCCGCGGCCATCGGGGCGTCGGCGGCTGAATTTTCCCTGTCCGCGAAGAGAGGCGCGAGTTTCGCTTGGCGCGCGGCGCTTTTGGGGAAGAAAAAATTTGTCGCGGCCTGTCGCGGAGGTCGAGCGTTCGCGGGTGCGTAGCGCATTGGAATATCCGTAACGTGTCCATTGATGCCTAGAGCGTGGCTTCGACCTGATTGTTAAAGATTTAGAACTTGAAAGTAAGCATATCGCGGGTGGTCCGTGTGTCATCGGAGATAAGATTATTTTGACGTCCGACGATTTGGCTGAGCACTTGGGCGAAACGACGCGGAACCGCCTCACAGCGCGATCACATCCACGTTCGCCTCCGGCAATTCGCTGGCGATGCGGGCGACATGTTGGTGGTGGGTGAAAACGATCGCTTGCCGCGCGCGGCCGAATTCCGCGAGAAGGCCGAGCGCGCGGGCGGTTCTGGCCTCGTCGAAACTGGCCAACAGATCGTCGCCGATGAAGGGCAAGGGCTCCGCCGCGCGCAACTCCAGCAAGGCGAGGCGTAGCGATAGAAATAGTTGGTCGCGCGCCCCCTCGCTCATGCCGGCGACCGGCACGCGCGCGCCGTTTTCGCGAAGGCCGACCAGCATCGGCGTGTCGTCATTGTCGTAATCGGCGCCGAGCGCCTTGAAGGCGCCGTCGGTGGCGATGGCGAAAAGCGCGGAGGCTCTGGTCAGCAGCGGGTCTTGCACGGCGGCGCGATGACGCTCGATCGCCTTCGCGGCCAGCCGCGCCGCGCTCGCCCGCGCCAGCCAGCGGCTCGCGACATCGATCAGCGCCGCGCCCGCCTCGGCCTTGTTCTGCGCGGCGCTGGCGGCGTCGCGGCCCGCCGCGAGGGTTTCTCGCGCGCGGCTTGCTTCGTGCAGATTGGTCTGCGCGGTCGCGATGTCGTCGACGATTTGCTGGCGGGCGATCTTGAGCCGCTCGATCTCGCTGGGCAGCAGATCGAAATCGAGATCGGCCTGCTCGCGGCGCAGCGCGTCCTCGTCAAAGCCGTCGCCGATCTCGGCGAGGTCGCGGGCGATGGCGGCGAGTTCGTCGTCGAGGCTGGAGCGTCGCTTTAGTCGGTCGAAAGCGGGGGGAGGGGCGCCGATTCGTCGAGGCCGAGTTTGGTCCGCGCCGCGCCGAGCCGCTCATGCGCGCCGGCGCGCCGCTGTGCGAGCTTGGCGCCCGCCGATGCGCGTTTATGCGCGTTTTTGCGCAGCGTTTCGCGCTGCTCGTGGGCGCGCCGCGCCTCGGCGAGGCGCCCGCTCAAAATGTCCAGCGCCTCGCGGGAGGGCCGCTCGCGAAGGTCGGACGCGGCGAGCGCGACGAGTTCCGCCACTTGCGTTTCGAAGGCGGAAATGTCGTCCCGCATCGTGGCGATACGATGTTGTTCATCCTCGAATTTCGATTTTTGCAACGGCACGCCGCGCCAGACGGTCAGCGCCGCCTCGGCCTGCGCCGGGCTTTCGTCGGGGCGCCCGCCAAGTCCGATCGCCGCGAGCGCGTTTGGCCAGGCGGCGAGGAGACGCTCGCTCTCTTGCGCGATGCGGGCGCGGCTCTCTTTCGCCCGCGCGAGCGCGTCAAGCGCTTTGTCCCGCAAGGCCGTTCCGGCGCGCGCCTCGGTCCAGCCGGCCTGCAAGAGATCGACGCTCGCGCGGGCGTGTTTGTAGAGCGCCTCGATCGGCAGAGCGGCGTCGGCGGCGGCGCCTATGTCTTCGATGAGCCGCGTCAAGGCGGCGCGTTGCCCGCCCAGCTTTTGCGCCAGCGCGTCGCGTTCGAGCGCCTGTTCGGCGAGGCGCGCGCGGCGGCGCGAAAGGTCGCCCACCCGCTCCAGCCAGGCGGTCATGGCTCGGGGCGCGCCCGGCGCGATCCCGGCGCGTTCCCACAGCGTCGCCCACTCCGCTTGCGCGGCGCGGCGGCGGGCGGCGAGTTCTTCCCGCGCGGCCGCGAGCTTTTCGGAAGCGCGCTGTTCCGCCGCCTTCCGCTCGCGCGCCGCCTCGATGCGGGCGCAGCGTTCGGCGTCGGAAAGCAGCAGATCGGCGACGGCGTCGACATCGCGCTCGGCGTCGCCCAGCGCCGCGAAAGCCTCGCGTCTTGGCGAGGGCTCGCCGTCGAGCGTCGCGCCAAGGCGCGAATGGGCCTCGTCACGTTTGGCGCGCGCGGCGGCAAGGTCGTCGCGCGTCAGCGCGGCGCCCGCTCGCGACAAGGCGGCGATGTCGTCCTCGATCGTCGCCAGCCGCGCCCGCAAGGCCTTGGCCTCGGCGCTCGCGCGCTTTTCTTCCTCAATCAGCGCGTCGAATGTTTGGCGCGCGGCTTCCACATCCGCGGCGTCGGGGAGCGCGAGCCGCGCGAGCGCGTCGATGTCGCCGGCGCTCGGGTCGAGCCTCGCCGCCTCCTCGGCCAAACGGCCGCGCTCCAGCGATTCGGCGAGCGCCTCGCGGCGCAGCCGCTCGGCGTCGGCGGGAATATCGGAGAAGGCGTGCAGTCGTTGCAAGAGCGGCGCGGGATCGGGGCAAGGGCCGCGTTTCGCGCGGGCCTGCTCGAGGTCCCGCAGTTCCCGCTCCGCGGCCGTCAGCGCGTCGTCGGCCTCGGCGAGACGCCGTTCGACGTCGCGGCGCGCGCCGATCAATTCGCGCGCCAGGGCCAGCGCCGGGTCCGAGGGCTGGCGCGCCAGAAGCTCCTCCACGGAGGCGAGGCCGAGCCGGCTCGCCGCTTCGCCAAGCGCGGCGCGCGCGATCCGCGCGGATTCGCCGCGCCTCGGCAAATCGTCCTCGGCCTTGCGCACGGCGCCGAGTTTTTCGCGCAACGCGTCGATCTTGCCGCCGATTTCGAGCAAGGGCTCGTCGACCATCAGCGCCGCGATCGCCGCCGCGCCTTCGGCCTCGTCGAGTTGCTGGTCGGCGAGTTCCTTTTCGACGCTGGTCGCCTCGTCATGCGCGTCGCGCCACGACGCCAAAGTGTCGGCGTCCACGTCGGGCAGATCGGCGAGGCTGGCGACCTCCGCGCGAAGACTGTCCAGCCGGCGCAGTTTGGACGCCGTGCGCAGGGCGCGCTCGCGGCGGGCGAGGTCGCGCCCGATCCTGTCGTGCTCTTCGCCGAGCGATTGGCGTTTTGCTTGCGCCTCCTTGACCGCGTCCTCGGCCGTCGCCAGCGCGTCCGCGGTGACGATGGCCTCGCGCAAATGTCTTTCGGCCTCCTGATGCTGGTCGAGCGCGAGGTAAAATTCCTTGCCGGCGGCGCGGCGCGGGCCGAACAGATCGTCTGCTTCCGCGTCGAGACGAGCGCGCAAATTCGCCAGCATCGAGAGCCGCGCCGAAGAGGCGGCGAGGGTTTCGGCGAGCCGTCCGCCGGCCTTCAGCAGTTCCTGGCCGCCCTTGCGCAGCGCCTCGGCGGTGAGGCCGAATTCGCTGACAAAAACCTCGCGCGTGACCGAGCCGAGCACGCCAGCCAGGAGATCGTCGGCGAGCGGCTTGTCGTCCGCGTCCAGCAGGGTGTTCTTGCTTCCCTTGCGCCGGCGCAAGAAGAGCCCCGAGCCGTCGGCGAGCCGCAGCCTCGCGCCGACGCGCAGCGTCGTCTGGTCGTGCAGAAAGGCGAAATTCGTCGTCTTGCCGAAGCCAAACAACAAATCGCCGATGGCGTTCAACGCCGAGGTCTTGCCGGCCTCATTGGCGCCGAGCACGACATGCAGATGCGCGCCCTCGCGCAGCTCCAGCACGCGGTCGGTGAAAGCGCCGTAACGCTCGAAAACGAGGGTCTCGAATCTCATGCGGGATGGCCGCTTTTCCGCTGACAGATTCCGTCGCCAGCGAGCGCCCTCATCCGACCCCGCTTCGCGGGGCCACCTTCTCCCACAAGTGGGAGAAGGATGCGCGCCGCTGATTCAACTTCAAATTCTTTTGTTTAAGGAACCAATCAAACGTGGGCGCTCCCTTCTCCCACTTGTGGGAGAAGGTGGCCCTTGCGAAGCAAGGGTCGGATGAGGGACGCCGCCGAAACCGCATCATGCGCCGCTTCCGCATGTCGGCGATTTCGCCAATGAGCCTGTCGCGCGCCTCATTGGCCAGGAGCTTCAACGCCTCATCCCCATGCGGCATTTGCTCGCGCAAATCGCGCGGCAGCTTGTCGGAGATTTGCGCCGCGAGATCGTTGATGACGCTTGCGAATTCCGGGTCTTCGGCGGCCTCGCGCACCAACGCCTCGACATCGAGCGCGTCGGCCTCGAAAGGCGCGCGCGGGCGGAGCGGCGGCGCGCGCGTCGCGATTGTGATTTGCTCGACCCAGAGATGGTCCGCGACGCGAAAGCCGATGGCGCGGGCGTCCGCCTCGATCGCCTCGCGCCGCGCGACGAAGCGCGCGTGCAAGGGCGTCGCTCCGACAAGCGAGAGGCGCGCCGCGAGCGGTCGGCCCTCGGCGCCGGCGTGTTCGTCGCGCAGCCGCGCCTCTATCCGCTTCAGCGCTTCCGCTTCGTCCTGGCAGTCGGAAACGTCAATGCTGGCCCGCGTCCAGCGCGCGGCGTCGAGCGCGACGCGCCGCGCCTCGACGACCCGCCCATCGGCGACGGTGACGCGCATCGCGCCCTTGGGGCCGGTCTCCCGGACATTGCGCCCCTGAATATTGCCGGGATAGACGATCCAGGGATCGCGGCAGACTTCCTCGGCGGCGTGGACGTGGCCCAGCGCCCAATAATCATAGCCAAAGCGCTTGAGATCCTCGACGCCGCAGGGGGCATAGGATTTATGGCCGCGCGAACCGTCGAGCGCGGTGTGCAACAGGCCGATATTGAACCAGCCCTCGCGCCGCGCCGGATAGGACGCGACGAAGTTCGGATCGACCAGCCGCTGCGGAAAGCTTCGGCCATGCAGCGCGACGCGCAAGGACTCGATCTCGAAGGATCGCGCGGCGCCCGTGGGAAAAATCCGCGCGCTCTCGGGATAGGGCAGCGACTTCGACATCAGGCTTTCGGCGTCGTGATTGCCCTTGACGATGTAAGCGGGGATTCCCGCGCGCTCCAGACGCCCCAATTCGCGGACGAAAAATAGGCCGGTCGTCACGTCCTTCCAGTCGCCGTCGAAAATATCGCCGCAAATCAACAGGAAAGCAGCCTTCGCGGCGATGGTCTCGTCGATCAGCGCCGAGACCGCGCGCCGCCCCGCCCGCGCGAAGCGCGCCGCGACGGCGGCGTCCTTGCAGCCAAGACCGGCGAGCGGACTGTCGATGTGGAGATCGGCGGCGTGAAAGAAGGTGAATTGCATGAAAGGGGCGAATCCGGGGCGCGCGAGGCGTTTGATGTTACGCCATATTCGAGCGGCGTCGATACCCAATTCGCGCCCAGAGTCCGCTCGGCGAGAAAAGTTCCGCGCGGATTTATGTCTCCGTCAACAAATTCGCCGATGGTGCGGCGCGACGATTCGAACGCGCCCCCGCTCCGACCTATGATAACGGACAGGCGGAACCTTCCCAATTCCAAAGAGGCAATTCATGGGCGATCACGTCGTCACGCTTAACGCTGGATCGTCATCGGTCAAATTCGCCTTATTCGCGAATGAGAGCGCGTGGCCCCGGCTGTCGCCTCCGGCCAGATCGACGGGCTCGGCGCGACGCCGCGCTTTCACGCAGCGGTCGTCGACGGCAAGAAATACGAAAAGGCCAAGAAATACGAAAAGGCAAGGAAGCTGGCGAATCACGAAGAGGCGATCCGCTTGATTCTCGGATGGATCGAGACGAAGTTTCCCGACATCGTGGTCGGCGCCATCGGCCACCGCGTCGTGCACGGCGGGCTGAACCATTCCGCGCCGGCGATCGTGGACCCGGCGATTCTCGCGGATTTGCGGACGCTGACGCCGCTGGCCCCGCTCCACCAACCGCATAATCTCGCGGGGGTCGAGGCCGCCCACGCGGCCTTCCCGAGCGTGCCTCAAGTCGTCTGTTTCGACACGGCCTTTCATCGCGGTCACGCCTTCGTCAACGACGCCTATGCGCTGCCGCGCGAATTTTACGAGCGGGGCGTGCGACGGTTTGGTTTCCACGGTCTGTCTTACGAATATATCGCGCGGCGGATGGGGGAGATCGACCCGGTGCTCGCCTGCGGCCGGATCATCGTCGCGCATCTCGGCGCGGGCGCCTCGCTGTGCGCGATGAAGAACGGCCGCTCCGTCGCCTCGACCATGGGCTTTTCCCCGCTCGACGGCCTACCCATGGGCACGCGCTGCGGCGAGATCGATCCCGGCCTGCTGCTCTATTTGCTGGATCACGACAAAATGCCGGTCGCCGACCTCCAGCATCTGCTCTATGAGCAATCGGGCTTGAAAGGGCTTTCCGGCGTCTCGTCCGACATGCTGGAGCTTGAAGCGTCGGATGCGCCGCGCGCGCGCGAGGCGATCGATTATTTCGCCCACCGCATCCGGATGGAGATTGGCGCGCTCGCGGCGACGCTCAAAGGGCTCGACGCGCTGGTGTTCACCGGCGGCATCGGCGAGCATTCGGCGCGCGTTCGCGCCGCCGTGCTGGACGACATGCGATGGCTCGGCCTCACCCTCGACGCCGCCGCCAACAAGAGCAACGCGCGGCGCATTTGCGATCCGGCCGCGGCGACGCCGGTGTTCGTGCTGGCGACCGACGAAGAAGCGATGATCGCTTATCACACGATCAAGACGGCGGGATTGGCGCGGGCTCGCGTCGCCTGAATCCGCGTTGATCCTTGACAGTCATGTGAATGACATCCGCGCGACTTATCGGCTATCGCGCGCCGGATTGAAGCAGCCTGCCCGGTTCCGGCGCTGTGGGGGGACGATTTGACGATGAGCGCAAAGCTGAGCGCGACCAATCGCGCGACGGTGGCCGGTCTCGGCGCCGCTGTCCATCGAAACGCGACATTTTCCCGCGCCGGCGCTCTCGAACGCCTGTTCACCTTCGCGTTCAAGGGGCTGGTCTATCCGCAAATCTGGGAGGACCCGGTTGTCGATATGGAGGCGCTGGCGATTCGTCCAGACGATCATATTGTCGCCATCGCCTCCGGCGGCTGCAATGTGATGAGCTATCTGACCGCCAATCCCGCCCGCATCACCGCGGTCGACCTCAACGGCGCGCATATCGCGCTCAATCGCCTGAAATTGCGCGCGGCGCGGGATTTGCCCGATTACGAGGCCTTTCATCGCTTCTTCGCGCGGGCCGACCGCGTGGAGAATGTCGCGGCCTACGATCGTTGGATCAAGCCCAATCTCGACCCGGTCTCGCGCGCCTATTGGGAGGGCCGCACGACGCTCGGGCGGCGGCGCGTCGAGCGTTTCGCGCGCAATTTCTATCGCTATGGGCTGCTTGGCTCTTTCATCGGCGCCGGGCATTTGCTGGCGCGCGCGCATGGCAAGGATCCGCGCGAAATGCTGCGGGCGGGTTCGCTCGAAGAGCAGCGCGCCCTGTTCGACAGCGTGCTCGCGCCGCTGTTCGAAACGCGCTCGGTCCGTTGGCTCGTCCGGCAACCCGCGACGCTCTATGGCCTCGGCATTCCGCCGGCGCAATATCATGCGCTCGCCGGCGACGCGGAGGGCGGGATGATCGAGGTTTTGCGGGATCGGCTGCGCCGGCTCGCCTGCGACTTCGATTTTTCCTCCAACTACTTCGCGAGGCAGGCGTTCGGACGCGGTTACGGCGCGGACGAGAGCGCGGCGACGCCGCCTTATCTCGAAAGGGACGCCTTTGACGCCGTTCGCGCGCGCGCGGACCGCGTCGAGGTCAAACATATGTCGATGGGCGATTATCTCGATTCCTGCCCGCCGGCCAGTCTCGACGGCTACGTCCTGCTCGACGCGCAGGACTGGATGAACGACGCCGATCTCACCGCTCTGTGGGAAAAGATCACCCGCACGGCGCGACCGGGGGCGCGTGTGATTTTCCGCACCGCCGCCGACGATCGGCTGCTCCCTGGCCGCGTGCCGGACGAGATACTGGATCGCTGGTCGTACGACGAGCCGCGCTGCCGCGATCTGACGAAACGCGACCGCTCCTCGATTTACGGCGCCTTTCACCTCTATACGCTGAAGGCCCCGCAATGACTGATGACGCGCAAGGCTTGATGGATCGCATGTATCGCCCGCAGCGGCATATCTACGATCTGACGCGCAAACATTATCTGCTCGGCCGCGACCAGATGATCGATCGGCTAAACCCTCCGGACGGGGGCGCGGTGCTGGAAATCGGCTGCGGCACCGGGCGCAACCTTATTCGCGCGGCGCGGCTTTATCCCAAGGCGCGCTTTTACGGCGTCGATATTTCGGCGGTCATGCTCGATGAGGCGAAAGCGTCGATCTCGCGCAACAAAGTCGTCGCGCCGATTGTTCTGGCCCAGGGCGACGCGGCCAATTTCGATCCGGGCGCGTTGTTCGGCCAGCCGCGGTTCGAGCGCATATTTATTTCCTACGCCCTGTCGATGATCCCGGCCTGGCGCGAGACCATCGCTCACGCGCTTGATCTGTTGGCGCCAAATGGATCGCTTCATATCGTCGATTTCGGCGATCAGGCGGGGCTGCCGTCGTGGTTTCGCGAGCTTCTGGCCAAATGGCTGGAGCTGTTTCACGTTCGCCCGCGCGCCGAGCTCGAGAGCGAATTCGCGGGCCAAGCCGGCGCCAGGGGGTTGGTTCATAAACACGAGGCGCTCTATCGAGGTTACGCCTTCCTCGATGTCGCGGGCTTCGCGGACGACGCCGGCCCCTCTCAAGGCGCGGAGCGCGGCTGCGGGGCGGCGTGAAATTTTAGCTTCGCGCCAGCCTCGGACTTGGACAAGCGCTTGCTCGGTCGGGCATTTCGCGGTGTTCAACGTATTTTAATTATACTCTTTGGTTTCGGCGCTATCCGTGCTCAATTGATGCATCCACGTGCATGGGATAATTTTAGGCATGGACCAGATTAAAAATCCAACCGTCACCGCGATGGAGGGCGACGGTTTCTATAATCGCAATTCCGCGATGCAAGCCGCTGGCATCGCCCGCATATTGCCGATCTGGGAAAAAGTCGCGGGGACGGTCCCGGTCGGCGACGAAACTCTCGTGATCGCGGACTATGGCTCGTCTCAAGGACGCAATTCCATGGCGCCGATGCGTATCGCCATAGCAGCGTTGCGCGCGAAGTCCGCCGCCGGCCGGACCGTCAAGGTGATCCACACAGACCTGCCGTCCAACGACTTCGCGTCCCTATTCCAGGCGCTCGGCGAGGAGCCCGATAGCTACATGAAGGGCGCGAACGGCATTTTTCCAAGCGCTGTCGGCCGCTCGTATTTCGAGCCAATCATCGCCCCGGGAACCGTCCACCTCGGCTGGAACAGTTGGACGCTGCAATGGCTGAGCAATAACCCGATCGAGTTTCCGATCACATCCTTGCCGGTCTCAGCGAAAGCGAGACCGCCAGGGACGCGGTCATTCAACAAGCGGCGCGGGACTGGCGCGACTTTATCGCGGCGCGCTCATCGGAACTGCGCCCTGGCGCGCGGCTTCTGTGCCTCTTCGGGGCGGACCAGCGCCGACAGACCAACTTGGGATTGGCCCTTTGGAGAACTTTGGGGCGCCGTCGTCGATATGAACCGGGCAGGGTCTTCTCGACCGACCGGGAACTTCTGCAGAATGACGCTCCCGACTGTTTTCCCGCACGCTGGAAGATATCAAGGCTCCGTTCTCGCAAGATGGAACGTTTCGCGGGATGGCGATCGAGCATGCGGAGGTTACGTCCACGCCAGATCCTTTCTGGCCCGAGTATGAAAAGACCGGTGACGCCGAACACCTCGGGCGGGCTTGGGCAGGCGTCTGGCGGGCGGCGATGGGCCCGACGCTGGCGAATGCGACTAATCCGGATCGCGACATCGAGCAATCGCGGCGTGCACTCGACCGTCCTATACGGTCGTCGGCTAATGGCCAGGAGACGCATTGGACGCGCGTCGCCCGCAGGTTCGCGCAACAGAGGCGCGATCGCCGTGACAGTTGCATCGGGTGCGGATACCGAAATTTCAGACCGCCCCCGCGCCGCGTCGCGGCCAACTTGACATCCCCTCTCCCTTGATGGCAGTCGCGGCCCCGACGCCAAGAAATAAAATCAGGGGGAACGGCTTTGTCGACGGCTTTCATTTTTCCAGGGCAGGGATCGCAGACGGTCGGCATGGGCAAGGCCCTCGCCGATAATTTTCGCGAGGCGCGCGCCGTGTTCGAGGAGGTCGACGCCGCGCTGGCGCAGTCGCTTAGCCGGGTGATCTTCGAGGGGCCGGAGGCGGAGCTGACCCTCACCGCCAACGCCCAGCCGGCGCTGATGGCGGTCTCGCTGGCCGCCGTGCGCGTGCTGGAAAACGAAGCGGGCCTCGATCTTTCGCGCGACGCCAAATTCGTGGCCGGCCATTCGCTCGGCGAATATTCGGCGCTTTGCGCCGCCGGGGCCTTGAGCCTTGCCGATACGGCGCGCTTGCTGCGTCTGCGCGGCTCGGCGATGCAGGCCGCGGTTCCCGTGGGCGCCGGCGCGATGGCGGCGCTGCTTGGCGTCGAGCTCGACGCGGCGCGAGAAATCGCGGCGGCCGCGGCGGGCGCGACCGGCGCCGTGTGCGAGGTGGCCAATGACAATGGCGGCGGGCAGGTCGTGCTCTCGGGCGCCAGGGCGGGCGTGGAGAAAGCCATGGAGATCGCCAAGGAGCGCGGCGTCAAGCGCGCCGTGCTGCTGCCGGTTTCCGCGCCCTTCCATTGCGCGCTGATGCAACCCGCCGCCGAGGCGATGAAAGACGCGCTTGCCGACGCCGCCATCGCGCGCCCCCGCGCGCCGGTGGTCGCCAATGTCACGGCCGCGCCCGCGTCCGAGCCCGAGGAGATTCGCCGCCTGCTGGTCGAACAGGTCACGGGCGCCGTCCGTTGGCGCGAGAGCGTCGCCTTCATGGCCGGCGCGGGCGTGACCAAATTCGTGGAATGCGGCGCGGGCAAGGTGCTGGCCGGGCTGCTGAAGCGCATTGTCCCCGGCGTATCGGGGATGAGCGTTGGCGCGCCGGACGATCTTGACGCCTATCGCGCTTTCGTCTGACGAGAAAAGCCGCGCTGCTTTATGGTTCGCGCCTCGACGCGCCTCGCGACGAAAAATGACCAGAAGATATGGGGGAAGGAAAAATGTTTGATTTGACGGGCAAGACGGCGCTGGTGACCGGCGCCAGCGGCGGCATCGGCCGGGATATCGCGCGCTCATTGCATGGCGCGGGCGCCGCCGTGGCGCTTTCCGGCACGCGGCGCGAGGCGCTCGAAGCCCTCGCCGCGGAGCTGGGCGCGCGGGTCCACGTTCTGCCCTGCGACCTCGGCGAGAAGGAGCAGGCCGAAAAGCTCGTGCCGCAAGCCGAGGCGGCGCTCGGCGGTCTCGACATTCTCGTCAACAACGCCGGCATAACCCGCGACATGCTGTTCATGCGCATGAAGGACGAGGATTGGGATACGGTCTTGAACGTCAATCTGACGGCGGCGTTTCGACTGTCGCGGGCGGCGCTGCGCGGCATGATGCGCAAACGTCACGGCCGCATCATAGGAATCACCTCGGTCGTCGGCGTGACCGGCAATCCGGGGCAGGGCAATTACGCCGCCGCCAAGGCCGGGATGATCGGCATGAGCAAATCGCTGGCCGCCGAGGTCGCGTCGCGGGGAATCACCGTGAACTGCGTCGCGCCGGGCTTTATCGAAAGCCCGATGACCGACGCGCTCACCGACGCGCAGAAAGAGGGCATATTGCGGATGGTGCCGGCGGGGCGTCTCGGCCAGGGCGCGGAGATCGCCGCCGCCGTGGTGTTTCTCGCCAGCGCGGAAGCCGCCTATATCACGGGCCAGACGCTGCATGTGAACGGCGGCATGGCGATGATCTGAAGTCGGCCAATTCGTCGCGGCGCGGGCGATAAAAGCCGCCGCGCCGCCCTCTCGCCATCAAGAACGAAGTGTGCTACCAGACGCCTCGCTGCGACGGGGGCGCCGCCTTTTCGATCATTCGAATTGGTCTGTCTCGAGCTCTTGCGGTGGTTCGCGTTTGCCTGATATGGCGGGGGAAGCGGCCCAGGGTTTAGGAAGAGCGAGCGACTTCGGCCCGAGGGGCCGCCGGTCGCCAAGATAAACGAACAGCGGCGCGGCGATCGACCGTCGCGGGCGCGGAAATCGAACGAGGATCAAAGCAAATGAGCGATGTCGCCGAGCGCGTGAAGAAGATTGTTGTCGAACACCTCGGCGTCGAGCCCGAGAAGGTTGTGGATAAAGCCAGCTTCATCGACGACCTGGGAGCGGATTCGCTCGATATCGTCGAATTGGTGATGGCGTTCGAGGAAGAGTTCGGCGTCGAAATCCCGGACGACGCCGCCGAGACCATTTTGACGGTCGGCGACGCCGTGAAATTCCTTGAGACAGCCAAGACGGCCTGAACCGGCTTGTGGCGGCGCGCGGCGCGGCGGGCTTGCCGCCGCGCGCTCGAAACGCGCCTTTGTTGAAGAATAACTTCTTCTCCGAGAGTGATCCATGCGCAGAGTAGTGGTCACCGGTCTCGGCCTCGTGTCGCCGTTAGGCTGTGGTGTTGATATAAATTGGCGTCGCCTGATCGCGGGCGAATGCGGGTTCAAGCGCATCGACACGTTCGAGGTCGATGATCTTGCGTGCCAAATCGCGGCCGTCGTGCCGCGCGGCGCCGGCGCCGACGGCGCCTTCAATCCCGACGAGTGGTTCGACCCCAAGGAACAGCGCAAGGTCGACGACTTTATCATCTACGCCGCTTGCGCGGCGACCCAGGCGCTGACCGACGCCGGCTGGAAGGCCGACACCGCCGAGAAGCAGGAGACGACCGGCGTGCTGATCGGCTCGGGCATCGGCGGCCTTGGCGGAATCTACGAGACGTCGATCACGCTGAAGGAGAAAGGGCCGCGCCGCGTCTCGCCCTTCTTCATTTCCGGCCGGATCATCAATCTCGCCTCGGGCTATGTATCCATCATGCATAGCCTCAAGGGCCCGAATCACGCCGTCGTGACGGCCTGCTCCACCGGCGCGCACGCGATCGGCGACGCCGCGCGGCTTGTCGCGCTCGGCGAGGCCGAGGTCATGGTCGCGGGCGGCGCCGAATCGCCGGTCAATCGCATTGGCGTCGCGGGCTTCGCCGCCTGTCGCGCGCTTTCGACCGGCTTCAACGATCGGCCCGAAGCGGGATCGCGGCCCTACGACCGCGACCGCGACGGTTTCGTCATGGGCGAAGGCGCGGGATGCGTGGTGCTCGAATCCTACGACCACGCCAAGGCGCGCGGCGCCCATATCCACGCCGAACTGATCGGCTACGGCATGTCTGGCGACGCCTATCACATCACCGCCCCCGCGCCCGACGGCGACGGCGCCTATCGCTGCATGTCGATCGCGCTAAAACGCGCGGGTCTTACTGTCGAGGATGTGGATTACGTCAACGCGCATGGCACCTCGACGCCGCTCGGCGACGAGATCGAGTTGAACGCCGTGCAGCGGCTGCTTGGCAATACCGTTCCGAAGCTGTCCATGTCGTCGACAAAATCGGCGATCGGACATTTGCTCGGCGCGGCCGGGGCGGTCGAGGCGATTTATTCGATTCTGGCGTTGCGCGATCAGGTCGCGCCGCCGACCCGAAATCTCGACAATCCATCCGTGACGACCGAGATCGATCTTGTTCCGCATGTCGCCCGGAAGCGTAAAATCGATGTCGCGCTGTCCAATTCCTTCGGTTTTGGCGGCACCAACGCGTCATTGGTGTTTCGTCGGGCCGATTAGCGCGCTTTTGGCTTCGCGGCGCGTTCGAACGAAACCCGGCGCGATTGGCGTCCTCGGCCGTCCGTGAATTCGCCACATTCAAAGATAGTGTGGTCGCAATGATAGTGCGGTCGGCGGAGCCGGTGGGCCCGCTCCCGGCTCGACGGAGGCGGATTCGCCCGACTTGGGCGTTTCGACGCGACAATTACGGCCAGCTTCGCGAAATGACTTGGATTGAGTAACCTATTCGCGATTGTTTTAACTCCTCTGGGCGCCGCGGCGATTTGGGTGATGTCGGCAAGGAATGGCGTGATCTGACATGAGCGACGTTGAAAAGAGCGATAAGCTGGACGCCCCCAAGCCCGACGCGGCGCCGCGATCGCAACCCGCCGCGCCTCAAGCTGGCGCGAGCGCGCCGGAGCCGGAGAAATCCGCGCCAGCCCAAAACATTCCGTCGCCACAGGCGGCCAGCGAGCGGCCGCCCCCAGCCCGAGAGAGCGGGAAATCCTGGTTCTTTCGGCGCCGCGGCGAATCGCGAACGCAAACCGCGTCAAAGCAAACCGCGTCACAGCAACCCCCGCCCCCGCCGCGCAAAAAAAAGCGGCGCGACGGAACCCTGTCCGTGATGAGCGGCTTTTTGAGCTTTATCCTGGTCGCCGTGGTCGCCGGAATTTTTGGATTGATTTCCGCGCGCCACGTGTTGAACGAGCCAGGTCCGCTGCGCGCCGATAAAATCGTGTTCCTCCCGCCGGGAAGCGACACGCCGGAGATGCTGGCGCAACTCGAACGCGAGGGCGTGATCGATAATCCCTTGCTGCTGAACGCGACGCTGTTCGTCGAAAACAAGCGCGGCGCGCTCAAGGCGGGCGAATATTTGTTCAAGCAGGCCGTCACCCTGCAGGAAGTCATGGACGAACTCGTCAGCGGGCGCCAATTGCTGCACGCGGTGACCATTCCCGAAGGGCTGACCAGCGAGCAAATCGCGCAACGCTTGCGCGACAGCGACATATTGGCCGGGGACATATTGGAGACGCCGAAGGAGGGCGCGCTGCTGCCCGAGACCTATAAGGTCGCGCGCGGCTATTCGCGCACCAAGCTCCTCGTCAAGATGCAAGAGGATCAGCGCAAGCTGATCGACCAGATCTGGGCGCGCCGCAGCCGCGACTTGCCGTTCCGCACGCCGTTCGAACTGGTGACGCTGGCCTCCATCGTCGAGAAGGAGACCGGCAAGGCGGAGGAGCGCCCCCATGTGGCGGCGGTCTTCGTCAATCGTCTGCGCAAGCGCATGCGGCTGCAGTCCGACCCGACCATTGTTTACGGGCTGGTGGGGGGCAAGGCGACGCTCGGGCGCGGCATTCTGCGCTCCGAGCTCGACAAATACACGCCCTACAACACCTACATTGTCGATGGATTGCCGCCCGGCCCGATCGCCAATCCCGGGCGCGCCGCGCTCGAGGCCGTCGCCAATCCCGCCAATTCCGCCGATCTTTATTTTGTCGCCGACGGGACGGGCGGCCATGTCTTCGCGGAGACGCTGGATCAGCACAACCGCAATGTGCAGCGCTGGCGCCACATCGAGCAAGACAATAAGGAGAAGGCGGCCCCCGACGTGGACCATCCGACGCCCGGCGTCGCGCCTCCCGCGCCAGCGCCCGCGCCGCGCGATCAACACGGCGACGCCGGCGCGATCGGGCGGCTCGTTCTCCTGACCGAGCGGCATGACGATTATCCGCCGAGCCGAGCAATGGCGGCGGACGACGGCGCGACGCATCGTCTCGGCAAGTTCGGTCCATGGCCCGGACTGTTCGCGGTCGACTCGCTCGACGATCCGACCGCCGCCGACGCGACAGCTTCGGGCTCTGGCCCCGGCGCGGCCGACATTCACGCTCGCCAGCGCGCAACCGAAGAGCTTTTCCGGATTCGATCCGACGACGATGATCGGCGCCGCGCCCGAGAGCAACGAGGGCGCGGGACCAGACGAGGCGGCGTTCGATAGGGAAGGCGGCAGGGCGCTAGAGGGCCGCGACGTCGCCAGTTACCCCGTCTCGCCGCGCGCGCGCGCCGAGCAGAAAGCGCGCGCCGCGGAACTCGGTCTTTCGCCTGGCTCCGATCAACTGCCCGCCGAGGTCGTTGGCGCGCGAGACGCGACGTCCGACGCCGCTCGGCCGAGCGCGCTGGGATACGCGAGCGCCGAGACGGGCGCGTCGCCAAAGTCGCGCCGGCCAAAGGCGTTCGACGCTTCCGAAGGCACGCCGCTAGATCCCTTGCGCGATAAATCCTGGGATTTGACCTCGGCCAAAAACGTGCCGGCAACCGTTAATCCGCAATAGCGCGTTTCGCGCCCATCGCCGCGCGCGCCGCCGCGGCGGCAGCACAAGGACCGATCATCGGATGAGCGTCGCCAGCATGACTGGTTTCTCCCGCGGCCATGGAGCGCTTGGCCCCTGGCGATTTTCGTGGGAATTGAAGACCGTCAACTCCAAGGGACTGGACTTGCGGCTGCGCACGCCCGCGGGTTTCGACGCGGTCGAGGTCAAGGCTCGCGCGGCGATCGGCGCGCGGGTCGCGCGCGGCGCCTGTTCGGCGGGGCTTTCGGCCAAGCGCGCGGACGCCGCCGGCACGTTTCGCATTGACCGCGCCGCGCTCGACCGGCTGTTGAACGCGCTCGACGACGTGCCCTTGCACGCCAATCTTCGGCCCGCTTCGCTGGACGGATTGCTCTCCGTGCGCGGCGTCGTCGAGGTGGTGGAGCCGGAGGACGACGAGACTCAGCGCGCCGCGCTGGAGACGCAAATCCTCGCCAGCCTCGACGAGGCGCTCGAAGCGCTCGTCGTCTCGCGTCGCGCCGAGGGCGCGGCGCTGGCCGCCGTGCTGATCCGGCGCCTCGACCGAATCGCGGCGCTGACGGCGCAAGCCGACGCGCTGCCGGCGCGCCAGCCCGAGGCCGTGCGCGCGCGGCTAAGGCAGCAAATCGCGCTTCTCGTCGAAAACGCCGACGCCTTCGATCCGCAACGGCTGCATCAGGAGGCGGTGCTGCTGGCCGTCAGGGCCGACATCCGCGAGGAACTGGACCGTTTGAGCGCCCATGTGGCGAGCGCGCGCGCCCTGCTCTCGAGCGGCGGCCCGATCGGCCGGCGGCTGGACTTCCTCGCGCAGGAATTTTCCCGCGAAACCAATACGCTGTGCGCCAAATCCAACGACTCCGCCCTGACCGCCATCGGTCTCGACCTCAAGATCGAGGTCGAGCAATGGCGTGAACAAGTGCAAAATATCGAATAGGCGAGTAGCGCGGGAGGAGCGGCGGATGTTAGAGGCACTTACCGCGCCCGAGCCGCGATTTTGAGTTTTTGATCCAACCGAAACGCTCCATGTCCTCGCTCCAGACCGACCATCGCGGCATAGTGTTGATCCTTTCCTCGCCCTCGGGCGCGGGAAAGACGACGCTGACCCGCATGCTCCTTCAGGATCGGAGCCTGGACCTCTCGCTGTCGATTTCCGTGACGACGCGGCCGCGGCGGTCCAGCGAGGTCGACGGCATCCATTACCGCTTCATCACGCAGCGCCAGTTCGAGTCTCTTCGCGACAACGGCGAACTGCTGGAATGGGCGCAGGTGCATGGCAATTATTACGGAACGCCGCGCGCGCCCGTGGAGGAAATCCTCGCGCAAGGGCGCGACGCCTTGTTCGACATCGACTACCAGGGCACGCAGCAGGTGCGCGAGAAAATGGCCGCCGACACCGTGACCGTGTTCATTCTGCCGCCCTCGATGAAGGAGCTTCGCGCGAGATTGGAGCGTCGCGCGGAAGATTCCCGCGACGTGATCGAACGTCGGTTGGAGAACGCGCGCAAGGAGATCACGCGCTGGGTCCAATATGACTATGTGCTGATCAACGACGACATACAGACGACCTTCGACGACCTGCTGGCGATCTTGCGCGCCGAGCGGCGAAAGCGCCCGCGTCTGGCCAAGCATATCGAGGATTTCGTCGCGAAACTGTTGAGCGAGCCGT
>CAVQBO010000004.1:0-20820 GCA_963710695.1 uncultured Alphaproteobacteria bacterium | reverse complement strand
CTCGATAGCGCGCATGAAGGGCTGGCGCCCGGTTTGATCCGATGGTTGCGAGCGGGTCGATCCGTTCCGTTTTGAAACGGAAGTGGATCGCCCCAGGCAATCATCGGGAAACACGCCATGTCGCGCCTTATTGTCAATGTAAGTCACGCCTATTCCGCCAACCGGCCGGCGCGAAAGTTCGGCCCGACCGGGCGGCCCATCCGCGACTTGGATGCGCTCATCCAAGACAATGCAGCGCGGGAAGCCCTGATCGACCCGCGTGTTCTGGCGCGGATAGCGCTGTTGATCCTCGTCGCCGGCTTGGTGCTGGGCCTCGCGTGGTGGCGTGTGATTTACTTTCCGCATTAGGCCGGTCGATTTCAGTCCTCGGGGGCGGTAAGCCCGACGGCCAGCGAAGAAAGCGCTGGCCTGTATCGAGTATCCGACCACGACGCTCTACCGCCAAGCGCGCCGAGGGCGACTGGGAAGTCTTCGCGCGCGTCGCGGCGGACGTCGCCAAGCTCGCGGCGCCACTTTGGCTTTGCGCGCGCGTTGACGAGATTCTTGTTTTGAAGCGTTTTCCGAACCGGTTTCCACTTCGTTCGAAAACGCTTTAGAAGAGCGCGATGATTCTCGCTGGACGCATCCCCACATGACCGACACGACCTGCCCCTGCCGCCTGCGCGACGCGGCTCCGCTGCCTTATTCCGCCTGCTGCGCGCCCGTTCTCGAAGCGGGCAAGCCCGCCGCGACGGCGCAAGCCCTGATGCGGGCGCGCTACAGCGCCTTCGCGCTCGGCAAGATCGATTTCCTGTACGAGTCGCTGGCGCCCGAGGCGCGCCACGATTTCGACCGCAAGGCGGTGACGCACTGGGCGTCGCAGTCGCAATGGCTGGGGCTCGACATTGTCTCGACCGAACAGGGCGAGGCCGGCGATGCGACGGGCTTCGTCGAATTCATCGCGCATTTCGTCTTGGACGGAGAACAACGCGCGCATCGCGAACGCTCGCTGTTTCGCTTCGACGCGGAAGACGGGCGCTGGTATTTCGTCGACGAAGCCAATCGCAAGCCGGCGCCGATCGTCAAGGGCGCGCAGCCCGGACGCAATGACCCCTGCCCCTGCGGCTCGGGCAAGAAATATAAGAAGTGCTGCGGCGCGGCGGCTTAAGAAAAGCCAGCGTTGTCGCGCGCGGGCCGGTTTAGCGCCAGCGCCGAAATGGCGAGAATGAGCCCGACGAAGCCCAGCAAAAGCGTCGAGATCGCATTGACCTCGGGCGTCACGCCGAGCCGCACCTGCGAATAAATCCGCATCGGCAGCGTCGTCGCCCCTGGTCCCGTGGTGAAACTGGCGATCACGAGATCGTCGAGCGAGAGCGTGAAGGCCAGCAGAAAGGCGCTGGCGAGAGACGGCGCTATCGCCGGCAGCACGACCAGCGCGAAGGCGCGCATCGGCGTCGCGCCGAGATCCATCGCCGCTTCCTCTTGCGACGGGTCGCGGGCGCGCAGCGCCGCCAGCAACACGACGCTGGTGAAGCACATGGTGAAGGTCGCATGGGCGATCACCAGCGTGACAAAGCCGCGCTCGAAGCCAAAGGCGACGAAGGCGCTCAGCAAGGCGAGGCCCAGCACGACCTCCGGCAACACGAGGGGCGCGTATACCGCGCCAAGGAACAGCCCGCGCGTGCGAAAGGCGCCAAAGCGCGCCAAAGCCACCGCCGCGGCGAGGCCAAGCAGCGTGGCGATCGCCGCCGACAGAGCCGCGACGGAAAGACTGATCTTGGCGGCGTTCAGCATCGCCGCGTCATCCAGCAGCGCCACGTACCATTTGGTGGAGAACCCGCCCCAGACCGTCACGAGCTTCGAGGCGTTGAAGCTCATCGCCGCGAGAATCAGGATCGGCCCGTAAAGGAAGACGAAGCCCAGAAGCAGGACGAGGAAGCGGGCGAATCTCACGACGGCTGCTCCTCGGCGCGAAGCCGCGCGCGTTCCGCGACGAGCAGCGGGCCAATGAGCAGCGCCAACAGAATGATCGCGGCGGCGCTGGCCGCCGGCCAGTCGCGATTGGCGAAAAAGTCGTTCCACAGCGTGCGGCCGATCATCAGCGTCTCGGAGCCGCCGAGAAGATCGGGGATCACGAATTCGCCGACCGCCGGAATGAACACCAGCAGACAACCGGCGATCACGCCCGGCCGCGACAAGGGCAGCGTGACGCGCAGAAAAACTTGCAGTGGCGAAGCGCCAAGGTCGGCCGCCGCCTCGCGCAGCGCGGGGTCTTGCCGCTCCAGCGCGGAATAGAGCGGCAGCAGCATGAACGGCAGATAGCTGTAGACAATGCCGATCACGACGGCGGTGTTGGTCGCGTAGATCGAGAGCGGCGCGTCGATGATATGCAGCGCCATCAGCGCATGATTGATCAGGCCTTCGTCTTTCAACAGCGCGATCCAGGCGTAGACGCGGATCAAGAAGCTCGTCCAGAACGGCGCGACCGCGAGCCCGATCAGCAATGGTCTCAATCGGCGCGGCGCGCGCGCCATCGCCAGCGCGAAGGGAAAGGCGATCATCAGCATGATCGCCGTGGAGACGCCGGCGATGAGAAGCGAGGTGAGATAGGAATCGAGATAGAGCCGATCGTCGGCGAGCGCGCGATAGGCGTCGAAGCTCAACGTCCGCGCTTTAGCGAGGACGCCAGCCAGTCCGTCGTCGATGCTGAACACCGGTTCGTAAGGCGGGCGCGTCTCGGCCGGATGCGACAGCGAGATCTTGGCGATCAGCGCCATTGGCGCGAGAAAGAAAACGACGATCCACAGATAGGGCGCCGCCAGCACGGCGCGCTGTCCGCCAGAGAGTTTTTTGCGTGGGCCGATCATTCGGCCTCCGCGAACAACACGCCAGCGTCCGGCGCGATCACGAGACGCACGGCCTCGCCAAGCGAAAAGCGGCTTCCATTGGCGCAAGAAACGCGCAGCGCCTCGCGCCCCGCGACGCCAATGCGCAATTGCGTGGTCTCGCCGCGAAAGGCGATGTCCTCGACGACGCCGGGAACGCCCTCGCCATCGCGCGCGACGACGATCTGTTCGGGCCGCAGCGACAGCGCCGCGCGGGCGCCGTCTTGCAGGGCGCAATCGGCGCGCTTCAACCGGCCGAAGGGCGCGACGAACCAGCCGCCGTCATCTTGCGCGACAAAACCCTCGATCATATTGGTCGCGCCGACGAAGCCGGCGACGAAGCGACTCGCCGGGCGCTCGTAAATCTCGGGCGGCGAGCCGATCTGCTCGATCTTGCCGGCGCGCATCACGGCGATGCGATCGGCGAGCGCCAGCGCCTCGTCCTGATCGTGGGTGACGATGACAAAACTGGTTTTCAGCCGCCGCTGAATGTCCTTGAGCTGGAACTGCGTCTCCTCGCGCAGCTTGCGGTCGAGCGCGGCGAGCGGCTCGTCGAGCAGCAGCAGCGACGGCCCTGGCGCCAGCGCGCGGGCGAGCGCGACGCGCTGCCTTTGGCCGCCGGAAAGCTGCTCGATTCGTCGCGCGCCGAGGTTTTGCATCTGCACGATGTCGAGCAATTCCGCGACGCGCGACTGGATCGCGGCGCGGCTCGCGCGCTGGCGTCGCAGGCCGAAGGCGATATTGTCGAAAACGTTCAGATGCGGAAACAGGGCGTAGGACTGGAACATCATATTGACGGGCCGCCGATGCGGCGGCGAGCCGGCGAGGTCTTTCCCGGCGAGCGTCACGCGCCCGGAATCCGGCGCCTCGAAGCCGGCGACGAGCCGCATCAACGTGGTTTTGCCGCAGCCGGACGGCCCCAGCAGCGCGAAAAATTCGCCGGGGTCCACCGTGAGCGACACATCGTCCAGCGCGGCGACGGCGCCAAAGCGTTTCGAGGCATGTTCGACGGAGAGAAGCGGCATGTCGTTAAAGCTCGCGCGAAAACACCGCGCGCCAGTGACGCGCGCTCTGTTCCTTGGTCAAATCCTCCAGCGAGGCCAGCGTCAACCCGTCCACGGCGAACGCCTCGACCTGCCCGCGGGTAAGCGGCCAGGGCGGACCGGCGACTTCCTGCCCTTCGCCCCGTGCGCGGGCGATGACCAGCAAGCGGCCGCGCGGGGCGACGAGGCTCGCCAGCGCCCGCGCCGCTTGAGGCAGCAGGCTCGAAGGCAAGGCCTGGAGCGTGTAGCACTCGTGCACGAGATCGAAAGCCCCGCGCCATTCTGGAGGCGGCGCGAAAAGATCGGCGGTGAGAAATTCGACGCCTTCGTCCGGAAAACGCTGGCGCGCCCAATCGATCGCGCCCGCGACCAGATCGAAGGCGGTCACCCGCGCCCCGGCCTTGGCCAGAGCGAGCGCGTTGTCGCCGAGCCCGCAGCCGACATCCAGGGCGCGCAGCCCCGTCAGCGGACCGTGTTGGCAAAGCCACTCCGCCAGCAGCGGATGCGGCGCGAGATTGGCCCAGGGCACGCCGGCGGGGTCGCGCTCGGCCAGCGCATAGACCGCCTCGAACCAACCGCGCCGCAGCGGGTCCGCCTCGATGCCGCCCGGCGTTTTGTGCGGGTCGAGGGCGTCGAGCCGCGCCCGCGCGCTGGCGCGGCGCTCCGCGAAATCATCGCTCACGCTTTTTTCTCCCGCTTTTTCTCGGCCCACGCGCCGCGTTCGTCTTCCTGAAAATAGACAAGCTCGAATCCGGCGTCGCGCAGTTCTTTCCATTGTTCGCGCGCGGCTTGCAACTCCATAACGTCATTTCCGTCGAACATCAGGACAGCTCTTGTCTTGGGCGCGCTGGCGGGATCGTTCAGCAGCAGCGCGGCGTTCACGCCATCGATGAGAAAACGCACGTCGGCGGCGTTGGGATTGTCGCCTTCGATCGTAAGATAGATCGGCTGGGTTTCCGGCGCGCCGTCGGCCCTAGTCCCATGCGGCAGGAATTTTGTCGGCTCGAACGACCAGAGGAAGTCGTCGAGTTGTCCGAGACGCTTCGCGTCGCGCGCCTGCACCGCGACGCGCCACCCGCGCGCCAGCGATTTTTCCAGCAGAACGGGAAGCGCCTGCTCCAGCTTACGGCGCGTCAAATGATAGAAGCTGACCTCGATCATGAAGTCGGGGCGATCACGTCGCGATAGATTTCGGCCAGCGGGAGCTCGAAGTCGATGGCCGGCAGGCGCAGGAGGCAATCCGAGCCGCGTCGGCGAAAATCATTCATCAACGCCGTGGTCATGTTTTGGACGATGCGATTGTGCTCCCAGCGCGCGCCGACCATCATGCGCACGACTCGGCCGCCGAGCAGCTCCCACTTCTCGTCGGCGGGCTTGTCGGCCAAAAGTTCCTCGAAATCGTCGAGGGACATATACTCATATTGGGAGGATATGCGATTCACTTGCGCGTTCTCCGATAGCTGGACAGAGTAGCACGTCGCGAACATCCCCGCATCTTCCAACCCGAAACCTCTTGGAGCAGCCGCCTTTGACCACCCCGCCCCGGCGCCTCGTCACGCCGCAAAAACGCGACGACGACGCGGACGCCTCGATCCGCCCGCTGGCTCTGGCCGATTTCACTGGCCAGGAGGCGGCGCGCGCGAACCTCAAGGTGTTCATCGAGGCGGCGAAGACGCGCGGCGACGCGCTCGACCATGTGCTGTTCGTGGGGCCGCCGGGCCTCGGCAAAACCACGCTGGCGCAGATACTCGCCCGCGAACTCGGGGTGAACTTCCGCTCGACCTCCGGGCCGGTGATCGCCAAGGCCGGCGATCTCGCCGCGCAGCTCACCAATCTGGAGCCGCGCGACGTGCTGTTCATCGACGAAATCCACCGGCTCAATCCGGCGGTGGAGGAAATCCTCTATCCCGCGATGGAGGATTTTCAGCTCGATCTGATCATCGGCGAAGGCCCGGCCGCGCGCTCGGTGAAGATCGACCTCGCTAAATTCACGCTTGTGGGCGCGACGACCAGGGCGGGCCTGCTGACGACGCCTTTGCGCGACCGTTTCGGCATTCCCGTGCGGCTGAATTTTTACACCACCGAGGAACTGGAGTTGATCGTGCGGCGCGGCGCGCGGGTGCTCGGCGTCGGCATGAGCGATGAGGGCGCGCGCGAAATCGCCCGCCGCTCGCGCGGCACGCCGCGCATCGCCGGCAGACTGCTGCGCCGCGTGCGCGATTTCGCCATCGTCGAAGGCGCGGACAAAATTACCCGCGAACTCGCCGACCGGACTCTGACGCTGCTGGAGGTTGATTCCATCGGGCTCGATGTGATGGACCGGCGCTATCTCGACATGGTGGCGGTGAACTTTTCCGGCGGCCCGGTGGGGATCGAAACGATCGCGGCGGCGCTGTCGGAGCCGCGCGACGCGATCGAGGACATTATCGAGCCGTTTTTGCTGCAACAGGGCTTTTTGCAACGCACGCCGCGCGGAAGAGTGCTGACGCCAAACGCGTTCAGGCATTTGGGGCTAAAGGAGCCCGCGCAAGCGCCGGCGCGGTTTGGGTTGTTTGGGGATGGGGAGGAGTGAGTGGAGGCGAAGGTCTTATAGAAAAGCGAAACGGGAGAGAGAAATGTTTCAATGCGCATAACGTCTCCGCGGTAACCGCGTCGCGCCTCGCAAAGACCTCAAGTTTTATACGCAACATATTGTAGTTACCGATATATTTTCGTGTCTGGCTCTAAGTCACGCCGATAATTTAGCAGACTGTTCCGCCTGCAAAAGCCAACGATCATTCTTTTGAGCAGCCAGCGTGCCGCGTCAAGGCAGGTCGCGCGATCCTCGCGACCCGTCCACATGATTTCGTCGCGCCGGGCGCGTCTCCGTGCTATTTTGTGCACAAATCAGCACAGGGCCTTCTCATGACCGCGACGACCACTCTGACCATTCGAGTCAGCGCCGAGCTGAAGGACAAGCTCGCTCGATTGGCGCAGGACACGCGGCGCAGCAAATCCTTTCTCGCCGCCGAGGCGGTCTCGGCTTATGTCGACAGCGAACTCCAGATTATCGAGGGCGTCCGGCGCGGTATTCGCGACGTGGAAGCTGGGCGCGTCGTTCCTCACGACGAAGCCATGGCTGAAATCCGTGGCGCCATAGAAGCCGCCAGTCGAAAACGACCGGCGTGAAGCGTCCCGTTCAATGGTCGCGCGACGCTTTGGACGATCTAAAAGGCCAGCTCGCCTATATTGCGGCCGACAATCCCGCCGCGGCGCTTCGGGTCGCGGACCAAATCCGCAAGACCGGGGCCTCTCTTGGGGGAAATGACGACAGGCAGACCGGGCCGAATTGGCGGAACTTATGAAAAACTGGTCGCCCGCCTGCCCTATATCATCGCCTACGCCGTGACGAAGGAAGCTGGACGGGAGGTTGTATCGATTTTGCGCGTGATCCACACATCGCGAGATTGGTCCGACGAGAAGTGGCCTAGCTGATTTTCGCGCATTTTCCAAAAAAAACGGCCCGAGCTGACCCCGGGCCGTAGCCATGACAATCCCGCGCCAGGGGGACGGCGCCATGTAAACAAACATTGCAAATAAACACTCGAAAAAAGAGCTTGGCCGGAGTTCCGCCGCGCCCCTCCTCATGGGCGCGGCGAACGCATCGAGGCCCTACTTGATCATCCTCACGGTTTGGCCAACGCTGGTTTGGTCCTCGGTGCCGCCTCCCGGGGCGATCAATTCGGGCACCCATGTGAGCGCGATCACGACGAAAACGACGATGCCGAGCATCGCGAGGAAAACCTTGGTGATTTCGGAATTGTGGTGGACTGCGAGCGGCATGTTACTCTCCTCCCGACATTTCTCCGCGGCCTGCGCCGCGACTTGCGAAAAGAGCTAGCGGCCAGGCCCGCCCTGGCAAGAGAGAGCGACGAAAAATTCGACGCGTCGCGCGCGCCAGGCTCCTTACGTCACCTCGAACCAGGTCGCCACGCCCGCCGCCTCATGCTCCAAGATGTCGTCGTGCAGCGCCCATTTGCCGGGGCTGTCGGCGACGAAGGCGACATGCTTGACCTTGCCCGGCGGCGCGACGATGGCGTTGCGCCAATAGGGCTCCCAGCCGTCGTCGAGATCGTGCAGCAGCCTCATCGCGTGGCCGTGAACATGCATGACCAGCGGAACGCCCGAGCGATTGTCGAAGCCGAGCGTGACCGGCGTCCCGCGCTTGACGCGAAACAGCGGGTCGCCGCCATAGGCCTTCGAGACCGCGCCGTTGAGGGTCCAGGCGCCGCCGTTCTGCGCGATCGCGAGGTCGATTTTTTTCGATTCGGCGAGTTTTATCTCGCGCGGCAATAGCGGATTTTGCGGCAAGGAGCGGATCGCGGGACGGGGCGGGGCCGCCTCGCCCTTCATCGCCTCGCCCTTGGCGACAAAGCGCAGCAGATCCTGGTCCCGCCCCTCGGCGCCGCGCAAAATCACCCGCGCGGCAGCCCCGGCCGCCGGCATGTCGAACATCAATTCAAAGCGCGCGCCCGGCGCGATCGGAATAGTCTGGCGCACGGGAACGAAGGCGTCGCAGGGCTGGCTGTCGATGGCGATGACATAGGGCTTCACGCCCTCGAAGGACAGCACCATGATCCGCGCATTGGCGAGATTGGCCAGCCGCAGCCGCACGCGCGCGCCGGGCGCGAATTCATGCGTCTCGGGCGCGCTCGCGCCGTTCACCGTGAGCAATGTTCCAATGCGCCCCGCCCCTCGCGCCTCGGCGGGATTGGCGAAATCGCCGTCCGCCGCGCTTTTGGGATCGAGCCGCCAATCGTCCAGTATAACGGCGAGATCCGCGTCGCCGCCGAGCGGCGTCGCCTCGTCGACGATGACGAGACCTTTAAGGCCGCGCCCCATCAATTCGGCCGTGCGTGGAAAAACGCTGGGCCGATAGCAAAAGAGTCCGGGATCGTTCAGCGCGCGGCGATAGTCGAAGGACGCGCCGGGCGGGACCGGAGTTCTGGGTGAGCGGGACCACCCCGTCCATCGCATTGTCGCCGCGCATGCCCTGCCAGTGCAAGCTCATCGGCAGATCGGTCTTGTTGACGAGACGAGCGGACAGCGTGTCGCCCTGCTTGTAGCGCAGCAGCGGGCCATAGGGCGTCTGAACGGCGCCGGGCGGGCTATTGGAGGCGTCGTCGAAGCCGAGAATATCCGTGGCCGCCGCGGGCTCCGGCAGGAGTTGCGCCTTGCCGGCCCGCGCCTCCAAAATCCGCGGCGCGGGCTCTCCCAGGGCTGGAAGCGGAACGACAAAGGCGCTGACGCCGGTGAGAAAAGCGCGACGGGTCGATGCGAGCGGCATGAAATATCTCTGGATTTGGAGCGGACGGAATTGATCCAATTTCTTCTATCGCGACGGCGCCCGAAAAACCTTACGTCCCCACCTTGCGCGTCGCCGTCTTCAACCAGCGCCGCGTCTTGGCGTCGAGCAGCGGCGACAACGTTTTGCGCACGCGCGCGTGATAGGCGTCGAGCCAGTCGGCTTCTTCCGCCGAGAGAAGCTCCGGCTCGACGCAGTTCAAATCGAAAGGCGCCAGCGTGATGGTCTCGAAGCCGCGCATCTCGCGCTCGGCGCCCTTGATCTCGCGCGGCTCGACGATCACCAGATTTTCCAGTCTGATCCCATATTCGCCGGCGCGGTAATAGCCGGGCTCGTTGGACAGGATCATGCCCGGCTCCAGCGCCGTCGTCCCGAATTTGCTGATGCGCTGCGGCCCCTCGTGGACCGACAAATAGGCGCCGACGCCGTGGCCGACGCCATGATCGAAATCGAGCCCCGCCTCCCAAAGATAACGGCGCGCGAAGCCATCGAGCTGCGCGCCCGAAACGCCCCGGGGGAACACCGCGCGCGCGATGGCGATATGGCCCTTGAGCACGCGCGTGAAGTGATCGCGCAATTGTTTTGACGCCCGGCCGACCGCCACGGTGCGCGTGACATCCGTGGTGCCATCGAGATATTGCGCGCCGGAATCGACGAGATAAACGCCGCGCCCGATGCGCAGATTGCTGGCGTCGCTGACGCGATAATGCGGGATCGCCGCGTGCGGACCGAAGGCGGAAATCGTCGGGAAGGAAATATCCCGCAAAAGCCCGCTCTCGCGCCGAAATGTCTCGAGCGCCTGCGCCGCCGCGATTTCGGTTAGCCCGCCGGTGAGCGCCTCCGTCTCGAACCAGGCGAGAAAGCGCGTCAGCGCGGCGCCGTCGCGAACATGGGCGGCTCTCGCCCCGGCGAGCTCCGTTTCGTTCTTGATCGCCTTGGGAAGCGCGACGGGATCGTCGCCAAGGCGCGGCTCGCCGCCCGCCGCGCGCAATGTCTCGACGAGCTTCACGGGCGCGGTGGCCGCGTCGAACAGAATTGTTTGGGCCTTGGCGCCGGCGTCTCGAAGATCGGGCAAGAGTTGCGACGGCGGCGCAATGGCGGTGAATTTTTCGAGCGCGCCGCGCGTCTTTTGGGAGATTTTCTCGGCCTCGACGTAGAGCGTCGGCCGGCCGTTCGCCGGCAGCAAGGCGAAGGCCAGCGCGATCGGCGTATGCGCGATGTCGGCGCCGCGAATGTTGAAGGCCCAGGCGATGGAATGCGGATCGGAAAGGAACAACGCATCCGCGCCATGAAGCGTCTTTCGGATGCGCGCGAGCTTGGCGTTGACCGAGGCGCCGGCGTATCGCGGCGGATAGGACGAAATTTGTCCGAGCGGCGGAGCCGGACGATCGGTCCAGATCGCGTCGATCGGATTATGCTCCAGCGCGACCAGCGAGATGTTCGTGCCGCCCAGCGCTTTCGTGAAACGCTCGATCTGCGCGGGCGTATGGACCCAGGGATCATAGCCGATGCGCGCGCCCGCTTGGGCGTGCTCGGCGAGCCAACGCGACGGGGGCGTTTCGCCGATGTCCACGGGCGTGAACAGCTTGGGGTCGATCTCGCCGCGCACTTGCAAGACGTAGCGCCCGTCGACGAAGATCGCCGCCTCGTCCTTCAAAATCACGGCGAAGCCCGCCGAGCCGGAAAAGCCGGTCAGCCAGGCGAGCCGCTCGGCGCATTTGGCGACATATTCGTTTTGGTGCTCGTCGGCGCGCGGCGCGAGAAAACCGTCGAGATTTTGCCCCGCGAGCCTCGCGCGCAACGCCTCGAGGCGGGGGCCGCGGGACCCGCTTTCGGCGGGGTCGGCGAAGGTCTGGAATTTTGCTTCGAACATGATGCGAGGCTAGTCCCGCCGCGCGCCGGGAGCAAGTCTCGATACGCCTTGCGCGGGGAGAAACGCGCCACAAAAAGAAAGCGGCGCCTATAAGGCGCCGCTCCCCGTCGTCGGATCGTTCGAGGCGAAGGCTCAGAGATTATACGCCCGCTCGCCGTGGTCGGTGATGTCGAGACCCTCGCGCTCCTGGTCGGGCGCCGGGCGCAGGCCGATCACCAGATCGACGATCTTATAGAGGATCGCCGAGCCGATGCCCGAATAGAGCAGCGTCGCGACAACCGCCGTGCCCTGGGCGATCATTTGCGGCATCATTTCGTATTTGCCCGCGAAGTTCTCGCCGATGTTGCTGTAGTCGGTGATGCCGACGCCGCCCAGAGCCGGATTCACCAGAATGCCGGTCGCGAGCGCGCCGGTGATGCCGCCGATGCAATGCACGCCGAAGACATCGAGCGCGTCGTCGTAGCCGAACGTGTTCTTCACCTTCGAAACGAAGAACAGGCACAGCGGCGAGACGATGAAGCCGAGCGCCAGCGAGCCGATCGGGCCGGCGAAACCCGACGCCGGCGTCACCGCGACGAGGCCCGCGACCGCGCCGGAGATGAGGCCAAGCAGCGAAGGCTTGCCCTTCACCGCCCATTCCACCAGCAGCCAGGACAGCGCGGCGCCGGCCGTGGCCACCATCGTGTTGACGAAGGCCAGCGCCGTCGTGCCGTTGGCTTCCAGATTAGAGCCGGCGTTGAAGCCGAACCAGCCAACCCACAGCAGCGAGGCGCCGATCATCGACATGGTGAGCGAATGCGGCGGAAGCGCTTCCTTGCCATAGCCGATGCGCTTGCCGACCATCAGCGCGCCGACGAGACCGGCGATGCCGGCGTTGATATGCACCACCGTGCCGCCGGCGAAGTCCAGCGCGCCGACGCCCTTCATCCAGGGCGCGAGGCCGCCGGCGATCCAGCCCACGGAACTCGTCGCCGCGTCGATCTTGTCCTGCGACAGTTTCTTGGCTTCGTCCGTCGTCGCCGCCGCGAGTTCGGTCGCCGCGTCGACGATCACGTTCGGATCGGCGACGGCCCAGACCCAATGCGCGATCGGGAAATAGATCACGGTCACCCATGCCGTGATGAACACCAACACCGCCGAGAACTTCATGCGCTCGGCGAAGGCGCCGATGATCAAGGCCGGCGTGATCATCGCGAACGTCATCTGGAACACGAAGTAAGCGAGTTCCGGAATGACATGGCCGGGCGTGAAGGTCGCCGCCGTCGCGTCGGCTCCGACGCCCCGCAGGAACGCCTTGCCCAGACCGCCGATATAGGCGTTGAGCGATCCGCCGTCGCCAAAGGCCAGCGAATAGCCGTAAAGCGTCCAGAGCACGCCGACCAGCGCCACGATCGTGAAGACCTGCGTCAGGATCGACGCCATGTTCTTGCTGCGCACGAGGCCGCCATAGAACAGCGCGAGGCCGGGAATGGACATCATCAGCACCAGCGCGCTGGAGGTCAGCATCCACGCGGTGTCGCCGGGATTGGGAACCGGCGCGTTGCCGGCGAAGGCCGATGGGGCGCCAAGGGAGAGGATCAACGCTCCAGCGCAGATCGCGGCCTTGGACAAGCCTCGAGGCAGAGGAAAACTCATTTGCAACTCCTGATGGGTCTGGGAAAAGAATGTCACAACGCGTCCGCGTCTTTTTCGCCGGTGCGGATGCGGACGGCCTGCTCAACCGGCAAGACGAATATCTTGCCGTCGCCGATCTGGCCGGTGTGGGTCGTAGTCTTGATGGTCTCGATGGCCTTCTCGACAAGGTCCGTCGGCACGGCGATCTCGAGTTTTAGCTTGGGCAAGAAATTTACGGCGTATTCGGCTCCGCGATAGATTTCCGTATGGCCCTTCTGCCGCCCATAGCCTTTGACTTCCGTGACCGTCAGTCCGTTGATGCCAATGGCTGTCAACGCGTCCCGGACTTCATCGAGCTTGAACGGCTTGATGATCGCGATTACGAGTTTCATCTGCCCACCCTGTTGTTGTCCCTTCGAAAGAGCGCCGATAGCTTTGGAAGCAATATGCTGGATGCAGTACAGCCTTCCGCGAGCATGACTTCGCTCGCTCAGCTCGTGATCAAATGTTGTGCCAGGCGGAGCCGCCATACGAGAAAACGGAAGAGTTGGAGTTCGGCTTGCCCCGGCGCCAAAAAATGCCTGATGGAAGCAAAAGACAATAATATCAAATGAATGTGAAATGAACAGTGATGCGAGAAGGAGGACCGGATCGGCGATGCGCTCGATGAAATCATATCCGTCGTGGCCGCGCTCTTTTGCAGCAAATGAAACCCGTTCCTTCTGAATTTCTTAGCCTCTTGGTTCTCGGTCCTAACTTATCAGCATCAAAAATGCCGAGGAAATCGGGCCGGATGCGCACGGTTTGAAAATCGGGGGCTTAACCTTGATTGCCGTCAAAGTGCGCGAACCGCCGGGAAATGAATGCCTCGGCCGAGCTTCCGTCGGGTACGCCTACCTTTTAATCAATTGCCCGTTAGGTGTGCGATCGGAGACGAACTTTTTTGGCGAAAGAGGCGAGAAATGGTCAATTCACTTGGTGACCTTGCCCGCGGGACACACCGATAAGGAAACCCACAAGATCGATACCCACGATCAAAAGGAATATTCGTTCCGCAGCGGGGAAATATTCCGTAATGCGTTGAGAAATCGCCGAGAAAATCGAAATGAGCGGCGAACCGGCTCTCTTTCAGAATCTTCCAGGTGTTGCCACAGACCGGGATTATCCGTCCCTTTTCGATGGTGTGGTGGCTGTCGAGCGCGAGCACATGTAGCGCATCCGGAACGCCGCCCCTGTAAATGACGGCCTGTCCGTAGTCCTCGCAGGCGGTCTCGAGCCCGTCGATCTTGAACAATCGGTAAGTCGCCGAATAGAAGCGCGCCGCGCCGATTTTCTCTTCGACCTCGGGATCGGTGATCTCCAGCGGCCTCGGCGTGCAGCAGGCCTTGGTCTTGAGATCGTCGGACCCGCGCAGCGTCTTGCCGTAATAGTCTTTGACCAATTCGATGTTCATGGATCGCCTTTTTGGATTCGCGAGTCGAAGCTCGAAAGAGCTCATTGATAGGAACACGTCAGCAGCGCGGAGCCTGGCCGTTTTCGATGCGGATCAGATCGGCCGTTCGCCAACGCAAAAGCCGCCGGCCAAACAGCGCGCCGAGCCCTGTCAAGACGAGCACCGAGCCGAATTGCCAGACGAGCACCATGACGCTGGCGTCTTGCTCGTGAAACAGCAGCAGAGCCGCCGCCGCGATCGATGTGGCGGCGAGAGTCGCGAGACCGGTCGTCGTCATTGGCGTCGCGATCGGCGCGCCCCGCCGGATCATGATGAAAATCAGCCTTGGGGGACGTTCTTCAGGGGCAAGATCTGTGATCTAACAACCGAACGAGTGGCCGCACCCGCAGGCGCCGCTTTTCCTAGCCGACAACAAAATTCGCGTCCGAGCGCAGGCTTAATCGCGCTCCTCGGAGCCAAGGATAAATAAAAGTCTGAGGATCAGACCGCCCTTCGCTCTTTTCCGTAGTTCAAATATGAAGAACTTGGTCGAGCGCATGAACGTAAACCGTCCCGTTATCCGGGGCGTCGGCACCGGCCGCGGACGAAATAAGTTCGATAACTTGCTTCACGAATTCGTCCGAAACAATCACCTCGACGCGCAGCCTCGCGCGATAATGTCCTCCATGTTCCAAAGAATGAGAGATTTCAGAATGGACTTTTTTGTGCCGGTGCTTCAGCGCTTCGCATATTGTGATATCGTCGATCCCGATTGCGTGGAGCCCGTCGTGAATGGCGCTGAGGTTAATCGGCTTAATGATCGCGACAACAGCTTTCATCGGGCTCGGTTCTTTCATGCAAGACGTTCTCGTCCCCACTGAAACCTCACCGTGGAGGAGCTCGGTGAATATGAGTAAGCAAAAATCAGGCGCCACGCAAGCTGGATCATTGTGGCGCGCAGACCCCATGGGGATGTGGCGCGTCAATCAGGACGCGCTTTTGATCGTCGCGCGAGAAGGCGGACGTCCGGCGCGGCGCTGCTTTTCGGCGACAGCTGTCGACGTTCATTTCGAAGATCGTTGAGTGGTGAACGAGGCGATCTATCGCGGCGAGCGTCATGGCTTGGTCTGGAAAAATTCGGCCCCAATCGTCGAAGGCTGATTTGCGGTGATCAACAGGGAGCGCCGCTCGTAGCGCGCGCTGATCAACTCGCGAACGCGACGCCATCAAAGGCAGAGCCGGCTTCCATTGGCGGCCAAAAATCGCCAAGCCGAAGTAATCAGCCTGAAACCGTATGACGCGCGCGGACTCTATTTGTCTCGCGCCGCGCCGGAAGGGCCGCGCTGCACGGAATATCCGATCGCTTTGCGGCGGCGCCGCTCCAGCAGCGCGAATATTGCGCCCTGAGGATCGGCGCAATGCGCGATCCCCGCCCCGCCAGGCGCTTCGAGCGGGCCATAAAGGATTTGGCCGCCGCGCGCCTCCACGCGGTTCGCCGCCGCCTCGACGTCCGCCACGTTGAAATAGTAAAGCCAGAAAGGGTGAGGCAATGTCGGCGGCTTGGTGAACATTCCTCCGATCGTCGTCGCTCCGGCGGCGAAGCCCTGATACGCGCCTAGCAAACCAACGTGCCCATCGGATTTTCGCCAACCGAAGAGCGCGCTGTAAAAGGCGAACGCCTTCTCCCAGTCGGCGGCGAGCAGTTCGTGCCAGCCCACGCGACCTGGCGCGCCCAGCCCGGCGAGCGGCTCTTGACGAGGCTTCAGCCCCTTGACCATGGCGAATGTCGCCATCTGCGGATCGGCGACGATCGCAAAGCGGCTGATGTCGGGCACGTTCGTCGGCGGGACATATACCGTTCCGCCGAACTGCTTGGTTCGTTCCACGGCCTCGTCAACATCGTCGACTTCGACATATCCAATCCAATGCGGCGTCGCGCTGCTCCTTGCAGCCTCCTCCGGCATGCTCATGAGCCCGGCGACGGGAGCATCTCCAGCGGTAAGAAGGCTATAGGTCGAACCGGGCATGGAGATCCGCTGCGCGCCCCAGCCGACGACATCCGCGTAAAAGGCCTTGGCCGCATCCACATTTGTCGTCATCAGCTCATACCAGACGAACCGGCCATGAGATTCGACCATGCCTGTTACTCCCTTCGAACCCGCAAAGACGCCGCGGGGCCAGTCGGTGATCTCTAAATCTCTGTCGCTTGGCAGCAGCGATGGAGGTGATTCGTGGCCGGGAAAGAGATTGCCGTCAAGAAAATACGTGGCGCGGTTGAGCGCGGACGAGCGCGAGAAGCTGTCGGACTTCATCCGCTCGCGCAAACGCTCGGCGCGGTTGCTGACGAAGGCGCCAAGCTTGTAAGCGTCGAGCGTGAGGCGCTGCCACAAGGCGTGAAGGCAACCGTAACGCACGACAACGGCGCAACGGCCGACAACGCTGTCAACACATTGATCGAACTCTCACGATTTCGATCGCGGTCGGCGACTCGCCGGACTTGGCGCTTCGAACTCAACCGCGCCTGCAGCGATGCTGCCTGCCCGCTCAATGACGATTTTGGTGACGCATTCGAATCTGGACCTATCGTGGCCGGCATCCGGATCGCAAGTCGGCGCGCCGCGGCGCGGCGGGTCAATGCGATGGAACGGATAGACCGTACAGCCCTTCCTCGATGTGCGCGTCGCCGTGTTCAACAAGACACTCGCCGGCTCGTTCAGGCGACTGTATCCGGATTTCCAACCAGACAATGAAAATTACCCAATAGAGCTTTCAGCGGCCGAACCCCATGACTTTGAATGCTCTTGTCGGCGCGCTCCAGGTTCTTGCGCGGCGTCAAGGTCGGCGTTTTGCCGGTGCGGCGCCTCATCCGCTGGGATCTACGCTTCGGCGCCGTCCGTTTCCTTCCTCGGCTCGCCCATCAATGCCGGCTGGAACAGGACGGCGGAGGTGAGCGTGCAGGCCAAGGAGAGGGCGAGCAACTGCCCCATGCTCGACATTCCGGGATTGCTCGAGAACCAAAGGCTCCCAAAGGCGGCTCCGGTCAGCAGCGCACTGAAAAACACGGCGCGCGTCAGCGCGGACTGCAAGAATTCGGTCTCGCCTCTTCTCCAAGCAGAGACGTAGTATATCTTGAACGCGACGCCGATCCCAAGCAGCACCGGGAAAGCGATGATATTTGCGTAGTTCAACCGGAACCCCGTCATTCCGCAAATTTCGAGCGTGACCAGCGCGGCGACAAGCAGGGGCGTGAGAGTGAGCAGCATGTCGTCGATGCGCCGCAATGCGATGGATAACAAAACCGCGATGCACACTGTTGCGATCGCGGCGGCCTCGATCAGCGCCGTGATCATGGTTTCAGACCACTTCAAAATGCCCACGGCTTGACCCGTCGCCATCGGCTCCGCGTCGAGCACCGCGCGAGCGAAGTCGCGGATCGTCGCATCATTGTTGGGATCGCCGTTGGGCAGCACATCGACGCGCTCTCGTCCATCCGGCGCGACCCAATCGCGCACGAGATCGCTTGGCAGAGACTCTCTGCTCACTGGCCCAGCGTCCAGGGCTCGCCGCAAACCTTCGACATCCGCTTCAAGTGGATCGACGAACGCCTTTGTCGCCCTCTGACGAGACGCGACAGGGCCGTCGGCAAGCTGAGCGAGATCATGGCCAAGCCGCCGCGCGGCCTCGGCGCCGAGCGTTTTTTCTTCGCCTGCAATGCCGTCAAGCTGCTTGGCTGCATTGAGAAGCGCTATCACATTCTCATTATCGCTCGGCTCGGCCGTTCGCTGTTAATTCAAGGCATGGTCGAGCGGTGCTTTCGCGCGGCCAATGACCTCAAGCTTTTGTTTCTGTTGCGTCGGCACGATATTATCGAGCGTGCGGGCCTCTTCGACCCGCGGAAGTTTTTCAAGTTTCGTCGCGATCTGCCTTGCCTCCTCGGGAGAGCGCGCCAATATCTCCGCCGCGTTTGCATCCATGCGGGGATCGTGGCTCAACTGAAGATAGGTCGAGACCGCCGGCAATCGGCTGCTTTCGAGATGCACCGGGTTGAAATCGAACTGGATATCCCGCAACCAGAAAGCGCCGGCGAGCGTCAGCAGCACGGTGAGTCCGATCACCCATGCTCGACGACGTCTTAGAAAATGGTCGGTTGACGCGAGCCATGGTTGATTAATCCGCTTTGGCTCGTCGGGCGGATTTACGACGCTCATTAGCGCGGGCAGCAGCAAGAAAGTCGCCAAATAGGCGATGAGCATTCCAGAGCCCGCGATCCAGCCGAGCTGCGCAAGGCCCGTATAGGCTGTCGGCGTAAATGACAGAAAGCCGGTCGCCGCCGCGGCCGCGGCCAGAGTGAGCGGGACGCCCACCCACTCGACCGCCTCGCGCAGCGCCTGGCTGAAATCGCGGCCATTGTGCCGCTGTGCTCGGTACCGCATGTTGAGCTGAACGGAGAAATCCGCGCCCAAGCCAACGAAGAGCACTGCGAAAGCTGTTGAAACCGGACTCAAGGCGCCCCCGATCAGAAACGCTAGGCCGGCGGTTGTCAGCAGACCGACGGCAAGCGTGATCGCCACCGCCAGCACGAGTCGCCACGAGCGAAACGCCAGCCAAAGAATCGACAGCACGGTTACGCCGGTGATTGCGCCGTTGAGACCCGCTCCCTCTTTGAGACTTGCGAATTCTTCGTCGCGCACGGGCACCGGACCGGTCAACCGGACCCGCGCCTGTAGCTCCTCGGCAAGCTTTAATCGGGCTGCCGTTTTCGTAATCTCGTCGCTCGCTTGACGCCCGGGCTCCACTTCCCCAGTGAACAGGACAGGCTGGACGGAAATCAAGCGCCGTGTTGAAATCGCTTGTGTTTCACTAGAAACCAACGTCTCCCAGGAAAAGACCGAGGATTGCGATGCCGCAACGCTTTCGAGCGTCTTCGCGACCGAGTCAAGCATCGGGGCGGCGGCGTCGAGCGGATAACCCTCGGACCGAGCGCCGCGCAAGCCCATGATGAGCGTTTGCGAAAGCCCGCGCAAGCTGGGATCGCGAACAAGCATCTTGATGAGCGGCGCGGCCTCCGTCAGTTTTGACATGGCGCCTTTGAGCTGATCCAACGGCAAGAAAAGGAAACGATTCTTTGCGAAAAAGGGCCCGCCGCCTTCCTCCTCGACCGAGCGAAACAGCGCCGGCTTCTTCGATAGGGCCTCGGCGAGCGCGCGAGATGCGAAAGCGCTTTGCTCAGGCGTGGGGGCCTCGATGACGACGAGGATCAGATCCATGTTCTTTGGGAAGGCTTTTTGATACTCTATCTCCCGCTTGCGCCAGGGGAGTTCGCGGGAGATCAGATCGTTTGTGTTGGTATCAATTTCAAAACGCTGGCTCGCATAGGCTCCACTAAGAGCGGCGATCGCAATTCCAATGGTGATGACTTGCCAAGGATGGCGCATGCTGTAACTCACAGCCACAAGGATAGCCTGCAGCATAAGCCCTCTCCTGCGCTTTCGCCGCTGCCGCATGGCCCGGAGCGTTGGCTGGGCCGAACTGCCTGGCGGCCATCCGGTCTGAAAAATTCGAGCCGAGAGTTTTCGTTCCTGGCGCTGTTTCCCACCGGTCCACGAAACCCTCGTGCGTGTAGCCGTTGAAGACCAGCGTGCCCCCGTTCACATGAAGGCGCCCGGAAACGCGCCCTTGTAAAGGACCTGACCACGATCACGGGCTCCATTCGCGCGCCGGATCGACCGGCGCCTGTCGCTGTTTCCGGAGTTTAAACCAAATGGCCGACCATAGGTTCCTTTTAAGGCGGGCGCTCGCGCCTAAAGTCGTGACGAAACTAAAGCGCTTCGATGTGAAGGGATCATGGATCGGTAACTAATCCATACGCTAAATCAACAGCTTAAGCCACATCCGCCAGCACAGAATAAACCGATCAGGCGCTTCAGTTTTCGCCGGGTGGCGACGCCACCACTGCGCTCGCGCAGGACAAAGCCCGACGAGTTCGCGTCGACATAGAGCCCAACCACGTCGCGCAATTTGTCAACGAAGCGCGGGTCGTTCGAGAGCTTGAACTGGCGGCTTGATGCGCGCGCTCGAAACCCGCGCCGACATCTTCAAACCCGCCGAATGCAAAAATTACTTCACTGCCTGCGGATACGATACAGGTTGATCGGATTCCGCTCTAGACTAGCGAATGAAAGTCAGAATGAAATGAGGAAAATCGGTCGGAGCTCGCCGACTCGGATCCCTCCAGTGTAAATCGACAATGGCCTACGACCGCTTGAACAAGCAAGTAGAATGGTCGGGATCGCGCCGTCCAAAGGATACGCGTGGCGACAGGATCGAAGGGAGCTCATGATAATGACATCGACAAGCAACCCGGCCGTCGCGGTCCACAGCAGCCTGTCCTATGCTCAGCCGACAAACCTCAGCGCATGGGGGACTTACCTCGCCCAGGTGGACAGGGTGACGCCTTACCTGGGCCCGTTGGCGCGTTGGGCGGAAACGCTCCGGCGGCCGAAGAGAACGCTGATCGTCGACGTTCCGATTGAACTGGACAGTGGCGATTTCGCCCATTTCGAAGGCTATCGCGTGCAACACAACCTGGCGCGCGGGCCGGGTAAAGGTGGGGTGCGCTATCACCCCGACGTAACGCTGGAAGAGGTTAT
>CAVQBO010000003.1:0-77402 GCA_963710695.1 uncultured Alphaproteobacteria bacterium | reverse complement strand
CCCAGGCCATGGAGGCCTATGGAAAGCACGGCGGCAATATCATCGCGGTGGAGGAGGTTTCGCCGAGCGAGACGCATCATTACGGCATTGGTGAGCGTCGGCGCGGATCACGGCCACAGTTTCGAGATCAAGGGCATGGTCGAAAAGCCGCCGCAAAGCACGTTCCGAGCAATTGGACGATTCGGCTGCGATATCTGGCAGCCCCAGACTTCCGAGCTGCTCGAGAAAAGCGAAAATGCCGCGGGCGGCGAAATCCAGCTCACCGACGCCATGATCAAGCTCGCGGCCACGCAGCCGTTTCACGGCGTGTGCTTCGACGGCAAGACCTACGACACGGGGTCGTAACTGGGATTTTTGGCGCCTACATCGCCTTTGGGCTCGAGCGCCCGGACATAGCGGAAGGGCTGCGGGCGGAGATCAAGCGGCTGCTGGTATGTAAAATCGCGCTCTCCCTCCCCCCGCCCGTGGGAGAAGGTGGCCCCGTCAAAGGGCGTCCATGGGACGCCCGTTATTTATGACGGGCTATGGCGGGGCCGGATGAGGGCGTCGCGACATTACAACCAGCTCAGCTCATGGAAACTCCTCCAAGGGCTGATCGCGGCGCAAATATAGCGGATGTCGCGGATGGCCCGCCTTCGTCTTGCCGAGGCATTTCAATGTTACGCTTGGCCCGACGCCTCGCATTATATCGATAGCGGTCTTGTCGCCGCGATGAAGCGCTCCGCGACAACCCCAGGCGCAAACAATTGGATTTGCGTTTTCAATCGATCTTGCCGCGATCGTCTCGATGGCTTTTCGATTATCCTTGCCGAATGGATCGCCGCCCGCCGCAGTTCATCCGAATACGGGGTTCGCCAAGCGAACAGATTAGCGACGACAATGCCGCTCGCGCCTTCGCGCCGAGCAAACTCCATACAACGGCGAATGGTGGTATCGTCTCTTTCCGCGTCCGTGTCTGACGGATTTAGCATGACGAAAGGAACAAATTTGCTCTCGCTCACCCCATCGCCGCGTGAGTTCGTAGCGATATAGGCCGTCCGCGAAATATTCGCGGTCTTTCGGATCGGTAAATCATTCGCAAGAGTTATCAAATCAACTGAATAACTGGTTGCGACTTGGCTGAAACCCTCCCAGCGGCCCGTCGCCCGATCTCGCCAAAGCGAGGCTGCCTTTCCCACTAGTTGATGCTTTTGTCAGTTGGTTGGTGGGAGAGGAATTTTGTCCCGCTCACCGCTTCTTTTTGCGCAGCCTTATAATCACGTTGCAGCCGACGATCTCCATGCCCTCGGGCGGCGCCGGCAGGCGCGCGAATTCGACCGAGCCGTCCACCGCGTCGAACATGCGGCCGGTGCTTTCGTCCATGAAATGATGATGCGGCGAGGTGCGGGTGTGGAAATAGGTGCGCGGCCCCTGCACGGCGATTTCGCGCAGCAGGCCGGCGCCAGCGAACTGGTTCAGCGCGTTATAGACCGTAGAGAGCGACATGCGCAGCCCGGCCTCGCGCGCCTCGGCGTGCAGCGCCTCGGCGCTGACATGGCGGTCGCCATTGCCAAACAGCAGCCCGCACAGGGACAGGCGCTGCACTGTTGGACGCAAACCCGCGTCGCGCAGCTTGGTCTTGAGTTCGCTCTCGCTGGGGCGGCTGGCGCCCTCGCCTCGCGCGCCTTGCGGCCTGGTCGGCGCGCGATCGGCGCTGGTCGAGGGGACATGCGTCATTTGTTACATCGCGCGGAATTCCGCGCTCCCTGTTTGTCACGAATAGCTGAAGCCAGTAGAAGTCAGCGACCCGGACCTGTCAAACGAATTGCCGGAAAGTGTAATCTTTCCAAGGAAGGCTTGGCCGTTCTTGGGTCGATTCGCTCGGCGGCGGAGACTGTCATGCAAATATCGCGCAAGCTTGCCTCCCTCAACCGGCGCGCCCTGCTGCTCGGCGCCGCCGCGCTCGCCTGCGGCGCCCCCGCGCCCTCGCGCAGGTCCAGGATTTTCAGTCCTTTGTGCAAAGCCTGTGGCCCGCCGCGCAGGCCGCCGGAGTTCTCGCGCGAGGTTTTCGACGAGGCCGCGCGGGGCCTGACGCCAGAGCCGACGGTGTTGCAAAAACCCGCGGCTCAGTCCGAATTCACCGTGTCGATTCCCGCCTATGTCGCGGGGGCCGTGACAACGAGTCGCGTCGCGCGCGGTCGCGCGCTGGCCGGCGAACTGACGCATATGCTGAGACAGATCGAACAGCGCGACGGCGTTCCCGGCGAGATATTGGTGGCGATTCTCGCCGTCGAGAGCAATTTCGGGACGGCGACGGGCGGCGCCGACGTGTTGCGCGTGCTGGCGACGCTGGCTTGGAACGGCCATATGACGCAAAAACTCAGCGACGAATATGTCGCCGGCCTGGTGCTGCTACAGCAGGGAATCCCGCGTCACCGGCTGCGGGGATCATGGGCGGGCGCGATGGGCATGCCGCAGTTCATGCCCTCGGCCTATCTGAAGTTCGCGACGAGCTTCGCCGGCGACGCCGCGCCCGACATCTGGACCTCGCAGCCCGACGCGCTCGCCTCCATCGCCAGCTTTTTGCATAAATCCGGCTGGAATCCGGCGCTGCCCTGGGGCGTCGAGACGCGCCTGCCGCAAGGCTTCGACTTCGCCGCCTTCGACATGGACTTTTCGCAATTTCGCGCGTTGGGCTTTACCGCCGCGAACGGCGAGGCGCTGCCTTCGAGCGGTCCCGCGAGTTTTTACATGCCGGCGGGCGCGAGCGGGCCGGCCTTTCTGATCACCGACAATTTCGAGGTGATCCGCCAATACAACACCTCCGACGCCTATGCGCTGGCGGTGGCGATCCTCGCGGACCGCATCGCCGGCGCCAGCACGCCGCTAACGCCCTGGCCGAAAGTGACGCCGCTGACGACGGCGCAATGCAAGGACTTGCAACAGGCGCTGACGCGGCTGGGCTTTTATCACGGAACCATCGACGGCAAGCTGGGCCGCGTCGCCCGCAACGCCGTGCACGCCTATCAACTCAGCGTCGGCATGCAGCCGGCGGACGGGCTTGCGACCAAGGCGGTGCTCGATCGGTTGAGAGGGGGATAAGGCGGCGACTTGCCGCGCGCGTTTCATATCGCCGTCTCGCGGGGCGTCGTGCTTGCGCGGGAATCGGCGCCTCGGCCTTGAATTAGGAGCCAAACCCCCAAGAAAACAAAAACTCTTAACCCGGACCGCGTCATTTAGAATTGCCGGCGACGCGGAAGATGGCTTGCCACCCGCTTTCGCCTGTGGCACAAGGCCGGCAGTTCAAAGCTGCGGTAGCTCAGTGGTAGAGCACTCCCTTGGTAAGGGAGAGGTCGTGGGTTCAATCCCCCCTCGCAGCACCATTTTATCTATATGATTCAAAATGTTGTGGCGGAGCCGATCTCCTCGCGGCCATTGCTCCTAACTTGTATAACGGAGGAGAGTTCTCGCCCTCCCGCCTCCATCGAAAAGCAATCCGCCAAAACCATGCCGAAGCGCCACCCCGCTCGCCGGCGCAGTCGCGGAATCTTCACGTTTTGACGCCGCGGGTTCGATCCCGTTCGAATTTACCCCTCGCCGGCGCCCGTCGTCGACTCTCTGGTCGCCCTCTTCCCGCGCAAGCGCTCGCGCGCGCCTCCGCCGATCCCTATATTGTCGTAAAGAACCACTCCCTCCCGAAAATGAGGATCTCATGCGCAATTCACCGCCCCAGGCTGTTCGACTCTGCGACTACATGCCGCCGGATTTCTTGATCGACAGCGTGGCGCTGGACATATCGCTGCATAAGACGCAAACGCGCGTGCGCGCCAAGCTCGCGCTGCGCCGCAACCCCAAGGGCCGGCCCGACGCGCCGCTGACGCTCGACGGCGACGGGCTGACGCCACGCCGCGTAGCGCTCGACGGGCGCGAGCTCGCTCCGCAAGACTACGAGGCGACGCCCGAAAGTCTGACGCTGCGCGCGGTCCCGCCGGCGCCTTTCGCGCTTGAGATCGAAACGCTGGTCGATCCCACCGCCAATACGCAGCTCTCGGGGCTCTATCGCTCGGGCTCGGCCTATTGCACGCAATGCGAGGCGGAAGGCTTTCGCCGCATAACCTATTTCCTCGACCGTCCCGACGTGCTCAGCGTCTACACGACCCGTATCGAGGCCGACCGGAGCGAAGCGCCCGTGCTGCTAGGCAACGGCAATCCGATCGAGGCCGGCGAGTTGGCGGACGGCCGGCATTTCGCGATCTGGCATGACCCCTTCCCCAAACCGTCCTATCTCTTCGCCCTGGTCGGCGGCGATCTCGGCCATATCGAGCGCCGCTTCGTCACCGCCTCCGGGCGCGAGGTGAAGCTCGCCATCCATGTCGAACACGGCAAGGAGCCGCGCGCCGATTACGCCATGGACGCGCTAGAACGCGCGATGCGCTGGGACGAGGAGACCTTTGGGCGCGAATATGATCTCGACGTGTTCAACATCGTCGCCGTGTCGGATTTCAACATGGGCGCGATGGAGAACAAGGGCCTCAACATCTTCAACGACAAATATGTGCTGGCGTCGCCGCAGACGGCGACCGACGGCGATTACGCCGGCATAGAGGCGGTGATCGCGCATGAGTATTTCCATAATTGGACCGGCAACCGCATCACCTGCCGCGACTGGTTCCAGCTCTGCCTCAAGGAAGGGCTGACGGTGTTTCGCGATCAGGAGTTTTCGAGCGACCAGCGCTCGCGCGCGGTCAAGCGCATCAGCGACGTGCGCGTGCTGCGCCTCACGCAATTTCCCGAGGACGCCGGGCCGCTCGCGCATCCGGTGCGCCCGCGGCTCTATCGCGAGATCAACAATTTCTATACCGCCACCGTCTACGAGAAAGGCGCCGAGATCGTCCGCATGTTGAAGACGCTGATCGGCGCCGACGCCTTTCGGCGCGGCATGGATATTTATTTCCAGCGCTTCGACGGAACGGCGGCGACGGTCGAGGATTTTCTGTCCTGTTTCGCCGAAAGCTCGGGCCGCGATCTGACTCATTTCGCGCTGTGGTACGGACAGGCCGGCACGCCCCGCATAAATGTCGCGACGGAATATGACGCGGGCGCCAAGACGTTGACGCTATCGCTGACGCAGCGGACGCCGCCAACGCCGGGCCAGGACGAAAAGCAGCCGCTGCTGATCCCTATCGCGCTGGCGCTGTTCGACGAAGCGGGCGAAAAGCTGCCGCTCGCCAGCGCCGACATGAGCGCGCAAGAGGTTTCGCGCGAGTTGGTGGAGTTTTCCGGCGCCGAGCGCAAGCTGCGCTTCACCGGCCTCGACACGCGCCCCACGCTGTCGCTGCTGCGCGGCTTCTCCGCGCCGGCGCGCCTGGAGCCCGCGCAAGAGAGCGCGGAACTGGAGCGCCTGCTCGCCCATGACGACGATCCGTTCAACCGCTGGCAGGCGGCGCAGAGCCTCGCCCTGCGCTCGATCTTCGCCCGCGTCGCGGCCTTGCGCGCCGAGGCGGCCGCTCCAGACGACAGCTCCTTCGCGGCGGCCCTTCGACGTCTGCTCGCCAAGGGCGCCGACGATCCGGCCTTCACCGCGCTGGCGCTGACCTTGCCCGGCGAGACCGATCTCGCCCGCGAGATGGGCGAGAACGTCGATCCCGACATTCTCTTCAAGGCGCGCGCCGGGCTGCGTCGCGCGCTGGGCGAGGCGCTCAAACCCGCGCTCGAGCAATGCTATGCCTCGAGCGCCGACGTCGGGCGCTATTCGCCGGACGCCGCCAGCGCGGGCCGGCGCGCGTTGCGCAACGCGTCGCTCGATTTGATCGCGGCGGGCGACGCGCCGCTCGGAACCAGCCTCGCGCAGGCGCAATTCGAGACGGCCGGCAATATGACCGACCGACTCGCGGCGCTGTCGACGCTCGCGCTGATCGGCGGAGACGCGCGCGAAAAAGCCTTCGAGCGATTTTACCAGGACTTCGCCGGCGACGCGCTGGTGGTCGACAAATGGTTCTCGCTGCAAGCCTGCATCCCGGAGGAGGCGACGACGAAGCGCGTCCTCGCGCTGATGACGCATCGCGATTTTTCGCTCGCCAATCCCAACCGCGCGCGCGCGCTGATCGGCGCCTTCGCGAGCGGCAACCCCACTCGCTTCCATGCTCCGGACGGTTCCGGCTATGACATATTGACCAATGTCGTGCTTGACCTGGACCCAAGGAATCCGCAGGTCGCCGCGAGGCTATTGTCGTCGCTGCGCTCCTGGCGCACGCTGGAGCCTGGCCGCCGCGCGCTGGCGGAAGCCGCGCTGAAGCGCGTGCTGGCGGCGCCAAACTTGTCGCGCGACGTGAACGACATCGCGACTCGCGCGCTGGCGTAAGGCGGCGCTGCCTTCTCCCACTCGCCGGCCGGATGTTCCCGGTTTGCGCATTCAATGCCGGAGTTCGGCTACAGCCGACTTTGGAGTGGGAGAAGCGATTTGCGCGCTTTCGATTCCGTTTCGACTCCGCGGCGTCTCGGCGAGCGCCGTCGCGACAAAATTTTCCCGCGCGCTAACCGATTCATCTCAAAAGAGAACACAATTAACTGAAAATTAACCACCAAAATTAGTCGCCAAACATCTGGACAAACGCGCCCGAGCGGATTCAGATGGCTGCGAATTGAGAAGCGTTTCTCGACTGCGTTCCCCAGTTCGCCAGAAATTGAAGAGGTCATGGATGGCGCGCTTGCACGCAGCCAAAGGGACGACGTGCCCCGACACCGTGTGGGGCGCCTACAGTCTCCAGGCTAACGGCGACAAGGGTCCCCAGTCCGACGGCCAATGGCTAAAGCCTCTCGCCGTCGTCGCCGGCCTGCTCCTTGTGGCCTGTCTGGTCGAATTCGTTTTCACGCTGACCACCACGATGCACGAGCAATTGCTCGTCAACGCTTCCAGCGATCTCGAATTTTATTCGACCGCGATCTGGCGCGAGTTGCGCGAGGCGATCAATTCCGGGAAAGACGCGAACGCGTTGATCGAACCGCTCGCGCGCATCGCGCCGGGTCAAACGACGGCGCGCGGCAGACGCATTCTCATCACCGATCCTTCCGGCGTCGTCGCGGTCTCGTGGCCGCGTTTGTCCACGACGAACATGAAGCTGAGCGAAATATTCGGAGAGGATGGCGCCGCCGTCGACAACGCCGGCAAGCTCGGCGCCCGGCGCATCGTCCTCCGGGACGGCGCGCCGGCGCTCGAGGTGACGCGCAAATTGCCCGGCCCATTCGGACAACTCACGATAATTCATCCGCTCGACTCGGTGCTGATCGAGTGGCGCGCCATCGCCCAACGCTTTGCTCTTCAGTTCGCGGCGACAACGGCGATGCTCCTGGCCATTCTCGCCGCCTATGCGCGGCAGGCGCGCAGACGACGCGCCGCCGAGGAAGTCAGCGTCCAAATTCGCCGCCGGCTCGAGACGGCGCTGTCGAACGGCCGCTGCGGCCTTTGGGACTGGGACATAGCGCAGGGTCGAATCTATCTGGTCCGACTCGATGCATGAAATACTTGGACGCAAAGCGGAGCGTCGCTGTCTTCCGATCGACGAACTCGACGCCATGCTGCATCCCGGCGACGGCGATCTCGCGCATATCGCGGCGATGGTGCTCGCCTCGAAGACGAAAACCGTCGATCACGAGTTTCGGATCAAGAACGCCGCCGGCGAGTGGATCTGGCTGCGCGCCCGAGCCGAACTCGTCCAGGACCCGCGCCAACCGGGCGCGCATCTCGTCGGCATCGCCGTCGACATTTCCGACCAGAAGGCGCTCGCGGAACAGACCGCCACCGCCAACATGCGCCTGCGCGAGGCGATCGACGCGATCTCCGAGGCTTTCGTGCTGTGGGATTCGAGCAACAGGCTTGTCACCTGCAATTCGAAATTCCTCGAACTGAACGACCTGTCCAGCGATGTCGCGACTCCAGGCGCCAGCTACCGGAACGTCATGAACTTCGCGAGGGCGCCTCTCGTCGAGATCGAGCAGGAGCGGAACGAACTCACGGCGGTAAACTCGCGCACGCTTGAAGTCCGACTGATCGACGGACGCTGGCTGCAAATCAACGAGCGCCGCACGCGGGACGGCGGCTATGTTTCGGTGGGCGCCGACATCACCACGCTGAAGCGCCACGAAGAGCATCTCCTGCTCTCGGAACGGCGACTGACGGCTCATGTCGCCGAGCTGAAGCGCTCCCGGCAAGCATTGGAAACGCAGGCGCAACAACTGGCGACGTTGGCCGAGCAATATCACTTCCAGAAATCGCAGGCCGAGGCGGCCTATATCGCCAAATCGGATTTTCTCGCCAATATGAGCCACGAGCTGCGCACGCCGCTCAACGCGATCATGGGCTTCTCCGACGTGATGCGCCAGCAGCTGTTCGGCGAGTTGGGCTCGCCCAAATATCTCGACTATTGCCAGGACATCCACCGCAGCGGCGCCTATCTCAACGCGATCCTGACGGACATATTGGAAATGTCGCTGCTCGAGGCCGGAGGCCGGCGGCTTGTCGAACGCGAGGTCGACGTATCGACCGCGGTGCATGAAGCCATGGAGCAATGGCGCTGGCGCGCGAACGAAAAGGAGATCGAGCTGCACCGGGAGATCGATTCGGGGCTGGTCTGCGCCGGCGATCACGCGGCGATCGTCAAGGTGCTCGGCAACCTGCTCTCCAACAGCGTGAAGTTCACGCCGCCGCGCGGCAAGGTTCGCGTGCGGGCGTTGAAACTGAACCGTTCGATTCTCGTCTATGTCCAGGACAACGGCCGGGGCGTCGAGCGCGAGGCTTTGAAGCGGCTAGGCGCGCCATTCGAACAGTCATGCGCTGTCATCGAGGACGGCATGAAGGGATCGGGACTGGGCCTCGCCATCGCGCGCGCGCTGATCGATTTGCATCGCGGCTCGCTGCGGCTGCGTTCGCGCATTGGCCGCGGCACGGTGGCGCTGGTGCGTCTATCCGCCGACACCGCGCTCGACCGCGCCGCGCAACGCGCGTCCGAGCTGCGAGACATCGGCGCCGTCATGAAGGCCAAGGCGCCCGCCGAGAAGACTCAGCCGCGCGACGAACCGACCGAGGGCAGCGACACAACGGCGCGCAACCCGGGCGTGTTGTCCTCCAGGCGCAAGGAGCCATGATGCAAGCGCGCCACCGCGGCGGCGAGCGACAGGCCGAGGCCGGAGCCCGGACGCGAGCGCGAATTCTCAAGCCGCATGAAGCGGCCGATCACGCGCTCGCGGTCTTGCGGCGGCACGCCTGGCCCCCGATCGGCGACGCAAATCTCGATTGATCCGCCGACCCGCCGCGCGCTGACCAAAATGCTCGGTTTGTCGCCGCCGACGCCGTATTTGAGCGCGTTGTCGACGAGATTGGCGAGCATCCGCCCCAACAGTTCGCGGTTGCCGCGCACCATCAACCCATCCTCCAACTCGGACCGTAACAAGGCGCCCTGCTGCTCGGCGACAGGCTCGTAAAGCTCCGCGATGTCGGCGGCGATCTTGCCGGCGTCCACCTCGTTCAGATTGTCGCTCGAATAGCCGGCCTCGGCGCGCGCTATCGTCAACAGTGCGTCAAACACGCGGATCAACGCGTCCGATTCCGCGATGATCGCGCTCAAGGCGGCGCGCGTCTCCTCCGGACCGGAGTTGGCGCGCGCGGCTTCCTCGGCGCGGTTGCGCAGCCGCGTCAGCGGCGTCTTGAGATCATGCGCTATATTGTCCGACACCTCGCTCAAGCCGGTCATCAACTCGCCGATGCGCGCCAGCATCGCGTTGAGATTTTCGGCGAGGCGGTCGAGTTCGTCGCCGGTTCCCGTCGTTTCGAGCCGTTGATCGAGATCGCCGGCCATGATGCGTCGCGCCGAGGCCGACATGGCGTCGACGCGCTCCAGCATCCGATAGGCGACGAAGAGTCCGCCGAGCGTGCCGACCAAGGCCAGCCAGAACAGCGAGGCGCCAAGTCCCTGCCGCAGAATCCGCCGCAACACGCGATGATCCTCGGTATCGTGGCCCACCAGCAGCCGGAACTCGCCGGGCAAAACGACGAGCTTCGCCAGCGCGTGATGGTGAATATCCGCGGCTTCGCCGCGCCGCCGATAGATGGTCTCGTCGAGCGCGCCCTCCTCGGCGCCGATCATTGGCGATGCGATGATGTTGCCCGCGATATATTCGCCGGCGTAGGTCGTGACGAGAAAGATCGAACCGCCTGGAGCGCGCGCCCGGCGTGCGATCGAGGCGACCAATTGGCGCAGGCCGCCCTCGCCATAGAGTTCGGTCAGCCGCGCGATTTCGGCGTCGATTGTTTGGGCGGTCTCTTCGTCCAGCACTTGCTCGACGCGCTGACCAACGCTGGCGAGCACAACCCACGCGCCAAGGGAGAACAACACGAAATAGGCCAGCGACAGCTTGAAGGCCGTCGTGCGAAAAAGCTTACCGACCGTTTTCACGGATCATATATCCCGCGCCCCGGATCGTGCGCAGCAGGGGCGTCGCGCGGCCCTTGTCGATCTTGGATCGCAGCCGCGAAATATGCACGTCGATCACATTCGTCTGCGGATCGAAATGATAGTCCCAGACATTTTCGAGCAGCATGGTTCTCGTCACCACCTGGCCCGCGTTTTTCATCAGATATTCGAGCAGGCGAAACTCGCGCGGCTGCAAGACGACCTCCTCCCCGCCGATCGTCACCTCGCGCGTCAGTCGATCGAGTTGGAGATCGCCGACCCGATAGACCGTGTCCTCGCCGCGCGGCCCCGAGCGGCGGCGCGCCAGCGCCTCGGCGCGCGCCAGAAGCTCGGAAAAGGCGTAAGGCTTGGCGAGATAATCGTCGCCGCCGGCGCGCAGTCCCTTTACGCGATCGTCGACCTGCCCCAGCGCCGAAAGGATCAACACGGGCGTGTCGATCTTCTGCTCGCGCAGGCCGGCGATCAACGAGAGCCCGTCGAGCTTCGGCAACATGCGGTCGACGATCAGCACGTCATATTGGCTTTCGCGCGCGAGGGCGTAGCCCTCCAGCCCATCGGCGGCGAGCTCCGCGAGATGGCCCTGCTCGCGAAACGCTTTCACGAGATAGTTCCCGGCTTCCCTGTCGTCCTCGATGATGAGCAAGCGCATGGCGTCGATGGATGTCCTCGGATTGCCCGGCGCTTTCTTCTCTGGCTTACGGGAGAAGGAAACGACGCCAGAAGATTGCAATTCGATTAAGAGAAAACTCTCACAGGCATTCGATGTCCGGGTCGAGAAGTTCGTGCAGGTGCACGACGAAATAACGCATATGGGCGTTGTCGACAGTCGCGTGCGCCTTCGCCTTCCAGGCCGCGAGCGCGCTGTCGTTGTCGGGATAGACGCCGACGATATCGAGCTTGCCCGGATCGCGGAAGGCGACGCCCTGCAAATCCTCGAGTTCGCCGCCGAACACGAGATGAAGCAATTGCCTGGGTTTGGCGTGCGGAGGCGGCGGGTTCGTCATGGTTTCCCTTTCATCGCGGCTTTGGCGAGAGCTAGGCTTTCATTAAACAGCGCTCGCGGCGCGGCGACAAGCATCTCTCGACGCGAGCTCGCGCGGTTGTAGGTCAGCGGTCCACCCTCGATCTCCGACAACAGGCCGCCAGCCTCGCTCAATATCACGTCGGCGGCGGCGATGTCCCAATCGCGCGCGCCCGGCGAGGCGATGGCGAGGTCGTTGGCGCCCGCCGCCACGTCGGTCAGTCTCAGCGCCAGCGACGGCGCCCGCGGCGCGATTTTAAAGCCATAGGCGGATTTCTCGAAAAACTCGGTCTTGTCACGAGGCGACACGATGCGCGCGCCGGCGAGCTCTTCGCGCGGCGATACGCCGATGGCCTCGCCGTTAAGAAAGGCCCCGCCCCCTTTTCGCGCGGCGAAGGTTTTGCCAAGAGCCGGCGCATGGACGACTCCTACGACCGGACAGCCCTGTTCGATCAAGGCGATGGACACAGCCCAACGCTTATCGCCGCGAACGAAGGCCTTTGTCCCATCGATGGGGTCGACGACGATCACCTCCCCGCGCGACAGACGCTCGGCGGTGTCGGCGGTCTCCTCGGACAGCCAGCCGGCGCCCGGCGCCAGCGAGGCCATTTGCTCGAACAGGAAACGGTCGACGGCGAGGTCGGCCTCGGTGACCGGCGAGCCGCCGCTCTTGTAATTGACGTCGGCGCTCGTGCGCTCGGCCGGACGAAAATAGGCCATGGCGATGTCGCCGGCCTCGCGCGCCACGGCTTCGAGGCGCGCCATGAACGCGCAAAGGTCGGTCTGTGTGCTCTGCATTATAAAGAGTGGTAGGCGAGCCGCCCCCGCGCCGCAAGACGCCTTTTTGCGCTTCAAGCCGCCGATTTCGCGCAAATGCGAACAATTTGATCGTTTCCCTTTGCCCGGCCTTCACGCTGAAGCGCCTTTTATGCCGATAAAGCAGTGGTTTATGACAAATTCACCAGCCTTGTTAGCGACTTTCTCCCCGGGCCGGCGCGAAGGTCTTCCCGACAAGCCCGATACTCTCTTCTAGGAGGCGATCCGTGTTGAAGACCAATTGCGCGGCGCAAAAGCCGCTGGCCGAAAATATGCAACGCGACGCGCGCGCCGACGAAGGCAAGCGCCTGGTGCGCCTGACGCGCGGATACATACGCATTTCGCGGCGCTTGGCGGGGATTTCGATGACGATCGTGGTTCCCGTCGCGACCTATCACGGCGTGGCGCTAGGGGTGGAGACGACATGCGCGGGCGGAGCGGCCTATCGCCTGTCGCTGACCCATAGAGACTCCGATCTCGACGTCATGCTGGCCGAAACCAATAACGCCGACGACGCCGCCGCCGACTGGAAATTCTGGGCCTCGGTCCTGGCGTTGCCGCGGCTTTACACGGCGAACGGCAAGATGGAGCCGATCGACCGCGCTCAGCGCAAGGCTCCGTTCAAGCGCCCGCGCAACGCCAGCGTCGCCAAGCGCCGCCCGCGTTTCCTGACCCGCCGCAAGACGGGCGTTCCGTCGCGCAAGAACACGGTTTTCGCCGGCGAGCGCGAGATCATCTGCTACGAGTGAAGCGCGCCCCAAAGGCTTTGGGCGAAAAAGCCGGCGAACAGCAACAGTCCGGCGTCGCGGTTGGCGCGAAAAAGCTTTAGCGCCAGCTCGGGCGGCGCGGCCTCGTCAATTTGGCGCGTCTGCCAAAAGAGATGCGCGGCGAAGGCCAAGACGCCAAGCTGGGCGAATGCCCCAAAATGCGCCGAGAGCATCGCGGCCTGCGCGAAAACGACCGACAATGCGTAAAGCGCGCCGACGGCGCCTTGCACGTGAGCGCCGAAGAGACGCGCGGTCGAGCGCACGCCGACCCGCGCATCGTCTTGAATATCTTGAAGCGCGTAGATCGTATCGTAGCCGATGGTCCAGAAGATCGCGCTGAGATACAGCAACGGCGCCGGCGCGGCGAAAGCGTCCGCGCGAGCGGTCCAGCCCACCAACGCGCCGTAAGCGAAGGCGCAGCCAAGGATGGCCTGCGGCCATGAGGTGAAGCGCTTGGCGAACGGATAGAGCAACACGATCAATGGCGACGCCAACGCCAGCGCTATCGTGAGGCCGTTGAACGATAGCAGCACGGCGAGCCCGACAAGGCACTGCGCGACGAGAAAGACCACCGCGGCGCGCAACGAAACGCGCCCGCTGGCGAGCGGCCGGTTGCGGGTGCGCTCGACCTCGGCGTCGATCTTCCGATCGACGATGTCGTTATAAGTCGAACCCGCGCCGCGCATCGCCACGGCGCCGACGAAGAACAACGCCAGCTGCTTGAAATCGGGCGCAAGGCCCAAGGCCGAAGCCGCCAGCGCGCCGCCTTGCCAACAGGGCAGCAGCAACAGCCACCACCCGATCGGACGATCGAGCCGCGCCAATTGCACGAAGGGTTTGAGCGGCCCAGGCGCGAAGCGCAGAACCGGATGGCCGGAGACGGTGTCCGGCAACGCCTCGGCGACCTCCGCCTTCTCCGGCGTCAGGCTCACAGCGGTCCGGCGGGCAGCTTAAGCGGCTGATTGGCCGGGCCAGCGGCGGCTTGCGAGCGCTGCTGCGCCTGCATCTGCTTGACCTTGGCCGCGACCGAGCAGGCCTGCCCCGCGAAGCCCTGGCTCTTGGCGCGCGCCGCCTTGAAGCCGTCGATCACATTATCGGGGATCGTGCACCAGTCTTTATTCTTGGTCATGTAGTTCAGCATTTCGGTCTCTATGCCGACCAGCGCGCGCGCCGCCGGACAGGCCGCGATCGGGTCCATATGGCCCTTGCCGGCCTTGCCCAGTTGATTCAGAACGCCGATCTGCGCCATGCGCTTTTGCGTCAGACGCTGAAAATCCTCCTGGCAGCTTTGCTGCGCGGAAGCCGGCGAAACAGGGCTCGCGGCGAACATCAGGCCCATAAGCAGCAAAGCCGCGGGCCTCGCGGAAAGGGCGAAAAAACGAGCAGTCATGGAGTCCGATCCGTAAGTCATGGACAAATAGGTATCAGCAGCGCGGCGCCTCGCGCAAGCGTCGCCGACATAGGCACAACAAAGAGGCGGCTTGATGACGGCGTGGTCGCGTCTTTCGACACGGGCGGCTCCCCATGGGGCGGCGGGATCGCGCTATTCGCGCTCCCGGTCGAGCTGGAGAGGCGCGGGTCTTGCTATGATGATTTCGAAGCGGCCGAAATCGACGGCGCGACGAGAATTGGGCGCGAGAGTCCGCCCAAGGAGCGGGCGGCGACGCCACTTTGGCCAGCGCATTGAACAAACGGAGGGCGGAACGGGGAGCGGGCATCTTATTCGTTGACGAAAAGCCCGGGTCTGGCCTATATAGCCCCTTCCGTGGCCGCGTTTTCGCGGCTGCTTTTTTTCCCGGGGGGCGGTGTCGTCTTCCGCCGCACGCTTTAAGGAAAAGGAAGAATGGCCAATACGAGTTCGGCCAAGAAGGCCGTTCGAAAGATAGCTCGCCGCACCGCGGTGAACCGCGCCCGTCGCAGCCTGCTGCGCACCTTCGTGCGCAAGGTCGAGGAAGCGATCGCGGCGGGCGATGCGAATGTCGCCGCCGAAGTTTTGCAAACGGTGGCGCCCGTCGTGATGCGCGCCGCGCAACGCGGGGTGATCCACAAGAACACCGCGTCGCGCAAAGTTTCGCGCCTCACCGCGCGCGTGAAGGCGCTGACGAAGGCGGCCTGATCCAACTAGTCGCATTCGATACAACGGCAAATCGAAGGCCCGGCTTCGCCCGGGCTTTTTTGTGCGCGCTATTGTCGCGAGGACATGCCGGCGTGCGCAAAAAAGTCACACATCGAAACAATTTTTATCGGCAATTGCGCATGCGCATACAAAGAGGCTCTGATTCAGGTCGTTACTAACAAGGCGAAAAAAGCGGTCCGATATGGCCCACTTGACAGAATTGCGAACGTCCAATTTTGCCGATCGCGGTGGCGTCGTTACAAATTTTTGACGGCGCGCGGAACACTCCGCTTCCCTCTGACGAAGCGTCGATTTGCGGCGAGCGCGCATCGCGAACGCGTATTTTTTCGCGCGAAGCGTAATGATTCTCCGCCGTCGCCAATTGCGTTCAAAGCAAGGCCTATATAGGTTCCAAGCATCGAACGAGAGAACGCAAGCGGCCTTAAACGGTTGATGCGGACATCTCAAATCGAAAGACGCGCGTGCGATCTTCAATCGCACGTAAGTCGAAAGATTCGGCCTTGAGTTTTTCGGGCGACGGTTCGAGAAGTCGTTTTTTCGTAGAGTACGCACGGTGTCGTCGTAAGACCACGTCGCCTAGTCGTATGGCTTGGAATTCCGAAAGAGCGCGGCGGCTTTTTTTGGATGAGGGGGGATCCGATGTCATTTTCACGAAAGTCCGACATATTCCTGACGATCACCACTTCCATGCGCGCGCGGAAGAAGGCGTGCGATCTGGATGACGGTAGTCGGCCTTTCGGTTTGCCGCATGGTCGAGCGATCGGCCCTCCGCGGCGGCGCTCCCTCCCCACGTCGCGCGGTCCGATCTAACGACGCGCACGACGCCGACACCTTAAATACCTAACGCAACTTCGCATCGTTCCGAGCGACGTGTTCTCGTCGTTCGAACGCGCGTGTCCTCTTCGCCAAGGCGCACAATGTTCGACGACAAGGATTCTCAACCAACTCCACCCGCTTATACGAGCGAGCATCTGATACGTTGGGAGCGCGTCCGCATGCGGCTGCGCGCCGAACTCGGCGACGCGGTCTATAACTCCTGGTTTCTGCGCCTCGAACTGGAACGCGTGGGGGAGGATGGCGTGCATTTGAGCGTGCCGACGAAATTTCTCAAAAGCTGGATGCAGTCACATTATTTCGATCGCATCAAAAAGCACGTCGTTTCCGAATTCGGCGCGATCGAGCGCCTGACGATCGAACTGCGCCAACAGGGACGAAAATCTAAAGCCCGCGAGGCCGGAACGGAACTCGACGCGCCGGCGCCGCGCGAGGCGAACGGCGGCTTTGTTCCGATGCCGGCTTTGGAGCGCAAGCCCGCGCCGGAACCCGCTCATGGCTCGACGCGGCGCGCCTCCGGCAAGTCCTTCCAGCGAGGAGAATGCGACGTCTTCGTCGGCTCGCCGCTGGATCGTCGACATTCCTTCACGACTTTTCTCGTCGGCCCGTCGAATCATCTTGCGTACGCGGCGGCTTGCCGTGTCGCCGAACCGCGCGCGGCCGATGTCCCCCCCATGTACAACCCGCTCTATGTCCATGCGGCGGTCGGCCTAGGCAAGACGCATCTTTTGCAAGCAATGGCCCAAGCGGCCCACGAAAATATGCCGCGTGTCGTCTATCTGACCGCGGAGAAATTCATGACCAGCTTCGTCTCGTCGTTGAGCGCGCAAACATCGATCGCCTTCAAGGAGAATCTCCGTGCGATCGACATGCTGATTATCGACGACGTGCAATTCTTGAAGGGCCCCTCCATCCAACAGGAATTTTGCCACACGTTGAACGCGCTGACCGTCGCGGGACGACAGGTTATCGTCGCGGCGGATCGGCCGCCCTCCGAACTTGAGGACCTCGACGAGCGGGTTTTATCGCGCTTCAAGGGCGGCCTCTGCGTCGACATCGGACAGTTGGACGAAGGACTGCGGGTCAAGATTCTCGAGGCGCGCATCGCCGCCGTGCAAGAAAAGCAACTTGGCTTCTCCGTCTCGCCGGAAGTGATCGCTTACGTCGCCAAAACGGTAACGACTAATGGCCGCGATCTGGAAGGCGCCGTCAATCGATTGCTCGCGCATTCCACCTTGAACGGCGAGCCCCTCACCATCGCGATGGCGGAAGCCGCGATACGCGACCTCATTCGCGCGCATGATTTACGGCGCGTGAAGATCGACGACATTCAAAAGCTCGTGGCGAGTCACTTCAATGTGTCGCGGGCGGAAATTCTCTCCGCGCGTCGCACGGCCAATGTCGTGCGTCCGCGCCAGATCGCGATGTATCTCGCGAAAACATTGACGCTGCGCTCCTTGCCCGAAATCGGGCGGCGTTTCGGCGGCCGCGATCACACGACGGTTCTGCACGCGGTCCGCAAGATCGAGGAACTCGTATCGAAGGATCACAACCTCGCCGAAGTGATTGAATTGCTGAAGCGCATTTTGAGCGAGCCATAGCGCGGCGCGGTTGGCGCGTTTTCCGCTCGGATGCAGTCATCCGAGCGACAGGAAATCGCGCAAAGTTAAAAAGCTGGAGCAAGTTCTGATCGCAAAAGTCTGTCGAGTTCTGCGGAACTTGCTCTAGAGTATTTCCGGTTTAGATTGAACCGGAAATACTCTAGACTCCCTTATTTTGTCGTGCTTTCCGAGGCGAACCCGGCGTCCACTTTCGCCGAAAGCACTTAGTGTCCGGTCTTCACCCGTGTCCAGGCGCGGGTGATCGTCCTTTGCAGCGCGAGGTCGGGGGCCGTCACCGCGAAAAGGCGAGTCATCGTCGCCTCGTCCGGATAGATCGCCGCGTTGCCGAGGATGGCCGGGTCGATCAACGGCTTCGAGGCGACGACGCCATTGGCGAAATGCGTGGCGTTGGTGTTGCGCGCGGCGACGTCCGGACGCATCAGATAATCGATGAACAAATACGCTTCCTCGGGATGCGGCGCGTCCTTGGGGATCGCCAGCGCGTCGAGCGAGATCAGGGTTCCCTCTTTTGGAATCACATAGGCGATCTCGACGCCGTTACCCGCCTCTCGCGCGCGGTTTCGGGCCTGAAAACTGTCACCCGACCAGCCGATCGCCAGACATATGTCGCCATTGGCGAGCGCGTTGATATATTCCGAGGAGTGGAATTTCTTGATGTAGCGGCGGAGCGCGAACAGATGCTCCTCCGCGCGCCTGATGTCCTCGGGGTTCTTTGAATTGGGATCGAGTTTTAAGAAATTGAGCGTGATGGAAAAAAGATCCTCGGGACTGTCGATCACATAGACGCCGCAATCGGCGAATTTCTTCAAATTCTCGGGGCGCAGCACCTGCTCCCAGCTCGTTATCGGCTTGTCGCCGAGGCGCTGCTTGATCTTCGCGGCGTTGTAGGCGATCCCCGTGGTGTACCACATATAATCGACCGCATATTGATTGCCGGGGTCGTAGCGTTGCAGCTTGGCGGCGATCTCCGGCCAAAGGTTCTTCGAATTCGGCAGCTTGCTCTTGTCCAGCGGCCGGAAGACGCCGGCCTTTATTTGCCTCGCGAGAAAAGTCGCCGAAGGCGCGACGACATCATAGCCGGTCGCGCCGGCGAGCAGCCGCGTATCGAGAATTTCGTTGGAGTCGTAAGTGTCGTAAACGACCTTCACGCCGGTCTCGCGAGTAAAGTCGTCGAGCGTCTTGGCGTCGACGTAATCGCTCCAGTTGAAAACATTGACGACACGCTCGGCGCCGACGGCGGGGCCAAGAAAAACCCCGCTCAGAGCCCCATTCAAAGCCGCGGTCGCGGCGATCAACGCTACAATCTTTTTCCTCATTGGCGCGATCCTGTCGTGGCGCGATCCCTGCTGTTGTTCGCGCGGCGCGTCGGCGGCCCGCCGCCCGCGCGTTTTAACATGCTTGCAATGGACTTGGCGACGCGCGATCTTTCGCGCGATCAACACGAGCGCGGAGCCGATGGGATGCGTTTGGGGACGTCCGCCGCCGAGGCCTTCGACCGCCCGGAGCAAACCCGGAACGTCACCCGCGGCGCGGGGCGGCTGCTACGCGCGCTGGGCTATTCGGTGCTTAACGAATTCCCATTGCCGGACGGCGGCCGCGCCGATCTCGCGGCGCTGGCGAAAGACGGCTCGATCCGCATTATCGAAGTCAAATCCTCGCTGGCGGATTTTCGTTCCGACGCGAAATGGTCGCGCTACCGCGCCTTTTGCGATCGCCTTTATTTTGCGATTCCGCTCGATCTCTCGGAAGAGGCGTTTCCGCCCGACGCGGGACTGATCGTCGCCGACGCGCATGGCGCGGCGCTACGCCGCGACGCGCCGATACATCGGCTTGCTCCCGCGACGCGCCGCGCGTTGCTGGTCCGTTTCGGCTCCCTCGCCGCGGAGCGGCTGCACGCCGTGCTTAACCCGCGGGAAGGTCTCTAATCCCCCGCCCGCGTCACCTCGGCGCGCGTTTGGCGAGGATGCGCTGCAAGGTTCGACGGTGCATGTTGAGCCGCCGGGCGGTCTCGGAGACATTTCGGTCGCAGGCTTCGAACACGCGCTGGATGTGCTCCCAGCGCACGCGGTCGGCGGACATCGTGCTCTCGCCCGTATCCGGCTTGTCCGCTTGGGTGGCCATCAGCGTGTGGTAGATTTCGTCGGCGTCGGCGGGCTTGGCCAGATAGTCGAAGGCGCCGAGCTTAACAGCCGTCACGGCGGTCGCGATATTGGCGTAGCCGGTGAGGATCACGCCGCGCGCGTCTGGCCGCTTGGCCTTCAGCTCGGAAATGACGTCGATGCCGTTGCCGTCGCCAAGACGCATGTCGATGATGGCGAAGGCGGGAGGGTGGCTTTCCAACGCGGCCAACCCGTCCGCCACCAATTCGACCGCCGTGACGGCAAATCCGCGCGCCTCCATCGCGCGAGCGAGGCGATTGAGAAACGGCCGGTCGTCGTCGACGATAAGCAGCGTCAATTCGCTCGGCGGCTCCGCAGTCTCTCCGGTGTCGGCCTCCATAGCGTCTTCATGATCGACGTCGTGTTTGTCTTCGACCGTCATGCGCCTCGTCCCCATTTGATCTATATCATCTCACTTTAACTGCATTGCCCGGATCGGCAAGATGGCCCGTTCAGGAACTTCGCGATCAAAGCAAGCGAAATTTTCCATCTCGCGCCCGCGTCGGGCAAACCGCCGGACGGCGCGTCTCAACCTCAGACGCCTCAAACCCGAGCTCACGCCTGCGTGCGCCTTTCGAAGGCGACGCGCGGCCAGGTAACCGTCACGCGCGCTCCGGTGCGCGGCGGATCGACGTTGGCGGTCTCGACCAACGCGCCCGAGCGCTCCAGCAAAGTCTTGGCGATGAAGAGCCCGAGTCCAAGGCCGGAGTTCGGGCTCGGCCTTCACCCGTCGTTCCGAGGAGTTGCCGCTCACATAGGGGTCGCCGACCCGATCCAATATTCTCGGCTCGAAACCCGGTCCGTCGTCCTGAATGGAGATGCTGACATATATTGGCGTCCAGCGCGCATCGATCCATACTTTCGATCTGGCGAAATCGACCGCGTTTTCGACAAGATTGCCGAGGCCGTATAAAATGCCCGGATTGCGCGCGCAAAGAGGCGCGGGGGCCGGCCCTTCCTTCGTTACGATGACTTCCACCTCTTGATCGCGGAGCGGCTCGACAACTTCCTCGATCAGCGTCTCGATCGCCAGCACGTTCAGCACATGTGCTTCCTGCGTGCCCAGCGAGTTCAGCTTGCGCAGGATTTCGCGGCAGCGTCGCGCCTCCTGCGCCAGCAGCGCCAGATCCTCCTTCATCGCCGGCGCGGTGTCGGGCGCCATCTTCTGCAATTCGGACGAGATGAGGGTGATCGTGGCGAGCGGCGTTCCCAGTTCATGCGCGGCGGCCGCGGCCAGCCCGTCGAGTTGCGTCAAATGCTGCGCGCGTTCCAGCACCAGTTCCGTGGCGGACAGGGCGCCGGCGAGCTGGCGCGCCTCGTCCGAGACACGCGCCGCGTAAAGCCCGACGAAGGCGGCGCTGAGCACCAGCGCGGACCAGACGCCTAGGCGATAGAGCAGAGGAAACTGCAGAGGCTCGCCAGTGCGCCAGGGCAACGGCAGATATTCCACGGTCAGCAGCGTCGCGGCCGCGACCATCAATATGCCCAGCAATAGCGTCAATTTGCGCGGGAGCGACACCGCCGAGATCATCACCGGCGCCAAGAACAGCATGGCGAAACTATTGACGACGCCGCCGGTTAGATAGAGGAGCGCGGCAAGTTCCAGAATGTCGAAGGCGAGCAAGACCGCCGCCTCGCTGTCGTCGAGCCGAAAACTGCGCGGCGTGCCGGCGCGCAACGCGATGTTCAACGCGGTGGAGGTCGCGACGGCGACGAAGCACAGACCGATCGGAAAATCGAATTTCAGATAGTGATAGACATAGATCAGCGCGAAGGTCTGACCGATGATGGCGGACCAGCGCAGCATGACGAGCGTGTCCACCCGCAAATGGCGGGCCGCCTCGCCGAAATCGTCCTCGATCCTGTTCGGCATCGCTTCGCTCCAACCGCGGGCTTCCCGCCTTTGTCCGTCTTGCGTCAAAGTCCCGCGCGCGCGGCGCGCCACAGACGCCATTGCCGCCGCCAGGGTTGCGGCTCGGCGACCCGGCGGAACGGGTTATAGTCCCGCCGCGACATAAGCTCCAGGTAAAGGGGAACGGTCGCGACGGGCAGCAATGCGGTGCGCGTCGCCTCGTCCAGCCCCCCGGCGCGCGCGCGGGCCGCCTCGAAGCGGCTGAGCGCGAGCGCGTGCAATTCGCCCAGCGCCGCACGCAGTGGGCCTGAGTCGACGCCCGCCCGTGCGTCGTCGGGCGAGACGCCATGCCGGTCCAGCAATTCGAGCGGCACGAACCGCCCGCCGCCCAGCGGCAGTCGGCGCAGCATGCGCGTCAGCCCTAGCGCCGTCCCGGCGTCCGCTAGCGCGCGGCGCGCCTCGGGGTTCTCGCGCCCGCCAAGAACTGGCCCGCTGAGGCTCGCGGCGCTCCAGCGTAGCACGGCGCCGACGGTCGCGTCGCAATAGGCGAGCAGCGCCGCCAGGGTTTCCACGGGGTCGTCGTAAAGGTCGACGACATGCGCGTCGAGAAAGGTCGCGAATTCGCCCCGCGATAGTCCGCGCGCGGCGATGGTGTCCATTACGGCGTCGGCGACGGGATGCGCGGCGGCTCCCTCCCCGCCCGGCGCCTCCAACGTGTCGGCCCACCAGCGCAAACGCATCTCGCCAAGCAGCGGCTGCGTCACCTTCGCCCGCACCTCGTCGATTTCCATCCAGAAGGCGTAAAGCGCGTGAAGATGGCGGCGCCGTTCGGCCGGGGCGAACAAGGCGGCGAGCCAGAGATCGCGGTCCTTTTCGCGCAACGCCGACTCGCATAGCGCGTAATGCTGGGCAAGCTCCGCCGCGCGCGCGGGATTGGCGGAAGCGCTCATCTCAAACCGCGATCAGCAGCGCGGCCACGCGCCGGCCTTCATCGAGCAGCATATTGTAGGTCCGCACGGCGGCGCCGGTCGCCATCGTCTCGCAGCCGACGCCGGCGACGCGCAGTTTCGCCCGCAACGGGGCGGAGAGCGGCGCGAGATCGGCGCCGGTCCCGACGATGAGCAAATCGGCGCGGCCGGCGGGATCGCTCAACATGAGATCGAGAGGCTCGGCGTCAATTTCGCTCGCCTTCGACAGCGCCAGCGCGCGCACGCCGGAAGGCGTCGCCAGGATCGAGCCGCGATGCGACATATCCGCGAAGCGAAAACCACCGCCGCCGTAATCCTCGATCCTGTGCCGTCCAGGAACGAAGCCCTCGGTCTTCGTCATCGCGGGATGCTCAGGCGCTGGAGGGTTTGGCGCGTCTGGCGGATTTCGCGGCGGCTTTGGCCTTGCCCGAATTGGCCTTGCCCGAATCCGCCCTCCGCGCGGCGGCGTCCTCGGCCGGCGCGTCGTCGGAGCTTTTCGCGCGTTCAACATCGTCGGTTCGCAGACCAAGATAAATCAGCATCGGCGAACAGATAAACACCGACGAATAGGTGGCGACGACAATGCCCCAGATCATCGCCAGCGAAAACGAGCGGATCACCTGGCCGCCGAAAATGGCCAGCGACAGCAGCGCGAGAAACACCGTCGTCGCTGTCATGATGGTGCGCGGCAGCACGGCGTTGATCGACATGTCGATGATGTGCGCCGTGCTCATTTTTTTGTATTTGCGCATCATCTCGCGAATACGGTCGAGAACGACGACCGTCTCGTTCAGCGAATAGCCGACGATGGTGAGAATGGCGGCGATTGACGTCGTGTTGAATTCGAGCTGCGTAAGCGCGAAGAATCCGACCGTCAGCAGCAGATCGTGCATCGTCGCGATGACGGCGCTGACCGCGAATTGCCACTCGAAGCGGAACCATAAGTAGCCGAGCACCGCGATGATCGACAGCACCACGCCGAGCGTGCCCGACTGCACCAATTCGTTGGAGACGCGCGGCCCCACGACCTCGACGCGGCGCAGTTCGTAATCGTTTTCGACAGCCGCGCGCACGCGCTCCACGGCCGCCTGCTGCGCGACGTCGCCGCCGGGTTGCAGGCCAAAGCGCATCGTCGCGTCGGACTTATTGCCGAAAGCCTGCACCTCGATCTCGCCGAGATTGAGCTTTTCGGCGAGCGCGCGCAGCGTGCCGACTTCCGCCGATCCGCCCTTGGCGCGCAGTTCGATCACCGTGCCGCCGGCGAAATCGATGCCGAAATTCATATGCACGAAGACGAACAGCAAAACGGCGATGATCGACAGCGTGGCGGACAGCGGATAGCTCACGCGGCGAAACCGCATGAAGGGGAACTTGGTGTTCTCCGGGGCGAGGCGCAGAAGTTTCATTGGTTGTGGCCCCTTAGATCGGCAGGCGCGTCGGACGCGCGCGGTGATACCAGACGGCGATCATCATGCGCGTCATGGTCACGGCGGTCACGATGCTGGTCAAAATGCCGAGCGCGAGCGACACGGCGAAGCCGCGCACCGGGCCGGCGCCAAGGAAATAGAGGATCGCCGCCGCGACGAACATCGTCACATTGGAGTTGACGATGGTCGCGAAGGCGCGGTTGAAGCCGGCGTCGAGCGAGGCCAGAATCGAGCGCCCCGCATGTTGCTCCTCGCGGATGCGCTCGTAGATCAGCACGTTGGAGTCGACGGCCATGCCGATGGTCAGAACGATCCCGGCTATGCCCGGCAGCGTCAGCGTGGAGCCCAGCAGCACAAGGCCCGCGAAGATGAAGACGACGTGGACGAACAAGCGCGAGATTGGCGAAGATTCCGAACACGCCATAAGTGATGAGCATATAGAAGACCACGAGGGCGGCGCCGACATAGGCGGCGCGCTTGCCGGCGTCGATCGAATCCTGCCCGAGGCCCGGCCCCACCGTGCGCTCCTCGACGATGTTGAGTTTGGCCGGCAGGGCGCCGGCGCGCAGCAGGATCGACAGATTATTGGCCTGTTCGACCGTGAAATGGCCGGAGATCTGGCCGGAGCCGCCAGTGATCGGCGTCAAAATGCGCGGCGCGGAAATCACCTTGTTGTCGAGCACGATGGCGAACAGCCGCCCGACATTCTTCGACGTGACCTCGCCGAATTTTTGCGCGCCGCGAATATTGAAGCGGAAATTGACGACGGGCTCGCCGCCGCGCTGGTCGAAGCCGGGCTGCGCGTCGGTGAGATCCTCGCCCTGCACCATGACCTGCTTCTCGATGCTCATCTTGCCGCTTTGGTCGGTCTGCTCCAGCTCCTCGGTTTCCGCGGGGCTCTGGCCGGGTTCGGCGACGAGACGGAATTCGAGCTTCGCGGTCTGGCCAAGGATCGTCTTCAACTGCTCGGGGTCTTGCAGGCCAGGCACCTGCACGATGATGCGGTCGTCGCCCTGACGCTGGATGCTAGGCTCGCGCGTGCCGAGCGCGTCGATGCGGCGACGGATCACCTCGATCGACTGATCCACGGCGCGGCGGACTTTCTCGGTGAGGCCGGTGTCGGTCACGACGACGCGCACGAGGCCGTCGCCATCGTCGTCGACTTCGAGCGGCGGCGAGCCGGCGCCGAGCCGGTTGGTGTAGCCCTGGGCCAGCGCTTTCAACTTGGGGATGACCTTGGCGCGATCGGCGGCGTCCGGGATTCGCATCTGCACGCCGCGCGCCTGTTGCCCGATGCCGCCTGTCGTCGCCACCTTCTCCTCGCGCAAAATCCGCCGCGCGTCGTCGCGCAGATTCATCGCCAGCGTGTGCAACACCGAAGGTTTGTCGACCTCCAGCATCACGTTGGAGCCGCCTTGCAGGTCGAGGCCCAGCACGATCGTCGCGGGCCGCGCCCAGTCCGGCAGACGCGCCGCGAGCGCCTCGTAATTGGACGGCGTCAGCAGACTTGGCGCGACGACAAGCATCGCGGCGAACGTCATCGCCAGAATCGCGACGATTTTCCATTTGGCGAAACGCAGCATTGCTTGCCCTATAGCTGTGGAATTTGGTTTTGAACGCGTAGGCTCGGCGCGGGATCGCCGCGCCGTCAGCTCTTGGCCGACGGCGCCTGATCCTTGACCGGCTCGCCCTTCGAGCGCACCTCGACGATGGCGCTGCGCAGCATGCGGCTACGCACATTCGGGGCGATCTCGATCTCGAATTCGGCGTCGTCGACGGCTTTCGTCACCTTGCCGATGAGCCCGCTCGACGTGACCACTATATCGCCGCGCCGGACGTTCCCGAGCTGCTTCGCCTTCTCCTTCTGAGCCCGCTGCTGCGGCCGCAGCACGATCAGATAAACGATGCCGATGACCACCAGAACCGGCACGATCTGCGCGATCAAATCGGGCAGCGAGACGGGCGGCGCTTCCGGGTTCGGCTGGCCAGTGGACGTTGTCGCGCCCTTGGAGCCTACCGGGGCGGGCGCGGTGGACGGGGCGGGCGCCGGGGGCGCGGCCGAAGGAGCCGGCGGCGGCGCGTTGGAGGTTGGGGCCTGTTCTGTCTGCGCCATGGCTTCCGGGATCAGTTTCATCTTGCGATCTCTTTTTCGAAGCGCCCGCGACGGGTGCGGGCGAACATGGCCGGATTCGGCCCTGCGAATGGGCGCGGACTATAGCCGCTCACCTTGCGAAAGCAATGCCGCCAAAAGAGTTCGCGTCGCCTCGCGCGGCAAGGACGGCCAAAATCGGCGGGCTGACCCAAATACGCCACAAGCTTGTGCGAAACAATTCGCGCCGACAGGGAACGCATGTTTCACCCGCCGCGTTTCTGGTCGGGGAGCATGCGAGCGAGGCGGACCCGCCGCCGCGGCAAGGGCGTTTTGGACCGCGAATCATTGGATTTCGCGGGAAGGAGCGTCCTTGAGCGGAGCGCGGGGTCGGTCGCGTTTCCCTTTCGGACAGACGAGCGAATTTTCAACGGATCCAAAAGAGGGTCGGACTTTAACCAAGGGTGAGGCTGATGTTACGCAAATTTACGGCTCTCGCGGCGGCTGCCGCGCTCGTCGCGGCTGTGACGATTTCCACCGCGGCGGACGCTCGAGGCGGCGGACGCGGCGGCGGGGGCCGTGGCGGCTGGGGCGGTCATGGCGGATATGGGGGCGGCTATGGTCGGGGCGGCTACGGTCGCGGCGGATATGGATATGGCGGTCGCGGTTATGGCTACGGCGGCTATGGCCGCGGCTACGGCTATGGCGGCTATGGCTATGGCGGCTATGGCTACGGCTATCCCTATTACGGTTATGGCGGCTGCGCGTGGGTTCCGCTTATCGGCTGGGCGTGCTGACGGCAAAAAAACGCGGCCTTACGCGGACAGCTCCCGCGCCAGGCCGCGCATAAATTCGATACAGGCGGCGAGTTCGCCGATCTCGACGAATTCGTCCGGCTGGTGCGCCTCGTCGATGCGCCCCGGGCCGCACAACACGGTCGAGACGCCGGCGCGCTGGAATTGCCCGGCCTCGGAGGCGTAGGGGACGGCGATGGTTCGATTGGCCTTGGCCAGCCGCATCGCCAGCCGCTCCGCCGCCGAGCCCGGCTCCGGCGCCAGCCCCGGCACATCGGTTTCGGTGACGGTCTCGACGCCCGTTCCGGGATGGTCCTTGAACTCGCGCTCCAGCAGCGCTTGCGTGAAGACATCCAGCCGATCGCGCGCGGCGGACGAAGCGACCCCCGGCAGGCCGCGAAACTCCCACTGGAACGCGCAATCGCGCGCGACAATGTTGCGCGCCGTGCCGCCGGCGATCACGCCGACATGAACGCTGGAGAAGGGCGGATCGAATCTTCCGGACGGATCGCCTTCGGCGCGAAAGGCGTGGCCGATTCGGTCGAGTTCGGCGACGAGCAGGCAGGCGGCGTGCACCGCGCTGACCCCCTTGTGCAGATTGGCGGAGTGAATCTCAAAGCCGCGCACCCGCGTGACATGGGTGGAGACGCTCTTATGAGCGTCGGCGACCTGCATCGAGGTGGGCTCGCCGACGATCACCGCCGCGGGCCTCGGCAGATCGACTCCGAATCGGGCGATCGTGTCGAGCGGACCGAGGCAAGTCGTCTCCTCGTCGTAGCTAAGCAGAATATGGATCGGCCGCTCCAACGCGGCGGCCTTGAACTCGGGGATCATCGCGAGGCATACGGCGTCGAAGCCCTTCATGTCGACCGCGCCGCGCCCTAGAAGACGCGAACCCTGGCGGCGAAGGACAAAGGGATCGGCGGTCCAATCCTGCCCGGCGACCGGAACCACGTCGGTGTGGCCCGATAGCACCACCCCGCCCGCGACATTGGGGCCGATGGTGGCGAATATCGCCGCCCTGTCCCCCTTGGCGTTGGGCACGCGCGAAAATGGGACGCCCTGCTCGCGCAAATAGTCCTCGACCGCGGCGATCAGCGGCAGATTCGTCTTCGAACTCTCGGTGTCGAAAGCGACGAGGCGCGCCGTGAGATCGATCGCCGCTTCGAGTCTGCTCATCTGGGTCAGTTCAGCGTCGGGCGCGACAAGGGACTGTCGAGCGAAAAAGCGGGAACCTCGATGTCGAACGTCTCGCCGGCGTCGGTGGCCATGCGGTAGCTGCCCTGCATCATCCCGGAGGGCGTGGCGAGGGGGCAGCCGGAGACGTAGCGAAATGTTTCGCCCGGCTCCAGCACCGGCTGCTCGCCGACGACGCCATCCCCGCGCACATCCTCGCGCCGGCCGTTGGCGTCGATGATCACCCAGTGGCGCGACAGCAATTGCACCCGCACCCTCCCGAGATTGGCGATCTCGATCGTGTAGGACCAAAAATAGCGGTTCTGCGCGGGGTCCGAGCGCTCCATCAGGAAGTCGGGCAGCGCCGTGACCTGAATGTCGTTTGTGATGGCGATGTACATGGATCGCACTTTAGGAACGCCCAAGCGGAAAGTGAAGTTCAATTTTAAGGCCATGGGTCAATTCACCGCGGGTCCGTCGCGCCCGCTTGGCTCCAGCCGGGGGAACCAAAAGCTTTGCCGTTCGTTATAATGCCGCCAGTTAAAGAGTTTGGCCAATTTGGGAGGAATTCACTATGCGTTCGAAGCTGCTATTTGCTCTCGCGGGTGCGACGTTAGCCATTTGCGTCGGGAGCGCCGCCGCCGCTCCTCGCGGCGTCGGGGATGCGGCGACCCTGCGTTCGGGTCCTGGACCAAGGTGGCCAGTGATCGCGCTTATTCCAGCGGAAGCACAGGTGGACGTCCTGAACTGCGGACCCGGCTGGGAAAACGATTGGTGCCATGTTCGATACGAAAATAAGACCGGCTATCTCCACGCCGGCGCGCTGGCCCCTTCAGCTTCCGGAAACAGCGTCATTGTCGCGCCGTTCGTCACCGCGGACATGGCGTATGTGCGTTCAGGCCCAGGGCGGAAATGGCCGGTGATCGCGCGTATGCCCGGGGGAACGGAGGTGAATTCCTCGGGCTGCGTGCAAGGTTGGGGGACCAACTGGTGCCGCGTCGATATCGGCGGCAAGCCCGGCTACGTCAATGAAGTCGTGCTGAACAGATCCGGCGCGCTTTTCGCGCCCTGACCAAAGGCCGTGATAGCGCCGAGCGGCGTCGCCGCTTGGCGTCTGATTGGAGGCGCCACGCGCAAAAACTTGCCGTGGCGCACTTGCTCTAGCGCGCAAGTGGAGTAAACTCCCCGCGAGGCGGTTCGTTTTCGCGCCGTCGATTTCTTGGTCGGAGCCCATGCGGCATAGTTGGTTCGGTCGTCTATTCTTCGCGCTGGCGTTGGCCATTCAGGTCTTCTCGCCGGCGGCGGCGAATGTCGCCCAATCCAACGCCGACTCCGCCAAGACCGCTTTTCAGATTTGTTTGAAGACCGCTTCGGATTTCGCGACCGGCAAGCAGCAATTGCCTGGCCTGCCGGAGCGGCACGGCGGCGGTTGCGCGTTTTGTCGATTGTCTTGCGACGGCTCGGCGCCCTTTGGCGCGGCCGTCACTGAAATCGGCGTGGCGCCCGTTCAGTCGCGCTCTCGCGCCTGGACGGTGGCGGATCGCGCCTCGCCGACCCCGCGCGAAGCAAGCTGGCGCCAACCTCGAGCGCCGCCGCAATACTCCTGACAAAATGCGGTCTTAGCGTCCCTCTCCGTCCGCTCGTTCGGCGTCGAGGCCTAAGCCGCGGCACTCACGTTGCTTAGCGAATGTGACCAGGAGAATATCATGCCTACCCCCAACGCCCGGCGCGCGCATGCCGCCGACGCGTCCGGCGGCTCCGACCGCCTGGACAAATTGTTCACCGAGGCCGCGTCGCCTCCTGTGACGATCGATAATAACGACGCCTCGCGTCAACCGGCCCTGTTTCGGGTCGCGGCGGCGCGCCGCGTCGACCCCGGTCGATTAATCGATCTGGAGCGCCGCGCGCGTTTTGGCCGCTTCGGCTTCGGCGCGGCCTAGGATTTCGCCAATGCCTCGTCAACCCGCCGGCGACCTCCCTCGGATGGGCGCGTTTTACGCCCCATCCGAGGGACGACAGCGATGATCACGAATTCAAGAACGCCGGGCCTCCCGAAGAACGACCCTCGCCGCGCGCCTCTCTCCCCCTCCCAGCGGCTCGCGGCGCCGTCGTCCTTATATCGAGGCGAGGCCCAGCCAAGTCGGCATGGCGCACGTTCAATGGAGCTTCGCGCCCTGAACGTTGGCGGACCGCGCCATGCCGACTTCTCCTTTTGCCGCGGCGGCCGCGCCGCGAACTCTGGAGAAGGAGCGATCGCGCCGCGGAAATCGTCAGGCCGCGCGAGACGCGATGGCCTCCACGGTCACTTGCACGATTTCTGGCGGGCGCATGAAGCGGATCGGCAGCATCAACTCGCCGAGGCCGCCGGAAATGATCAAATGGCGGCCGTCCTCCTCGATATGCCCATATATGTGCGTCGAGCGAAAACGCAGTTCGGCGAAGATTGGACCGGCGAAAGGCAGATTGATCTGGCCGCCGTGAGTGTGGCCGGAAAGCGTCAACGCGACGCGCTTTGGCGTGCGCGAAAAGATGAACGGCTCATGCGCCAGCAGGATCGCCGGAGCGTCGTCGGTGATTTTGGCGAGCGTGCCCGGCAAATCGTCAAGGCCGCGCCAATGGCCGGCGCCGGCGCGGATCGCCATCTGGTCGGCAAGGCCCGCGAGCCAGAACGGCGCGCCATTCTTCGATAGCCGCAGCACGTCGTTTTCGAGCAATTTCGCGCCCATATGGCGCAGGGCCCGCCGCACGCTCTCCCCGCCGTCGCCAGGATCTTGCGGCAAGGCGCCGTGCCACCAATCGTGATTGCCAAGAACGGCGAAAACGCCGAGCGGCGCCCGCAGGCGCGAGAGCGCTTCGGCCCACTGCTCCGGCATGACTCTCGACGCGAATGCGACGCCGCCGGAAAAATCGCCGAGCAGCACGATCAGATCGGGCTCCAGCGCATTGGCGACGTCGGCGATTTGGGCGATTCGCGAGGGCGGCATCCAGGGCTCGCAGGCGTGCAAATCGGAGATGACGGCGATGCGCAGATTGAGATCGGCGGGCCAGTTGGCGGGAGAAACGCGATAGGGCGTCACGTCGAGCATGAAATTGGGCTCGACCACGATGCTGTAGCCGGCGAAGGCGGCCCCCGCGAGAAGCAGGCCGCCGCCCCGGCTCATCAACGCTCTACGGGTGATCATGCGGCTTCCCGGATTGTCGCCGCGCACGCCTTAGGCGGCGAGATCGTCCTCCCGCAGGAAGGCGGGAAAATAACGCGGATCGGCTCCGGGCGAGGCGGCGGCTGGAGCGCCGAGAGCCGAGGGAGCATTCATGACGTCGAGCGCGGCGGCGACGGCGGAAAGCCCGATTTCGTGATAGAGCCGCGCAAGCAGGTCATGCTGAACGGCGGCTTCGGACTCGTTGAACTCGGTGACGAACATTTGCGACATGTTAACTCTCGAGGCTAGGAACAACGTGAATTTTTGCTGCATCCTTTCCGGCAATCTCTCGTGATCGAGTTAAGACCGCGTTAAGCGCTCGTCACGGATCGATTTAGCGTGAGCTTTGTGGCGCGAAAATGGTAGCCTGGCGCCGCACCGCTTGAGTCCCCGGTTTTCCGTCTGTAAAGCTTGCTCCGATGCGCCGCAGCCTTCCTCCCGAACCTGTCTCGACGGCCGCCGTATGGAGCCGGCGGCTTGGGCTGTTCGCGCTGATTCTCGCCATTCTGGCGGTGGCGCTCGCCAGGGCCCATAAGCTCGATCCGCCGGCCGCGCTGGCTTTGATCGGCGGCGCGATCGTCGTGGCTCTGGCCGCCGTGCTGTTGTTTGTCACCGCCTGCGCGACAATCTGGCGAAGCGGCGCGCAAGGCTTTGGCCGCGCGCTCGGCGGGCTGTTTTTCGCGGCCCTGACGCTGGGCTATCCGGCTTTTTTAGCGGTCGAGGCGATGCGTTATCCCGTGCTCGCCGACGTTTCGACGGATATCGACGATCCGCCCGATTTCTCCCGCTCTAGCGCGGCGCTCCAGGCGCGGGGCGGCTATACGCCGCCAACCCCGCCGGCGGCGACGCGCGCGGCGCAAGCCGCCGCCTATCCCGACGTTCAGCCCATCGTCGTCGATCTCGACATGGACGAGGCGCTGGCCGCGGTAATGAAAACGGCGGCGACGCGCGGCTGGCGCCTCGTCGATAAGCGCCCGCCCAATGCGCGCGTCGGGCGACGCCCATGTCGATTTTCTGGTCAAGACGCGCGTGATGGGCTTCGACGAGGACGCCACCGTGCGCCTGCGCCCGCTGGCCGGCCAAACCCGCATAGATTTGCGCGCGGCGTCGCGCCATGGGCGGCACGATTTTGGGGAAAATGCGAGCCGGATCGAGGATTTCGCGGAGGGGTTGCAGACGCAGGTGGAGTAGCAGGTGGCTCCCGTAGTAGTCGAGGCTCCCCTCCGGCTTGGAGGGAAGGGGTTGCGACCTCGCAGTGCAATCGCGTGGAAATCATGTAAGCTCAATCGACCATGAATTGCCGAGTTAGCCGATGATTGCTTTGTGACACAATTAAACTAAGCGTCCTTTTCTAAACTAAGCGTCCTTTTCGATCTCGACCAAAAGGCATGCTTGGCGTTTCGAGACCTTAGCCGAAAAATGAGGTGCGTCGCGATGACGGGAAACGCAACATTTTTGGGCGCTCGAGGATGAGTTGGCCGCCCCGACACCTGGGCAGACCGCACTGCGTCGTTTCAGGCTCGCCAAGCAAGCCAAACCATCGCAGATTTTTGCTCCAATAAAAGCTATCCGGCGAATGCCGGTTTAATATACAACGCGTCCGAGGATTTGGGCGCTACTGTCGGCGGCGGTTATGATGGCGGTCCAGCAACGACAATCCACTTTCCGTCTTAACAGGGGGGCTCATGACGGTTCCATATAAATACAGACTCGCTCGATTCATCGGCCATCAGCACTATATCCTCCGTGGCCGCGACCGGGTGATCAGGACTTTCGCGAGCCCGGATTATGCGCCGTCGATACCCTTTAGCGTCGATTTTTTCGGACTTGTTTATCGCGGCGATTTAGGCAGCTTTATCGATTGGTCGGTTTATGTTTATGGCGCCTATTCAAAGAACGAGCTTCTGCTCTTGCGCGACCTCGCGCTTGTTCTGCGATCCGCCCTGGGGCGCGTGACATTTTACGATATTGGCGCGAACGTTGGTCAGCACACGGTGTTCATGTCGCCCCTGGTGGATAGGGTCGTGTCCTTTGAACCATTTCCTCTCGTGCGTGAAAAACTGGAGCAAAAGCTGAGCGATAATGCGATCGGCAACGTCACGCTTTTCCCGGTGGGCCTTGGATCCAAAGACGAAGATTTGCCTTATACCCCGCCGGACGGGAAGAATCTGGGCACGGGAACGTTTCGATCGGTCGCGGCGGACAGAGACACCTGTGTCCTGCCTGTCCGCAACGGCGACCTTTTTTTCAAACAGAACGCGCTTCCGCGCATCGATTTGATGAAAATCGACGTCGAAGGGTTTGAATCCAACGTATTGATTGGGTTGAAGGAAACTATCAAACGCGACAGGCCGGTGATTTTGATGGAGCTGTCTTCGGCGGATCGCAGCGGATTTGGAGACAGAAAATCATTTATTGCATCAATATATGATAATTTTGAGATGTATTCAGTGCGGACCACTAGTATTTCTGGAACATATAGGCTTGGTCAAACGAATTTCATGGAGGACGAAGAGATTGTCATTGTGCCTCGCGAGCACTGCGACAGCTTGAAATCCATGATAAACACAAATTGAAGACATCCACTCAGGTTACTGGCGGCTCTTCCTAATCTCTAAATCCAAAACAATATCGAATTGGAGCATAAATGTCGCGCCTCGCGTCGGAACTCCGCGACGGCTATTCCGCCTTATAACGACATCCGCCGAAGTGCGACGCCAAGCGGATCGCGTCGGCTGAACTGGCCATCACCTCGCGACAACCCTCGTTTTCGCCCGCGTTCTAGTTTATCCTTAGCCGCCAAGAGCAAAGGATCGGCCCGTTATGACCGAGAACATCGAACCAGCCTCCCCTGCCCCGCCGGCTTTCACGCCGGAGGAGGAGCTCACGGCCTATCGCCAGATGCTGCTGATTCGGCGCTTCGAGGAGAAGGCCGGGCAGATGTATGGCATGGGGCTGATCGCCGGCTTCTGCCATCTCTACATCGGCCAGGAGGCGGTGGTCGTCGGCGTCAAAATGGCGGCGCGCGAGGACGATCAAATCGTGACCTCCTATCGCGACCACGGCCATATGCTGGCCTGCGGCATGGACCCCAAGGGCGTGCTGGCGGAGCTGACCGGACGGCGGAGCGGCTTCTCCAAGGGCAAGGGCGGCTCGATGCACATGTTTTCGCGGGAGAAGAATTTCTTCGGCGGCCATGGCATCGTCGGCGCGCCGGCGCCGATCGGCGCGGGGCTCGCCTTCGCCAACGCCTATCGCCGCGACGACCGGGTGTCGCTGACCTTTTTCGGCGACGGCGCCGCCAATCAGGGCCAGGTCTACGAGACGTTCAACATGGCCGAGCTGTGGCGGCTTCCGGTCGTGTTCATCGTCGAGAACAATCATTACGCCATGGGCACCTCGGTCGAGCGCTCCTCGGCGCAGCGGGATTTCGCCAAGCGCGGCGCCGCCTTCAACATTCCCGGCGCGCAAGTCGACGGCATGGACGTGCGGGCGATGCGCGCCGCCGCGAGCCAAGCCATCGACTGGTGCCGCAAGGGCAATGGGCCATATGTCATCGAGGCGCAGACCTATCGCTATCGCGGCCATTCGATGTCCGATCCCGCCAAATATCGGCCCAAGGAAGAAGTGGCGCGGATGCGCGAGGAGCACGACCCCATCGAGCAGGTGCGCTTGCGCCTGCTGGCGCTGGGGACAAGCGAGGACGAATTGAAGAAGATCGACGCGCAAACGCGCAAGCTCGTCGCGGAAGCCGCCGATTTCGCCAGCGCGGACCGGGAGCCGGAGCCCAGCGAATTGTGGACGGATGTGGTTGTGTAGAACGACGAAGAGGCGGTGGACGATGCGAGGATGTGAAGCCATGGGGCTGATACGATGACCGTGAACATCCTCATGCCCGCGCTCTCGCCGACCATGGAGCAGGGCAAGATCGCCAAATGGCTTAAAGCCGAAGGCGACCGCATCAAGTCGGGCGATGTCGTCGCCGAGATCGAGACCGACAAGGCGACGATGGAGGTCGAGGCCATCGACGAGGGCGTGCTGGCGCGCATTCTTGTGCCGGGCGGAACCGAGAATGTCGCCGTCAATACGCCCATTGGCGTGATCGCGCTGGATGGAGAGGACGCCTCCGCTGTCCCCGCGCCCACCGCCGCGCCGGCGCCGTCCGCCGCGCCGCCGGCGCCCGGGGCCGCGACGCCGCCGCGCCCGCGCCCGAGGCGCCAATCCCGGCCGCGGCCAAGCCGGCGCCCGCGCCCGAGCCCGAAGTTCCGCCGGGAACCGCCATGGTGACCATGACCATGCGCGAAGCCCTACGCGACGCGATGGCCGAGGAAATGCGCCGCGACGGCGACGTGTTCATTCTGGGCGAGGAGGTCGGCGAATATCAGGGCGCCTATAAGGTCACGCAGGGCCTGTTGCAGGAGTTCGGCCCGCGCCGCGTCGTCGATGCGCCGATCACCGAATATGGCTTCACCGGACTCGGCGTCGGCGCGGCCTTCGCCGGTCTGCGTCCCATCGTCGAATTCATGACCTTCAACTTCTCGATGCAGGCCATCGACCACATCGTCAACTCCGCCGCCAAAACGCTCTATATGTCCGGCGGGAAGGTGCATTGCCCGATCGTGTTTCGCGGCCCCAATGGCGCGGCGGCGCGCGTCGCGGCGCAGCACAGCCAGGATTACACCGCTTGGTATTCGCAGGTGCCGGGGCTGAAGGTGGTCGCGCCTTCCACGCCCGCCGACGCCAAGGGTCTGCTCAAAAGCGCCATACGCGACAATAATCCGGTGGTGTTTCTGGAGAACGAGATTTTATACGGCAAGACCGGCGAAGTGCCGTCGCTGGACGAATTCCTTATTCCCATCGGCAAGGCGCGCATCGCGCGGGCGGGCCGCGACGTGACGCTTGTGTCTTTTTCGATCGGCATGACCTATGCGCTCGCGGCGGCCGAGGAATTGGCGAAGGAAGGCATCGACGCCGAGGTCATCGATCTGCGCTCGCTGCGGCCGATGGACGTTCCGGCGATTGTCGAATCGGTGAAAAAGACGCACCGCTGCGTCGCCATCGAAGAGGGCTGGCCGCGATGCGGCGTCACCGCCGACATCGCCGCGCGCGTGCAGGAGGAGGCGTTCGACTGGCTCGACGCGCCGGTGCTGCGCGTGACCGGCAAGGACGTGCCCATGCCCTACGCCGCCAATCTGGAAAAGCTGGCGCTGCCGAGCGTCGCCGAGGTGGTCGCGGCGGCGAAGGCGGTTCTTTATCGTTAGGAAGGAAAGCCGCGCCATGAAGCCGCAGCGCCGAAACGCTCTCGTGCTCGCCGCCGCGCTCATCGCGGCGCTGTTGACGGCGTTTTACGCCCTCTCGCGCGACAAGGAACTGGCGGGCGATCTTCTAAAGGCGCTGTTCGGGCTGTCCGGCGGCACGACGGCGGGCGGGTGACCAAATTTATAGAGGGAAGGCGACAATGACCACCGCCGCGTCAGCGCAAGATGCAACAGTCCTCGTCTTCGCCTCGCCGCTGGCTCGCCGGCTGGCGAAAGAGGCCGGCCTCGACATTGGCGCGTTAAAGGGCTCGGGCCCGCATGGGCGCGTCGTCGAGCGCGATGTTCAGGCGGCGGTGGCGAGCGGCGCGCGGGCCGCGCCGGCCCAGGCTTTCGCGCCCGCGCCTTCGGCCGACGTAACCAAGAAATTTTACGTGCTCGATTCATACGAGGAAGTTCCGCATGACTCGATGCGCAAGGCCATCGCGCGCCGGCTCACCGAAGCCGCGCAGACCATCCCGCATTTTTATCTGACCTGCGATTGCGAGATCGACGCGCTGCTGCGCCTGCGCGAGGAGGCGAACATGGCCGCGCCCGGCGCCGACGAGGGCAAGCCGGCCTATAAAATCTCGGTCAATGATTTCATCGTCAAGGCGCTGGCTTTGGCGCTGCAAAAGGTTCCCGACGCCAATGTGACCTATACGCCGGAGGCGATGCTGCGGCACAAGGCGAGCGACGTCGCCGTCGCCGTGTCGATCCCCGGCGGGCTGATCTCGCCGATCGTGCGCAATGCGGAAGCCAAAAGTCTGAGCGAAATCTCGAATGAGATCAAGGAACTTTCGCAACGCGCCAAGGAGCGGCGGCTAAAGCCCGTCGACTATGAGGGCGGCGTCAGCGCCGTGTCGAATCTCGGCATGTTCGGCGTCAAAAACTTCACGGCGGTGATCAATCCGCCGCAATCGACCATTCTGGCGGTGGGCGCCGGCGAGCCGCGCATTGTCGCGCGGAACGGCGCGGCCGTGGTCGCGACGATCATGACCGTGACGCTGTCCTGCGATCATCGCGCGGTCGACGGCGCGCTCGGCGCGACGCTGCTGGCGGCGGTGAAACGCTTCATCGAACATCCGGCCGCGATGCTGGTTTAAACAAAAAGCCCGGCCGCGAAGGCCGGGCTTCTTTTGGGATCAGCTTGCCGCCGATCAATACTTGGCGACGACCGGAGCCGGGGCGCCCCAGTTGAAGTGATAGTTCACGCCGGCGCGCACGACGTTGATCTGCGGATGGAAGTTCTTGCCCAACTCCCAGCCGGTGAAGGCGCCGGTGATTCCGCTGCTGGCGAGATCGACGTAGAGATATTCGAGCTTCGCCGACCAATGCGGCGCGAACATCCACTCGACGCCGCCGCCGGCGGTCCAGCCGGTGCTGGTGTTGCTCCGCCGAAGGCGTCCACGCTCGCCGTAAGCGAAGCCGGCCGTGCCGTAGAGCAGCAAGGTCGGCGTGAAGAGATAGCCGGCGCGGCCGCGCACGGTGCCGAACCACGGCAGACCGAGATTGCCGCCGTTGCCGGTCACGAGAGGCGTGAGCAGGCCAGTGTTCGAGACCGGATAGGGGCGATGAAACAGGTCAGGCGTAGTTGCCCGGTTGCCGCCGGTGAGGCTGGTGCCCTGGAAGTCCGTCTCGGCGCCGATCACGAACTGATTGCAACTGGTAGTTATAGCCGACCTGACCGCCGCCGACGACGCCGCCGGTTTACTGCCGGTCGTATCGCCGCCGGGCAGGAAGAACAGGTTCGGGCGTAGGCCGGAGGAGCGGCGTGGTCTGCGCGATCGCGGGAAGGTCGGATCGATAATAGGGCAGAGAGCTGCTGTTGCCGCCGTTGGCGTCCCAGCCGCCGCCGATGTTCAGACCGCCGTAGAACCCGGTCCACATCGGCGGGGGCGGCGGCGGCGGAACATAGACCGGCGCTTCCTTGCGCGACGGAAGATCGGCGGCGAGAGCCGATCCAGCGGCGAGCGCCAACGCAATCGCCGTGCTGGCCAATAGATTTTTCATTTGGAACGCTCCTCTAAGGCTAATCGCCTTTTACCCTTCGCGGACGACAAGATTATCGGTGCGGTAATCATACGCGTCGAGGCGCGTGGATCAAGCAAAACCATCGAATCGAGCGTTAGAACGGCCTCACTATTATGTTCTTCGGTTAACCGTAGCTTTACGTAAAAATTCTCCGTAACGCACTCTTAATAAATTCAGGTAATGAATTCTTAATAAGCAGCCGTGTTACTCCAGCCGAGCCTGCATCTCGAACGCCCCCTCGTCGGTGACGATGGTGAGCGTCGCCGCGACCTCGGTCTGCCGCGGCTTGGCCGCGCCGCAACAGCTCGAAACCAGCGTCAGATCGAAGCCCTCGCCGTCCGCCGACCGCGCGCTGTCCAAAAACAGCGGCTCGGGGGCCTCGGCGAAAAGGTCTCGCGCTTTCCCCTGCCCCAGATACGTCAGACGCCAGGCGTTCGGCTTGTCCTCGCGCCGCGTCAGCGCGAACAGGCTCTTGGCCTCGGCGGGGGCGATTTTTTTGGGGACGAGGGCTAGGGCTTGCGCGATCTGTCCCGCGAAGGGCGAGGCGCCGCCCGCCGGGAAAGGCAGAGAGAGCCGCGCCCGCGCCGGCAGGCAGATCTTGCCGCAAGCGGCGTAGTCCAGCGCGAGATCAAGCACGACCGGCGCCTTGGGGTCGCGCGGCGCGACGCGCAGCGGAAAGGTCACATTGGCGTCGTAGCCGGCGACGATGCTTCCCGCCTCGTCCATATGCTTGGGTCCGGGGTAAAGCACCTCGACCGAGGCGACATTGACGGAGCGCGAAAAATCGAACACCGGAGGCGATCCGGCGTCGCCGGGCTGGCGCCAATAGGTGACGGTATTGGGATCGAGGTCGATCTCAACCCCCGCCGCGTAAAACCCTTCCTTGTCCTGCCCGCCGGCCAAAAGCCGCGCCGAGGAAGTCCGCGCTTTGTCAAACGCCGAGGCGAAGGGAGCATCCGCGCCAAAGGCCGCGAGCGATGACGAGACGCCCAAGAAAGCGGCCAGAAGGAGGCAAGGAAGCGATTTCGCGCGGCTTTGCGTGAGCATCTGGAAGGCCCTGATAAAATTTTGTCTTTCGCCTTCGCGGCGTCGCTTGTCGGCGGCGCGGAGCGAGCGTAGCATGATGCTATGAGCGCGACCCGAAAGAAGCAAGGCTCCGCCCGGGCGGCCGGCGCGAAAGCCGCCCCGAAACAACGTTTGTTCCTCGATGGGCAGTTGCTTGTCGCCATGCCCGGCATGACGGACGAGCGTTTCGCGCGCTCGGTCATCTATCTATGCGCCCATTCGGCGGACGGCGCCATGGGCATCATTCTCAACCGTCCCGCCAGCGTGCGCAACTTCCCCGAGTTGCTCGAACAATTGCGCGTGATCGACTCCGACGAGCGCATCAAACTGCCGAGCGCGGCCAAGGACATTCAGGTGCTGTTTGGCGGACCGGTGCAGACAGACCGCGGCTTCGTGCTGCATTCGGCGGATTTCCACATTCGCAACTCGACCCTGCCGATAGACGAAGGCGTTTCGCTGACCGCGACGATCGACATTTTGCGCGCGATAGCGATGGGCGAAGGCCCCGACCGCGCGCTGCTGGCGCTCGGCTATGCCGGCTGGGGCGCGGGCCAGCTCGAAAACGAAATCCAGCTCAACGGCTGGCTGCACTGCCCGGCCGATCCGGCCATCGTCTTCGACCGCGACCTCGACACCAAATATTCGCGCGCGCTGCGCTCCATCGGCATCGATCTGGCGAGCCTGTCGGTGACCGCCGGGCATGCGTGAGCCTCCGCTCACGGCGTCGGATTGCTGTGCAGCTGATGAAGGGCGTCGACCCGCGCCTCTATCTCCGGGGTGATCTTCACCTCGATCGACCCCATGTCCGTTTCAAGCTGCGCCAGCGTCGTCGCGCCGATGATGTTGGAGGTCACGAAGGGCCGCGACGTGACATAGGCGATGGCGAATTGCGCGGGATCGAGGCCAAGTTCCTCGGCCAGCGCCAGATATTTGTCGATCGCCTCCGCCGCGCCGGCGGTCTCGTATCTCTGGCCGCGCTCGAACAGCGTCGTGCGGGCGCCGGGCGGGCGGGCGCCGTTCTGGTATTTGCCGGTCAGATAGCCTTGCGCCAGCGGCGAATAGGCGAGCAACCCGACCTGATCGCGCCAGGCGAACTCCGCCAGCCCCATCTCGAATGTGCGGTTAAGAAAATGATAGGCGTTCTGGATCGAGACCACGCGCGGGCCGACGCCTGCCTCCGCGCCGCGCAGGAATCGCGCGACGCCCCAGGGAGTCTCGTTGGATAGCCCGATATGGCGGACCTTGCCGGCTTTCACCAGCTCGTCCAGCGCCGCCAGCGTCTCCTCGACGGCGACCTCCTCGCGCGCGCTCGGCTGGCGCCAGACGGTTCCATCCGAGCCGAACAGCGGCACGGAGCGGTCCGGCCAATGCAGCTGATAGAGGTCGATGTAATCGGTTTGCAGCCGTCTCAGCGAGCCTTCGATGGCATAGGCGATGTTCTTTTTGTCGAGCCGCGTGGGCGCGTTGTTTTCGCGAAGCCAGGTCATTTCGCCGCGCCCGGCGACCTTGGTGGCGACGATCACCTTGTCGCGGCCGCCCCTCGCCTTGAGCCAGGAGCCGACGATGCGTTCGGTCGAGCCCTGCGTCTCGGGGCGCGGCGGAATGGAATAGATCTCCGCCGTGTCGAGAAAATTGACGCCGCGCGAAAAGGCGTAATCGAGCTGCGCATGGCCTTCGGCCTCGTTGTTCTGCTGACCGAAGGTCATCGTGCCAAGACACAGCGCCGAAACCGAAAGATCGGTTCGGCCGAGCTTGCGATATTCCATGTTGGGGTTCCCCGCGATCCGCCCGCCCACGGGCGCCATTTCCCTATCGTACGGGCAACAGCCCCGCTCGCAAATTCTCCCGCGCCAGCGACACGAGCATGTCGGTCGTCGCCTTGTCGCCAAGCCATGAATCAACGCGGTGATTGCTGAGCCGCGCGCTATCGCATTTTCGATATCTCTCATAAGAACCGCTAAGAAATTGCGGCAGCAGCAAATAATCTCCGACGTTTCGCGGCGCATGCGCCGGCGTCAATTTGAACGTGTAGCTGCCCGGACATCCGTAACGCGCGCCGACCGGCGGATAAACCGGAAAGATCGGATAACGAATGAAATCGTCGATCAGATAGTTTTCGTAATCGATGTCGGGAACCGAAATCCCTATGTGCTTCAAGAGTTTCTTGGCCACGTCGACAAGCACGAAAGGCTTGGGGTGATTGACGGAGTACATGAAGACCCCGCGACGCGCCCAACCGCTGAGCTCCGCGCTTAAATCCAGGCCGCAGGTTCGCTTGACGCCGTCGATGAGTTCGGCGCTCGCCTCGTTCCAAAAATCGAAATACCTCAGAGCCTCGAAAACGTTATTGTTGAACAGCGCGTTGGCTTCTCGCGGCGACAGGCCGTCGCGGAAGGCGAACAACGCCAGGGCGGAATGATAGGGGCCGAGCGGACCGAACACAGGGGCGCGGCCTGTCGTCGCCCGTTCCGCCAGCATAGACGCAGTTGGGATGGAACGCGGCGAAAGTTATCATCGGAATCGAAATCGGCTTTTTCAGCAGACCCCGCAATTCAATGGAGCCGCCGCCGGGAATAAGACCCGTCGAAAATTCGTGCATCAGCACGTGATCATAGGTCGCGAGAGTTCGGGCGAAGAATTTTAGCGGTAAGCGAGACAACGAGATCACGGGAAAGTGATCGACCCTCGCGGTCGGACACAGCAACTGCATCGAATAGGCGACGCTGAAACTTTGGCAATTGCCGACGACGGCGATGCGCGGACCGGTGGCGCGCAGCACCCTCCCCGTCATTTTGGCGACGAAGGGTTCGGCCAAATATTGATACCAGGTTCTAGCGGTCTGCTTGTCGATCGGCTTGAGCATTAAACTGAGGTCTCCCCGGCGCCTGATTGAGCGACGCCCGCCGCGCGGCGGGAGCCAATAGGCCGCCGCGACCACATTTGCGACACCAACGCCAATTTCGATCCGGCGCCATCAGGCCACGAGCCGCGAAGGCTGCTTATGTGTTTGAACGAGATTTCAAATTTTGGCAAATATCGGACGACGACATATTGTCACGACGCCGGTTCCGCGTCCTTTTTCGCCGAGAGCGCCGCCAGCTTCGGCGCGCCGGCTGGATACGGGCGTCCAGCCTTTAATTGGTTTTTTACGCTCATTTGACTACAATGACGCAGCTTGCTTGCATGATAAGAGTTTTGTTCCGATCATATGAGAATGTTTTGGCGGACGAGATGGGCAAGAGCGCGCGAATGTGTCTAGCGCGAGTTCCGAAAAAGTCGACGGACTTTTTCGGCGGGAACTTGCCATGCTGTTAAACTTTAAGCGATTTCCCTCGGTCGGATGTTTCCGCCCGAACGGAAGACGCTCCAAGGCGTCGAATTGGCGCGAATAGGGAAATTTAAGCGTCGTCATCAAGAGACCACGAGCGTCGGACAGCGGATTTCGCGAGCGCGCCGTCGCTTCGCAAAGGATGCATGGGGGCGGAGGAACGAATTCTCGTCCGCCGAGACCAAGGCCAGGGCTTTTCGTTGGAAGCCCGCGCCCGAACAGGAGTTCAAGTAAAAGCCATGGGCAAGTTCACTCTTAAACTTGATAGAAACACGGACCCGCGGAAGCCCTTCCGCTCCGACGAACAACCCTTGCCGCCCGAAAAGGCGCGCCTGGTCCAGCATCAGGACGTTCAAGGCTCGCGCTTGCGCTTCGGCTTCACCGTCGTCGTCACCTTCATATTGGGTTTCGGCCTGTCCGCGGTGAGCTTTTCGCTGTTTAATATTCTGTTCAACGGCGCGCCGTGGCCACACTTTTTGTAGCCTCGCCGCCGCTACCGCAGATAGTCGCTCGACTCCAGATCCCGGCGCAGCTCAAAACTCTTGAACTGCGTGAAAATCGGAACGATCCAGGACTTGAGCGCGGCGCGAACGACGATTGACATATTCGTGGGCGGCGCGTGAAGAAAGCGCCAAAGCGAGAGCGACGGATCGTCAAGAATATTGGCCACCGGGCCCGGCAAGGCCGACACGACGAATTTATGCTTGGCCGGGTAGCGCCGCAAAATATCCGCCGCCTCCGGGCCCAACGGTCGCGCGCCTTCGTTATGAACCACGACCATCGGCAACTCGGGCCATGTCGCGTTCAGCGATTGCGCGCTGGCCAACGCCGCCTCGCTAGCGTCGGCGTGGAACAGCAGTATCGGTTCGATCCCATTGCGGCGGGCTTCCTCGACGAAGCCGATGTCCTGCACCGTCGCGAAAAAGCGCTGAAAGCCACGATGCCAGACATCGACGATCTTGGTGGTCCCATCCCGCTCCAGCAGATTGTCGAACAAAGCGATCTGCCCCTTGATGTCGCCAACATCCACGGTCGTCACGAGATCGGGAAAAAACGCCCCGTAGCGGGGCTCGTGCGGATCGGTGTCGAAGCCCACGACCGGCTTTCGCGAAAACAGACGATAATCGGTGAGCAGGCGCGCCGTGGTCGAGACGCCAGCGCGGGCGCTGGACGAACAAACTATGAATACGTCGCCGCTTCGTCCTGCCATCTATCCCGCCATCGCCGCCGCCGGGAGATTGCTCTCTTTGGGGCGCTTCAACGCTCCCTGCCGGCTTTGCCGGGCCTGCCCGGCGCGACGGCCGGCGCGCGCGGCGCCAGTGGAGCGACGAGGCCAAGCAGGCCCACGCGGTCGAACTCCTCGGCGATCTTATTTTGCCAGGTGCGCACATAGCCGCGCAGCACGAAGGAGTGTCCGGCGTGGTCGCCTTCGGCGGTCTTGTCGGCGACGAAGGTGGAGAAGGGCGTCCCGGCGATCTCGACCTGCTCATAGGCGATTTCATTTAGCTTCGGGATCGTCAATTCGCCGGCCGTTTGCACCTTCTCGAAATATTTGCGGTGCGTCACCGGATCCCATTCGAAGAAAGTCGTGTCGTTGACGTGGTTCTTGACCAGAAAATACTGCGCGTCCTCGACATAGGGCGCGATTTCCTCGATCTCCTCGAGCGAGGAAATGGACGAGCCGAGCACATGGAAAACCACGAAATTGAACTCGCCTTCCTTCACGGCCTCGAGGAAACCCATGTCGTGCAGCGCCTGCAACGCGATGCTCAAGCCGCCGGCGCGCACGTCGATCACGCTCACCTTGATTTGCGCCGTTTCCAGCGTGTCGATGATCTTCATCTGGTCGGCGGTCGAGGTCAGGTCGACGATCTCGGTTTCCTCGGGATGAAACCTATGAAGCGTCCCACGTGGATGTTCCGTGTCGAAGGCGCGCGTGATTACATTATTGTTTGCAAGATAATCCAAAACCGCGCGAGCGATCGTGGTCTTGCCGACGCCGCCCTTGTCCGCCCCAATGACAATAACTGAAGGTTTCATATTCCGTCCCACTTCTTGCGCCGTATGTTGCGGAGCGGCCTGTTCGCGCGCTTCCTCGGCCCTGTTCGACGAAAGGTTCCTTGGGTCTCGTAACGGTTTCCGTGTCATTGAGCGATCCTATAGCATCGGCGCGGCGTTCGCGCACGGGCGATTCCTGAAACCTTGACAAATTTGATTTACAACCTAGCGACGGCTCGCGCCAAGCTCTGAAGTCAGCTGTTGGGAATTTAACGACTTTTTTAAGTGGTATATTGCGGTATCGCACTTTGCTAAAGTGAATTGACATTCGCTCGACGACAGGTATGTAACACTGCTCAAACCGGACATTCGCCGCTCGCGCGGCCGTGCGATCACGGTTAATCGCGCGTTATATCGCGCCAGCGAAGGGCGCTCTCGCGCGACGGCGCGGGGAAACGAGGCGGGCGTATGCACGAGGCGAAGGCGCGCTTGGAGAGGACGACGACCGTGATCCATGTCGAGGATCGCGCGGGCGTCACGCATGCGATCGAGCCCGTGGAAGGCTGGCGGCTGATGGAAATCCTGCGCGACTACGGGCTTGCCATGGAAAACACTTGCGGCGGCGCGCTGGCGTGCGCGGAATGTCACGTTCTCATCGACCCCGAATGGGTCGCCAAGGTTCCGCCGCCTCGGGAGGACGAACTGGAAAAGCTCGACGAATTGCCGCTGATCTTCGAAAACTCCCGCCTCTCCTGCCAAATCATTTGGTCGGACGATTTGGACGGGCTGCGGCTGACAATCCCCTTGGCGGTGTGATGACGCAGTTGAAAAATCCGCAAATTCTGTTCGCAAGCGACCTGCGCGACGGCGAGGTGCTGTTCCTTGGGCCCTCGGGCTGGGCGCGCGATCATCGCCAAGCCAGCGTCGCCCATGACAGCGACGAGGCGGCGAGCATTGGAGGCGCGCGGCAAGGCCGATGTCGCCGCCAATCGCGTCGTCGACGTCTATCTCGCCGACGTGGCGATCGGCGCGGGCGGCGCGCCGGAACCGCTGCATTATCGCGAAAAAATGCGGCTCGAGGGGCCGAGCGTCCGCCGCGACCTCGGCAAACAGGCCCGATTGCCGCGGGCGGGAGAGCCACGATGACCGCGCACGACCCGCAACAAGCGGTGCGCCACAACGCGCCGACGACGACCTATCTTTACGACGCTTACGACACGGCCTTCGTGCGCGAGCGCGTCGCCGAATTTCGCCAGCAGGTGGCCCGCCGCCTCGAAGGCGCGATGACGGAAGACGAGTTCCGCCCGTTCCGGCTGATGAACGGGCTCTATCTGCAATTGCACGCCTATATGCTGCGCGTCGCCATTCCCTATGGGACGCTGACGGCGCGCCAGATGCGCCGCCTCGCCGACATCGCCGACAAATGGGACAAGGGCTACGGCCATTTCACCACGCGCCAGAATCTCCAGTACAACTGGCCGAAACTCGTCGATGTTCCCGATATTCTGGAGGCGCTCGCCGATGTCGAGATGCACGCCATCCAGACTTCCGGCAATTGCATCCGCAATGTCACCGCCGATCATTTCGCCGGCGTCGCCGTCGACGAACTGGAAGACCCGCGCCCGACGGCGGAGTTCTTGCGGCAATGGTCGAGCCTGCACGCGGAATTCAGCTTCCTGCCGCGCAAGTTCAAGATCGCGGTGGCCGGCGCCGCGCATGACCGCGCCGCGATCAAGGCGCATGACATCGGCCTGCGCATCCATCGCAACGACAAGGGCGAGCCCGGCTATGAGGTGATCGTCGGCGGCGGCCTCGGGCGCTCGCCCTTCATCGGCAAGACCGTGCGCGAATTTCTGCCGCGCGAGGACTTGCTCGCCTATCTCGAGGCGATCCTGCGCGTCTACAACCGCTTCGGCCGCCGCGACAACAAATACAAGGCGCGCATCAAGATCCTCGTGCACGAGACCGGCATCGAGGAGATCAAAGCGCAGGTCGAAGCCGAGTTCGCCGCGATGGACCGCGCGCCGTTCCAGCACGACGCGCAAGAATTCGCGCGCATCGCCGGCTTTTTCGCTCCGCCGCCCTATGAGACCCTGCCGGCCGTGTCGGCGGCGCTGGAAGAGGCCAAGCGCGCGAACGCGGCGTTCAAAGCCTTCGCGGAGGTCAATGTCCACGAGCATAAGACGCCCGGCTACGCGATCGTCACCGTATCGCTAAAGCCCATCGGCGGCGTTCCCGGCGACGCGACTTCGGCGCAAATGCGCGTGCTCGCCGACGCCAGCGAAAAATTCGGCTTTGGCGAATTGCGCGTCAGCCACGAGCAGAACATCATCCTGCCGCATGTGAAGAAGGACGACCTTTTCGCGCTCTGGCGGATGCTGGACGCGGCGGGGCTGGCCACCGCCAACGCGGGATTGCTGACCGACATCATATCCTGCCCCGGCCTCGATTATTGCGCGCTGGCGACGGCGCGTTCGATTCCGATCGCGCAGGCGATTTCTCGCCGCTTCGCGGACCCAGAGCGGCAACGCCTGATCGGAAAGCTCGGCATAAAGATTTCGGGCTGCATCAACGCTTGCGGTCATCACCACATCGGCGCGATCGGCATTCTCGGGCTCGAAAAAAAGGGCCAGGAATCCTATCAGATCACGCTGGGCGGCGATCCGTCGCTCTCGGCGTCGATCGGCGAATTGCTCGGCCCCGGCGTCACCGCCGATCAAGTGCCCGATGTGATCGAACATATTGTCGACTTCTATCTCGCGGAGCGCCAGGGCGACGAGCGTTTCATCGACACATGGCGGCGGTTGGGCCACGCCCGCTTCAAGGACGTGCTGCGGCGGGAGGGCGAAGATGGCGCTGATATCTGACGGCAAATTCGTCGAGAACGACTGGCGTCACCTCGCCGACGAAGAAGATTTGCCGAAAGCCGGCAAGATCATCGTCTCGCAAACGCGCTTGGACGAAGCTCTCGCGGCCCTGCCCGCCGACAGGCCGCTGGGCGTGATCGTCGCCAACACGACCGATCCGGCTGCTCTGGCGCCCCACTTTTCGCGCCTCGCCTTGATCGCCGTCGCCTTTCCGGCCTTCGCCGACGGGCGCGGCTTCTCGCTGGCGCGGCTTTTGCGGCGCGCCGGCTTCACCGGCGAATTGCGCGCCAGCGGACGCCTTGTCGCGGATCAGTCCGTTCACGCGCGCCAATGCGGCTTCGACACCATCGAAATCCCCGCCGATCTCGCGGCGCGGCAGGACGAAGCGCAATGGCGCGCGGCGCGCGGCGCCTATAGCGAGTTCTATCAACAGGGCTACGGGGCGGGTTCGATCCTCGAACGCCGGAGAAAGGCGACATCATGAAACCGTCGCTCGCCGATGTGCTGGGGCCGCGCCTCGCGCCGCTCGATCTCGATCATCGTTTGCAATTGGTGCGCGAATTCGTGCCCGGCCGCATCGTCTTCACCACGAGTTTCGGCATAGAGGATCAGTGGATCACTCATGTGATTTTCACGCGCGGCCTCGACATTGAAGTGGCGACGCTCGACACCGGCCGATTGTTCCCGCAAACCTATGAATTGTGGGAGCGCACCGAGGCGCGCTACGCCCGCCGCATCGCCGCCGTCTATCCGCGAGCCGAGCCCTTGCAGGACTGGGTGCGCGAGCACGGCGTCAACGGCTTTTACAAATCGGTCGAAAACCGCAAGGCCTGCTGCCATTTGCGCAAGGTCGAGCCCTTGACGCGGCTGCTGGCCGGCGCCTCCGCCTGGATCACCGGGCTGCGCGCCGATCAATCCGCCGAGCGCGGAGCGTTCAACATCGTGGAATTCGACGCCGGCCACAAGCTGCTCAAGGTCAATCCGCTGATCGACTACAGCCGCGAGAAGATCGTCGCCGCGACGGAGGAGTTCGACGTGCCGGTGAACGAACTGCACGCGCAAGGCTTTCTGTCGATCGGCTGCGCGCCCTGCACGCGCGCCGTTCAGCCCGGCGAAAGCGAGCGCGCGGGCCGCTGGTGGTGGGAGGAAGACGCCAAGAAGGAATGCGGCCTGCACGTCGGCGAGGACGGCGTCTTGCGCCGCGGTCCCGCGCCAGTAAGCGAGTCGGCGAAAACTGGCGAGGACGCGTGATGAGTTCGCTGGCGATCCGCAAACTCGGCCATCTCGACCGGCTCGAAGCCGAGAGCATTCATATCATGCGCGAGGTCGTCGCCGAATGCGAACGTCCCGTGATGCTCTATTCCATCGGCAAGGATTCGGCGGTCATGCTGCATCTTGCGATGAAGGCGTTTTATCCCTCGAAGCCGCCGTTTCCGCTGCTGCATGTCGACACGACATGGAAGTTCAAGGAAATGATCGCCTTCCGCGACCAGCGCGCCAAGGAGCTGGGCGTCGAACTGCTGGTCTACATCAATCCCACCGGCGTCGAGATGGGCATCGATCCCTTTGTGCATGGATCGAAACTGCACACCGAGATCATGAAGACCGAGGGGCTAAAGCAGGCGCTCGACAAATGGCGTTTTGACGCGGCCTTCGGCGGCGCCCGGCGCGACGAGGAAAAGTCGCGCGCCAAGGAGCGCGTGCTGTCCTTTCGCACCGCGCAGCATCGCTGGGACCCCAAGAACCAGCGCCCCGAATTCTGGCGCCTTTACAACGCGCGCAAAGGCCCGGGCGAGAGCCTGCGGGTGTTTCCGCTGTCCAATTGGACCGAGGCCGATGTGTGGGACTATATCGCGCGCGAAAACATTCCCGTCGTGCCGCTCTATTTCGCCAAGCCGCGCCCGGTGGTGCGACGCGACGGCGCGCTGATCATGGTCGACGACGACCGCATGAAGCTGCTGCCCGGCGAGGTCGTCGAACAAAAGATGGTGCGCTTCCGCACGCTCGGCTGCTATCCGCTGACCGGCGCGATCGAGAGCACGGCGGCGACGCTGGACGCGATCATCGAGGAGATGCGCGTGAGCCGCTCGTCCGAGCGGCAGGGGCGCTTGATCGACCACGACGGCGCGACCTCGATGGAACAAAAGAAACAAGAAGGATATTTTTAAATGCACGGCGGACCCGCGCCAACGCCGGAGACGACCTCCCATCGTCCCGCGGCCGAAAAGCCGCTGCTGCGATTCATCACCTGCGGTTCGGTCGACGACGGCAAATCGACGCTGATCGGCCGGATGCTTTACGACGCCGGCCTCGCGCAGGACGATCTGCTCGAAACGCTCGAAAAGGACTCGAAGAAGCACGGCACGCAGGGCGAGGAACTCGATTTCGCGCTGCTCGTCGACGGCCTCGCCGCCGAGCGCGAGCAAGGCATCACCATCGACGTCGCCTATCGCTATTTCGCGACCGACAAGCGCAAGTTCATCGTCGCCGACACGCCGGGGCACGAGCAATACACCCGCAACATGGCGACCGGCGCTTCCACCGCCGATCTCGCGGTGCTGCTGGTCGACGCGCGCAAGGGCATTCTGGCGCAGACGCAGCGCCACAGCGTGATCGTGTCGATGCTGGGCGTGCGCCACGTCGTCGTCGCGGTCAACAAGATGGACCTTGTGGACTACCGCGAAGAGGTGTTTCGCCAGATCGAAAAGGATTTTCGCGCCTTCGCCGAACATCTGCGCTTCGTATCGATCTACGTGCTGCCGCTGGTCGCCAAGGACGGCGACAATCTCGTCAAGGCCGGCGCCAAAATGGCGTGGTTCGACGGGCCGCCGCTGCTCGCTTACCTCGAAAGCGTCGCGCTCGAAGACGGCTCGATCATCGCGCCGTTCCGCTATCCCGTGCAATGGGTTAACCGTCCGAGCCATGATTTCCGGGGCTTCTCCGGCTTTATCTGCGGCGGCAACGTGCAGCCCGGCGACATCGTGCGCATTCTGCCGCTCGGCCGCGACACGCAAGTCGCGCGCATTGTCACGGCGGACGGCGATCTCAAGAGCGCCGTGTGCGGCCAGTCGGTGACGCTGACGCTCACCGAGGAAATCGACATTTCGCGCGGCGATCTTCTGTGCTCGCCGGTCTCGCCGGCCAAGGTGGGCGACCGCTTGCAGGCGAAGCTCCTGTGGCTGGTGCGCGAGCCGCTAACGCTCGACAAAAGCTATCTGCTCAAGATTGGCGCGAAGACGACCCCGGCGAGCGTCAAAGCGGTCACCGCGCGTATCGAGATCGAAACCGGCCTCGCCGCGCCCCTGCTCGCGGCGGACGAGACGCTCGCCTTCAACGCGATCGGCGAGGCGGAACTGACGCTCAACTCGGTCGTCGTCTGCGATCCGTACAATGAGAACCGCGAGACCGGCGGCTTTATCCTTATCGACCGCATCACCAATGAGACGGTCGCGGTCGGCATGGTGACATCGGCGCAAAACTCGGAACGCGGCGCCCCGGCGCTGCTGGAGATGAGCTATTCCTCGATGGAGGGCCTGCCGACGCCGCCGACCCCGCTGTTGCAAACGCGCCGCCGCAGCCTCGCCAAGGCGCTGTCCTGGCGCGTGCTTGGCAGCATCCTGACCTTCATCGTCGTGTTCGGCTTTACGCGAGATGTCGGCCTCGCGCTGGCGATCACCGCGACGGAAGCGTTGGCTAAGATCGCGCTCTATTATGCGCACGAGCAACTGTGGTCGCGGTACAAATACGGGATGCGCGGCGGCGAGGAGAAGGCGCCGGAGGATTTGGGGCTTGTAGCGCGTTTGGCGGCTCTGGTTCGAGCCCGTTTCGCCCTTTCAAGCCAATCCAAGCGAAATTCTCTCGATAACAGTCCTCTATCAGTGCGGCGTTTCCCTATATTGCGCTTTTGGCGCCGAAGTCCCATTGTCATAAGCGCGAGCATCGCAAGTCCCAACGCTTATTGAGATAGATCAAGCGAGAGAGAGTCATGAGCAGCGCCTTTATCCGCGAACAGGACGACATCGTGCGCGAGGATATCGCTGACCGGCCGGTCAGCGCCTATCGCAATCTCGTGACGCCGGAGGGCTATGCGCGAATCGAGGCGGAGCTGGCGCGCCAGCAAGCCGAGGTTCTGCGCGCGACGGCCGCCGACGATCAGCACGCGTTGGCCCTGGCGCAGCGCGAACTGCGCTATTGGACGGCGCGCCGGGGCAGCGCCGAGATCGTGCATCCGATCGCCGATAAGTCGCATGTGCGCTTTGGTCATCGCGTCGAGCTCCAACTCGCCAATGGCGCAAAACTCTCCTTCAAGATCGTCGGCGAAGACGAGGCGGACCCGGCGAACGGGCTGCTGCCCCACGTCGCGCCTCTCGCCACGGCGTTGCTCGGCAAGAGCGTCGGGGATACGCTCGAGGCCATTCACAAGAGCGCGAAAATCCTGAAGATTAGCTAGCGGCGCCTTGGCTACGCGTGGGGCGCCGACCTCGGACGACGAATGACCTACGACGACTTCAACGGGTTTTGCCGCGGCCTTCCCGCCACGAGTTATGTGCTCCAGTGGGGAGGATCACATGTGTGGAAAGTTGGCGACAAGATTTTCGCCATTGGCGGATGGGCGGATGGAGAACCGGCCTTCACTTTCAAGACAAGCGATATTTCGTATGAAATGCTGAAGCAGCAACCGGGTCTGCGCCCGGCGCCATATCTCGCGTCTCGCGGCATGAAATGGATCCAGCATTATGCCGAACCAGGGCTCTCGGACGAAGAATTGAAAGACCATATTCGTCAATCGCATCGCATTGTCTCGTCAGGTCTAAGCAAGAGAAAGCTGCGCGAATTAGGGCTCGCCGAGCCATAGCCGCCGGCCCCACGCCGCGGACATTGGCGCATCGAGTGACCCGCCGACCTGCGTTTTCGTGGAGACGCGGGCGAGTGTCGGCCAGCAACGCGGGCAGCGAGATTTTTTCGTGATGAGCCGCCCCCTCTCGTCAGACTGCGCAAGGGCGACCCCATCGGAGCCGTCCGCTGCGTCGAAGGCGCGAATATTGCCCCTCGCATGCCTTGGCTTCTTCAACCTTGGCCTTCACGGCGTCCAGATTGAACGTGGCCGACGCTTGCATCGACAGCTTGACCGTCGTATCCGCCCACCCTACAACGCGGACGGCGCGTTGAAAACCTAGTTCTTTCGCGAACCGGCCGCGATGCGGCGAAGCGCGATTGATTGGAGCGTCCAGAACCGCGGCGTCCGTGACCGGCGCTCGGCGGACATTCAAACTGACCGACTGCCCGATGCGCGCCTCTCTTGCTTTTTGTCCCCGGCTCGGCCTATAAGCGCCACTCTAAACCGCCCGGCCAGTGATGGGCTGCCGGGGCGGTTTTTTTCGCTCAAGCGAATGCGCGCCAAATGTCGCCGAAAGGCTTTCGGCGCGCGAAAAAACTAACGGGCTCAAAGCCCAGGAGAGCAAAATGCCCAAGTTGAAGACCAAATCCGGCGCGAAAAAGCGCTTCAAGATCACCGGCACAGGCAAGGTGGTCTACGCCCAGAAGGGCAAGCGCCACGGCATGATCAAGCGCACGAACAAGCAGATCAGAAATCTGCGCGGGACGTCCGTTCTGTTCAAGACAGACGGCGACAACATCAAAAAGTATTTTTTGCCGAACGGCTAAGCCGGCAAAAATTCCCCGCAAGCGACACAACGCAAGATTTCTGCAAGGAGTTCGATCATGGCTCGCGTCAAACGGGGCGTCACGTCCCACGCCAAGCACAAGAAAACACTGAAGGCCGCCAAGGGCTTTTACGGCCGCCGCAAGAACACCATTCGCGCCGCCAAGGCCGCCGTCGATCGCTCGATGCAATATGCGACGCGCGACCGCAAGGCCAAGAAGCGCACGATTCGCGGTCTGTGGATCCAGCGCCTGAACGCCGCCGTGCGCGAATTCGGCATCACCTATTCGCGTTTCATCGACGGGCTGAACAAGGCCGGCGTCACGATCGACCGCAAGGTTCTGTCGGACCTCGCCATCAACCAGCCGGCGGCTTTCGCGGCCATCGTCGAACAGGCCAAGGCCGCGCTGCCGGCCGCCGCGGCGTAACCCGCGCAATAGACGAGAATTCGCAAGCCCGCCGCGCCCAGCGGCGGGCTTTTTTGTTTTTCTGGCCACGCCCAAGCCCGTCGTCGCGATATTTCTCGCCACGGCTTCACATTCCCCGGAAGCGCTCTAGTTGCATGAAAAAACGAGAACGCGACGCGTTCTCGCCAAAGGGGAGACGTTCCATGCCTCACATCTTCCAGGAAGGCAGCTTTCCGGCGGCCGCGATCGCGCTCGTCGTCGTCGGCGCCGTGATCGGCGGCTCCATTGGTCTTGTCGTCGTGGGCTTTCCCGGCGCGTTAGCCAGCGCGGCGCTTGGAGCCTTTTGCGGCGTCGTGCTGACGGATGCGCTCGAGTAACGGCGCGGAGTAGCGAAAACGGGGGTCGATTCGGCGTTGGCGGAAGCGCTGACGGCGGCGCCCTTTTGACGGAACGCAATTTTCGTGCGTAACTGCATATTAATATAAGACAGGCTGACCGTCCGCTTCACGCTCTTTTCGGAGGCAACGAAAAATGCTGGTCGCGCTGATCATGGTGGCGGTGGTGGCCGCGTCGCTGTTGTTCCACTTTCTCAGCCCCTGGCGGATGACCCCGATCGCCTCGAACTGGGGCTACATCGACAATATGATGGGGGCGACGTTTTGGATCACGGCGGCGGGGTTCGTCGCCGTCATTTTGTTCATGGCCTATTGTCTGTTCCGTTTCCGCCACAAAGAGGGCCGCCGCGCCGCCTACGAGCCCGAAAACCAGAAGCTCGAAGGCTGGCTCGCGATCGGCACCACGATCGCCGTCATCGCGCTTCTCGCGCCGGGCTTGTTCGTGTGGGGGCAGTTCATAAACGTGCCCGAAGGGGCGATGGAAGTCGAGGCCATGGGCCAGCAATGGCAGTGGAGCTTCCGCTTTCCGGGCGCCGACAACCGCTTGGGCGCGACGGACGCCCTTTTCATCGACGCCAATAATCCCTACGGCCTGAATCCGAACGATCCGCGCGGGCAGGACGACATTTTGGCTTCAAGCGGCGATTTGCATTTGCCGATCGGCAAGCCGATCAAAATGCTGCTGCGCTCCATCGACGTGCTGCACGATTTCTACGTGCCGGAGTTCCGCGCCAAGATGGATCTGGTGCCGGGGATCGTCACCTATTTCTGGTTCACTCCGACGAAGACCGGCGAGTTCGAGATTCTGTGCTCCGCGTTCTGCGGCATCGGACATCCGCAGATGCGCGCCAAGGTCGTCATCGAGTCGGAAGATGACTTCAAGACCTGGCTCGCGGCGCAGCAGACCTTCGCGCAATCGCGAAGGGGCGAGGCGGCTCACGACCGCCGGGCCTCGGCCCAATGAGCGCGGCGCCATCGACGATGTGACTGGCGGGAAGCAAGGCGAGAGGAGAAGCGATCAATGAGCGACGCCACGCTAGGGGAAAAGGAAAATGTCCTTCCGCCGCCCGCCGAGGTCGAAGACGTCGAGCTTTATCACGCCAAAAGTTGGTTGACGCATTACGTCTTCAGTCAGGACGCGAAATACATCGCGATTCAATACGCGGGAACCGCGATCGGGATTGGATTGGTCGCGCTGGTGATGAGTTGGGTGATCCGCCTGCAACTGGCCTTCCCCGGCGTCATCCCGTTCATCGACGCGAGCCGTTACTACCAGGCCGTCACCATGCACGGCATGATCATGGTGGTTTATATGCTGACCGCGATATTTCTCGGCGGCTTCGGCAATTATCTCATCCCGCTGATGGTCGGCGCGCGGGACATGGTTTTCCCTTACGTCAACATGCTGAGTTATTGGGTCTATCTGCTCGCCACGCTGGTGCTCGCGGCGAGCTTCTTCGTGCCTGGCGGTCCAACGGGCGCCGGCTGGACGCTCTATCCGCCGCAGGCCATCATGTCCGGCACGCCGGGCAATGATTTCGGCATCATACTGATGCTGGCGTCGCTGATCCTGTTCATCGTCGGTTTCACGATGGGCGGATTGAATTATGTCGTGACGGTGCTGCAGGGCCGCACGCGCGGCATGACCTTGATGCGAATGCCGCTGACCGTTTGGGGCATTTTCGCCGCCGCCGTGATGGCGCTGCTCGCCTTTCCCGGTCTCTTCGTCGCCTGCGTCATGCTGCTGCTGGACCGCACGCTCGGCACCAGCTTCTTCATGCCAAGCATCGTCGAGGGTGGAGAGCATTTGAAATACAACGGCGGCAGTCCGATCCTGTTCCAGCATTTGTTCTGGTTCTTCGGCCATCCCGAGGTTTACATCGTCGCCCTGCCCGCCTTCGGCATCGTGTCCGATCTGATCAGCACGCACGCGCGCAAGAATATTTTCGGCTACCGCATGATGGTCTGGGCGATCGTCGCGATCGGCGTTCTCAGCATGGTTGTGTGGGGCCACCATATGTATGTCAGCGGCATGAATCCGCTGTTCGGCTTCTTCTTCGCGGTGACGACGCTGGCCATCGCGCTGCCCACGGCCATCAAGGTCTATAATTGGGTTCTCACCCTGTGGCGCGCCGACATTCATTTCACGACGCCGATGCTGTTCGCGCTGGGATTCATCGTCACCTTCGTCAATGGCGGAATCACCGGCCTTTATCTCGGCAATGTCATCGTCGACGTGCCGCTGTCGGCGACGATGTTCGTCGTCGCCCATTTCCATATGGTGATGGGCGTCGCGCCGGTTCTGGTGATCTTTGGCGCGATCTATCACTGGTATCCGAAGATCACGGGCCGAATGCTCGACGAGACGCTCGGCAAGGTCCACTTCTGGATCACCTTCCTCGGCGCCTATGCGATCTTCTTTCCGATGCACTATCTCGGGCTCGTCGGCGTGCCGCGCCGCTTTTACGAGCTTGGCGAGACCGCCTTCGTCCCCCATTCCGCGGCCGCGCTGAACATCTTCATCACCGTGGCGGCGCTGATCGTGGGCGCCGCGCAGGCGATCTTCTTCTTCAACGTGTTCTGGAGTCTGCGCCACGGCAAGCCTTCGGGGAGCAATCCGTGGCGCGCCGCGTCGCTGGAGTGGCAAACGCCGGAAACGCCGCCCGGTCATGGCAATTGGGGCAAGGAACTGCCCATCGTCTATCGCTGGGCCTACGCCTATAGCGTTCCGGGCGCGCCGGAGGATTACCTGCCGCAGAACGCGCCGCCCTTGAAGGGAGAGCACTCGCCATGAGCGTGATGGGCCTGTTCTTCGTCCTGATCGCCTCCGTCGCCCTATGGTGGCTGGCGCGGCAGGGCGTGCTGCGGTCCTCCTTCGCCGAGGAAGGCGAGATCGCCGATTTCCCCGGCGCGGAGCTATTGCCGCGCCCGCCCGCGGCAAAGGTGGGCCTCGGGGTTTTTCTCGCCGTCGCCGGCTGCCTGTTCTCGCTGCTGTGCGCGGCGTTTTTTATGCGCATGGACGCGCCGGACTGGCAGGCGCCGCCGATTCCCGGGATTTTGTGGTTCAACACGGCGGTCTTGATTGCGAGCAGCCTCGCGCTGGATCTGGCGCGACGCGCCGCCGATCGGCGCGAAACCGATAACCTCAAGAGCTGGCTGCTGGTCGGCGGCGGATGCGCCCTGTTGTTCCTGCTCGGCCAGTTGTGGGCATGGCGGGAGTTGGCGGCGCAAGGGCTTTACGCATCGAGCAACCCCGCCAACGCCTTCTTCTATCTGCTGACAGGAACGCATGCGCTGCATCTTGTCGGCGGCTTGGCCGCGCTCGCCCGGACGGCCCGCGCGGCCTGGAGCGGACGCGGCGGCGCCGAATTGGCGGCGAGCGTGGAACTCTGCGCCATCTATTGGCATTTTCTGCTGTTCGTGTGGCTTCTGCTGTTCGCGATGCTCGCGGGCTGGGCCGATAATTTCGGCGTCATTTGCCGTCGGCTGCTTTCCTAAAAGAGAGGGGATGGAATCCATGACGACGGAGCCGGCCTTGTCGAACGAGCGACATGCTCAGGATGGCTTCGCGCCATTGCGCGGGGTGATCACCGATTGGTCCTCGGATCAACGCTCGTTCAAGAGCGCCTCCTGGGGCAAGACCATGATGTGGATCTTCCTCGTCAGCGACACCTTCATCTTCAGTTGCTTTTTGATTTCCTACATGACCGTACGGATGTCGACGACCGTTCCCTGGCCGCACCCGAGCGAAGTCTTCGCCCTGATGATCAATGGCAAGGAAATTCCGCTCATCCTTATCGCCATCATGACGTTCATCCTGATCACCAGCAGCGGCACGATGGCGATGGCGGTCAATTTCGGCTATGCTCATGACCGCGTCAAAGCCGCGATATTGATGTGGGTCACCGCCGTGTTCGGGGCGTCGTTCGTCGGGATGCAGGCGGTCGAATGGACCAAGCTGATCCGCGAGGGCGTGCGGCCCTGGGCCAACCCCTTCGGCGCCGACCAGTTCGGCTCGTCCTTCTTCATGATCACCGGCTTTCATGGCTTCCACGTGTCGGTCGGCGTGATCTTCCTGATCGCCATCGGCATAAATGTCTGGCGCGGCGACTACGATACTGGACGGGTCGGCTTCAACGGCCGCCGGGGCCGTTATGAAATCATCGAGATCATGGGCCTCTACTGGCACTTCGTCGATCTCGTTTGGGTCTTCATTTTCGCGTTCTTCTATCTCTGGTGAGAACGCCGACAACGCCTAGGGGGAACGAGCATGGATATGGAAATGGAGCTAACGAGCGGCGGGACCGCGCCGGCCGTCGAGCATGCGGCGCCCGCCAAGACGCCGGCGCCCGCGCCCGCGGCGGCGCATGGGCAGCAGCATCCGATCAAGCTCTACCTCGTGGTCTGGACGGCGCTGTTCGTCCTCAGCACCTGCTCCTACCTCGTCGATTATTTCAACTTTCAGGGCTATCTCCGCTGGTTCTTGATCGTCCTGTTCATGTTGATGAAGGCGGGCTTGATCGTCGCGATCTTCATGCACATGGCCTGGGAGCGGCTCGCTCTGGTGTTCGCCATTCTGCTTCCGCCCCTGGCGGTGTTGGTCTTGATGGCGATGATGGCCGTCGAGGCGGACTACACGAACCTTTCGCGACTGTTATTTTTTAGCGCGGGCCAATAGAGCGTTTTCGCGCGAAGCGGGCGCGGGTTCGCGCGAGGAAAGCGCGTCAAAAGAATTTGGCGACGGTTGCGCGTTGGAGTTTCCTCGCCGGATGGGGGCGTCATGAAATTAGACCGACATTCCGCGCCGGCGATCGCCATGATTCTCGCGGCTCTGCTCATCGTGACGCTGGTCTTTGCCGCCGCCGGGATGCTGGTCGGCCATTTCGTTTGAGCGCGCATCGCCCGCGCGGTCTCGTCGTCAGGGTTTGGCCGGCCTTGGCGCCGCCGGCGTCTCGCGCAGCGGCTTCTCCTCCATGCGGACGAGGAACAGCAGCGAAGCGCCCAGACATATCGCGATTACGATAAACACCAGGTGGAAAGACGCCCCGAGCCCTTCGAGCGCCGCCGCGCCGCCGACGTTTCGAGCGGCGCTGTCCAAGGTTGCGCCGCCGATGTTTCGCGCGCGGCGTCTGAACTCGCGCCTCGCCCATCACCAACGCGCCGAGCAGCGCCACGATCAGCGCGCAGCCGATTTGCCGGACAAATTGCATGACCGCCGTGGCGGAGCCGAGATTGCGAATTTCGACCGAGTTCTGCACGCAGACCGTGCTGATCGGCAACATCGTGCCGACTCCAAAACTCGCGAGCGTCAACAGCGCGATGAGCGACCACAGCGAAAGGTCGACGAGGCGCCACGCCAGAATCAACGCCGCCGCGCCGGCGAAGGCGAGCCCGATCATCGCGGGCGTCTTGTAATGGGCAAGATGCCCCATCGACCGCCCCGACAGCGTGGCGCCCACCACCGTGCCCACCATCATCGGGATCAAGGCCAGGCCGGAGCCGTCGGCCGAAAGCCCCAGACCTCCCTCGAAATAGACTGGCATGACCACGGAGAGGCCGACAAAGGCGCCAAGTCCGAAGGCGCCGGAGAGCGCCGCGTTGCGCGCCACCGCGTCTCTCAGGACGCTGAGCGGAATAAAGGGCTCCTCGGCGCTCCGCAGCCGCCAGGCGAACAACGCCCAAAATAGCGACGAGAGCGCCAGCGGGCCGAGGATCGACGCAAGCGGGGCGCCGTGCTGGCTGAGCGCCAGCGCCAAAAGGCCGGACGCGAGCGCCAGCAGGCCCGCGCCGAGATAATCCAACTTATGCTGATGACGCCGGCTTGGCAGACGCTTCAGCGCGGTGTTGGCGAAGAAGAAGGCGAGCAGCCCGAGCGGCAGATTGATCCAGAAAATCAGCGACCAATGCAGATAATGCGCGAACAGTCCGCCGAGCAGGGGGCCGGCGACGCTGGAGGTGACGAAGACCGCCGCGAAATAGGTCTGGTAGCGCCCGCGTTCGCGCGGGCTGACAAGATCGGCGATGATCGTCTGCGCCAGCGAGATCAGCCCGCCGCCGCCCATCCCCTGCAGCGCGCGGGCGCCGGCCAGCAGAATCATGTTGGGCGCGAGAGCGCAGGCGGCGGAGCCGACGATAAATATGGCGATGCCGACCATCAGCATGATCCGCCCGCCATGGATGTCGGCGAGCTTGCCATAAAGCGGCGTGACGATGGTCGCCGCGACGAGATAGGCGGTGACGATCCAGGGCGACGCCTTCAGATCGCCGAGTTCGACGCCAATCGTCGGCAGAGCGGTGACGACGATGGTCTGGTCCAGCGCCGACAGCAGCATGGCGAGGCACAGGCCCGCCATGACGCGGAACAGTTCGGCTTTTTCCAAGGGCGCGACGGCTTTCATCAAGGTGAGGGGTCCAGCAAGAGCGGCGCCGGGACTGGCGGAATCGGGCTGACTAGTTTTGCCGCGATCGCGCCAGAAGCGCCAAGAAAACTTGCGCGTCTCGCGGCTCGACCCCTTTTAGCGCGGCGTCGCTGGAAAAGCCGCGGGCGAGCGCGGTCAGCGCGTCGTCGCTGGCGATCCGCCGCGGCGGGGCCCCCCGCGCGCGCGCCAGCGCCAGCCGCGACGCGAAGAGTTCGCGCAGCAAACGCTCCTGCGTCGACCGTCAGCGCGTGGACGCGGGTTTCGGGCGATAGGGCCAGTTCCTCCATCGCGGCCGGCGGCGTTTCCTCTGGTCCGAGGTCTTCCAAACCGCCGGCGTCGTCCCAAAGGCCCGTCATCCAGCTCAGCGCCGCGGCTTGCAGGCCCATTGAAAAAGCCTTGGCGCGGCGCGGCGCGGCGAACACTCCGCGGCAATGATCGCAGTTTCCGCAGGCCGCGCCGGCTTCGCCAAACTCCGCGAGCAAAGCCTTCGAGCGGCAGCCCGGCGCGACGCAAAGCCGCGCCATCGCCCGCCGGCGCAAGGACTCGGCCAGGGCGACGGGATCGTTGGCGAGCGCGGCGGGCGGCCGCCAGCGCCGCGCCAACTCGCGCCGGTCGAACAGCAGCAATGTGTTCGCCGGAAGGCCGTCGCGCCCGGCGCGGCCGATCTCCTGATAATAGCCCTCGACCGAATCGGGCGGATCGGCGTGGGCGACGAAGCGCACGTTCGTCTTGTCGACGCCCATGCCGAAGGCGATGGTCGCCACCATGACCGATTGAACAGTAAACGGCGGAATGGCCCATGTAACGCATTGATATTATTGATTTGGGGTTCGGATTTTTCCAAAACGTGGTGCCACGTTTGCATGTTATTTAGGCTTGTTCATGGTTGAAGAATCTGATTCCGTGGTGCTCTGTTGTGAGGGCCCATGTTCTTCCGCCTCAAAAAGTCCGGCGAACGCGCCTATGTGCAGATCGTCGAAAACAAACGCATCGACGGCGCGGTGCGCCAGTCGGTCATCGCCACTCTTGGCCGCGCCGATGAGCTTGACGCTTCTGGAGCGTTGGCCTCCTTGCTCGCTTCGGGCGCCAAGCTCACCGATCAGGTGTTGCTCATCAACGCGCTCGACGAAGACGCCGATGGAGCACTGTCGGCTTCGGCCAAGCGCATCGGCGGGCCGCTGCTGTTTAGCAAAATATGGGAGCGGCTCGGGATCGCTGACGTCCTCGGCGATCTGTTGCAAGATCGCGCCTTCGAGTTCGCTGTGGAGCGTGCGGTGTTCGTCGCCACCTTGCACCGGATATTCGTGTCGGGCTCGGACCGCGACTGTTCATCCTGGATGGAGGATTACGATATCGCCGGCTCGGATGGGCTGGACCTGCATCATTTTTACCGCGCCATGGCCTGGCTGGGCGAGGAGATGGAGGAGAAGAGCGAGGACGCCCTCGCGCCACGCTGCGTCAAGGACGTGATCGAAGAGAAGCTGTTCGACAAGCGCCGCGATCTCTTTGCCGATCTCTCCGCCGTGTTCATGGATACGACCAGCCTTTCGTTCTATGGCGAAGGCGGCGAGACGCTGGGCGAGCATGGCTATTCCAAAGACTATCGCCCCGATCTGAAGCAGATGATCTTGGCGCTGATCGTCGATGGAAATGGGCGACCAATTTGCACCGAGATGTGGCCGGGCAACACCGCCGACGTCACCACGCTGCTGCCGGTGATTGATCGGCTGCGCCAGCGCTTCTCCATCGGGCGGGTCTGCGTCATCGCCGATCGCGGCATGATTTCGGCGGCGACGATCGCGGGGCTGGAGGCGCGCAAGCTCGAATATATTCTGGGCGCGCGCGAGCGCTCCGACGCCATCGTGCGCAAGATCGTGTTGGAGAATGAAGCTCCCTTCGTCCCTCTGCTGCTGGAGCGCAAGGCGGGCAAGACGCAGCTGTTCGTCAAGCAGGTCCTGATCGAGGGCAAGCGCTACATCGTCTGCCGCAACGAGGCGGAGGCCGAGAAAGACCGCAAGGACCGCGAGGCGATCGTCGCCGCGCTCGATACGCAGTTGAAGAAGGGCGACAAAGCGCTGATCGGCAACTCCGCCTACCGGCGTTATCTACGCAAGAGCGCCGGGACCAAGGACAAGACGAAAGGCAAGGACAAAAGACAAAGGCGACCGGGCGTTTGAAATCGACGCCGGCAAACTCGCGGAAGAGGCGCGGTTCGACGGCATCTTCGTGCTGCGCACCAACGCCAACGTGACGCCGACGCCCTCGCGCGCGAAAAACGCGTCCTGATGCGCCGAGCGCTCCTCGCCGCCCTGCCCCGCGTGATAGGGCAGCGCGTCGAAGCCGAAGCCGCGAAGATCGCGCGCGAGCACATCCACCTTGCGGCGGGAGTTGCAATAAACGATTCCGCTCGATCCGGCGTGGCGCTCCACGAAATCGGCGAGCTGACGCAGTCCGTCGCGCCGCTCGCGAAAGGCCAGCGCGAGGTTTTCGCGGGCGAAAGAGCGCAAAAACACTTCCGGCGGATGTGGGAACAAAAGCGCCGCGATGTCGTCTCGCGTATGCGGGCCGGCGCTGGCGGTCACGGCCAGTATAGGCGGGTTTCCAAGGCTCCGCGCCAGCTCGCGGAGCCGACCATATTCGGGCCGAAAATCATGACCCCAATAAGATATGCAATGGGCCTCGTCGACCGCGAGCAACGCCACGCGCGCCTTGCGCAGGAGGTCGAGCGTTCCTTCCCGCGCCAGCCCTTCCGGCGCCACGTAAAGCAGTTTTACGCGGCCGGAGGCGACGCCCTCATAGGCGTTCGCGATCTCGAAATCGTCCTCGCCCGAGTGCAGCGCCGCGGCGGGCAGCCCCAACGCTTCGAGCGCGCGCAATTGATCGCGCATCAGCGCGATCAGCGGCGAGACCACCACCACGAGGCCGATCCGCAGCATCGCCGGCAATTGATAGAGCAGCGATTTTCCCGAGCCGGTGGGCATCACCGCCAGCACGTCGCGCCCGGCCAGCACGGCCTCCAGCGCCTCGGCCTGCCCGGGCAGAAATTCGGAAAAGCCAAATTTCTCGCGCAGAACCCGCCGGGCGTCGCCGAGGCTTGGCCGCGTAAGGCTCAACGCCAAGCTCCTTTGGCCTTCGCGCGAACTCCTATAGGCTGGGGCCAGCTAAAAGAACCGCGCCCGCGCCGCGGCCAAGGAAGGGCGCCGATGTTAGAATCCATTCTGCTCACCTCGACGCGTATCGACACCTTCGTCGGACAAGCGCCGCTCACCAACGCGAGCGGCTTTTTCTTCGAGCGCGGGGCGCGCCTGTTTCTGGTGACGAGCCGGCATGTTCTGGCCAATCGCGCCGACGGGGCATTTCCCCGACCGGATCGAAATCGAACTGCATATTGACCCGGAAAATATCGCGAAATCCACCGGCTTCTCGATCCCGCTGTATCGCGACGGCGCGCCCTTGTGGCGGCAGGGGCTCGACGGGGCCGGCGCGATCGACGTCGCCGTCATACAGATCGACCGGGCCGCGCTGCCCCAATCGACGGTCGTTTCGCGCCTTCACGCCGGAAAATCTCGCGCTGCCGGACGGCGGCGTCGAGATCGGCGCGCCGGTGCTGGTGATCGGCTTTCCGCTCGGCTTTCACGACACGCTGCATCATCTGCCCGTTGCGCGCGGGGCGGTGATCGCCTCGTCCTTCGGGCTGCGCTTCGAGGGTCAGGGCTATTTCCTGACCGACGCGCGCACGCATCGCGGCGCCAGCGGCGCGCCGGTCGTGATGCGGATCGGCGCCGATGAAGCAGGCCATCTGCCGACGGTCGCCAACTGGCGGCTGCTCGGGGTGCATTCGTCGCGGCTCGACGTCAACGCGCGCGATGTCGATCTCGACGAGGCGCTCGGACTGAACTGCGCCTGGTACGCGGACATATTGATGACGCTGACGAGCCTACGCCTGAAACTCAATATCCGGTCATTTCGAGATAGCCCTCGCCGCCGTGCGAGCCCGTGAAACGGATCGGCCCTTCCCAATAGGCAAAGCGCGTTCCCATCCAACTCGCCGGGTTGAGCGGGGTCGTCTCGATGTTCAGCGCGTGGCTCTTGACGGCGACGCGCCATCTTGTCGGCAGTGTCGCCGCCGCGAGCGTCGTCGTCGCCAGCGGCTCGATCGAAACATCCTCCGGCGCCAATTGCCGCGTCGCGCCATCGGCGTCGATCCAATTTCCGCCGATGAAGTCGCGTCCCGACAGCGCTCCGCAAACGAAACAGCATCAGCTTTTCGCCGGAGGAAAGATGCAGCGAGAACCAGTCCCAGCCCTTTTGATCGGGCGAGAGCGGCTGGCTGCTCCATTCGCGGTCCATCCAGGCGCGGCCGGAAACCTTTATCGGCGCGCCGCGCAAAATGAGTTCGCCCTCGACCGCGTAAAAGGGCTGGCTGAAATAATAGGAAGCCCGCCCGTCCTCCGACTTGCGGCTGTATCCCTTGTCGCCCTCGAGAACGGGCGGCATGTCGGCGCTTAGCGTCAGCCGGTAGCGAAACTCGCGCGCCGGAGGCGACGACCAGGAGCCGCGAAATCCCCGCGTCCGCCGCATCGTCGCGCGCCTCCAGCGACCAGTCGTCGATGAAGGCGCGAAAGGGCGTCGCGACCACGCCCGCCTGCCCAATTCCACCTCGTGCCGATGTCTCGGCGAAGAGATGTTCGCTCGCGGTCGTCACGGCGGCATGGCCCATGAAGACGACCGGATCGGCCCAGCCCTCCTGTTCCGGGCCGGGCGCGAGCGCCGAGCGGAACAGCGTCCATTGCGCGCCGTAAGACGCGCCCGAGGCGTCGCGCAGATTGGCTGTCAGATACCACCATTCCGTGCGAAAGCCCGGATGCGCGCCAAAGTCGCGCGGAAACGCCAGCGCCGCGCCGGGCGTCACGGTCGCGAAGCCCGGAGACTCTTGCCCGAGCCCGGCGAAGCCGTCGGCGCAAAGTCGCGCCGGGGCGCAGCACGCGAGAACAGCCGCCAGAAGCACGCTAGCTCTCATTGGCGAACACCTTGAGCAAATCCGCCGGCGCGGCGCGCGCCAGCCGCAGCACCGGCGCGAGCGCCGCGAGAAAAGCCGTCAGCAGCGCGACGGCGAAGACCTGCGCCCATTGGCCGGGGAAAACATGAAACGGCAAGCGCCAGCCGAAAGCCTCGACATTGACGACGGCGACGAGGCACCAGGCCATGAACAGCCCAAGCGGCAGCGCGAACAACGCCGTCGCCGCGGCGAACAGAATTATGCGCGACAACTCCAGCCCCGCGAGGCGCTTGCGCGTCACGCCCATCGCCCACGCCGGCGCGAGTTGCGCGAGACGCAGATCGCTCAACGTCAGCAGACTCGCCAGCAAGGCGATGGCCGAAACGATCAGCGTCAAAGTGTTCAGCGCCGCCGTCACCGCGAAAGTGCGCTCGAAAATTTTGAGCGACAGGTTTTTGACGAAGGCCTGATCGACAAGGCGGACAAGCCGCGGGCCCATCTCCGCCCGCAGATCGCGGATCAATCCCGCGACATTGGCGGGCGCGACGCGCAGAGAAAAATTGACGCGCGGCGCCTGCGGCCAGTGGCGCTTGAACGCGTCGATGTCGACGCGCAACTGTCCGTTGGGATTGCCGTAATCGGGATAGATTCCGACAATCGCCGCGGACCAGTTTTCGCCTTCGGTCGGAATGTCCAGCGCGTCGCCGACCTTGAGCTTCAAGCGCCGCGCCAATTGCTCGCTCACGAGCACCGCGTCGCCCCGCGCCAAGCGCGCCCACACGTCGGCGCCATGCTCCAGCAGCGGAAAATGCTCGGCATAGGTTTCGTGGGCTTTAAGCGACCCGACTTCCACCGGCCAATGCGCGATTTGCGTCTTGGTTCGAAACACCGGGAGAATCGCCTCCACGTCCGGCCGCTTCGCCAGCCACGCCTCGATGCGCTGGCCAGCGTCGTCGTCGCTCGCCTCGAAATAGACCTCGGCGATCAGCCGGTCGTCCAGCCAGCGCGTGAAGGTCACGCGAAAGCCCTCGACCATCGCGCCGACGCCGATATTGGTCGACAGCGCCAGCAGCAAGGCCATCAAGGCGAGCGACAGGCCGGGCAGTTGCTGGCGGCTGTCGGCCCAAAACCAGCGCGTCACCGGGCCTTCGGCGAGGCGCTCGCCTAGCGCGAGAGCGCCGGCCAGCGCCACCGGCAGCCCCAAGGCGGCGCCGAGCAATCCGCCGGCGATCAGCGCGAAGCCGCCGACAAGCCCGCCGCCCCATATAAGCGCGGCGACGGCGACCGCGAAGGCGAGCCCCGCGACCAGCGCCTGTCGCCGCAAATAGCGCCGATGCGCCTCGCGCCAGGCCTGGGGCCGCGCCGCGGACAGCACGGGCAAGCGAAACGTCCTGATCAACCCGCCGGCCGCCGCGCTCGAAGCGCCGAGCAGCGCCATGGCGAGTCCCGACAACGCCCAGCCGGCGTCCAGCGTCAATCGCTCGGGTAATTGCGCCCCGTAAAGACTGTCGAGACTCGCCGCGACATTGGGCAGCAGCGCCCGCGCGATGACATAGCCGAGCGCCACGCCGGCGCCGCCCGCGAACAACGCCAGCGCGAGAAGTTCGAAGGCCATCGCCGCGATCAGCGCGCGCGACGAGACGCCGACCGCCCGCAGCGTGCGGATCGTCGGCAGCCGCTGCTCGAAGGCGAGACCAAAGGAGGCGTGGACGATGAACAGCCCCACGAGAAAGGAGAGCAGTCCGAAGGCGGTGAGGTTGAGGTGAAAACTGCCCGTCAAACGTTCGAGATCGGAGTCCTCGTCCGGCTCGACCAGCCGCAGCGCGTCGCCGACAACGCTGGCGAGAGGCTGCGCGCCTTTCGCCTCCAGCATCAGCCGCGACAGGCGCTCCGGGCGATCCAGCAGCCTTTGCGCGACGCCGATGTCGACGATCAGCGCTCCGGCCGGCGCGGCGTCCAACGCGCGCAGCGGCGGCAGCGAAAGCCCCCGTTCGGTCTTCGCGCCCTCGCCTATTTCGGCGAGCGTTTCCGGCGCCGCGAAACCGAGCCCCGGGGATTTAAGAAAATCCGCGATCCCCTCCCCCTCGCGAAGACTGGCGAGCCGCGCGCCGCGCGGCAGAGTCAGGGGCTCGACGCCGATGACTCGCAGGGACTTGTCGCCGACGCGGACCGTTCCCTCCAGCACCGGCGAGACCTTCCAGCCGGCGAGGCGCAGCTTGATATAGAGGTCTTGCGCGAATAGGCCGCCACGGGTCGAGACTAGGGCGCGCGCATCGGCGCCGCTGACCGCCGCGGCCGCGCTCGCATAGCTTTTGCGCGCGTGATCGTTGAGCGCCTGCACGCCGCTCCACAGCGCCGTCGCGATGGCGAGCCCCACCAGGAGCGTGGCCAGATTGGCCGGATGACGCCGCCAATGCGAGAGCAGCGTCGCGAGCGTCCACAGCGTTTGTCTCACAATAACGTCAATCCGCCTCCGCTCAGCAGCGCCCGCCGACCAAGCCTCGCGGCCAGCCTCGCGCTATGCGTCGCCATCAGAAAGGCGCAGCCGGTCGCGGCGACGAGCTCCAGCGCCAGCGTCAGCACGGCGTCGCCGGTCGCCTCGTCCAGATTGCCGGTGGGCTCATCCGCGAGCAGCAGGCGCGGCCGCGACGCCAGCGCCCGCCCGACGGCGACGCGCTGCTGCTGACCGCCGGAAAGCTGTTCGGGATAGCGGGCGACGAGTTCGGCAAGCCCAAGGCGCCGGGTCAACTCGCCCTGCCAGTCCGCATCGAAACGGCCGGCGATGCGCGCCTGAAACGCCAGATTGTCGGCGACCGTCAGGCTCGGAATCAGATTGAACTGCTGGAACACGATCCCCAGCGTCTCGCGCCGCAGCGCCGCGCGCCCGCTTTCGCCAAGCGTGGCCAGGGCCGCGCCGTCCAAAAATATGTCGCCGGCGTCCGCCTGATCGAGCGCGCCGACGAGGTGCAGCAACGTGCTTTTGCCGCTGCCCGACTCTCCCATCAGGGCCAGACTGGCGCCGGCCTCCAGCGAAAAATCGACGCCCCTAAGAATTTCCAGCGCGCCCTGCGGCGTCGCATAATTCTTTTTGACCCCGACAACGCGCAGCAAGGGCTTTCGCGCGCGCTCATGGGATGGCGTCGTCGTCGCGATCTGGGTCAAGTTCGTCGCCGGTGAGGGAGATCGGATTTGGAATTCGGCGTCTTTGGGAAAGCTGGAGCGGGTGAAGGGAATCGAACCCTCGTATTCAGCTTGGAAGGCTGCTGCTCTACCATTGAGCTACACCCGCGCGCGCCCCGATATGCCAAGCATCGCCGCGATTGGCAATAGGCCCCCGCCGATGTTTCGAGCGGCGCCGCCTAAAGTCGCGCCGCGAACGCCGCCCATCCCTTATAAGGGGCGAAGCTCGCGCCGCATAGAGGCGGCGGCGACGAAAGCCTTGCTCGCCGCAATTTCCCATTTGACAGCGGCGAGCGAGCCAACTAACCGGAGCGCCCGATGAACTTCTTTCCCAGGCGGGCGTTCCCACGCTGCTTCATCTCGAGGATTTAAGGACCGTGGCCAAACCCGAACTCGGCGCCAAGCGCCAATGTCAGTCCTGCGGGACGAAATTTTACGACCTGAATAAGGATCCGATTCTCTGCCCCAAATGCGGCACGGTGTTCCATGTCGCGCCGCTGGCGCGCGCCGCGGCGCGCCCCGCCGACGAAGAAGCCGAGGTCGAGAAGGACGAGGCGGAGGTCGTGTCCCTCACCGAGGTGGAAGAGAGCGAGAACAAGGCCGACGCGATCGAAATCGACGATGAGGTCGAGATCGACGCCGTGGAAGCGGACGACGACACCTTCCTCGAGGAGGAGGAAGGCGAGGACGACGACGTGGCGGGCCTGATCGACGGCGACATCGAGACCGACGAAGAGATTTGAGCGCGGGCGCGCTCGAATAGTAGAATCCCCGCCGCGCCAGCGCGGCGGGGATTTTTTTGTTAGAGCGATTGCTGTTTAATCCGTTCGCGCGTCTTGCGCGAAATTTTGTCGCGGACATCCGTCGCGCCTTCCGTTCGGACGCGATTATCCGAGCGATAAGAGATCGCGCGAATTCAAAATGCTTGGAGCAAGTTCCGCGAAAGCCTCCGCCAATTCGCCATCCCGTCCCATGCAAGTAAAACGCGCCGCCGGTTTCATGATCGCCGACGCGCTTCATCCCGCCGCGCCAACGAGGCGAGCCGCGGGGACGGAAGGTCATGGCTTTTCAAGGCTCGATGCCAGGCGGCATTGCTTTGGCGCCACGATTTAGTGGAACTCCGGACCGTTTTGCGTTTCCGAACAACACGGGAACACTCGACCAAAATGGAACCGGCGCGTTTGGCGAAGTCAACGGCGCAATCGGTGTTTCGAGAGGGCGCCGAATGTCTTTAATCTGAATCCGGACCGTTTTGCGTTTCCGAACAACACGGGAACACTCGACCGAAATGGAACCGGCGCGTTTGGCGAAGTCAACGGCGCAATCGGTGTTTCGAGAGGGCGGCGAATGTCTTTAATCTTGCGCTCTCGAAGCGCTCCTCGACGCATTCGGCGGCGCGCGCCTCGAGATAACGACGATCAAGACCGCGCTACGCTTTACGCCGCGTCACTCCCACGAGTTGATTCAGCGACTTAGAAATTCGCCCTTTTGGGATAGAGCCTCCTCTACCCATGAAGACACGGTCGTTCCAATAATATTTGGGCCAATCAACGAAAATTAGGCTTTTATTAGTTGTGCAATGCTAAAGAGGGATGTAAATTTTATCGAGTTAGGAACCGAATTGGTGGTCGGCGTCTTGTGCTGGGCTTATAAGTTTGGCGGCCTCGCGACGGAGGAGATGCGGCAACGGGTCTTTTCGACCTATCAAAGGTAAGAGAAAGCGATGAGCGACGCAATGACACAAGATAACAATATCGAACTCGCGGCCGAAATAGTGTCCGCCTATGTCAGCAACAATTCGGTGCCCGCCGGCGACCTTCCCAGCTTGATAAACGAAGTTTATGGCGCTTTGACGCGCGTGGGCGCGGGCGGCGTCGCCGCCGCGGCGCCGGTCGAGGCGCTCAAGCCCGCGGTCCCGGTGAAAAAGTCCGTCGCGCCCGACTTCATTATTTGCCTCGAAGACGGAAAGAAATTCAAATCCCTGAAGCGCCATCTGCGCACGCAATATGGTCTCTCGCCGGAAGACTACCGCGAGAAATGGGGCTTATCGGCGGATTATCCGATGGTCGCGCCGAACTACGCCAAGGCGCGCTCCAATCTCGCCAAGCAGATGGGGCTTGGGCAGCAGCGCCGCCGCCGCGGCGCCGCGAAGTAAGACTTCATCTCCGCGCTCTCGCGAGCTTCGTTCCGCGGGACGCGCACGATTTCGACCGTGGCGGCTGTTGCATTATTGCAACAGCGGCGAGTCAAATCCGCTTTTCCACACGCCGCGCCGCCAGCGGACTTGCGCGCGGCCTCCTGTCTGGGAGACAAACGCCCTCCTGGCGCGCGAGGGAAAAGATTGCTCCGCGCCTTGATCTCATTGCTCGAATCGAATGAGGAAACATATGCGGCGGTTAGTGTTCGCCTTGATTGGCGCGGTTAGCGCCGCCTGCCTTTTCTCCACGATGGCCGTCGCGCGAGACGCCGACCTTTTTTCCAGCCTGTTCGATCCCACGCCGTCTCCCACCGCCGAGGGGCGCCCGCGGGCCAGCGCCATCCCGCGCGAAGTGGTGCCGTACCAAGGCCGGTTCGCGCCCGGCACCATCATCATCTCGACCACCGAGCGGCGGCTCTACTACGTGGTCGGCAATGGGCAGGCCATACGCTACGGCGTCGGCGTCGGCCGCCCGGGTTTCGAATGGTCGGGCTCGCGCTACATCGCCTCCAAGCGCGAATGGCCGGACTGGACGCCGCCGTCGCAAATGCTCAGGCGCCGTCCCGATCTGCCGCGCCACATGGAAGGCGGCATCAACAACCCGCTCGGCGCGCGCGCCATGTATCTCTCCGGCACGCTCTATCGGATTTACGGCTCCAACGAGCCGGAGTTGATCGGCCAGGCGGTGTCCTCCGGCTGCATCCGCATGACCAACGACGATGTTGTCGACCTCTACGATCGCGTGAGAGTCGGCACGCGCGTCGTCGTCGAACGGTAATCGCCGAGGCTCGAACGCTTATCGCGACGGCCGGCCTCGCCGGCCGTTTTATTTTTCGCCTCTCATTTTTCGCCCGGCCGGTCGCGGTCGAGTCCCTTGTCCGCCAGTTCCCGCAGATAGGCGTCGAAGTTCTCCGTCGCGGTCGCGCCGAGTTCGCGCAAATAGCGCCAAGTGTAAATTCCGGTGTCGTGCATGTCGTCGAATTGGAGCCGCACCGCGTAATTGCCGACCGGCGCCACATCGAGAATCTTCACATTGCGCTTGCCGCCGATGGTCTTGCGCTGTTCGGCGGAATGGCCCTGCACCTCGGCGCTAGGGCTGCGCACGCGCAAATATTCGGCGCCCAGGGTGAAGCCCGCGCCGTCCTCGAAGCTCACGCGAAGCGCCTCGCCGCCTTTCTCCAGACGAATTTCGCTGGGCCAGGCCTCATCGTCAGCCATTGCTTGCTCCTCTTTCATTAACCACCGCGCCGCGAGACTCGCCGCGCGCCCCAGCGGCAATTATATGAGTTCTAATATCGGGGATAGCGCCGCTTCCCCGAGAGTGCTATCTGGCCCGCCATGAATTTTCGTCCGCAGACCGCTCTCTCCCCCGCCCAGGCGACGCCGCTCGTCGACCCCTTCGGCCGGGCCATCTCCTATCTGCGCGTGTCGGTGACCGACCGCTGCGATTTTCGCTGCGTCTATTGCATGTCCGAGCACATGCAATTTTTGCCGCGCCGGGATTTGCTCACGCTCGAGGAGCTCGACCGCCTGTGCGCCGCCTTCATCGCGCGCGGAACCAGAAAGCTGCGCATCACCGGCGGCGAGCCGCTGGTGCGCCATGGCGTGATGACGCTGTTTCGATCCTTGTCGCGCCATCTGGTCCTCGGCGCGCTGGACGAACTGACGCTGACGACCAATGGCTCGCGTCTGGCGGAGTTCGCGCAAGAGCTCGCCGACTGGGGCGTGCGGCGCGTGAATGTCTCGCTCGACACGCTGAATCCCGAGAAGTTCCGGGCGGTGACCCGCACCGGCGATCTCGCTCGCGTGCTGAGGGGAATCGAGGCGGCGCGCGAGGCCGGCCTCAAAGTCAAGCTCAACGCCGTGGCGCTGCGCGGCGTCAACGAAGATGAAGTGATCGAATTGACGCGCTTCGCCCATGACCGCGGCATGGACATGACCTTCATCGAGGTGATGCCGCTCGGCGAACTCGAAGGCCAAAGCCGCGTCGACCAATATCTGCCCTTGACCGAGGTGCGCGCGCGCCTCGCGGAGCGCTTCACGCTCGAGGACATCGACTACCGCAGCGGCGGCCCGGCGCGCTATATGCGGGCGAAGGAGACCGGCGGCCGCGATCGGCTTCATCACTCCGTTGACCCATAATTTTTGCGAGAGCTGCAACCGCGTGCGCGTGACCTGCACGGGAACGCTTTACATGTGCCTTGGGCAGGAGGACGCCGCCGATCTGCGCGCGCCGCTGCGCGAGAGCCTGAGCGACGACCTGCTGCACGCCGCGATCGAGGCCGCGATCGCCCGCAAGCCGAAGGGTCACGACTTCATCATCGACCGCCCCGCCGGGACGCAGCCTATCGTCCGCCACATGAGCACGACCGGCGGTTGAGGCGCATGACCACGGGACAAACCGTCGCATTCATTGGCCTTGGGGTGATGGGTTATCCCGTCGCCGGCCATCTCGCGCGCGCGGGCCATGCGGTGACGGTCTATAACCGCACCGCCGCCAAGGCCGAGCGTTTCGCGCGAGAATTCGTCCGCCCGCTCCGCGCCGACGCCGCGCGCGGCGGCCGAGGGCGCCGATGTCGTGTTCGCTTGCGTCGGCAATGACGACGATCTGCGCGCCGTGACGCTGGGCGAGACCGGCGCGCTCAAGGGCATGAAGCCCGGCGCGATCTTCGTCGACCACACCACCGCCTCCGCGAAGATCGCCCGCGAACTTTTCGCGCGCGCGGGGGAATTGGGGCTCGGCTTCGTCGACGCTCCCGTCTCGGGCGGCCAGGCGGGCGCCGAGAAGGGCGCGCTGACGGTGATGTGCGGCGGCGCGGAGGACGATTTCGCTCGAGTGGAGCCGGTCATCGCCATTTACGCCCGCGCCTGCCGACTGATGGGACCGAGCGGCGCCGGCCAATTGACAAAGATGGTCAATCAGATCGCCATCGCCGGCCTCATTCAAAGCCTGTCGGAGGCGCTGCACTTCGCGGTGGAGGCCGGGCTCGACGCGGGAGCCGTCATCGACCTGCTCAGGAATGGCGCGGCGCAGTCCTGGCAGATGGAGAACCGGACCGCGACCATGCTCGCGGGCGAGTTCGACCATGGCTTCGCGGTGGAATGGATGCGCAAGGATCTCGCCATCTGTCTCGACGAGGCCCGCCGCAACGGCGCGCAACTGCCGGTCGCGGCGCTGGTCGACCAGTTTTACGCTGGCGTGGAGAAGCTCGGCGGCCGGCGCTGGGACACGTCGAGCCTGATCACGCTGCTGAAGCGCTAATTTTTCCGCCAAACCTTTTCCGACGAGCCGATTCGGATAAATTTTTTATGAAGGACGCAACCAATCGCGCCGCGCTCGCGTTTCTCTCCCAATAAGAGGAACCCGAAGCTGGGCGGCTACGCGGCCGTCGTCGGGCAAATCCCGAACACCCTTCCGAGAGGGGCTCACATGGCCGTTTCGCGAGATAACCCATTCGCCAACCGCACGTCGCGGATTGTGCTCGCCGTAACCGCGGCCGCCGGCCTTTGCGCCGCCGTCGCGGCCACGCCGTCGGCGTCGATCGGCAGAGAGACAATCCCCGCGTCGCCCGCCAGTCCCGTGGCGGCGGCCGGTCACGACATGGGCGACGCCGCGACAGGAATACGGCCACTGGGGCGTGGACCAGCCATAAGAGTTGGCCGCGCCTTCGACGCGGAGGACGAAGACTGCACGCTCGTCGTGACGAAAATCACGGACGCCAGCGGCCACGTCCAGGTCAAGCGCGGTGTGACCTGCGCCAACTGACGCTCGGCGATGCGACCCCCATCGCGCCAGCGGACCTTTAGACATAGGCCAGACGCGAATTGGCGATGGACGGGAACGGCTCTGTAATTGAGCCGTTCCCGTCCACTTTTTTAGCCCGGCGCGTTCCCACCGCCGACAAGAAACCGGAAAATCTCAGCGCCGCGTTGCGTCCTTCACGGTCAGCGGATAGCCCGCGACCGTGAGCACGACCCGGCCGGAAATTCGCGCGACCGCCTGATGCAGTTCCCCCGCCGCGTCGCGGAAGGCGCGGGCGAGCGCGTTTTCGGGCACGATCGAGAGGCCGACCTCGGAGGATACGACGACGGTCGGCGCCGCGCGGCCGCGCAGCGCCGCGACAAGCTCCACGCGCTCGGCGGATAGATCGGCGCGCGCCAAAAGCCGGTTCGACAGCCACAGCGTCAGACAGTCCACGAGCATGGCCCGGTCGGCCGGCGCCTCCGAAACCGCGCGCGCCAGTTCCAGCGGCGCCTCGACCGTAACCCACCCCTCCCCGCGCCTTTCGCGATGCGCCGCGATCCGCGCGCTCATCTCCGAGTCGAAAGCCCGCGCCGTGGCGATATAGCTCCAGGGCGCCGGGTATTTTTCGATCAGCCCCTCGGCATGGGCGCTTTTGCCCGAGCGGGCGCCGCCGAGCACCAGCGTCAGATACGGGTTTTCGCTCATCGCGCCGCCTTGCGAGAATCGCCGCGCGCCAGCAGCGCGCCGTCGCGGTCGAACACAATTATCTCCAACTCCGTTTCCCCATTGTCCAACGCCCGCGCCGCCGTCTCCCACGCGCGCCGCGCCACCAGCGCCGGCAGATCGACGCCGGCGCCCTGCGCCAGTCGCAGCGCCTCCAGCGCGCTATTCGCGGCGGCGATCTTTTCGGCCAGCGCCGCGTCGGCGCCCGCTTCAACGGCCATTCGCGCGAGGTCAGCCATATCGACGCGCGAACGGCCGGAGTGCAGATCGAGCCGGCCCTGCGCGAGCTTGGTCAGCTTGGCGAAGCCGCCGCCGATGGTCGCCTTCGCCACGGGATGCTTGTGCAAATATTTGAGCAGCCCGCCAACGAAATCGCCCATTTCCACCAGCGCCGCCTCGGGCAGATCGTAGAGCGCGCGGACCGCGCTTTCCGACGTGGAGCCGGTCGTCGCGGCGATATGCGTAATCCCGCAGGCGCGCGCCACGTCGACGCCGCGATGAATGCTGTCGATCCATGCGGCGCAGGAATAGGGCACGACGATTCCGGTCGTCCCCAGCACCGACAGGCCGCCGACAATGCCGAGCCGCCCGTTGAGCGTATGCTTCGCCATCTCCTCGCCGCCGGGAATGGAAATCTCGACCAGCGCGTCCGCCTCGACCCCAAGCTCCCGCGCCGCCTCGGCGAGGTTGTCCCGCATCATCGCGCGCGGGACCGGATTGATCGCGGGTTCGCCGACGGCGAGCGGCAGGCCGGGCCGCGTCACGACGCCGACGCCCTCGCCCGCCCTGAAGGTTACGCCGGCGCCGGGCGGGTTGCGCGAGACCCTGGCGAGAATTGTCGCGCCATGCGTCACGTCGGGGTCGTCGCCCGCGTCCTTGACGACGCCCGCTAGGGCGAAATCGGCGCCCCGTTCGAATTGGCGCAGCGCGAAGGCGACGCGCTGGCCCGAGGGCAGCGCGATTTCGACCGGATCGGGCGTCGCCCCGCCATGCAGCGCGACGAAAGCCGCCCGCGCCGCCGCCGTGGCGCAGGCCCCGGTCGTCCAACCCCGGCGCAAGGGCTTGTCGAAGGATTTGTCGGCCGCGACATCGCTCATGGCGCTGTTATAAGCGGTGTTGGACCGCGAAACAGTTTGAAATTTTTGGCGGGCGGTTCGATTGGCGGCGCGCTCGCGCCTTCGAGCCCGCGACGCTGGGGGAAATAGCACGGATATTGCTTAGGCCGAGACCTGCGCGACGCTACGCGAGAACTCGCTTGATATTCTCAAAAGTTAGGGTTAGCTGCGATTTTGGAGCCGGTTTCATTCGACGCCGAATGAGCCGAGTTTCCTTCATTACCGTAGGGGGGACACATGTCACGGCATTCGATCATTCTTAGCGGTTTAGCGGTCGCGAGCTTTTTGGCTTTGGGAACGGCGCCGGGACGAGCCGACGCGGATGTCGACGGCACGGATCACAGCAAGTTGAACCACGGCGTGCTCGGCAAGGCGCCTCCCGGCGCTCAAGCCGCCCCAGCCGCCGCTTCTCAGCAAGCCAGTCTTGATGCGAACGTGGTTGGCACGGATCACAGCAAATTGAATCACGGCGTGCTCGGCGTCGCGCCGGCCGGCGCCGCCCCTGCCGCCGCGCGCGGCCCCAACCGCCGTCCAGCCCCGGCCACCTGGGCGGCTCCGTCCAAATAAAAACGACGAAAATGCGCGGCGTTCGCGTCGCAAGCCTCGATGGAGCGCTTGCGAACGCCGATCGCCGCGCCTTCAGCGGGCCGCTTGCAGCGCGACGACG
>CAVQBO010000002.1:0-20349 GCA_963710695.1 uncultured Alphaproteobacteria bacterium | reverse complement strand
TTGAGCGAAACATCCTCGCCCCTAAGACTTCTTCTCGTCGTCGCGGCGGCGCTGGTCGACGCCGATGGCCGCGTGCTGATCGCCCAGCGCCCGCCAGGCAAGCAGCTCGCCGGCCTGTGGGAGTTTCCCGGCGGCAAGATCGACCCCGGCGAGCGGCCCGAACAGGCGCTGGCGCGCGAACTTGGCGAGGAGCTTGGCATAGACGCCTGCGTCTCCTGCATGCAGCCGCTCGCCTTCGCCAGCCACGCCTATGAGGATTTTCACCTGTTGATGCCGCTGTTCGTCTGCCGGCGCTGGGACGGGCTCGTGTCGCCGCGGGAAGGACAGGCGCTGCATTGGGCGCGCCCGCGCGACTTGCGCAAATTCCCGATGCCGCCCGCCGACGCGCCGCTGATCGACCCGCTGATCGCGCTGCTCGGCTAGTTTTTTCCGTCGGCGCCGTTTTTCCGCGATAGTCATCGCCCCGCGCGGGGAGCCGAACTATCTAGACCAGATGTTCGCGGAGTGAGTTCAGAGGCCTTGGCCGGCCTTCAGCCACGAAGCCGAGGTCGTGCTAAATTGGAAATCAAGGCGCGGATTGGAATCGGATGAACTACATTCGTGTCCGATGGCTTCACCATAACCCTGACGCCCCGGACTTGGTCGTCAGCGAAGTCGATGACCATCGATGGGAGAGGCGCAAGGTCGAGGTGTTCGCGGATGGCTCGAAAGGCTATGCGATGAAGGGCGACGAGCGCGGTGGAACGCGTCTTGGACTTGTCCCGCTGCCCCCTCTCGATGAAATCGCCGCCGATCCACAGTTCCTCCCCGAGGAAATTACCGAGGAGGAATTTGAAGCGATCTGGAGCGCCCGGCTCGAAACCGGCGCGCCGGGACTCAACTGATCCGCTTGATTCTTTTGCCGTTTTCTGAACCCGAAGCAGCAGCCGCCAAGCTTGAAAACATTCTCGTTATTGGAGAGAGCCTTGATGAAACAAGAAGATCCATCGGTCACGGCGGCGCATCGTCGCCCGTTCGACGAGCGTTTCGGCGCGGGCAAGCAGCGCCGCGACGCGGTCTCGCGCGAGATTCTCGCCGAGTTCTCGGTCGGGGATCGCGATCCCATCGCCATTTTCGACGAGACCAACAAGGGCCGCCTGCCCGCGCTGATGCCGATCCGCCGACAGCGCATGTCGCAGTCGCCCTTCGCCTTTTTGCGCGGCGCGGCGGCGCTGATGGCCGTCGACCTCGCGCGCCAGCCCAGCCCCGGCATACATGTGCAGGCCTGCGGCGACTGCCATTTGATGAATTTCGGCGCCTTTCTCTCGCCGGAAGGCAATGCGCTGTTCGACATCAATGATTTCGACGAGACGCTGCCCGATGTCGATTTCACCGCCGATCTCAAGCGGCTCGCCGCCAGTTTCGCGGTGGCGGCGCTGGCGGCCGGCGACGGCGACAAGTCGGCGCGGCGCATCGCCAAGAACGTGGCGCTGGCCTATCGCGAGCGCATGGCCAAACTTGCCCGCCTTTCGCCGCTGGAGGCCTGGCATTCGCGGATAAATCTGACGCATGAAGCCGAGGGCTTGTTCGACGACGACCTCGCCAAAAAGCTTCGGCTCGCCGCCGCGCAAAAACATGCCGACCGCGAGGAGGACGCCAATTTTCCACATATCGCGCGCGACCCCGCGACCGGCGAGTGGCGGATAAAGGACAATCCGCCGCTGATCTATCATGTGCCGGAAAAGGAAGCCCCGTCCATTCACGTGGACATTCGGGCGGTCTTCGCCGGCGTGGTGGACACTCTGACGCCGGAGGTCGCGACCCTGCTCGCGCGCTACCAGCTGGCGGATTCGGCCTTCAAGGTGGTGGGCGTCGGCAGCGTCGGCACTTATTGCGCGATCGGACTGTTCGAGACGACGGACGGCGATCCGCTGTTCCTGCAAATCAAGGAGGCGCTCCCTTCCGCGCTCGAGCGCCTGCAGGTGAGGCGCTGGCAGGGCCAGCAGGGGGCGCGCGTCGTTTCCGGCCAGCGCATCATGCAAGCCGCGACCGATCTGTTCCTGGGCTGGACGACCGATCCGGCGTCGGGCACGGCAGTTTTATGTCCGGCACTTGAAGAACCGCCGGCTCGGATCGATCAGCGAATTGTTGGAGACGAAGGCGCTGCCGCAATATGCGACGCTGTGTGGACGCACGCTGGCGCGCGCCCACGCGCGCTCGGCCGACGCCGCGACGATTTGGGGCTACATGGGCCGCAACGAGGTATTCGCGGATGCGATCGCCTCCTTCGCCATGCTCTACGCCGCGCAAAACAAAAAGGATTTCGCGGCCTTCGTGGCGGCGGGGGACGCCGTCCGAGCAGGCCGGGCCGCGCGGCCTGCGTGACGGGGCTCGCCCTCGGGCCCGCCCTTGGCCAGGCGTCGCCGCGAACCAGTTAGCGCGCAAAAACGCCTCTCCCTTTCGCATTGCGTAACCGTCGTCTTGACATCGCCGCCTGTCCCGCGTCGACTACGGAGCAGCGCATGGCCTGCGTGATTCTCTGGGGGAGGCGTGACGATGCCGCGGCCGGGAAAATGGTGGATCGGATTGCCGATTCTCGCCGGGATTATTTATCTCGCCGGGGATTCGCTGACGCGGCGGATCGAGCTCGACCTCTCAAATCGCGCCGCCCAACTTGTCGCCGAGGAAAAAGGCGCGTTGGACGGCGCCGAGGTCGTCGCGGACGGGCGCGATATCGCGATTTCCGGGGTCGTGCTGTCGGCGCCGGGGCGCGATAAGGCGCTGCTCGCGATTGGCCAAATGGACGGCGCGCGCGCCGCGCTCGACCGGACGCGGCCCGTCGAAACCGTTCATCCCTTCGCTCTCAAGATGGAGCGCAAAGGCCTTCGCGTGACGTTGGAAGGCGATATTCCGCCGGGCGCGGAGCGCGACAGGCTTCGCAAGGAGTTGATTGCTCAAGGTCTCGAGATTATCGACCACAGCCGTTACGCCGAGGGCGCGCCGGCGGTGTTCCCCGAACTCGCGGGGTTCGCGGCGAGGCGTCTCGCCGAAATGGACCCCGGCGTCGCGACGCTGAGCGACAACGCCCTCTCGCTGATGGGCGACGCGCTGCCCGAGATCGATCTCGAAAAGCTGATCGCGGCGGCGAAAGCGGCCCCCGAGGGCGCGCGGATCGAAAAGATGGAAATCTATCCGCCGCGCGTATCGCCTTATGGTTGGAGCGCCGCGCGCAAGGGCGAGATGATCGCGCTGGAAGGCTTTGTTCCCAGCAGCGAAGCGCGCGCGCATGTCATCGAGAAGGCCGGGGGAATCGCGGCGGGCGCCGCGGTGAGCGACGCGATGCGGATCGGCTCCGGCGCTCCGTCGGGAGATTTTCTTGGAGCCGTCGATGTCGCGCTGGCCGAGCTTGGCAAATTGGCGAGCGGCAAGGTGGCGCTGAACGAGGCCGGCCTCAGCGTCGAAGGCGCCGGCAGGACGAATGTTCTCGCCGCGATGATCGAGGAGGACGCCAAGGCGAATCTGCCGCGCGGATTTTCGTTGACGAAGATCGAGGTCGCCGACGGGGCGGCGTCGCCCTATGTCTTCGCCGCGACGCTCAAGGACGGAACGCTGACGCTGACGGGTTATGTCCCCGACGCCGCCGCGCGCGACGAGATTCGCGCGGTCGCGAAAAAGGGCGCGCCGGGCGCCGCGGTGACCGACGAACTCAAAATCGCCGGCGGCGCGCCGAAGGATTTCGCGCGGGCGGTCGCCGCCGCCTTGCCGGCATTGGAGCGCCTTTCCAGCGGCGTGCTGAGCTTTTCGGACAATGGGGTCGCGCTCAAGGGCGAGGCGCTTTTCGCGGGCGCGGCGGCGGACATTGGCCCTCGTCTGGCGAGCGCCCTGCCCCAGGGCTTCGCCTCCGCGGCCCAACTGACCGCGCGCGATCCCGGCCCGCCGCTGGAGACCCCCGAGCTACAAAAGGCCATTAACGAGGCGCTGGCCAAAACGCCGCTGCTGTTCGACGGGCCGGACGCGACGCTCTCCAACTCCGCGACCCCGGCGCTCGACGCGCTCGCGGCGCTCCTGCCGCGCGGTCGCGGCTTGCGTTTCGAGATTATCGGTCATGTCGGCGGTCCCGGCATAGAGGAAGTCAACCGCGCCCTCGCCAAGCAAAGGGCGCAGGCGGTGATCGACCGACTGACGGCGCTTGGCGTCGATCCCGCTAACCTCGCGCCGGTCGGCGTCGCCGGGCAAGCGCAAGGCGGCGCGATCGAGGTCGTGACGAAATGAGCGCCGCTTCAAAACAAGCCTGCTCGAAATGCGCGCGAGATGGAGAAGGCCAATGCTTTACGTGCTGACTCTCGGCTGGGTTTGGTTCGCCGCCGCCGGCGCGCTGGGGCTCCTGGTGGGCTTCGCGACGGCGACGCGGGGACGGGGCGGAGAATTCTCCGGCTGGTGGGTGATCCTGGCGGCGTTTGGCGTGCTGGCCGGCGGCTTCGCCGGCGCGGAGCTTGGGCTGGTTCCCGGCCGCGCCGGGCTGCAACTGGAGATCGGCCTGTTGGCCGCGCTGGCTTATTTTATCGGCCTGCCCATTGGCGGCGGCGCCAAGAGCCTTTTGCCGGCGCCGGCGGCCGCGCCGATGAAGCCGACGCCGGTGGTGGCGCGGGGACGTCCACGCGACGAGGAGCCTTCCGCGCCCAAGCATGCCGCGCCCAAGCATGCCGCCGTCAAACTTGCCGCCGAGCATGCCGACCAGTCCCCTGCTCCCGCCTCCCTCGCCCCAGAGCCGCCGCCCGCCAAGAGCGAGACCGCCGCCGCCGCCGCGCGGGAATTGGCGGAGAAGGCGTCGCCCACGAAAAAGCACCTTCCCGGACACGCTCCCGAAAGCCTCGCGGCGCCGCGCGGCGGAATGGCCGACGATCTGACCAGGATCAAGGGCATTGGGCCAAAAAGCGTCGAGAAGCTGCATGCGCTCGGCGTGTTTCACTTCGATCAGATCGCCGCCTGGAACATCGACAACGCGCGCTGGGTTGGCGCGGCGCTGTCCGTTCCCGGCCGGGTCGAGCGCGGAAAATGGATTCAGCAGGCGCGCGAGCTTGTCGCCGCCAAGGAGGCGTCGCGATGAAGCGCTCGAGCCGGAGTGGCGCCGCCGCGCTGGCGCTGTCCCTCGCCCTCTTTGCGCCGGCCCTCGCGCAGGACATGCTGCGCGGCGTCGATCTGACCCTGCCGGCCTATTCGCGCTCGGACTACAGCCGCGAGGAGATCGTGGCGCTGCTGAAGGCGCAAGCGCCAGACGCTCCGCTCGATCTTTCCGGCAAGAGCCTCAACGGCGCCGATCTCTCCGGGCTCGACTTCAGCCATGTGAATTTGCGCGCGGCGCGGCTGGTCAAGACGCGGCTCTCCGGCGCGAAGCTGGATGGCGCCATTCTCGATCAGGCCTGGATGCTCGAAGCGGATCTGACCGGCGCCTCGCTGGTCGGCGCGCATTTGTTCTCCACGCAATTGCAGCGCGCGCGCGCCGACGGCGCCGATTTTTCGCGCGCGCGGATCGCCGGCGATCTCACGGGCGCCAGCCTGCGCGGCGCGAAATTCCGCGAGGCCAATATGGCGGCCGACATGAAAAACCAGTCGATGGGCCTGATGCGCGCCGTGCTCGCCTCGGCGATCGCCGAGGGCGCCGACTTCACCGCCGCCGATCTGATGAGCGCCGATCTACGCTATCTGCACGCCGCCGGCGCGGATTTTTCCGGCGCCAGCATGCAGGGGGCCGACGCCGCCGGCGCCGACTTCACCGGCGCCAAATGGGACGGCGCGAAGGTTTCGGGGCTCGATCTCGAATTCGGCGCGCATCGACGACGATGCGGCGCCGCTGCTCAAGGACGCCAAGGGACTGAGGCCCGCGCGCGCCAAATGACGGCGGGCGCCATCCGCATCGGCGTCGACCTCGGCGGAACCAAGATCGAAGCGATCGCGCTCGGCGCCGACGGCAAGGTTCTGGCGAGCCGCCGCGTCGCGACTCCGGCCCATGATTATGCGGCGATCGCGCGCGCCGTCGCCGACCTCGCGCGCGCGCTTGAAAGCGAAACCGGGGGCCGCGCCAGCGTCGGGATCGGCATGCCCGGCGCGATCTCGCCCAAGACCGGCCTCGTCAAAAACTCCAACACCGCCGCGCTCAACGGGCGCCCGTTCGACCGCGACATAGCCGCGGCGCTGGGAAGGCCCGCGCGGATCGAGAACGACGCCAATTGCTTCGCGCTATCGGAAGCCGTGGACGGCGCCGGCGCCGGCGCGCGCGTCGTGTTCGGCGTCATACTCGGCACCGGCGTCGGCGGCGGGCTCGTCGTGGGCGGCGCGCTAATGTCCGGACGCAACAGAATTGCCGGCGAATGGGGCCATAATCCGCTGCCGCTGATGCGCGCGGACGAGTATCCGGGCCGCCGTTGCTATTGCGGCCACGACGGCTGCATCGAGACGTTTTTGTGCGGCGGCGGACTTCGCGCGAATTTTACGCACGGGCTGGCGTGTCGCTGAGGGGCGAAGAGATCGCCGCGCGGGCGGACGCCGGCGACGCCCATGCGCTCGCCAGCCTCGACGCCTATCGCGACCGACTGGCGCGGGCGCTGGCAAGCGTCGTCAACATCGTCGATCCCGACGTGATCGTCCTCGGCGGCGGCCTCTCGAACATCTCGCGGCTGTATGACGGGCTGGAGCGGCTGGTCGAGCATTACGCTTTTTCGGACGCGCTGGAGACGAAAGTTGCGCGCAATGTGCACGGCGCCAGCGGCGGCGGCCCCCTTTCGATGAAATCGCCGCCGATCCGCAGTTCCTCCCCGAGGAAATTACCGAGGAGGAATTTGAAGCGGTCTGGAGAGCCCGGCTCCAAACCGGCGTGCCGGGACTGAATTGATCCGCTTGATTCTTTTGACGCGTTTTCTGAACCCGAAGCAGTAACCGCCAAGCCTGGAAACATTCTGGTTATTGGAGAGAGCCTTGACGAAACAAGAAGATCCATCGGTCACGGCGGCGCATCGGCGCCCGTTCGACGAGCGTTTCGGCGCGGGCAAGCAGCTCCGCGACGCGGTCTCGCGCGAGAGTCTCGCGGAGTTCTCGGTCGGGGATCGCGATCCCATCGCCATTTTCGACGAGACCAACAAGGGCCGGCTGCCGAGCCTCATACCGATCCGCCGACAGCGCATGTCGCAGTCGCCCTTCGCGTTTTTGCGCGGCGCGGCGGCGCTCATGGCCGTCGACCTCGCGCGCCAGCCCAGCCCCGGCATACATGTGCAGGCCTGCGGCGATTGCCATTTGATGAATTTCGGCGCCTTTCTCTCGCCGGAAGGCAATGCGCTGTTCGACATCAATGATTTCGACGAGACGCTGCCCGATGTCGATTTCACCGCCGATCTCAAGCGGCTCGCCGCCAGTTTCGCGGTGGCGGCGCTGGCGGCCGGCGACAGCGACAAGTCGGCGCGGCGCATCGCCAAGAACGTGGCGCTGGCCTATCGCGAGCGCATGGCCAAACTTGCCCGCCTTTCGCCGCTGGAGGCCTGGCATTCGCGGATAAATCTGACGCATGAAGCGGTGGGCTTGTTCGATGACGACCTCGCCAAAAAGCTTCGGCTCGCCGCCGCGCAAAAACATGCCGACCGCGAGGAGGACGCCAATTTTCCGCATATCGCGCGCGACCCGGCGACCGGCGACTGGCGGATAAAGGACAATCCGCCGCTGATCTATCATGTGCCGGACAAGGAAGACCCGTCCATTCACGTGGACATTCGGGCGGTGTTCGCCGGCGTGATGGGCACTCTGGCGCCGGAGATCGCGACCCTGCTCGCGCGCTACAAACTGGCGGATTCGGCCTTCAAGGTGGTGGGCGTCGGCAGCGTCGGCACTTACTGCGCGATCGGGCTGTTCGAGACGACGGACGGCGATCCGCTGTTTCTGCAGATCAAGGAGGCGCTCCCGTCCGCGCTCGAGCGCCTGCATGTGAAGCCCTGGCAGGGCCAGCAGGGCGCGCGCGTCGTGTCCGGCCAGCGCATCATGCAGGCCGCGGCCGATATGTTCCTGGGCTGGACGACCGACCCGGCATCGGGACGGCAGTTTTATGTCCGCCACCTGAAGAACCGCCGGCTCGGATCGATCAGCGAATTGTTGGAGACGAAGGCGCTGCCGCAATATGCGGTGCTGTGTGGACGCACGCTGGCGCGCGCCCACGCGCGCTCCGCCGACGCCGCGACGATTTGGGGCTACATGGGCCGCAACGAGGTCTTCGCGGATGCGATCGCCTCCTTCGCCGTGCTTTACGCCGTGCAAAACAAAAAGGATTTCGCGGCCTTCGTGGCGGCGGGGGACGCCGCGAAGCCGGCCGCCGCGCAACCGTCGTCTTGACATCGCCGCGTCTCCCGGGTCGACTAAGGAGCAGCGCATGGCCTGCGTGATTCTCTGGGGGAGGCGTGACGATGCCGCGGCCGGGAAAATGGTGGATCGGATTGCCGATCCTCGCCGGGATTATTTATCTCGCCGGGGATACGCTGACGCGGCGGATCGAGCTCGACCTCTCAAATCGCGCCGCCCAACTTCTCGCCGAGGAGAAAGGCGCGTTGGACGGCGCCGAGGTCGCCGCGAACGGGCGTGATATTATGATTTCCGGGGTCGTGCTGTCGGCGCCGGGGCGCGACAAGGCGCTGCTCGCGATTGGCCAAATGGACGGCGCGCGCGCCGCGCTCGACCAGACGCGGCCCGTCCAAACCGTTCATCCCTTCGCTCTCAAGATGGAGCGCAAAGGCCTTCGCGTGACGTTGGAAGGCGATATTCCGCCGGGCGCGGAACGCGACAGGCTTCGCAAGGAGCTGATTGTTCAAGGTCTCGAGATTATCGACCACAGCCGTTACGCCGAAGGCGCGCCGGCGGTGTTCCCGGAACTCGCGGGGTTCGCGGCGCGGCGCCTCGCGGAAATGGACCCCGGCGTCGCGACGCTGAGCGACGACGCGCTTTCGCTGATGGGCGACGCGCTGCCCGAGATCGATCTGGAAAAACTGATCGCGGCGGCGAAATCGCCCCCCGAGGGCGCGCGGATCGAAAAGATGGAAATCTATCCGCCGCGCGTGTCGCCATATGGTTGGAGCGCCGCGCGCAAGGGCGAGATGATCGCGCTGGAGGGCTTTGTTCCCAGCGGCGAAGCGCGCGCGCATGTCATCGAGAAGGCCGGGGGAATCGCGGCGGGCGCCGCGGTGAGCGACGCGATGCGGATCGGCTCCGGCGCTCCGTCGGGAGATTTTCTCGGAGCCGTCGATGTCGCGCTGGCCGAGCTTGGCAAATTGGCGAGCGGCAAGGTCGCGCTGAACGAGGCCGGCCTGAGCGTCGAAGGCGCCGGCAGGACGAATGTTCTCGCCGCGATGATCGAGGAGGACGCCAAGGCGAATTTGCCGCGCGGATTTTCGTTGACGAAGATCGAGGTCGCCGACGGGGCGGCGTCGCCCTATGTTTTCGCCGCGACGCTCAAGGACGGAACGCTGACGCTGACGGGTTATGTCCCCGACGCCGCCGCGCGCGACGAGATTCGCGCGGTCGCGAAAAAGGGCGCGCCGGGCGCCGCGGTGACCGACGAACTCAAAGTCGCCGGCGGCGCGCCGAAGGATTTCGCGCGGGCGGTCGCCGCCGCCTTGCCGGCGTTGGAGCGTCTTTCCAGCGGCGCGCTGACCTTTTCGGATAACGGGGTCGCGCTCAAGGGCGAGGCGCCCTTCGCGGGCGCGGCGGCGGACATTGGGCCTCGTCTGGCGAGCGCCCTGCCCCAGGGCTTCGCCTCCGCGGCCCAACTGACCGCGCGCGATCCCGGCCCGTCGCTGGAGACCCCCGAGTTGCAAAAGGCCATTAACGACGCGCTGGCCAAAACGCCGCTGCTGTTCGACGGGCCGGACGCGACGCTCTCCGACTCCGCGACGCCGGCGCTCGACGCGCTCGCGGCGCTGCTGCCGCGCGGTCGCGGCGCGCATTTCGAGATTATCGGTCATGTCGGCGGGCCCGGCATTGAGGAAGTCAACCGCGCCCTCGCCAAGCAAAGGGCGCAGGCGGTGATCGACCGGCTGACGGCGCTTGGCGTCGATCCCGCTAACCTCGCGCCGGTCGGCGTCGCCGGGCAAGCGCAAGGCGGCGGCGCGATCGAGGTCGTGACGAAATGAGCGCCGCTTCGAAACAAGCCTGCTCGAAATGCTCGCGAGATGGAGACGGCCAATGCTTTACGTGCTGACTCTCGGCTGGGTTTGGTTCGCCGCCGCCGGCGCGCTGGGGCTCCTGGTGGGCTTCGCGACGGCGACGCGGGGACGGGGCGGAGAATTCTCCGGCTGGTGGGTGATCCTGGCGGCGTTCGGCGTGCTGGCCGGCGGCTTCGCCGGCGCGGAGCTTGGGCTGGTTCCCGGCCGCGCCGGGCTGCAACTGGAGATCGGCCTGTTGGCCGCGCTGGCTTATTTTATCGGCCTGCCCATTGGCGGCGGCGCCAAGAGCCTTTTGCCGGCGCCGGCGGCCGCGCCGATGAAGCCGACGCCGGTGGTGGTGCGGGGACGTCCGCGCGACGAGGAGTCCCCCGCCGCCAACTCCTCCCCCGCTCCCAAGTCCGCCCCTGCTCCCAAGTCCTCCCCCGCTCCCGAGCCCGCCACCCTTGACGCCCCCGCCCCCGAGCCGCCGCCCGCCAAGAGCGAGACGGCCAAGAGCGAGACCTCCAAGAGCGAGACCGCCGCCGCGCACGAATTGGCGGCGAAGGCGTCGCCCGCCAAAAAGCACTTTCCCGGCCGGCCTCCCGAAAGCCTCGCGGCGCCGCGCGGCGGCTCGCCCGACGATCTGACCAGGATCAGGGGCATTGGACCCAAAAGCGTCGAGAAGCTGCATGCGCTCGGCGTGTTTCACTTCGATCAGATCGCCGCCTGGAACATCGACAACGCGCGCTGGATTGGCGCGGCGCTGTCCGTTCCCGGCCGAGTCGAGCGCGGAAAATGGATTCAGCAGGCGCGCGAGCTTGTCGCCGCCAAGGAGCCGTCGCGATGAAGCGCTTGAGCCGGAGAGGCGCCGCCGCGCTGGCGCTGGCCCTCGCACTCTTTGCGCCGCTTTTTGCGCCGGCCCTCGCGCAAGACATGCTGCGCGGCGTCGATCTGACCCTGCCGGCCTATTCGCGCTCGGACTACAGCCGCGAGGAGATCGTGGCGCTGTTGAAGGCGCAAACGCCGGACGCCCCGCTCGATCTTTCCGGCAAGAGCCTCAACGGCGCCGATCTCTCCGGGCTCGACTTCAGCCATGTGAATTTGCGCGCGGCGCGGCTGGTCAAGACGCGGCTCTCCGGCGCGAAGCTGGACGGCGCCATTCTCGATCAGGCCTGGATGCTCGAAGCGGATCTGACCGGCGCCTCGCTGGTCGGCGCGCATTTGTTCTCCGCGCAATTGCAGCGCGCGCGCGCCGACGGCGCCGATTTTTCGCGCGCGCGCATCGCCGGCGATCTGACGGGCGCCAGCCTGCGCGGCGCCAAATTCCGCGAGGCCAATATGGCGGCCGACATGAAAAACCAGTCGATGGGCCTGATGCGCGCCGTGCTCGCCTCGGCGATCGCCGAAGGCGCCGACTTCACCGCCGCCGATCTGATGACCGCCGATCTGCGCTATCTGCACGCCGCCGGCGCGGATTTTTCCGGCGCCAGCATGCAGGGGGCCGACGCCGCCGGCGCCGATTTCACCGGCGCCAAATGGGACGGCGCCAAGGTTTCGGGGCTCGATCTCGATTCGGCGCGCATCGACGACGATGCGGTGGCGCTGCTCAAGGACGCCAAGGGACTGAGGCCCGCGCCCGCCAAATGACGGCGGACGTCATCCGCATCGGCGTCGACCTTGGCGGAACCAAAATCGAAGCGATTGCGCTCGGCGCCGACGGCAAGGTTCTGGCGAGCCGCCGCGTGGCGACCCCCGCCCATGATTATGCGGCGATCGCGCGCGCCGTCGCCGATCTCGCGCGCGCGCTGGAAAGCGAAACCGGGGGCCGCGCCAGCGTCGGGATCGGCATGCCCGGCGCGATCTCGCCCAAGACCGGCCTCGTCAAAAACTCCAACACCGCCGCGCTCAACGGGCGCCCGTTCGACCGCGACATAGCCGCGGCGCTGGGAAGGCCCGCGCGGATCGAGAACGACGCCAATTGCTTCGCGCTGTCGGAAGCCGTGGACGGCGCCGGCGCCGGCGCGCGGGTGGTGTTCGGCGTCATACTCGGCACCGGCGTCGGCGGCGGGCTCGTCGTGGACGGCGCGCTGATGTCCGGACGCAACAGAATCGCCGGCGAATGGGGCCATAATCCGCTGCCGCTGATGCGCGAAGCCGAATATCCGGGCCGCCGTTGCTATTGCGGCCACGACGGCTGCATCGAGACGTTTTTATGCGGCGGCGGACTCTCGCGCGAGTTTTACGCACGCAGCGGGCTGTCCTCGAATTGCGAAGAAATCGCCGCGCGGGCGGACGCCGGCGACGCCCATGCGCTCGCCAGCCTCGACGCCTATCGCGACCGGCTGGCGCGGGCGCTGGCAAGCGTCGTCAACATCGTCGATCCCGACGTGATCGTCCTCGGCGGCGGCCTCTCGAACATCGCGCGGCTGTATGACGGGCTGGAGCGGCTGGTCGAGCATTACGCTTTTTCGGACGCGCTGGAGACGAGGGTCTTGCGCAATGTGCATGGCGCCAGCGGCGGGGTGCGTGGGGCGGCGTGGCTTTGGGGCGGGGTGCGTGGGGAGGGGGACTAAGGCTTGGCGGACGCCCCCGCCCTCGCTCGCCCGCTTGAATTCCCACGTCGCGGCGCTAGTTGCCCCGGCTAATGCCGGCGCCTTGACGCGCCGGTCTCTCCTTTCAGTCGTGTCCAATCGTCCGAGAGGAGGCGCGCCGTGTCCGCGGCGCGCAGACATAAGGGGAAACGCCATGAGCGATTACAACATAAATAAAAACGCCGACCTGTCGAAAAAGGAACCGGACAAATATTCCGGCATGCGTGAGTTGCACTTGGGGCTGAGCCCGAATGTTCTCCTCTGCGCCTTGGGCGGCGGAATTCTCGGAGCGATACTGTCGCTTTGGGCGACAACCGACGTAGGGGTGGTTGGGGCGACGGTGTTCGTCATGGCGATCCTGTCGGGCATCTTCGGCATGTTCCTCTGACGCCACGCCAAAGCAAGTTCTTATAAAAGTCGCCAGACTTTTCGATGAGAACTTGCTCAAACCCTCAGCTATTTGCTGGCCCGCGCGCTCCAACTCGCGGCTTGGGCGTGGGGCTATAGCCTCGGCCATGCGCTGGCTCGCCCGCTCCCCGCCGCGCTTTGGTCGCGGTGGATTCGCCTGTTCGTTTGGCGCTAGGGCCTAGACCCATAAAATGCTTGGCGCGACGAGCCAGTTGTGATTCACGGCTTCCGAAAGGAAACGCCGATGATTCTCGACCAATTCTGGCTTACGGACGCGCAGTTTTCGAAGATCGCGCCGCATCTTCCCACGGACACGCGCGGTAAGGCGCGGGTCGACGACCGCCGGGTCATCAGCGGCATCGTTCATGTGCTTAAATCCGGCGGGCGCTGGATCGACGCGCCGCCGGAATACGGACCCAAGAAGACGCTTTACAATCGCTACGTCCGTTGGGCAGCCAAAGGAGTCTGGATCGACCTGTTCCACGCGCTCGCGCAAGCTGGCGGGCCGCCGGCGGAGGTTCTTATCAACTCCTCGGCGGTGAAGGCGCACCGCTCGGCCAGCGGGGGCGAAGGGGGGAGAAAAATCAGGCCATTGGCCGCTCGCGCGGCGGACGCACGACCAAAATCCACGCGCTGACCGATGGAAGTTGTCGTCCCATCGCCTTCATGCTCACGGGCGGAAACGTCGCTGATTGCACGGCTGGCGCGGAACTTCTCGCGCGGCTTCCACCTTGCGAAATCCTGCACGGCGACAAAGGCTATGACAGCGACGCCATCCGTCGGCAAGTCGAGGATGGCGGAGCGATGCCAAACATCCCGCCCAAGGCCAATCGCAAATGGAAGAACTGAACCGCCCCGGGTTTGCCGGAGGCCCCATGTGTGGATGCCCCGTTTCATGCAAGCAGTTTTTGAACGTCTCGGACATGTGATCGGGTGCGGTCATGTGTCAGGCCTCTGATTGCGGCCTTGTTCATGCCGCGGGCCGTCATGGAGATACGCGGATCAGGCGCTCATCAACTCTGCGAGCTCGAAGCTCTCGGGGCCTCTCGGCTTTTCCTGATCCTGATCAGATCGATCAATTGCCCTTGACGTTCGCCGACCTCCTCACATGCCCAGCATTCCGACGGATTTGACACGCGACCCGGATCAGCCGCGGTCGTCGCCGATTCCGATAATTTTCGTTCTTCATCAGCATCGCCCACGCAGTTCTGGCCATTTTATTGGCGAGAGCCACTGCGACCAGCATGCGTGGCTTTCGCGCCATTATGCGCTGAAGCCATGAGCCTTCAGGAGCGCCTTTACGCGAGACCCAACGAATGACGGCCATCGCGCCGATAATGAGAAGTCGCCGAATATCGTGTTGGCCCATCTTCGACGTGCGTCCAAGCCTCTGTTTGCCCCCGGTCGAATGCTAAATCGGCACGAGACCGAGCCACGCAGCAAAATCACGTCCGCGCTTGAATGTCGTCATCGCCGGCGCGAATGTCTCGATGGCTATCGCCGTGATCGGTCCGATGCCTGGCATCGTTTGCAGACGTGACGTCTTTTCGCCGCGCTGTGCTTCCCGGCGCAAGGCTTTCTCAAGTTCCCCGATCTTGTCGCAAAGAACCGTGATCTGCTCAAGATACATCCGGCCAATATCTCGCACGAGCATTGGTAGCTTTCTCTCCGGATCATCGATTGCTGCGGCAAGAACTTTCACATGCACGGGGCCCTGGGGCGCAATCACGCCATGCTCCGCGAGATGGCCGCGCAACGCGTTGATCAGTTGCGTTCTTTGCCGTACGAGAAGATCGCGCGTTCGGAAGATCATAGCTCTCGCTTGCTGTTCCTGGGTTTTTATCGGCACAAACCGCATTGTCGGTCGCGATGCTGCTTCGGCGATGGCTTCGGCGTCAGCTGCGTCGTTTTTCTGGCGCTTCACGAACGGCTTTACGTAAGCTGGCGGGATCAGTCGGACATCGTGACCGAGCTCGCTGATTGCACGCCCCCATTCGTGGGCGGTCGCGCACGCCTCCATTGCAACCAGGCAGTGCGGCTGCTTGGCAAGGAAAGCCAACAATTGCGCGCGCGATAATTTTTTCCGGAACGCCACGCTTCCATCCGAACAAGCGCCATGCGCCTGAAAAGCCCGCTTTGCGAGATCAATTCCTATTATCGTAACAACACTCATCGATTCGTCCTCCTGCAGCTAATGCGCGGACCACTACTTTGGCACATCCACGGCGCCGGGTGGGGCATCCACTCCATCAACTCTTGGGAGGATGGGGTCATGGAAACGACCAAGAAGCCGTCGAACAAATTTTCACCTGAGGTGCGGGCGCGGGCGGTTCGGATGGTGCAGGAGCACCGGGGCGATCACGCTTCGCAATGGGCGGCGATAGCGTCGATCGCGGCGAAGATCGGCTGCTCGGGCGAAACGCTGCGCAACTGGGTTCGCCAGGCCGAGCGCGACGCCGGCGTGCGTCCGGGCGCGACGACGGACGAGCGCGAGCGGATCAAGGCGCTGGAGCGGGAGAATCGCGAGCTCCGGCAGGCCAATGAGATTTTGCGCAAGGCGTCGGCTTATTTTGCCCAGGCGGAGCTCGACCGCCGGTTCAAGCCATGATCGCCTTCATCGACGATCATCGTGATGTTCACGGGGTCGAGCCGATCTGCGAGGTCTTGCCGATCGCCCCGTCTACTTACCGGGCCCACGCGGCGGCGCGGCGCTACCTGAGAAAAGCTCGGCGAGGGCGAAGCGCGACGCTGGGCTGCGCGAAAAAATCCGGCGCGTTTACGACGAGAACTTTCAGGTCTATCGCGCGCGGAAAATCTGGCGACAGTTGAACCGGGAGGGAGAGAGCGTGGCGCGTTGCACGGTCGAGCGGCTGATGCGCGGCATGGGCCTGCAAGGCGCTGTGCGCGGAAAGCCGGTGAAAACGACGGTGAGCGACAAGGCGGCGCCCTGTCCGCGAAACAAGGTCAATCGGCAATTCCAGGCGCCGCGGCCGAACGCGCTGTGGGTGTCCGACTTCACCTATGTCGCGACTTGGGCCGGCTTCGTCTATGTCGCCTTCGTCATCGACACCTTCGCAAGGCGGATCGTCGGCTGGCGCGCCTCGCGCACGGCGCATGCGGGCTTCGTGCTCGACGCGCTCGAGCAGGCGTTGTGCGACCGCCGGCCCGTTCGCGGCGGCGGCCTCGTGCATCACAGCGATCGCGGCGTGCAATATGTCTCGATCAAATACACGGAGCGCCTGAAGGAAGCCGGCGTCGAGCCGTCCGTCGGCAGCGTCGGCGACAGCTATGACAACGCGCTCGCCGAGACGATCAACGGGCTTTACAAGGCCGAGGTGATCTGGCGGCGCGGGCCATGGCGCAGCTTCGAACAGGTCGAGTTCGCCACGCTCGAATGGGTCGACTGGTTCAACAATCGAAGGCTGCTGGAGCCGATCGGAAACATTCCGCCGGCCGAAGCCGAAGCGCGCTATTATGCGCAACTCGACGAGCCCGCCATCGCAGCATAATCAAACAAAACGGCCTCCGGCAAACCCGGGGCGGTTCAAACTGCTTCTCGCCGTTCCTCTATCGTAATCGCAACGCCATCGAGCGCATGTTCTGTCGCTTGAAGGATTTCAGGCGGTCGCGACGCGATATGATCGAAACGCCGTCAATTTCCTAGCCGCCGTCTGCATCGCCGCAACCGTCAGCTATTGGTTATGAGTCTGGACCCTCAGGGCAATCTTGCGCACAATCCCGCCGGCGTCCGAAATGACGAAGGCCCTGTAGCGTCTCTACGCTACAGGGCCCCGATAAACTCCGCCTTGCGAAACATATTCTGGGAACACCCAGCTATTGGCAAGTGTGCGCCGCGCTTGGCCTTCGCGTACCGCGCCTTGCTCGACGATGTGTGATCGACATTGGCGTGTCTTGAATAGTCGGTCTTGAATTTTTCGAGACGCCGGCGGCCTTAGGCAGGCCGCGCCATAGTAACTGGCGGCGTCATGCTCCTCTCGCATGGTTCCTTTCGAAAGGGTTGGCTCCGGTTTGTCGCGCCGTTATTCGAGGTCCCTCTCGATCAGGGCTGGGGTTTCCCGCCCGCCCTCACGACCGCGACATGACGGAATGATGAACCGCTAAAGTCCTTTGGTCAATCAAAAATCGGCCGCTGCGACAATTTGTGCCGCGCGCCGACCCGCCCGTGATTTTTCGCTTCGCGATTGGAGTCCACGCCGGGGCTGGCGCGTTAACGCTTTATTAACGATTCGAGCGTCCACTCTACTTCAAGAGCCGCGTCGCCCCCGATCCGCGGCTCAACCTTCGGCCCGGATCGAACTCCAACGATCCGGGCTTTTTCATTTCATGCGCGCCCGCGGCGAGGTCAAAACGCGCCAGACTTTCGCGACCGGCTTTTGCACAAAAACTCCCGACGAAATCAAGGCTCCGATATATTCGCGCAAGTCTAGATTCCGCATTGCGGCGGCGACCGCCCGGCGCGCGGCCTCGCCGGCCGTCCTGCTTGCTTTCACGCGCCCAATCATTAGTTTAGGCTCCAACAAAAGCTACTTGAACCAAGAGACCGGAAAATCATGACCTTCATCGAGTCCCATCTCGCGCCGGCAGGACGCAAGAACGGGCACATCAAGCTGCACGGACCCGCGGATTTCGAGGCGATGCGCCGGGCCGGGCGGCTCACGGCCGAGGCGCTCGACATGCTGATCGAGCATGTGCGCCCGGGCGTCACGACCAAGGCGCTCGACGATCTCGTGTTCGACTTCGCCATGGCGCATGGCGCCTATCCCGCGCCGCTCGATTACCGCGGCTATCGCAAATCCATCTGCACCTCGATCAATCATGTGGTCTGTCACGGCATTCCCGACGACAAGGCGCTGCGCGAGGGCGATATCGTCAACATCGACGTGACCTTTATCCTGGACGGCTGGCACGGCGACGCCTCGCGCATGTTCGGCGTCGGCGAAATCCCGCGCCGCGCCCAGCGTCTGATCGACGTGACCTACGAGTTGCTGCTGCGCGGCATAGCGGCGGTGAAACCCGGCGCGACCACCGGCGACATCGGCGCGGCGATCCAGACCTACGCCGAGGCCGAGCGCTGTTCGATCGTGCGCGATTTTTGCGGGCACGGGCTCGGCCGGCTGTTCCACGACGAGCCGAATATTTTGCATTACGGCCAGAAAGGCCAAGGCGTTCCGCTGCGCGCCGGCATGTTCTTCACGATCGAGCCGATGGTCAATCTCGGGCGTCCGCAGGTCAAGATATTGTCGGATGGCTGGACCGCGGTGACGCGCGACCGCTCGCTCTCGGCGCAATTCGAACATTCGGTCGGCGTGACCGAAACCGGCGTCGAGATATTCACCCTATCGCCGCTCGGGCGCGACAATCCCACTCAGGCGACGCCGCCCGCCGCTGCATGAGCCGCGCGCGCGACAGGCAAAGCGACAAGCCCGCGGCGGTCCAGGGACTGAGCGAGGCGGCGACGCCGCATTTTCACGGCCACCGCCAACGCCTGCGCGACCGCTTCATGGAGGCCGGCGGCGCGGCGCTGGCCGATTACGAACTGTTGGAACTGTTGCTGTTTCGCGCCATAGCGCGCCGCGACGTAAAACCTCTGGCCAAGGCGTTGATCGCCCGCTTCGGCTCCTTTAGCGAGGTCATCGCCGCGCGCCCCGAACGGCTGCGCGAGATCGACGGGCTCGGCGAGGCGGCGATCTGCGAAATCAAGCTGGTCGAGGCCGCGGCGCGCAAATTGGCGCGCGGCGCGCTGGAGAAGCGCATGGTCCTCTCCTCTTTCGTCGAGGTGATCGACTATTGCCGCACCGCCATGGCCTATGCCGAGCGCGAGGAGTTTCGCGTGCTGTTTCTCGACAAGCGCAACGGGCTGATCGCCGACGAAGTGCAGGGCGTCGGCACCGTCGACCATACGCCGGTCTATCCGCGCGAGGTGGTGCGCCGCGCGCTGGAACTCGGCTCCTGCGCCTTGATCCTGGCGCATAACCACCCCTCCGGCGATCCAACGCCCTCGACCGCCGACATTCGCATGACGCATGACATCATAAACATCGCCCAGCCCTTCGGCATTGTCGTGCACGATCATTTGATCGTCGGACGCAATGGCCACTCCAGTCTGAAGGGCCTCAAGATGATCTGAGCCGGGCTCCGCTCTCGCTGATATAATTGACTTGGGAAATGCTAGAGATGAAACATTGTTTTCACCCCTTGGTCTCGTAACGAAAGCGGCTGGAAATGTTGCTCTTCCTGTGCGAACTGCCGTTGTGGGCCTCCGCCATTCTGTTGGTGGTGGCGCCAACGATGATCGCCATGTGCGGGCCGCTGCTGGTGCGACGGCAGGTCGATCTCGCGCGGCTCACCACGAACAATGAGATCGCTGGCTTCAAATTCGCGACGGTTGGCGTCATTTACGCTGTTCTGCTGGCTTTCGCAGTGATCGCCGTCTGGGAGAAATTCAGCGAAGCGGAGGGCATGGTCACCAAGGAGGCCGGGGCCGCCGCCACGCTGTATCGACTAGCCGCCGGCCCCGAACCGGAAGCCGCGGCGGCGAAGGCCGCCTTGAACAATTATCTCAAGCTCGCGATCGAGCGCGACTGGCCGCTGATGGCGAAAGAAAAAGAGAGCCGCGACGGATTGCGCGCGCTTGATGCGCTCTATGTCGCGATCCTGCGCTTGCCCGAAACCAGCGAGAGAAAGTCCGCGAGCTTCGCGGAGATGCTGAAGCAGCTCGACGTGATAACCGAAGCCCGCCGCACCCGCCTGCATCTCGCGACCGGCATCATTCCCACGATGTTGTGGGCTGTTCTGTGCTGCGGCGCGGTGATGACGATTGGATTCACATTCTTCTTCGGGACCGAAAATCTTTGGGCTCAAATCACCATGACGGGCATACTCTCTGTCATCGTGTTCATGGGCCTGCTGGTGATCGTGTCGTTCGATCATCCCTTCACCGGTCCGGTCCATGTCGGCGCGGACTCTCTCCAAATAGTGCTGGAGGATTTTGGACAGGATAAATAGCGATCGGTCCGGAGCGCTTTCAGCAAAACTCCCCATGCGGGCGCTGCGCGAAGATATTCGCCTGGCCGTGATCGCGATTTTAGGCGGGTTTGTCGGCGCGCCGATTTGGCGCGCGGCGTGCAAGCGAGTTGGCCCAGTGCCCAGACTAAACGGCGCATATCTGATGATGCCGT
>CAVQBO010000001.1:0-4706 GCA_963710695.1 uncultured Alphaproteobacteria bacterium | reverse complement strand
GCGGCGCGGTTTGACCGGAGCCGGGCGCGAGTTGAGATTGACTGGTTGGCGCACAGTGCAAAAAAAAGCCCGCCCCCGTTCCTGTTCGAGGGAACGAGAGCGGGACGCCCATGGGAGGGCAGTCGGTCTCTGGGAGAACTAAGTTTAGAACCGAAGGACGCGTCAAGCGGGCGCTATATCGCGTCTCCCGGTATTGCGCGTCAGGTCAGAAGGGCGACGCCTTCGGCGCCGATCAACGCGCGCACGCGCGCCAGGAGCTGAAGAACCACGCCGAACACGGCGAGCGCCATCCAGCCGAAGAACACGAAGCCCCAATGCAGGGGCGCCACGAACAGTTCTTCCATGAACCAGAAGGTATGGCCCCACTCGTTCAGGCCGACGTTCGGGATGATCATGAAGGGGCCGATCGAGACGATCAGATAGGCGAGCGAATAGCCCTTGGAGAAGAAGGGAATCCGTGTCTTGGCGTGGAAGAAGGCGCCGATCGCGACGATCGAGTAGATCGGATAGCTGAGATAGAATTCAAGGATATGGCTCGGCGTGAAGTCGGTGTCGCGAATGACCGTCATGTGCCAGGTCGCGTCCTGCTCCGTAAAGAAGCTCGCGCCCCAATAGATCGCCATGGCGAAAACGACCAGCCACTGAATATTGACGATAATGGCTTTCATTTCCTGGCGAGGCGTCACGCTCGCCATGTCGCGGGTGCGGGTCTTCCATAGATAGCCGGCGAGGCCGATGCCGGCGACCAGCTCCAGCGAGATCTCCGTCCACAAAACGCTTAGCCAGTAAGTCTGGAATTCCGGCGCGAGAACAAGTCGAGACCCGCGCGCCAGCCGAAGATCTGCTCGTAGACGCGCACGATTAGATAAAAAACCGTCATAACGCCAAGACCGATCCACATCGGCTTTAGATTGATGATGACGTCGGCGTCGTCTCTCACGCCCACCGCCGTCGTTGCCGTTGAAGTCATAAGGTTTCCTCCACCTCGGCCGAAGGCGTTCAGTCCGCCCGGCGGCTTAAATGTGGCCACGGTAATTTGAATGTATAGGAGGGGAAGTTGGCCATTCTGTTGCAATCCGGGCCAATGCTTTATTTCAGTGCGGAATGGACATGAAATATTTGTAACCTTTGGTGGGAATGTAACAAAGGATCATCCGCGTTTTTTACGCGAGGCGTGGCATTTTGACGCAGCGGCGCAATTCATGTATTTATGGACGAGCTTGTTTGAGCGGATTAGAACTATCTAATGAAAATAGTAATCCTCGGACTAGACGGATGCATTGCTCGTCATTTCATCGGAATGACACAAATGCTCTTGGCGTCGTCGCGGGTGATTACAAAGGACACGGTCCCCGGCATGTTTCGAGGTCTTGATGGCGAGCGTGGACGGGAAGCCTTTTGTGGACGACCACGGGCGTTTTTTCGCCGTGGATGCGGATATTTCGTCGATTTCGAGTTGCGACGCGGCGCTGTTGCCCGGTTTTGCGTTCCATCGACGCGGCGAGCCGATGCGCGCGGAGCGAGCGGCCGGTCTGGCGTCGTGGATTCGCCAGCGCCACGAACAGGGAAGCTTGATCGGCGCGTCTTGGACGGCGTGTTCATGCTCGAAGCTACGGGAATGTTGGGCCGTCGCTGTGGAAGCCGAATCTTGAGTGCTGCAAAATGCCGAGGAGAGGTGCTCCTCCACGGAGGGCGCCGCGATGCCGACCGCGTTGATCGAGGAAAATGGGGCGATCGTCGCGAGCGGCTGGTTGTCTTGGGTCGATTTGACGCTTTGCGATCCGGGCGTTGACCGGGCGAGAGGCGGCGAAACATTCGCCTACGTCCGTCGCGCTGGATTCCTTGCCCGCCCGCGATGCGGGCGATAGTCCGTCTAACTTGCTGATCGCGGCGAAAGCGCTTTTGAGCGACGCCGAACAAATCATCAAGGGCATCGGAGACGAACGTCTCACCGCGCACGACCTCGCGCGCGCCTTGATGATCTCGCCGCGCACGCTGCACCGGCGGCTGAAGGCGGCGACCGGAAAGTCGCCGCGCGATTTCATCGATCGGATTCGCTTCGAGGCGACCAAGGCGTTGCTGGCGACCGGCGCCTATCCCGTCAAGCAATTGGCCGCGCGCGCCGGATATGCCGATGAAGCGAGCTTTCGCCGCGCCTTTCTTCGCCGCGCCGGCATGACGCCCGGCGCCTACCGCGCCCGCGCGAACTCCCCGGCGCACTGACGCCGACCCAGGACGTAAGCGCCGATAGCCGAACGCGTAATTCGCGGGCGCCTTCCGTCGCCGTCAATCGGCCATTTCGCGCTCGCGATGCACGTCGTAAATCACGACGTGGCGGCCTTCCGAGGGTATTTGCATATAGTCGCGGCGCGCCAGCGTGCGCCTGGTGTCGAGATAGCCGCTCTTCCAATGCTCGCGCATGGAGCTGGCCGAAAACTCATAGTCTTTCGCGTCGCCTTCATAGGCCTGTTGCTGATAGATCAGATGCGAGATCGTGACGAGCGGAAGCCGCGCGAGGTCGTCGCGCATTTTCCGTTCCTCGTCATTCAAAAGCTTTTCCGGCGCCTTGCTCAGCGCCGCGAAGGTCCGGCCAAAGGATTACCGGCCGGGGAAACCGGGTTTGATTTCAGCGGCTTGGGTTTTGACCAAAAATCCGACGCGGAAATAGCGACGCCGCCGCTCGACTGGAGGCTCAAGCCGGACCCATTCCCTCCCCCAAATCTCGCCCTGCCCCGTGGACAGCGGCGCGCGATTCTGTTTATTTCGCGCCTCACGGGTCAGGTGCTGCCTCCAGCGCCCGGCCGACTATTTTCTCAATCCGACGCCCGCCGCGCGCAAAGCGGGGGCCCACAACCATAGGATCGCTTCGTGCAAGTTCTCGTTCGCGACAACAATGTCGACCAGGCTCTTAAGGCGCTCAAGAAGAAGATGCAGCGCGAAGGCATTTTTCGTGAAATGAAGTTGCGCGGCCATTACGAAAAGCCGTCCGAGAAGCGGGCGCGCGAAAAGGCCGAGGCGGTCCGCCGCGCGCGCAAGCTCGCGCGCAAGAAGCTGCAACGCGAAGGCCTGCTGCCGATCAAGCCCAAGCCCGCCTTCGGCGCGCGTTAAGCCTGCTTTGGCGCTGTTGACGGTCGGTTAGGTTACACGGTCCTAATGTCGCCAGGCGGCGACGGATTCTTAGGTTTTCGTTCGCGGCCGGTATCGGGCGCGACATCTTCGGGAGGATCTGACGGCATGAGCGAAACCCACGCGACGGCGCGCGGACGGTTCTCGCGGAGCCGCGCCTCGGGCTTCGGCTTGGCGGCGTTGGCCGCGCTGGCGCTCGGCGGCTGCCTGACGGATCAGGTCTCGAACGGCCGCCCGGACGCGGCATCGCCGAGGTCAGCGAGACCGACCCCGGGCCGCCCAGTCCAATATCGATTCGCTGTCCGACGTATTCGCCGCAATCCGTCGACCCGGAGGCCTATAACACCCGCGGCTCCGCCTACGCCCGCCTCGGGCATTTCCAGGAGGCGGTGGACGACTTCACCCAGGCGATCCGGCTCGATCCCAATAATTTCACGGCCTACACCAATCGCGCGCTGGCCTATCGCCAAAGCGCCGCAACGATCTCGCGAGAGTCGATTTCGACCGCGCCATCTCGGCCAATCCCGTCACGCGCCGGCCTATATCGGCCGCGCCAATCTGCTGCGGGCGCAGGGCAATCTGGATCAGGCGCGGGCCGATTCGACACCGCCATCAGGCTCAATCCCGAGAACGCGCAGGCGTTCCACGCGCGCGGGCTCATCAACCAGAAGCAGGGCGACAATATTCGCGCCGTGACCGATTTCGACAACGCCATCGACCGCGACCCCTTCGCAGCGCGCCCTATCAGGCGCGCGGCGAAAGCCTCGTGATCTCGGCAAATACGACCGGCGATCGAGGACTTCAACGCCGCGCTCAATGTCGACAGCAAGAGCGCCATGACCTGGGCCTGGCTCGGCCTCGCCTACGACCGCAGCGGCAATCGCGGCAAGGCGCAGGAATCATACCAGCGCGCGCTGTCGCTCGATCCCAGCCCAGCCCATCACCAAGCAGGGCTTGCGGGGTTAAGGGGGAACCGCTCGCCCGGCGCGCGCGAAGACGATCAGCTTCGCCGTCAGCGTCTGCACGACTTTATTGTTCCGATTGTAGGTCGTGGTCTTGGTGATCACGCTTACGCGGTCGGACGGGAGAGCGAGGGCGTGATCTTCAGCACCTCGCTCTCGACGCGCAGGCTGTCGCCGGGGCGCACAGGACGCGGCCAGGCGAGTTCGCCACCGGCGCCGATCACCCCATCGGCGAAGGGCGCGCCGCCCTCGATCAGAAGCCGCATGGTCAGCGCCGCCGTCAGCCAGCCGCTAGCGATCAGCCCGCCGAACATGCTGGCTTTGGCCGCCTCGGGGTCGGTGTGGAAATATTGCGGATCATATTCGCGGGCGAAGCGGAGCATCTCCTCCGCCTCGACGGCCCGCGGCCAGGCGCCGCGATGTAGATTTACTGTGCGACCGCGAGATCCTCGAGATAAAGCTTTTGCGTCATGCCTTCCCCCTTTGAGCAAGTCCCGCGAAAGTAGGCAGAATTTTGCAACCGGAACTTCCTCAAGCATTCTAATTTCGCGCAATTTCCTGTCGCTCGCATGATTCCACGCGAGCGTGAAGCGCGCCAGTGGTCAAAATCCGGCGCTT